>CP011392.1:0-1200000 GCA_001005265.1 Dehalogenimonas sp. WBC-2
AGTGTTTGCTCTGGCTATAGGCGGACTGGTACTATGGATGAGGTTTTCACGACGGCATAAGCCGGGCTGAGAATATATTCCGAAACATAACAGACCGGGTGATTTTGTGCCTGTTGGGGGCAACCATCTGCGTAGCTTGGAGAAATAGCGTTTGCCGACTGAACAAACCAAATCAATGACTGCTCCCGTACAGGTTTGGGAAACAGCACTTGGAGAGTTAGAGTGTTCTCTAAGCCGTCCCAATTTCCGTACCTGGTATTCCCGTACGGTCGGTCTGAGTTATGAGAATGGCTGCTTTGCCATTGGCGTGCCGAACGCTTTTGTGGCTGAATATCTGGAAAATAACCAGCGTTCAGTAATAGAAAAGACCCTCATTAAGCTCATCAATTGTGAGGGCATAACACTGGTTTTTCAAGTGGTTTCGGACGGTAAAAGAACTACACACCACTCCAAGAATAGTGATGCTTCAGTTCGTGCGGAAAAAGGATGCCGTTTCAATCCCCGTTATGATTTTGATGCCTTTATTGTCGGCAACGCCAACCGTTTGGCCCATGCCGCAGCGCTGTCCGCCGCTCAAAAACCTGGAGACGGCTACAATCCGCTATTCATCCATGGTTCAAGCGGCCTGGGGAAAACCCATCTATTGCAGGCTATAGGACAGACAGCGGAGCGCGCCGGCAAGAAGGTGTGTTATGTTTCAGGCGAACAGTTTACCTCAGAGTTTGTCGCCGCAATAAGAGAAAAGCGGGCCGATGAGTTCCGTGAGCGCTACCGAAGTGTAGATATTCTCCTGATTGATGATATCCAATTTATTGCAGGCAAAGCCCAAACCGAGGAGAGCTTTTTCCACACATTCAATGAACTGCACAATTCCAATAAACAGATTGTGTTGTCGGCAGATTCACCACCGAAAGCTATATCCCAGCTTGAAGACCGCTTGCGTTCCCGTTTTGAGTGGGGACTGACCACGGAAATATCACCTCCGGATGAGAAAATGCGTTTAGCTATTCTGAAAGCCCGGGCTGAAGAAACCGGGGCGGAGCTTGCTCCTGATGTTCTGGATTATTTAGCTGCTGAAACTATCCGCAATATCCGGGAACTGGAGGGCAACCTCAATCGGGTGATGGCTTATTCCCGTTTGCTTCGTTCATCTGTGACCCCGGAACTCGCCCGAAAAGCCCTGAAGAATCTGGTGGATGAGCCGACCGAAAAGACGGCCAATACACCGCAACTGTTGCTGGGAACGGTGGCGGAGTGTTTTGATATGAGCGCCGAAGATCTGCTTGGCCGCTGCCGCGATAAAGAAACGGCAACCGCCCGTCAGGTTGCCATGTATGTACTTAAGAGTCAAAACATGTGGTCGCTGGGGGAGATTGGACGACTGGTGGGCGACCGCACCGCGGCCACCGTCAGTCATTCATGTGACAAAATCGCCCGGGAGCTTGAGTATAACCCATTGTTGAAGCGCAAACTCATTGACATTGAAAGCCGTCTTGACCGGAAGTAGAAGCTTATCCTCTGGCTAATTGGGGCAACTAAAAAAGAGGGGTTAACCCCTCTTTTTAATGCGGACACAGAATCAGTCTCTAGCTATTTGGTGGCAGCGTTGAGCTTTTTAGTCAGACGGCTCTTTTTACGGGCCGCGGCGTTGGCGTGAATAAGACCCTTCTTGGCTGCTATATCCAGAGCGCTCTGGCTGGCGACAATGGAAACTTTAGCCTCGTCACTTCCAGCGGCGATGGCTTTCTCAGTCTTACGTACCGTTGTTCTGAGACTGCTGAGGGCGGATTTATTGCGCAATGCTTTTTTGGTGGAAGTAAGGATATCTTTTTTTGAACTCTTGGTATTGGCCAATGAACGCCTCCTGAAATATTAACCTGATGACAAGAAAGAGATTATACAGGATTAAGCCACCTCTACGCAACACTAAAATTACGTTACTAACGTAAAATACCTCTTGTCCGCAGCACTCCACCCTGTTAATATTACCACGATGAAGTTTTATGCCAAACTTGCCGCTGCTGCCCGCCACAACAACAGCTGTGTGTGCATCGGGCTGGACCCGGAACCGGAAAAGCTGCCTGCCGGTGTCAGCACACTTGAATTTTGTCAGGCAATCATTGGGGCGACTCATGATCTGGTGTGCGCTTATAAACCCAACTCGGCTTTCTTTGAAGCGTTGGGGGAAGACGGCTGGAGCACACTCAAAGCGGTTATTAAGTGTGTGCCCAAGAATATCCCAGTTATTCTTGATGCCAAGCGCGGCGACATCGGCAATACCGCCAAAGCCTACGCCAGAGCGGCCTTTGTAGAACTGGGCGCCGACGCGGTCACGGTCAACCCCTACATGGGCTACGATTCTATGGAGCCTTTTATCGGCTACGATGATAAGGGTATCTTTGTGCTGTGCCGCACTTCCAATCCGGGCGCCGCCGATTTCCAGTCGCTCAAGATCGACGGCGAACCTCTATACCGGCTGGTGGCCAAAAAAGTCGGGGAGTGGAACGTCCGGGGAAACCTGGGACTGGTGGTCGGGGCGACACAGCCGGAAGAACTCAAGGTCATCCGGCAGAGCCATCCCACGATGCCTATCCTGATTCCGGGTGTCGGGGCGCAGGGCGGCAGCCTGGAGAAAGCGGTCAAATACGGTACCGGAAATAGCGACGGCCTGGCAATCATCAGCAGTTCGCGCCAGATCCTTTACGCCTCATCCGGATCCGATTATGCCGCGGCGGCGCGCCGGGCGGCGACAGAGCTGCGGGACGAGATAGAGGGCTACCGGGCGGAGTAGGCCGCTGCGTTCCCGCTTACCGGTTACAATATGATGGTTGACTTTAAACTTAACGATATCCTCCGCCTCCGCAAGCCACATGCCTGCGGCGGTTATGACTGGCAGATTTACCGCCTGGGCGGTGATATCGGTATCATCTGCCGGACCTGCCAGCGGCGCCTCCTGATACCCCGTTCTGAGCTTGAAAAGCGCCTCAAGACCTTCATCGCCAGGGGTGTGTGATGATCCGGCGCATCATGCATATCGACCTGGACGCGTTCTTCGTGTCCGTCGAACAGGTATTTGACCCGGCGCTCAGGGGCAGACCGGTAGCCGTCGGCGGTATACCGGGACAGGGTCGCGGCGTAGTGGCCGCCGCCTCTTACGAAGCCCGGCAGTTCGGCATCCACTCCGGCATGCCGCTCAAGGAAGCCGAACGCCGCTGTCCCCAATGTGTCTTCCTTTCCGGCCGCTTTGAACGCTACCGCGATGCGTCGGAGAAGTTCATGGCCATACTGGCTGATTTTTCTCCCTTTCTGGAGCCGGTAGGTATTGACGAGGCGTTCCTGGAGGTGACCGGCTTTGAGTCTCTTTACGGTACGCTTGCGGTAATGGGTCACCAGATCCGGAAACGCATCCGGGATGAGATTGGAATTGCTGCCAGCATCGGACTGGCCTCCAGCAAGATAGTGGCCAAGGTGGCTTCCAAGGCGGCCAAGCCTGACGGTCTGATGGAAATACCCGATGGTGGCGAGGCTGCTTTCCTGGCACCGATGGCTATCGGGAAAATGCCGGGTATCGGGCAGCAGACGGAAAAAGCCCTCAATGCGCTGGGCATACATACCCTGGGTGAACTGGCCCGGCTGCCGCTGAGCCTGCTGACCGAGCGTTTTGGGGTATACGGCCAGGTGCTGCATGACCACGCCCTGGGTATTGATCACAGGCTTATTGAGCCGCCTGCCGAGGCCAAATCTGTCAGCCATGAAATGACGCTGGATGAGGACAGCCGAGACCGAGGATTTCTAGAGGCCAACCTGCGCTACATGGCGGAGAAGGTGGGAGCGCGCCTGCGGCGCTACGGCCAAAAAGGCAGCGTGGTTAATATCCGCCTGCGGTTTTCTGATTTCACCACCATCACCCGGCAGCGGAAACTGGGTTTTGCCACCGATGCCAACGAGGTTATCTTTGATGAAGCCAACAAACTTTTTGATAAGGCGATGAGCACCAGCCGCCTGGCGGTGCGGCTGCTGGGGGTGGGGGTGGGCGGCCTTGGTGGTGCCGAAGGGCAGTTGCCATTGTCCCCGGCCTTTACCGGCCGTTATGCCGCCCTTGATAAAGTCCTTGACCGGCTGCGCAAGAGATACGGATTTGCCGCCATCCAGACCGGGCGCACCCTGAAGCTGGGCTGGAAGTCCGGCGAGGGACACGACGTCCACGGCTTCTCCCGTCAGATCATGGATAATAATAAGCAATCCTGACTCATGTAAATTATATTCCCCTGACCTTGCCTGTGATATTATGAGGTCATGCTTAATACCTATCCGCCGACGACGAAGATCGGCAAGAAGACCTTTTGCTGGGGCGAGCGCACCTTTATCATAGGCATCCTGAACGTCACCCCGGACTCCTTCTCCGGCGACGGCGTGGGGTATGACATCGAAGCGGCAGTCGCCCGGGCCAGACGCATGGTTGAAGAAGGCGCCGACATCATTGATGTGGGCGGGGAGTCCACCCGGCCCGGCGCGCCGGAAGTCTCTATTGGCGACGAGGTACAGCGGGTGATACCGGTAATCCGGCGACTGTCGGCAGAGCTTGACGTACCCATCAGCATTGACAGCTATAAATCTGAAGTTGCCGAAGCCGCGGTTACAGCCGGAGCCAGCCTGTTGAACGACGTCTGGGGACTGAAACGCGATCATCGCCTGGCCGATATTGCCGCGAAGTACAAACTGCCGATCATCATTTCCTCCAGCCAGCGTGACGAACCGGTGGCGGACATCATGCCGGCGGTCATCGGAAGCCTTGAGTGGGCCATCGGAAAGGCCGAGGCGGCGGGGGTGTCGAGGCATAATATCATCGTTGATCCGGGCTTCGGCTTCGGCAAGACGGTATCGCAGAATCTTGAACTGCTGCGGCGGCTGAGTGAGCTCAAAGTCCTGGGCAGGCCGATCCTGTTAGGCACCTCGCGCAAATCCACTATCGGCAAGGTGCTGGGTGATGCCCCGGCTGATGACCGGCTGATGGGTACCGCGGCCACCATGGCCATCGGGATTATGGGCGGTGCCAACATCATCAGGGTGCATGATGTGAAGGAGATGGTTAAAGTGAGCCGTATGAGCGACGCAGTAATAAGGGGTTTTGCCGGATGAGCGATAATGAATTGGTGCTGACCTCAGCGGCGACGGTGTACCTGGGACTGGGTTCCAATGTTGGCGACCGCATGGCCAACCTGAACCGGGCGCTTGAGCTGATGAACCGGCCGCTTAAAATAGTGCGGCGTTCCCCTGTTTACGAGACCGAGCCGTTTGAGGTGCCGGAGCAGGAGAAGTTTCTGAACATGGTAGCCGAGGTGCAGACCCATATTGCGCCGGCAGACCTGCTGAAGTTATTAAAGGGCATCGAGCGGATCATCGGCCGGGGTAAAGCCGGTTCTGACGAGCCGCGGTGTATTGATATAGACATACTGCTTTACGGCAGCCTCAAGATGGCGACCGAGACGCTGACCATACCTCATCCCCGCATGATCAGGCGGGCTTTTGTGCTGACGCCTCTTGCCGACCTGGCACCGCGCCTGCGGCCGCCGGGCTCTAAAAAGACGGTGGCTGAACTGCTGGCCGCACTGGGTAAGGTCAAGAGTGTCGAACTGTTCGGGGAGTCCATCGCACAATGAAACTCGGCTTAGCATTATCAGGCGGCGCCGCCCGGGCACTGGCGCACATCGGCGTCATCGAAGTGCTGGAGCGGGAGGGCATCGGCATTGACATGGTCACCGGCACCAGCATGGGGGCGATAGTCGGGGCAGCCTTCGCACGTGGTGTGCCTGTCGAAGATATCAAGGCTGAGGCTCTTGATCTGACATGGCGCAGCTTGCTGCCGCTGGTGGACCTGAACCCGTTCCAAACATCGGGCATTATCGGCGCTCGAAATATTAGAAAAAAATTAAAAAGTATCATCGGTGATCTGGACTTTAAAGAGCTGAAGATGCCCTTTGCCTGCGTGGCTACCGACCTGATCTCCGGTGAGGAGGTGGTCTTTAAGAGCGGTTCTGTGCTGGACGCGGTACTGGCCAGCATGTCCCTGCCGCTGGTGTTCAAGGTGCCGAGGGTGGGCAGGCGCTACCTGGTGGACGGGGGAATCTCAGACCCGTTGCCGGTGGTGCCGCTGAAGGAGTTGGGAGCCGACAAAATCATAGCGGTAAATGTTTTAAAAAATTTGGGTATTGACACCTCCAAGAAAAAATCCGGCCAGCGGAAGAAGGCGCCGAACTTTTTACAGGTTGCCAACCAGGTTATATATATCGCCTCAGCGCATCTGGCGGAGGTGGGGGTTAAGGCAGCCGATGTGGCCATAGAGCCGGACATGGGCGGCATCCACCTGGCCGACTTCAACATGGCGGCTGAGGCTATCCAGTGCGGCGAAAAATGCGCTGTGGACATGCTGCCTCAGATCAGGGCGCTGCTCCAGCGATAAAAATTGCGGTTCCCGCTGAGCAGGTGAATTGTTTTGACACAAATACACCTTTTTTTTGACCCAGAGTTTTGATTCAAAGCAACAATTCAGGTGGTTCCGGACTTCAATTCTTCAGTTTTCAAGGTGCTGCCTTTAGCGTGTAGGACGGTTCCGGTTGAGGAGCCGGGGGTTGTTTCCCCGAAAGTGAAAAATACTGAAACAACCTCCTTTTTACGATTGAAACAGGCGAAAACAACCGGTTGTTTTTAGAAGAAACAAAATAATACAAATACTTACTCTTTTTAACTGTTAGATAAATCGAGAACATATGATATAGCACCGGTAGTGGTGTTGTCAATGGGGTTTTGGAACTATTTGGGGGCAATCACCATAGCAGAACCATCGGGAGGTTCGAGGCACAATACACGTCATTCAATTCCGTTTTGTATGCCTGTAGAGGGGGTACAAAACGGATGCAACCAGATTGGTATCGCCACCAAGTAGAGTTCTCCGCTAAAATATAGTGTTCAAGGAGGGTTCCATTGAGTAGGAAAAAAGTTCACTAAAGAGTAGGCATCACAGTGCTCAAGGAAGCCGAAGCAATAATAGGCGAGCTGTGCTGCAAACACAGAGTCAGCGACGGCATCTCTTATTTGCAGTCGTCTTGGTCAGTTAACAATTTATTATATTGAGTGAACATCTGGTAACTTCGCTGGTAAGTCAATGCCTCCTTCCTTATAAAATCAATAATTCTAATTGAAATCTCCTATCAACCAACTATTTCCAATTTCAGTCCGTGCCACCATCTTTCGGACCTCACTATTACAAGTGTTGACAAACCTTTTTTAGCATAGTATCATAACTATGTTGATCAGTTTACTCAACTTACAAGATGAGGAATCAAAATGAAACTTAGCACTAGGGCTCGGTACGGTACTCGGGCTCTGCTTGACCTAGCGCAACACTACGGCGATGAAGTTGTTCCGTTGAAAGATATCGCGAAAAGACAAGCGATTTCGTTACCATACTTGGAACAGCTTGTCGGACCGCTCGTCGATTCCAGATTGATTCAATCCGTTCGTGGCTCCCACGGCGGTCTTAAACTTGCCAAACCGCCGGAATCTATCCGGCTTAGCGAGGTGGTCTGCCTGCTGGAAGGTCCCATCGAGCCAGTGTATTGCATTCACAGCCCCGATAAATGTAACCGCTCCCAATTTTGCGCCACCAGAGATGTGTGGGGCGACGTGGGTAAGGCCGTAAACTCGGTGTTGGATAAGACCACATTGGCCGATCTAGTGAGCCGCCAGCAGGCGAAGATGTCTCCTAACGCTAATATGTATTACATCTAATCAATTCTTAGTAAACGAAATAAATACAGGAGATATCAACATTGAGCGCCTTAAGACTGGAAACCATTGTCGTTCAAGCAGGCCAAGAGACCCCGGATCCGGCCACCGGTGCCCGCGCCGTGCCCATCTATCAAACGACTTCCTATGTCTTTAAAGATACGAACCATGCCTCCAATCTTTTTGCACTGAAAGAGTTCGGCAATATCTATACCCGAATCATGAATCCCACCACCGATGTTTTTGAACGACGGATCGCAGCTATCGAAAACGGTGTTGGTGCGCTGGCGGTGGCTTCCGGCCAGGCAGCAGAGACGTTAGCTCTTTTGAATATCACTCGCCCCGGTGACGAAATCGTATCGCTCAACAACCTTTATGGCGGCACCTACGAACTGTTCCATTACACCTTCCCTAAATTGGGGCGGGAAGTGAAGTTTGTACCGTCCGGAGATCTTGCTGCCATCAGGAAGGCCATCTCTCCCAAGACCCGGGCCATCTACGCCGAGACCATCGGCAATCCCAAGCTGGATGTGCCGGATTTCCAGGCCATCGCTAAGATCGCCCATAAAGCGGGAGTTCCTTTCGTTGTCGATAATACCGTCGGCGTCGGTCTGGTCCGCCCATTTGACATCGGCGCAGATATCATCGTCGCCTCGGCCACCAAGTACATTGGCGGTCATGGCACAAGTATCGGCGGCGTCATAGTAGACGGTGGTAAGTTCAACTGGGGCAACGGCAAGTTCCCGGATTTCACCGAGCCTGATCCCACCTACCACGGACTGAAGTTCTGGGACGTGTTCGGCAATTTCCCCGGCATGGGCAACGTGGCTTTCATCATAAAAGCCCGGGTCCAACTCTTACGCGATATCGGTGCCTCACTGTCCCCATTCAACGCTTTCCAATTGTTGCAGGGATTGGAAACCCTGGTGTTGCGGCAGGAACGCCACTCCGAGAACGCGCTCAAAGTTGCTCGGCATCTTTCACGGCACACGTCCGTGGCCTGGGTAAACTATCCCGGCTTGCTCGGCAATCCCAATTATCCGATCGCTCACAAATATCTCGGTGACAAATTCGGCGGACTGGTAGGCTTTGGCATTAAAGGCGGCCTGGAATCCGGGCGGAAGTTCATCAATTCAGTCAAGCTCTTCTCACACCTGGCCAATATAGGTGACTCCAAGAGCTTAGTCATCCACCCCGCCTCCACCACTCATGCACAGTTAACCTCTGAAGAACAAGCCACTACCGGTGTCTCTCCGGATTATATCCGTCTCTCGGTTGGTATCGAACACATCGATGACATTCTGGAAGACATCGACCAGGCGCTAGGGAAAGCGACAGCTTAACACGAGGAACCCATGACTGATTCGACCATTAGGGATATTGGGCTCATCCGAACCGAATATTTTAACATCGACCGGCTGACGCTTGAATCCGGCGAGGTTATTGCACCGATGACGCTGGCATACGAGACCTACGGCAAACTAAATCCTGATAAATCCAACGCGGTGCTCATTTGCCACGCCCTCACCGGCGACGCCCACATAGCAGGCGTGAACTCTGACACTGGGAAGGTCGGCTGGTGGGATTCTATGGTCGGACCGGGCAAGGCCTTCGACACAGACGAGCTTTTCATCATCTGCTCCAATGTTATCGGCGGCTGCCAGGGCTCGACCGGACCATTATCGCCCAATCCCGCCACCGGCGAAGCGTACGGCCTGGCTTTCCAAATCATCACTATTGGCGACATGGTGGCAGCCCAGAAAAAACTCGTAGAGCACCTGGGCATCAAACGACTTCTCAGTGTCGGCGGCGGTAGTATGGGCGGCATGCAAGCCCTCGCTTGGGCGGTAAAATTCCCGGAACACGTCGGCTCGATCATCGCCATTGCCACCACCACCAAACATTCGCCGCAGCAGATAGCCTTCAACGAGGTGGGGCGCCAGGCCATTCTTTCCGACCCACATTTCAACAACGGGCAGTACTATGGTGGCAAGGCACCGGAGCGCGGATTAGCCACGGCGCGAATGGTCGGCCATATCACCTACATGAGCGACGAATCCATGGCCGAGAAGTTCGGGCGACGATTCCGCGAAACGACGTCCAACCAAAAATTCGTCGCCGACTTCGAGGTGGCAGGTTATTTGCAGTATAAAGGCGACAATTTTGTCAAGCGTTTCGATGCCAATTCTTACCTCTATATCACCCGCGCCGTAGATCTTTTCGACCTAGCCGGAGAAAAGGGACTCCCGGCGTCGTTGACCCCCGTCCGGCACGCTCCCTTCCTGGTGTTAGCGTTCAAAAGCGATTGGCTTTACCCCGCCCACCAATCAAGAGACTTGGTGCGCGGGTGCAAACTGGCCGGTATCGATGTTACCTATTGCGAAATCAATTCCACCTACGGGCATGACGCCTTCCTCTTGGAGGTGGCTGAAGAGACACACCTCATCCGACATTTCCTGCGCAAGGTCGGCCACTGGGCTGCGACAATAAAAGCGTAATCTACTATGAATACCGTTAGAAAAGACCACGAGATAATCGCCGGGCTTATCAGCTCCGGATCGAATGTGCTCGATCTGGGCTGCGGTGAAGGTGAACTCATGGTATATCTCGCGGAGCGACGGTTAGTGAAAGCCCGAGGGGTTGAAATTGCCGAACATGCCATCTATCGCTGTGTCGGTCGCGGCCTTTCGGTATCTCACCAGGACATCGACAATGGATTGTCTGAGTACGGTGATAAGTCCTTTGACTATGTCATCCTCAACCAATGCTTGCAACAGGTTAAATTGCCGCAGACGGTGCTGGCTGAGGCGGTCAGGGTAGGGAAAAAAGCCATTGTCGGCGTGTCTAATTTCGCCCATATCTCCGCCAGATGGCAGCTCGGCTTCGAAGGGCGAGCGCCAGTGACCCCGGCGTTGCCGTTCCAATGGTACGAGTCACCAAATCTCCATTTCTTATCCCTTTCGGATTTTCACAATTATTGCCAGGACCATGGCGTAATGATCGAAAAGGCCCTGTACCTCAATAGAGAGTTGAAAGTCCGGTTACTGCCCAACGTGTTAGCACAAACCGGTATTTTTTTAATTTCGAAGAACAATCGAAAGCCGTAAAAGGAGATCATCATGGTAGCGGAACACAAGATTGAAAAAGTAACCTTCCGGACCAAGAGTTTCCCTGTTCTCACCCGAGGCATCGCCGAAGATATCACCGAAACCATCGGCAACACGCCGTTAGTACGCCTGAACCGGGTGACAATGGGCACCGATGCAGAAGTGCTCGCCAAGTTGGAATCCTTCAATCCACTTCACAGCGTCAAGGATCGCATCGGCGTTGCCATGATCATCGATGCCGAGGCTTCTGGACGCTTGAAGCCCGGCGATACCATGGTGGAGCCGACTTCCGGCAATACCGGTATTGCCCTGGCCTTTACTGCCGCCGCGAAGGGTTACCATCTTATCCTGACTATGCCTGAAACATTCTCTGTAGAACGCCGGCAACTCCTGTCCATCTTGGGAGCGGAGATCGTACTCACTCCCGGAGCCGAAGGTATGGGTGGCGCCATAAGGCGTGCCCAGGAGATTGCCGACGCCAACTCCGATTATTTCATGCCTCAACAGTTCAAGAACCCGGCCAATCCGGAGATTCACCGCCTGACCACGGCGGATGAAATCTGGAGAGATACTGAAGGCCGCGCTGATGTGCTGGTCGCTGGTGTCGGCACCGGCGGCACCATTACCGGCGTATCTGAGGAGCTCAAGAAACGCAAACCTTCGTTTAAGACCTTCGCCGTGGAACCGTCTGCCTCACCGGTTCTATCCGGCGGCAAACCGAGTTCGCACAAGATCCAGGGTATCGGCGCAGGTTTCGTGCCCCAGGTTTTGAGGACTGATCTAATTGACGAGATAATTCAGGTATCCAACGAGAACGCAGGGATCATGGCTCGCCGCCTGGCACGTGAAGAGGGCATCTTGGCTGGCATTTCCTCCGGCGCCGCCACCTGGGCGGCGGTGGAACTGGCCAAGCGACCGGAGATGAAAGGCAAGCTCATCGTCGTAGTCCTGCCAGACACCGGCGAGCGTTACCTGTCTACCTGGCTCTTCCAAGAGGTATATCCCGTCCAACCCATCGTTTAATGAAGAGGCAATATTTATGAAACAGGTATATCTCGATAACGCGGCAACGACGCCTGTCGACCCCCGAGTCAAGGCAGCTATGTTGCCTTATCTCAAAGATGTATTCGGCAATCCATCCTCCGTCCACAGCGCCGGGCAGGTAGTTCGTGCCGCTATGGAAGATGCTCGCAGCCAAGTGGCTGCACTTATCGATGCCCGTCCCGATGAAATATATTTCACGAGTGGTGGGACAGAATCCGATAATTGGGCTCTCAAGGGCATGGCCTGGGCCAAGGCTGAAAAGGGCAACCATATTGTCACCACTGCCATTGAACACCACGCCATACTTGAAAGCTGCCACTATCTGTCTAAACATGGTTTCGATATCACTCTTGTACCAGTAGACAAATACGGTCTTGTTGATCCCGAAAACGTGAAAAAAGCCATCACGCCCAAAACAATTTTGGTGTCGGTCATGCACGCTAACAATGAGATTGGCACTATTGAGCCGGTAGCCGAGATCGGCAAAATTGCACGTGAACGAGATATCCCCTTCCACATCGATGCCGTTCAAACAACCGGGCATCTGCCGATACAAGTAAACGAACTTAATGTCGATTTACTTTCTATCTCCAGCCATAAGCTTTACGGCCCCAAGGGTACCGGCGCGCTGTATATCAGAAAAGGCGTCCGTATAGAATCCCTGCTCTCCGGCGGCAGTCAGGAAAGGGCCAAACGCCCCGGTACCGAGAATGTGCTCGGGATTATCGGTTTTGGTGCCGCGGCTGAGATCGCCCAAACTGAGATGAGCGCTGAAGCCGAAAGACTGACCATTCTCCGCGACAGATTAATTAGTGAACTACTGACACGCATCCCAGATTCACACCTCAACGGCCACCCAACTCTACGTCTACCCAACAACGTCAACATCTCTTTCGATTACGTCGAGGGCGAATCACTCCTACTCAACCTGGATTTCGAGGGCATCTGCGCCTCCACCGGCTCGGCTTGCTCATCCTCGTCTCTGGAACCGTCGCATGTATTACTTGCCTGCGGTAAAATCGCGGAAGAAGCCCATGGTTCGCTCCGTTTCAGCCTTGGAAAACTCACGGAAGATGAAGACATAGACAAGGTCGTGGAAGCATTACCCCGGATAGTAAAAAAATTGAAAGCCATGTCGCCTTTGATGCCAAAGGCAGCAGCTCGTTAGGAGATAAAATGACAGACATAGGACCTGCGGCCTACAGTCCGCTTGTGATTGATCACGTCAGAAATCCCCGGAATATCGGCGAGATGGAGAACCCCGACGGCGTTGGCCGTGTCGGTAATCCCATCTGCGGCGACGTCATGGAGCTCTATATCAAGGTCAAGGTCGGCATCGTCACAGATGCATCCTTTAAAACCTTCGGCTGCGGAGCTGCCATCGCCACCAGTTCAATGGTGACGGAGATGGTTAAGGGCAAGACCATTGAGGAAGCTTTGGGGATCTCCAACAAAACTGTAGCAGAAGCGCTGGGGGGCTTGCCACCGGTGAAAATGCATTGCTCAGTGTTGGCCGAAGAGGCTTTGAAGAAAGCCCTTGAAAACTACTATGAACGCCGCGGAGAAAAACCTCCGTTTGAAACGATTGTATCAGACCATCATCATTAACTTTTATCGGGTCAGTTTATATATCAAGTATGATTATAAAAGCAATGATTCTTCCAAAGGTTCTCGTTGCTTTGAGCGGAGGCGTTGATTCGGTCGTCGCTGCGATTCCACCGGGATTGGCCATCAAGTCGCCGATATAATGATGAAAATCTATAGCAGTGATGAGAAAACTACCGGAAAAACCGTCAGGCACGGATATTATGACCCCGACAAATTTGGAGACATCGAAGACCCCCGCAAAGTGGCTGACCTGGTATCCACTTGGAAATCTCGATTTCAGCCGTTATTACAAGCATGTCATCCGGGATGAAAAAGAATTGGGCGAAATTCAAGAGTATATTCTTGCCAATTCTTTGAGATGGATGGAATAACTTTCCACTTTCTGGAGTCTTACCCGGTTTACCTTTGTCTTTGATGTAATAGGTGGCGGCCTTAACTAACGCTCCATCCTTCCAAGTCGCTTGTATTAGCTATTTCTGGTACTTCTCCAAAACATACTGTCTCAATTTGAGTACAGACCATGTTGGATAGGTTCAAAGAGGAAAATGACCCGGGATTTCAATTCCAAAGAACCTATTTTGGAATTACCCTATTTTGTTACCGAATAAATTAGGACTAGAATCAAATTATAAAGCATCTAATGAGAAAGAGATCAACATGAAGGCTAAAAGACTCCCGAGTATGGTAAAAAAGATGTTCGCCGAAGGTGAGATCACTATGGTTGATGCTGAAACGAAATACAGATATTCGCTGACAGCCAAGTGTCCCGAAGACGGGGAATATGCGTCGGTGGCAAGGTACGATAAATCAGGTCACTCACTAAAAAGAGTGGTCTTCAAATGCGAGATTTGTTCGACTGAATTTGAGGTGCCCCAGTCAGAAATCATGGTGGTATAAGTATTGAGATTGGGTTCACCGTCTGTCTGGGTTACCCAAAGACGTGTCTCTCAGGCTTCATGAGTTACTACGATATCAATTCATTCTGATTCGGTTCCTAACTACCTCCACTAATTGGACGTCGGAAATATTAAAGATAATAGTGATTACCAGTCCTCGGACGTTTAAATAGTACACTTTACCTTAAAACTAGGCAGTTCTTACAGTATATATTGGTAAACAAAACCGAATAATCGGGTAGTTTATCTAATATCGCCCGGCTATCTGGATTGATATTATCAATGAGCTGAGAAGTTCGATGATACCATCGGGTGCTGAGCGAAGGGGGCAGAATGCCTATCAAGATTGGATTATTTGCTGGGTTAATGCATGGTCTGGGGATTGGTCTGTTGTTGAAGGGATATATCATTTTGGGAATAGGCTGGTTTGCCATTGGGTTCGCCGTTGCATTTGCGCTGTATATGAGAGTGAGGGAAGAGCAAAAAGTTGCTATGAAGACGCAGGCTTATCGTGATGCCAAGCATCACGATATAAAAAATTAGAGCATAAAACATACCAAGCCTCTTTTGATGAAGGCTTAAATGGCTTAAGCCTACTGAATCTATAATAACTGTTCTAGTAGTGCTAGACATTTTATTTGCTCACTTTCGGGAGTAAGAACCCAGCGTGTGAGATCAGTTGAGCCCATATCACGAGTTGCTGCTGATAGGGTTTAGTCATAATCTTGTCCTTTTGATTTTCCACCGATGATTTCACGTCTAGAGTTGATTCCTCTTGGGATAGGCGACAGCGGTTTATAACGTTAGTCAATAGGTTCATCCAATATGTTAAAATACAAAATCGTTCCCCTTCTGCGGGGGAGCGTCAATCTAACTAGGAGATTAGAAGTGGTTGATATATCCGGGGTAACTATTGACGAACCGGCTCCAAAAACAAGACGAACCATTTTTACCGGTAAAACGGTACCCATATTTAAAGGCGATGGCGAGATCAATGTGCTTTGTGGAAGTTGCAAGGCGGTGTTGTGTCAGGGTTTGACCAACAATAAAGTAGATAATATAGTGATAAAATGCCCGGTGTGCCAGGGGTTTAATGAGGTAACTATTTAGGGGTTTCCAAGGGACAAAGAGGAAGACCCTTCGACAAGCTTCCCGAGTGCTAACTCGGGATAAACAGGGCGACCCTTCGACTTCGCTCAGGGTGAACGTAATATTAAAGGACTCTTCGACATGCTCACTGACCTTCGGTCAGTACAAGCCCGAGTGCCAACTCGGGGCGGGCAGGACTGGTCTAACTAGGTGGGGATCAGCACCGGGAAAAATACCTGCCAGGCGAGCAGGGCTTTGGCTGTACCGCTGAGGATGATGTAAACTCTCTCACCAAAGAGATAGTCCCGCCAGGGGCCGACCTGTTTGTACTGGAGATACATATTCAGGGCAAAGCAGTTGAAGAAGATGAATAACGAGATGATGATGCCGTAAACGAATCCGGGCGGTGAGATGCTGAGTCCTGGCGCTATGACATAGATGACGATGGCGATCCAGGGGATGATGCCGGCAAAACTGCCGAACCAGAAGGGCAGAAAGCTGGGTTTACCCGGCTTTTCGTATTTTTCCTGTAACAGGCCGAAAAGGATCATTGAGGCGTTGACGCCGAAGATAGCCAGCAGGGCGGCGATCTCAGAGATGCCGGTAATCTGGGCGATGAGGACGATCATGATTGATGAGCTGAAGAAATACTCTATCCAGCGGCCATAGTTGCGGCTCTGCAGCAGGTTACGCTTATACCACGGAAAGACGGCCGGTGAAGCCATAATGAGAAGGGCACCGGCGGAGATGGCGAGGAAAGTGAAGACGCCCCAGCCGGTGGCGATGCTGAATAGGGTATGAAGTTCCGGTGGGGTGCCGGGTGGTCCGCTGATGAAGGTGGCGGTCACCGGAAGAGAGAAGTCATTGGTCAGGACGGCGATGGCGACGGCCTGGACGGCCAGAATCAGGCCGACGACGATGTTCCAGACGCGGAGGCTTTTTATCCGCGCTTCAGAATACAGGTCAGCGATCATAAAAGGCTCCTTTTGACGGCGTATTATTTTTCGCGGCTTTCCAAGGTTTGCCGATATTAATTATACATAAATATTCAGTAATGTAGTGTTTTTGTATGAACAACTATGTAATATCATGTGCCACAGTTGGTAATGGTGACGCACAAGATGATAATCATCAAGGGGGGAAACATATTGGAAATTGATGTCAACAATCCGGTGGTGAAGTTATGCGGGGAGGGGATACAGGCTGAGTTAGCAGGCAGAACGACAGAAGCTATAGAACTGTGTACCCGGGCGTGGGAGATGAGGAAAGACGATTACGATGCCTGTATTGCGGCTCATTATATGGCACGGTATCAGGAAAACGCCGAAGATACGCTTAAATGGAACATGAGGGCACTGGAACATGCCGCGGCGGTGGATAAACGCGTCTTGGGGTTCTATGCCTCACTGTACTTGAATGTTGGGAAGTCCAATGAAGACCTTGGTAATTTGCCGGAGGCAAGGCACTATTACGAGCTGGCATCGGCGAAACTGGATATGGTTCCGGACGGGGAATATAAGGAAACGCTGAAAAGCGGGATCAAAACGGCGCTTGAGCGAGTCGGTGAATAACGGCATGCGGCTTCAGGGTAGCCAGGAGTCAGGGCGTCACGTGTCGTCAATCATTCGGCGGACAGCCTGGAGAAGGTCTGAGATCGAATAGGGTTTCTGGAGATAGTGGTAGCCTGATCCGGCGATTTTATCCCGGTTGTTCAATGATCCGACATAGGCGCTGCTCAAGATGACACGGGTGCCGGGGCGCAGATTATGGACGAGATCCATCCCGGTGCCGTCGGGCAGGACGACGTCCGAGACGATCAGGTCAATATCGGCATGACGTTTGAGGGTTTCTTGCGCTGTGGCGAGGCTTTCCGCAGTGTAGACGATGTAGTCCCGGCTCCTGAGGACCCTGGAGGCGAAATCATTGACTAATCTATCATCGTCGACAACAAGTATCTTCTCATTTTTACCGGACGGGTCGGGCTGCATCTTCGGCGGATTATCGGTGCAAGTGCCGGCATCCTCCTCAGAGACGGGCAGATAGATGCGAAAAACGGTGCCCTTATCCGGTTCGCTGTAGACATTGACAAAGCCATGGTGCGATTTGACCACACCGTAAACGACAGCCAACCCAAGTCCGGTGCCTTTGCCCTCCGGCTTGGTGCTGAAGAAAGGTTCAAATATATGCGCGATTGTCTCCTTGTTCATACCAATACCGGTGTCTTCCATCGAGAAACAGACGTAATTTCCCGGTTTGAAATCGGCGTTCATCAGGTAGTGATCCTCATCCAGGTAAATATTCTCCGTCTTGATGGTTAGGTTTCCACCGTCCGGCATGGCGTCCGAGGCATTCACCGCCAGGTTCATCATCACCTGTTCCAGCTGATTGTGGTCGCCGCGGATCTCAAGAATCCCTTCACCCGGCAGAAAGTTGAAATTGATGTTGGCGCGGACGATGTGGCGTAAGAGTTTTTCGACACCCGTTATGACATCGTTGAGGCAGATGATTTCATCCTGTGTCTCGTGACGGCGGCTGAACACCATGAGTTGCTGGGTCAGTTTAGCGGCCCGCTCCCCGGCATGAATGACCTCGGTGATGTTTTCTTTTATCTGTTCTTTGTCGTCAAGGTCATAAAGGGTCATCTCTGCATAGCCCAGGATGCCGGTCAGCAGATTGTTAAAGTCATGGGCGACACCCCCGGCCAACTGGCCGACGGCTTCCATCTTCTGTGATTGGATGAGAGCAGCCTGAATCTTTTCCCTCTCTTCTTCAGTGCGGTGGCGGAGTTTGCGCTCATAGGCATACTCACGGCGCTTCGCGGCCAGTTCTGATGTGCGGCGCCGGATGCTGATGCGGAGTCGGGCGGAGGTCAGAATGAACAGCCCCAGGATGAGAAGGGTTATGCCCATGACCCAGAATACCCAGGGCTGAATCACCGATTTTTCGACAACCGGACTTTCAATCCAGCGCATTAAGGCCTGGTGGTAGATGGAATCAGGATCGGCTTTCATCTCCGCCAGATATGCGTCGATTGTGGAGATCAGCTCCGTGTGTCTGCCTTTGGTGAAAGCGAAACGGATTTCGATGGGATTGAAAATAATATCACTGGGAATCACGTCGTATTCAGGCGCGAGGCGGAGGGCTACTAACCGGTTGACGATGCCCGCCTCGGCGGTACCGTCTGTGAGGGCGGCGAACACAGCGTCATAACTGTCCAGTTCCTCGAAGACGCAATTGATACCGAATAACTGGGTCTGTTTTTGAAAGGCCGAGTAATGGATATCATCTCTGACGGCGGCGATGGTGCGGCCATTCAGATCAAGGATTGAGGTGACGCCGCTGCCTTTAGGCAGATATATCCGGGCCCAGTTGGAGATGATGTTTATAGAATTGAAATCAAAAAGCTGCTGCCGATCGGCATTCACCCCGACCGAAACGAGGATGTCGATGGCGCCGGTTTCCAGCATGTCCAGTCCGTCGCTGAAGATAAGGGGGACGTACTCTATGTTCCAGGACTCAGCTTTGGCAATGCTGTCCAGGACTTCAATGAAAATGCCCTGAGGTTTGCCGTCTTCTTCCCAGAAGACCTGCGGGTGATTCTGGTAGATACCGACCCGGATGGAAGGAGTTTGGGCATGTGCAGGCAATGCCCCAGCGCAGAGAAAGAGAATTGACGCAAGGCATCCCATTATTAACCGATGAATGGGCAGCGGCATAAGCCTTTCTCCTATTTTGTTATTGTTAGATTTTACAAAAAGGATTCTTACCAGATTCTTACCAGAATAAAGGCCTATGAATATTATTAATATTCACACCACTGTTATACAACGGCAGAGGGTAGAAGAGCAATAGCTAAAATATGACAGGCGCAAAGATATCACCGAGTCCATGTTATTTAAGGCTATCACTTCGTTTTCTTGGTAGCGGCCAACCTATTGATGCCTGTATAGCAGCTCATTATATGGTGCCGTATCGGGATAACACCGAAGATAGGCTCAAGTGGGACATGAGGGTGGGGACGTTCGATGAACGCGTGAGGCTTCATTGAAGACGGAACTGGCTCCTGTTACACTCTAATAGTGATAGTTGACTTTCACACTCATATTTTCTCCCCGGAACTCATTGCCCGGCGTGATGAATATGCCGCTAATGACAAGTGTTTTAGTCTGCTGTACGGCAGCGCTAAAGCCAAGCTGCGGACGGCTGAAGAGCTAATTGCCGGGATGGATGCAAGCGGTGCTGACATGGCCGTTATTCAGAATATCGGCTGGACGAACCATGAACGGTGCGTGGAGACCAATGATTATCTCCTGGAAGCGCGGGCGAAATATCCCAATCGGCTGATTACTTTTATTTCGGTGCAGCCAGCGGACATAAGATCGATAGACGAGATAACACGTTGTGCGGCGGCGGGGGCGAAAGGCGTCGGGGAGCTCCGGCCGGATGTGCAGGGGTTTGAACTGAACAACCGGGTGGTCATGGATCCTTTTATCGGCACGCTGGTCGAACAAAACCTGATATTGTCCTGCCATGCTGATGAGCCTCTTGGGCATGATTATCCGGGCAAAGGCGGCGTGACTCCCGAGATACTCTTTCCGTTTATTGAACGATACCCGGATTTGAAATTAGCGCTGGCGCACTGGGGCGGCGGACTGCCTTTTTATACGCTGATGCCGGAAGTGAAGAAAGCGCTGAAGAATGTATGGTTTGACAGCGCGGCGACGCCTTTCTTATATCAGGCCACGGTGTATGAACGCGCGGCAGACCTGATTGGAGCAGACAAGATACTATTTGGTACCGACTGGCCTCTACTTGGTCAGCGGCGGTGCATAGAAGAGCTCCAGGCCCTGAATCTGTCGATGCAGACATTAAACGCTATCCTCGGCGGCAACGCCGAGGCGCTGTTTAGGTTGAACGAGCGATGACTGAGACAGACCTGATCCGCGCTTTTATCGCCGTGGAACTGCCGCAGACAGTCAAAGATGAGCTTGGGGTATTGCAAAAGCGGCTGGCGGCGGCACCGATGGGGGGCATAAAGTGGGTAGCGCCGGAGGGCACCCATCTGACGCTTAAGTTTTTAGGCCCTGTGGCTCCCCAGCGCCTTGATGAAGTGAAAACGGCTATGACCGCGGCGGTTAAGGACATTGGCCGGTTTGAGTTGGGAGTGGCGGGATTGGGTGGATTCCCCAATCTGCGGCGACTGAGCGTGGTGTGGTGCGGTCTCACCGGTGATCTGGGACGACTGAGACAACTGCAACAGGCAATTGAGGAACAGATTTCACCACTGGGTTTCCCCTCTGAAAATCGAGCATTCTCGCCTCACCTGACGCTGGCCCGCCTGCGAGAGGATGTTGCCGCCGAGGCAAGGCAGGCGTTGGCAGAAAAGCTGAGGGAGATCAAATTTGAATCTCAGTATAATATTAGGGTGGATGCGGTCAGCTTAATGCAGAGCCGGCTGCTGCCAGCGGGGGCGGTGTACAGCCGGGTGGGGGAGTTCCCCTTGAAAGCAGACGGGTGAACCTGCTTGTGGTTGAAACATGATGATACACGTTGCGATAGAACCCCCACAGGTTATCGAGGCCGGTCTGGTGATGAAAGTTGCCGCGGTACTTAAGAGGGAACCAAGTGATACGCGGCTGCTATTGGCCGGGAAAATACCCAAGATTATCGCCCATTACGACGACAATGCGGCGGCAGAGTCGGCTGTTGAAGGGCTTAAAAGCCTGGGTTTGACCGCCATGGCCATCGGTGATGAAGAGTTACATCAATCCGTGCCGGGGTTTGAAACGCGGAATCTGGAATTGATGCCCAGGGAAATCATTTTCCGCGACGGTGCCGGACATGAAAAAAGAATAGGCGCAGACGACATTTTTCTGATTATCGAGGGTATCATCCACACCAGAACGGAGACATCAGGTACCAGACAGAGTCGAAAGCTCAATATAGCCGGAACGCTTCTGATGGGCGGCCTGCCGGTTTTTAGCAAGGTCAACGAACCGACCACGGGCCAAACGGTGAATACCGAGCCTTTTATCCGGCTTTATCCTAAAGCTCCCGGCGGCATTATTGTTGAAATAAGCCGGAGTAATTTGACCAGTTATACATTCCTCGGAACCGGGAAACAGGGTTCTTCCTATGTCAATTTTGAAAATACCGTTTTGAAACTTAGAGAATTATGCCCGGCAGCAGTTTTTGATAACCGGCTGATGAAAGTATCGGCGGCGGTGGAGTATTCCGGACGAGCTAATGAAGATAATGCGCTGAACTGCCAGCTTATGTATCTATTCCACCTGATGGTTGCCAGGGGTGAATAGGGACTAAATCTTTGTTTTTAAAGCTTTTCAGGACTTTTTCTCTGACCGGCCAGTACTTTAAACATGCCTAAGTCCGCCCTATACTCCAGCAGTTCACCGGTGGCAAGGTCAAAATACCAGCCGTGCAGGGCGAGAGTGCCGGCGGCGAGCTGTTCAGCGATAAACGGGAAAGAGTGCAGGTTTTCAAGCGACAACAGTATAGTTGCCTGTTCCGCGGCGCGCTGCTGCAATTTTGACTCTTTTCCCGGCAGTTCCGCCAGAATACGTTGCCGCACCGGCGCGGCGATGGACATCCAGCGGGCAACAAAACCGTTGCCCTGACAGCCGCCGTCACCGGTCATCAAAGCCTGAATACCGCCGCATTGAGAATGTCCCAGGACAATGATGTGATCAACTTCCAGGACGCAGACGGCAAATTCAAGAGCGGCGCTCACGCCGTGGTAGCCAACATTTTCCTCATATGGGGGCACTAAATTGGCGACGTTACGGACGGTGAAAATATCGCCGGGTTCACAGTTGGTCAGGATAGCCGGGTCAACCCGTGAATCAGAGCAGCCGATAATCATAGTCTTAGGATTCTGAGCGTGTCGGAGGGTTTGATAGTGAGAGCTGTCAGGGCCGAAATAGTCCTTCTGGAAAGCCCGGAAGCCGGTTATGAAACGTTCTATATCTTTCATTTATCCCTCCCATAGACTCTTTGTAAAGATAAATAAGGACTCCTGTTTACTTGAGATTGCGCCAGCCGAGCGCGGTGACACCGATGGTCAGACTAAGAATGATTGAATCGACGAAAATCATGGCATCCTCCCAGAAGCCCCCTGGAAAGAGCATGATAAGATAATCTGTGCGCGGGTCGAGGAGCCATAAGTCGTTAGCGAAGCTCAACAGGTGGAATTGGGTGAAAAATGCATCGAAATCGGCGATGGCAAGAATGGCCCTAGAAATGACGATGGCCAGGGTAAATGCGCCGCCCCAGAACAGCGGTGCGGCCAGATGCCGGGGTTGCCGTCGGTATAATATGATTCCTGATACCAACGCCGTATAGATGAAAGTAAATGCAAATACCCCGTAATCCAGCCGGACCAGCCCCTTGACGTCATAGAGATGGAGCACCTCACGCTGGTTGAACAGGGTGAACGGCTGGCCGTCCTTCTCGACGGTCAGGTCAATGTATTCTTCGCCGGAATTGAAATAGCCGATCAAGCCGCGGGCGGCTTTGGAAAGCTCGGCATCAGCCAGACCGGTGGTGGTTCCGACCTCATAGCGGTGGAAACCGTACTCGTAGAGAGGCTGGAAATTGACGGCGAAGGCGATCACGGCGCTGGTGATAATCAGCGGCATGACAAGGACCAGACCCCAGGCGGCGGTTTTAGACAGCCGGTCAGTCATCGGTGTCGACATCATCCGGCGTGTCCGCCACTTCTTCAACCTCAGCCAGAATGGCCTTGGCTTCGGCCAGGCGCTCAGGGGCGACCATCACCCGCATGGGCATCAAGGCTGAGGCCACCTGGAGAAAGGTAGCTGTCGCTGATGACTCAATGAAAGCCGGGATACCGGAATCAACCAGGATATCACGCAATAGCGTGGCGGCGAACTCGTTGTCGGCGGTGGCGGCGGCTACCCATTTAGTGTCCATTGTTCTCAAATGTGGCACTGCCGGCAGTGCCTAAAATGGATTGCAGTTCGCTCAAAAGATCATCGTTGCAGGTCACCCGAACCTGCGGCATTTTAAGATGGTACAGGCGGCCGGGGCAAGTGATCTGAAGATTAACGCTTTCCGGACCGGGATAGATGCCCAGGATATTCAGCAATTGGTTGAAAAGCTGGAGATCAGACTCCGGATTATCAGTCTGAGAGAGTACAATATTCAAACGGCAGGACATAGGGCGTGGTGTTTCCTTGTCTATTTGAGTTTTCTTTTGCTCCGGTGAAGCCGGTGCTGTTATCTCGCTGGTACTTTTGGGGTGAGCGGCAACCGATTTTTTTGGCCCGGCAAAGACCGCGGGTTGCTTTGGAGGGAAATTACCGCGGCTGTGATAACCGTTACCGCCAGCCGGTCTCGCCCGTACGATCTGGCCGGCCTGGATGTCATCATTGCCAGCGCCCGGTTGATACAGGCGCACCGCATCGGCGTGGATGGAGCCCCTGTCGCCGCGGAAGACGACCTTGCCTTCAACCAGGAGCACATTGCCTTCCTGCCAGAACTCTTTAGTCTGGGAGTAGAGCTTTGGCCAGGCGACGACCTCAATGCGGCCGTTAAGATCTTCCAGTTCTACGGTGGCGAAAGTGTTACCGTCTCGGGTCTGGGCTGACCGGGCGGATACGACCATGCCGGCCAGTGTCACTACCTGTCCCTCCAGTTCCTCGGTCACCTCGCCGCACAGGGCAGTGGTGTCATGCCCGGCCTGGGCGGCAAAACGGCTGTAAGGGTGGGCTGAAATATAGACGCCCAGGAGTTCCTTTTCCCAGGTGAGCAGATCATTCTCTGAGACGCTGGTGGCTTCCAGTTCCAGCGGGGCGGCGGCTATTTCAGCGATACCGCCGAAAAGATCAAATAATGTGCCCTGGCCGGAGTCTTTGATCTTGCGTTCACGTTCGGCGAAGTCCAGGACGCGTCCGGCGTTGTGTAGCAAAGTGGCGCGGTCACCCAGGCTGTCCAGCGCTCCGGCCTTGATCAAACTCTCCAGCACTCTCCGGTTCATAGCCCCGGCGTCGGCGCGGCGGCAAAAATCCTCGATGTTGCGGTAAAGGCCGTTATTGAGCCGTTCAGCTACCAGCGGTGTCACTGCCGCCTCACCGACGTTCTTGACTGCGGCCAGACCGAAACGGATGGCGGCGCCTTTTTCACCATCTTCAATAGTAAAATTGACATCGCTTTTATTGATGTCCGGCTGCAACAGCTCGATACCCAGGCGGCGACAATCGGCGGCGGCGGCGGAGACTTTTTCGGCCACATCGCGCTGGGTTGCCAGAAACGCGGTCATGTATTCGACGGTATAATTGGCCTTGAGATAGGCCGTCTGGTAAGCGATTAGGGCATAGCTTACGGCGTGGGCTTTGTTGAAAGCATAACCAGCGAATGGTTCGATCAGGGCAAAGATTTCTTCAGCCAATGCCTCGGTGTAACCGTTCTTGAGGGCGCCGGCGATGAAGTTCTGTTTTTGCTTCTGCATCACCGCCACGTTCTTTTTGCCCATGGCTTTTCTGAAAATGTCCGCCTGGCCGAGCGAATAGCCGGAAAAAGCCTGGGCGATAAACAGCACCTGCTCCTGGTAAACGATGACGCCGTAGGTTTCTTTGAGTATTTCCTCCAGGGCGGGGTGGGGGTAGGTGATGGGCTCTTCACCATGCTTGCCGCGGATGAAGCGCGGTATCTGTTCCATCGGGCCGGGGCGGTAGAGGGCGACCATGGCCGCGATGTCAGTAAAATGGGTCGGTTTAAGATCTTTGATATAGCGGCGCATGCCGACGCCTTCCAACTGGAAGACACCCATGGTTTCCCCGGCAGCCAGCAGATCGAAGGTCTTTTGATCATCAAGCGGCAACTGGCGGACGTCCAGCGGCAGGCCGGTGCGTTCCCGGATGATCTCCTGGGCGCGGGACAGGATAGAAAGGTTGGCCAGTCCCAGGAAATCCATCTTAAGCAGGCCGATCTGGGCGATGTCCTCCATGGGAAACTGGGTCATGACCAGATCACTTTTACCGCCCGAAGAGTCACGGTTGAGGCGTTGCAGCGGGGCGTGAAGGGCGAGCGGTTCTTTGGAAATGACCACGCCGGCAGCATGGGTGCTGGCATGACGGGACAGGCCGGATACCTGGCGGGCAGTATCAATGAGTTTTTGCACCGTGCCGTCGGCGGTGACCGCTGCCCGCAGGTCTGCATTTTCCTCCAGGGCTTTTTCCAGGGTCATATGAGGCCCAAAAGGCACCAGTTTGGCAACGCGGTCAACATCGGATAGGTTCATGCCCAGGGCACGACCGACATCACGGATAGCGGCGCGGGCGCCCAAGGTGCCGAAGGTAATGATCTGAGCTACGTGATCCAGGCCGTATTTGTTGGAGACGTATTCGATGACCTCGTCCCGGCGGTCATCCTGGAAATCCATGTCAATATCGGGCATTTCCTTGCGCTCGATGTTAAGGAAACGCTCGAAAACGAGCGAATACTCCAGCGGATCGACCTCAGTGATACCCAGGCATCGAAGAACTATTGAGGCCGCCGCTGAACCGCGGACGCCGTAGTAGATACTGCGTTCTTTGACGAAACGGATGATGTCCCAGACGACCAGAAAGTAATCAGCGAACTGGGTTTTCTCGATAACATCCAGCTCGTAAGCCAGCCGCTCTTTTACCGCGTCGGAGGCATCAGGATAGTAAAGAGGAAGGGCTTTGTGGCACAGGTTGGCGACGTATTGGTCGGAGGTCATGTTGTCAGGGCGCTCAATCTGGGGCAGGTGGAGACGGCCGAACTCCAGCGTCAGGTCACACATAGCGGCAATCTTGTTGGTGTTCTCCAGCGCCTCCGGCAGGTCACGGTAAAGCTCGGCCATTTCAGCCTCGCTCTTCAAATAGAAAGAATCGGACTGCATTTTTAATCGAGAAGTTTCCTGTACTGTGGTGCCGGTGCCGATACACAGCAGCAGATCATGAGTGGCGGCATCCTCACGTCGGATGTAGTGCACATCACCGGTAGCCACTAAAGGGATGCCAAGTTCCTGGGATATGTTAATCAGGCCATTGTTGATCCTGTCCAGTTCCGGCATGGGATGACGCTGGATTTCAAAAAAGAAATCACCGGCAAAGGTATCGCGGTACCATTCGGCTACCTGACTGGCTTCACTCAGGCGGTTTTCCAAGATGAGCCGCGGCACCTCACCGGAAGGACAGGCGGACAGGGCGATAAGACCCTCACAGTATTTGGCAAGTACTTCTTTATCTATCCGCGGCTTGTAGTAAAAACCATCGGTGTTGGCTAATGACACTAATTGCAGCAGATTGCGGTAGCCGGTGAGATTTTTGGCCAGCAGCACCAGGTGACGGTGGTTTTTGTCGGCGGCGGTCTTATCGGTGCGGGCGTTGGGGGCGATATAAACCTCGCAGCCGATGATCGGTTTGATGTCCTGGGCCTGGCATTCACGGTAAAACTTGAGGACGCCGTGCATGGCGCCATGGTCGGTTATGGCCAGAGCGGTCATGCCCAGTTCTTTGGCGCGGGCCACCAGAACCGGAATCCGGCACATGCCGTCCAGCAGACTGAACTCAGTATGAACGTGGAGATGAGTAAACATAAGGCAAAATCCGAGATTATTATACCATCCGGGAGGGTGTGACGTCCCATTAATAATCGGCCAGGGTTAGTTGAAATCAGGTACTGGGAGACCGTGTCCCGCCGGATTTACATTCCCGAGTCCGGACTATTTTATGTTGGGGTATCTTCTGTAATTCTGTGAATAACCACACTTCCGGCGATCAATAACACGTAGGCTGCAATCAGCCATAAAATGTCACTCCATTGCGCACCGGTGATAAGGGCAAAAAGCGTAATAAACAAGAGGATCGAATATACGGTTATTGATGTCCGGCTGCCTTTACGCGGGGAACGAATAACATAATAGATAAGAAGGAAGGGAATCAGCAAAAACCCCAAGGAAGTCAGAATTAACATAGCTAAAGCCGGGGGGTCATGTGTTGTCGATTCCTTGAAATATAAAACAAAACGTGACAGTCCTAGAAGTGCCGCCCCAACGCCCATGAGCGCCAAGCCGAGATGTCGCTTTTGATCGTCGGTCAATTTTTGAGCCCTCCCCAAAACTTAGTCACTAGCGCTTCATTTTAGTACTTCCTAGAACTTTTTGATATATCCGACCCATCATTTTACCTACACCAGGCTTCCATAATGGGGTGACGGATTGAAATCATAACCTTGATAGGTTATGATGGTTAAAATACTTGATTGGTTTCTAATTTCCCCTGACATTGTTCCGCAGATATTTTTGATGAGAGATTTACTGAACGTCCGCTCCTTTCCCTGACCGTTAGCCGGTCGGGCATATTATTGCTACCCGCAAATTCAAGACCTCATAAACCCCCTGCCAAACGGAATCCGTAGCTTCCAATCTGCGTTTGCGCTTATCCATTTTTTTGATATGAGTTATATTTTCCGACATCCTAAAACTGAAGACGGCCCCGATATTCAACGACTGGCCCAAGCTTGCGCACCGCTGGATGTGAATTCTATCTACTGCTACCTGTTGCTCGCCACCCATTTCAGAGAAACCTGTCTTGTGGCCGAAACAGAGGAGGGGACACTTTCCGGTTTCGTTTCCGCATATTGGCGGCCTGATGCGCAAGATACCCTTTTTGTCTGGCAGATAGCGGTTCATCCGGGGTTCAGGGGGAACGGCATAGCCCGTTCTCTTCTTAGGACACTTTTTAAGCGGCAGGCTGAGAGAAGACCCTTGAGATACCTTGAACTAACGGTTAATCCATCCAACAGAGCTTCCCGCCGTTTGTTTGCGTCGCTAGCGGCGGAACTTGGTACTAGCGTAACAGAAAAGGAACTGTTCCCGGAATATATCTTAGGTGACGGCCATGAAGCGGAGATATTACTGTGTATAGGCCCGATATTCGCAGTGACCACATAAAAATAGTTAGGAGATACAATGCGAATTTTTGAACAGGTTGAGTCCCAGGTCAGGAGCTATTGCCGCGCTTTCCCGACCATCTTTGATACAGCGCAAGGGGCCCGGCTTTTTGACGATCAGGGCAATGAATTCATAGATTTCTTTGCCGGGGCAGGAACGCTCAACTATGGGCACAACAACCCTAAGATCAATGATGCCCTGATAGAATATATAAAGAAGAAAGGCGTGATTCACGGATTAGATCTGGCAACAACGGCCAAACGTGATTTCCTGGAGGCTTTTTATTCTATCATTCTCCAGCCCCGCCACATGGAGTATAAGGTACAGTTCACCGGGCCGACCGGCACCAACGCTGTGGAGACCAGCCTGAAACTGGCACGGATGGTCAAGCGGCGCAGCAATATTATAGCCTTCACTAACGGATTCCATGGTCTGACCATGGGTTCCATGGCGGTCACAGGCAACGCATATTACAGGGATGAATCATTTATCAACCGCGCCAATGTTTCCTTCATGCCTTTCGATGGATACCTGGGGCCGGAGGTGAATACGGCGGAATATCTCAAGAGGTTTTTAGACGATTACAGTTCCGGCGTTGACCTACCCGCGGCTATCATCCTGGAGACGGTGCAGGCCGAAGGCGGTATTAATATCGCCTCAGATGAATGGCTGCGTGAGGTGGAACAGATTTGCCGCGCATATGACATTCTGCTTATCATTGATGACATTCAGGTTGGCAATGGGCGCACCGGTACTTTTTTCAGTTTTGAGAGTTCCGGCATCAGCCCCGATATCATAACGATGTCGAAATCCATCGGCGGTGGGCTCCCGCTGGCCATGGTGCTGATGCGTCCGGAACTGGACCAGTGGCGCCCGGGAGAACATACCGGCACCTTCAGGGGTAATAACCTGGCTTTTGTGGCGGCGACTCAGATATTTGACTACTGGCAGGGCACAGACATAACTGAAGCGGTAGCCTACCGGGAGAATATCGTCCGCGAAATGCTGACCGCCATCGCCGAAAAGTATCCCCAACTGGAAGCGACGGTCAGGGGCAAGGGTATGATCTATGGCCTGAGGATCCCAAGCCCAAACTTCTGCTCCGAGGTCTCCAAGGAGGCATTCTCCCGAGGGCTGGTGATCGAACTGGCAGGGGCCAACGACGATGTGCTAAAACTTCTGCCTCCGCTTATTATCGAAGAAGAACTGCTTAAAAAAGGCATTGATATCATCGACCAGTCTATAGAAGTTGTCCTGAGTAAAATAGAAAATTTAGTAACAGGTAAAGGCGTATGATTATCCGCAGCTTAAAAGAATGCACTGGAAATGAGCGTGAAGTCCACGCGCCGAACGGCAATTGGATCAGTCGGCGTCTGTTGTTAAGGGATGACGCTATGGGCTTTTCCTTCCACGAGACTGTTATTCATGCCGGAACAGAGACTCTAATCTGGTATAAAAACCACCTGGAATCGGTTTATTGCGTGGCAGGTAACGGCAGCATTGAGGACCTGGCCACCGGAGAGGTGCACAAGATTGAGCCCGGTGTCCTCTATGCGCTTGACCGGCACGACCGCCACATCCTACGCGGCGGTACCGAGGACATGAGGATGTTCTGCGTCTTCACTCCTCCGCTTAGAGGTGACGAAGTACATAATTCTGAAGGTGCCTATGACCTTAGCGAATAAAGATAATTAGCGGGATGGTAGAAGGATGCCTAATGCGCCCAGGGGTTTTTTATTGACGGCCTGAGCAATAAGTAGAAAATGAACACTGTTGGAAACGTGAAGAAAGCCGCGACACGGATAAGAAAGATTTGGAACCGGTTAAGCCCACGGTCTACAGCGTCTTCAGTAGCCAGCATTATGATAGCCACCACGAGAGCTATCATAATGATAATCAGTAAACCATTCATTTCATTTTTAAATTCTATCACCGTTGTCAAGAACATGTGAGTGCCCATATCATATTGGGTTGTAAAGGCTTTCTGGCCTGCCTGGATAGGAAGGCCAGGCTTTCTGAGTGCAAAATTGGGCTAAGCAGGGAAAATGTCTCGTCCTACGACCGATACTAGGGAGTTCTAGTTTTCCAAATATTCCACGCTAGTGGCGTTATTGATGTCTTCCATGAGGAACCAGGTTTGCCAGGTACGTTCACCGGGAGGGATAGGAGCGGGCGGGGTGGTGTGAACTCCTGAATCCGTTGATTGCATACGAAAAACGGTTATGGAACAGCTGGTGAAGCTATGAGCGAAGGAAATTTTCTCAAGTTGGCGCAGTTGACCATCCGCGAGTTCGAAGGCATCTACATATTGATAAAGATATGCGACATCGCTATTTTGAAAATCGACCTGTATGGAGAGTCCACCGTTTCCTGGTTCTAGCAAAGATAGATCGAAAACATCGAGTTCGGAGAATATCCTGAGCGGGTGACGGAAAACCGGAACGGATAGAGTGGTCATAGTATTCAGTTTTAATACACCGTCGGAATTCAGACTGGCCGAATAATACTTCGGATTTCCTTTTGAGTCACGTCCATAGAACCCCAATGAGAAGCGATAAACATTGCTGTCTTCATCAGAACTTACAGTAAATGTTGAGAGTTGTGCCGAATCTTCCTGGATATCAAGCGAATCCACGATGTCGTTCCATATTTTAACAAGCGCCAAGTCGCCCAGCTTCGTAGAAATAGTGACGGATGGACCGCCACAACCCGATAGGGGCAGTATCAACGATAATACAATGGAAAGCACAAGCAAAGTAAAAACCACCGGGCGAAACCTGTTTTTCATGTTGCGGCCTCCTGCGCATTTCAATATACTCCCAGCGGGAAGTAAATAAAACCCCAAACTTGCTGCTATCAATAGCGAAACCGCAAGTACGACCCCACAATCACCTCAATACTGGACCATTGAGCCTTTTTCGTCTTGCTAACAGAAAAGCACTTAGACCGACGGCTAGTGCCGCGATGAGGACAGCCAACCACCACCAATTATGCCGTTCCACAGGCACAGGCCCCAAATAAATGAGAGGCGGCGGCTCCCGGTCGACCGCCTTTTTTAAGAGCAGAACTCCGGTTGAACCATCTATCTTGAAAGATAAGGTATTGAACGTATCCAAAGGCAGAAAGCCGGTGTTTTCTAATTCCGTATCCGGCCCTTCAATCCAGCCCAATTCCTGTTTGGAGACGGTAGAAGGTATTTCAAACGTTACGATAACGTATCCTTCAAGGGTATTTCCGGCCAGGCTATTGATAAAATATCCTATTTGCTGAACAGCTTCAGGGATATATGGTGTGGCGATGGCGATTGCCATGTCTCTGGTGATGACCATTGAGGGCAGAGGGTCGGGGGGGCTGGTTGTGGCGGGTGGGGTTTGGGCATGGACAGACTGTGGAACGGCGCAAACGAATGTGACCATCAAAGCCAGGATAACCGCTGTGACTGAATGATTATGGTTTAACATATCAACGCTTTTTGCGGTCGTGTTTCACCGCTTGCGCAACACTAAGAAGACGGCGATTCCACAAACGAGCGCCACTAAACCCACAATTATTATCCCCGGACCCGCGCCGCTGTCCCAGATGTACCAGTTGCCTACTACCTCACCGACCATCCAGTAGGGTCCACGACCATTTTCCGGTGGCGATGACCCCGTCAATAATTTGATAGAGGGAACCTCGCCGCCACCAAATTTTTTATATTGGCTAGTTCGGGCAACAATGTCTCCTTTTTCGTCAATGACTTCAACATCACTCTCTATAGTCCGATATGAATAACCGGGAGGCCAAATCAACAGATAAGACTTGCCTGTCCAAAGCCTCAAACACCCATCCTCCAAAACGAGTTTCCCCCTACCGAGTACCGCGGGTGATGGGCTGATTTCTTGCTGGATGGGGAAATATGTGATAGAGGGCGGATTGCAGGCGGTGGCGAACATCACGGTTACTAAAAGCAATAATATGAATATTGCCTTCAAAGGCCAAAGCTTATGCACAAAAATTGTCTCTTTTGTTCGATGAGCCTTTTTGAGCAGACCGGTTTCTATAACCGCAGCGGTGAAGAGGAGAGCAGCGGCGGGCAAAAAGAAATAACCGAAATCGGAAAAGCGCTGAGCGATGGTAATGGCTATGATAAACAGCAATGCCCAGAGAAAAATCACTCGGCTGGATCGATCTTTAATCCAAAAAACCACTATTCCAAGCAGAGTAATTACGAACGGCGCAATGAAGGAATAGGTTACAAATGGGTCAGCCTCAGTCGATGGTATCGGAGGCCAGAAGGCGAAGTGGCGCCAGCCGGTTTCCAGGGCGGGCGGCTGAGACCAAGGGAAGATTATTCCCTGATATTCATTGAATGCCGGTACGAAGAAGAGATAATACGCGGCCGTGACCGCTGAAATTATAGCCAGGGAAATCAACAGATAAGTCACTCGGTTAGCTTTAGACATTAGGGACTCTCCTTGTTTCATTTAGCGCAGCAGCAAAGAGGAAAACAGCGGCGGGGATGAACAAGGTACTGAAGTCAAAAAGGAATAAAGATACGGGGATCAATAGAGCCAATAGCCAAGCCCATAGCATGTTGCGTCGCACATATTTTTCTTTCACGGTCATCGTGGACAGGAACGCCAGAGCTGCCGCAGCCGCGGGCAGCGTGAAGGCAATCAGTACTAGTGGATCGGGTGGGATATCACGCATGGGTGGCCAAAGGGCAAACCTCTCCCATGCAGTGACCGGTTCCGGGGGAAGACTCCCGGGGAAGATCACGCCGACATAGGGCTTGAAGGAAGGCACGAATAACAGGAAAAACAGGGCACCTAGGGCGGTGACCAAGGCACTGGCAGCAAGTAGTCTTGTCATTGTCCTTGCCCTGGACATATCGGCCCCCGCGCCAAGACGGTTCCCGCCGGTTTTTCGCAAATTGAGGAAATCCCGGCTTTCCTCTATCAAAGCCGCAATGAAAAGCGCCGCAGCGGGAAAGAAGAAGATGCCGAACTTCGACAGAGAGCTTAGAACAGCGACAGTAAAGATGAAGAATAACAGCCAGAGCGCGATGAGGCGACCCGATTCAGATTTGATCCTGTGCGATGCCACTCCCAGGAACGTGGTGGCGATCGGTGCAACCATAGAGAAGAAAACGACGGGATACATTATTCTATCCGGTGTCGTTGGGACAAAACCAAATTTCTGCCAAGCTGTCTGTGAGATCGGGTCTTCACTAGGGAAGTATGCCCAGCCGTAAGGCTCGAAGGCTGGAACGATGAAGAGGAAGAGAGCGGCCGCGGCGGCCAGCCCTGCTGCCAAGGAAATGAACACTGGAGCTTGAGAGGCTCGATTAATCAGAATCACGGGTCTGAATTCTTTCTTTTCAGCCTGACCCATAGAATTATCAAAAGAGTAGCAAGAGCGAGCAGTCCGAGAATTACCATAAGTATAACGGAGGTAAGGTTTTCACTGGTCGGCATAGCAAGCACTATAATAGTTGGTGGAAGGCTGGTCGCTGTCGGTGGGGGTGCGACGGAGCCTAATTTGGGATCGTAGAGAAGAATGCCTGCCACGCTGCCGGACATTATGAGCAGCAAAAGATATGTGGTGATGCTTAAAAGAGGTTTTTGTTTATCAAACTTAAAAAGTGTAAAGATTTTTGCAAAAAATGATCCGTTTGGGCGAGGTTCCTGGTGACAGGCCACGGCATTGGAAACAGCTTGCTGCCACCATACCGGCGATGGCGACACGGACGCGGTTTCAGTCTCAAAAAATGCTTTTAATTCGCCTTCGCTATAATAATTAATCACTGATTACTTCCACCATTGCACCAAATCTTGATTTTTGAGGCCGTTGTTCAGTCGGGCCAGGCCGCGGTTTAAACGTGACTTAATGGTCCCCTGGGGCTGATTCATAACTGTAGCTATCTCCGGGACAGTGAGATCGGAGTAAAATCTCAGGATTATAGCGTCTCGCTGCTCCGGCGGCAGAGTGTTTAATGCTTGCCTCATGTTGCGGCGGTTTTCGGCTTGGATAGCGTCATCCTCCGGTGAGTCCGCTTCACTGGCGATATCGTCTGCCATATCAAGGGGAACCGCAACAAGACGTTTCATTCTGAACTGTTGCTTGACCTCATTTACCACAATACGCACTAACCACGCCTTTATGCTCTCCGGTTTTTGCAGTGATGGAAGGTGTTGCCAGATTTTTATTAGACCTTCCTGCACGGCATCTTCGGCGGAACTCCGGTCACGGGTCATGAGCAAGGCTACACCGAAGAGCGTGTTTTTATACGTTCCTATAAGCTCACGGAATGCCTCCGTGTCTCCAGCCTGGCAGCGGCAGACTAAGGCTGCCTCTTGGGACTCATCCAATCGGAGCGCTCCTATTTGAATGATTCTCTAATATATAAGATGCATGAAACAGGGAAAACGTTCCGTAATTGTTCAAATGCTACCCAAATAGTAGTTTATCACACCAATATGAACAGTTGATGAATATTCTGCTTCAGCAACAATTATTTTCAGCCGTTATGACCTTTGGCCCAGGATGGATTATTTGTGAGAAGCCAGTTTTGACAATAGTAAATAAAAAATATACAATAAAAATACTATTGATTAAATAGGGTGGGTGGCCATGAACAAGAACGAGAATATCGACGTACTGTTGGAACTGATGGGGCAAATGATGAACTATCACCCTCTTATGAGTGAGAATGTTCAGCCATGGTTGCATCTTGAGCTTACCCGGGAACAACTGCGGGTAATTTTCTTGCTGGCATGTAAGGGGGAGGCTTCACCGGGGGAGGTGGCAGAAGCATTCGGGGTACCGAAGGCTAATGTTACCAGTGTTATAGACCGGTTGGTGGGCAAGGGATTGGTTAGCCGACGGGAGAATACTGAAGATCGCCGCGGCTATATCCTATCTCTTACCAAAGAGGGTGAGAACCAGGTAGAACAGCTGCGGACACTGGGGATCGACTCGTTTAAACGGGTGCTTGAAAGAATGGACAAAGCTGGATTGGAATCATTACGCTCCGGCCTGGAGGCACTTATCACGGTTATTAAAGAAGGAGAAGAGGCAGGAGAGTGTAAATCAATACCGGCAAGCGGTTAAGAGAATCTGGACACTGTTTGTATCAAGCAGGTTTTTGTACCGTTAGAAGCACTAAAAGGATTCAATTAGTATTTTATTAAGGAGTATCTTTCTATGTGGCATATTACTCAGTTAGCGCTTAGAAGCAGAATTATTACCATGCTGTTGGCGCTGGTCATCGCCGGAGCCTCTGTCTGGGCGTTTATGGGGCTCAAGGTGGAACTGATGCCCGATATCAGTTTACCTTATACGACTATTGTAACGGTTTACCCTCAAGCTACCTCAGACGTGGTGGCGAATGAAGTTACCGCACCCATCGAACAACTTGTGTGGGATGAGTGGTCGGCAAAAGGTTTAAAGCATGTTACATCCACCTCTTCCGTAGGTATGTCCCTGGTCATGGCTGAGTTTGAGTACGGCACAGACATGGTGGCGGTAGAAAACAGCCTTAATGAAGGTCTCAGCAAGCTCAGCTTACCTGAGGCAGTTATCAATTTTGCCGCGATGATGGGAGCTGACGTTAAAAATCCGCAGATTATTCCTATCAATATGAATATATTGCCGATGGTGGAACTGAGTCTGTATGGAGACCTGCCGCCGGACCAGCTCAAACAGATTGCCGATACTCAGATAGTGCCTGTGCTGGCTCAGGTAGAAGGGGTGCTTCGAATAGATACCGAGGGTGGGGAAAAAGACTATATAGTAATTTCTCCCGACCCGGAGAAGATGAATCAGTACGGCATCACTGTAGCTCAGATTGCCGGAATTCTTGGCAGCAACTATTCCTCACTAAGTGATGTTGAAAATATTTCTCTTGGTATAGATGATGTTAAACTGTCCGATGTGGCCACTGTCAGCCTGAGTCCATCGCCATCTTCAGCTATAACCCGCACCAATGGCCGATCAAGTGTAGGCATATCGGTGGTAAAAACAGATTCAGCCAACACTGTGGACACCGCAAAGGCAATAAATGCCAAGGTGGTCGAATTACAGGGTATCCTGGGTGACGAAATCACAATCACCACGGTTTTTGATCAATCTGATTTCATAAACGACAGTATCGGTCAGCTTGAAGAAAAAGCCATCGTCGGCGGCGTGCTGGCCGTGCTGGTAGTATTTCTCTTCCTGTGGGCAGTCCGTGCCTCAGTGATAGCCGCTATTTCTATTCCTCTTAGTATCTTTTTCGGCTTTCTGTGCATGAATTTGGCCGGGATTACTCTGAATATACTGACCTTGAGTGCCATGACAATAGCTGTTGGGCGGCTAATTGACGACAGTATTGTGATAATAGAAGTAATTTACCGCCGCATGCGTGAAGGAGAAAACTTCAAAGATGCAGCTATCGGCGGAGCCAAAGAGGTAGCAACTCCGATTACCGCCGCAACGCTGGCTACGGTGGCTATCTTTGCACCGCTTATGTTCGTCGGCGGTATTGTGGGCGAGATGTTCATTCCCTTTGGCCTGACAGTAACCTTCGCAATGCTGGCTTCTCTACTAGTCGCCTTAACGCTGATCCCGGTATTATCCAAGTGGCTTATAGGTCCCAAGCATAAGATAGTTAAGGCACAGGACAATTGGTATCAGAAAACCTATATTAGGGCATTGAAATGGACGCTTGGGCATCGTATTACCGTGGTGACGGCGGCAGTGGTGCTGTTGATAGGTAGTGCTGGCCTCATTCCTATGATTGGTACCTCATTCATGTCTGGCGCATTTGGCGAGGAGACCATCACCATAAGTATCTCTTTGCCGAATACGGCTGATCTCAACGCTACCGATGCTGTTACTGCCAAGGTAGAAGCGTTGCTCAGTCAGAACCCGGCGGTCAGGAGTTTTGACTCAACCATCGGCACTTCTACCACCTCATTGGCCGGTATCATGAGCGCGTCTCAAGGGGGGGGCGGATCCAATACGGCAACGATCACTGTTTATCTGAAGCCTGACGCGGATATGGAACAAGAAGTAGCCGCAATAAGCCTTGCCAGTCAGGGTATTGAGGAAAACGAATTTATCTTCATAAATTCTGGTTCCGGGGGTGGAATGGGTGGGATGACCGGTTCAGCTATCAATCTTTCCATTCAGGGGCAAAATCATGAAGACATAACTAAAGTCGCCGCCCAATTAATGGATAAACTTCAGGGTGTCGACGGTATTGTCGATCTTGAAAGCGACTTAACGACGGTTATACCCTCTTTGAGTATCACCGTTGTCCCGGCCAAATTGGCCACTTCAGGATTATCAGAAGATCAGATAGCCCAGTTGCAACAGGAATTCGTGCTTCTGATGAATGGCGGGCCTTTAACTGGTAAAACAATAACACTCGACAATGGAAGCTACCCCATCTACTTGATGGGGGTGTCCAACAGACTTAGTGACGTGGAACAGGCGAAAAACATAAAGATAGGTTTCCCTCAGTCTGTAACCCTAAATGATGTCGCGGATGTTGCTATTGTGGAATTGCCATCGCATATCAGCCACACTGATACGGTGCTATCTGCCACAATTACGGGTACAATAACCGATAAAAATGTCGGAGCGGTAAACACAGCAGTTCAAGAGCAAGTTGACGCTTTGCCATCTCATCCGGGAGTGGAAGTAGTGACCACCGGGATAGCTGAGCAAATGGGTGACACTTTCTTGAAAATGGGTTTGGCTATTCTTGCAGCCATTGTTATTGTGATGCTGATAGTGATACTGATGATGCGCTCAATACGTAATCCGCTGCTTATCATGGTCAGCATACCTCTAGCCTTTATTGGCTCTATTCTGGCGCTACTCGTCAGTGGTCATACGCTCGGAGTTTCGGCTCTAATGGGCATACTGATGCTGGTGGGGATTGTACTGACGAATGCCATAGTACTGGTTACCATGGTTGAACAAAATCGCAAGAACGGCCTGGGTGTAAAAGATGCTCTGCTTGAGGGTGGTAAAACCCGCTTACGCCCGATACTCATGACCGCTATGACTACCATCCTGGCGATGATTCCCATGGCGATAAGCGTCAGCTCTGGAACTGTATTAAGCGCTGAGTTAGCAGTTGTGGTAATTGGCGGCATGATAAGCTCAACTTTACTGACATTGTTTGTCATTCCTGCCTTATACAGTCTGGTTCATCGGAACCAGAAACAATCGGCCGTTTAGCGTAATGCATGGATTCCGCCAACTCAGGGCTGCTTGTCCTGGGTTGGCGGAATCCATGTTCCGAGGCATTGATACCAATCGGTATAGATAACCTCCGGCAATTTCGATGGACTGCCAGATTTTGAAGTTGGAGAAAGCAGGTGGAAACTGTTAAAGTAATGTCCGAATTAGCATGACTGAAACATCGGAATCAATCGAACCCTCCGCCGCAGGGCATCGCCAGCGGCTGCGTGAGCGATTCAAAAAGGGCGGTTTGTCTGCTCTGGCCGATTATGAGGTTATTGAGCTTATATTGACACTGGGCACACCGCGACGGGATTGCAAGCCTGCGGCCAAAGCGGCCATAAAACGCTTCAAGACCTTTCGTGGCGTGTTGGAAGCCTCAGCGGCCGAACTTGAAGAAGTTGAAGGCATCGGCCCGGCCAACTCTATCGGCATCCGCCTTGTTGCTGAAGCGGCGCGGGAGTTTTTAAAAGAACGTGCCGTTGAACATCCGGTATGCGGCACGGCACAGCAGGTCTATGATTATTTATATGCCTCAATGGGCGGCCTGAAGAAAGAAGTTTTCAAGGTATTATATTTAGACAGCCAAAACCGCATTATTGAAATTGTGGATTTGTTTCAGGGCACCGTCAACGCTTCGGCGGTGTGGGTGAGAGATGTGGTTGAGGGGGCGTTGCGCCTGCACGCTACAGGCATGATCTTTGTCCACAATCATCCTTCAGGCACAATTACTCCCAGCCAGCCGGATAAAGATATTACCCGGGATCTGGTGTTTGCGGCGGCGACGATGAACATAAAAAGCCAGGATCATATCATCATCGGCGATAACAAGTATTACAGCTTTAACGCTGATGGACTAATGGATAGATATGCGGCTGAGTTTAGAGGGTTGCGAGGGAAATCTAACTAGACGGATGGATTCTTTTTGCCGCTTTTTTCCATCTCGAGCAATTTCTTTTTAGTGTTGATGCCCCCCGAGAATCCGCCCATGCCCCCGTCAGCAGCGACGACACGGTGGCAGGGGATGAGGATGGGAATGGGATTAGCGCCCAACGCCTGACCGACAGCTCGCGCAGATCCGGGTTTACCAATTGCTTTGGCTAATTCTCCGTAGCTTCTTGTTTCTCCGAAAGGGATGCGGCAAGCTGCCTCATAGACCTCTTGCTGGAATGTGGTAGCGCCGCTCAGGTCTAAACCTTCCTGGAAAACTACTGGTTCACCCATGAAGAAATGTTTCAGGCGATCAGCCAAGCCTGCTCCTCCTGCATCATGGGTAATGTCTTTCTCTTCAATTCCGAACTCTGCGAGAACAGCGTCGCGGTTATGAGCCGGAAGTGTAACCCTCCGCACTCCCTGTCCGGTGACTTCAAGGCCAATCCACCCTGAATCTGTTTCGACCAAGTCGAAGAAGGATGCGGTTGATTGTGACTTGTTCAGACGTCTTTGCTTCATTGTTATATTCCCCTGTGCTATTTTTACTCTTCGCGCGGTGTTGCATGTTGGCGGCCAGGAATAAAGATGGTTTTAGACCGAAACGTTTGGCATTACCTACCTCTTATGCGGCCTCGCTGACCACCAGTTTAAAGCCGCCATTTGATTGCCGCCGCAGTAAATTGACCTCACCTCGCTCATTATGGAAGAGCAGCAGGTCATCGTTGCTGCCAGCCAGAGTGGCCATTGCCTCGTCAAGAGACATGGGTTTGGTGGCGTAGCGTTCAATTTCCAACCTGGACTCCAGATCAGCATCAACAATGTCGGGAGGGGTGAAGCGGGGACTATCATGGTCAATATCGGAGCCTTTAGTCTTGAAGTCCTGTGCTTGTCGGCTGATAACACTCTCCAGTTGATCGATAACCGTCGGCAATGTCGCGGCTCGGGCTTCGGCGTTAAGGACAGGCCCAAAAACGTCAAGAAAGGCGCGCGCCACAAAGCGGTCTTTGACGGCCTTGGTGGCTTCTTCGGTGATCTCCACTCGCAACTCCCGCGCTTGCGGCAGGTGGCGGCCGATCTTGGATAATTTACGCTCAATCTGTTTGCGGGTACTCTCGGACAGGGTCAGATTCTTGGTGGTGATGATAATCTCCACGGATACCTCCTCGAACCTAATTCATATTTCACGGGCTAGGGTCAACGCCCGAACTTCAAGAGCACCACCAGCGGTGAGCGCCCGGGCACAGGCGGACAAAGTAGCTCCTGAGGTGGCGACGTCATCAATAAGAATAACGCACCGCCCTTTGACACCATTATAACACCGGAAGGAATCAACTACCGCAAGACGTCGCTGGTCAACAGATAAGCTATTGGCCTGTGGCGGTGTCGGTTTTATTTTTTTTAGGGTATCAACAAAGAGAGGAAGCCCGGTCAGGTGATGCAAAACAATCGCCAGTAATTCCGATTGATTGTAACCTCGCTCACGCAGACGGGATTTATGAATGGGTACCGGTACCAGAGCGTCACCGGGCACGCTATTGGATTTGAGGTAACCGGCCATGAAATCAGCCAGTGGAGCCGCGACATCGCGCAGATTCTGGTATTTAAGCTGGTGTATCGCTTTTTTGATGACGCCTTCAAAACGGAAAGCGGAGTGTAGCTCCAAGAGTTCCGATGCCAAGTCATCACAGCTGGGATGATGATCCAGGCTCTTTCCACAAGTAGAACAATAAGGAGGGGACTGGAAGGGCAGACCGTTGCGGCAACGCTGGCAAAAATAAGCTCCCTCCTTCCCGCAACCGAGACAGTAGCGTGGAAAAAAGAAGTCCAGAACCTTGTCGCGGTTATCCAGCAGCCGGCCGAACATGGGAAAAACCGGGATCCCGGTTAGTAATTTACCGGATTGCGCTGCCGCATATTGTTGGCGCCGTTGCCGATAGGCTCGTTGATATAAACGTCACCATTACGGATCTTCAAATTGTAGCCGCATTCCGGATTTGTGCACACCCAAGCCTTGTAATGGATAGGCGCGCCCTGATTACCGAAATCAGACAATGGTACCAAGTCACCCTCTTTGCACTTTTGGCACTTGGGGAATGTTGAACTGTCCACAGAAACTGCCTCCCAACCGTTTTTAGCCACTCGCTTACTTGGGAAAGAAGTATATATCAAGCTCCGGCACTTAGCAAGATATTGTCAAATTTGATAAGAAATATTTGGCATGAATTAAAGTTTTACTCAGCAGGTAGAAATAAAAAAACCACCATTCCATATCGGAATGGTGGTTTTTTTAAACACTACCAGATTAAGTGAAAGGTTGCATCATATCAATGATGATGTCTGCATTTTCGTCGAATTCCAGAAGCGGTTTCACGGAAAATTCGGTCAATGGCGACAAAGGAAAAGTGAGCAGCAGCCGTGTCAAAGAGGCATGGTCGCACGTGTCCATGATGAACACACCGCCGCCGTCAGCGAAACTATAGGCTGCTTCAAGTGAGCCATTATCTTTATTTTTCTGTACCCAAGCTTTCCCAGCCTTTAAATACATGACCTGATCAGAATGGCCAGCGCCGGGGATCACCTGGTGACCGGTGACCAGATATTTCATAGCCCGCCTCCTTAACTATCGCATAATTGCCACGATTACTTTAATACTACCATCTATTCACCTGGGATTAAAGGTACAGACTGTTTTCAGGACAGGGAACTTACCTTGAGTTCCAAGACGTATTCCGATGAGTTGATGGTATCGTTTAGTTTGGGATAAGGTTTGACGTTAAATTCCAGGCGATATTTATCATAAATCTGGGAAGCGGCAGTGTCTGACCCGGATTGAGTAAGAGTCAGCTGTTCCGTCTTGCCATCCAGTTTGATAGATATCAGACATTGCACCTGTCCCTCCCAGATACAGGTGGCACCAACGGGACAACGGCTGTCATTGAGTACTTTGTTAAAAGTGATGGCAATGTCTTCAGACGTGATTTTGGCGGATTGGCCGGGACTCAAAGTGAACTGTTGATTGAGAGGATAGTCCTGAGCTCCAGTGTTGCAACCAGCCAAGGAGGCAACAAGACAAAATGATACAACCAATAGAGTAATGAGTTTTTTCAATTTTTCCTCCATTTTAGATTCTTCCGATATTCAGTATAACGCGAGATTTGCCAAACTGTTAGCTACGACTGAAGTAAGGAGTCCCGCTCTGTGGTAAGGTAAATTGGTTAGGAAATGCGAAGATAATGGAAAAAGGGCCTTATTAAAGCCCTTTTTATTGGAAATGTCTTACACCAATTAGCTCAACACATATAATATCATGAATGAAAACGTCTTTGGCACCAGACGAACCGAATCTTTAGTGGCAACTGCTACATGATGAAGAAGAACAACTGGTGCAGCCGCCACCGCCGCCAAGACTCTGGCCGCCGGAACCTTTGGCCATGAAGTTGGAGGCGATACGCTTGGACTGACCTTTACAAGTTGGGCATTCAGCCGGGTCCGTTGATTGACTCATAGGCCGCAACAGATCGAACTTCTTGCGGCAATCCATACAGCGGTATTCATAAATAGGCATGTTTCTTTTATTCTCCTATAAGTAATATTGTAATACCAAAACGCCGGGCCGTCAATATTGACTAGGGTTCGATTTAATCGCCCCAAAATACTTGACCCCGGACAATCAAAGGTCTGAATCTTGATAATCTTTCGGCAAGTTGCCAGCGCTGTGAGCATCTGGTATATTGACGCGGATTTTCTACAGTGTGACGGGCATTGAACTGGGCACAAATACTATTTAATTCCGCGGTTACCGGGAGTCTGTATCTCATCTCAGCCGTAGCGCTGACACTGGTATACGGACTGGCTCGATTTCCCAATTTTGCTCATGCCGAGATTATGGCACTCGGCGGTTTCATCGGTTATTTTGTCGCCGAACAACTTGGGGCTCCTATGCCATTAGCCTTTGTTGCCGCTTTTCTGGGCTCAGGTCTCATCGGCTATTTAAGCTATCGTGGTATTTTCAAGCCTTTGGCCGACAGGGGCGCCAGTCTTATCCATCTTATGGTTGCCTCGATGGCGCTGGGTTTCATCCTGCGCCACACCATCGGTGAGATATGGGGGTTTTCTCCTCTGACATTTAGTATCGTTTGGCCGGCTTTCGATGTCGGACCGCTCCGGATCAGCCTGAATTGGATCATCCTGATTATCACGGCTGTTGTGGTAAGCGTCGGCCTTCATTTTGTTCTGACCAAGACTAAGATCGGTAAAGCCATCCGCGCCACGGCTTCAAACCCTAAGCTGGCGCTGTCATCCGGCATCAATACCACCAAGGTAATGATTTTCACCTGGTTTGTTTCCGCAGGGCTGGCGGGTATCGCCGGTCTATTCAGGGGCGTTGAGACCCGGCTTTCGCCTTATCTGGGCTGGGACATCCTTTTACCGACCTTTGCTGTTGCCGTGCTTGGCGGTATCGGCAGCTTTTATGGGGCAATCGTTGCTGCTATTATAATCGGCCTGGCGGAGAATATCGGGGTAGTTTTGTTGTCGCAGGTCGGGCTATCAACCGAATACCGAATCGCTATCCCATTTGTAATCCTGATTGTGGTGCTCATTTTCAAGCCTCAGGGACTGGCAAAAGCGTTTAAGGGAAATTAAATGGATCCGATACTTATTTACGCTGTCAACGCCCTGGTCTACATCGGAATATTCGCCATCGTTGCTTTGTCGCTTAATGCCGAGTACGGTTACACCGGCCTGGCTAACTTCGGCAAAGTGGCCTTCTTCATGGTCGGGGCTTACAGCTATGCACTGTTAGTTCAGGCAGGCGTTCCATGGCCGTTGGCGATGGCATTAGCGGCGTTAATATCTTCGATCTTCGGTTTGCTTGTATCTTTGCCTGCGATACGCCTTCGCGAAGATTACCTGGCAATAGTTACTCTCACTTTCGGCGAAATCCTCCGTATCTTTATTAAATCTGAAGACTGGCTGGCTAACGGAGTTTGGGGTATAAGCATCCCGCCCGTTTTTGCCGCAGGTGATTTCGTCACAGGTTTATGGATGAACCTGGCACTGGTCTTCGGTCTGCTGGTAGCGTGCTACATCTTTATGAGTCTCCTGGCTAATTCACCCTTCGGCCGGATCATGCGGGCACTCCGTGAAGACCAGGTGGCCGCTGACGCCATTGGCAAGAACCGCATAGTTTATAAAAGCCAGATTTTCATGATAGGATCGGCCATGGCCGGCCTCGGCGGCGCTCTCTTCGCCAATTTCGTGGGTTATATCGCCCCGGAATCTTTCCTGCCAATTATCACTTTTACCATCTGGATGATGGTCATCCTTGGCGGTCCGGCCAACAACTTTGGTGTTATCATCGGTGCGGCGGCAGTGCAACTCTTCGAACGCGGCACCATCATCTTGAAAGACTATGTAACTTTACCTATTGACCCAACCAACCTACAGAATATCCTCTTCGGTGTGATCATCATTACCATCCTGATGTTCCGCCCGAGTGGCCTGTTCAAGGAAAGCAAGATCAATACTCTGGGTACCAGGAGGGCCATGCGATGGCTGAACCCCTCCTCAAAGTAGAAGGACTGGTTAAGAATTACGGCGGCTTGTGTGCGGTTGGCGGCGTCGACCTGGAGGTCGGGCGGGGCAAATTCGTCGGCCTGGTCGGCCCTAACGGCTGCGGCAAGACGACGCTGCTTTCTTCGATCTACGGTCTGCGACCTTCAGACGGTGGCCATGTTACGTTCGCCGGACGGCATATTGAAAAGATGGCGCCGCACCAGATATTCGACCTCGGCATGGGTAACGCCTTCCAGTTCCCGAGACTTTTCCCGACCATGACTGTCCTTGATAACATGATCATCGCTGCCCGTAATCAGCCGGGTGATAAACTCTTCAATTCGCTCTTCCGCCGGGGCAAATGGCACCGCGACGATGAGCGTCTGGCCATCCGTGCCATGGAACTGCTGCAACTGCTCAATATCAGTCACCTGACTTTTTCCAAGGCTGGTGAGATGTCCGGCGGTCAGCAAAAGTTGCTTGAGATCGGCCGGTCGCTGATGGCGGAACCTGAACTGCTGCTTCTTGACGAACCGGCTGCTGGCGTCAATCCTGTGCTGGGGAAGCAGATATTTGAGGAACTTGACAAGCTCAAGCGTGAAAAAGGCATGAGCTTCTTTATCATCGAGCACAGGCTGGAATTGCTGATGGCTTATACCGACTGGGTCTACGTTATGGACCGGGGCAAGATAGCTTTGCAAGGTGAACCGAAACAGGTGGTCAATGACCCGATATTCTTCGACGTATATATAGGCAGTCGCGGAGGTCAAACATGAGTGACATCTTGACTGCTACCGGGATTACCGCTGGTTATGGCGATGTGCATATAGTAAATGATGTTTCAGTGCATCTGGAATATGGCGGCAGTGTTGCTATTGTGGGGCCAAACGGCTCCGGTAAATCGACGCTGCTTAAGAGCTTGATCGGATTTGCCAGGCTGTTTGAGGGCAACATCATGTTTGACGGCCGGGATATCACTGGCATGACATCAGATAAGACAGTGGCCATGGGTCTGGGTTACGTATCTCAAACAGACAACGTTTTTGCCAATCTTACCATCCAGGAGAATCTGGAAATGGGCGCCTATGTCCGTCATGACTCCGCCGCAGTCAAACAGGATATAGAGCGGATGTATCAGATGTTCCCGGAACTGGAACGCCGTAAGAAATTCTACGCCGGCAGCCTTTCCGGCGGCGAACGCCAGATGCTGGCGATAGCCCGGGCGATGATGGCTAACCCGCGCGCCTTGCTCCTTGATGAACCTCTTGCCTCACTCTCACACAAAGCGGTCGAAACAATCGTTGACAAATTGCGTCTTATCAATGAGTCCGGCACTGCGCTAATGATTATCGAGCAGAATACTCGCCGAATTCTATCGTTCGCCCGCCGTGCATATGTCCTGGTCACAGGAAAACTGGCACTCGAAGGCGAAGCAGCCACCATCCTCGAAAACGAAGACGCCCGTAAACGCTACCTCGGCCTCAGCGTAGACTAGCAAGCCTCTCTCGCGCTAGAATAGCCGGAGAATCCGGGGAGGTGACCAAATGTACTACATCAATGTGGAATCCCACTTTGACGCCGCCCATTTTCTCCGCGGCTATGCCGGTAAGTGTGAAAACTTACATGGACACCGCTATAAAGTGGCGGTGAAGATCGCCTCGGAAAATCTCGATGACATCGGTATGGCGTATGATTTCACCAACCTGAAAGCTGTCCTCAAACCTCTTCTGTCCCGCTATGATCACACACTGCTGAACGACGTACCGCCGTTCGATAAGATAAACCCGTCTGCTGAGAATATCGCCCGTGCCATTTATGAAGCGCTCGCGCCCGAGATTAAAGGCGTCAGATTGGAATCGGTGACAGTGTGGGAGTCCCCGGAGAGCTGCGCCGAGTACAGGGCAACAAACCCAACCTGAACGCAAGCTGAATACTATTTACATCCGCCCGCCGCCGGTTTATAGTCTAACCATGCGTATCCTGCTGGTAGAAGATGACACAGACCTGGTCTGGGCTATTAAGTCCCGGATGGAACAGGACGGCTACGCTGTTGACCATGAATCCGACGGCCCGTCCGGCCTGAACCGTGCCGCCGACACCTATGACGTCATCATCCTGGACATCATGCTGCCGGGTCTTGATGGTTTCGAGGTATGCCGCCGTATCCGCAGTCAGGGCATCAAAACGCCCATCCTCATGCTTACCGCCCGCAGCCGGGAAGACGACAAAGTACGCGGCCTGGACTGCGGCGCCGATGATTATCTGGCCAAACCGTTCAGCTATCCCGAGCTTTTCGCCCGAGTTCGGGCACTGATTCGGAGGTCCCACAATCATCTAACGAACGAGCTGATCGTAGGCCCGTTGCATATTGATATTGCTTTGAGAACTGCCGCTTACCATGGCCGGGAACTGATACTGACTTCCAAGGAATACGGCATCCTTGAATATTTAACCTTGAACAGAAATGCGGTCGTGACCAAGGATATGATCGAGCAGCATATCTGGGGAGATGACAACAATATCTATTCCAATGTCATCGAGGTGTTGGTCAGCCGGGTAAGGAACAAGCTGGACCCGGAGAACAAGGAAGCGGTCATCAAGACCGTCAGGAGTTTGGGGTACATCATCAAGAATGAAAAGCCTTAATCTCAAATTAATCTTATTGTACGTTGCCTCCGTGTTCATGATAGTGACTACGGTGTTTATGGTCAATGAACATAGCGCTTATGAAAGATCAGAAACGACCGCAGTTCAATTGATGGAAATAGGTCCTGGTTACATCAACAGCGCAACACTTGACACTATTGAAGTGGAAGCGCGGAATCAGGGTGAAAATATTTTTGATATTCTCTCAGAGTTCATAACAGGAACCACTGCAACCGGAATACTTGAGACCTTCCATCCAGTTTTTCCGCTTCTTGGGCCTGGAGGACGAGGCGATAGCACAACGATAACTCTACTTCCAGAGTTATTCCGTTCAAGCGACAATTATTACCTCATAGACGATCCTTCTTCTGAAATAGGTCCATTGATTATTTCAGATAATTATTTCTCTTCAACCATATCTCTATTCATTGATGGACCGCCATGGCGCAGGTTGTATTACTCTCAAGTAGACGGCTACGACGATCTGGTAATCATAGGCTCATTGGACATACGTTTTCTCCCTGAAAAGAACTGGCTGGGCAAGGTGCCCGGAGATGTCTTGCTAGTAACTCCGCTTGTCATGGTAGCAGCCTTACTCCTTGGTTCAATTATTACACGTATAACGGTTAGCCCGGTTATCCGCCTGACCCGGTTTTCGGAAAAACTGGCCGCAGGAAGCTTAAATGAAAGAACTGGTTTTACATCAAAAGATGAACTGGGGCGGCTTGCTCATTCGCTTAATTTGATGGCTGCCCGGTTGCAGGATACCTTTAATTCCCAGAAGAAATTCGTTTCCGACGCTGCCCATGAATTGAAAACTCCTCTGGCATCAATGAAGACGGCGGTCACCGGAGCATTAATCAATAGTAAGACTAAAGAAGAATACCATCAGTTGATTGATTTCTTGTCCCGCAAGATAGATGTCCAGGAACGTCTTATAACCGACTTGCTCCTCCAAGCGAAGGCGGATGAGGTTGATTCTGTAACCGCCTGCCAACTGGTAGACATTGCGGACCTCGTTGCTCGGGCGGCCGGGGAATTTGAGCCGATTTTCGATGAGAAAGGGCTGAACTTCACCCCCGATACTGCTGAACTGCCGCCGCACCGTAAGCTCTACGTTAAAGGAGACGCCGGGCAGCTTTTACACTTGTTCTCCAACCTGTTTGACAATGCCGCCAAATATACCCCCGCAGGCGGCAGGGTCGGCATTTGTATAACAGCCGATGATGAAAACGTATTCATCAAAGTTAGAGACACCGGTGGTGGTATCGCCCCTGAACACTTGGACAAGATATTTGATCGATTCTATAAGATTTCTGCGGACAGGACACCAGAATCCGGCTTCGGTCTTGGATTGTCCATATGCCGCGGCATCGCCGTCCGTCACGGTGGCGAGATTACGGTGGAGAGCGAGCCCGGAGAGGGCAGTGTCTTCACCGTGCGTTTGCCATTGTATTTCGGCTGAGGTAAGCACGGGAATTCCGGGGTTATATCTTCCCGGTACCATCGTTTACGGTATTTCAGTACTATTTTCTACTGTTTGACCTTTTTCGTTCAGGTTGTGTTCAGGTTGCCGTGGTAGAGTGTCTCCGCGTCCATGGAGAGGAAAATAAGGCTGGCATGGACGGAGGAGGGAGCTGATATGAATGTGTGAGAGTTTCCCAAGTGGCTGCCAGGAGACTAAAATATTAGAAAGGATAAATACAAGATGCAGTTCAGGAAACGGTTTCTAATGGTTTTCATGTCATTGGCTCTTCTGGCCGGGATGCTGGGGGGTGGAACGGTGGCAGCAGCTGATACAAAGCTTTCATGGGAAAGCATCTCTAATGGGAGCATCTTAACTATTCATCTGCCGTTATCCCAAAGAGTAAGGTAAAATAGATGTAAATGTAAGCAGAATTACGCATCGAGTAGAGCTGAAGTATATTGGGAGGGTTAACATGAGATTCGGCGCACCCGAAATAATAGTATTTTCCTTGAGCATCACTCTCTATGCCTTTATCTTTTACTATCTGAATAAGCATACCGACGATGACCAAACCCTGCGACACACAATTCGAAGTCGTAGCTTCCAATTAATGCTTTCTGGTGACTTCATTATGTTCATCGGCGGTCTAACTCTGGGGATTGGAGGGCTAATCATCAGTATTCCATTTTTAATATTGCTCGGTTATTTGGCAGTATTAGCTAATAGATCACCACTGAACGGCAATGTTTTTGCCTTGATATTTGCTATCATCCTCATCGGTCAACGCTCAATTTTGTACTTCGGCGGTGGGTATCCAGATATTCAATCATGGATAATTGTTATCTTTTACTTGGGAGCTGCCATTTATGTACTGCCGTCATCAATCATACTCATAAAGAGCGGGGTCGCAACAGGCTGGAGATAAGATTGTTAAGTGAAGCACTCTTAGCGCGCATGATCTTATTTTCATCTCCTGTTTATCTTGGAGTGGTAGCTGTTCAATAAACAGGTTGTCGCTATAGCAACCCTTGCCGTCCATGTTGATCCTGACGTGGTGTTCCTTCAGTAAACGGTAAAGGCTTCATCGGTAACCTGAATGCCTTGATCGGTGTTGAATATTTCAGGAGTCTCCTTACTTCAGGCTTCTTCCAAAGCAGCGACACAGAAGTCTGCATTCAGCGTATTAGACAAGCGCCAAGAAATGATATACTGGCTGTATCAGTCAATGTGGCTACGGGGTAAAACTCCCCCTTAGATACCTGTCTAATTTTTGGGGACCACCTCATATTTGGGCGTTATTTCTTTAGGACAATATTAAGAAAAGAATAAGATTGAAAATATGAAAACCGCACTTAAAACTCACAACGCGGAGCCGTGACATGCGGCTTTTGACTTAGTCAGCCAGCTTGAACAGAAGGCATGCTACCTCACCGCCGAAGACCCCGTGCCCTACAGCTACGTTCTTCCTGTGACGCTCATACCCAGTTTGTCGAGGACACCTACAACTAATTAACTCAAAGCTTTGCTGCTATTCTCCGGCCGGGATATCCAGGTTTTCCGGTCGCGGATATCACGGTCGAAAAGCAGACGATTGGTTATCAGTTCTCCGGTTGACAGGCCGGTTGCCAGTTCTGAGCGGCGGCCGATGAGCCGTCTTCCCAGGGAGATGGTGGTGAGCGCGGCAAAACCGGCGGCCACTGGGCCGGGTTCTGATATGTTGAAAAATCCGGACAGGTAATAAGCCAGCAAGGGCAGCGACAGAAAGCCTATGAAAACGCTCAGCGACAATTTCTTAAGAGGCGACAGTGATAAAGCGATTGCCAGAATAACCAGGCCTAATAGGGGCGATACGCCCGCGACGACTCCGAGACTTGTTAGATTGCCGCGCCCTCCACGAAAACCCAGGAACAGCGGCCAGATCTGACCGGTGATGGCAGCGATGCCGACGACCATCTGCATTCCGGTTTCCAGCCCGGCCCAGCGCGCCACCCAAACCGCCAGGAGCCCCTTGGCGAAGTCGAAGAGGACTACCGGTAGCGCCCACCGTTTGGAAGTGGCCTTCAGTGCGTTGGAAGAACCGACGTTGCCGGAACCGAATTTGCGGAGGTCAACGCCGCGGGTCCAGCGGGCAATGATGTAGGCTATTGGGATGCTGCCTATGAGATAAGCGGCTATCACCAGAAGTAGTGTCATAAACAAGCTCCTGATATTCCAATAAAATTGGGTGATGATTCAAAATATATTGTCATATTGTGATTAAATAAATGGCTTCTGCGTATGCAAAACGGTGTGTTTGATATCGGTTGGGATTCAGTCCCGAGAGTCATTCTCTTTTGGCAACCGGGCAAGCAATTTTTTAACCGCTGCCAGGGGCACGCTCTGTCCGCCGATCATCGTCTCAGTGGCTGGATCCAGGCCGTGGTAATCGGTGCCGCCAGTGGCCACCAGCCCCAATCTTTCGGCCAGGCGTTTCAAATGCTGGATCTCATATTGGCGGTAGCTGGCGTAATAGACTTCAATACCGGTCAAGCCTGCCGCCGCAAGATTCTCAACCATGGGCTCGTAATTCGGCAAGGTCAAGGGGTGGGCCATTACTGCCAGGCCTCCGGCAGACTTGATAAGAGTCACAGCATCGGTGGGGGTGAGCTTGATGCGTTCGGCATAGGCCGGGCCGTCGCGGCTGATATATTTTTCAAAAGCTTCACCGATATAACTGATGTAACCTTTTTCTACCATGGCCTGGGCGATATGCGGCCGGCCGATGACGGCATCACCGGCAATTTCCTTCACTCTGGTCCATTCCAGCGGCATACCCAACGCCGCCAGTTTTTCAACCATGGCTAAGCCGCGGTCTTCCCGTGAGTCTCTCATACCGGACAACTGGTGTTTGAAGTTTGTGTTCTGCCAGTCTATAAAATAACCAAGGACATGCACGTCACCTTCAGCGACATTGGTGGAAATCTCGACTCCGGGAATGACGGTAAGTCCGGGATGGTTCTCCGCTTCGGCCAGGGCTTCGGCGATGCCGTCAATGGAATCGTGGTCGGTTAGAGCCATGTATCTCAAACCGCGCGCCGCCGCCATTTTGACTACTTCAGCCGGAAGAAAGACGCCATCAGAAGCGGTAGAGTGCAGGTGCAGGTCAACCAGGCTGGTCATGCCAGGGCCGCCGTTTCTCGGTCGATGCGTTCGATGGCAATAGCCCGGCCATTTGAATCGGTGGTGATAAGCACTGAGTTAAAGGTAACGCGCCCTTTGCCGACCGATAAACGGTTGGGCATACCGCTAAGGAACCGTTTCAGGACGTCATCCGGGGTGTCACCTATTATAGAATCAGTAGGCCCTACCATGCCGATGTCGGAGACGCTGGCAGTGCCGCCGGGCAGGACGCGGGCATCTACTGTGCCGACATGGGTATGGGTGCCGACGACGGCGGTGACCCGGCCGTTCAGGTACCAGCCCATGGCTTGTTTCTCTGAAGTGGCTTCAGCGTGAAAGTCCACGATGATGTGCTTAGGCGGCTCTTTATATTCAGCCAGGAGTGTATCCATGGCGCGGAAGGGGCAGTCTACTAAGCTGTTGAGAAAAGTGCGGCCTAACAGGTTGACCACCAGCACTCCTTTGACTGAGGTAAAGCCTTTTCCGGGCGCATCGGGCGGGTAGTTAAGCGGCCGTATTACCGGGGCACTGCCTTCCAGCAGCGGCAGGATTTCCATCTGTGACCAGATATGATTGCCAGAGGTGATAGCGTCAACACCATAGGAAAAAAGTTCCTCGGCAACGTCAGGTGTCAGCCCCAAACCGCCAGCGGCGTTTTCACCATTGGCGATGACCATGTCAACACCCAGTCCCAGCTTCAGGGCAGGCAGAATCTCTTTCATGGCACGGCGACCCGGTTTGCCGATGATGTCGCCGATAGTCAATATTTTCATTTAGTTCCTAACTGAGATTTATTGTTGATTATCCTATTATGCCATTCATTGGGTAAGCGTTCAACGTTGAGGTCTGCAGTGAGATGAGATTTATCGCGGTTGGAGGCGGTCGCGGGAATCAAGCATTATGGTGACCGGACCATCGTTAACCAGTTCTAGCTGCATGTGTGCCTGGAAACGGCCGGTGCAGTATTGACATAAGCCACTAATAGGTACAATATTATTCATAAGTAGACTTTAATAACGCTAATGCATTTGTTAGTAGTTACCGACTTACTAGCCTGAGGGAATAAGTGGCTGAAAACCGGTATATCGGGGATCAACTGTGAAAGTTGAAGAAGCTACAGTGGATAATCGGCCCCCCAGGACCATTCGGTTCGGTCTGGGTGTTCGTTTCATCAGTTTTGTTGTATTGGTGGCTCTGTTGTCCGGGGGGCTGGGTGGATTAATGCTGATTGAAATGAACCGGGATTACCTGCACAGGCAAATACTTCAAACCAACCTGAGTCAATCTGAATTAGCAGCAGAGTTCACTGATAAGTACATCACCGCAGTCCATGCGCACGTGGAGGTATTTGCCCACCGTCCGGATGTGATGCAGGCTGTGAGTGAAAACTTACCTGAACAGCTCCAGACAACTATTTCCGAGTTCGTGAACGTCCAAACTGCTTTGGAAAATGTTGGTATTTATGATATTTACGGCATTCAAAGGGTTGTGAGCAATTCAAACGTAAGCGCTCTGGGGCGGTCTTTTATTGATGCCCTCTGGTTTAAGACGGCTTTATCAACAGGTCTGCCTTATCAAGATTTACCGACAATATCGATAATTTCCGGAGAACCGGTGATTCTTTATGCAGTACCTGTGGTTAACGGATCCGGTTTGGTTACCGGAATCCTGACGGGTGAAATCTCTCTTAAGGGATTAGCCGAAGCGATTGTGAACGTTGATTATGGAACGGATACCAGCGCATTAGTGGCAGATCTCCGCGGCGAAGGTATCATTATTGCCGATACGAATCCTCAATATGTAATGAGACCGCTTTCAGACCGATTCGATCAAACCGTCTTGAGCTTAACGGTGGGCTCCAGTGATTCTTTCGAAGCTAGCAACAAGGGTGAAACAGAGCTCATTGGATTTGCGTCCGTACCGAATTTGCCATGGTCTGTGCTGGTTAGTACTCCCAAGGGAACGGCAACCGCGATGGTTGACGTAATGATGAAAAACGCAAGCCTCCTGCTGGCGGGTATTATATTAGTCTCCGCTATCGTGGGCGGGTTTGCTATTCTAAGCGTATCCAGGCCTTTGGTGCAGATGAGGAATATCTCTGCCAAGATTGCCGCGGGAGACCTCACAAAAAGGGTTGAAGTTAGCCAGAACAGTGAAATCGGCGACCTTGGCGCGGCTTTCAACCATATGGCGCAAGAGATAGCCGAAAAAGAATCCAGACTGGTCGAATATGCAATGGACCTGGAAAAACGCGTCGAAGAACGTACGCTGGAACTTTCCCGTTCCAACACCGACCTGGAGCAATTTGCATATGTGGCCTCCCATGATCTTCAGGAACCGCTCCGGATGGTATCCAGCTACATGCAGCTGTTGGAGAAGCGTTATGGATCCAAGCTTGAATCCGAGGCCAAGGAATTCATGAACTACGCGGTGGACGGCGCAAACCGCATGAAGGTGATTATAAACGACCTGCTGCAGTATTCCAGAGTCGGCACAAGAGGCAAATCCCCGGAACCGGTCAACATGGAAAAAGTACTGAAAATCGCGATAGCAAATCTCAGCCTGGCCATCAAAGAATACGGCGCCATCATATCGCACGAGGAACTGCCGGTAATTCAGGCCGATGAAAGTCAGATGGTGCAAGTGCTTCAAAATCTCATCGGCAACGCAATGAAATTTCACAGCGATGCCCGGCCTGAAATACATATCGGCGTTGTTGATAAGGATTCGGAATGGCAGTTTTCAGTCAGTGACAACGGCATCGGCTTGGATCCGAAATATGCCGACCGTATATTTATCATCTTCCAGAGGTTACACACGCGTGACGAATATCCGGGCAGCGGAATAGGGTTGGCTATGAGCAAGCGGATCATTGAACGTCACGGCGGGAAAATATGGGTGGAATCTACGCCTGGCCAAGGCGCCACCTTTTACTTCACGATAACGAAAAAGGAGAATGAGAATGAATGAACCGCTAAAACCGATCCAGGTATTGCTTGTCGAAGATAATGAAGCTGACGCACGTTTGATGAAAGAGGTAATAAAGGATTCAAAAATCATTATTGACCTGAATATCGTTTCTGATGGTATCGAGGCGCTGGATTACGTCAACCAACGCGGTAAGTTCAAACAGGCCTTAAAACCGGATTTGATACTGCTGGACCTCAATCTGCCCAAAAAAGACGGACGCGAGGTCCTGGCGGAAATCAAAAACAGTCCCAGTCAGAAGCGTATTCCGGTAGTAATTATCACAAGTTCTCAGGCTGAAGAAGATATCGTCAAGACTTATGATCTGCATGCCAACGCATACGTGACCAAACCTCTGGACCTGGTGCAGTTCAGCAAAGTTGTAGATTCTATCGAACTATTCTGGTTTACTGTAGTAAAGCTGCCCAGCGGGTTAGGTGATGGCTAAGAATTCTCTGGCTGTCCTCTTAATTGAAGATAATCCGGGCGATGTCCGATTGATGCGGACGATCCTTACCGGTTCTGGCGGAAGAGAATTTAATATTCAGTCCTTCAGCCGGCTTGATGAGGGATTGAGTTATATCTGTGATAATTGGATTGATGTTGCTATCCTTGACCTCAATCTGCCTGATTCAAGCGGGGTCGAAACTCTACGCAGGCTTCATCATGCATATCCTGAATTGCCCATCGTTATCATGACCGGCAGTGATGATGATGAATTGATGAAAGAGGCCGCAAGCGAAGGTGCCCAGGATTATCTTTTAAAGGGTGAGATAACCGAAAGCCGAATCCTAATAAGAATTATCGACTATGCTATTGAACGGAAGCATGGGGAGGCCAGGTTATTGCGGTCCGAAGCCGAATTGAAAAAAGCCCAGAAAATCGCTCATGTCGGGAGTTGGGTATGGAATCTGAAAACCGATCGAATGGAGTGGTCGGACGAAATGTTCCACATCTTCGGCATCGACAGAGATAATCTTCAAGGTGAACTGAAACAAGTTATGGCCGATGCTGTTTATCCCGATGACAGAGCCGCGGTGGAAGCCACAAATAACGCAGTTTGTAGTGGTAAAAGCCCGGTTCCGCTGGAATACCGGGTGATCAGGTCTGACGGCAGCGTCCGTACGGTCTGGGCGGAATTCGGCGAACTGGTCACCGATAAATGCGGCGCTGTCGAGACTATTTCAGGCATTGTACATGATGTTACAGAACGCAAGAAAGAAGAGACTGATAACCAGCAACTCCGGGATAAGGCGGAGATGACCAGCCGTTTAGCCGCTGTTGGTGAGATGGCGTCCGGTATAGCACATGAGATCAATAACCCCCTCACCGGTGTGGTCGGTTTTTCAGAACTGTTACTGGAGATACAGGACCTGCCGGATGAGGTGAAAGAGGGTATAAGGATCATCAACGATGGCAGTCAAAGGGTGAAAGACATCGTTGGCCGGATGCTTACCTTTGCCAGACAATCGAGGCCGCAGAAAAACGCAACCAACATCACGGAATTGATTGATAATACTCTGGAACTTCGCCGTTATGTCCTCAGCACCTCAAATATTGAAGTTGTGAAGGATTATTCTCCCGATTTGCCCTGGGTGGTTGCCGACGCCGGTCAACTGCAGCAGGTTTTCCTTAACCTTATTGTCAACGCTGAGTTTGCGATGAAAAAAGCTCATGACAGGGGCAAGTTGACGATAAAAACGGAAAAACTTGAAAACCGTATCTGTATCTCTGTCGCGGATGATGGCCCGGGTATGTCGGCCGAGGTTATGTCCAAGATTTTTCTGCCTTTTTTTACCACCAAAGGTCCTGGAGAAGGCACAGGCCTCGGATTGGCTCTGTCATTTGGTATTGTTCAGGAACATGGCGGTATTCTTCGTGTGGACAGCGTTCTCGGTCAGGGAGCGACGTTCGTAATTGATCTGCCGCTCAATTCGGCGGAAGTCCAATCAGAATCAGAATCACCGGTCTCTCAACCATTCCTTGAATATAAAGATGTCTCAGTACTGGTAATTGATGATGAGTCTCATGTGAGGTCTTTAATCCGCGCGATTCTTAGCAAACATGGATACGCGGTGGAAGAGTGCGATTTGCCCGAAAAGGCACTGGAGAAACTGAAAACGAACAAGTATACCATCGTCTTTATGGATATCCGCATGCCTGGTATGAGCGGAATGGAACTCTATGAAAAGATCTCACGGAGATGGCCGGAAATGGCTGGCAGGGTGGTATTCGTTACCGGAGATACCTCCGACCGCCTTACCAGGGAATACCTGGCTTCTCATAAACTGTCCCATATCGCCAAGCCGTTTGATAGAAGGGCTCTGGAAGAGAAAGTCAGTAATATTCTGGCCAGGTAAATCTGCTCTGGCAAACCGCTTGTTGCCGGTACTTACCGCGGCAGCAGCCGGTCACGGGAATCAAGCATTATGGTGACCGGACCATCGTTAACCAGTTCTAGCTGCATGTGTGCCTGGAAACGGCCGGTGGCAACGGAAATACCGGTGTTTCGGGCTTCGGCGACGAAGTCATCGAATAGTTTCTCGGCTAGTTCGGGAGGTGCCGCGCCGGTGAAGCTGGGACGGCGGCCTTTCCGGGTATCGGCGATGAGGGTAAACTGGCTTATTAGTAGTAGCTCTCCACCGGTGTCGAGCAAGGAAAGGTTGAACTTTCCTTCGGCATCGGCGAAAACGCGCAGGTTGATAATCTTGTTCAATAAATAGTTAATGTCAGTCTTTTCATCACCGGTAGCGATACCGATGAGGGCGACAAGACCGCCTTTGATATTGCCGATAATTTCATCATCGACGCTTACCAGAGCCCGGCTGACCCTTTGTACCAGAGCCTTCATGACTGATATTGTAGGCTATATGTTGGTGCCGGACAATACGAGCAACATAAAAAAATATACCCAAAAAGGCTATGGACTTAACCCCTAAAGAGGGGTAGAATGGGACTGTGAGAAGCATCCTAAGGTATTTCCCGCCATGCGAGTGATTTGCCCCACGACAAATGGGTGCTGAAGCACTGACGCGTACGAAGCGGCGGTGCTTTTTTATTTCTAACTGAAGGTTTGAGGAGGGGTAAAATGCAATCCAGCTTAATCGGCAAAATTGAGAAAGCCCACCGCTACGCCCAGGAGCCAGACCGAATTTCCTTTACTGATTTGAAAGTCAAATTTCGTGGTGAAAACGATATTCACAACACCGAATTAAAAGATGGCCAGTGGCACTGCAACTGTGATTTCTTTGTCACCTGGGGGCGTTGTTGCCACACAATGGCGCTGGAAAAAGTACTGGGCACAATGCTGACCGAGGAAGCCCGCGTCACTGAGTTTTAACCGGAGAAATCACAGATTTAGCACAGCTATCACATTGTGCTCTCCTGCAATGGAAGAGAAAATGGATGTGCGAAGCGGTTTGCCGCCGGGTGACTTCTGTCATATTTCATTTATTTTGGCTTGATTTTCTGACTTCATCCCTGATTACATCGGGATAAGTGGTCAGTCTTGCAATGACGATGGGGTAATGGAAAAAGACTTAACAGTAATCATCGGGGGTGGAGCTGCGGGTATTTGTGCTGCTATCAGTACTGTACGACGCGGCGGGCAAGCCGTTATCTGTGAAAAGACATCGTTCCTGGGCAAGAAAATTCTTGCTACCGGCAACGGCCGGTGTAATCTGCTGAACGATGATCTCAGTGAAACGCATTATAACGCTGCTGCCCGAGTCCTGGTGCGTTCAGTCTTTGACCGGTTCGGCAAGGCGGCAATACTGGATTTCTTCAAGAGCCTGGGACTGGAGACGTATTCTCAGGACGGACGTATCTTCCCCCGCACCAATCAGGCAGCCTCGGTACTGAAGCTGCTGGAGATGGAATTAAAACGCCTCAACGTGCCGGTGGAATACGGTTTTGACTGTGACGGTGTAGTGCGCTCAGGCAGAGGACTGATGGTAACGTCTAAATCCGGTAAGCGGCTGGGGTGCCGCAAGGTCATTATCGCCGGGGGCGGCAAAACCTACCCGGCCTTTGGCGCTGACGGCGGGGCTTTCACTCTTGCCCGGCAGTTGGGCCATACTATTGTAGAGCCGGTACCCTCGGCAGTACCGCTGGTTATCAAAGACAATCTATGCCACATGTTACAGGGTCAGCGCATTTTTGCCAGCGCCCGCAGCGTCGTGAACGGCAAACCGGGTGAGGCGGTTAGCGGTGAACTGCTATTCACTAAATACGGCCTTTCCGGCACCTGTGTGTTTGATATCAGTGAAGCGGTATCGGTGGCTATTAATCGTCAGCATCAAACCGATGTCGAAGTGGCAGTAGACATGGTGCCGTTTATGGACGAGGTGCCGCTAACCAAAGAACTCGACCGCCGCCGAAAAATGAAAGTGTCCCCGGAAGATATGCTGACGGGGATATTGCCGAATAAATTCGGTCTGGTTTTGAAAGAGCATTTTGAGCAAAATAACCTTAATATAGCGGTCAGGTCCCTCAAAAACCGGCACTTCAAGGTATCCGGCACCCGGGGCTGGAATGAGGCAGAGTTCACCAGCGGCGGTGTTACGGTTGACGAGATCAAACCAGGGACGCTTGAATCAAAACTGACCGAAGGTGTCTATTTTGCCGGTGAAGTGCTGGACGTTGATGGCGGGCGTGGCGGGTATAACCTCGGCTGGGCGTGGGCTTCGGGGGTGGTGGCGGGGAATCCAGACTAAGCAATCAAGCTAATAATAATTCCGAATTAAGATTTTTTCCCATGCGAGAACCCGCCATGATCTCCTGCCAGACGCGCTCTGACACTGGCTTCGGCGTTTTCCCTGGTCTCTGAACTGCCGACGATCTCGTTGTGGTCTTTATTGATAATCACCCATGGCGCAGGGTCACCTTCGGCATTTTTGTGCCCTTCCTGGTATTCGATGCGATACGGCATGCAACCTCCCTTTAGCACTTGACTGGATCCAGTATAACCCTGCTTGAAGTGATTCGAAATTGGTGAAATTACCTAATTTAGGTGAAATAAAATGCAATCTTCTTTAATGAGCGTGTTTCTTCTTTGAATAATTTGACCATGGCCTCCTGGGTTTTGGTCCCGAATCAATGCTCTGAGCTAGTCATTGTTGTATTGAACACATCCTAAAAAATCCTTGCCTTAACTAACTACCCGTCATATAATTTCACAAGCAACCTCTTTTCGCCCGTCAAACAGTTAAGATTGTTTGAGGTACCGGACTGATTTGAACACTGAAACATATGGGTTAAAGCCGCTGTGTGAAGTCTGTAACCGGCATAAGTACCCGTGCCAGTGTTCCATTGCCAGTGATGAAATAATCATAGGTTGCAGGCATTTTATCCGGACGGTTGTTTCCGGGTCCCCCAAATTCGATTACGGCAAAAATTTGCACAACTTCATGCAGATGGGCAATAAACCCTTGGCAGATTGAGACAACCTCCGGAATATTGAAGGGTTACTTGTATAGAGGAGGTCTGGTTAACCAGACCTCCTCTTATTTGTTCAGGAATTTCCCGAAAATCTATTCATCAAAAGCCTGGCTGACCTTCCAGACTTTCCACACGTTACCGACCAGCTCCGGTCCTGGCTTTAACGTTTGTTTGCCGGGTTTCCAGCCGGAAGGAGTGGCCTCGGTTCCCTTGGAATTGCGCACTAACTGGAACGCTTTTATCTGACGGATAGATTCGGCGATATTGCGGCCGACCGGGGGTGTCAGGACTTCAAAACCCTGGATATTGCCGTCAGGGTCAATGATAAATCTACCTCTGGTTTCCACACCGCTGTCTTCATCATAAATGCCATACATCTTACCGATGCTGCCGTCCTGGTCAGACATCATGGCGAAGGGGATATCTTTGTTAATCATTTTGGACAGTTCATGGTCATTCCACATTTTATGAACGAAGATACTGTCCACGCTCATGGATAGAACCTCTACACCCAGGGCCTGGAATTCATTGTATTTTTCAGCAACTGCTGAAACTTCGGTGGCTCAGACAAAGGTGAAATCACCTGGATAGAAGCATAGCAACACCCACTTGCCTTTGTACTCGGAAAGGCTGGTGTTGATGAACTTGCCATTGTGAAAAGCTGACGCTGTAAAATCAGGGGCGGGTTTACCTACTTTAACCATGGGCTTTCTTACCTCCTTCACTGGTGTTTCAGCGGACACAGGGGTTTCAGCCGCCGTTTTTTTGATTGCGGGTCTCTGACATCCGGGTTTGAATTCTTCAGGCATAACACCTCCTTGTCACTAATGTATTATATTATACTACAAGGACAAGCGGATTTATGCCTTAAAGAATCAAAACATAAAAGACATAATTTTTTTGAAGCTGGTAATGCAGAGAGGCTAGACAGTTTCCAACGCCTCACCCACTACGAATAACGACCCGGTGATACATACAAGACCGTTGTTTCCTGCCAGGTCCATTCCCAGTTGTATTGCTTTGCCGACAGTTTCGACCCGGTGAACCGCCTTCCTGCGGCTTTCAAACGCGGCGCTCAATCGTTCGATATCCATTGACCGGGGATGACGGGCGCGGGTAATGACCACCTCATCGAATTCGGGTATGAGTACCTCGACCATGCCGCCGATATCTTTATCGGCCGATGCCCCAATGACCAGGATGGCAGGGTGGGGACGGGTGGGCAGGTATGCCTTGATGGAAATAATGAGCTCACATGCGGCGGCGGGGTTGTGGGCTCCGTCCACGATCACCAGAGGGTGTTGCCGGACTATTTGAAAGCGTCCCGGCCATTCAGTGGCCGCTAAACCGTCCTCAATATTGTTTTTAGTAATATTAACACCCTGCTCAATAAGTGATTCCAGCGTTGCTACAGCTACCGCAGTGTTGATGCGCTGGTAGCTGCCCAGAAGCGGAAGTCGAATATTATAGCGGTTCAATCGTCCAGTGATAGAAAAAAATTGCCATTCGTCTTTGAAGTATGATGGCGATAATGATGCCATATGTGTCAGCCGCAACGGCGCGCCCCGGCGGCGGCAGGTATCCTCAATGACCTTTTCTACATCCCCGGCTTGCGGTGCGCTGACCACCGGCACGCCGGGCTTAATAATTCCTGCCTTTTCAGCGGCAATCTCGGACAGGGTACTGCCTAAGACCTCGGTATGTTCCAGATTGATAGTGGTAATGACGGCAATATCCGGAGTCACAACATTGGTGGCATCCAGCCGCCCGCCGAGACCGACCTCAATGACCTGCCATTCTACATTCTGCTCACTGAAGAACACGAAGGCCATGACGGTCATAATCTCAAAGGTGGTCAGTTCACCAAACCTGGCTTCGGCGTTAATGGCCGCCACCAGCGGTTTTAGCTTCAAAGCCACAGCGACGAACTCAGCCTGAGTGATGTCGCGACCATTGACCCTAAAACGTTCAGTTGTCTCGATGAGATGCGGTGAGGTGTACAGACCAACTTTGAAACCTGATTGCCGTAATACGGAATAGACCATAGCGGCGGTGGAGCCCTTGCCCTTGCTGCCGGCGATATGGACGGTTCTGGTTTTCAGGTGGGGATTGCCAAGCTTTTCTAAGAGAAGGCAGACTCGCCGCAGGTCATAGCGCGATGGATCACGGGGACGGGCCACCGCCTCATAATCTACAAAGCCATAGAGCCACTCAAGGGCGACAAGGTATTCCTGATCCGGTACCAAACTCATTAGCCCTTGCTTATAGACGAGCCGCCGCTGACGTTAACCTCGCCTAGTGACGGGTTGCCGAAGTAGCGGAGAGAGGAGGCTCCGGATAGTTGGACATCCAGGCGACCATCGGAGTTAACTGAACCGGAGGTAGCGCCGGAGAAGTTGACCTTGACGTTGCCGCAGGTGAAGTCTTTAAGAGTGGCATGAGATGCTCCGGAGGCGGTAACATCAAGTGCATTGCCGCTGCCGGTGAGATCCACCGATGAAGCGCCGCTGACATTAAAGCGGGCATCGGCGCTGACTAGACCACCATTGATGTGGGATGCGCCGAAGACCTCCATATCAACATCACCGGATTTAACATTGGTTAAATCGATGCTGCTGGCGCCGGTGGCTTTGAGTGTAAGTGAATGAGTGAAGTTGAAGTTGCTGACAAGTCCCGACGAAGCGCCAGAAACCTCCAGACTGAAGAGATCCGGCATGGTTATCTGAGCTTTGAGAGAGGCGAAGGAATAGCTGCCCGCGCGTAGCTGTACTTTGAGGGTATCGCCGTTTTGTTGTAAATCAAGATATTCGAAAATGTTCTCATTGGTAGTGACGGCGACGCTGAAATCGTTTGACTTAATGATTTCAACATTAAACGAGGTGGCAACAATAATCCGGGTGAAGCCGGTAAAATCAAAGTTCTGTGTCTCTACCGGGCCTCGACCGACGATGCTGCCGATGGTGAAACACCCGGCTGCCGATACGGCTAGTGCCATTATAATTAACAGAGTAACTATTTTTTTGAACATTTTTGTCTCCCCTAGCGTTCAATATAAATCAATAGCAATTAGAACACACCAGGCAAATCGGGAGTTTTGTACTGACCTTTTGAATAGTGTCATTCTTACTTTTTACTGAAACTGGAGGCGCCGGTAATCTTGATATCACCCATGGATGGAGAACCAAGCCAGCGGAGTTTGGAAGCGCTGGAGACATCGGCGTCAATCTTACCGTTTGAATTTAGAGTCAGACTGGAGGCACCGGCCAGTTTGGCCTGGGTATCACCGGTAACCATCTTTTCCAGATTGGCATGTGAAGTTCCAGAAAGGCCGATATTAAGAGTAGCGGCGCTACCGGTGAGTTCAAAGAACGAGGCCGCTCCACCTTCTAACTTTAATTCCCGGCATTCGATATCGCCGGTAAGCCTGCTGGCGCCCGCTAAAACAGCCTGAAAACTGTCAACGCCGCTAAAGCCGGTGATATTGCCGCGGGTGGCGGCGGCCAGTTCCAGGTACTTGAGCTGCGGCATGGTGATGATGAGCCGGGGCGACGGTGTTTGTTTGAACAACATGCCCAGGTGGCCCCAGCGGGTTACTAATTTGGCTTTGAGCTTATCACCGGCCATTTCCACCTTAACTTCATCGATAATTTCCTTGTCAGCATCTATAGCGACGGTGTAGCTGTCGCCATAGGATATTTCCAATTTCAGGGCGTTGCGCGCCTCAACTGCGGTAAATCCGCTTAGATCAAATTCTTTCCGTGACATGCCTAACCTCGTTTGATATCTATTACTGAGATTATAGCACCAGCACTGCGGTAGTGCCTTAAAAGACGAAGAAGGATTTACAAAGTAAAACGACGTAGTTATCATATGTCCATGTCGATTATAATTGCCGGGTACTCAAATTACACTAGGATTTCTAATTAATATGCCTGCCGATACAGAGTCTTACAGTATTATCATTGTACTTACCATCGCACTGGCGCTGGGGTGCCTTTTAACCGCTTTTCATTTTTACCGACGCCGCTGTCTTATCGATGATATGCCGACGTCCAAGACCAAAGGTGTCTTTATCGGGCTGGCTGAACTCAAAGGTACCGCTGAAAGTGAGTCACCGCTTACCAGTTATCTTGCCGCTGTCCGTTGCGTCTATTACACTTTTAAAGTGGAAGAACACTGGCACCGGGTGAGTGTCGGCGCAAAAGGCCGGGTCCAGAGTGAAAGCGGCTGGAAAACGGTAGCTCACGAGACACAAAGCGTACCAATTCTTCTCAAGGATGATACCGGATTCATCCGCGTTATGCCTTATGGCGCAGAAGTTCACGCCGATACTGTTTTTAGTAAGAAATGCCGCCGCGATGATGCGCTGTATTATGAAAAGGGGCCGCAAACGGCCGTCGCCTCCTCAACTCACCAGCGCCGCTTCACAGAGCAGGTTATTCCGCTACACACTGCTGTTTATGTGGTAGGCCAGGCGCGGGAGCGGGATGATATGGTGGCGGCGGAGATTGCTCAAAGTAAAAAAACGCCGCTTTTCCTGATTTCCACCCATGATGAGAAACATCACAGTGACCGCTACCGTCTGTGGCACTGGTTGTGGTTATGGCTTGGTCTATTGATTTCCATTGGAGGTATAGCACTGTATCATGCCCAAAGCCTATCGCCTTCACCGGTATGGGCACTGGTTTTTATGAGCGCAGGATTGTATCTGCTGGCGGTTGCCACGGGCTGGATTTGGAATGCCTATAACAATTTGGTCAATCTGCGCCAGCGAGTTAGTCAGGGTTGGTCGCAGATAGATGTTGAGCTTAAACGGCGGCACGACCTCATTCCCAATCTGATTCAAACAGTAGAAGAGTATCGCCGTCATGAAAGCGGGTTACAAGAACTGGTGGCGGAACTCAGACAGCAGGCGAAATTTAGCGGTGAGAACGACTTCACCGGGCTTCAGGGTCTTAGCGCATCTTTGACGGCCATTGCTGAACGTTATCCAGGACTCAAAGCAAGTGAATCATTCCTGGGATTGCAAAGGTCTCTTACCGAGACCGAACAGCGGCTGGCGCTGGCCAGGGATTATTATAATGAGATCGCTACGTTTTACCGGACGCGGTTAGAAGTGATACCTGAGCGCTGGTTGGGACAATTGACCGGTTTTGAAGCGCGACCGTTACTGGAATCCGCTGCCTTTGAGCGGGCGCTGGTAACGGTGACCCTGGCGCAGTGATCAAATCATGGAAAGCAGGGCTAACAGGCCGTAACCGAGGGCTGCGGCCACCGTCAGTGGCGGTAGCGCCGCCGTCGGGCCGCCTTTGAAAAACACTTTCTGCACCCAATAGACAGAGAGCAGCCCCGCCAGCAGGAAGGTAGCCATGACCGCTGCTGCCCCGATACCCCCGGCCGCCAGCACCGAGACCATTATAATCAGTGAAAAGCCGATATCGCCGCCGCCCAGCAGAGAAACCGTTTTTTCTTCCGGCTCATCCAGCTTGATGTCAGTGATGGACATTTGCCAACCCCCGGCAGCCATGGGATAAACAAAGGCAGGCACGATGTTAACACCGGAAAGTTTAGTGACCATCCACATCATATGACCAGAGCGCACCGATACCAGGTCATAAACTGAAACGACCGCCATCAGACCTAAGGCCAAGCCTGGCGAGAGTAGGAAACCGAAAACTGAGGCATAGCCGACTAGCGCCAACCCGAGGAGCAGATTGTGCAGCCACAAACGTGGCCAGCGCAACCAAGCCAGGGCTGCGGCTGCGGCGACCAGCGCCGCCACAATCACTGGTAGCGGCAGCGCCAGAATAACGAACACTCCCCAGGCATACAGAGTCATGAAAAGAGCCTTGGTGATGAATTTCAGGATTTTTAGGGGCAGAAATGCCAGCGCCAGCCCAATTAAAATTACGGCTGCAAAGAAATATGCCAACGGCAGCCCCGCCGTTACTTCCGGTATGGGGATTCCCTCATCTTCAATGAAACGCAACTGTCTGCTTGCGACCACGATGGCCAAAATTTCACTGATGATAAGGGTCAAAAGGCTCCAGTGGGCCGGTTTTAGACGCATATATGCCAGTTATTTTGTTTCATAGGGATTAGCTTAGTACAGGGCTGTCCCTAAGTAAAGGAAATGAGGCGATAAAACCAGAAGTACTATGGCGGTGCTCTGGTAAACAGTCTATAATAGAACAGTAATGGTCATTTCAGATGCCAGAACCTCCAGGCACCGGCAAGCAGTGCCCCATATCAGAGGCGCGCTGGTGCGCCGCCGCCTGCTGGACAGACTTCATTCCAACCTGGGTTATCATTTTCAGGTGATTAAATGCCCGGCTGGGTACGGTAAGACTACTCTCCTGGCTGACTTTGCCAGAGAAGTGGAAGCGCCGGTCTGCTGGTACAATGTTTCCGACGCCGACCGGGATCCATTTAGTCTTTATGAAGGGTTGGTGCAGGCGGTCGATAAGGCTTTCCCCGGAGTTGCCTTGCCTGGACGAAGGCTGGCAGATGGCAAAGTAAACGCCTTAGCAGTTGCCATCGGGGATTTGCTGAGTCAAATACCAGACTATTTTGTTTTAGTTATTGAAGACCTGCATATCCTGGCTCAAAGCCCTTCCGGTGAACTGATTGACCGCCTGGCAGAAGTATGGCCTGATAACGGTCATCTGGTGGTATCGACGCGCCAACTTGATAGTTTTGACCGGATCAATGACCATATTGAAAGGCAGCAAGCCGCCTGTCTTGTCGTTGCGGACTTGATGTTTACGCCTGATGAGGTCAAGCAGCTGGCCAAGGAGCGCCACGGTATTGATATTGATGACGCCGATGCCTGCCGGTTGACTGAAACACTTGATAGCTGGCCCTTAGGTATCTCGCTGGTGTTGAATTCACCCGATGGTCTAAATACCATGCACACCGTGGGCCGCGGCCATATCTTTGATTTTTTAACCCGTCAGGTTTTAAAGCAGCAATCTGTGATGACGCAAAAACTGTTATTGGGATTATCCACCTTCCTGTTTATTGAGCCCGACCTGTGCGCTGAGGTGCTGGAGGTTCCCAATTTCAGAAAGAAGTTGCGGCAACTACTGGAAAGTAATCTTTTCATCGCCGAAACCGGGCCGGAAATTTACAAATACCATCAACTCTTCCGTGACTTTCTACAAACAACTCTTAAAGAAAAAGACACTGAGCTTTTCTACTCATTGCATAACAAAGCGGCGGTAAAATTCGAAGCTGAAAGCAGACCCGAGACGGCTATCGAGCATTTTATTGCCAGCCGTAATTATGATGAAGCGGCACGGTTGATTCTGGGTATTAGCGACAAACTGCTGCGGCAGGGGCGATGGACCAGCGTGGTTAACTGGATAGAACGGCTGCCAGATAGCATCCAGAGCGGCACGGTGGATATGGTACTCCTTTACGCTCAGTGCCTGGTTCATACCGGTGAACCGGCCAAGGCCGGCGGGATCATCACGGCTATCATTTTAAATGAAGCTAAACCTCTTGACCGGGTCACCAAAGCCAGGGCGCTTTTTACCAGGAGCAGTGCCTGCCGCCTATTAGGACAACGTGACCAATCCCGTCTGGATGCGGAACAAGCGGCAACCTTGCTGGGTAGTAGTGAGATTCACAAGGGCTTGATGGGTGAAATCAACGCAAGACTTGGACACCTTCATTTTGATAAAAGTGAGTTCGCTCAGGCGTTGCAGTATTTTCAGAAAGCCAGGGAACTCTTTACTGCTGTTTTTGATGTAGACAATCTGGCCTTCGTTAATAATACGCTTGGCGGTATTTATAAGAACTATGGCGACCTGGGACAGGCGTCCACTTATTATGAATATGCCCGTCAGGGGTTCATAAAAAACGGGAACCGCGGCAATCTTTCCATGGCCTTAAGCAATATTGCCTATATACAACACAAACATGGCATGCATGAACTGGTTTTACAGACACTCACTGAAGCCCGTGATAACGCCCGGGCTGTGGGATACTGCCGGATTGAGTCCATTATCGCGTTAGCTTTCGGCGAAGTATACCGTGATTTGGGGACATGTGACAAATCACTGGATTCTTTTCAGGAAGCATTGAGTCTTGCAAGACAGTCTCAAGAGGCAAATTATATCGCTTATGCCAAAGCCGGTCTGGGGGAAACATACCGAATAATCGGGAACCTAGGGAAAGCGGCGTATTGGACAGAGGAAGCGCTTGCTCAGGCGCAAACGGAAAAGCAACCATATGAAATCGCACTGTTTAAAATGCAACTGGCAATGATCGACCACGGCAATAATAAGTCGGATGAAGCGGTAATATTATTGACTGAAGTGTATAAAAAACTACTCTTAATCGGTGATCGGGATGCTCTAGCCCGATGTTGCTTTGCGGCTGCTATAGCCAGTTTTTCCCAAAAGAATTATGAGTCTGCGGTGAGATGGCTGGGTTGGATGCTCGGACATATTGAAAACTTGGGCTATGATGATTTTGCGGTAATTGAAGGTGGTCGAAATCCTCTTCTGGTGCAGTATGCCGCTGCCAAGGAAATAGGCGGGCATTACTTTGAGCGTTTGATGGAACGTATCAAAGCAAAAAGGCAATTGCTACTATCGGTCAAAGAGCAGACGCCCACAGAAGTCCGCCTTACGCGGTTGCAGGGTTTCGGCTTCAATGATTCGAAGGTTGTTCTCGACGGCCAAGTGGTGAATGAGAGTGCCTGGCGTTCCAACCGGGCCAAAGAGTTGTTCTTCTTCCTGTTGAATAACCCCGGGAAATCAGCCGAGGAGATTGCCTGCCAACTCTGGCCGGAATTGCCGCCGGCTAAATCAGCTAGTAATTTTCACATCAACCTGTTCCGCGCCCGCCGAGCCACCTCACCAGGGATTATCATTTCGGAAAATGGCCGTTACTATTTTAGCCCTGAAGTGGAATTCTGGTATGACGTCACAGAATTTGAGGTACAACTCCGAGAGATCAGCCGCCTGGCACCTGAAGAGAGAACACTGGTTACCGAAAAGGTGATAGATTTGTACAAAGGGGCGTTGCTGCCGGGCTTTGACAGCGAATGGGTGGATGAGAAACGGTGCGAACTGGAGAATAAGTACCTTAAACTGCTCTTTACCATGGTAGGTCAATATGCTAAAAAGGGAGACATGTCCAAGGTAGTGAATCTGGTGGAAAAGGTGCTGGATACCAATACTGATGATGATGAAGTCTACTATCAAGGCATTCAGGCCTATCTGGCGTTAGGAGATTCTCTATCGGCGTCTCATTTGTATAAACGTTATCTGGTTAATCTAAAAGAAATTGATGCTGCGCCTGACCCGCGCATTGAATCTCTCATAGGACACCTGTCAATCAATTGACACAAGAGCAACTTCTGCTGTTAAACCGGGTGGCGAAAGCCGCCTTTTTTATTTGGTAAGAATCTGGTAAGAGGTCTTCCGTTATCATTGGGTAAATTCAATAAAGGAGTTGCTGCAATGAAAATGAAAACCGCCCTGAGGACTATCTTGGTTGTCACTGTTGTCTCTATCGCCACTGTTTTATCCGCCATTCCAGTTGCTGCTTGGCCTGTAGCCACTGGTCCGTAACAAGCATGAGAAAAGGAGGGGGCTCCGAGGTAAAAGATGGTATTCGGAGCCCCCGGACCAATTTTGAAAAACCCTGATAAATCACTATCACTTGGGGGGTTGTTGGAAGAGTTACTGCAAGGACAAAGACCGCGACTGCTGGTCGTGGAAGATGAACCGCATGTCGGGGAAATTTGTCTGCGCGTTTTGGGCCGTGAAGGCTTTGACGTGGAGATAGCCGCAAATGGCCATATAGGGTTGGGTTTTGTTATTCAATATGATTATGATTTTTGCCTGCTGGATATTAGAACCCCAGGCATGAGTGGCAAAGAACTCTATAAGTGGCTGCTTGAAAACCGGACGGAGCTAGCCAGCAGAGTGATATTTACCACCGGTGATATTATGGCTCAGGACCTGTTGGCATTTATCAAGCATACCGGTCGTCCCTTCCTGCCGAAGCCGTTTTCACCAGATGAACTGGTGAAAATAGTGAAGGAGACCTGGAAAGAGATTATCAGCAGGCCAGTTAATGCCCAGTAGTTGCGAACTATGAGGTCTTATTTTAAGGTGAACTCCACTGTGACGTCAGCAACTTCCCATGGTGATGTGTCAGAGGGGCTAGTTAGCAAAACAAAAGCCTTTAATAAATGAAAATACTTAAGGCTTTTTTGTCTAACTTGGTGGAACTGAGTTACCAATAGGTAGAACGTTTCCGTTGCCTTCATATTGGTTTAGGTTATAGCACAATTCGGTTCAAGGGTTGGGTGCGCTTTGTTCTTCGACAATGAGTCGGTGTACTTTTAACTCATCAATATTTAAATTTTTTATCACGGCTCGGTTGACAGCCAATCGTCCAATTGCCAATGCCCCGATGGCGATAGCCCCTACAGCCAAAGCTCCAAATGCAACAGATCCGATGGTTAAAGCTCCCACCTTTCTGTGAACAATTGGAAGATACTTTTGATCAGCCATTTCGCCCTCCCTATTTTTCATCCTGACTAATGATAGCAGGGAAAACTTACAACCTAAAAGACATGACATTCGGGAGGTATTTTCACTTGGGGCTCTGGGTCAACGTAGGGAAGTAAACATTCTAACAAAAGGTTAAATCCGGCAACAACGCGAAAACAGCGAGTCAATGTCTTCACACCGTTCATTTTGCACACCCAACGGCGATTTTAGCTTTGTGGTGGAGCCGGAGGGGATCGAACCCTCTACCTTTTGACTGCCAGTCAAACGTTCTCCCAAGTGAACTACGGCCCCAATAGGATAGATACGAAATATATCATATCATCCTGAGTGCTGCAAGTTATGAAAGCTATTCGATTACGACGCCGGTGCCATAAGCAATGGTCTCTGCAGCGGACTGCATGACCATTGCAGTGCCGAATGACAGGGAAATGACCGCATTTGCACCCTTCTTCTCAGCGTCGGCAATCATACGTTTCAGGGCCTCTTCACGTGATTCAGCCATCATCTGGGTGTACTCGCCGATCTCACCGCCGACAAGGCCTCTGAAACCAGCCATGATGTCCTTGCCGATATGTTTGGCTCTGATGGTTGACCCTCTGACCAGACCTACGGTGCTAGTGATGTTTTTGCCCGGGATTGTGGGTGATGTGACGACGATCAATTGTCTACCTCCTCAAAATTTTCTTGTTTCTTCTGTTTCTGCCGGTCGATGATTGCTTGGACGAGCAGCGCCAGTCCGCCGAGGAAAAACGCTGCCGTAATGAGTATAACTACCCATGGTGTTTGGTCTGCTTCGTCCACCATCGCCCATATAACGCTCCCCATCATTGCCAGAAAGGCAATCAGGAAAAGACCGAGACCCAGTTTTTTCATATTATCCTCCAGGTTCCCGCCTTAGCGGATACCGTTTGAGCGGTTAGGGTCAGATTTCCAGACTCTGTAAGAATAGGCGAAGAGAAATACGATTGATGCCAGGAATAATCCCATGATAACCAGGAAAAGCCAGTTTTGTCCCAGTATTCCGGCTAAAGCCAGCAGAACGCCGAAACCTACGAACAGTTTTCCGCCGAGTTGGTGCGTTTTAGTCCATGATAAATCGCTGGTTAGCGTCCATGGCGTCCGGATGCCGACGAACCAGGTAGGTTTGAGTTTCCCGAAATAATTGCCGAGTACAGCCAGCAAGATACCCACCATGACAGGGATGACTCTGCCGACATCGATGGATACCTCGTTGATGTAGGCAATGGTTACGCCATAGACGACTGCCATGAATACCACCAGTAGGGTCCTGATGATCCTGTAGACATTGCCGAAACGGTCATAGTTCGCCCGTTTCGGGTCTATGCGCGGGATGAAAAGCAGCATCAGGTATATCCCGACGGTCATGAGAGGTAGGAGCAGCAATCCTTCGAACTTACCGCCGTAGCCGTCGACTTCCCCTGATATGCCCCAATGTACCGGAATACTGTCCGGCGCGCCGGACCAGGCTAGTGCCGCGGTGATGAACATCGCCGCCATCAATAGCAGATTAAACGCTTCACTTCGCCAGGTGATTTTCATGATGGCTTATCCTGTACGTCTTTTTTATTTTTTTCGCCTACCTTGAGCAATTCCATGATTGCGGCAAGGGTTTCCTCGACCACCGACAGATTCAGGCTGTAGGTGATGACGGTACCGGTGCGCTCTTCCTGGATAAGATTGGCGGCTTTCAACACGTTGAAATGCCCCGACAGGGTGGATTTGGCCAAGTGGAACTTCTCAGCGATTTCGCCGGCGCTCATCGGCCCCTCGCCGAGCATTTTGAGGATGCGACGGCGGGTGACATCGGCCAGGGCTTTATAGACGCTTTCAGTCATATTCGGTAATTCGCCAATTACCGAAATAATACTACCGGGAGCAATTCCTGTCAAGTTCCCGCAGTGGATCAGGCCGGTTTGAACTCCCATATTGTGCCTGCCGGTGTATCTTTGATGGCGATTCCGGCCATATCAAGTTTTTTGCGCAGGGCATCGGCCTCGGCGTACTTTTTAGCTTGTCTCAGTTCGGTCCGCAGCCCTATCACGTCGTTCATTGTTTTTTCGGTATCCCCGCCCCAATCCGGCACCTCCCGTCCGAGTTCCCGAAAGATCTCGGTGGCGACTGCGGCGATACGGCTGTCATCGGAAACGGTTTTCGCTGCTGGTTCCAGTTTCAAGCCCAGGATTCCGGTCAGTTCTCCCAATAGCGCCTTGGCGCCTGAACTGTCGGAATTATCGGCATCCATACGGTTGATATCCCGGACCAGGTCGAAGAGCGTCGCCAGAGCCCGGGGTGAGTTGAAATCGTCGTCCATGGCTTCGGTGAATCGTTTGCGGTAGAAATCGGCATCAAAATCGGTTTTTTTGCTGCTGCCGGTGCCAGCCTTTAACGCCTGTGCCAGCCGCAGTGCGCCTTTTTCAGACCCTTCCATGATTTCGGCGGAGAAGGTCAGCGGGCTGCGGTAGTGGGAACTGAGGACGAATATTCTCAGCCCGTCGGCTGAATATTGGGACAGGGCTTCCTTGATGGTGATCAGGTTGCCCAGAGACTTGCTCATCTTTTCGCCGCCGAGCTGCAGCAGGCCGTTGTGCATCCAGTAGCGGACGAACGGTTTTTTACCGGTGAAACTTTCAGATTGGGCGATCTCGTTCTCGTGATGAGGGAATATCAAATCCTGGCCGCCGCCGTGTATATCTATCGTCTCGCCGAGGTATTTCCGGCTCATGGCGGAGCATTCGATGTGCCAACCAGGTCGGCCTAAGCCCCAGGGCGATTGCCAGGAGGGCTCGCCGGGCTTGGCCGCTTTCCATAAAACGAAATCCATAGGGTGTTCTTTATCTTCGTCAACTTCAATACGCGCTCCGGCCTGCATCTGATCCAGAGTCCGGTGGGACAGCTTACCGTAATCGTCCAGTCTGGTCACCCTGAAATAGATTGACCCCTTCGATTCATAAGCAAAACCCTTTTTGACAAGTCCTTCGACCAGTTCGATGATCGAAGGGATCTCCTGGGTAACCCGTGGATAAACGTCGGCTGGAAGGATGTTGAGCGAGGCCATATCCGACAGGAAATCGGCGATGTTGCGGTCGGCCAGTTCCAGCGGTGTCAGGCCCTGCGGTGCGGCCTTGGCGATGATCTTATCGTCGACATCGGTGAAATTCTGGATATACCTGACGCCGTAACCACGGTACAGTAGATAGCGGCGGATGACATCGAAATTGATATAACTCATGGCATGACCGATGTGCGCTGAAGACTGCGGTGTGATGCCGCAGACGTACATTTTGACCGGTTGGCCTTCTGGCTTGAATTCTTCTTTACGTCCGCTAAGGGTATTTGAAATCTGCATGTTACCTATATTACTGTCCGTTGTTTTCCTCTCATAATTGAGTCTGCGGCAGAGTTAAACGCTCTCAATGAGTGCTGTCGCCCAAACACACATGCCCTCTTCACGGCCGACAAAACCAAGTTTTTCCGAGGTGCCTGCCTTGATATTGACCGCCGTGGGGTCAATGCTCAAGACGCTGGCGAGGTTACGGCGCATGGCATCCTTATATTCGCTCAATCTGGGCTGCTCCGCCGCGACCATGATATCAATATTACCAATCTGCCAACCGGCATCACTGATCATTCCCCCGACATTGCCTAGTAGAGACAGACTGGAAATCCCTTTATACTGAGGGTCTCCGGGTGGGAAGTGAACGCCGATGTCTCCCAACCCCGCCGCCCCCAGCAGCGCGTCCATGACGGCATGTGTAAGCACATCGGCATCGCTCCAACCGATTAGACCATGGCTCCATGGAATATCCACCCCTCCCAGAACGAGCTTAAGCCCCGGCGCCAGCCGATGGACATCATAACCGATGCCGCTACGGATTTTCATACTATTCGCCGTGCCTTCTCCAGAGTATCTCGGCGGCTGCAAGGCTTTCAGGGGTGGTTATCTTGATGTTTGCTGTGGATCCCTGATAAAGCTTGACCGGTACGCCCAACCGCTCGACCAGTGATGAGTCGTCGGTGGCGGAGCCGATAGCTGTGTCATAGGCGCGGCGAATCAGGTCGTAACGGAAAACCTGAGGTGTCTGTGCTGCCCACATTTGTTCCCGTGGCGGAGTCTCCTGAATGTCGCCGTTTTCAGTGACGATTTTAATGGTGTCAGTAACCCGTACGCCGCAAACCGCCGCCCCGGTGGCTTGGGCGGCTTTAATGCCGTCTTCAATCTGTTCCCGACGCAACAGCGGCCGCGCTCCATCGTGGATGCAAACCCACTTCACATCATTCTCCAGCAGTCTCAAGGCATTCATCACAGAATCCTGACGACGATTGCCACCAGTTATGATGTCGGTCACCTTGCGCCATTTCTCGGCATCTGACAGCCGTTTACCGGCGGCCAGGTTTTCCGGGTTTAAGACAACGATGATGCGGTCGATAACCGGGGCAGACTCGAAGGGATAAACCGTCCTTGCCAGCACCGGGCGGTTACCCAGCGGGGTGAATATCTTGTCAATTCCCTGCATGCGTTCACTGGAACCGGCGGCGGCTATAATGGCGGCAACTCGTTCATTGTTAAACATGAACGTATTATAAGGCATGCAGTCATAGAGCGCTATGGGTTATTCTTGCTTTTTTGGCTGTTGCCAAAGTCAAAAATTGATGCTGGAAAATATCCGCAAAAAGCAGTTAAAGAGATTGGAGAAGATTAGAGGCGCAACTTGCCGCGAGAGATTAGCAGAGCTGCCCCGATGCCGGTTATCAGGCCGCCAAGATGAGCTTCCCAGGCGACACCCGGCACTAAAGAGATGAGCAAACCGCCGCCGATAACAGCGATCCACAGCGGCATGGGGATGGGGATGGGAAAAATGATCACCCGTGTCATGGGTTTAAGCACTGCCAGCGCACCACCAAGGGCGAAGATGGCACCAGAGGCGCCCACCGCGATGGCATACGATGGTCCCAGTAGCCAGAAGAAGAGACTGCCGACAATGCCGCCGATAAAGTAGATAGCCAGCATGGTTCTCTCTCCCACCAGTTGTACCATATAGCTACCGAAGAAATAGAGCGCCAGCATATTAAAGAGCACGTGAGAAAAACTGCCATGAACGAACATGCTGGTCACGGCCGTCCATGGTTCCCGGGTGAAAGTAGCCGGGCTTAAACCAAGTTGGTAAATCAGGGTTGATGACCCGAGAGTCAGGATATAGACTAAAACGTTGACCCCAATGAGGACAAACAACGGATTCTGCCAGATCTGGCGGTTGTGACGTTGATACATAACCCTCACATGATACGTGTTTTAGGCGCAGTTAGGCAAATTGCGGTGGTTTCAAAGGATGTTGATATCAGGATAACTAAACACATGACCTTCTTTTTCCAAATCAAGGCCAATGTCGTGTGTCACAAAATTAGTGCTGGGTTTCGATGCGGAAAAGCGGTTAACAAAATTGAGCAACAATCGTTTCCGAACCACAGATACCGTGTTGGGGGATTGGCCGTAAGCGACTTGTGCTTCTTGGGAGAGACCTTTGCCATTGAGTTCCAGATGACCCATCTCATCAATGAATACAACACTGCATCCGGTCTGGACGGCATTACTTATTGCTTGTTTTGCAAAGGCCAAACCGGTATCGCTAATAACGTATTTTCCAACCTTTTGACCGATCTCCCTTGCTGCCGAATCAACGCGTGCAAAGCTGGTTGACTGACCTGAGTGAAGGTCTATGACGTCGTAGCCAATTTTTACATTTTCATTGGACTGAACCCGGCAAAGAATACCACCAACCTTGACTCCCTGCCATTTCAGGATGGAGGCGTATCGGTCACACCATGAAGTTTTACCGCTACCGATTTCTCCAGTTACGATGAGGTTCACCTAGCCTCCCAGATGAAAAATGGGGGGAATAGCCCAGCATGAAATAATGAGTGCGAGTGAAGTGCCGTAATAGAATCGGGGATAGTTATGCTTCAGGTTGGAAAGCCGGATCATGCTGAACTTACCAACATAATTGCCAATAACCAGCATTACCGCTCCTGCAACAGCCACCGGAGCTCCGGTATCAAAAACCGTTTGGAGCTTAGCTGACAGATCCAGCATCGGCCACTTGCCCATTCCAAAGATTGAAGCAGTAACAGCGTACAACACGATACCAAAGGCACCGGCAAGGAAACCAGCTCCAATCTTGGCATAAAGATGTCTCTCCATTGTTTTCGCCAATATAAATGTCACGATTCCAAAAGCCAGCGCTTCCATAACTATTGCTACGGACGGATTAATGACGTATGCCGATGTTACCGGTTGCCCAAAGATCAAAGCTGAGAAAGGTTTGAAAGCAGCAGCAATGAAACCCAGTAATGGAACCAACAATGGTTTTTTTGTAATCGAAAGAAACACAGCCATCAGGGAAATAGCCAAGCCTCCCATGACCGCGCCTGTTTGGACAAAGTGAATCGTATGCAGGAAACCACCCAGTGACATCTCCAATAGCCCCCAGACTGACCCGATTAAGATAACGGTGAGGATATTGGCAAACCATTTACCGTGGTTAGTTGAAACAGAGCTCATATTGGCCTCCATTATATGTTATTATACTTGGATTTTTTCCAATTTTACCTGAGTATCATAAAAGACAGCACTGCCACCGACGGTGTCAGTAAGGCATGTGTTTTTTAGATAGGGGTCAATTCGCATGGCTGCATTGGCATTTACACCTCTTGACCGCCGTTTTTCCCCTTTTATGACTTGCCCATCGATGGTAATGTCTATGCCACCGTAGGCAAAATGACCGTGGCCCAGGGAGAAAGCGATTACACCCGGACGGATTCCCTCAATCACATTGACCCTGCCATTCATTGGCCATTCGTCCCCATTTTTTAAATCCCAGACGCCTTTAGGATTACTAGCCGAGATAACTCTGACTATATCGCCATTTTCAAGTTTTAAGCGATCAGCATCCCGTTTATTGATCAGAATGAAATTTTCAGGAAGCAGTGCATTAATATAGTAATTGCTTGCAGTGGTTGGTGTCCGCGCAATTTCGCGGTAGGTAATCAGTCTGAGATCAAAACCATCTTTCTCGTCATCTATCGGCTGTCCGTAAATATCGCGTCCTGAAGTGATGTACTTTGCATAACCCGGGATGAGTGTTCCTGTTTGCGAATTTCTTACGGTGGCAGTTTTTTCCTGGAACATATTCAGCAGTTTGCCATATTTATTGCCGACTTTCTGATCCGCGGGATAACCCTGGGTCAGATCTTGGAAGCGGCCGCCCCTGTTAAGGACATATACAACCTTGGGCCACATTTTTTCGCCTATTAATGATTGCCATCGGTCCGGATCAAAAACACTTTTTGGCAGATGACGCCTGGCTTCCAAGAAAATTCTCATCTCCTCATCGTCAGCATCCGGTACGGTCTCCGAGCCATCAGCTTTGTCGCCGAAGGCCAGATTAGATACCATTCTCAGGTAAAGATCATCTTGATGAGTCAATGGTTGCCCGGCCCCAAAGCCATCGCTACCGAAGGAAGGAAGGCCAAGTTTTTCTGCCAGACCCAATAACAGGGCTTCGAAGGATAAAGGCATTTCTCGACCGAATACCGTTACTGTGTCTACAAGCGGGGCAATAACGGGTTGGCGCATCGGTTGAGATTTAAATGGGATAGTCGGTTGACTGCCGGCGAACTCCCATCGCTCAAGATAGGTCAAGTCTGGGAAGATATAATCAGCATACATCGAGGTTTCACCGACAACGATATCGGTGACAACCATTAATGGTATTTTGGTATGATCCGCTAGGATTTCTATCAGTGTCTGTCCGGCAGGCATGACATATACGGGAGATCCCATTTGGAGGAACAACGCTTTCAGTGGATAAGGGTATCCGTCTGCAGCTGAGGGCATTACCTCTTGATAAATGTCTTCTGAAAGAGGGAACCAGTTGCGTCGGGCAGGGTAACCATCCCGTTGGAATAGCGTCGTTTCTTCATAGTGTTGCTCTCGCCGCACGCTGTTAGCCCCAAAAGGAACGAGCGCGCCTGGTTTCAACCCGCTCATCTTGAACGGGCTGTTGGCCGCATTTCCGTTGATATCATATATGGAAGCCTTAATCATGCCACCTTGCCAGTCGTAGTTACCGATGAGCATGTTAAGATTCCACCAAGCGGTGGCATTATAGAAGCCGTTGGTGTGTTGGCTAACGCCGCGGTGGACGTCTGCTGCCGCTTTTTTGCCGTGACTGGTAAATTCAATGGCAATTTCTTCTAAATCATCTGATTTCACGCCACAAATTGTCGCCCATTCATCAACAGAATGGGATGAAGCTTCTTCCCAAAGAATTTGCAGACTGCTTTTGATACGCTCACCGTTAATCTCGGTATCCACCATGAGTTCTCCCTCCATGGCGTTAACTGTATCATTGGGATCAAAAGGAACAACTTGCCCCTGATTCATGACCAGAGGAGGGTCAAAAGTATACTGTTCATGATTGATGGCAAGGTCGGAAGCTCGTAAAAATCTTGAAGCCCTACCAGATTCATCAATCTTGACCAGCCAGGCAGCATTACTCCAAGTGGGCTCACCGTCGGCATCTGCCGCAGCTTTATTGGCGTTGGCCAGGTATTTTGAATCTTGTCGGCCGTTTTCGATTATCAAGCGTATTAAAGCCAGTGCCAGGGCACCTTCTGTTCCCGGAATGGCGGGGAGCCACTTCCAGGCTTTGGATGCAGCTTTAGAGAAACGAGGGTCGACTACTGCATATTTCAGACGACCGCTGCCCAGACCGTCAGTGATGCGCATAGCACGGCTTGTTGGGCCATAACTGGCTTCAAAGGGTGAAGCACCGGTGAAAATAACAAATTCGCTTTTGCCTAAATCGGCCATCCAGAAAAACTTCTGCCCCCCACTGAATGCCCCAGATTGCGGATTGAATTGTTCGGTGATTGCCTTGGCCGATTGGAACAAACTGCCCTGACACACAGTGGTGTGTCCGTGCGCGTTTACCGACCCCATACCATCGTTAGTAAAACGCTTGAGAAGATCGACTCGCCCGCCTAAAAGCCGTCCGAACATAAAGGCGAACTGATTGTTCTTTGGCCCGAGGTCAGGGTGTTCCGGGTCAATAAGTTTGTCCAGATTTGCCTGGTGTTTGATTTTAAAAGCATCGACCAGGGCAGCTTTTTCCAGGGCATCTTTTGCTGCCCAAATATCCTCGATATCATGCTTCATGCTTTTCATTACCTCTGGGTCACGCAGCGCCCAGATATCTTTTAACCCTTCGACGACTCTATTTTCTTCTCCGGGTACGTGGCTGAACAGAGTGCCTCCATTGACGATCTCCTCAATAGCCTGTTCAAAAGGGATGCTGACCCATTTATTTGAACCACGGGGGCCGTCACGCTTGACAACTTTAACCAAACGATAGGGGTCATAGGTGGTTTGGGCACCGGAGTGTCCTTTAGGGCAAATACTTGCGTCGATCATCGCAGTTGTACTTACAGGTGTTTTGTAATCAAGGTGAGGCATCATATTCCATGGACTGAAAGGGTTGCCGTCTATTTTTGCAATGACGCCGTCAATCAATTTAACTTTTATTCCACAATGAGTAGCGCACTGCTGACATGTGCTATAGATAATATCTTCGGCTTTAGCCAGATCATAGGAGGCATCTCCCCAGGCTCGTCTGGTGTTAGGGCTTAGCCCGCAACCGGCGAGTGCGGCAGAACCACCCAGCAGTGCTGAAATTTTTAAGAAATCAGCTCGGGTTATTCCCTTTGATTGATTATTCTCAATTGATTCATTTTTCATATATTTATTCCTCATCTCCGATGTGGATCGGTATCAATCTCATCATTTTGGCAACAATATAGAAAGCGATAACCCCTAGAGCTGCGATACCAATGGACAAAGCCCATTCCGGAAGCGTAGGAACGTAACTACCGATATGACGCGAATCGACGATTCCACTGGCCATGAAATCAGTACCGGCAACTGCTTGGGCGGGGATGATAAAGTTCATACGGGCAATTGCTGTGCCGAGTAACACAAGGACACCCGCAGTGACACCCCATATCGGCTTTTTGGCCAAACTTGGTTGAAACAATATCTTAACCAGTATCGCCAAAGGAACCAACACGCCTAAACCTATTTGTACGAACCAGAAACCGTACCAGTATTGGCCGAACATGATGTAGTTAGCTGCGGCGATTGAGGGCGGAGTGGCATCATAAAAACCAACAAAGAGTACCGATCCAATGATATACATAATGACTAATAACAAAGTTATGGTAGAAATTGCCATAATCTTGGCCAGACGAGGATAACCAGAACTTTTCTTATTCCCAAAAAGAGCTACCAGGATGCGGGATAACGCAAAACCCGCTGACAGGCCGAATATTGGAAAAAGTACCGGGAATAATGCTACGTTCCAGAATGAATGTGATGCCTGGGTACTGAGTGTGAAACCAACGGCACCACTGGCAATCACGGCGACCGGGAACCCAATAATCATCAATGCTTTAATCAAGGGCTCTCTACGTACGGGCAGCCATTTTCCAGGGATGAAGAGAGCGGCGAGAATTCCTGCCGTTGCAAAAGCAATGGCGGTATATATCCAGACTGACCAAGCTAAAACAGACTCAAAGTTGGGGTGCAAAAACACGTTCATAACCCGTTCAGGCCGGCCTTCATTGGCTAAAATATGAATAAGCCCGGCGGCCAGACTGGTGAACGATGCCAGCATGAAAATCTTGCCGGTACCTGCAAAGGCCTTAACTTTAAATAAAAGATCGAGGGATGCGACGAAAAACATTCCTGCTGCAGTACTGGCGAAAAACACATATAGTGCCATCCATAAACCCCAGACAACGAAACTACCCAAACCAAGGGCCTGTTGCCCCTGGGTCAGGAATATGTAGAAACCCCAGATACCAGCGATAAGAGAAAGGGCGATTATCCCTTGAGCTAATCTCTTCAGCAACATAAAACACTCCTTGTGATTAGAATAGATAGTATACGAATGGTTTAGTTCCTAATTCTGCTTTTAACTGGATGATTCCGGGGTCTGCGATGAGTTCTGACACCAAACTATCAGGGTCATTTGCATCACCAAAATAGTTGACTCGGCCAATGCATGTTGTGACGCATGCCGGCAGCATCCCGTTCTCTACTCGATGGAGACAGAAGTGGCATTTCCGCGCATTGCCTATTGGAGAATCTCTTTTCTTAGTCCGTTCATGCTTGATTGAGTACTCAAAATTTGCCGCCTGTGCCCAGACACTCGCCGCCTCTTGCCCGACAATCAGACCAGGCACTTCTGGTGTCCCTTGAAGGTAATCATCTCCATAATCCATTACACGTGCGGTGTAAGGACAAGCTACAATACAGAAACGACAACCAATACAACGTTCATAATCGATCACTACCGTACCGTCAGCTTGTTTAAAAGTGGCTTTTACAGGACAAACATTGGTGCAGGGTGGGTTTTCACAATGCATACAAGGCCGAGGTATGAAGCGTCGTGAAATATTGGGGTAGCTTCCCATTTCTTCATCCATGACGAAACGGTAAACGACTCCTGTGGGTAGTTTATTTTCGGAAATACACGCCTCGGTGCAGGCATGACAACCGACACACCGGCGCAAATTAATGACCATGCTCCAATGCCGTTCCTCCATCGGCTTGGTGAGAGCCCGACGAAGTTCATCCTGCATACGGACCAGGACATCTTGCTTTTCTAAATTGCCGATAAGTGACTCAGTGGCTAGGTTATTGCTTTCCACCGGAGGAATCACGGCTGCGCTGACTTTCTGCACCCGCTCTTCCAACTCCACTGCGGCGGCTAGAGCAAGTGCACCACCGGCCATCTTGAGGAATTCGCGTCGTTTTGGGAAAGCCTCTGACTTACCAAGAGCTTGGTCATTTTGATTTGCCATTCGATTCCTCCTAACAAGGTTTGGGCTATACAAAGGGTGTATGCGTTTATATTAGGTGCTAGTACCAGTACTAGTTCACAGGTACTAAGACTACCAACAAATTATCATTCTGTGGCACGCAGGTCAAATATTGATACGTTTATAAAATGGTGATTATCTGTAACTTATAGAAATATATATTTCGTAATTCAGGTTGAAGTCTACCCAGCACAGTAAACAGTTCCAACATGCATTTTATTATGAGGATGTTTCAAAGCTAATATTTTGTTTTTGAAATGATGACTAATTAATAGTAACAATACGATAATTATCAAGACTGGTAATACGATGCGTCCCCTTCCTTTGATCGGCAAAGTTCATTGGATGCTTTTCTAGGCTTTTGAATAATTCTTTTCATAATAATTAATGAATATGGGTCACACCGTCAGTCCTGCCTGTCTATGGCTAGTCAAGAGTAGCTGGTCGAAGAAAAATCCTGGCCTTTATCATTTAATCTTGATGGTGGTTGCCGCCTTGCGCGGCAGGCTCTATACTTGGGGTATATGGCAAAAATAGTTGTCGTTGAGGACGATAAAACTCTTTCCGACCTGCTGAAATATAATCTCAGCAAAGAGGGTTTTAGTGTCTTCACCGCCCCTGACGGTAATAAAGGACTCGACACAATTCGCCGGGAGAAGCCGGACGTTATAATAATGGACGTGATGATGCCGGGTATGGACGGCTTTGAGCTGACCAGACTGCTGAGGCGCGAGAGCACGGCGCCAGTCCTGCTTTTAACTGCCCGCAGTGAAGAAATCGACCGGGTGTTGGGACTTGAGTTGGGTGCCGATGATTATCTGACCAAGCCTTTTTCCATGAGGGAACTTCTAGCGCGGGTGAAAGGGATGCTGCGTCGGGCAGAACTGGGACGGCAGGAACTTGCTGGCAAGCTGCCAGCCGACACTCTGAAAGCGGGTAAGATTACCATTGATACTAGCCGACACTTGCTAACGGTGGCCGGACAACCGGTGGAGGTAACTCCCAAAGAGTTTGATTTGTTGAGCTTTCTGATGCTTAACCGCAGCCAGGTGTTTTCCCGTAATAGCCTGTTAGACCGGGTCTGGGGTTATGATTACCCTGGCGATACCCGTACCGTAGATGTGCATATCCGCTGGCTGCGGCAAAAAGTGGAAACTGATCCTTCTATGCCAAAATACCTGATTACCGTCCGGGGTGTTGGATACAAATTCGAGGAGTGAAATGACAGAACAGTTATTACGCCGCCTAATTGCCACCTCGGTTATCACCATCGCAGTAGGCCTTGTAGTAGTTGGCCTGGTACGTGAATTTTCATTGGAACTGCTAATCGCCGGTATCGTTTCGAGCGTGGCGGTGGCTGTTACCATTTATCTATTGGTGCCTTCAACCACTGATGATGAAGCGGAGTTAGAACTGGCGATGAAACGCCTGGGCGGCGGCGAGCCTGCTGATAAATTGCGTCTGGTTGGCATTGGAGAACTTGCTGGGCTGAAACATGCTTTCAATGAAATGTCTAAACGTGTCGGCGACAGACTAAAAACAATCACCGCTGAGCGTGACCGGATGGATCTGGTGCTGGCCCATGTGGCTGATGCCATTTTCATGGTTAATAAACATTGTGAGGTCACCCATCACAACGATGCTGCGGAGAAAATATTCCATCTGAGTTCCAATACTGATGGGCATACCTTCATTGAGACAGTAAGAAACCATGAACTGGAAGCGTTATTGAATAAATGCTTGAGCAGCGGCGTACGCCAGGAAGGTACGGTGGAAGCCAGACCGGGACGGCACATCTTTGGAGTGACGGTTACCCCAATTAGGAATGAGCCGGGTGCTGTCATGGTTATCCGGGATTTAACTGAACTCAAGCGGCTGGAAAAGGTGCGTCGGGATTTTGTGGCCAATATTTCCCATGAATTGCGCACCCCGGTAGCATCTTTGAAACTGCTTGCCGAGACGCTTAAAGACGGCGCTATAGCCGACCCAGATGTTGCTTCTGATTTCCTGTCGCGTATCGCTGTGGAAGCCGATAAATTAGGGCAGATGGTGGAGGAGTTGGGTGAACTGTCCCGTATTGAAAGCGGTGAGGCGCCGTTGCATAAACACCCGCTGAATATCACTGAAGTCATGAGCGGTGTTGCCGACCGGCTGAGGCCGCAGATAGAACGGGCGGAGTTGTTTATTACAGTAGAAGCCACGTCTGATCTGCCGATAATAAACGCCGATGCCGGCCGTATCGAACAGGTGTTGATGAACCTGATCCATAATGCCATCAAGTTCACCCCGCCGGGTGGCCATATTACCATTGGTGCTACAACAAATAATAAGGGAATAGAGGTGTCAGTGCAGGATACGGGAGTCGGTATTGCTTATGACGACCTGCCGCGCATCTTTGAACGTTTCTATAAGGCAGATAAAGCCCGAAGCGCCGGCGGCACTGGCCTGGGTCTGGCTATCGCCAAGCATATTGTCAAAGCACACGGCGGCGATATCCGGGCCGAAAGTGAACCAGGCCAGGGAGCTGGTTTCTTTTTCACGTTGCCGAAATAAAAGAGTAATTCCTGTTTATTTTCGGATAGAAGATGGAGCGCATGAGGATAATTGATTTAAGAAGCGACACTATTACTCATCCCACCCACGCGATGCGGGAAGCTATGTACCGCGCTGAAGTGGGTGATGATGTTTTTGGTGAGGACGTCACGGTTAACCGCCTGGAGGAATTATCTGCTGAAATTACCGGCAAAGAAGCGGCGGTTTATACCCCCAGTGGTACAATGAGCAACTTGTTGGCAATCCTAAGTCATACCCGCCGCGGTGATGAAGTTATCCTGGGTGACCGGGCTCATATTTTCTTAAATGAGGTCGGCGGTGCGGCTGCACTGGGTGGCGTATCTCTCAGGACGTTGCCTAATAATCCCGATGGCACCATTGATATTGACCTGATTGAGGGCGCGATCCGCGGTCAAAACCTGCACTGGCCGCCTTCAACGCTGCTTTGTCTTGAAAACAGCCACAACTTTTGCGGCGGCAGTGTGCTTGACGTGGAATATACTATTGAAGCTGCTGAAGTGGCTCATCGACATGGTATGAAAGTCCACCTTGATGGTGCCAGGATTTTTAACGCCGCAGTCAGCTTGAATACTCCGGTTATTGAACTGTGTGAACCAGTAGATTCGGTTTGTTTCTGTCTTTCCAAGGGTTTGTCCGCTCCAGTGGGCTCAGTGTTATGCGGCAGCACTGAGTTTATTAACCGGGCCAGGAAGCTGCGGAAAATGGTCGGTGGTGGTATGCGCCAGGCCGGAGTAATCGCCGCGGCGGGCGTTGTTGCCCTGGAAACGATGGTTGAGCGTCTGTCGGAAGACCATCACAACGCCAAAATATTGGCCGAAAAACTATCGCAATTTCCCGGGATCAAAGTCGAGAGACCTGAGACCAACATTGTCATGTTCGGCACCCCTGACGGCATTCCAGCTGCTGACTTTATCAAGACGGCCGGGATGGTGGGAGTGAAGATGATTGCCGTCGGGCCGCACCGGGTTCGAGCGGTGCTTCACCGCATGGTGACAGCGGAGGATGTTGGAGAGGCGATAGAAAAATTGAAAACAGTCATGGGCTCAGGTATATGAAACCCACTGAAGCCGAAATAATTGCACTGACTCGGGAAGCGCTGACCGACGACGCCAAACTTGAGGGGCTGTGGAACGGACTGTCATCAAAGTCACTTGATACCAAGCAACGGAGTTACCTGTCCCTGCATATGCTGACTGAGGTTTATCCCGAAAGGATGCATGTGAGGTACTGGGGCAGGGTTGTCTCTATGCTCGATAGCGGGGGTGTTGATGGCAAGTACATCGCTATTTATTTGTTGGCAGGCATGGCGGCGACAAAGGGAGACACTAATTTTGAAGCTGTCTTTGATAAATATTTTAGCTTACTGGATGACAACAGTTTGATTATCCCCATGCATGTGGCTATCAATGCCGCCCGGATTTTCAAAGCCAAACCCCTGCTGAGAGACCGAATTATCGGATACTTGCTAGGTATTGACCAGACCCACCATACGCCGGGACGGAAGGCTCTCATTGCGGCCAACGCCATTGAATCGCTGGATAAATGCTTCGAAGATGTCGGGAACAAACCAGCAGTGATAGATTTTGTTAAGAGTTATCTTGACGCGCCAAGTCCAAAAGCGCGGAAGACTGCCAAGGAATTCCTGAAACGGCGAGGAGCTATCTCTTAATGGTTGTGGCAGCCACCACCGCCGCCGCTGTGGCAGGGTGAGGTCTCGCAGCGTTCTTCAGCTCCGCAGCAGGTCAAACCTCCGGGATTACACCGTTTCAGCACCAGAGGTATAGATTGTTGCTTTTCCAGATCATTACCACCGCAAGCGGCGCAATTGAAGTCCTGACATTTACCGGTGTAAGAAACCAGCAGTTCTGTTACCTGACCGCAGGTGCGGCATTTATAATCATAGATCGGCATATAATCTCCTCAAGTCCTATTCAATCAGTGTAAACGTTCAATCCGGTTATCCAACCGTCTTTCTATCCAGCAGTACGATTGAAGCATAACACCTGATACCATGCCAGTCAACTAGCGGTATTGACTTTGCCGTCAAAATTTAACACAAATTTAACACTATCTTAAAGACACTTTAATCTTGAGCTTTTATACTTGAGGTTGTAATAAAAAGAGAAAGAATCTTGAGGATCAAAATTGAACGGTATCACCCTGGCGCTTATTGCCCACGACAACAAGAAAGAAGAAATGCTTTCGCTGATAAAAAATCATAGAGAACATCTTTCACAACTGGCGTTAGTAGCCACCCGTTCCACCGGTATGCTTATCCAGGCTCGCACAAACCTGCCGGTAACCCTGATGCAGAGCGGACCGATGGGTGGTGACCAGCAGATAGGGTCACTAGTGGCTTCCGGTGTAGTAAAGGCGGTGATATTTTTAAGGGATCCATTGACTGTTCAACCCCACGAGCCGGATGTTGCTGCCCTGTTGCGCGTATGTGATGTTCATAACGTCCCCCTGGCAACCAATGTAACCACTGCTGAAGCGATACTGCACCTAATCTTTGAACACTCAGAAATAATCAATGAAGCTTCAATAAGATCCAGCTTTTTAACCGGAGTCGTTTCGGCTCTGTAAACATAGATTAAATAAAGATAAAAAAAGAAGGAGAAAGAAAAAGGTTGAAATCGAAAAATTTATCTAAATGGTTGGCTCTGCCCTTGACTCTGGCGCTGTTAGTGTCGTTCGGTCTGACAGGTTGCGATAATGATAGCACCACACCCACAACAACTACCATTCCCCCGACAACTACTGCTCCCTCCACAACTCAGACTTTAGCCACCATGCCCAATCCAACCATTCCCTTGAATGGCGCCGGTGCCACCTTCCCAGATCCCCTATATAAAAAATGGTTCGAACTCTTCAATCAACAGTATAAAGTTGCCATCAACTATCAGGCAGTCGGTTCCGGTAGCGGTATCAATGCCATTACCGGACTCACCGTGGACTTCGGCGCCTCCGATGGTATCATGACTGATGCCCAGATTGCGGCAGCTGAAGCCGCCGGTGGCAAAATCCTGCACATTCCCATGACCAGTGGTTCAGTGGTTATTACTTACAATGTCGCCGGTCTCAAGTCTGGTGATCTCAAGTTGTCGTCCGATGTCCTGGCTGATATCTTCCTGAAGAAAATCACCAAATGGAACGATGCCCGCATAGTAGCTCTGAATCCAACTCTCACCTTGCCGAACGCTGACATCACCGTTGTTCATCGGAGTGACGGTTCAGGCACTACTAATATCTTCACCAACTATCTGTCAAAAGTCAGCACCGATTGGGCGAGCCAGGTCGGTAGCGCAAACTCGGTCAACTGGCCTGGAGACATAGGGGCTGCGGGTAATGCCGGCGTAGCAGGCCAAGTACAGCAGATTCCCAACTCCATCGGGTATGTCGAACTAATCTATGCCTTGCAGAACAACATGGCTTATGCTCAGTTGAAAAATAAAGCTGGTAACTTTGTCACCCCATCACTGGCGTCGACCACCGCTGCAGCCCAGGGCATCACACTCCCCGATGACATGAAAATCATGATCACCGATTCCGCTAACGCCCAGGCTTATCCAATTGCCGGATTCACCTGGATTCTAGTTTTCCAGAATCAGACCAACAAGGATAAAGGTGCCGAACTGGTAAACTTCCTGTGGTGGGCGCTCCACGATGGTGCCTCTGTTGAAGCAGACCTTTCCTACGCTGCTATCCCGGCTGATGCAGTTAAAAAAGCAGAAGTACTTATCAAATCCATCACCTACCAAGGGCAGTCAATCCTGCCAAAGTAAAAAAACCGCTAGCCAATGCCGTGATACGGGGATATAATACCACCCGTATCACGGCATTTTTGAAATACAAAAGACCGGAAAGACTCAATGCAGGACAACTCTTTAATCGACCCAAGAATAGTGAGGAATAAGAGGCGGATAAGCTACGCTGATCGCCTCTTTTCCGGTTTTACAGGGTTATTTTCTGTTTTTACGGGAGCCATTCTATTAGCATTGCTGATTGTCCTAAGTATTCAAGCCTGGCCCTCTATCAAAGAGTTCGGTGTATCTTTTTTAACCAGTTCAGTTTGGGACCCAGTAAAGGAGATTTTTGGAGCTTGGCCAGCGGTTTTCGGGACGTTGGTAAGTTCACTTTTGGCCCTTGTTCTAGCAGTACCAATTAGTCTGGGAACAGCGATATTCTTAAGCGAACTAGCGCCTAAATGGATGCGCGGACCGGGCTCTTTCATTATCGAGATGCTGGCTGCAATACCCAGTGTCATTATCGGCTTGTGGGGTATATTCGTCATGGTGCCGTTCCTGAGACCGATTGAAGAGTGGTTAGGGTTGCATTTGGGATTTGTGCCGCTTTTCCAGGGTAACACCTTTGGAGGTTTCAACATCCTAGCAGCCAGTCTACTCCTGACCATCATGATCATTCCGATCATTACGGCCGTTAGCCGTGACGCTATCAAAGCAGTTCCTGTTTCTCAAAAAGAGGCGATGCTTGCATTAGGCGCTACTCGCTGGGAGACTTTAAGTCGTGTAGTCCTACCGTTCTGTCGTTCCGGACTCATCGGTGCGGTCATCCTCGGTCTGGGCCGTGCCCTTGGCGAAACGATGGCAGTCACCATGGTCATCGGCAATGCGGATAGAACCAGCACTTCGCTTTTTTCTTCAGGTACCACTATCGCCAGTAAGATTGCCTCCCAGTTCGGGGAGTCGAGTGGTTTGTCTTTGAGTAGTCTCATGGAACTGGCTTTAATACTTCTCGGTGTCACTCTGCTAGTTAATGTCGTCGCCCGGTTGTTAGTTTGGCGACTGACTGCGATCAAGGCAGGGAGAGTATAATATGGTAAATCTTATGATCCGTCGTAAGTTGACTAACCGTCTGATGATCGGGCTATCGGGTGTGGCGGCGTTGATCGGAATGACTCTACTTGGGCTGATATTAGGTTATACTATTGTTCATGGCTTGACGTTCATCAACCTAGATTTTATTACACATGCGGCAAAACCGACAGGTGAAGTTGGCGGCGGCATGGGGAATGAAATCCTGGGTACCTTAGTACTCGTTGGGATAGCTTCTGCCATCGCTATCCCTGTAGGCCTCATGACCGGACTTTTTCTTGCAGACTTCGGTAGGCCAATGATGGCCGCTGCTTTCAGATTCATTGCCGATATTCTGGCTGGAGTCCCATCTATCGTGGTTGGCGTCTTCGCTTTTGCCATCGTTGTGAAACCGATGCATTCGTTCTCGGCACTTTCAGGAGGTATAGCCCTTGCAATAATCATGGTGCCGATAATAGCTCGAACTGCGGAGGAAGCTTTGCGCCTGGTCCCGGTTTCCATGCGGGAAGCGGCCCTGGCTCTTGGTATCACACGCTGGCGTTCTGTATTAGGTGTTATTATTCCTGGCGCGTTAACTGGTATTATCACCGGCATTATGCTGGGCGTTGCCCGTATCGCCGGTGAAACCGCACCGCTTTTATTCACAGCACTTGGGAGTAATTTCGGTTTCCAAGGAATCCTGAAACCCATTGGAGCATTACCGCTGCAAATATATCATTATGCGTTATCCCCGTTTAAAGATCAGCAGCAGCAGGCGTGGGCTGGCGCTTTTCTTCTGGTAGTATTGGTCTTAATTATCAGCCTCGTTGTCCGCTGGCTTAGTCGAGGGAGGCAACGGATGTGAAAATTATCATGAGTATAACGTTACTTTTCGACGAACTTGGAGACACACACTAATGGTTATGCAGAATCAAAAAGGAACTATGGAAGTTGACCATCTTAAGGCTTGGTATGGTAAAACATTGGCCGTTAACGATATAAGCATGAAAATTAAACCCAAGTCTATCACAGCAATAATAGGACCATCAGGCTGCGGTAAATCTACTTTTATCAGGTGTCTTAACAGGCTGCATGAAATTTCAAATAATGGGCGAGTTGATGGCAGCGTACGTCTTGATGGCAATGATATTTATGACCCGAGCGTAGACCCGGTCATGATTCGACGGCATATAGGTATGGTATTTCAGAAACCTACACCATTCCCGACAATGTCCATATTTGATAATGTCGTTTCTGGGATTCGATTGACTCGACTGTGGAGCCGCCGCAAGCAAATGGCTGAAGTTGTGGAGCGGAGTTTGCGGCATGCAGCACTTTGGGATGAGGTCAAGGATAAACTAGGTGAATCCGGAGCGTCTCTGTCAGGGGGACAGCAACAACGGCTTTGTATTGCGCGGGCGCTAGCTGTTGAACCTGAGATCATTCTTCTTGATGAACCATGTAGCGCATTGGATCCGATAGCAACGTTGAAAATTGAAGACCTGATGAGAAACCTGGCACAGGATTTTACCCTCGTGATTGTCACTCACAACATGCAGCAAGCGGCCCGGGTTTCAGATATGGCAGCTTTTTTCATGATAGACGAAAAATGTGCCGGCACTCTGGTGGAATATGACGAAACTTCCAAGATTTTCACTAATCCCAATGATAAGCGTACTGAGGATTACATCACCGGTCGCTTCGGGTAAGTAACTACTGGCATCAGAAAGAGCGCAATTGGAACATTACAAACTCATTTTACCAGAGCACCTCAACCACGATGGTTTTCTGTTCGGCGGCAATATGCTGAAATGGATCGACGAATTTGCATATATCACCGCAAATCAGGAATTTCCAGGCAACCGTTTCGTTACGATTGCACTTGATAATGTGGCTTTTCACCATCCCGTAACCGGTGGGGAAATAATCAAGTTTGAGGTTGGCCTGCACCAGTTAGGTAAAACTTCGGTTCAATATAAAGTTAGGGTGTTTGGAACGCGGCGTCACTCCTGTCCAGAAGCGGTACTATTTGAGACAAGGATTACTTTCGTTGCGGTAGATAATAACGGCAATAAGCGTAGTATTTTGGTACAAGAGGTTAACAATGAGAGTTGATTACGAGCGCCATCTTAAGCAATTACAGGATAAGGTCTTAAGCCTTGGAAGTATGGTAGAAAATGCGATTCTCCTTTCAATGGAAGCGATGAAGAACCGTGATATCCTGCTGGCGGATAAAGTGATCAAAGACGATGCGTTAATCAACAAGAAGCGCTTTGAAATTGAAGAAGACTGTATTAACCTTATCGCTACTCAGGCACCAATGGCCCGAGATTTGCGGATAATTGTTGCCGTGTTAAATATTATCGTTGACCTGGAGAGAATTGGTGACCATGCCTCAGGCAATGCCAAAATTGCCATTATGCTGGGTGATGAACCGCCGCTAAAACCGCTTATTGACCTGCCGCGCATGGCTGATAAAACCGCTGATATGCTTCGGAGGGCATTAGATGCCTTTGTCAAACGCGATGCTGGCGCCGCTAGGAAGGTCACTGATGATGATGATGAGGTGGATGGTTTGTACGACCAGATCTTTCGTGAATTATTATACTTTATGGTCGAAGACCCTAAAACGGTTAATCGGGCGACTCGGCTTATATGGGCTGCACATAACCTGGAGCGGTCTGCTGACCGGGCAACCAATATCTGTGAGCGTGTCGTCTTTGTGGTGACTGGTAAGCAGGAAGAGATAGGTGGAAAATATTGATCGGTTACCCTTCCCATTACTGAGAAGCGAAATGAAGAAAGTCCTCTTTGTTTGTATCCATAATTCCGGTCGAAGCAAAATGGCTGAGATTTTATTCAATCATTATGCCGGTGATAAGGCAAGATCAGAATCAGCTGGTACGGCTCCGGGGGGTGTGGTTAATCCGGTAGTGGTTGAGGTTATGAAGGAACTGGGGTTTGACTTGAGTGCTGAAAAGCCGCGGCTGCTGACACACGAGATGATTCTTAATGCGGATAAAGTGATAACCATGGGATGCATGAAGGGTGAAGGTATTTGTCCGGTTGTTTTCACCCCCGCCGAGGACTGGGCATTACCGGATCCAAAGGGCCAGGATATTGTTACTGTGCGTCAAATACGTGATGAAATCAAAACGCGAGTGATAGAACTGGTCAAACACTTAGGTGTTGTTGCCAAATATCAGTAGCGTGCAAGTCAAGGCTTAACGAAAAAATGCTTGCTGGAATAAATTCACCACATGATGACGGATCAAAGGATAAAACACCCAGGCGCTGGCATGACCGGAAGGCAGCCATTTTTGTTTAGGTCGGCCGCATGCTTGCCAAAATTCTTTAACCGTTTCCATTGGAAAGTATTCATCCCAGCGGGCATTCATCATCAATACCGATTTACCTTTAATCTCTGAAGCGAAGGTGTATGGATCGAAAAGGTAGCCGATTTGCGGTGGCGTCACATTGACAAAGCCCCGTGTTGAAACATCCGCTACATAGGCCATGTAGCGGCTCTGGTTCTTTCGGAATAATTCATCACTGATGTCATATTTGGCGTAACGCCGACTGGTGCGGGTGCGAGCCAGTTTTTCCAGATTGCCACCGGTGAACAGAAGCGCTCCGGCTCTAACCCTCGGTTCAACGCCCATGGCTATAGCCGAGACATATCCACCGAAGCTGATTCCGGTGACTCCTAAACGCCGGGTATTGAGTTCGGTACGGGTTTCTGCCCAATCTAAGGCCTGACGGATATTGATTACCGAAATACGGTACAGGTTGAACCAGTCTTGAGGGGAAAGATCATAGAACCGTTTTTTGAGTTCAATCGGCAAACGCCGGGAGTGGATAGGCATATAGAGAACCAAACTGGCGATGCCCGCCCTCGCTAACGCGTGAGCCAAAAAACGGCAGGGTAAAGTGCTGGTATCGCCTACACCATGCACCAAGATTACCAATGGTGGCTTGTCTATTTGCTCAGGGAGATAATAATCACCGCTGACGGTATTCATTTCCGGATAATCTGATGGACAAGCTGAGTCAAACTCAAGTCCAAAACGTTGGAATTGGTTGGAAATGGAAACTTCCTTGAGCTGGTAGTGTTCAATTGGAACGTAGTCGTAGGGATTGACTTTGTCCATATCAAACCGATTTTACGCCTAATGTTATTGTTAGGCAATACCGGCTGATTTTGCCTGAATTACTCTTGCTTAGTGACAGTGAGGCGACTATACTCTTGGCAAGGATTAATGTGATGGCAGTAAAAATATTAGTTGTTGATGATCAAGTGCAGATACGCCGTTTGGTAAGCGCTATTTTGGGTGCAGAATACCAGGTGTTGGAGGCAACCGGTGGTGAGGAGGCGCTGCAAATAGCCCGTCAGGATATGCCGGATCTGGTAATCATGGACATACTAATGCCTGGTATGGATGGGTTGACCGCCTGTAGCCAGATTAAGAACGACCCGGTGACTTCAAAAATCCCGGTATTAGTATTGACCATAATTGACTACGATCTTAACCGCCGTTTTGCGGAAGACCTCGGCGCGGACGGCTATATAACTAAGCCGTTTACAGCAGAAAGCTTGCGTGAAGCGGTTGCCAGGCATCTCAAACCCACTGCGGCTTGATTAATAATTTTCTGTTTCAGTGTTCTTAAGCCAGAACTCCGTTTTATCAGAGTATCGCCTCGGAGATATGGCCTGTGATTTTCAGGGAACCAGCAACACAAGTAGCATACAGATTGGCAAGATTTATCTTTTTTTAAGAAGTTTTTCTGCTTTATCCAATGATTGAGCGTGCTTGTATATGTTCCGCCAGGGATCAGGCCGTATCGATAACAATCCAAAAAGAGTGTCAATATTATAGCTGGCTGAATTGAGGTTTTTGTCTTCCAGTTCTTCCCAGGTGATCGGTACTGCCACGGTAGCGCCTCTTCTGGCCCGCACTGAATAGGGAGCTACCGCCGTTTGGGCGTAGTTATTGCGTGCCGTGTCAATAAATATCCGGGTACCGCGTTTGGCAATACGAACCTCGGTGGTGAGGGTTTCTGGGTGGCGATTTTCTAATAGAACCGCTGTTTCATGGGCGAAGGTCTTGACCTGATTGAATTCCGCTTTCCGGTCTATTGGCACCACGATGTGCAGCCCCCGTGATCCGGTAGTCTTGACATAACTCGTTAGCCCAAGTTCGGAAAGTAGATCTCGTAAGCCAAAGGCGGTCTCTCTTACAGAATTGAAATCATTGGTTTGAGGGTCCAGATCAAAGACAATCAGGTCAGGATTATGGGGTTTGTCAGTGCGAGACAACCATGTATGGTGGGTTATCACCGCCTGCTGTGTGAAGTACACAAGTGCTGCCTTCGAGTCGGCGATGGCATAAAGGGTGGTGTCTTTTTCACCAGGGAGTGGTGCTCGCTTGATCCATGGTGGATAGTATTCAGGAGTCGATTTTTGGTAAAAACCTTCTCCCCCGATACCGTCTGGAAAGCGCTGGAACGATAACGGACGGTCTTGAAGGTACGGCAGCATAACCGGGGCAATTTTAAGGTAGTATTGAATAAGCTGCCCCTTGGTAATACCGTCATCAGGGAAAAGGACTTTGTCGGTATTGGAAATCTCAAACTGATGACCATCAAGTGTGGTGGAAATTCTGTCAGCCATGAATCCAATATACCAGTAAATATTATTACGCGCTATCCAGAGAAGTTCTGGTATTGAAACTATGCCGTAACAGACTTTGAGTTGGATGGATACTACTGCCGTCATCGGTATGACGGTTGCCAAACGGATAGGTATACGAAGTTCACGAACCGATATTAGTGCTGGAAAACCTAACCTCTAGATAACAAAATTGCTATCCGACTTGCGGCCACGTTATCTCGACTGTCATTTGCTTATTACTTAGTTTACAAATGAAGTTATGAGTGGGTTAAAACAATTGTGAGTTTAATATCACCGAAACCAACCAAACTATGTTCGGTAGCGGTGTTGTCGTTTGCTCCTAAGGCATAAAGGAATGGATTCGAACCATTGACGAACGCTATGTCGTATGGGTCACCGGTGTTAAGCAACCGCTTAAACTCAAGAGTGGTGACCCCATTTGCTTCACTGCCGGATATAATCTGGAGATCATCCTTACCGCCTAATACTGAATCCTTAGGGTGATCACCGGAATAGCCTGGATCATATGAATCCACCAGATTGACCTGTCCGTCGCTGACAAAACCTATCATGAGATCCGATTGGCTCTTTGAGAGAGATGGCGATAGGGCTATGGCCACCCAACCGGTTGTTTTAGCTTTGATGCCGATAAAAATGGTGTCTTCGGTGATGCTCCAACTGACTCTGAACAGACCACCGGTAACTAGTAAGGTATCATTATATTTACCAGCAGGGAACTCCATTGCTGATAAGGGAATGGTAGAGGTGGGTGGTTTTGAGGTAGTCGGAGGTGGAGTGGTACCACCACCGCATCCTGTAAGCATCAAACTCAATAAAAAAATTACGGTAATTGAGGCTGCCAAAGTTCTTTTGCTAAGCAACGATTTAATAATTGACTTTGTCTCTTTCAACTACAATGCATTAATTGTAGCACTTTGGGAATATAATACAAGTCAGTGATAGTAATCTTACTAAATAAGAACATGATATATTGGTATATCCCGAGTGACTAGTATGTTTTACCAACTTCTGTTCGGTGTTTCTTGATCTTCAACAATCATAGGCGTTTGAATACTACCCCTGCCATCTAGTGGCTTTTGCCACCACCAACTGATTTTCTGCGGTCAATTTTGTTTTTCCGGATGGAACCCCCTTATGAACCTTCCTTGTGGAATCTTTCTCAATGCGACATTCCCCCCCTTTTTTACTTGACTTTGGTCTGCTCAGTCAGTCTTACCTTGAATCGGCCTTTGCCCTGTCTTCTGTGAATTCCTTAATTGATATAAACTACTAAGGATTGATTCCAGCGCACAATGGGATGGAATGTCATTGGGTTTTATCAGGGGTAAAACAGCCTCAGATATCCTCCAGCCATGACTTTACCCTGGCCTTCTTCCGATAGGCAGTAATCGATAAAGTCTTTGATGACACCGGTTGGAGTACCATCGGTATAGAAAAAGAGCGGACGGTAGATCGGAAAAATCCCGGCGGTAGTGGTTTCCAGACAGGCTTTTGTCGGTTCATCACCTATGTTGCGTACAATCCAAGTAGGTGTCACTTCTTGGGTGACAGTAGCAACCGGAATGAAAAAGATAGCATTAGGGTCATCGGTGACCAAATCAAGACCTTCATCAGCGGTTGATAGAAAGATCACATTGGCGCCGAACTGAATAGAATGGTCCTCAGTTGGAAGCCCGGCCATATGCAGCACTTTGTACACGAAAAAGTTATAAGCTTCAGATCTTGGAGGCATGGCGTAGACCCGGATAGGGGCGTAGTTGCCGCCAAGTTCTTTCCAATTAACAATTTGCCCACTATAGATCGCAGAAACTTGGGCGATAGTCAATAATTCAACCGGGTTTGTTGGATAGCGAATGATGGACAGGGCATCAGAAGCGATACGGATTTCATATGGTTCAATGCCATCAGTTTTGGCTTGCTCTACCTCTGCTGGTGTTGGTTGAGGCATAGCCTGGTAAATTGCGGCGGTACCATCAAGGACAGATAAACCTGAAGTGTTGTCCTCAATAACAGTGATAGTGACTCCAAGATGGTGGCTCATATATTCTGCCGCCCAAACTCTTGAAAGAGGCGCCACCAGACTGTTGCCACGGATGATGAAGGTTCCGGATAGACTATCTGTTGTTAGTGGCGGGTCAGAATTGTTATCAGCGCCCGCGTCGCCGGGGTCAGAGAATGCCAAGACCGCCAACACTACCACAACTAATACTCCTAGCGGTGCCAGCCATTTCTTGTTCAGAGGCATTTATTAACTCCGTTAGTTACCAATCCTTAACTCCAAAACCCTTTAGTTCGTCATAAGGCCAAGTGGCGAGATTGCGGTTCCACCAGCCAGTCAATTCCTCAGGACTTCTTTGACGGGCATACCCGAAGGTTCGGTCCATGTTGGCGAAAAAGCTGTTCAGCACCGGGGTGGTGCCAATAGTAGCCCTGGCTAGTTCATGGATGGCAGCTTCCGGGGGGTGGTTGAAAGGGCAGCTCAACTGGCAATTGGAACAGTCATGCGGCCCGCCCCATTCGGCGCATTTTTGCCAGTGCTGGTGCCAACCTTTAAAGCCGCCGCGGTTCCATTCACCGGCTACATCCCATGAGGTGTCATCGGCCAAAGATAACGCCCCTGAAGGACAAACCTCGGCACAGCGTTTACAAGATTTACAAAATTCAAGGACACCGGCGTCTATAGGTTTGGTCGGTTGCAGGGGCAGGTCGGTAATCGCCCAGTCGATGTAACGGATGGCAAGACCGTAATCCGGAGAACATGAATGAGCAGTTCGTCCCTGTTCAGCAAGGCCGGAAAACAGACCAAACGGCACATTTGCTCTAGTGTCCGGTTGCAGTGCAGCATAGCCCAGACCATGCAGAAAACCGGTAATATTCCAACGTATCTGCGGAGCATGAGAATAGGAAGCATTGCGGGCAACCTGCCCTAGTTCAAAAACCTTGTTCCGCCACGGGTCACCTTCGTTTGTCCGCAGTGAATAAAGGCTCTGGGCGTAATTTTGTTTGACAATCCAGGTAACTATCCAGCGACATTTGGTGGGTATATGATAAACGCCCTGTGAGTCCTGAAAACCGGTATCTATGTCTTCCCAGACAGTCGTCCCAAGATCAAATAATCTTTTTGTATGGTCGTTAACTTCTATCGCACCAAGGCGGGGCGCTCCATATAAATGAGCGGCCGCCTGCATCATCTGGAGGTTTTCCTCGGGTGTACCCTGCCATTGACCGCTGGCACCCCTATAAGCTGGTGGGGAAGTGAGCGTGTTACCTTGCCAACCCAGGTACTGTTTGTTGTAATTTTCATAGGTGGCTTCATCAAGTGCCAGGTCCCGTAAAGTTGAGCCAGGTATCGGGGCATTTATGCCATCAAGCTGTCGCTGGCGGCGCTCGTCAGCTTGTCGTTTATAAATTTCTCCGGGCATGGAATACAGCTTGCGGGTATCATATTGCTTGAAAATGCTCCAGTCAATTGGTGTTGTCAGGTCTTCGTAGTCCCGCTCCTGTTGCCACCATTTCTTGTAAAGGTGAGTATTCGCCCCGGCAGCTAGTTCATCCAAGTCATGGAAAGCTGGGGTGGTGGCCATTATTCCGGATATGCCCGCGCCAGCCAAACCAAGACTCTTCATGAAATCACGGCGGCTGATAGAACTGTGAAATTTAGATTCTTCCATTTTAAGATATGCCAAGTTAGTTTTCCGTGTGATTGTTAAGTGAGGGGATGTGTGCTTCTAATTGATGAGCTTGGTATGGCATCACTCATATTTAACACTTATATTATGTAATACATTTGTATTTGCGTCAATCCGCCATCATGCTTAGTTATAGTTAGGAACTGATAACTTAAAGATGAAATGACGAAGAAGAGGCGGGTCTTACCCGCCTCTTCTTCGTTTCCCAAGTTGAAAACAACCTTCGGAGGATACTATTTCTTGTAACCACCGTCGAAAGAAGAAACAGTGGTGTCCATACCCAGAACAGGGAAGGAACGATCCCACCAATCTTCAGCTTTCTGTGAATCAGCACCGTAGTTGAACAACTCGCCCATCTGGAAGAAGAAGTGGTTGAGTGGTCCGATGCCAACATTGGCAATGGTGCCACGGATGACTTCATGCACCATGGCACCCTTATTGGTGGTAAAAGTACAGTTGCCCCAGCACACATTGCAGCCGTTGGCCTCGGTGCGGAACAGGCGGCATAGGGCGCCGTCGCTCCAGTATTCCTTGGTGCCAGCATGATGCATCAAGTTAGGTTTGCCGTTGATGTCCGGAATATCCCATGACGGTCCTTTGTCCAGCGAAATAACTTTAGGCGGACAGGCGCGGGCGCATTTGCCGCAGTCGGCGCAGAACTTGAACTGACCGGCATCAATAGGATAGGTCGGCGCAACTGGCATATCGGTGATGTAGGAGTGGATACGGCCGATAGGTCCGAGTTCCGGTGTCAGACCGTAGAGATTCTGGCGGGAGCTTTCACAGACACCGGTGAGGTTGGCCACAGCGACTTCGACGAAGGGGTAGTTGGAGTCGCCGCCATCACCAATCATCTGATAACCGAAGTAGCGCAGGAAGTTGAAGACAGACGGTTTGAGCGAGGTGGCTACAAAGTCAGAGCTGTTGAAGCGGCCGCTCATAGCAGGGGTGGCGCGGGATAACTCATGAGACATATGCTCCCAGTGAACCAGATGATACATCTGGTTTTTGCCTGGGACTGCCAAAGCGGTAGAAGTCTCATAGGCGGTATCAACCGTATCATCAATGATGAATTTCTTGTCGGCGTTGTGTTTGATATTTGTACACAATAGTTTTGTGCGGTCCAGGGTGCTGAACTCACCGTAGCCGCTGACAGCGGCCCCGACAAACTTCTGGTAGGCGTTTAGCATATGGGTATTTTCTTCAGGGGTGCCGTTCCATTTAGGCTCACCACGCTCGGTGGGTGTGGCGACACCTTTATAAACAGAACCGCCGCCCTTGGTCCAGGTGGAACTGGTACTGGCGCCGACCCATGACTTGCTGACATAAGAAGACCAAGAAGTAGTTACTGCAGCTTTGAGGGCCAGACAGCGGGGGCTGAAACCAGGATCGTTGGCAGCAATGCTGGCATTGTCAACCTCGGAACCCTTGGAGGAAGCGGCATCGGCGCGGGCTTGGCCATGATAATAGGCCCACATTTCGGTCTGCTGTCCGGTGTTGGTCGGGTTGGGACGGCCCATGATGTCCCAATCGATCTCGGTGGTGGGATTATGCTCTTCACGCTCTTTAACCCACCAGGGGCGTTTCTGCATGGTGGCACCGGTGGAGATGAGTTCATCAACATCATGGAACACCGGGGTAACGGCAGCTGCGGCTCCGATGCCACCGGTGGCGACAGCCATGAACTTCATGAAATCCCTGCGACTGATTGTACTGTGAAACTTTTGCACTTAATTCTCCTAATACTATTTTTTCGGTTCTTTCGACCTCGCGACAGGCCAAACCTGGGTTGCTGAATACACCGTTTATGTTTGTTATCTGTAGACCATCACCCCCTTAGTAATTTCCAGGCTGATTATTAGCTATTTTGGCCTATACCTTCGGCGGCTATTTCGTTGCCGCCGGTGGTGACGGGGTAGTCGTTGCCGATGTCATTACCGGCATGTAAGCGCGGGAAGCAACTGAACTGGACATTCATGTGAGCATTCGGAATCAGTATTGCTCCGTCCTCATCCAGTCCTGCCACGATACCGCGTACTTCTACGGTGTCGGTGACTGCCAGATAGTTCACATAATCCACATCTGTAAGTTGAGCGCGGATAGCTCCTCCGCCAACCATTACATTAGGCTTGGATTTGCTGACGATAACTGTATTGCGGACATAAACTTCCTTACCGATGTATTGTTCATAGTTGGCAATAAGCTCTTCAGCTGACATATCTATCCAGGTGATCTCCTCGATAATGGGGGTTCCGGTGCTGCCGAGTTGGTTTGCCTGGGAATCGGATCCCATGTCAATGTTTAGGCCGCTACAACCGGACAGGAATGGCATTGCCAACAGCGCTACAAAAGCTGTCAGCAATAGTACCGGCTTGAAGCGACGGCGCGGTTTGGCAGCGTCAACGCCTACCAATCCCGCCTCCAGATAACTGCGCATTATTCTAACCCTACCTCCTTATTTTTATTCCCTGTTATCTTGTTCCGTGCGGCCTTCGCCGTCGGATACTCAGGTCTCTTTAGCTGCCAACACAGACGATGACTTCTGTTTGGCATCTTTCATGCCTAACGCTCTTCTAAATCTGACCAACCAGGATTCTTTGCCGTTGGCGGCATCCATTAGGGCGTTCAGATAGTTCTTGATAAGGTAGGATAGTGAACCCCAGAACTCTTTCGGCGCTTTGATGGCATTGATAAAATAGCCAGGATTGTGGCGCAGCATGAAACGGAAGCGCCGGGTAGCAAAGGTAGTCCGGAAATTGGCCATGGCTTCATCCATCAGTTTATCCGGGATCCGAGACAGATTGGCCTGCGTGGCGTGGTAGAACTGAAAACCAGACCAGTCGGCCAAGGAACTGGGTACGGTTACCAGTTTTTTGTCAACGCATTGATCAAAAAGTACCGTCTTGGGATAAGGTACAAATTTCATAAACAGATATGGAGGGTTGTCTAATCGCTTGATGAAATCCAGGGTCTCTTTGAAGTCAGCGGCGGTTTCTGTTGGGAACCCGTACTGGATGAACAGTGTGGGGATGATGCGCTGTTTAACCAGATTCCAGAAGGTTTGTTCAAACTCTTTGACACTGCCCTTGGTGAGCAAATCTAGTATCTTTTGGCTGCCGCTCTCAGCGCCTAGGATAACAGCAGTGCATCCCGCCCTGGACATGAGTTTGGCATCTTCTTGGGTAACATTGCCGGAAATCTGACAATTCCATTTTAATGAGAGTTTCTTTTTAATCATGATGTGGCAGAATTCGTGCAACCGTGGTTTGTTGATACCAAAATTATCCCCGGTATACATGATGTAATTGATACCGAATTCCTTATGCATGCGTTCCGATTGGGAAGCAATACGCTCGGCAGAGAGATCGGTGACATTCCCTTTGTAGAAAGTGGCGTCGGCGCAGAAGGTGCAGGTATAGGGGCAGCCCCGACTGGTGATAATAGACACATCCCAGTATTTCTTGGGGTCTACTAGGTGCCAAGCCGGGTCAGGTAGTTCATCCAGATTTTTCAAGAAAGGGCGGGGTTCGTTGATGACAATATCTCCGCCTGATTTCCAGGCCAGACCTTTAATATCCGCTAGGCGACCGATACCTTTTTCAATATATTCGGCCAGTTCAAGCAGCGTATATTCCCCAGCGCCGATAATGACATAATCCACATACTTTTCAATGAGCGTCTGTTCCGGCAGTGCGCTGGGGTGACGGAAACCCCATGCCGTCTTGATGCCCGGGAACACCTTTTTGAATTCAACTGATTTTTTGATTGAATCGGCAATGCAACCCGTGGATACGGAAAAGCCTACGATTGATGGGTTAAAATCAATGAAAGATTCGGCTGTCCGGTCTCCCAGATTGCTGTCATGCAACATTACCTCATGACCATGCTGTTCCAATACGGCAGCAATGGACAGAAGCTCATCCGGGAATTTAGTGTATACACCGTCCCGCAACGGTATGCTTAAAAGGATCCTCATATAACTCTTTCAGTTGGCTGGAACCTGGTTGGGAGGTTTAGCGACCGACACACTTGTGATAAAGGGTGAATTAAAATATTTCAAAATACCATTGATTCAGTTTAACGCTTTTATCTGCCAAATACTATCCGCATCCATGCTTATAACTTCTAAGCATTTAGGATATATTATTAATCAATTTATATCCTATGGTATATAATTAAACTATACATGGTTTTCAGCTTTGAGTAAGTTAATAACCGGACAGGAGGTCAGAATGGATAAAATAAAAGTCTATTTAGCGGATAATCATGAAATTTTCCGGGTTGGTCTTCGTGCCGTTCTCAGAGATATGCCGGATATTGAAGTGGCTGGTGATTCTGACCTTGGCCCAGGGCTGTTAGATATGATAAAAAAAGATAACCCGGATTTCGTATTATTAGATGTGGACCTGGGACGTTCTGACTATTTTAATAATCTTGATCTTATTAAAGTCGAATTCCCGGGGATTAAAGTAGTGGCCATGTCTGGTGATGAAAGGCAGATACCTGTTAGAGATGTGCTATCCCGCCGTATTGATGGCTATATCAGGAAGAGTTGTTCGGGTGAATTCCTTTGTACTACCATTCAAATGATCGGCCTCGGCGGCAATGTGTGGCAATCGGATATGCTCTATTGCACGTTAGAAGAGGACAAAAACCCTGAAGCCGCTAAGCAATCTAATTTACTTACCAGTGTGGCCGCTCAAATCTCTTTGCGGGAACGGCAGATACTGACACTTTTGGTAAAAGGGGAGACCAACAAGCAGATAGGGAAGGCTATGAATCTGGCCCAGGTGACGGTGAAAAAAACGTTACAAGGTCTTTTTGTCAAACTGGGGGTAACCAACCGAACTCAGGCGGCTATGATGGCGACACGGTATAAATTGATTTAGTGTTTGGTGCAATACATTTGTATAGGACTCACCTTTTGACGTAAAATAACTTTCTCATGGGCGGCTAGTTCAGTGGTTAGAACGCCTGCTTCACACGCAGGAAGTCCGTGGTTCGAGTCCACGGCCGCCCACCACTCCTCAAGCTGACCATGATACTTCAACTGTCCTGCGCGCTGGGGGTTTGAGGAAAAATGTTGCTCACACACTCAGTTTTGGGCAACACGTTATCTATCCACTGATAACCCCGCTGCCCACCACAACGTCGCTATCATAAAAGACCACCGTTTGTCCCGGTGCTGGCGCCATTTGGGGTTCCTTAAAAATAACTCTCACCTGTCCCGGACCACTTGGTTCAATAGCGGCAGGCGCGGGTGAAGCCGCGGATCGGATCCTGGCGGTAACGTACATGCCTGAGGTCAGGTTTTCTATGGCGATCCAGTTCAAGTCTTCGGCGGTGATGTTAGTACGGTATAGCGCGTCCCTGCTGCCGACGACCAAAGCGTTATTGCCTGTATCAATACGGATGACATAAAGTGGCTCTTTTGACGCTATGCCCAGGCCTTGACGCTGACCAGGTGTAAAAAATGAGACTCCGGGATGACTGCCAAGGATTGTGCCTGCTTCATCAATTATTGGGCCGGGTACCGCTTCCCCGCAGACTAACTGGCGGTAGCCTCCGGCGATGAAGTTTTGACTTTCTTCCTTATGAGCTACCGGTAAATCCAGTTTGTCTGCCAGCCGCCGTACCTCTTCCTTTGACAGTTCGCCCAGTGGAAAGCGCACTGTTTGCAGTTGCTGCTGTGATAGTCTGGAGAGGAAATATGACTGGTCTTTGTCGTGGTCAAGGCCGCGCAGCAGCCGATACCGGTCGGTCGGTGAGTGGTACTGTACTCTGGCGTAATGACCGGTGACTACATAATCAAAATCTATGCCTGAATGGCGGGCTTTTTCAAGCAGCACCCCCAACTTGATACGCTGGTTGCAATATACGCATGGGTTGGGTGTTCGGCCGCTTTTATATTCGTCTTTGAAATGGTCAAGGATGATATCCTTATATTCTGCCTTGAGGTCGAAAATTAGCAGTTTGATGCCCAGTTTTTCAGCCACTGACCGGGCGTCTGCTACGTCCTCGGCTTCACCTGGACCATAACAGCCGTGTTTATGACTGGTTGCTACCGCTGTGGTCTCGTCGCCACCGTATATGGTCATCATAATGCCGGTGACTTCGCAGCCCTGCCTTTGCATCATAGCCGCAGCTACTGCTGAATCCACACCGCCGCTCAGGGCAACTAACACTTTTTCAACCATGTGTTAATCCTTTTTCTCGATGACTCTCATTGAAGCATATCTGGAAATTGATCTTGGGACAACTAGGAAAAACCCCGCCTCTGTTACAGAGGCGGGGTTTGATATGAAATTCAGGTTAGTGATTAACAGATACGGAAACGGCCCTTTTCAGTACCCTTGGGACTGATTACATGAACGGCGCAGGCCAGGCAGGGGTCGTACGAACGGACGATACGGACAACTTCAAATGGATTGGCTTCATCCCTGACCTTGGTGCCTATCAGAGATTGTTCCAATGGGCCTGGTTGATCCTTATCGTCTCTCGGTGAACAGTTCCAAGTCGAGGGCACCACGCATTGGTAGCGCTCAATCTTTTTATCTTTGATGCTGATCCAGTGACCCAGCGCGCCACGCGGTGCTTCCCAAAGACCCATGCCTTGGGCGGTGTCCGGGATTTCGGTATGAACATTGAAGGGCTCACCTAATTTCAGTTCGTCCAGCCATTTATCCATGGCGTCGGCTACCATCTTGCATTCCAGCGCCCGGGCGGCATGGCGGCCGAGGGTGCTGAACAGGGCGGTTGCCGGTGCGCCGAAATGCGCCAGTGTGCTGTCCACCAATGTATTGGCGGTGGCATCGCCTGCTAAATAGGCCACCAGGACACGTGCCAGGGGGCCGACCTCATAAACGTCACCTTGGTAGCGTGGCGCTTTTAGCCAAGTATAGGCGCCGGATTTATTGGGGTTGTCTACGGTGTCGGTATCGCCAGGATACCCGGAGGAACTGGAGAACCAGCCATACTTAACATCTTCGGTAATGCTCTTGGGATCGAACGTCGCTAGATCCAAACCGCTGGCGGCGCCCGCCGGCATGAAGCGACGTCGCTTGGTCAGGTCTTTTTCCTTGCCGTCCAGGTCAAAGACGCCATAGGACAGGAATTTGCCACAACCAAAACCCTGGTCAAAATGATCGGAATAGGCTTCAGCCACCGCGATGACATCAGGGATATAGACGTTATCAGTGAAATCACGAAGCACTTTGAGCTTGGCACGGAAGGCAGCGATGTTATCTTCGGTAGGGCCCTGTGTTACACCGCCGGCTACCAGTGCCGGGCTATGAGGCACGCGGCCTGAGTAAATGGAACTCATCTCGTGGGCGATACGGCGCATATCCAGTGCTTTGACATAATCCTGTACCGCTTTGATGTTGATAGCTTTGGACAGCCGGTAATCACCTTCATAACGTGGGAAAAAAGGCCCCAGCATGGCGGTGTTATTGGCCGCCAACGCCCGGCCGATGAACTGTTGCACCTTGGTAAGACCCGGGTCATTGCCGCTATAGTCGGCAACAGCGGTAACATCCACGTAGTCCAGCGCCGCCAGATGGTAAAAGTGTAAGATGTGGGACTGGATATAGTTGGCACCTTGGATAAGATTGCGGATAATACGGCCGTTGTCCGGGATCCTGTCATCCACTCCGAAGGCGCTGTCCAGGTTCAAGACCGCAGTCATGCCGTGGGAGGTGGGGCAGACACCGCAGATGCGCTGAGTGTAGTGTTGGGCGTCAGTGGGGTTGTGGCCTTTCAGGAATATCTCAAAGCCGCGGAACAGCGTACCGGTGGAATGAGCGTCCTTGACCACGCCGTTTTCGACGACCACCTCAATCTTAAGATGACCTTCGATTCGGGAAATTGGATCGATTACAATTTTAGCCATTATTGTTCTCCATGTCGTTACTCAATCTCAAGATGGGTTTAGTGAGCCGAACTACCAGATTTACCCCGGGTAGCGGCGATGACAGCTGTGGTTAGCACTGCGGCGCTGGCCAAGCCGATTGCGGCTTTGTCCAGGGTTTGATCGGCAGTGAGGTCAATCGGCTCATGTATCGGGCCGAGTCCGGCTGGAAAGGCCAGTTCGGCGCAACCGATACAGGGTGCCCCGGCCTCGATGCACCATCGGGTCTTATTGTTCCATAAGCGATCATTGCAGTCGGCGTGGGTTATCGGGCCTTTACACCCGAGCTCGTAAAGACAATCGGGATCACCGAAATTAGTAGCGAACTTGCCATTGGCGAACTGCCCGCGGCGGGGACACTGGTCATGAATGAGTTTGCCATAGAAAGCGGTCGGTCTTAAATCCTTATCTACTTTGACTGATTCCGCTCCGCCGATAAGCACCTGTGCCAGTGTGCCGACAAACCAATCGGGGTGGGGTGGGCAGCCCGGTACGTTGATGACCGGAGTGGTGATGCCTTTTTGTTTGTAGAATTCGGCGATACCTACCACTTCACCGGGATTAGGAGGAGAGGCTGAAATACCGCCGGAGGAAGCGCAGGTACCCAGGGCGATGGTGGCAATTGCCTTGCGCCCCAGCCGCTCTATGGTTTCGGCCATGGGGATACCGTGGCCGTCTTTCTCACCGACTTCGCAATAGAACCCCCCGTCTTTTAAGGGAACACCGCCTTCAACCACTAGTGCAAAAGGGCCGGTTTCAGTGTCGTACAGAGCACTCATCGCCAGGTCTCCCTGGGCGGCCATGACGGTGTTATGGAAGCGGAGACTAACGTGCTGCCCGCTGACAACTTCGGACAGAAGCAGGTCTTGAATAGTAACCGGGAAACTGTTAAGCGCTGATACGGAGCATCCGTTGCAACCGGAGCCTTGGAACCATATTACCGGTACTTCGGACAGCGCATCAGCGAAGAGGCGTTCAAATTCGGGATGCTTGAACAGTGACAATCCCAGCGCCGCTGTTGAGCCAGCGCACAGTTCCACAAAGTGACGTCGGGTTAGTTTGGTCGCCATCTTAGCTTTGCTCCTCATTCTTGGATTGCCCTTCCGCCTTGGCTTTCAGGCTGGCTTCACGTTTAGAACGGAAGAGGTAGACACCAGACAGGAATAGAGCCAGCGCTGATACCTCAAACGGTATCTTGCTCAGAAATTCGCGGGTAAAGGCAGGGTACATTTCCTTCTCGACTTCGGGGAAACCAAGTTCGGCAGGTTCAACAGCACCTATGTACATTACCGCAGTTCCGCCGACCTCGTGTTCGCCATAGATGTAATCGTAGTATTTCCCCGGCTCTGCCTGAATACGCTCATGAGCCAGCGCAACCATATCGGCACGTTCGCCAAAACGGATGGCTTTGGTAGGGCAGACCTCAAAACAGACCGGCACTTCACCGTTGACCAGCCGTTTTTCATGGCAGAAGATACACTTGGAAATCTTGGGCCACGGTTCGTCCCATTCAAACTTGGGGATATCGAACGGACAGGCGTTTTGGCAATAGCGGCAGCCGATGCATTTGCCTTCATCCCAGACTACCGCGCCATCCGCCTGCTTGTTAAGAGCGCCGACGGGACAAACTGAGACGCAGGCCGGGTTAAAACAATGCAGGCAGCGCTTGCTGACGCCAACAATCTGGGTGCGGTCTGACCGCTGAACCGCATGAGCCTGGAGGGCGACATAGTGATAAGCGTCCAACTCTGTGATTGTGTCAGTACCCGCCAGTCGTTTGTCCTTCAGTTCATAGAACTTGTGACATTCAATCTCGCATAATTTGCACAGGATACACTTAGTGGTGTCAATGAGCATACCAACAGGCATATTATTGTGACTCCTTTCGCGGATAAATGGTTGCTACGGTGATAGCCGTCCCATCGGACAGGGGTTGGCAATATGATTTGCAGTTTTTTATCATCATAATTGTACTTTGAGCCTGTATCATTATAATTGCCGCACCAATGAATTAGAATTTATTAACCGTTGTGTTAATCTATCCGAGCCCTAATTGAAGCCCTGCCGCTAAAGCCGGAGTGTTCTTTCTGGTATTGTTTTTCCTTTCGGCGGTAAGCAGTTATGGCACTACGTTTAAGACCGGGCCACTGTAAAAGCCACTAAATCAAGGCATTCTAACACCGGCCAGCTATAGTGTCAATCGTAAATTGACTACCCGGACTAATACCGGATATAGGCCGTTTTGCGATGGTTATGAAATACAACTGACGACAATCTCAGCCCGACCAATAGTGGCCGTAACGTGAATGTAAAGTGGACTAAGCTGTATCAATCCTATCGAACAGATCTTTTTCATGTCTTCCGTCGGGTAGCGGAAAGGCGCGTGTAAAAGTATCGTGTTGTCCTGTAAGTTTACTGACAATACTCAGAACGCCGCGGCGTGAAGGTCCGCCTTCTAATTGGCTTTTATGACAGGCAGAGGCTTGTTCCTTGGTTTTTAATGCTTGTTTTTCAAGTTTGATCGTTGTGGTCAGCGGCATGTTTGCGCCGGTCAAAACCGTCAGGTCAATGTCCTTGTTTCGTCCAAAATGTTTGGCATCCTGGCCGAACAGAGGCAGAAATCGTACCGCTAGTTTGAGTAAACGCTTGGAAAAGACGTTGTAATACAGCTTTTGAGGTTGAAAGGCGGCACCCAGACCGGGGAACTTGCTCTCATCGCCGGCTGCATGGAAGGCGGCGGTAGTTGCCAGGTGTACCGCGATATGGTCAGGATGACCGTAGTCGCCGTTAGCCCCGTGCGTCAGCACCACCTGCGGCCGGACTTCCCGGATGATTTTTACAATACGGGCGGTAACCTCTTCAATCGGGGCATTGACCAGAGCCTGAGGATGGTGGTTGTCGGCACTTCCGGACATACCGGAATCCCTGTATCCCAGGTGAAATAAACCGGCTAACCCCAAAACTTTAGTGGCACAAACAAGTTCTGCCCAGCGCAAGTCACCTGCTGAGGCAAAATCCTTAAGATGTTTGGCATCAATAGTGCCTGCTTCACCGCGGGTGGCACAGGCGTAGTACACCCTGACTCCGGCCGCGGCATAATGGGCCAAAGTGGCGCCGGGTCCAAAACTCTCATCATCCGGATGAGCCCCGACAAACAGCAGTGTTTTATCTAGTGCCATTGGGCTGGTGCCTCATGATACTCTGCTACGTTAGATATCCGATGTATCTCAGCCTGGAAATCTTCAGCGTCTGGCCCACTCTGTCATTGGGGTGCTGGTTCACTTTTAGGCTTAACGAATATCTGTTCCATCCTCACGTGGATGTTCTTGTCGCGTTCTTTAATGCGTTGCATCTCGGCCAACAGGCTTACCTCCCGGCTGATGAAGTCGGTATCAAGATCACCGGCTATAAAACGGGAGTTTTCCAGAATCGCCTTGTGTAATACCAGATTGGTATCTACGCCCAGAATTATATATTCACTTAACGCCCGCCGCATGCGCATGATAGCCTCGTTGCGGTTGCGACCCCAGGCCACAAGCTTGCTGATCATAGGGTGATAACAGTCAGGGATGGTGTAGCCGTTGTGAACACCGGAATCCACACGGATGCCGATACCGCCCGGCGACCTATAGCCCACCAGTTTGCCCGGTGAAGGCATAAAGTTGCGCATCGGGTCTTCGGCGTTTACGCGGCACTCAATAGCCCAGCCGCAGGTCTTAACATCCTCTTGTTTAACCGACAGCGCCAGCCCGGTGGCGATGTTGATCTGTTCCTTGACTAAGTCAATGCCGGTGACCATTTCGGTTACCGGATGTTCCACCTGGATACGGGCGTTTACCTCTAAAAAGTAGTATCTGCCTTCGGAATAGATAAATTCTACCGTGCCGGCACCCACGTATTTGATTTCCCGGGCCAGGTTAACCGCTGCCGCCCCCATCTCCGCCCGCAATTCCGGTGATAGCGCCGGTGACGGTGATTCTTCAATAACCTTGGAATGAAAACGCTGGATAGAGCATTCGCGTTCACCCAGGTGGATTATATTGCCCTGATTATCGGCCAGTATCTGAAATTCAATATGACGCGGCCGTTCAATGTACTTCTCAACATAAACGCTGCTTATGCCGAAATACTTTTTGGCCATTTCCGGAGAGGAGGTCAGTGCGCGCTGCAGATCGGCGTCGTTACGGGCAATGACCATGCCGATACCACCACCTCCCCCTGATGGCTTGACGATTAGCGGGTAGCCAATATCTCCCAGTTCGTCCTGGAGGTGGGAAAAGTCGGCGGGGCATTCTCCGGTGCCCGGGATTACCGGAACCCCGGCTTTAACCGCTTCTTCACGGGCGGTGATCTTGTTGCCGGTTAGTTCAAGCACTTCGGACGGCGGCCCGATGAATATGATCTTGGCTTTTTCACAGGCCCGGGCAAAGGCAGGATTTTCGGACAGAAAGCCGTAACCGGGATGAATGGCCTCAGCGCCGCTGGCCTTGGCTATTTCAATGATCTTATCCATGTTAAGGTAACTCAGTGCGGCCGGAGCCGGCCCCAGTAGGTAGGCTTCATCGGCGTAGCTGGCAAAAAAAGCGTCCTGGTCGGCCTCAGAAAAGACGGCTACAGTCTTGATGCCAAGCTCGCGGCAGGCGCGCATGACACGCAGCGCTATTTCGCCCCGGTTGGCCACTAATATCTTGGAAATCATATCCGGTCTCTCCCTGAATGGTTGTTCAGAATAATATAGCATAAATAGGTAGGAGCTTAAACGGCGTCATAAATACCGAAACCCGATCCGAGCCGAAAGGCCGGACCGGGTTTCGGTTGATTGTCTGTCTGAGGATTCTAAGCAGGTATCACAGCAGGATCTGCTTTGATGACCGCTTGAGACAGGCCGGTCTTCTGCTCAGAAAAGAGCGGCAGATATTTGGCTGCCAGCCTGAAGACATACATAGCGCCGGCAATTAATCCCAGGGTGAAGATGAACTCCCATACCGTTGGGAAATAACTGCCTTCACGGGCTGGAGAGTGAGACAGCACCAGGGTATTGATACGGTTAAGCATCAAGCCCATGATGATCAGACCAGAACTCCACAACAAACCTGAGCGTGACTGGCGCACCTTTTTTATGGCGATCAGTATGATTGGCACTACCATACCCAAGCCGATCTCGGCAGCGAAGAGCAGGCCAAATTCATCAAAAGTGAAGGCTGACAGATGGCCGGCATTAGCCAGGTCAAAGAAACGCAGGCCTAGATAGAAGACCAGTATCCAGGCGGCAATGGGCATAATCTTGGACAGCAGATCCATGCGTAGCGTCAGCTTCCAGGACTTGGCGACAATGATGCTGAAGAAAGTCAGCACTGACAGCCCCAGCGCCATGGCGGAGATAACAAAGAGATAACCCATCAATGGTTCATGCCACAGTAGATGCTGGTCGGGGGTGATCAGGAACAGCGCTCCCAGTGATGACTGGTGCAGGAATGACAGCAGGATGCCGAAAACTACCAGCGGGATGACTACGGCGTGCTGTACCCGGCCGGCTTTTCTTAAACCAAAACGATCAAAGATATTGGGGCTGAACTCCAGGTAAAGAACAGTCAGATACATCATGACGCACCAGCCCACTTCGAACATGATGGAATTATGCTGCCACATCCATAAAGGATGGACGATCAGCGGTGAGCGGCCAAGATCAATGGCGATGCCAATGGCGCCAATGGTATAACCCAGCGCGGCGATCAGAATAGCCGGTTTAACCAGTGGGCGGAAGGCTTCAATCTTGAAGACGTAGACTATCGCTGCCAGGACAAAGCCGCCAGCAGCAGTGGCGATATAAACGCCGACGTCAAAAGCAACCCACAAGCCCCATGGCCAGTTGTCGGAAAGGTTGGATACCGCTCCGAGGCCCCATACCAGCTTGGCTACCAAAACGCCGACGGCGCCCAGGCCAAGGATTATCTGGACTATGCCCCAGAAGCTAAACAGGGGAACATTTCGATTGTTCACCGTTAGTGAACCCCTCCTTATATGAAGATTCGCTATCGCCGCGCCCTGTTGCCAGAACGGCTGTGTATCATAAGTACTAACAGTACTAATCCCGAATTTTGCTAATCATAACACCAAGTACCAGCCGCTGTAAATAACCAAAATAAAGCTGATTGAGTGACGCTATCCTTAAAATAGCTTGCGTTAGGCCAACTCATAAATGATACTTTGTCAACCTGGTCTTATGATTAATAATACCGGGTGCTTCTGCCTTCCGCCGGTTGCCTGGGAAGGTGGCCGTAAACCTTATTTCCGCCGCCGTCTGCGGATGCCTAATAAGCGTCTCAGCCATAACGGATGTGGCTTGATCTCTGTCCGTTCCAAAACCAGCTTTTCAAATTCAGTCGGGCTGCCGCCTGCCCCCCGCGGCAGAGAATAACCCTTAAGTCCCCATAACACCTCCACATCCAGCTTCGGCGGCGGTGTTTGACCTTCTTCTATAAGATAATAAAGATTAATTCGCTCTTTGTCCGGCATGAAAGTGAAGAACTCGCCTTTGTCCGGCTTGCCCCAGCGCTTGAGCGTTTCAAGTGGCGGACCGTCCGCTAGCCCGATGTGCCCCATAATCTTGTCCGGTTCCAGTTTCAGTTTATCCGGTGTCTGCCGCGACCGGTATATTATGCTTTTCAGGCGGCAGAAATCATACAGGTGTTCGGCGGTAATAGTGACCAGCCGCAGTTCGGGACAGTCCGTGGACAGGCCGGTAACCGCCACACTCAGGTAGGGTGACTCAGTTTTGGCCACCGCAATTGCCTTTTGCGTCTGCAGCCACACCGCCGCCGGCAAAACGACGCCGCACAGCGTGCCTTCATGATTTACCGCCCAGTACATTACCCGTCCGGAGGAGGATGGTGATACTTTTCCTCCCCATAATAAAAGGAACGTGTCAGCGGCAGTTTTCATCGGGTGTTATTGTAGTAGGCTCACTTGCGCCCGTCAAAAATGCCTCAACAAACTAGTATAAACTAATTGGTTATAAGTAATAACTATTATGTACTAGAACTATTATTAAATCTACGCATAATGGCGTATAGGAAATTAATTTTAAATATGGTACTATCATTATCAAGTTAATCATGAAGGAGAATAATATTGAATAAATTTCACACGACGGTATCCCGTCGCGATTTCATGAAGAGTATCGCTTTGGCTACCGGTGGTTTGGGTGCCACCGCAGCCCTTGCTCCTGGATTCAAAGATCTGGACGAGATCGTTACTGCTGAAGGCGGTGTCTTCAATCGTCCCTGGTGGCAGAAGATTGTCGATAATCCCACCATTGATATCGACTGGACAGTGATGACTCGTTATGCTGAAGGCGAGACCATGCGTGGTTCCAAGGTTAAGCGTTTTCAGGAAGCTGGTTCGTCTGCTGAAGAAGCTTTGGCTACTGCTTCCGCCGAGGGTGCCGATTGGAAACAGCGCGGTCTTGCGGAGAACCTGCCCGGTCTGTCTCTCCGTGACACTGCTCTTAATTTCGGCGGTTTCTTGAACTTCCAGTACCCCGGCACTTTTGGAAAATCGAGTTTTCTTGGATCGCAGAAAGCACCCACCCCGGCTTCTCTGGGTGTTCCCCGCTGGGAAGCCACCCCGGAAGAGAATAGCAAAATGATTCGCCAGGTACTTCGCGGTTATGGTGCCATGACCGTCGGTTTTTTTGAGATCGATGAAGCTACTACCAAGAAAATGTTCTACTCCTACCAGCCGGCGTATACCGCCAAGCTTGAGTTTGAAGATGTCGATACCGCCTATGTGACCACTGGTACCGGCGCTAAGAACGTCATTCCCAACAAGTGTAAATATGTCATCACCTATACCAACCAGGAGTCTATCCTGTCCCGTCAGACGGAAGGCCATGTCATGGGCTTTGCCCCTCACGGACGCTACATGCGCTGGGCTAATACTGAGGCTTGTTTGCAGGAATTCCTGCGCCACATCGGCTATGAAGGTCATGGCCAGGGTGTTGATGGCAATCAGGTCAATGGTCTGGGCACTATGCCCGGTTTCGGCACTGTTGCCGGTCTGGGTGAAATGAGTCGCTTGAACCGTATGATTTCCCCTGAATGGGGCCCCACCGTCGGTGTTTGGGGTATGGTCACAGATCTACCCCTAGCTCCCACCAAACCCATCGATGCCGGGATGATGCGCTTCTGCGCTACCTGCATGAAGTGTCATGATTCGTGTGGCCTCGGCGCCCCGAACAATGAAGTAGAACCCCAGTGGACGCCGGAAGGCCGATATGCTGGTTTATACCATCGTCAGGCCGGTATCAAGACCTATTGGGATGACCAGATCGGTTGTCAGACTTGGAAAGCCACCACCGGTAACTGCTCCAACGGCCGTTGCTTTGGTGCCTGTGTTTTCACCAAGATGAGTTCCGCATCTGTCCATGAAATCATCAAGGGCACCGTGTCAACTACCGGATTGTTTAACGGCTTCTTCCGTAACATGGATGACCTGATGGGTTATGGTGTTGCTGACTATGAAGGCCCGTCCAACAAAGATGCAGAACGCATGTGGACTGAGCCGATCCCGATTTATGGAATTGATTCCAACAAGGGCATGTAGTTCCCGTATAGAACTTGATAAAAGGGCCGCTCTTTTTGTGAGCGGCTCTTTTGTATTTTAACCCCGTCCTAGCCACCAAACCCCGCCCTGCCATATAATAAGAAGATAACCGGATCTTGAGGTATTTTTATGAAAAAACTCCTTATCGGTATCGGCATAGCGGTCGGCCTGCTGCTCATTATCGCCCTGCCGCTCATCACTACCTATAACTCCCTGGTAACCCGTAGCCAGTCGGTTGACGCCCAGTGGGCTCAGGTGGAGACCCAGTACCAGCGCCGTTTTGACCTCATCCCCAACCTTGTTGAATCGGTCAAAGGCATCATGGCTCAGGAGCAGGCGGTCTTCATCGCCATCGCCGACGCCCGCACCCGTTACGCTGGCGCCGCCACTGCCACAGATCAGGCCGCCGCCGCCAATGATGTTGAAAGTGCCCTGGCACGGTTACTGGTCATCATGGAGAATTATCCGGAACTTCGCAGCATTGAGGCGGTCACAACTCTAATGGATGAACTGGCGGGCACGGAAAACCGCATTTCGGTGGAGCGCGGCCGTTACAACACCGAGGTCCGTGACTACAATACTGCCGTCAAGCGCTTCCCCACCGTCCTTGTCGCCGGTATGTTCGGTTATGACCAGCGGGATTACTTTGAGAGCTTCCCCGGCACTGACCAGCCGCCGGTGGTGGATTTCAGCTAGTCTATGCGCCGTTACCTGCTGGTTAGCCTCGCGGCCGCGGTTCTGCTGCTTAGCGGCGGCGTTGCCGTTTGGGCGCAGTCTTTTCCACCGCCGCAGGGCTTTGTTTCAGATTTTGCCGGTGTTATTGATGCTGACACCCGCTCCGCCCTGGAGAACCGTCTGACCCTCCTGTCCCAGGAGACCGGCGCTGAGATTGCCGTGGTAACCATAGAATCTCTGGAAGGCGACACCATAGAAGATTATGCCGTCAGACTTTTTGAGGACTGGGGTATCGGCCAGGCCGACGCTGACAACGGTGTTCTCTTCATTACCGCCGTGGCTGAACATAAAGTACGCATTGAGGTCGGTTACGGTCTGGAGCCGATCATCACCGATGGCCGGGCCGGGCGGATCCTGGATGATTACGTTCTGCCGGCTTTCCGCGTTGATGATTACGCCACCGGTATCGCCGATGGTGTCGCTGCTTTGGAAGAACTTATCCGCGCCGATACGCCTCCATCCCTCATTGAGGAAAACCCCATCCGTGATATTTTTGGGGAGATTGAATCGGTCATCTTCGGCATTGGCTTCATCACCGTGTATATTTTAGCCTTCATGGCTCGTACCAAGAGCATTTGGTTAGGCGGTATCTGGGGCGCTATCGCCGGGGCGGTCATTGGGCTGGCTTCCGGTAATATCTGGGCTTTGGTCGGTCTGACAATCGGCCTGGCGGTATCCGGTCTATTCCTTGACGCCCTCTTGTCCCGCAACTATCAGTCCCGTTCTTCCAGTGGTCTCCCCACCAGTTGGTCGTCTTCCGGCGGTGGCTTCCGCAGCAGTTCGTCCCGTAGCTCCGGCTTCGGCGGTTTCAGCGGCGGGAGTAGTGGTGGTGGTGGTGCGAGTCGGGGTTGGTAACCGGGCTAATTAGATTTTGCGTGCGCTACTTACTTTTCAATTTGCTGATGGCATTCCAGGCAGCGATCGGCGCTTCCAGCGACGCTTCTGACCCTTCCAACGCGGCCTTTACCGGTTCGAGGCTGTTTTTATCCTGACCCTCAGCGGACAATTCTGAAAGAAAATGGTGGACACCGTTTCGGAAAACAGAGGAACCGGATCGGTGAACCAGAGACTCTAAAACCGGAACAATCGCCTTTTTACCCAGCCGGGCAAGCCCATCGGCGGCGACCCAACCCCTGCCGTCATCATCGCTTAAGTGGTCTATCAGTGTATCGATCGCCTGGCGATTGCCTATCTGGGCCAGAGCTTTAAGAGATTCCCATTGAACCGTTGTATCTGGGCTTTTCGTGGCTTCAATCAGGGCGGGGACGGCAATTGAACCCAGTTTAACCAGAGCCAGACGCGCTTTGCGACTTTGAATACCATCATCCCGTTTGAGTTCATCAATCAGTTTCGGTATAGAATCTGTTCCAGATGTGTTGGTCTTTGCTTTGATAACGATATTTTCGCTGGGGATGCCGAACCGCGTCTCAATCTCCCGGGCAAACGAATGAGCCTTAATTGGTGAAGTAAATACGGCTTTTGGTATCCGAAAATGTTCTTCGGTTATTGCAAAGCCTTGTTGTGTTTCTCCCTGGAAATCGTGAACTTTATCTCCGATGAAGGCTGCAAGTGCTTCTGCTTCTTCTTTCGATTTTAAACCTTTTGTAACCCGCACCTCGTGATAAGAATGGGGCCCATTTTCTTTTGGCATATTAACCTCCAGGTCAAGCTGAAATTTACAGCGCTTTCATCGTGCTAAAACGCTCTAAGCTGATTAACGGAATCCCTCTGCGAGCGAATCAACATCTTCACAAAAAGCTTCATTTAATCTTCAAGCTGGAATTAAATACTTCTTCATATTTTCAATCTCTCTTTTCTACAACTTCTTCGCTGCTTTGATAGCGTTACCCTGTGCTTTGCCGATGGATTCCTGAGTTTTGCCAACTATCTGTTCTGTCTTGCCCCTGATTTCCATGGCTTTGTCGCCTTTGATCTTGCCGATCTTCTCCTTAGCCTTGCCCTTCGCTTGTTTGATTTTTCCTTTTGCCTCGTTCTTTTCCATGTTGATGCTCCTTATTTAAGCTTTGACTCATTGTTTCATTATTCTGACGGCATTGATATGGGTAACTGTACTTGTTTATTGTCATTTGGGTACGTAATTATTTCAATCAATAAACACCGGTTCTCCTCTGACAGAGGCTTCCTCTCCGGCTTCGGTGGTTTCAGCGGTGGGAGTAGTGGTGGTGGTGGTGCGAGTCGGGGTTGGTAGCAAAACAGACAGGTCATTGTGCGCCCCAACTTAACTGTCATTGCGAGGAGTGAAACTACTCGCAGCTCTGTAAACGTTCACTCTGAGCTTGTCGAAGAGCCATTCTCTTTCATCCCGCCCCCCCCCAGTCATTGCAAGACTACGCGAAGCAATCCGTTCGCACTATGTTATAAAAACCGCAATTATTAGCAAGATATTATATCCGATACAGTAGAATTAAGTACTAATTTCGTTCTAAATTTTGTAAGAAACGTTTTATTTTAAAACTACCGATGGTCTCCAACTCCAAGTGGTTTAAAATATTTTCCATCGCGCTTGAATATTTTTCGCTTACTAAACCATTTGTCTTGGCTAAATAAGCCTCAAGAAACGCTGCGAGTTGGTCGGCAGTTTTTACGAGGCTCCCATCACGTAAGTCATATATGTTTTTATTGTATTTACTAATAAGCTCTTTACGGTTGATTTCAATCTCTTCCCCTTCAACGATAATCGAAACCGAAAATTCGTTTTTTGTGAAGCGACTAATCTCTCTGTGCCATTTTTCAGGAATTTTATTAAAAACTTCCTTTAACATTTGGTCTTCTTCATACTGTTTTAATAAATCGGCGATACCGGTTCCATGTTTAACAGGGGAAATAATATCTCTCGTTAAGGCTTCGGGTAAGTCATGAAAAAGCCCCGTAAAGTAGTTATTTATTTGCCCTCGTACGCATTGTCCAATTTCTAGCGAAAATATGTATGAATAAATAGCAACAATCAGCATATGACCAAGCACCGATGTTTGCGGTATACGATCTAAATGCGACCATCGTTTTTGGAAACGTAATGCGCCACATAAATCCACGAAGTCTTTTATCTCTGTTCTTTTAATTAATTGTTGTATACCGTAAAGTTCAAAATACTGATAGACCTCGGCATCGATAGAACCTCTGATATAATCGCGTTCAAAATCATCGGGATTTCCTCGTTCAACAATCTCATACTCCCACCGCGTTGCATAGAAGTGCGCAGCTTCAAGTATTTTATCAATATGATCGGTATCAGTTTTAAAAATATATTCCCTATAACGCTGTCCAATATTATTGGGCAGTCTTTCGAAATATTGCTCGGTCTGTTTATAGACCCATGCGTTCAGCGTTAAATATTGCTCAGGGATTGCTTTTATTTTGTGAAATATTGGAGGTTTAATATCCGTTGTTGTAAGTCTTCTTATCAGTTCAAATAGTCCACGCTCAATCAAAGATAACCAGTCAATGCTCTTGCCATCAGATTCCTCATATTTAGCCAGAACATAAGCAATAATCATTTTATGGGATTGTTTATCAAGTTCCGTAAACATCGTAGGGCGCAGTTTATCATTCCATCTTTGAAGACTGGCGGCTTCAAAAACCTTAAGAAGAAAATCTCTGTACATTATCAACTCCAGATGGAACGTTAATCCTGTAAACTAACAGATAACCACTATATTTCCTTCTTCAGTCTCACCACAAGATCGTCAGCTGAATAATGCCATCCATCACTCATTTTTCTGCCCTAATTTCGCCCTTATCACGTTTGCTAAGCGAGTAAACGTGGATCTATTCCCGCAAGAGAATGAGCTTCCGCTACTTTGGTTGAACTCCCAAGTGGGTACTTAAGAATTGTACCCTTAACCCTTCTTGGGGTCCACGGTCTTATGCTCCGTTCGAAAGTTGTTTAGATTATACACCACAAAACCGGATTATCCATCCCCCTCCTCCCAAAAAATATTTCAAAAAGTTCCAAAACCCCCTTTACAACCCCGCCGCCCCGTGCTATCATACGTTCTCTATATACTTGGTAGTTAAAGAGAGTATCTGAATTATTTGTTTCTCCCAAAAACAACCGGTTGTTTTCGCCGCTTTCAATCGTAAAAGAGAGGTTGTTTTGGTTGTTTTAGGGCTTTTTTGATAAAACAATTCGGCTCCTCAACCACTGCCCTGCGCGCCAAAAATCGCACCTTGAAAACTGAATAATTAAAAACAGCAAATAACCCAATTGTTGCTTTGAATCAAAACTCTAGCCCTCAAAAAACAGCTATTTGTGTCAAAACAATTCGCCATTTTCCGTTTGCCCTTTGGGATTTGAAATTTTTTTACTATTTTTTTCTTGTGATTTGGGACGTGCAATCCAATATGATAGGTACCCTTACCTTTTATTGAACTCGCACCGCCGGTGTGCTTAAATGAGCCAAGAGACTTTGAGGAGGCCGTCCATGGTGGAAACGTTTAGCCCGGAGCTTAAAAAACTGATGAGTATCGCCCAGGACAGTCACCTTTCCGCCGTGATGCGTTCACAGGCTGTTGCTGATATTACCCATCTCGCCAGCCGTCAGGCTTTTTTGGCTCTCCTGGAGATTGCCTCGGACAAGAACGCTGACTTTGAGATCAGGGATCAGTGTCTGGTCAGCGCCCGGGAAATCATCAGACCCTTAAGCTGACCTCCAGCCGTCTCCTCGGAAGCTATTGGCAGTATTTTTAATATTTGAGATTGGTATCGTTGTCTTTTTCTCTTAATCTGACTTGGTAAAGGAATAATAATGGCTCTTTCCATCGGCATCATCGGTCTCTCTCAGAGCGGCCGCACCACCATCTTCCAGGCAGCCACCGGCGGTGTCGCTGCCGCCCGGCCCGGCGAGGCGGCTCATGTCGGCATCGCTAAGGTGCCGGACGCCCGCATAGATAAACTGTCCGCCATGTTCAAGCCCCAGAAGACCACTTTTGCTGAGGTTAAGTATATGGATCTCGGCGCTTCGGTCAAGAGCCTGGCCCAGTCCGGCGTCGGCGGTGAGGCTCTGCGGGAGCTGTCCAACATGGATGAACTCATCAATGTGGTGCGTGCCTTTGAGGATGATTCGGTGCCCCATCCGCAGCTTACGGTCAATGCCGGGCGCGACATCGAGGCCATGAACCTGGAACTTACCTTTTCCGACCTGGCGATACTGGAGCGCCGTCTCGGCCGTATAGAGCAGTCCCTCAAGAGCGCCAAGGCGCTGGAACGTCCCAAGTACCTTGCCGAGCAGGAGCTTTTAGCCCGGCTTAAGGCGGAACTGGAAAAAGACGTGCCGCTGCGCAACCTCACCCTTGATGCCGAAGAAGAAAAGGCCATCTCCGGCTACCAGTTTCTGTCCGCCAAGCCGCTGCTTATCGTGGTTAATATTGGCGAGGATGACCTGTCCCGCGCTGCCGACATTGAAAAGGACTTTTCCGGAAAGTTCTCCGGCAAGGGCTGCCGCGTTATCGCCATGTGCGGCAAGCTGGAGGCTGAACTGGCCACTATGGACGATGAGTCTGCCGCAGAGTTCCGCTCTGACTACGGCCTGTCGGAAACCGGCCTGGCCCGCACCGTCCGCGCTTCCTATGAGCTTTTGGACCTCATATCATTCTTTACCGTCGGTCCCGACGAGGTCCGCGCCTGGAGTATTCAGGCCGGTATCCCGGCCCAGCAGGCGGCGGGCAAGATCCACTCAGATATAGAACGCGGCTTCATCCGCGCCGAGGTCGTCGCCTACGATGATCTCATCCGCGTGGGTACCATGGCCGAAGGCAAGAAGCAGGGCGTGGTGCGTCTGGAAGGCAAGACCTACATCGTCAAGGATGGAGACATCGCCCACTTCCTGTTCAACATTTAGCACATGAGCCAACCGGAATCAGTTTACGACGCTTCGCCCCGCAAAAGCGGAGGATCCATAAAACGTTCGCCCTGAGCTTGTCGAAGGGTCTTCCACTTTCGTTCCCCGCCTGTCTCAGTGAACTTGGAAATGAATCAAGGTACACGACGGCATGCCGTTCCGGTCTTTTGCCTCTTTGAATGACCCACAAATCGGCATCTCACCATCTCCAGCCACCGACTCCTTGACGGCAATCCCCCTTTGGTATAGCCTAAGCTAATTTTTACTCCGGGGGGACTTTATGACCTCACGTCTGCGGCTTCTCACCGTGGCATTTTTTCTTTTATCGACGATGCTTCTAAGCGCCTGCGCCGATAGCTCGCTGGTCGAGATCTACACCCCGACCACCCAGCCGCCGTTATTTGAGACCGTAGCCATTGAAGGTTCGGTCAGCCTGCCCGGTGTTTACCCTATGAAATCCGGCGATACCGTGGCAGACCTTCTCCAGGCAGCAGGTGGTGCTACCGGCGGCACAACGGTAAAACTGGTTGTCGGCGACGTTTCGCTGCTGCCTCAGAAAGTCAACCTGAATACCGCTGAAGCCTGGCTGCTGATGGCCCTGCCCGGCATCGGCCAGACTAAAGCCGCCGCTATCATTGACTATCGTAATGATCATGGTTCCTTCGTCAATATCATTGAACTGACCAAGGTCGCCGGTTTCGGTCCCTCAACTTTCGATGCCCTCAAAGATATGATAACGGTGTCGGGCTAAGCCTTGGCGCTGATAACCCTGTCGCTGGCCTGGGTGCTGGGCGTCTGGCTGGGTTCCCAACTGGCGCCCTCCCCGCTGTGGTTTTTTGCTGCGTTGCTCCCTTTATCCTTGGTCGGTTTGAGACGGTGGCGCGGCAAAGCTGTGGTTGCCTGCCTGGCGCTTTTATTGATCGTCGGCGGCGCTCTTTTTAATAGTTCGACCGGGGCTGATTTCGATGAAAACAGTATCGGCTGGTATGTTGGCGACACCGCCGCCGTCACCATCGAGGGCATCGTCAGCCGTATGCCGGAGGATAAAGAGAAGTCACAGGCTTTGCGCCTCGCCGATATCACCATTGCGACTCCGGACGGTTTGCGCGCGGTCTCCGGCACTGTCATGGTCTATCTGCCGCCATTCCCCCAATTCCGTTACGGCGACCGCATCACAGTAACTGGCAAACTGCTGGAACCGCCGGTGTTCGACACTTTTGACTGGCGCGCTTACCTCGCCCGCGATGAGGTTTATGCCACTGTTCTTTACCCCTCCGTCGGCTCTGTTGATCCGGGCCATGGTAACGCGGTTTTGTCGGCCATCTATTCCGTGCGCCACAATATGGCCGACGGTTTGTCCGCCGTCCTGCCTGAACCATATGCCTCACTGGCGCAGGGTCTGACCCTCGGCATCCGTTCCAACATCCCCGCTGAGGTCAAAGACAGTTTTGCTGTCTCGGGCACGTCGCATCTGCTGGCCATATCCGGTTTGCATCTGGGGATCATCGCCGGAGCGATCCTCCTGCTTGCGCGGGGAGTCCTGGGTCGCCGCGGCTATTGGTACGTTTGGCTGGCGATGGCTGCCATCTGGGGTTTTGTGGTGCTTTCAGGCCTGGCGCCGCCGGTCGTCCGCGGTGCCGTCATGGCCTCGGTCTTCCTGCTGGCCGAATTTTTCGGGCGGCAGAAATCGGCGCTGCCTGCCCTGTGTTTTGCCGCAGCCCTGATGGTCGCCGCTAATCCGCAGGTGTTATGGTCGGCTTCCTTTCAGATGAGTTTTGCCGCCATGGCCGGGCTGCTCTTCCTTTTACCGCCGCTCACCGGAATCGTCCGCCGTCTGACCGCCCGTTTTCCTGGCGAATCCAGCCGTTTCCACGGAATCGCATACATTCTTGGCCAGGGATTGGCGGTAACCACCGCTGCCGTAGCTGGTGTACTGCCGCTCATTGCTTATTATTTCGGCAACGTTTCTCTGGTTGGCGGCATCGCAACCCTGGCCGCCATGCCTGTAGTTCCGTTGGTCATTTTCGGCGGTCTCCTCACCGGCGCCGCCGCTATCTTGAGTCCGGTCTTTGCCGTGCCTTTTGCCGCCGTCAGCTGGCTGGGGCTGGTTTACCTTCTGGCTGTTGTAGAGCTTTTTGCCCAGGTGCCGGCCATCTCAGTCGGGGAGTTCGACGCGGGCTGGGTCTGGGGTGCTTATGCGTTGCTGGGGGTGGTTGTCTGGTGGCTGGCACGCTGGCAGCGGCGGCTTGGGATGGTCGAAAGTCCTGGCCCGATCAAAATGGGACTACCGGGGAAATTCGCTCTACCATCGCTGATTCTGATAGTAGCATTGACCGCGACGGGAATCGTGGCTCCCGCTGACCACCGCTTGCAGGTCAGTTTTCTGAACGTCGGCCAGGGAGATGCCATCTATATCCGCACCCCGTCCGGACAGGATATCCTCATTGACGGCGGCCCGTCGCCGCAGCGGTTGGCGCAGGAACTGGGTAAGAAGATGCCGTTTTGGAATCGTACCATCGAACTCGTTGTCTCTACCCACGCCGACGCCGATCACTTGACCGGTCTGCTGGAAGCCTTGAAACGGTACAAGGTGCTGCAGATAGTAGACCCCGGTGTTCCGTCTGACACCGATCTTTACCGGGAGTGGCAAAGCTTGATAGAAGATAAAAAGGTGCCGGACTCCGCTGTGATGGCGGGACAGAGCATTAAGCTCAAAGGCGGTCTGGAGTTTGCAGTTCTGAACCCCATCAATACCGTCACTGATGACACAAACCTTGCCTCGGTAGTCCTGAGTTTGACCTACGGCGATGTGTCGTTCCTCTTCACTGGTGATTTACCGATGGAAGGGGAAATGGAACTCATTTATCGCCGTCTTTTGCCCGATACCACGGTGCTGAAAGTGGCTCATCATGGCTCGGGCGGCTCTAGTTCCGCCGCTTTTCTTTCGGTCAGCAGACCGGAATTGTCGGTCATTCCGGTGGGTAAAAACAACTACGGCCATCCAAAAGATGAAGTGGTTGCAGCCCTGGAACAGATCTGCCTGGAGGGTGGAGTTTACCGCACCGATACCTCCGGCACCGTCACTTTCCTCACTGATGGCCGGACGCTGTGGCTACAAACACACTAAGCCGGGTTTATGGTTATGGCCCCGGTCGGACACTGGAATTCGCAACCGCCTAGGAGATCGCATCTATCCTGGTCGGTCACCTTACATAACTCGGTGGCCGGGTCTATCTCAAGGATCTGCCGGGGGCACATGGCGACGCACACGCCGCAGCCGTTGCACAGATCAGGATCGATTTTAACTTTGTCTTCCATTTATAACCTTCCAATTAATTCCTGATAAGAAATAAAGCCATACCGCGGCCCATGACCCCGCCGCGTTTCTCAATATTGAGTTTTAATGATTCTGCCAGTGTTTCTAAACCGCCGCTGGCCTGATAAACTTTGAAACAGGCGTAATGTTCACCGCCTACCAGCCATTCTATAAGGCGGATAAACCATCCCGACGGCACTCCAAAATCGGCCAGGACAACCGCTCCACCCTTCTTTGTTACCCGGCGCATCTCGCCTACAACTTGCTGCTGCAGCGCCAATGGTTTTTCATGCAAAGCCAGAGAAACCGTTGTGTAATCAAATACCCCGTCATCAAAGGGTAGCGCCGCGGCGTCGGCCACCCGGAAATTCAGGTTATCTTTGCCGTAATTTTTCTTTCTTGAACCGGCCACCGCGATCATCTTGTCATCCAGGTCAATGCCCCAGGTGTTCAGGCCGCGTTTGGCGTAATATACCGCCTGGTCACCGGTGCCGCAACAGACGTCAAGCGCCTGTTCACCCGTTTTCATTCCGGCGAACTCCGGTATGGCGTGCCGTAACTGCCGCATGGCCCGGTCAATAAAAATAGAGTAGAAACTGGAGATCAACCGGCAAACTCTTCTTTAAGAATGCTATATAACACCACATCCACGTATTCGCCGCGGTGGAAATAGAATTTACGGCGGCAACCCTCGTACTTCATACCAAGATGTTGCATCACCCGGCCGGAAACTGTATTTGGGCGGAGGTGATGCGCGATTATCGTTTTGAGGTTAATAGTGTTAAAACCATAACTGAGAACTGCCTTGGCCGCCTCGGTCATATAAGACTGGCCCCAGCATTCAGGATTCAGCCAGTAGCCGATCTCGCCGCGATGGTGCTCTTGTGTCAGGATCAACCCGATCGCGCCCATTAATTTGTCATTTGTTTTGTCGGTTATCGCAAAAATTACTTCTTTGCCTTCGTCAAATTTTTCCTGATGCGTTGACAGCCATTCCACCGCCGCACGGTGCGGGTAGGGATGGGGTATGGTCGGGATGTAGCGTGATACTGCTTCGTTATCAGCCAAGCGTGTCACCTCGGTGGCATCATTAAGGCTGAAAGGCCGCAAGATGAGGCGTTCGGTCTGGAGCGTGGGGCGTATCATATACTCAGTAATTGTATCATCAAGTTTTTATCTTACCAAGTTTTCCACGATTGCGACTCAATGAGCAGCTAACTTTGCCACTGGTGTTCCGTTATTACTATCGAACCTCTATGGAAAGGAGAATGATTATGAACATTAGTATCGGCGGCGTCTGGGAACGGTTGATTTCCAACCTGCGTTGGCTTTTCATGTCACCCCGTGCCCGCTACGCCGTTTTGTGGAACCGCAGCCGTGATAATTGGGAATAGTTCAAATAATGGGTGAGTTCACAACCACCCTTAATGATAAAAGCGGGAGGTTTCGGCCTCCCGCCTTTTTAACCCGGGTCGTTTATCCTTGATCAATATCCGGTTTCCGGAATGTTTTCAAATTGACACTCTCTTGTTTGTATGGTATTTTTGAGGATATGGTTGCGTTTGAAACGCGCCGCTTTGAAGGAGTCTCACATGCAGGAAAAGGTTCAGGAAGTCCTTGATAAAGTCCGTCCCAGCCTACAGGCTGACGGTGGTGATGTTGAACTTATTGAGGTTAAAGACGGCGTGGTCAAGGTGAAACTTAAAGGCGCCTGCGCCGGTTGCCCCATGTCCCAGATGACCCTGAAGAATGGCATAGAGCGGATTCTCAAACGTGAGATCCCTGAAGTAAAAGAGGTCGTTTCGGCCGCCTAGAACGTCACAAGGCGTTCTGTACAGGGTAAGTTAATTGAAACATAGCAAAAGGCCCGCTCAATTGAGCGGGCCTTTTGCTATCCCGGTATGAGTTATTCTTCTGTTTCCAGTTCGAAGGCCTTATGCAGCGCCTGCACCGCCTCTTTGACCCGGCCTTCATCAATGAGTACGGTGATGCGGATTTCTGAGGTGGAGATCAGGTCGATATTGATGCCGGCGTCGTACAACGTGCGGAACATCTTGGCGGCATAACCCGGAGTGTTTTGAATGCCGGTACCGACAATGCTCACCTTGCCGATGTTCGGGTCAGCGGCGATATGGACTGCACCTAATTCTTCAGCGATGGGTCTGACCACATCCATCGCCTTTACCAGGCTGGATTCAGCCACGGTGAAAGTCATATCAGTGATGTGCGCCACGCTGGCGTTTTGGACGATGGTATCAACGCTGACACCTGATTTAGCCAGCGGCTCAAAAAGAGCCGCGGCAATGCCTGGCTTATCCGGTATACCCACCAGTGTTATTTTTGCCACATCCAGGTCATGTGCAATGCCGCTTACTTTGTTCCTGATTTCCATTGTTCCTCCGCGTATCATGGTGCCGGGGTTGTCATTAAAACTTGAAGCCACTAATATCGGTATATTGTAGATTTGCCCCAGCTCAACGGCGCGCGGGTGCATTATCTTGGCGCCGTAAGTTGCCAGTTCCAGCATCTCATCGTAGCTGATCTCTTTGAGCCTCCGTGCGTCGGGCACCATCCGCGGGTCTGCAGTATAGACCCCGTCCACATCGGTAAAGCGTTCGCAGATTTCAGCACCCAGAATCGCTGCCAGAGCAACGGCGGAGGTATCTGAACCGCCGCGTCCCAGGGTGGTTACTTCCATACCGTCGGTTATGCCCTGAAAACCAGCCACAATGACAATGCGTCCTTTATGCAGTTCACGGTGGATCCGTTCAGGCTCAATGCTGGTAATACGGGCACTGGAATGGGAACCGTCTGTTTTAATACCGGCCTGAGCGCCGGACAGGCTGATGGCATCATGCCCCATGTGCTTAAGCGCCATGGCCAGCATGGTGGAGGACACAATCTCACCGGTGGACATCAGCAGGTCAAGTTCGCGGGGGTCTGGCGTGTTGGTGAGAGAGCGCGCCAGTTCAATAAGGTCATCGGTAGAATCCCCCATGGCCGAAACCACCGCAACCACCTGGTGTCCCCTTTCCGTGGTATCAACAATGCGACGGGCCACGGCGCGGATACGCTCAGCGTTGCCAACCGATGTACCGCCATATTTTTGCACGATAATTGCCATGTTACCTCACCAGAATATCTTGACCGCGCTGACTATGCCCATGCTCTCCCAGTAGAGTCCGCCCAAGGCAACTGCCATTTCGTCTAACTGACTTTCAGTCTCCTTCAGGCGCTGGTACCAGTTTTTGAGATAGCCCTGGCTTTGGCTGCCGTTCTTGGCGGCCTGGTTGTAAGCCAGAACTTGTTGCTCATATTCCTGTTTTAAGGCCTCAAACTGCTCTAATTGATCCAGGTAATCCAGATAGTAATTATAAAGGGGTGAAGCGGCGACCTCAAGGGCAATGATGCCGTACTCTTTACCGATGGCAATATAGGCTAGTTTGTCGAAGCTCTCAATCACCCCGCCGCCCAGACCCCAGCTTCCGCCGCCGGATGCGGATGTATCATCAATGATTACCAGTCCGCGGTCGGTCGTCTGAAAAGCCGTAGCTGCATGTCCGACACTATCACCGGCGAAGTCGATAGCCACCCAGGCGGCACGGATACCTGCGGCCTCGGCATTATTATGCAGATCCTGTGCAAATCCGCCGCACATATAATTATCGGGCAGGTAGGCGTTCCGGTCGGTGTTGTCGGCGCGGACAAATGCCATAAGTTCAGTCCAAGTCGGGTTTGTTGCTGCCGGATTGTTGGTCAGTGTTACCGCCGGGCCTTGAGGATAAAGTATGTACGGTGGCTGACTGCCTTCATAGGCCAGTGCCCCGGCGATGGAATTATATCCGTTGACATAATCAGGAGCGTTCAGTGTGATCGGCGGCGGTAAATCGGCCCCTGGCGCCGTCAGAGAGAAGGAACAGCCTGATGAAAATAATGCCAGGATGAGGAAGGTAATGGAGATGGATCGTGCCGTTCTAATCATTGGTTTCATGATTGATTTGTTCGCCTTGGATTTAACGCAAAACCAGTGCCAGCACCACCGCCGCAATCACCACTCCGATGATTACCCAGAACCAGACCGGTGTGCCGCCGCTTGCTTTCGTTCTGCCGCTGCCCGTGGATATGCCCGCCCGCCGTTTTTCGCAGCAGGCTACGCAGGTACAGGCTGGCGGGTGACCGCCGTAGCGGGTAGCGCGATAGGTTTCATCTTCACGGGGACACATGACTACCCTCTAACCACCATGCTCATCAAATAGTGCGCCTCGGTTACGGTTGTCCCCGTGCTTTTGGCTTCAGCCTCAGTGAACCGCCGCGCGCCGGAGGTCCTTACACCGGAGCCCCAGATCATGAATGGCACTGGTTCGGCGGCATGGGTGCGGATACTGATAGGGGTAGGATGGTCCGGCATGACCAGAACGCGCAGTTTTTCACCCTTATAGTTCCGCAACTGGCCGACCATATCCCGGTCTATAGCCTCAATGGATTTGACCTTCTCGTCAACGTTGCCGGCGTGACCGGCCTCATCCGGGGCTTCTACGTGGACTACTACCATGTCATAAGTATCCAGCGCCTTTAGGGCTTCTTCCATTTGACGGACGTAGTCGTTATCTATATTGTCGGTCACTCCATCAATACACAATACATCCATGCCCTGCATCTGCCCCAGTCCCCGCAGCAGGTCCACGCCGGAAGTTATAGTGGCGCTTACGCCATACCGGTCGGTAAATGACGGCATTTCGGGCAGTGGGCCGCAACCCCAGAACAGCCAAAGACTGGTGGCTGGTGATTTACCCTGGGCTATCCTGCTCAGGTTGACGGGGTGATCTTTAAGCACCTCGGCTGAAGCAGTCATAATGTCACGTAACAATTCGCTGCCCTCGCCGCGGGGCAGGTGAGGTTCAACCACTTGGTCCGGGATATCGTGGGGTGGGGTGCAGATGGAATTGAGCGCTTCCGGATGGCCTTTGATTTTCAGTATGTGCCGGTAGCCGACACCCGGGAAGAATTGCTGTCCGGCAGTGCCCAGTTTCTGATTCAATGTGTCGATGATAGAGGCCGATTCCTCTGAGGTAATATGCCCGGCGGCATAGCTTCGCATGACGCCGCCGGTGATCGTCACCAGATTGGCGCGGAACACGGTTTCATCCGGCTCGACACTGATATTCAGGCTTCTGGCTTCGATGGCGGCGCGGCCTTTATAAAAAACCCGGGGGTTATAGCCAAGGACCGACATACAGGCGCAGGCACTGGAAGGTTCCATGCCTTCGGGCACCGTACCGGTCATACCCACAGTGCTGCGGCGCGCCATTTGGTCTAAATTGGGGGTAATGGCTGCTTCCAAACAGGTCTTGCCGCCAAGAGATTCCACCGGCCAGCCGGAGGCTCCGTCAATGATAAGCACCACATACTTCATACACCCATCCTATTTGCTTTAGTCAGAGAGCAAGACATATAATATCCGTCTGGCGGGGCGTAGCGCAGCCTGGTTAGCGCGCAGCGTTCGGGACGCTGAGGCCGGAAGTTCGAATCTTCTCGCCCCGACCATTAGCTTCAGCAACATCCATTATACCATTTAAGCCTTAGCCTGTTCGACTTTGGCTTATTAACCCTCTGCTTTCATCCTCTCCCACAGTTCGTTTTGCTGCTGGAAAGAGAGTTCCTTGAAGGCCACCCCCTGATCGTAGCAGTAATTCTCCATCTTTTTGAAACGCTCATAGAATTTGCGGTTGGCGCCCCTTAGGGCGCTTTCCGAGTTGATCCCCTGGTGTCTGGCGTAGTTGACCATGGTGAACAGCACATCGCCGAACTCTTCTTCCTGTTCCGCGGCCGTCTTTGAGTTTTTCAGTTCTATGATCTCTTCGGTTAGCTTATCAAGGACTCCCTGATCGTCTTTCCAATCAAATCCAACCCTTGACACACGTCCCTGGATATCCTGACTGTATGCCAGCGCTGGCAGTGCCTTAGGGACTCCGTCCAGCATGGAGGTCCGCTCCGGCCGTTCCATCTTCTTGATGGCTTCCCAGTGCTGTAGCACCTCAGTGGAGTCTTTTGCATCATTATCTCCAAAAACATGCGGGTGACGGCGTACCAGTTTGGACACTATGCCCTCAATGACGTCATTTATGGTGAAATCCCCGTTCTCGGCCGCTATCCTCGCGTGAAAAACCACCTGCAATAAAAGGTCGCCGAGTTCGGTCTTGAGTTCTTGCGTATTACTGGTATCAAGTGCTTCCAGTACTTCGTAGCACTCTTCCAACAGGCTGTCGCGGATGGAAAGGTGAGTCTGCTCCCGGTCCCAGGGGCAGCCGCCCGGGGACCGCAGTCTGTTAATGATATCAACTAATGTCTGGAACTCTCTGACTTTCTCCAAAATTCCTCCCTGGTGACAGATGATGCAATCAATTATACGTCCGAAGGATGGGGGGTGTCATGCCATATGAATATAGTTAGCTAAAATTAACATGGATAAGCCGACTATGACTCATATAATCATTGATTTTTCGGTAATTATTTTACAAAAGGACTCCACATGGCGGTGATACTGATTACAGAGGTAGGTCAAGACATTACTGTATACAATACAAACTTTTGTCTTGGTTTCAAATAACTAATCTTAATTCATGACCAGGCTACACGAGAGTGATCGTTCAAGGTAAAAAAGAGGCAAGGATATAAGGTATGCATATCCTTGCCTCTCACATTACAATGAACAGTCTATTTTTTACTTACAGTACTGTCGTTGCCGTTTGCTACCCAGATATTGGCACCATCGAAGCAGATGTCAACAGGAGCAGGGCCGACATTATATGAGCCAACTAATCCACCGTCGCTGGCATTGAGCTTGGTCACTGTGGCATCGTCGGTATTTGTCACCCAGATACTGACGCCATCGAAGCAGATGCCTGTAGGCGAACGCCCGACAGAATAGGTGCCAACCAACCCACCATCGCTAGCTCTAAGCTTGGTTACGTTGGCGCTATCGTAGTTCGCCACCCAGATATTGGCCCCATCAAAGCAGATACCGGCCGGACCATCGCCGACGTTATAAGTGCCGATGACGGAACCATCACCGGCTCCAAGTTTGGTTACGCTGTCGCTGCCGGTATTTGTCACCCAGATATTGGAACCATCAAAGCAGATGCCGCTAGGGCCACTACCGACAGAATAGGTGCCAATAACTGCACCGTTACTGGTATTGAGCTTGGTTACGTTGGCGCTATCGTAGTTCGCCACCCAGATATTGGCCCCATCGAAGCAAATGCCCTGGGGTTCACTACCGACAGAATAGGTGCCAATAACTGCACCGTTGCTGGCATTGAGTTTGGTTACGCTGTCGCTGCCGATGTTCGTCACCCAGATATTGGCCCCATCGAAGCAAATGCCCCTGGGTACATTACCGACAGAATAGGTGCCAACCAATCCACCGTCGCTAGCTCTAAGCTTGGTTACGTTGTCGCTGCCGATGTTCGTCACCCAGATATTGGCCCCATCAAAGCAGATACCTCTGGGGCTACCGCCGGTAGTATTATAGGTAATACCAATGTCGTTCGCTTCCCACCATCGCAATAGGCCAATTTGGAGGGGATTAAAAGACGTCCCTGTACCATCAGCGCCAGCGGGCCCCACTGGACCTTGCGGGCCAATAGCACCTGTGGTTCCTGTAGCTCCAGTTGGACCTTGCGGACCAGTTGCACCTGTAGCTCCAGCTGGACCTTGCGGGCCAATAGCACCTGTGGCACCTGTGGCACCTGTGGCACCGGTAGCACCAGTAGCGCCAGTCGCTCCAGTAGCGCCGGTAGCGCCTGTAGCCCCGCTATCCCCCGTGCAACCCACTGCGGGTACTAGGACGAGGATGATAATCGCCAGTACTATTACTAACTTTCCGAATGGTTTCATGAATATCCTCCAAAGTTTCAAAAAGAACATCAATAAAAGTTTACGAAAATGGCAAAACACCACTGACGTGGGTAATGGTAATCATAATTAATACCGTTGTCAACCATTGGTTACTGTTCGGTGAACGACATAGCAAATATTGAAATTTGCCCAACAACCACTGTTTCGTATCCGCGGGCTTTGGTCCTAGGATATAGTATGTCTTGCCAAACCATTCACAGATAAAGTGAAGCTGATTTCTTATTGAGCATTGACATTCCCATGATTATTAAATTACCGGACAACACTTGGGGCTAGAACTTGTTGAACGTTTTGTATTAGAAATGTGGGTCTAGTTCACTAGTTAAGTCAAAGTGCTTGGTACGAACTACCCTAGGTTATTTTCAGTGCGCAAACCCAGGCTATTTTGACATTCATCTTTTAGTGACTTAATCTTGAATGATTTCTCAAGGAGGCAATAAATGAAAAACGCCGAAAATGAAACAGAGTGGCTTCAGTCTTTTATAACGCTTCATAATGAAGCTGCAATGTATATCCGGAAAGTTGAAGAGGGTGTCAACAGTGAGGACGAACAAGCTACGGATCAGGCATTGAAGGACGCTGTGCTTGGTTTACCTGCCATGCTGGTTAATTTGAAAACCGCTCCAGACCCAAAGAATAAAGAATACAAAGATATAAAAAAGAAATTCCAAAGAGGTTTGAAAGTATTTATTGAAGGTTGTAATTACGGCATTACCTACTTTGAAACCCCCTCGCCATGGAACCGCAGTGTCTGGTGGTTGACTGCTGAGACCGCTACCAAACAGCTTAAGGAAGTATCCGATCGTTTACCCCGTAATCAAACGCCGTAGAGAGTCGTAGCCGGCATTAGCTAAACGCTGTCGTTTAGGTCTTCAGTTGGGACAGGCCGTCGATGGCGGTACCAGAGGATGCCAGCACTGATGATGACGGCGGCACCGGTGATCCAGCGAGCTGTTGGGACGCCGCCTACCGACCAGACATCAATCTTAAAGCCTTCCAGTAAGAAACGGCCAGCACCGTAGTAGATGAGGTAAAGCAGAAAGATGTCACCGTCTTTTAGACGGTTGCGCCATTTACGACCTACGACCATCAGGAAAATGAAGCCCGAGAGGTTCCACAAAGACTCGTATAGAAACATCGGGTGGAAGTGGGTATATTGTTCAAATCCTGGCAGGCGGTTGGCTGGATCGATGAAGATACCCCAGGGCAAGTCGGTGGGATAGCCGTATAATTCCTGGTTGAAATAGTTGCCCCAACGTCCGATTGATTGAGCCAGTAGGAGACCCGGCGCCAGGATGTCGAACCATCGCAATTTCTTTAGGCCACGCCAGGTGGTGTAGATCAGGAGCCCCACTGCGCCGCCGATAACCGCACCGAATATGCCCAAACCTGCGCCACCTATGATTTGGTCTGGGTTTTGAGAGTAGAAATCCCATTTATCAATGACGTGGTAAGCCCGCGCCCCTATAATGCCTAACGGCAACACAATCAACGCCATGTTGAACAGCTGATCGGTGTTTTCACCGCGACGCTTGGTTTCAATATAGGCAACGGTAACAGCTGCCAGCGCTCCCAGCGCCAGCATGAGTCCGTAAAGATGTATGGTCAGGGGGCCAAGTTCAAAAGACATCCGCGAGGCTCCTTCGTAATGGCGACGGGATTAGGACAAGACCGCCGAATCTGCCCTTATTTTAGCGCATCGGCGATGGTTACGGCTAAATTTGACATAAAGGTGAAGTAAGAGCCGTCCGCCGCCAGGCGGTGGGTGGTCAGTTCCACGATCTGGACCCCCGTCGCATCTGATACAGTTTGCACCACTGCCGCGGATGTTCCGCTTTCGGCGAAGATGGCCTTGACCGGGTTTGCCTTAATCAGCTTAATGAGTGCCGCGATGTCTGCTGCCGAAACCTCGGCTTGAGTCGAGAGATTGGGAATGACGGCACCGACTAACTGGAAACTGTAACGGTCAGCGAAATAGCCCATGGATTCATGCCCGGTGACCAGCTTGCGGTCGTCGGGCGCTACCCCGGCCACCAGCGCGGTGATTTCGCTGTTTAAGCTGTCAAGTCTGGTTTCTAAGTCAGCGGCGCGGACGTCAACATTGATACCTATTGTAGCTTTAAGTTCAGCAGCCAGAGCGGTGACGACGCTTTTCATAGCCACGGGGTCTACCCAAAAGTGAGGGTCGGCGGCGCCAATCTGCTGATCAGGGTCGTCACCGGGGATACCCTCACCGAGGCCGACGTGGCGGACGGTTATATAGTCGGTGGCGGTGAAAAGCTTTACCCCCTGATTTTCAGCCGAAGCCAGTGTGGCCTCCAGTCCCTGTTCCAAGTTGAGGCCATTACGGACAACGAGGCCAGCCTGGTTGACTTTTTCAATATCACGGGCTGAAGGTTCCCAGTCATGGAGGTCGGAGCCGTTGGGGATCAGCACGGTGACCGTCGCCTCATCTCCGACAAGTTCTTTGACCACAGAACCGAGGATGGAATGAGTAACGACGACCGATTTTGACTCGGTGTTATCGTTCCGGCAGCCGGACATCATTAAGGCCGAACTCAAGATCAACAATACCGATAGGGTAGCCAACAATACGCGAATTTTCATTTTTCAATCCTTCCTACAGTTGCGACAGTAGCCGCTGAATGCGAGTTGGTGCTCGGTGATGCGATAACCGGTCTCTCGCTCTAACGCTGCTTCAAGTTCTACCGGGCAATGTCCCGAGAGATTCACCACTTCGCCGCAACTGCGGCAGACCAGGTGGTGATGGTGCTCTGGCGGTCCGGCCTTGAAGGTGGTGACGGTACTATCATCGTGTTGGAAACGGCATAACAGGCCCAGTTTTTGTAACAACTCAATGGTGCGGTAAACGGTCACCAGCCCGATATCCGGGTGTTCGGGCAGTAATGCGGCATGCAACGCCTGGGGGGTGGTGGGCGCGCCACTACCGATCATTGCACCAATGATAGTACGGCGCTGCGGCGTAAGCTTGTAGCCGGCAGTCTTAATTTCATTGAGTATTTTCCGCTGTGTCGTCATTATAGGCACCTAAATGAAAATCATTTTCATTTACAATATAACAAAGGCTTTAGATTGTGTCAAGAGGTGAAAAGAGAAGAGTTATCTGTGGTAAGACAATTCTATGCTGTAAAGAGGAGTATGAACTGAAAAAGAAGTCGTTCAGGCGTTGTCGCGTGCTTTGTTCCGCGGCAGTGAGGCGAAGACACCCAGGACGCATAAGCCGGTGAAGATGCTGAAGGCGATGCGGATGCTGGTTACCAACTCGGCGTGAACCTCCGGAGAGACCTGGACGCGGCCGATGATAAGGGCGAACAGCAGCAGGGCGATACCGAGCGACAGCATCTGGCCGACCAGCCGCATCGTCGACAGGGTCGCCGATGCCACGCCGTATTGCTTGCGCTGAACCGCGCCCATGACCGCGGCAGTGTTGGGCGAGGAGAAAAGGCCGAAACCGATGCCCAGCACGATGAGGGCGGCGATGATGTAGAGTAAGGAAGTCGTTTCGTTAATGAAGATCATCAGTCCCAGGCCTGCCGCTGATACTCCCATCCCGATAGAGGCCAGCATCCTGGCGTCGATGCGGTCGGCAAGTCGTCCGGCATACGGCGATATAATTGCCATCAGTATTGGCTGTGGCACCAGGATCAACCCCGCCTCCGCGGGTGAAAAACCCTTAACGTACTGCAGATAGAGGGAAAGCAGAAACCCGGTGGCGAAGGTTGCCGAATAATTAATCAGTGTGGCGGCGTTGGAAAAAGCGAAAACGTGATTGTGGCGGAACAGGTCGACCGATAGCATCGGGTGAATTGTTCTGGTTTCGAGAACCAGGAATAGCATCATGCCGATAGCTCCGCCGCCTATCAGGATAAATCCGGTCGGGTCGGGTAACTCTGAGAAGCCCAGCATAAGTGTGGTGAGGGCAACACCATATATAATCGCACCTTTAAGATCGAAGCCCTCTCCACTAGCCTCCTGCCATTCTGTTTTAAGCCGGGTCAGGATGAAAAAGAGGGCAAAAAGGGCCAGCGCCGCCGAAGCGTAAAATATCGAGCGCCAGCCGAAAGCACTGGTCAGCAGACCGCCAGCCGTTGGCCCCAGCGACAGGCCGGTATAAACCGCCGCCGCGTTCAGTCCCAGCACTTTGCCTCGCTCGGAAGGCGGGAAGACGGATGTCAGGATAGCCACGCCGGTACCGAAAAGCATCGCCCCGCCCACTCCCTGGGCCACCCTCAGCGCGATAAGCTGGGCTCCGCTCTGGCTGAAGGCGATGGCGAGGGAGGTGACGGTGTAGACCGCCAGTCCCCAGGTGAATATCAGCCGGCGCCCCTTGATATCGGCCAGCCGCCCGAAAGGCAGCAGGAATACTGCGGCAGCCAGTATATAAGTGGTGGCCACCCAGCCCAGGTTGACCGCGTCGAGTCCGAACTCCTTACCGATGGCCGGCAGGGCGATGTTGACCGATGAGCCCATGAATGGTGTCAGGAATGACGCCAGGGTTGACGCAATCAAGGCGGCGCGGCGCGCAGAGCTGGTGGCGGCAGGCGGTAATATAGAATGCGGCAGCATAATTAAGTGGCGTTTTTATCCGGCTGCATCAGACCGAAGGGATTGCCTTCTGTGTCGGTGAAATATGCGAAATAACCGATACCCGGTACCGTCTGATCCGGGCTGAGACGTTTGCCGCCGGCGGCGATGACCTTGGCCGCCGCGTCCTTGAGGTTTCCGACGCCGATGGTGTTGACCGTCTGGCGGATGGTGCCCTCATTGCTCATGATGGCGCCGTTGATGCCCATCTCAGAGTCTGGTCCGGTTGTGATATTCCAATAGTCCATCGGCCCGGCCCATTTTTCGATCTTCCAGCCAAAGGCCTTTTGGTAGAACTTGACTGCCCGGTCCGGTTTTTCGGCCGGTAACTCAAAATGAACAACTCTCATCTTAATCTCCCGTTTATCGTCTGGCGACGTTTATTAACTGGGAAAGCTCAGTTAATTTCCATTGTAGCATGTAATTTTCGATACTCTTTATGATCCTACGAGGTGCCTCGGGATCGACCAGAGCCGCCGTGCCGATCTGCACCGCCGCCGCTCCGGCCATCAGGAACTCAATAGCGTCCTCGCCGGTTGAGATACCGCCGCAGCCTATGACAGGTATCTTCACCGCCCCGGCGACACGGTAAACCATGGCCAGGGCCACCGGTTTGACCGCCGGACCAGACAGGCCACCGGTGATATTGCCCAGCACCGGCTTTCGCTTTTTGATGTCAATCGCCATGCCCCGCAGCGTGTTTATCAGCGATACGGCGTCGGCTCCGGCGTGTTCCACCGCCAGCGCCAGGGCAACGATATCCGAGGTGTTGGGAGTGAGTTTCACTATGACAGGTAAAGAGGTCGCCTCTTTGACTGCCGCGGTCACCGCCGCCGCTGATTCCGGCGTGGAGCCGAACTCCAAGCAGCCGGCTGCCACGTTAGGGCAGGAGATGTTTACTTCTAAAGCCGCGATACCGGGTACTTTATCTAATCGCCGGGCAATCTTGGCGTATTCTTCGATGGAATCGGCAGCGATATTGACGAACACCGGCACCGGCCATGTCTGCCATAACGGAGCATATTTTTCGATAATTTTTTCGACGCCGGGGTTCTGTAGCCCGATAGCGTTCAGTAGCCCGTAAGGCGTTTCCATGATGCGGGGCTGGGGATTACCGGCCCGGGGTTTCAGTGTGGTGCCCTTACAGATGAATGCGCCGAGTTCTGTCACGTCATAAAGGCGGTTGGGTTCAGCGCCGTAGCCTGCAGTGCCGGAGGCAGTGATGACCGGGTTTTTAAGGGTGAGACCTGGAAGCAGTTTGGTAGAAAGATCAGGCATGGCTGTGATTATAGACCCTGGGTAAACGGCGGGCAAGCAGGACGAACGGGCAAGGTGGATTCTCCGTATCCCCTCGAGTCTTGTCAGACCGCTTACTAGAACAATCCTGTTTTTCTCTTGGTTGTGACTAGGAGGGTCATTTGCGCCGGGTGATGGCTTGCAAGGCGGCGACTCCCAGTCCGATGGCCGGCAGCATAGTAATGGTGATAAAAACGTATGAACCCGGTGGGTCCATGTCACCCCGGGCATCCAGTATCCACCAGATGCCTGCCAGTAGCAGCACGCCGGCAACACCGCCGACAAGCCGGTCATACCAGGTGACTATAGCATTGTGCGCCTTGAAATAACGCTCAAGGAAAGCATAACCGGCGATAATGATGAGGAAAAACAAGGCCAGTAGCATGATTATTTACCTCATTTCTTTCTAAGTATCAGTCGGTGGTTAATAATAACATTTTTGTTAAGCGAATAAAATACTGAACCAGTGGCCATATGGCCGTAACAGGGAAAAGGACGTCTTCTTCACTGTTGTCGGATAGACCGGATAATACTTCAGTTCTATCCCTCGTTGCGCCTGACGCCGTCATGCCCGTGGCGACATTCCAGCACAGTGACGCCCTTCTGGTCGGCACCGACGACCACACCGAAGGTTTCCAAGAGCGCCTGGGGGGTAAGTACCTTATCCGGCGCACCCAGGGCCACTACTTTGTGGGCCAGCAGCATGACCTGATCACACAGAGCCGCCTCATCCTGGACATCATGGGTGGCCACCACTACGCTGGCACCGCGGCAGAGTTCATCCTTGACTGCCTGAAGATAGAGGCCGTTGCCGCCGATATCCAGACTGGAGGTAGGCTCATCCATGACCAGCAGGTCGGCGCGGTGCGCCAAAACCTGAGCCAGATAAACCCGCTGCTGCTGGCCGCCGGACAGGGACCGCAGCGGGGTATCGGCTAATTTATCAATATCCATGGCGTTCATAGCTTCACGCACAATTGTATCATCCTCTGAAGTCAGGCGTCTTAGCAGGCCGCGGCTGGGAAAGCGTCCCATGCGCACTACGTCGATAGCCTGCAATGGTAAAACAAAGCCTGAAGCATGGAACTGCCCGAGATAGGCGATGCGGCGGGGGTTGGCACCCGGACGGGCGCCGAAAACCTCAATCTGGCCGGAAACCGGTGGCAGCAGGCCGACGATGGTTTTAAGCAGGGTGGATTTACCGGAACCGTTGGTGCCGATGAGGGCGATGGCCTGTCCGGATTTAAGCTGGAAATCAATATCGGCTACTACGGTCTGTCCGTCATATCCGACGCTCAAATGACTGGCGGTGATGTCAACTGCAGCCGCATTAACCATGTGATGCTTCCGTTTCCCGCGGCAGGCGGCGCGTTTTGAGGTTTATTAATGCGAAAACAGCGAAGAAAATAAGAGTGGCTACCAAAATAACCGAGGCACCGGCGGCCAGGTTGAAATGATAGCTCAACAGCAGGCCGATATACATTGAAAGGGCACCGAAACCGGCTGCCCAGGCCATCATGGAGCCGATACGGCGCGCCAGCAGTGCGCCAGCGCCAGCTGGAGCGACTAGCAGGCCAAAGACCAGTAACGTACCTACTGTCTGGAAGGAGATGATAATAGTGGCGGCGATCATGAATAGCATGACGTTGTGATATAGGCGGGGAGGGAAGCCGGCCACCTCTGCCTGTTCCGGATCAAAGGCCAGCAGCATAAAGGGGCGGGCGCAGATCAGGGCGGTAATACCGATGATAATAGTAGCGACAAACTGGATGAGGATGTCACCCCAGCTGATACCCAGCAGTTCCCCGAAGAGGATCCGTGTCAGGTCACCGGAAAAGGAATCAGAGCGCGACACGATGACCACGCCTAGCGCCAGCATACCGACGAACAGCAGGCCGATGGCAGTGTCGGATGATAACCGGGAGCGTCGGGTGATGAGTGACACGCCGCCGATCATCACCGTCGCGCCGATGGCGGCACCTATAATGCCGGAAAAACCCATGATCACCGCCAGCGCGATGCCGGGCAGGACGCCATGGGCCAGGGCATCGCCGATAAATGCCAAGCCGCGCAGAACAATAAATGTACCGGCAATGGCGCAGGCTACAGACACCAGTACCCCGGCCAGCAGCGCCTGTGTCATAAAGGGGTTATCGCTGAACGGGTTGATAAAAGCGTCAATCACAGGGAAACTCTCCCGGCGCCGGTAAGGCGCTTTTAATAAGTGTTATGTACATGGATGTCATCATTATACTCTATCGCAACATTATTAGGGACGCCGTCCTCTGGCGACGATGACCAGCGCCGTTAATAGCATTACTACCGCGCCACCCATGCCAGCCAGGGTAACAGCCAACCAGTCAGGCATGGCCATAGTGAGTGGTGCAGGGGTGGCGGTGGGGGCAGTGATAACAGGACTGGTTGTGACGGGTACCGTAGCAATTGTTGCCGCCGTGCTGAAAGCAGAAATGGCGCTCCAGGCAGAAAAGCTGTTATCGCTGACAGCCCGTATTTTCCAATAGTGAGTAGTAGCTGGAGCCAATGCCGATGGCGGCTGCCAGGCATTGCCGCTGATACCGGAGGGTGCGGCGATAATACTTTGGAAAGATGGATCGGCGGACAGCAACAGTTCATAACCAGTGGCACCGCTGACCGGTTGCCACTGGAATAAAGGCATTGTAATCAGGTTGATGCCCCCGGGTTCAGGACTTATAAGTTGCGGTACGGTGACAGTGCCACCCAGCGCGGTGGTAAAAGTATATTTTGCCGACCACGCTCCGGGCATCGGTGTGACGGCGCGCACCTGCCAATAATAAGTGGTTCCGGGTTCCAGTGAGTTCAAACGCACGCTTGAAGCCGCAGTGGAGCCATGTAGCAGTGGGACGGACATATCAGAGATATCGTTCAACTGCCATTCATAACCGGTAGCGCCGCTAATGGATTGCCACTTGATATCTATGCCGTTGACCACCCCGGCCGTAAAGATACCCAGCCCTGGCGCCTGAGGTGCTGGCGACAGCAGCGTCAGCGTGCCGGCAATGGTATCGGTGTAGCTCATGACGCGGTTGTTGGTAGTATCCAGCGACCACAGTTTCTGGTTATTGATCGATATTCCCCATAGCGTTGCTCCGTCTGGTAGCCCGGTGTGAGTCAGATTCCAGGCTGCGGATTCATCAAGCGTCCGGGCCAGGCCGCCGGTAGCAGTACTGACGCTATTGGCGCTGGGGGCATAAATAGCACCGCTTGAGGCGACGGCCAAACCGCTTAAAAGGGTACCGGCGGGTAACCCGGAATCAACGCGTTTCCATGAGGTGCCGCCGATTTTTAAAACATAAATGCCGGCGTTGGCGGTATTTGAAGAAAGATATACCTTGCCACTGGTGCCGAAATCCGGTGAAAAAGCCAGGCGGAGACTGCCTGAAAGTGGGGATGTGGGGAGTGCCGTGAAGGTTGCTCCGGTATCGGTTGAAATATATACCTGACCGTTGGAAGCCGCGGCGGTCATTATGTGGTACAGATTGAATTGTGGCGACAGGGCTAGGGCAGGTAAGGTGACACTGCCGACGTAGACGCTTTCAAAAAACATCCCTCCGCTGGCAGTGCGCCAGACTTCAGACATATTGCCGTCAAATGTTGTGAAATAGAAGCGGTCTTTATCTGCGGCGGCAAAACCGGCGGTGGAGCTTAGCTCAACCGGCAGACGGATGGTCTTAAAAGTTGTGCCCCTGTTGCTTGAAATCAGACACAGTCCCCCTTGCAAGTCGGTAGCGGCGATAAAAAGAGTACCGTCGGTGGCGGTTTTCACCAGGTCGATGGTAATAATGTCAAAATCCCCAGTGCCTAGGATTTTCCGCCAGGACAAACCATCATCTTCGGTGCGCCACAAACCGTGACTGTTGTTAAAACCCAGGAGATATAAGGTGTGGTCGGTTTCGTATTCCGGTGATGCCAGGATATCCACCAGTGTGCCAGTGTTATCGTCGACAAAGGCAAGAGGTGTCCAGTTCAGGCCGCTATCAACCGACTTAAGAAGACCACTATGACTGCCGCCGCTGGCGGCGTACAGGGAATCACCGGTTCCCAATATGGCCGTAAGCTGTTGCCCCCCAGGCTTTCTAAAGGCATGTTGCCAGGTTGCGCCACCATTAGCGCTACTTATGATATCTCCGGAAGCGGCGCCAGCCAAAAGACCGTACGCCCCGATGCTGCCACTGACTGAGAAACAGGCATAATCAGCAGTTCCGGCACTTGATAATTCGACTGCTATAGGAAGTTGGGGTGGGGATTGTGCCGAAACCAACCACAGACCGCCGTTATCACAGCCGGAGTTTAAGGCGGCATAAAATTGAGGATTGTCGGCGGTGCTGAAATCCGGCGGCAAGGTAATCACTCCATTTACGGCAACTGAAGCTGAGCCTCCGGCGTGTCTGAGGGGCGTCGCCCTCCAGGTGGAGCCGTTGGAGATCATAACAAAAGTATCGGTACCGTTGGAGGCTAAGGCTAAAAGGGTGCGGTCAATGATGAAAGTTGGCGAAATAGAAACATCGAGTACGTCATAATTACCGATACCCGTATCAATCCATTTGCTGAATATATCCTGTTCGTTGAGAAGGAAAACGCCGCCCCATGACTCATCAACGTCATCAGTCACCGACACTGCAATAAGATTGGTGTCGTTATTATTGGTGATGCTCAAGCCGGTAATGCGTTTACCGGGACCGCCGGGGTTTGTTGCTAGTGTTTGGAAACTCAGACCGCCATCGGCGGAGCGGTACACGGTTGAGTCTGTGGCATAGTATATCTGTCCGGTTTCTGTAACACATAAATCTGTCGCGCTATCCGCGGAAGCATAGAGTCGGATGATATTTTCACCCGCACTGTCAGCGCGGAACAAGCCTCCACTGGCACCGGTCACCCAGACATAAAGACGGCCCTGTGTATCTCTGCCCAATTTGGCAATATCAGTGTCTGGGGTTAATCTCCAGCCGCTGGCTGCACCGGTCTGGGGTAAAGGAACTTCTGACCAACGGGCATCGGCTGCCGCCAACGGCTGTGGGGCAGGTACAAGTAGAAGCGCTAAAGTGAGGATAACAGGCGCAGTACGGCGGAGGTGGTTATTATTCATGACGCGCATTGTAATTAGCAATTTACAGCGCGTCAACTCGAACTCACTTTAACAATATCGTGGGTGGGATTTCCGGAGAAAAATACTGCCGGGGGTATGATTTATATAACGGTGTAAGCTTACAACCCAGCCAGGTAACGGTCAATGTCATGAGCTGCTACTTTACCGGCGCCCATGGCGGAAATGACGGTAGCTGCGCCGGTGACAATGTCGCCGCCTGCCCAAACCGCTTGTTTACTGGTCAGTCCGCTGGTTTCGGTAGCAACCACCGTGCCCTTGGAGGTAACCTCGAGGTCCGGTGTTGAGCGGGCGACAAGAGGGTTGGGCCGAGTACCAAGAGCCACGATAGCCATGTCAATGGGTAGGATGAATTCAGAGCCCTCGATTGGAAATGGGCGTCGGCGCCCGGATGCATCGGGTTCTCCCAGTTTCATTTTCTGGCAGGTTATACCGCAAACCCACTTGTGCTCATTAACCTGGAAGCTTGTGGGATTGGTGAGGTACAGGAAATCAATACCTTCTTCCTCAGCGTTTTCCACTTCCTCGGCGCGGGCCGGCATTTCCTCGCGGCTGCGGCGATAAACCACGGTAGCATGGGCGCCCAGTCTCACCGCACAGCGAGCAGCATCCATGGCGACGTTACCGCCGCCGATAATCACCACTTCTTTGCCTGTCTTGAGGGGAGTGTCGTATTCCGGAAAACGCCAGGCTTTCATCAGGTTGACCCGGGACAGGAATTCATTGGCCGAATAAATACCGGAAGCATTTTCGCCTTCGATATTTAAAAATAGCGGCAGTCCGGCGCCGGTACTTAAAAAGACGGCCTGAAAACCGTCAGCAAAAAGCTCATCAATGGTTATTGTCTTGCCGATAACGGCATTAAGCTCTATCTTTACACCCAGACTCTTGACATATTCAACTTCTGTTTGGACGATGCTCTTTGGTAAACGGAACTCTGGAATACCGTACATCAGCACGCCACCCGCAACATGTAAAGACTCAAAAACAGTGACCTCATGGCCCAGGTGCGCCAGTTCGGCAGCGGCGGTCAGGCCGGCTGGTCCTGCGCCAATCACCGCTACCATTTTCCCGGTCAGGGGTTTATTGCCGGTGCCGCTGTTCAGATTCTTATGTCCCAGTTCCCAGTCGGCGATGTAGCGTTCGAGCCTGCCTATGGCCACCGGAGCTCCTTTTTTAGCCAGGGTGCAAACCGCCTCGCACTGGCTCTCCTGAGGACATACCCGGCCGCAGATGCCGGGCAGGGCATTGGTGCGTTTCAGTGTTTTGGCCGCCTCCGGTAAATTACCGGCATTTATGGCTCTTATGAAATCCGGAATGTCGATAGCTACCGGACAACCGGCGACGCAATTCCGGGCTTTGCAATCAATACAGCGGGCAGCTTCACGCGAGGCTTCTTCAGCGGAGTAACCCAAAGCTACTTCCTGGAAGTTTTCCCGCCGTATGGATGCCTGTTGTTTGGGCATGTCAACGCGTTTGAGATCCAGTTTAGCCATTGAGTATCTCACTATTCATCTGGCAGACTCATGGCAGCGGCATTTTTCCAGCGACTTTTTCTCTTCTTCCACGTAGGTGCGCTGGCGTGACATGAAGGAGTCCCAGTCAATAGCATGCGCATCGAATTCCGGCCCGTCAACGCAGGCGAAACGGGTTTGACCGGCTACCGAAACACGGCAGCAACCGCACATGCCGGTGCCGTCTACCATGATAGGGTTCAGACTGACGATGGTTTTGATGCCGAAAGGTTGGGTGGTAAGGGCGGAAAACTTCATCATAATGCTGGGGCCTATGGCAATAACCCGGTCAATCTTATCACCGCGCTCCAATTTTTCTTTGAGGGGTTCAGTGACCACGCCTTTACGGCCGGCCGAACCGTCGTCGGTGGTGATGATAAGCTCGTCGCTTACTGCCGCCAGCCGGTCCTGCCAGAAAAGCAGGTCTTTATTCCGGGCACCGACAATGGTGATGACATTGTTGCCCGCCGTTTTCATGGCGCGGGCAATGGGCATGATTGTGGCAGTTGCAAAGCCGCCGGCAATGCAGCAAACGGTGCCGAAGTTCTCAATTTCAGTTGGATTGCCCAGCGGGCCGGCAAAATCAACGATAGCATCACCGACACCCAGGCGTCCGAGCTTGGTGGTAGTGGTGCCAACTTCCATAAACACTACGGAGACACTACCGGAATCAGCATCCCAGTCAGCGATAGTCAGCGGGATACGCTCACCATGTTCATCTACTTTAAGGATGACAAACTGCCCGGCGGCGGCTTTCTTGGCTACCCGCGGCGCGTATATTTTATAAAGACGCACTCGCGGTACTAATTCTTCGGTGGCGACAATGGGATACAAACGTACTCCTTGATTAAAAGTGACTAGTCCGGAAGAACTAGCAGGCTACCATAATCTATCATTTAAGACACGGATTTTCAAGGCTACTACTGCATTATATAAGGCAAAGGGAGTGTTTTCACACTCCCTTTGGATGATGTCAAGGTCTTTATTAGAAGTAATCGAAGAATGACTGATCGGCTGACGGTTCATCAGCCTTAAGTTCAGCCTGCCTTTTCTCTTCCTCTTTATTCTTCTTGGCCTCCTCAGCAGCCTTGGTAGCGGCAGCGGCGGCCTCTTCAGCGGCTTTCTCCTCAGGTGTCGGTTCAGGCAATTTGACTTCACCCGGTATGGAGAGGTGCATTTCGCTAAACTTCCAATCGTTCTCGATCTTTTCAGCGACTGCAGTCAGGCGCATATCCAGCACTACTGCCTGGGAACCTCTCTTAAGGGTTTCGTACAGGTGGCTGGAGACCCAGGCAACCAGGCCGTTAGCCTTGATGGTAGTATAACCGTATTTGATGGTGACGGTATCGACGCTGGCGAAAAGTTTTGTATAGCGTTCCTTTAGCTGACCTTCGCCAATACTCATCTCATCTTGTGCAGGACCGATATTGAGCATGTTGGCGTCTTTGGTTGTGGTATTCAATAAAGCCTCGACATTACGGGCTTCCATGGCGTATTTGAACTCTTCCAGCAGTGCATTTATGGCGCTGCGTGTCTCCGAATCGGCTCTCATGCTCCCTCCCCTTTAGGACATTCTAATCAAGGTATCTTTATAGGCTAAATATGGCTTTAATGTCAAGCCTGTAATTGGTGCCATGCTAATTGCGGAGCATCGGGGACATACCGCGTAGACGGTGAATTATCCCCGGCAAGGTATCCAGTACCCGGTTGATATCGGCCTCGGTAGTCCAGCGGCCTAAGGATAGACGTAAAGATCCAAAAGCCTGGTTCTGTGGAAGTCCCAGAGCCAGCAGGACGTGGGAGGGCGTAGTGTTGGTGGATGAACAGGCCGAACCAGGTGACGCTGATATACCAGCCAGATCAAGATTCAGACAGATGGATTCGCCTTCCACATTACTGAAGCTAAAGTTGGCATTATTGGGGAGCCTGTGTGCCGGATGGCCATTCAAACGTGAATCTGGAATACTGGAAAGCACTCCGCCAATAAGCCGATCACGCAGGATAGTCAGGCGCTCGGCTTCATCAATCATGGATTCTTCAGCCATTTGTGCCGCCTTGCCCAACCCCACAATTCCGGGCACATTCTCTGTGCCGGATCTTTTACCTCGCTCCTGTCCGCCACCCCAAATAATAGGTGGCACTTTTGTCCCTTTGCGGATATAAAGAGCTCCGATACCTTTGGGGCCATAGAGCTTGTGAGCAGAGATACTCAGCAGATCAACCCCCAGAGCCTGTACGTCCACCGGCATGCGTCCTACTGCCTGCACTGCGTCGGTATGCAAAGATACCCCGGATTGACGGGCGATGTTGGAGATTTCGGTAATATTCTGTATCGTGCCGATCTCATTGTTGGCCATAATGACTGAAATAAGAATGGTCTCAGGTTTGATAGACGCGGCAATCGTTTGCGGATCAACGATGCCATCCTTATCCACCGGTAAAATGGTAACCGCAGTCCCTTGTTTCTCCAGAAAGTGACAGGTTTCCAATACGGCATGGTGTTCGATTGAAGTGGTGATGATGTGGCGGCCTTTGCAGCCTCCGCTCTGAACGATACCGGCAAGCGCCATGTTATCCGCTTCGGTACCGCCACTAACAAAAAACAGTTCGTCAGGCCGGGCGTTGATGAGCCGGGCAACGGCACTGCGTGCTGTTTCTATAGCCTGTCGCGCCTGCTGGCCTTCGGCGTAAATGGCTGAAGGATTGCCAGATGTGTCATGGAAATAAGGCAGCATTGCTGACAAGACCTCCGGGGCGACCGGAGTCGTTGCGGCATAATCCAAGTAGGTACGTTCCATGGTTAGTAATTATATCAGAGTATTGAAACAAGGCGGATACTGAATGGAACCAAGGCAGTCAGGTTTAATAATCATCAAGGCTGCTGAGAAATATCTCCGGAACAGATGGGGTGTTCTCGTTGACCCATCGTTGTAGACAGACCAAGGAGCAAAAACCGTAACGTTTGATATCTTCGGGGCCAGCCAAATGGGATAATATATACCAGCCGTGAAGAGCCATACAAGGCAACTCGGACGGTTCAACATTCTGATTGCATCCGCAACCGTAGCAGTGACAAGAGCGTTCGCTCATCTATCCACCTCGGTCAGGCGACCTCTTCAGGGACTTCTGGCTCACCACTGCAACGCCACCGTTCCACCATGTCTCCCAGGGTGATGCCGTCTAAAATTTTATCTGTCGCTCGCTTTATCTCAGCCCATACATCTCTGGTGACGCAGTGTTCACCTTTCCAGCATACTCGTGAATCATCCACGCATTCAGAAGGAGCCGTTGAACCCTCGGTAGCCTTAACAACTTCGGATAAGCGTATCTCCCCAGGACTTTTGGCCAAAACAAACCCACCGTTGGCGCCGCGGACACTGCGTACTAATCCGGCAATACGTAGCGGAATGAAGAGTTGAGCCAGATACTGTTCTGAGATGCGGCGTCGCATGGCAATATTCCTGATTAAAACCGGACCTTCGCCAAAATGTACAGCCAAATCGAACATGGCCTCCATCGAGTGACGGCCGCGGGCTGAGAGTTTCATTTAAAGATGCCTCCGCAAGTGGTTGAAACATTGAAAGCCATAATGATATTAAACCTTGGGTAATCACTCATATTATCCGGCTCTTGCCGTCATGTGTCAACCAAATCAACACTCGGCAGGATTTGAGCTGCGTATTTTGATGACATTGCATCAGATACAGGTTTTATAGCAAGGTGTCCAAAGAGTAGCGTTACTTTGTTATCCAAGCTATCGTGGCCTGACTTTTACCATGTTATAATTGGCGGATGAACGGAACAGGCACGAATATAAATCTATCCTCCAGGCTGGCGGTTGCAATGTCACCGGAAATTATGACCTTCTTGCGGAATGCGGCTGAGGTGGCTGCTATAAGGGGCTATCGGTTATTCCTGGTGGGTGGAGCGGTAAGGGATATCCTGCTGGGCCGCCCCGGTTTTGACATAGACCTGTCGGTTGAAGGAGATGCTATTGAACTGGCACGGGCACTGGCTGAAAGCCCTGATAATGTTACGCTACATCACCGTTTTAATACTGCCCGGCTTAAGTGGGGTGAGCATTGTATTGATCTGGCGCGAAGCCGCCAGGAAACTTATCCCCGTCCTGGCGCTTTGCCGACAGTCAGACCGGGTGGCATAGAAGAAGACTTGACCCGCCGAGACTTCAGTATTAACGCTATGGCTGTGTCGCTCAACCATAATGATTGGGGACAACTTATTGACTGTCATGCAGGGCAGAGTGATCTTGAACGCCGAATCATCCGGATACTGCATCCGGCTAGTTTTATCGATGACGCCACCCGTATCTGGCGGGCAGTACGCTATGAGCAACGGCTGGCGTTTGTTATTGAACCGCAAACACTGGAGATACTTAAGCGCGATTTACCGATGCTTAAGACCATTAGCGCTGATCGGCAGCGATATGAATTGGAGTGCGTATTAGGTGAGGCAGAACCGGAGATAGTGTTTCATCATGCCGATACCCTGGGTTTGCTCAAAACCCTTCACCCGGCTTTAAAGGGTGATACATGGTTGAACACCGCCTGTGCCAGATTACGCGAACTGGATGTAAAACCGCCACCTGAAGCATACTTGGCGCTGCTGGGATGGCGTCTTAGCCATACTGAAAAAGTTGAATTTATTGCTGGTTTGAGATTGACCAGGCGCCAGTGCCAATCCCTTAATGACAGTACCGTCATTAAGAATGAAATGCCTGTGCTGTCTTCACCACAGACTGCTCCAAGTGTCGCAGCCTCTAAGTTAAGAGGTTTGGGCGCTGACGCGTTGTTGGCGGCAATGGCTGCGGTTGATTCAAAAGTGGCCCACAGTAACCTTGCTAGATTTGCAGAGACTTGGCGCCATATTACACCGAGGCTTACCGGTGATGACCTCAAACTGCTAGGGATACCTCAGGGAGCCGTGATAAAACAGTTGCTCAATGAACTTAGAAATCAGCGCTTGGACGGTGTCATCACTTCACAGGAACAAGAAGTAGCCTTTGTCCACAGATGGCTCAATGAGATGAGAAAACGGTCAGTCTATAATTACCCCGAAATCCCCACGCCACACTAAGGCCATCGGCCAAATCTGCGTTGCCGATTTACCGTGATGCTGACACAGTGACCCTAATTGACCAGTTTGAAATTTGATTTTGGAGTGCCGCAGATGGGGCAGATATCCGGAGCTTCACCCAATACGGTATTGCCGCAAACCTGGCAGACGTAATATGGCCGTTCCTCAGTTTTGGCACCTAATTCCGTGTCGTTCAAGGCTTTCTGAAACAGAGAGTGATGGATTTTTTCAACGGCGTTAGCGCTGGTGAAGGTCATTTCAGCCTGCGGCAGATTATCTTTCTTGGCCTGGGCGATGAAATCAGGATATATTTGGATGAATTCCTGGTGTTCACCGTTAATGGCTGATTTAAGATTGTCTGACGTGCTGCCTGTGCCCTTCATCACTCTAAAATGATTGCGGGCATGTACTGTTTCAGCCTCAGCGGCGGCGCGGAAGAGACGCGCTACCTGGGGAAGCCCCTCGGCATCGGCCTTGTCGGCGAAGAAAAGATATTTGCGGTTAGCCTGACTTTCACCGGCAAAAGCGGCGGCAAGATTCTGTTCAGTTGTTCCCATGTGATCCCTCCGTAATTTGGTATCTTTATCATCATAGCTTAAATATATGTTTGTATCCAAATATCGGGGCATTTGAGGCTGGGTGACTCAGCCTTATATTTGGGTTGGGTTAGCTGACCTGAAAGCTGAGTTGTGTTATGATACAAATAGCTATGAAAATTGATGTCACTATTGACAAAGAATTTAAAAAAACAGTTTCGCCACTCTGGTTGCGGAGCGTAGCGCGGCAGATAATGATCGCTCAATGCGCCGAAGCGGCGTCGGAGATGGGCATATATATCACCGGTCAGGAAAAGATTCGGGACCTGAACCGCCTGTACCGGCACAAAGACAAACCTACTGATGTCCTTTCATTCTCCTTCTACGTCAAAGAAGCCGCCGCTGATGCCACTACAGATTGTGATTTTCCGCCGTCCGCGGACGGTATTATCCACCTGGGGGAAGTGGTTATCTCCTTGCCTCAGGCCGAGATTCAGGCGGTGGAATATAATCATCCGCTTAATACCGAACTGGCACGACTCCTGATACACGGCATCATGCATTTACTGGGGTTCAATCATGAAATTGACGCCGACGCTGAGATAATGGAAAACCGAGAACAGGAAATTCTGAAACTTCTGGAGCCGTCTCTTTGCTGAAGGTTCTTGGTCTTTCTGGGAGTCCGCGGCTGGGTGGTAATACAGAACAATTATTGCACGAGGTTATGCGTGGCGCCAGAGAACATGGTGCCGAGACGCGCGTTATTGAAATCGCTGACTTGGATATTTCCGGGTGTACTCACTGTGATTACTGTCGGCGCGCCGGTGAATGTAAAATAAGAGACGATATGGCAATGGTCTATGAGGCGCTCCGCCTGGCTGACCGGGTGGTTGTCGCCTCACCGTTGCATTTCATGTCGGTTACAGCGCAACTTAAAGCCGCTATTGACCGCTGTCAATGCCTGTGGGTTAGAAAATATGAAATGAAGCTGCCGCCGCTGGAACCTGCCAAGCCGCGGAAGGGTATATTTATCTCAACAGGCGGACGCCGGGTGGAAAACCTGTTTGATGCGGCGAGGATTACCGTTAAAGCGTTTTTTACCGTCCTGGATATTGATTACACCGGTGAGATTTTGTTCTCCGGAGTTGATAAAGCCGGTGCTATTGCGAATGTACCTGAGGCGCTGAAACAGGCTTTTGAAGCCGGAGAGAAGCTGGTAGAATAAGCCTTCAGTGAGGAACGAATATGGCTAAAATAAAACTTGGTCCACAGTCACTGCTATATCCCATGCCTGCCTTGTTGGTGGGTGCCCAGGTGAATGGCAAACCCAATTTTATCACTGTCGCCTGGGGTGGTATTGCCTGCGGAGACCCGCCGATGGTCTCGGTGGCCATTCGACATACCCGCTACAGTCTTAAAGGCATTATGGAAAACAAGTGTTTTTCGGTGAATATCCCCGGTGCCGATCTAGTTAAAGAAGTTGATTATTGCGGCATTGTCTCCGGTTTGAAGACGGACAAAGTAGCAGACTGCAAATTTAAGGTTGTTACCGGCAAACTCTGCGGTGCGCCGTTGATCGAAGCCTGCCCGGTGAACCTTGAGTGTGAACTGCACCATACCATTGATTTGGGCAGTCATGTACTGGTGATCGGGCGCATCACGGAATGCCATATATCTGAAGAATGTCTTACTAATGGCCGCCCTGACGTAACCAAGATCAATCCCCTGGTCTATACCACAGCTCAGTCTCAGTACCAGACACTGGGAGCTGTTGTTGGCAAAGCATTCAAGGTAGGCAACGAGATCAAAGGGTAACCGCTGGTATCCTTTGATATTTGATGTTTGATTTTTCCCAACGAACCATGCCTATAGATCTGAAGTGGCCTCGATATGACTTTTGCCTACTCACGATTAACCCCAGGCTCAGTGCCTGAAAACCTGCCTTATTGCGATTTAAATTCGTTTAATTATGACCTTCTACGTTTGAGAATGGCTTTTTTAACCAAAACACGATAAAATTAGTGTTTACTATTCTTAAAAGAGGTTAATCGGCAATGGCGACAAAACGGGATTATTACGAGGTGCTGGGCATTGCCCGTAGTGCCTCTGACGATGAGATAAAAAAGGCCTTCCGCAAACTGGCTTTCCAGTATCACCCCGACCGCAACAAAGAAGACGACGCTGAAGCCAAGTTCAAGGAGATCAACGAAGCCTATTCTGTTCTTTGTGATGCTAACAAGCGGGCGGCTTATGATCGTTTCGGTCATGCGGGCGCCAACGGCGGGCCTTTTGGAGGAGCAGGTGGTGGCGGCTTTGAGGACTTCGGTTTTGGTGGCGGATTGGGTGAGATTTTTGAGACCTTTTTCGGTGGTATGGGTGGCACAGGCAGGCAGGCGGCCCGCCGGGGTACCGACCTTAATTACCGTTTGAATATAACGCTTGAGGAAGCTTCAACGGGCATTGAAAAAGAGGTCAATATCCAGCGGGTAGAAGCCTGTGAAATGTGTAAAGGTACCGGCGCCAAGGAAGGCACCTCGCCAACCAAATGTGCTGAATGTGGCGGCCAGGGCAAGGTTTATCAGGTACAACGTAGCGTCTTTGGGCGTTTTACCAACGTGGTTACTTGTCCGCGCTGCCGTGGAGAGGGTCAGACCATCACTGACCCGTGTCCCAATTGCAAGGGCGTCGGCCGTGAGCGAATGACGCGTACTATTAAGGTTAAGATACCTGCCGGTATCGATAATGGCAACCAGATCCGAATGAGTGGCGGCGGTAACATGGGTGAGCGAAATGGCGGCGCCGGTGACCTGTATATAACCGTCAATGTTGCCACCCACAAACTGTTTAAGCGCGACGGCGATAATGTCGTTTATGAACTGCCGGTCAACTTTGCCCAGGCCGCTCTAGGCGTCGAACTTGATGTCCCCACCCTCTACGGTCCCGCCAGGCTCAAGGTGCCGTCAGGCGTGCAGACAGGCAAGGTTATCCGGCTCAAGGGTAAGGGAATGCCGATCCTCAATAAAACAGCTTCTTTCGGTGATGAGTGGGTTGAGGTTAAGGTGGTAACACCGGAGAAGCTCAACAAGAAGCAGAAGCAATTGTTTGAGGATCTGGCAAAATCACTGGGGACGCCGGTGGGGGATGAGGTTGAAACCGGCTAGAAGCCGCAATTGGAAAGACCATAAGTTTCAAGTTCCGAATCCCAAACACGCCGATATGCCATCATTTTCATAAATCTCTGCGATTTACAGTGCTGTGAAACTTACCCATTGTTATCTCCTTATTTTTGTTATACTCTTGTCGATCATGGATGCCTAACACATTCTTTCGCCTCCTAACTATCCATATTCATATATACACTAATAATTGATATATTGACTTATACATCTTTTATCGCATATATACATCGTACTTAGTATTAGTACCATATTGTACTTTTTACGTAATTTTTATTGAGATAGCCTACTGTAAAAAAAATAATTCACATTTTTCTTCCCAGTGTGAATCTGGTTGTGCTTCGTCAGTTCAAACAAACTGCGCTGGGCCAATTTTTTTGCCTACACGTTCAGTTTCGCTTGGAACGCTGTTTGTCAGAACTATTTGGAGTGGACATCGATTGAAACCTCTAGTATCCGTCATCTTTTTCCTCAGGGATATCCCATTGCCGCATTGCAATCCTTAATCTCATTGCTAAGCACGAAATTATCCATCTAATACCTAGCAACCCTTTCACTTTCGGTAACCACTGCAATTTACGATTAGATACTTAATGTACCTGGGTGCGACTTATCACTGTTAATGAACAAACTGAATGTCTTGTAGCTAAATAATATTACTAAAGTACTACCGTTACTGGTTGGGTATCGCCCTACATAGTTGAATATGCAGGGCGATTTTGATTCTAAAAGAGAAAAGACGCATTAGTTCAACCTTGCTCAAGAGCTTTGAAACAGCTCTTTTTGGCTAATTAAGGTGTCTGAAAATTTTAATTACTTTTAATGAATCGTTAAAGAGGATTTCATGACGTCTTAACACTCCCTTAAAGTTGGGCTGTTATTATAGGTATTAGTGACGACGAAAGTACTGGTGCGGAAATGCCGAAGGAAGTCAGATAAGAGACCGCCGTCACCTTCACAGACTTCCTTCGTGCTCAGGTCGAACCCAAGCTTCTTATTGTAACCAGTCGCCACTTACTCGTCAATTACGCTTGGGGTTGCACTGTGTACCGAGGAGGAAAAACAAAAAAGAAAAACGAGGTAACAGACTGAGGCAGTTACATCAACCACAAGTAAAGAAAAACGAGGAGATTAAAAGTGAATCTATCAAAAGGAAAGAGAATAGCCTCCGTTGCTCTGGCTTTGGGCGCCATCGCAGTGACATTAGTCCCGGTCAGCGCAGCCAACACGCCGATTGACCAGGCTGTTAGCCCGGGCATCGGCCGGTTGAATCACCTAACATTCCAAGGATCTACCACTGTAGGCCCCATCATCCAGCAGGCTGCTGCCGCGTACAATACGGCGCGCGGCTCTACCATCATCTTGGACGATGGTAACAATATTGTTCAAAAGGGTTCCGGCTACGGCCAGAACGCGATGACCCTCGGTACCGGCGATGGTGCGGCCTTGGGCCACATCGCAACCGATATTGGCATGTCTTCCGGCGTGGTAAACGCCACCACTTTTCCTGACGTCAAACCCATCGCTATCGCCCGCGACGGCATGGTAGCCGCCGCCAATGAGACCGGCGCCGCTTGGGTCGGTCACGAGATCCTCAACATCACCATTGGCCAACTCGACGACATCTACGAAGGCCGCGTCCACAACTGGAACCAGATCATCGATCCTGTGACCGGCAAGACCGGTCCTGACATGGTCATCGTGCCCCGGGCTCGCAACATCGGTTCGGGCACACGAGCCTCCTGGAAGGATTCTGTAGCCGGCACCTTCAACCCCGCCGATGTTGATCCCACTGTTGGCGGAGCCCAGGAATACAACGAGAACTGGGTCATCGTCAACTGGGGTCTCAACGCCCGTCTCGGTACCCAGGTTGAAATGCAGAATGTCCTCAACGGCGCTACAGCTTCCGGCCAGATTGGCTATGTCGGCCTGGGCTTCGGCAAGGATGCCACCCATCCCAACATCACCGATCTCAACATTGTCAAGAATACTTTGATCAAAAACGGCACCGGCACTTTCACCGCTCTAACTAACGCTGGAGACAATGTAAAGGGTTCTCAACTGAATGAAGGTGCTAATACCGTTACCGTGACTACCGCTGGCACCTTTGTTATCACTACCCCGGCCGGTTGCACCGGCACAGTGGCTGCCGGGACTGGCACCACTATCACTGGTGGTGCTACTCTAGCCGCCAGTAGCACTAACACGGTCACCGTCGCCGGTACCGGCACCATTATCGTTACTTTGAACTACACCCTCGGTTATGCTCCAACGTCAATCAATATCTACACCGGCGTTTACCCCTTCGCCCGCTTCCTGTGGCTGTTGACTAACACCGACGCGATCTCCGGAACAACAACCTTCGCCAACTACGATCCCGCTAGCCATGATGGCATCAAGGACTTCATCAACTGGATGCGCCAGGTCGATGGCGCCGGCCAGCAGGCTGTCGTCGATACCGGGTTCTTACGTCTCGTCGCTGCCCAGGATGTCGATAGCAACGGCGGCGTTAACGTCCTGGACCTCATATCCGTCGGCAACAAAGTCGGCGCTGCCAGCAACCTAGGCCGCGCTGATGTTGACCACAATGGTTCGGTCAACGTCCTTGACCTGATCGCCGTTGGTAACTGGGTTGGAGCCGCGATAGTCGCTGACCCGACCACCCCACTCCCTTAGTATCGAACAATCAATAGCAACAGCAATCCAAAAAATAAAACTGAGGAGAATCAATTGAATTCATCAATCTTAAAGAAAGGCCTCAGCGGACTGGTTGCCATTAGCATCCTGACCGCCTCCCTTGTGGCCGCCATCCCGTTGGCCGCCGCCAACGCCAATGCCATCACCATAGAGAGTAAATCCGTTGACAATGGCAACACGTTCGATGTGCACGTGAGCGTCACCGCCGACAATGCCTCCGGCGGCCAGGCCAAGATAACCTTCGACGCCTCCATGTTCACCCTCAACAGCGCTACCTACAACACCACTCCCAAGTTCTTCGGCACCGGCGAGTTCGATGTCGAAGCGGTCATCGACAACACTGCCGGCACCGTTCTCCTGACCTCCACCAACGGCGGCGGCACTAAACCGCCGGTTACCGGTACTGGCGTCTGGGCCACCCTCAACTTCACCGCCAAGGTAGCCGCTGCTAACAGCGTCCAGACCCTTGGCTTTGTTGCCGTCGAGTCTTTCATGGCTGATAGTGTTCCTGCCGCCATGCCCACCGACATGAATACCGGTTCAATCATCATCGGCAACCCGCCCACCCCTGACTTCACCGTCAGTAACATAACTAAGACTATCGTCCACACAGGCGCGGATGCCTCCACCGACCCGACCACCTACACCGTTTCCTTTGACGTCAACAACATTGGCAATGATGATGCTCCCGCCTCTATTGCCACCATTGACGTTGACGGTGTCACCGTCAATGTCGCCATTGACGCCATCGCCCATGGTGCTTCTTTCTCCGCCACCAGTTCCGAGATTACTCTGACCGGCGCCAAGGACAACTTCACCATCACCGCCGACGGAAACAGCGTAATCGCCGAATCCAACGAGTCGAACAACTCAACCTCCGATTCATTCACCTTCCTTTACCCTGTGGCTGGTGTTCTTCATGAGACTGCTATTGATGGTTACATCAGCGGCAGTCTGGAATTCACCGTGCCCGCTTCTGTTGATTTCGGCGCCATGAGCCTCGGCAACAACAACTACTCCGGTATACTGAACGTCAAGACCAATGATGACTGGCAGGTAAACATCAAGTCTGACGCCGATACCAATGGTTTCATGACCAAATGGGATGGCTCTGTATATGCTACGAACATTCAACTGCACAATGCCATGGTCATTACCACCACCGGTGGTAATGTTCCCGGCGAAACAGGATACGTTGCATCTCCCGGTCAGGTTACCCCTGAAAACAATATCGTCACTCTGACCGACACCGAGCAGATCCTTGCCAAGGGCAACACTGATGGCCAGGTAACTTCTATTGATGGTCTGAGCACCCAGGGTGAAGACCGTGGCCTCAGCTACGACCAGTTGGTAGTGGCTTCAGACGCCGCTGCTACCTACCACATCGTTGTTTCCTTCATCGCCACCAATATCGTCAACTAATCATCGCGTGGAGAAACGCCCGGGAGCGGATTTCACCGCTCCCGGGCGTCAAGGAAAAAGACAGTTGGAATGCCGGAGTGAGAGACAGATGAAAAAATACCTGATTGGCACCTTGATTTTATTGACAGCAATTGTTGGGTTAATACCGGCAATTTCAGCGGTCGCACAGAATAGCATCAGCATACAAGTCTCACCGAGCGAGATCGTTCAAGATTCGGTAACCGCCGGTCAGAGCAAGCAATACACCCTATCAGTGGACACCGCTTTTCCGCTGGTGCTGGAAGTTGCAGGGTTGGGGCAGTCATTAGATGGAGCCAGCCAGGTGCTTGCGGCGGCGCAAGACATATTGACCCAATCATGTAGCAGTTGGATTACCTTGGATAAGTCTATCCTTAATCCCGGTAGCGAACAGGATGTTAAAGCGACGTTAAATGTTCCGGCCAATGCCCAGCCTGGAGAATATTATGCTTCCCTTTATTTTCATACCCAGCCTAACACCGACAACGGCACCGCGATTATCACCGGTGTCTTGGTGCCATTAATTGTCGATGTCAATACCTCTTCTTTCACCCCGACCATCGATATTCATATGAACTCGCTGGACATCTCCAATGCTTACGTTGGCAAGAACATCAAAATTATTACTACAGCAACTAATATTGGAAACGTGATGTTCCGGAATGCCAGGGTAACTACGGCTGTAAAAAACAGTAGCGGGCAAATTATCTGGGAAGAGACTTCAGACATATCCGGTTCAACGTTATTTCCGAATTATCCCCGAAGGGTTGTTTCCACTTTTTCAGGAATCGGCTTAACCCCGGGAAACTATACTGCCATCTCAACTGTTAAGACTGAAGATGGCGAACCTATCGGAGCAACATTGACCAAGGATTTCCAAGTCAGTCAACCTCCGGCAATACCTGGCATTCCAACATTGACAGGGCCTGGCGAAAGTACAGTCCCTGGACCAGTGATAAACACACTGTCGCCAACTTTGAGTTGGTCAAGTGTCAGTGGAGCAGACAGCTATAATCTCGTGATTAGAAGTGAACCTTATAACGGTACTGATAAGGTATTTGAATATCCAGGGGTTACCGGAACATCGCTTACTGTGCCTGCGGGTAAATTACTCAGTGGTGCCAAATATGTATGGGAGCTTACTGCGGTCAACGTCGGGGGTGAAAGCGCCGCCGCAAAAATGTATTTCCAAACACCGGCGACAGTAAGTACTACTTTGACGACGGGCGGAGTGACAAACATAACTTCCACAAGTGCCACGCTGACAGGCACCTTGACCTCTAAGGGCGGGTTCAGCCAGGTAGATGTCAGTTTTCAATACGGTATCAGTAATTCTGTGCTAAATTCCTCTTCTCCTATTATCAATCGAACCAGTCCAGGACCTTTTTCAGCAGTCTTGAACGAGTTGTCGCCGGACACAATCTACTATTACAGGGCAAAGGTGCAGGGCTCGACCGGTGAACCGGTGTATGGTAGTACCCTATCATTCCGGACTCAAACCGTGCCTCCGCCTACTTCAACACAACCATCCAATACTCCTCTGAAAGACTACTTCTTACCTCTTATCGATGAATCCAGCCTGACCTCAGCCGATGGCACATATCTGAATGCTTTGGATAAATCGGGGTGCGAGGTATCAGTCACCGGTGCTTCCGGGAATATCAAAATTATTGCAGGCCGTTACCTCAATGAGCCACAGGCTGCGGTGGCTTTTTCAACGGGTCTAGTCGACGGGGGAACGGGCAAGTCCGGCATTAAGTGGGTAGGTGTCCGGATTGACGGTACAAATTCGGGTATGGCGCGAGTTACCCTGCATTATTCAGATACCGAAGTAAAAGACTACGATCTTGCGAGCCTGTTCTTAGCTTATCTTAACGGTGGTTCATGGCGGAGGGCAACCAATACCACCGTATCGGCGACAAATCATACTATCTCTGCGGATATTCCCGTTGTCAGGCTGACTGGAACAGTTATCGGTATGGGAGGCACTACCTCAAAGAAGACTTCGGCTGTGATACCCGTGGGTCCTATAGGTGACAATCCTACGCAGAATCCGCCTGCGGTAGTAGGAATGCCGTGGTCTATGGTCGGTATCATTGTCGGCACCATTTTTATTGTCGGCGTTGTTGTCATCGTAATTGAGTTGAACCGCAGAAAACGCATTGTCGGGAACCAGGACTTTGAAGCTCCGTACAATCGCGAATAACAAAGGATCGATATGAGAAGAACTCTAATGCCAACAACAGATCTGAGAACCAAGGGTTTATCCCTGGTTTTTGGAACTGTATTGTTGCTTACGCAATTAGTAACAGGATCAATCCACGTCAGTGCCGCGGTTTGTAGCGTAAGCGCCGTGCCTTCTATTACCACCGTAGCCCCAGGCGGCAGTTTCGACGTGGCCATCAAAGTATCCAGCGATACTCCGACTTCTGGTGGCCAATTCAAATTGAATTGGGACACAACAAAAGTTCAGTGCACTTCAGCTGAAAAAGGGACATTTTTTGTACCATCAGGGGTACAGGGAACCGTGTATTGGTCGCCAGACGACCCCGTAATCGACAACACCGTTGGCCGTTTTCCTGATCAGCCTCAAGAAACAGTTTCCAACCCCCAGGCCGTGGCGCTTTTCGGATTTCCCGCTGGTTTCGGGCCTACAGGCACGGGTGATTTTTATATTCTGCATATGACAGTAAAATCAGATGCCAGTGGAACCTGTAATTTCACCCTGTCGGATGTCTTCTTGGGTGGTCTCACCAATACCGATAATATTACTCCCGATCTTCATCCCGAAGTTGTCAATGGCAGTATAACCATTGGGGTTCCGCAACCCACTGTGGATACCAGCGCTCCCAGCGCCATTGCCAGCACAACTATGACGCTAAATGGCAACCTGACATCACTGGGCAGCGGTAACAGCGCCCAGGTGAGTTTCGAATGGGGGATTTCGACATCGTATGGCAGCTCGACCACCGCCGAAACCAAAACGGCCATCGGGGCCTTCACCGCTGGCATAACCGGCCTTACCGCAGACACCGAGTACCATTACCATGCCAAAGCTGTGGTGGGGGACACACCGTACTATGGGGCTGACCAGACGTTCCGAACCACAGTCACAGGCACGACGGCGCCGGGAGTCACCACCAGCGCCGCTTCAACGGTGGCCAACGTTTCGGCTAAGCTGAACGGCAACCTGACTTCGTTAGGCGGCAATGGTAGCGTCTCGGTCAATTTTGAATACGGTACGACCTCAACCTACGGCACCACGACAAACGCCCAAGCGATGACCGCTGTAGGAGCATTCAGTTTCAACATCGTCGGATTGACCGAAAACACGACCTACCATTACCGGGCCACGGCGACTGTCGGGTCAACCGTGGCGGTTGGCCCCGATATGACCTTTACTACCCAGCCAGTTATAACCCCCTTGGGGGTAACAACGGCCGCGGCTAACACCATTACACAGACTGGCACCAAGCTAAATGGTAACCTAACTTCACTTTCCAGTGATGTGATGGTATCGGTTAGTTTTGAGTATGGAACCTCTACAAATTACGGAAGCTCTACAACTACCCAATCTAGAACCGCAATCGGAGTATTCAATGCCACTCTCTCGGGCTTGACTCCAGGCACTACCTATCACTTCAGGTCTAAAGCTGTTGGCAGCACTACGGTATACGGCAATGACGCGGTATTTACCACCTCTCCCTCGGCTACGACTCCAAGTACGCAAGATGGTGGAACTATAATAATCGTGGGAGGTGGCGAACCACAAATTCTTGACATTTCGGGAGTTATCAATAGCGGTGGAGTCTTCCAAGAAGATTTCGTTATCGACTTGAAATACGGGACAGACTGGATCGGCATCATCATCAAGAAGGGTACTCGGGCGCTTGACGCTGATGGTCGGCCACTCACCTCAATTGGTGTTACGGCGCCAGTGTCTCTGGCCTCGCCACCGTCAAGTATAAGCCCTGTACTAGTATTCGAATTGAGCCCGAGCGGGGCGACGTTCAGCATGCCGCTAACGTTTACATACCAGTTTGATACGAGGCAACTCCCTTCCGGCGCCAATGCCAGCGATTTGTATATGGCCTTTTATCAAGCTGGTCAAAATACCTGGCAAATGGTCGACTATACATTGGATGCGGCTAACAATCGTATCATGGGCAATCTAAGCCATTTCAGCATGTACGCTGTCCTGGTAAATAGCAGTGTCGGCTTGCTGTCTGGCGGAAGCGGTTTTGGTTGGAATATAGCGGCGACTATTATCATATGCGAGTTGTTGGTAGGCGGTGTTGTAGTCTACCTCTTCAGCCGTCGACGGCAGCCGGTTCCAGCTATTGCAAGGGCACAGTACAGGTACCAGAGCCAAGCTGCCGCAGTTCCGCGGTCAATGCGAGCGATGGGTCGGCCGCCAGCGCAGACAGAAGACAGGGAAACTGAGACGATTATCTGGGATGACTTGTTAAAAGGAAAGCAAGTCTCTAAGACGGCATTCAAAACCCACCTGGAGATCATAGGGGGCAAATTGGTTGTCCCGGCAGACAAGAACACCACCGATTTCGAAATCATCAGCACACCGGAGCAAAGGACCGTAATCTCTCTGGAGTTCGATCCTGAGACTAATCCACGCGGCACGGCCAAAATCAAGGTACTAGGCACAGTTACAGAATACGAAAAATCGAAGGAGTTGAAGCATGAATAAGTTTGGCATCGGGAAAAATTTAATAGTTATGTCCTGTATGGCGGGTACGTTGGTTCTGGCAGCGGCAGGATGTGGAGGTGGGGGGGGGCGATAATAGCAATATTATCCGCACAACCGACTCGGGATTTACGACGACAACACCACCTCCGCCAACTAAAACCACGGCACCTGCCACCGACAAAATAAGCGTCACTGCCGTACCATCAAAGATTACGGTGAAACCTGGAGAAACGTTCGATGTATTTATCAGGGTGGTCAATGACCAGCAGTGCCGCGGCGTGTCCTTCACTCTGAATTGGGATACCAGCAAAGTGACATGCAACTCTGGGGAACCTGGCGCCTACCTGAAGGATTTCGCTTCAGCAAATAATGGCGATTTGTTCTATCTGCCTTCAAAAAATCCGGATGCTGACAATTCCGCTGGACAGTTTCCAAAGACAGTGGGCACTCAAAAGATGCTCCAAATAGTCATGACTGGGGCGATGACTCCCAATGGTATTTTCGTAGGACCCACTGGCAGTGGCGACATATATGTCCTGCATATGACGGCCAATTCCGGGGTTAGCGGTAACGTGACTTTCAGCTTGTCCAACGTAATTCTTGGGGATACCAGTCCTGATATCCCGAAAGATCTCAATGCCAAGGTGAACAACGGGCAAATCACGATATCGCCGTAATGTGCACAATCAACTCGATAGGCATTACAGAAATGAAAGTTAAAATCAAAATCGTGACAATCCTTGTCCTGGCCCTCTTGCTGCCGCTATTCGGTTGCACAGTGCAGGGACAGAATGCGGAAGGAATACGGATTGGAGGAGCCGGAGACATGGCTTACCTGACGCTCCTATTAGATGAATGGGCAGCGAAAGACCCCAACGTGCCATTAGTAAGTATGTCCGTTTTAACAGATGGCATTACAGAGTTGAAACAAGGCAAATACGATGCCGTGTTGGTGGGCAGAGAACTGACGTCTGCCGAATTAGAGGGGATAACGGATTACATCATAGCATATGATGCTGTCTGCATCGTGGTGGATGAAAATACCTACCTTGGAGGATCGAAAGACAATATTTTCCTATCTCCGACTGGTGAACAGTATATCTATCCATCGGTCAAGTTCACAGGGCTTAAAGGCTTGTCCACCGATGATGTGAAAAATATGTTTACAGGTGGTTTGCAGTGGACCGGCGAGTACTACGAAAGCAAACCTGGAATTGACCCCGGTAGCGTACTATGGCAGATAGAAGGTGGAAAATACGCTTGGGTGCAAACTCTCAGGCAGTTGTCATCCGCCTTTTCTTTCCAGGTCGGCAAATTCGACACTCAGACAGTCCTTTTCCAAACACTCGGGCTGGATGAAAACCAGTTCATTTCCAAACTAAATGCGCTTTCCAGCACTCGGTACAAACTGGAGGAAGAAGTCATTTCATACGAGTACAGCAATTCGACCTATTCGCAGGAATATGGAATTCAAGACTTTTTATTCCACGTTGCATTCGCGTCAAGACGGGCAATGACCATGGCTCCTCAGCATTCTCCGGTCAGGGTGCTGAGTATAGACGGAATCGACCCACTGACAAACCCAGCTTCAGTGTACGATGGCAGCTACCCATTCAGCCGCCAGATCCACCTGCTTGTGAAAAACGACGCACCGGCTAATGTCAAAGCGCTGGGCGAACTGCTAACCTCACTGGCCGGACAACAATTCATGGCGGACTCAGGGTACCTGCCGCTTCCATAATAATTATTGCCAGGATCGGATAAGTTTTTGAAACATATAAAGAAAATGGTACCGAAAACCCTCTTTTTCATCTTGGCGATGGTGCCTGTGATCGCCCTGATCCTGATTACAGTAAACCTCATTGCGGGCAGCATACTTGCTGTCGATTATCTTGGTTTTGGCCTGTTTAAAAATTCTTTCATCCCGAGTCCCGAATCTGCCAATGGATTAACACCCGATCAGATGAACTACGGCATTCTGCCGGCGTTGTGGGGGACGTTACTGGTTGTAGGCATTTCAGTTTCCATTGCCTTCCCGATTTCCCTGGCGCTGGCGGTACTCACTAACGAATATCTAAAAAGACCGTTCAATTCAATGCTTCGAGCGGTAATGGGCGTGTTATCCGGCATTCCCCCGATTATCTACGCCTTTATAGGTGGATCATTCTATCTATGGTTCCTTTGGCCAAAGCTTGCGGGCAAAGCACTTTCCGGGGCTGACCTGCCAGCAGCCAATATGTTACCCACCGACCAGAGCGCCACCATTTTAGGTGCCATGATGTTGGCAATGCTCATAGTGCCGTTTCTCACTCCGCTTCTGGACGACGCGATTCACAACGTTCCGTCGACATTGAAGGAAGCTTCGTTGTCACTCGGTGCGGGGCAGTGGCATACCCTGCGCTCAGTGACCCTGCAGTTTGCAATGCCGGGCTTGTTGAATGCGCTATTACTAGGGATATTAACGGCACTGGGCGAAGCCATCATAGTATCATATACCATTGGATTTACGGCGAGTGCGTTGCCCCAACCAATTTTCGACCTCCTACAGCGAACACCGCCGTTCACTGCCACCATCGCTTACCTGACAGGTGGCGGTTTCTCCTTTGCGCAGCTGATCGGGCCGGTTGGCAAGTCAGTGGGGCATTTCATGGGACTGCTGCTCCTCATAGTGGCTTTTGTTATCCTAGGATTCACGACCTACATCCAGCACCGCATCGCCAAGAGGGTAACGCTATGACGACTTCAATTGCCATAGCTAAAACGAGCTTGGAAGAAAAACGGGGAATAGACTTATTGGGCGGCACAACGGTCGGAAGCCTTCTCTTGGCAGCGGGGTCAGCGGTTGTCGGGGTCCTGATATTAGGAATAAATTCGCTCGAATATTTGGCCAGGCCGCTTCTAATAGCTAATGCCACCATTTTGGGCGTAATGTTTAGCTTGGCGTGGCGGAAAAAACTGACCAAATTCAGCCCACTTCTGCTGATCATTTTGATGACGATTCTGGCAGCTATCCTATTAACTTTGATGCCTGAATACGTTCAAGGCTTAAACATCCATGGCATCATGCACCGCTCGCTGGCAGCGGGGCTATTCCTACTGGGGGCGGGAGTGTCGGGTGCATGCTACTCGTTGTATTACATGTTCCGAGGGACGCCGAGGGGTTTTGACCTGTCGAGATATCCAATCATTATCTTTTTCGCAGTGGCGGCGTTTATGGCTTACGGCATTATTTTTTTTGACATTATTCGCAATGGCGCTATCGATTTCAATGTACCTTTTTTCACAAATCATTTTTCCGACCAATTTGCCATCGTAGAACAATGGCAAGACGGTTGGCCGGTGTTTACCAACCAACACCTGATACAGGTAGGTATCCTGAATCACATCATGGGCACACTGATGCTGATGAGCTTGACCTCGGTTATTGCAATCCCGATAGGGGTCAGCGTCGGTATTTTTGTGCATGAATATGGGAGATCCAAGCTGGGTGGAGTGATCAATTTTTCGACGACAGCGTTGCGTTCGATCTCAGGTGTCATCTTGGCAGTCACAGCGGTCAGTTTACTGCAAATCCCGGCCCAAGATAGTTTCTGGTTCAAGGTTTTTCATGGATACGGTTACGATATCAACGGGGTGTTGCAAGTTGGCAGGAGTTCATTCCTGTTCGCCTCGGTCTTTATTTCGCTGTTGGTGATTCCAATCATCGCCAAGGCTACAATGGAGGGCTTGAACTCTTTGCCTAAAGACATTCGCGAAGGCTCCCTAGCATTGGGTGCGACTAAGGAACATACCCTTTTTCACGTTCAACTGCCTTGGACACTGCCAAATATCATTACCGGTGTGGTACTCGGTTGTGCGGAAGCAGCGGGCGCCTTGACAATTATCTTCTTGATGTCAGGTACCGGACAATATGGTGTAAACCCAATGAACGAGACTACTTCTCTGGCGTATCTCGTGTTCGATATGAAATACGGGCGGACGCTAGGAGATACGATTTCAAACTTAATGGGTAACGATAAATACCTAGCAGCATTGGCACTCCTTATCATGACCCTGGTACTAACAACGACCGCCCTCATAATGAAACGACAACTATCGAAGAGGTATAAAGGCGGATGATCAATACTGAGACCATGACAAATACCCAGGATACCATACAAGAGGTTCGATCTCCTGGTGGATTGCAAATTCGAGAACTTGAAGTCTCGTACGGCAAAAACAAAGTGATTAGGGGAATCGATCTGGAGTTTCATCCAGGCAAGATCACCGCAATCATTGGCCCTTCCGGTTGTGGAAAAACCACCATGCTGCGCACTTTAAACCGCATGAGTGAATTAACCCCAGGCTGTAAAGTCAAAGGGCAAATATTGCTCGACGGTGAAGATGTTTTGCGGATGGACCCCATCTTACTGCGTCGTCGAGTAGGTATGGTTTTTCAAAGACCAAACCCTTTCCCCAAATCGATTAAGGAAAATCTGCTTTATGGCATCAAGGCCCAAAAGAAGAAAGTCGACAATAATGCCACCATCAAGTCGTGCCTCGAGAAAGCGGCCTTGTGGGATGAATTGCACAACCGGTTGAATGATAATGCATGGGCATTGTCACTCGGCCAGCAGCAGCGTCTTTGTATTGCAAGGACCATGGCGATTTCACCAGAGGTTATTCTTTTAGACGAACCGGCGTCGTCGCTCGATCCAATCTCTACGGGGGCGCTTGAGGAAAGCATCATGGCTATGAGGGGCGAATACACCCTCGTCATCATCACTCATAACATGAACGAGGCTAAAAAGATCTCGGACTATACGGCTTTTCTTTATAACGGGCAATTGCATGAGTACGGGGAAACCGAACAAATCTTCAATAACCCAAAACAACCGGTAACGAAACAGTATATCGCAGGAAAACTATATTGAACACTAATTTAAAACATTTAGGAGGTATCCAAGGAGGCTGAAATGATAAATGAACACAATTCGAATAGGAATACTCGGGGCGGTATCAGCGGAGGAGGAATGTTTGCCATCATATTGGTGACTATTCTTATATGTTGTGGCGTAAGTTTGGGACTTACTTCAACCTTAGCCGCTCCTAAATCTGAATATGCTTCGGAAATTGCTTCAATTAATAACTCACTCGGGCATCTGAAAGATTCCACCTCTAACCTTGACAGCTTTCTGACTTATCAGAATGATGATGTTCAGTCAAAGATATTTGACTTGGAAAACGACATTCTCGTGGTAAATGCCGACCTAGCTAACAATAATACTAAGGATGACACTCAAAATACGGCCATCAATGCTTTAAAAATTGATGTAAATAGCATTGGCTCGTTACAGGTAATACCGACCGTGACGCCAATTCAAAGAACCCTAACAAATGGTGACAAGATTTACGACAGCGGAACCATTAGTCTTGCAATCAATTCCAGCCAATCGATGGCATCTCAAATTGTAGCTTTCAGAGTTGAATTTACACCGATTGGCTCGACCGGGCCGATCCTGGATGAAGCCGGAAATCCTGACCTGGATTGGGCTCTCCAACAGCTTTATGCTTCAATGCCGATTGAGTTGAAGCCGGGAGGGAGCGATAAGTTGTCAATACCAGTCGATCATATTCAATATAATGTTTATTTCACATTGGGAGGCTATTATCTTAAAAGCATCGAATTCACGACAAAAGGCACTTCAATATCCAAAGGTTCTCAGACAAAAATACTGGCCTACACTCTAAACAATGCCTCCATTAATTATGATGTCAAGGTTACTCCAATATTTGAGGCCAAAATAACGACTTCAAATGAAAACATTCCAGTCTGGTAACAAGGGGAATTATTTGACTTAGGTAATAATTTGAGAGGTATCACCATCAAAAGACTATTTGAAGATGAAAAAGGGAACCGTTGGATGGTTATAAAATGCGGTTCAAGCCTCGAAGTAAGGGGCAATCACGAAAGTACGGAAAACCTTCAAACCATTGCAAAGAGTTGTGCACGGAAACTTGGAGTTACTCATACCCAATCCGGAGTTCCGTTGGAATTTATTAATGAGCACCGTAGGATTTGGAGCACTATTTGGAATAAGGGTGATATTGTTGAAGAAGTAAGGGAAAGGTTGCAAAATAATTAATTTGTATAAAGCTAAATCATCATTCAGCTCTGCTGTCGTAGTTGCCCAACAAGACGATCAAAAACTAAAGGTAAGAATTATTACTATTCAAGCCGTTTCATCTCCCAATAATATGAGATTTGATTTAAATATGAATAATTGCCCATAAACTAGTAAAAAATATCGCCATTAAAAAACAGCCTTATCAAAGGAAATAAATGAGCGAGTAGGAGGTTTGATATGTGGATGATCGCTTACATTGGGTGCTTGATAAAAAAACACCTTTGGGTAGGAACAAATTATCATTATTGTTTAAGATGCGGCAAATTGAAAGTCGGAAATTCACCCGGGTCAGCTTAAAATACAATATAAAATAAATCGTCGAATAGGAGAAAATAAATAATGCCCTTTTGTCCGAATTGTTATGACCAATATGAATTCCAGGTTGAGTATTGCCCAAATTGTTATGTCAGGACTGTTTTTGAGCTAGTAGATAGCTTAAACGAACAGTGGACTAATTTAAAGGATTCTGAGTCGGCCGTTGGTGTATTGAGTCATGTTGCGAATGCTTCCAATGCTTCAGTGGCAAAAATCTGGGCTAGGATATTACTAAAACACGGAATATGTACTCGAATTGTCGAAGAAAATGGACGAAGTAGAGAAAATACCATTGGCCCATATTCAACCTTCGAGCTCTTTGTTTTAGAATCGGATATTGAAAAAGCTAAAGAGATACTCGGAGTCTTTGTCAGCTAACAGGAATAGTGTGTTAGATCATCGGCCTTACGTTCTCTGATACCATTAGCAGGGATACTCTCCTTAAAATACCATAAAATACCATAAACCTCCGTGATGTTATCAAAGGAACACTCCCATTAAATTAGCTATTCAATGTTCTCTAGTCCAAGCCTCGAATCCTTTCTATCTTATCAATTTACAAAGTGTTTGGTGGGGAACACCATACAGGTTCTGATGCTGGCAAAAGTAAGAAGAATCCCCTTTGCCATATAGTAGCTAACTACTAATAAAATATACATTAAGTGAATACCCATACAGATTGGATAAAAAACGATATCCGTTGAAGGCAACTTAAAATAACAAGAAGCGGGCTACTAAGCCCGCTTCATCAATTAATCCAGAGTCAATCCAGGTGGGGCATTTGCCCCACCTGGCCATATCTTAGCTGAATAATTCCGGATGGATCAGTTTGGACATTGCTTCCAGACCATCCACTAGCCGCGGTCCCATTCTCTGGACGATGTTGCCATCCACCTCTAAAACTTTATGGTTTTTTACAGCGGCAACATCGGCAAGTTGAGGATTGTTTTGCATCTCATCCTTAGCTGATCCGGCGCTCCCCATGCCGCTGGTTATGATGATACCAGGGTTGGCTGACACCAAGACTTCAATAGAGACGGTGGGATAACCGTTAGGCATATCCTTGGAGATGCTGATACCTCCGGCCAGGCCGATGATCTCATTCTGCGGGGTATCGGGACCAACGGACATCAAAGGTTTGGGATAAAGAACGTATAGAACCTTAGGTTTCTGACTGTCGGTTAGATTCTTGGTCTTGGCGGTGACGGCGTCTATCCTGGCTTGTAGCGCATCCACCGCCGTAGTGGCTTGTTCCAGGTGGTCGGTAATACGTCCCACCAGCAGCATTGCATCCATCATGTCTTTTATGCTCAGAGGATTCAAGGTGAAGACGGCGGTGTTTGGCAGCAGACCTTCCAGTTGTCCCACGACCGATTTAATGTGGATGTTGGATGTTAAAATAAGATCAGGTTGGGCGGCGACGATCAATTCATTATCGGCGGTGGAGAAACCGCCCATTTTGGGCTTGGTTTTCGCCGCTTCAGGATAGTCACAGTAGGTAGTATCGCCAATAATTGAATTATCTAGTCCCAAGGCGAAAGCTATTTCAGTATTGCCCGGCGATAGCGAGACTATCTTCGTTGGCGCTTTGGTGAAGGTAAAGGATTTGCCGGTCTGATCTTGTACTGTGAGCGGGTAGACCACGGTATAGTCTGCAACAGTGGTTGTCGGCGGTGGCGGTGTTACATCCTCGTCCTGGCAGCCGGCAAGCATACCGCTTACCAGCGGAACAACGGCGACAACCAGGGCCAGTGGGATTCTAAGACTCTTGAACCAGGTAGATTTCCGTAGCGATTGACCCATTACAAAGCTCCTTTCAAAACCGGGCATTATTTGATTCCAATAAACAAGAGCGCTTTATAATAATCTATTAAAATTGATTTGTCAATACCTAATTCACTGGAATTTCTGGTATATTATTCCCATCCGCTATTTACATCCAACCCGTGGTGATAGTATTATCAGTCTTTAAAGGAGCGCCATGGATTATCAATCGCCGAGAGGCACGCAGGATATCCTGCCTGAAGAGCAGCTTTACTGGCGTTTTGTCCAGGACAAAGCCGCGTCCGTGGCGGAACGCTACGGCTATCAGCGTATTGATACTCCTACCTTTGAAGATTCCCGCCTTTTTATCCGCACTGTCGGTGAAGAGACCGACATCGTCAGCAAGGAAATGTACACTTTTGCTGACCGCGGCGGTTCACAACTGACCTTGCGCCCTGAAGGCACCGCGCCGGTGTGCCGCGCCTATCTGGAACATGGCATGGGCTCCCGTCCCAAGCCGGTCAAACTTTATTATCTGGCCAGCATTTTCCGCTATGACCGGCCCCAGGCCGGACGCCACCGGGAGCATCACCAGTTTGGCTTTGAGGTCATAGGTGAGGCCGATGCCGCCGCCGATGCCGAGGTCATCGATATGGCCTGGCGGTTCTACCAGGAACTGGGTTTGACCACCGTACCGGTACAGCTCAATTCCATCGGCTGTCCCGAATGCCGCCCCGCCTACATCTCAGCTCTTGAGGCTTATTATGCTGAACGGATCAACACCCAGTGCTCTGATTGCCGGACTCGTTATCATAAAAATCCGCTGCGGTTGCTGGACTGTAAGAAGCCGGATTGCAGCGCCGCTGCGGCCGGAGCGCCTCATGCTGTTGATTTTCTCTGCCCCGAATGCAAGAGCCATTTTGAAAAGCTGACCGCTTTACTGTCGGCGACAGACATTCCTTTTGAGATTAACAATTGCCTGGTTCGCGGTCTGGACTATTATCGCCGCACCGTCTTTGAGATCCAGCCGCAGGAAGAGGGTGCCCAGGCTACTATCGGTGGCGGCGGGCGTTATGACGGACTTATTGAACAACTGGGCGGTGAACCTACGCCAGCTATAGGCTTCGCCACCGGTATTGAACGCATAATACTCAATCTCAAGCGGCAGAATATTACCGTGGAGGCGCTGCCTTCGCCGCGGTTCTTCGTGGCATGGCTGGGTGAGTCTGCTGCCTCAACGGCCTTTTCATTATCGGCTGAAATCCGGCGGGAAGGGATCGCGCTTGTCCAGTCGCTTGGAACCCGCAGCCTTAAAGCCCAACTGCGTCAGGCATCTTCGGTGGGAGCCCGGTATGCGCTCATCATCGGTGAATCGGAGATAGAAAGCCGTACCGTTGTTCTCAGGGATATGACTACTTCAGAGCAGCGTTCGCTGCCGCTGGTTAATTTAGCGGCGGCGCTTAAAGATTTGTAAAACAATAGATTGTTATAATTTTTCGGGCTGAAAACGAGCAATTTTGTTCCTGAAATGCTATAATATGACGTTTATTTGACTTGGCAGAGAGCTGGATTTGCTCGCGTTGCGCTAATCGAGTAGAATCTCACTTCTAAAACTGGATACGGGAGCGCACCATGGCTTTTAACGATGATGAGCAAGCCAAATTGAAGAAGAACAACACCCAGGCGGCCATTGAACATGCCATGGCCGGACGCTGGCGTGAGGCGGCGGAGGCCAATAAAGCCATTGTTGACCTGTTTGACGGGGATGTTGAATCCTGGAACCGTCTGGGACGGGCTTATATGGAACTCGGAGAATATACTGAGGCTAAAAATGCCTACCGTAAATCCAAAGAATTGGATCCTTACAATAGTATTGCCGACCGGAACCTGAAACGTATTGAAGTCCTACTGGCTTCCGGGGTTAAAAAGGTGGTTGATTCCGGTGTTCAGCGTGTTGAACCCCAGATGTTTATTGAAGAGATCGGCAAAGCCGGTGTGTTAGTCCTGGGTAGTCTGGCCTCCGGTGAGGTACTGGCCCGGGTTGATGCTGGAGATAAGGTCAACCTGAGGCCCGGTCCGGGCAGTCTTTTTATTGACAGTCTTAATGGTGAATATCTCGGCTCCTTAGAAACACGCCATGCCCTGCGGCTTTTAAAACTGATTAAGGGCGGCAATCGTTATTCCGCCAATGTCATCAGTTCTTCTGATGATAAACTGGCTGTCATTATCCGTGAGATATATCAGGACCCGTCCCAGGCGGGACAGGTGTCTTTCCCGGCGCGATTCGCGCCGGCGGCGGCCTCCAAGCCGGAATTGGAGGAGGTACATGTGGAAGAGACAGAACGCAGCCGTGAAGCAGAAGAACCGGAACTGCCGGCCGAAGAATCAGATGATGATTCTTTTTCCGACGATGATGACGATGAGGAACTGGAGGTCTAAGCATGGTCATAGGTAAAATTCGCCCGATAAATATTGAGGTGGAGATGAAAAACTCCTACCTTGATTACGCTATGAGCGTTATTGTTTCCCGCGCCCTGCCCGATGTTCGGGACGGCCTGAAACCGGTGCACCGCCGCATCCTTTATTCCATGAATGAACTGGGGATGCATTACAATACGCCGTACAAGAAAAGCGCCCGCATCGTCGGCGATGTGCTCGGTAAATATCATCCCCACGGCGACAGTTCTATCTACGACGCCATGGTGCGTATGGCCCAGAGCTTTTCCTTGCGTTATATGCTGGTGGACGGGCAGGGCAACTTCGGTTCGGTTGACGCCGATCCCCCCGCCGCCATGCGTTACACAGAAGCGCGGCTGACGCGCCTGGCTAGTGAACTCCTGGTAGACCTGGACAAGGATACCGTGGATTTCATGCCCAATTTTGATGCTTCGCTCAAAGAGCCGACAGTGCTGCCGTCCCGGGTGCCCACCCTGCTGATGAACGGTTCCTCCGGTATCGCCGTGGGTATGGCCACCAATATCCCGCCCCACAATCTTTCAGAATTATGTGATGCTATTGCTCTGCTGATAGATAACCCGGAATGCACCCTGGATGACCTGATGCATTTCGTCAAAGGTCCGGATTTCCCCACCGCCGGTATTATCCTCGGCCGTGACGGTATCCGCAGCGCCTTCGCCACCGGCCACGGTAAAGTGGTTATCCGCGCCCGCGCCCATATCGCCGAAGCCAATGAGACCAGCGGCAAGCGCCAGATCATCATCACTGAACTTCCCTACCAGGTGAACAAGGCAGAGCTGGTCAAGCGTATCGCCACCCTGTCACGTGAACGCAAGGTCACCGGTATCGCCGAGGTGCGTGATGAATCTGACCGCCAGGGCATGCGGGTCGTTCTTGACCTCAAGCGTGACGGCGAACCGCAGCAGATACTGAACAACCTTTACAAACACACCAATCTGCAGACCAGTTTCTTCATCAACATGCTGGCGCTGGTGGACAACAGACCGGTGGTGCTTAACCTCAAAGAGGCTCTCGGTCATTACATCGCTTTCCGCCAGGAAGTTATCAGCCGCCGCTCCCGTTTTGAGCTTAAAGCTGCCAAAGACCGGGCTCATATCCTGGAAGGTCTCAAGATCGCCCTGGATAATCTGGATGCCATCATTAACCTCATCCGCCGCGCCGAAAACGCCGAGGCCGCCCGCCGTGAACTGATGAGCCGCTTCGCCCTGTCGCAACTCCAGGCGCAAGCCATCCTGGACCTGCAGCTCCGCCGTCTGGCCAGTCTGGAGCGCCAGAAGATACTGGATGAATACGCCGAGATTTTGAAACTGATCTCCTACCTTGAAGATCTATTGGCCAATCCGCGCAAAATACTGCTGCTGGTCAAGAGCGATATCGCAGAAATCAAAGCCAAATACGGTGATGCCCGCCGCACTGAGATACAGGCTCAGGGCGTCATTGAGTTCCGTGAGGAAGACCTCATTCCGCATCAGAGTATGGTAGTGACCTTAACTGAACGCGGCTTCATCAAGCGGGTGCCCACTGAGGTTTACCGCCTGCAGCACCGCGCCGGACGCGGCAAGAGCATCATTAAAACCCGTGAGGAAGACGCGGTGCGCTTCATGATGGTGGCCGACACCCATGACAGCGTGCTGCTGTTCACCAATCGCGGCAAGATATTCTCTATCCGCTGTCATGAGATTCCGTGTGATCTGCTACGTACCGCCAAGGGCATCGCCATTATCAATCTGGTGCCGCTGGCGGAGAATGAAAAGATCACCGCCATGCTGGCGCTTTCAGAGTTCAAAGATGATATTTCACTCATCATGGCCACTGCCAGCGGTGAGGTCAAACGCACCCTGGTGACTGATTTCGCCGCGGTGCGCTCCAGCGGCCTGATCGCCATGGACCTGCCCAAAAGTGATGAACTCATCGGCGCAGTACTTTCTAAAGACGAGGATAATATCATCCTCATCACCCATAGCGGCCAATCCATTCATTTCCCGGTGGCAGACCTGCGGACTTCACAGCGCGCCTCCGGCGGCGTCCGCGGTGTCACCCTGGAGATGGATGACGCCGTCGTCGGCCTGGACGTTATGCGGGAGAACAACTTTGTACTGGTGGTTACCGAGCACGGTTACGGCAAGCTGACCCCGGTGGAGGAATATCCCCTTCAGCACCGCGCCGGCTCCGGCGTTCTAACCTTCAAAGTGGTGGATAAAACCGGCAAGGTAGTGGCCGGACGTGTTGTTGACCGGGAGCACCAGGTGATGATCGCCACCGCTGAAGGCGTGGTCATCCGCACTCCCGTCGGCACTGAGGATGAAGAAAAAGGCATCATCGTTATGGGCCGCAGCACCCAGGGGGTTATCGTCATCCGTCCTGATGAAAATGACCGGGTTGTCACCTTCGCTACTATGATTGAATAAAAAACTGTCTTTAACACCGCTGCGCCTATTGACAGGCGTGGCCGTGTGAGGTAAAGTATGCAGAGAACAATTGTTCAGATAGAGGAAAGAAATGGCTAGAACAGCACGAAAAACCCTTTCAGATCGTCAGCTTAGCATGCTGGAGTTCATCCGGGGCTATTTTAAGGAATACGGTTTTCCGCCCAGCATCCGTGACATCGTCGCCGGTTCCAATATAAGTTCCACCTCGGTGGCAGACTACAACCTGAAACATCTGGAGCGCGCCGGTTACATCCGCCGCCACCGTGATATCTCCCGCGGTATTGAGCTGTTAGACGACGCCGAAGGCCGCGCCCGGCCGATGGTGCCCATGCTCGGTCAGATCGCCGCCGGCAGACCTATTCCCGTGCCTGATGTGGATAGCTGGGATCCGGCCATGTCCGCCGATAACGTAGAAGTGCCCGAATTTATCACCGGACATCGCAAGAACGTTTTTGCCCTCAAGGTCAGAGGTAATTCCATGGTGGATGCCCTGGTCAACGATGGCGATACCGTTATTTTTGAGGCTGCCCAAGATGTTGAAAACGGTGAGATGGCTGCGGTGTGGCTGAAGAATGACAAAGAAACCACCCTCAAAAGGGTCTTTAAAGAGAACAGTAAAGTGCGTCTGCAACCGGCCAATGTCCTTATGGCGCCTATCTGGGTTGATGCCAAACATGTCATGATCCAGGGCAGGGTCATCGGCGTCATCAGGAAAGTGGCTTAATCCGCCGCCACTGATATGTCTTCAGATTCATCAGATATATTTGCCGGTGAGTTCAAGGAAGTTGGCAAGTGCCTCTTCGCCGGCAGCCTGGTCTCGTCGCATAGCGGCAACCTTTCGGTTCGTCTGGATGATGGCCGCATGATGATCACCCGCCGCGGCAGCCAGCTTGGCGCCCTGCGGGATCAGGATCTCATCGTCACCGGCATTAGTTATGATGATGACCATACCGCTTTAGCCTCGGTAGAACTGCCGGTGCACCGTGCCATCCTGCAAAAGACCGGCGCTGGCGCCGTGGTTCACGCCCATCCCCCCCACGCCATCGCCCTGTCCATGACAGAGACCGAGATCATTTCGGAGCAGGCGGAGCTTTATGAACTGGGCACCGTGCCGGTACTTGGTTGGAATCAGGACGTGCGTCCCGGCCGCCTGGGTGATGTCATCGCCGATGGTTTGAAAGAACGCAATATCGTGCTGGTTTACGGCCACGGCACCTTCGCCGTTGGCAAAGACCTGGAAGAAGCTTACAAGTACACCGCCGGTCTGGAAGAAGCCTGCCAGGTGATCTGGCTGGTCAAGACGCTGCGTAAAGCCAAGTAATAAAACTCGGGTTCGCCCGGCGCTAGTCCTTTTTTCGTCTGGTAGTCATGCCCGGAACTTTATGGTACGTTCCATTCTTCGGTTTTATCTCATCCAGCCCGAGTGCAGCCCAGCCGCGTTGGCGGTAATCAACGATAGCCGTCGGCAGATACTTTATGATGATGACCGCCACCACCGCTGCTGCCGCCGCCATTGCCATTTCAGACCCGGTACGCAGTTGGACGATAGCTGGCAGAGATAACAGCCCCACCGCATTGGCCAGCACCAGGTTGCGCCGTATCCACCATACCAACAGGATGATAATAATAAAGATGACCGGCACCACAGGGAAATTATAACTTAACGATGCCGCCACAATAGCGCCCAAGGCCGTCGCCATGCCCTTGCCGCCCTTGAAACGCAGCCATACCATCCAGTTATGCCCCACCACCGCCATGATTCCCGCACCCAGGACATAGGGCACATCGGCATCAAGTAAAAACTTTGCCACAAAGATGGCCGCCGCGCCCTTGGCGATGTCAAGGTAAGCCACCGCCAACCCCGGCCCCAGCCCAACCCGCCGGATGGTATTGAGCGTGCCGATATTGCCCCCCTCCAGCGCCTCCGCCTTGCCGGTATAGTAGCGGGCAATAAGGTAAGCAGTCGGTATACTCCCCAGCAGGTATCCTAGAATTAGGGCTATAAGATTCATCATATCGTTAAACTGTCATTGCGAGGAGCGTAGCGAGCCTGTCCTGAGCGAAGTCGAAGGATGGCAATCTCACAGCTTGTCTGTCACTCTCCCGTTCATCGTGGGGCTGACCCCCTTTGTCATTCTACGCCAAAACGGAGAACCCACTAATTAACGTTCGCCCTGAGCTTGTCGAAGGGTCTTCCTCTTCCCGTAGCCCTGCCTGCCTCGAGTAAGTACTCGGGGGAGCCTGCCAAAGGGTCTACTTCTTTAAAAAACCGGCGTGCACCACTTATCGTACTTCGGCAGATTGCCCTTGATGGTCTCAAAATAAAGGTCTTTGAGCTTGGCGGTGATCGGCCCCACCCCGCCGTTGCCCAGCTTGCGCCTGTCAATCTCGCACACCGGGGTCAGGTGCGCCGCCGTACCGGTCAGGAAGCACTCGTCAGCGGTATAAAGTTCATACCGGTCAACCAGCCTCTCTTCAACTTCAAGCCCCAGTTCGTTCTTGGCCAGGGTGATCACCGTATCGCGGGTGATGCCGTTCAAAATGCTGGAATAGGTCGCTGGCGTCACCAGTTTGCCGTTTTCAATCAGGAAGATATTCTCGCCGGAACCCTCGGCCACATGGCCGTCAGGTGCCAGCATGATGCCCTCGTCAAAACCGTTCTCAATAGCTTCGGTCTTGGTCAGGGCGTTATTGATATAGAGTCCTGTCGCTTTGACGCTGGGCGGGAAGACGTTGTCGTCCGGGCGTCTCCAGCTGGATACCGCCAGGCGGCAGGTGTCGGTATCCAGGTAGCGCCCCCACGGTATGGCAAAGACCAGAAAATCACTCTTCAGGTCATGCAGGCGCACTCCCAGGACTTCACTTGATTTATAGGCCAGCGGGCGGATATAGGTATCTTCTTTAAAGCCGCTCTTTTTTGTAACCTCCACGGTGATACGCCCCAGTTCCTCAGCGGTATGGGGAATATCCAGCTTTAGCACTTTGCAGCCGTTCTTCATCCGTTCCATGTGCTCTTTCAGCCGGAAGATATACACCTGCTCATGCTCCGCGTTCCAGTTGCCGCGGATTCCCTCAAATAGCCCTGTGCCGTAGTGCAGGGCGTGGGTCATTACGCTGATCTTGGCATTCTCAAGCGGGATGATTTCACCCTTGAAGTAGCAATATGACGGCATAGCGGCTCTCCTTTTACGGTTATGTAGCTATGGATTATAGCCCTTCCAAGTGGTGAGCGACAAGTTAACAAGATTTACTTGATTTACCTTTTGTTAACTGAGTACTCGACGATTATTGAACAATCATCGGAATATACGTGGTAAACAAATTCCTCGGCAGTAAGCCGTCGCAACTTTATTAAGAACCTCGCTTTGGAGTTCTAATACAAAGAGGGGGAGCCGTGCGGCTCCCCCTCTTTCTGACTGCAATTTAAGGATTCTACTTCTTATAACCGCCGTTGAATGACATGACTGTTGAATCATACCCAAGAGTCGGCAGATCCATATCCCACCATTTGTCGGAATCTTTGAGTCCGTAGCCAAATGGTTTGGCCATACTCCAGAACAGTCCATTGAATAAAGGTGTCGTAGCCAGGGTGGCTCTAATCACCTGGTGAGCCATGGCTCCGGAGTTCACATGGAAGGTACAGACGGGACGGCAGATCCTGCAGCCGTAAACGTTGCGATACATGACGCAGCAGTGTTGATCCGTCCAAAAGAGCTTTTTACCTGGATTGTTAAAGGTGTTGGGTTGCGGTCGGCCGAAGTTCGGTACATCCCACGTCGGTTCTGAATCTTGTGAGATGGAGCCGGAAGGACAGGCATCGGCGCATTTGTGGCATGTATGGCAGAAGCGGAAGATACCGGCATCAATCGGCCTGTCGGGAGCCAGCGGCATATCGGTAATTAGTGTCCAATATCCCATATTGGCACCGTATTCTGGATCGATGGCGGCATCGCTATGGCGGGCCATCTCAGCGATACCACCCATAACGGCACTGGATTCAGAAGGGACAAGCTGTCGGCCGCTCTCATCAGTACCGTAACCTATGTAGCCCAACCCGCGTAGAAAATCCTGCAGGCATAATTTTACGGTATTGTAGTTGCGATATCGGCTTGTGTTCGCGGCAGATGCAATGCTGGAAGGCGCATCCGCCATGGCGGTTCGCCATGCGTCCTTATCCTGCGGAACCATAACGCTGACCTTCCAAAGTTCCTTATTCGGAATGTGGATGACCTTGCCATCATCATATCCGGGGTCTATATCTTCCATGACCACCTGACGGCAATCCGTGAGAGGAGGGGGCCAGCTGTCGATGAACTTATCATTGCTGGCATTGCCCCGGAAGTACGTATAAACCAACTTCCGGGCATCAGCGCTGGCAGTACCAAGTTCACTGATACCAATTCTGGCCGCTCCGAAGAAACTCGCAGCTGACCTCAGTATGCGGGTGTTTTCTTCCGGAGTGCCGGACCACATCGGTAAGCCCACTTCCTCTGGGGTTTTAGCTGTTTTTTTCCCGGTAAAAGTTGATTCGGTGCCATAATCACCGTGGATGTTGGAGTTGGAGCCAGATGATAATGCAATATCCCTGAGGGTGCTGCCTTTTTGGCCAAGGTTCTTGTTCGCAACTTCGGTAGCTTTTGCCCTCATCGCCAACCAGGCGTCCTTGCCGACGTATTGGACGTTAACCCATGGTACCTGGGTCTGCATGCGGCAGTCATAGCGTTTCATCGCGGTCCAGTCAATCTCGACCGTCGGATGTTCCAATTCCAGTTTCTTGATCCACCATGGCCGTTTTACTTCGGCTGAATCGTCGGACATCATGTTATCCAGGTCAGTGAAAGCTGGAGCGGCCAACGCTGCTGCGCCGACCCCTGCTCCGGCAATCCCTAAGTTTTTCATGAAATCTCTGCGTGATATTGTACTGTGAAATAATGCCACGTTTGTAACCTCTTTCTGTTGTTGTTTTCTTTCTGGGTACTTCACGGTCTACTCCCGCCGCCATCCGGTCTCTCCCGAATGCCAGATAGGATTTCAAACCTCCTTATTCCGGAAACTTGATAAAAGCTTCCCTCTATTGCCTAAATTATGGATGGTAAACCATGGTTTGACTTGATAAGCACGTACCATGGAAGATTATCTTTAGCAATATCCATAGGGCGCAATATACTAACTTAAGTATATTTATACATCGTACCTTAGGATTAGTACTCATGCTGATTTATTTTTATTAATCTGTTATTGAGCACGGTGATTAACGAAAATAAATACCAGTTACGAAATTCTCATTACCATAAGGGTTATTTTATCTAACTGATATTGAAAATAAGGCAAGATAAAACGGCTAATCTACCTAATTCGTTATTGTTTCTTGATGTGGTGCAAGGGTGGGCGGGGTGATTACAAACCATATAAAAGACCACTAGTAGGAATTATCACTTGTTTAGACGTATTGCAAACCTGGTAATTCAATGCCTCTAGCCTGATACTCAGTTTAGCTTGATCGCAAGATACCGTCCTTTGGATGGGCTCTCATTGTTGACTTAACCGGGAATTCATCCAAAAAAGAGAGGGAGCTTACAAGCTCCCTCTCCCTGTGAACAATAACTGATTTATTTAGATTCCATGGCCTTGACCTGCTTCCGCCTCTTTTCCTGTGCCGTAGTGCAGGGCGTGGGTCATTACGCTGATCTTGGCATTCTCAAGCGGGATGATTTCACCCTTAAAGTAGCAATAAGACGGCATAGCGGCTCTCCTTTTACGGTTGTGTAGCTATGGATTATAGACCGACCGAGGGGTGGGGGACAAGTAACAAAAACGTCTAATGCTGAAAAATATTTTGGCTTAACGCCTCAAAGCCCTTGACATATGTGTCATAAAATCGTATTATTGCGCCATGAAAACCACAAATATGTTCATAAATGAGCTATTTCGTATCGTTAATGGTGCGTTACGTCTCGACCTTGATAAAGTTCGTAATTATACGGAGTTTCTCGCTGATCGACTTGAGAAGGAAGGCGATCCAACGTCTGCGGGGCGGTTAAGGAAGCTGTTAGTAGAAACTGATAACCAGTTGAGGCCTGCGAGTATTGGGACTTCTAAAACCCTCCCAATAGATGCGGAAAGCAGATTCCCTCTCATTGAACATGTTAATCTTAGAGCGATAAATGATGCTCCGGTTATACTTGAGGAAGCTCAGTGGGAGATTATTTACGAATTTTTGAGCATAGCCAAGAGCCATGGACAATTAGACGCTGAGGGGATTGGGGGATCTGTCAGTCTTCTTATGTGTGGTCCTCCAGGTACGGGCAAGAGCCGCTTGGCTCGACTAATTGCACAACAATTGGGGCTTGGACTGTATATTGCACGTTTAGATGGTTTGGTTTCTTCATTTCTAGGCAGTACTTCAAAAAATATCCGGGCACTGTTTGATTTTGCTGCAAGGACGCCATGCGTGTTATTTCTCGATGAGTTTGATGCGATTGCAAAAATTAGAAGCGATACACAGGAAATGGGTGAACTGAAACGTGTCGTAAATAGTTTTATTCAAAATCTGGATTCTTTTGGCCCACAATCTATCATTTTGGCGGCAACAAATCATGAAGGATTACTTGATGCTGCTGTTTGGCGCCGTTTTACATACCGTCTTGAATTAGGTTATCCGTCATTTGAATCACGAACTCAGATGTGGGAGCAGTTCATGCCGCCGTTAGATTTTAACGAACATGACGTCAAATTGCTTGTGGACCTTTCTGAAGGTTTCTCGGGGTCTGACATTCAGGAGGTTTGCCGGAGGCTTAAACGTCGGAGAGTGGTTACAAAAGAAAATCCAACATTAAATGATGCATTTCAAGTTCTTCAAAACCTTGGTATCGGTGAAGGAGAAAACCGTAGATTCCTATCTCAACTTAAAGGGATGGGTCCTGGAGTTGTTGCTCAAATTCTGCAAGATCGAAATAAGAAATTATATGGAAAGACTGCACTTGCGCGTCTTCTGGGAGTAACTCGGTCAACAATTTACCGTCGAATGGTCATGGAGGAAAAGCAAAATGACTAGCAGCGAGAGCCCCTGGGTTGATAGACTTCCGATCAAGTTGATAATGCCAAACCAAGGGAAAGAAAAGAAGAATCCCAGTGGAGGTGCGCCTCCGAAACCGTTTCGTACTGTAGATGTGCCGTATCGAAAACGACTTTCAGCTGAAGTATCAGCGATCAGTGATGCAGTATTACCTTATGTTAAGCGGATTGGTTCAGCACCTTTTCGTGCCAAATTGTTACCAAAAGCAATTGCGAAAAGTCATCGTCCTGAACGGCTTTTTTCAGATGATACTTGTCCAATCATCGGGGTTGGTCGCCTCGGGGAATTATTTTTAAAAGCAACCCCAGACGGTCTTAACAAACTAAGAAATACAATTGAAAATGACCAAACCCAACAAGTAGTGAAGGAGTTATCTAGCGTTGAAGTATTCGAACCAATCACGCCTGTTTTTAGAATAAAGGGCGTTGAACCCAAGGACGTACTCCGTTGGAGCCCGCGGCGCGATAATACTTTTGTCACTCGTATTAGTCTTTTCAATGTGGGGGATGCGGATGAGCAAACTGGGTTGGTTGAAGATTTTAAACGCGTTTGCAAAGAACGAGATATTCATATCAAACCGGAGGGTTATTCGTCGGACAGTTTCGTTTATGGAGTAGGTTGCCACACAGTTGAAGACGTCGTTGCACTCACTCGGGTTGTGGGAGTCAAGACGGTTGTCAGTATGCCATTAGTGCGGACGATAAAACCTCAGACACATAACCCAAAACCCATCCCTAAACTGCGTGTTCGCGAGGATTACCCTGGAGATGTTCCTGTGGTTGTAGTGGTGGATAGTGGGATTTCAGACCAGATTCCAGAATTGAATTCATGGGTTATTGGCCGTGAATCGAAAGTTGCACCAGTGTATCGGAACCCAGAGCATGGGACTTTTGTAGCTGGGTTGATTAGCTGTGGGAGCGTTCTAAACCCAACATTTTCTAATATTGATCCCAATCCGTGCGCTATATTCGACTTCCAAGTACTGCCAAATGGAGATCCCGCAAAAGGTCCCATCGAATTTTTTACGGAACAAGAATTTTTAGTTTCGCTTGAGGAAGTGCTTGGTTTACACGCAAATGAATATAAAGTTTGGAATCTCTCATTAGGGACTAGTGAGGTTTGTTCATTAGATGAATTTTCATCGTTTGCACAGGAACTGGACAATTTGCAGGAAAAATATAGCGTATCTTTCGTAATAAGCGCTGGTAATTTCCAAAGCCCTCCTTTGTTAGATTTTCCGAGGACACCGTCTCAAATGGAGGTAGGGCGAATAACGGTTCCTTCTGACAGCGTATTGGGGATTTCAGTAGGTTCGATTTCACATGTGGATTATAAGGATGACGGGCCAAAAATGAATGAACCATCAGCTTTTTCACGTCATGGTGCTGGACCGAACTATATTATCAAGCCCGATTTAGTGCATTATGGTGGAGCATGTTCCGTTGATGTCTCTCACATAAGTGGGATCCGATCTCTAGGAGAGTCGGGTTCAGTGGAAAACATCGGGACAAGTTTTTCGGCTCCTCTTGTATCGAAGACCTTGGCCCAAATATACCATCAAGTTACGCCAACTCCTCAACCGGTTCTTGCGCGGGCTTTATTGACCCATCATGCGCGTGATCCTCGAACATTGGGAAGAGTTCCCGATGGTGAAGAAAACTATTTTGGATTTGGAATTCCATCGGCTGTGCCAGATTGTTTAGAATGCACCCCATATTCTTCCACGCTTGTTTTTGAAGATGCTCTCAGACCAGGGTTTTTTCTCGAATGGGATGATTTCCCCTACCCAACAGCTCTGAAGCGTGATGGCCGCTATTTCGGTGAAATTTGGATGACAGTGGCTTTTTCACCCGAAAGAGGAGCTAGGTGGGGTAGTGAGTATTGTGAGACCCATATAGATGCGCATTTTGGAGTTATTCGTGATCATGTCTCTCGCAAAACGGGCGAAATTACAACTTCATTTACTGGACTCGTTCCACCTGAACATAAAAATCCTGGTGCATTGTATGAATCATATCAAGTGGAAAAACTTAGAAAATGGGCGCCCGTCCGGACTTATTATGGGGATCTTGGGGAAAATGGCGAACGTGGTGAACGGTGGAGGTTAGCAGTGAAACTCCTAACACGACACGGCATCGAGGACGTTGATTCGTTTAAACCCCAACCGTTTTCTTTAATAATAACTATTTCTGATCCACGAAAGATTGCCCCAGTTTATGATGAGATGGCCCGGATAGTCCGCTCCCGCTTTCAAGCCCAGAATCTTACACTTAGAGCAACAGCTAGAATTCAAAGGAACACTCTCGGATAGCTATTGTTATGAGTATTTCGGTGAGTACTAAAAAAACTGTTCAAAAGAAAGAATGGTTCTTTATTCCTTCCAATGCGGTTAATTGTAACGGCAATAATAGCACCTGCTTTTCTTGATGTGAAGCTACTATCTTTTTTGAAGCGGGTCTCATTGTTAATTCAAGTTGGTTAATCCCAAAAACAGAGAGGGAGCCTGTAGGCTCCCTCTCTCCGGGTTGAACTCTGACGGCCTTATTTGGATTCTATGGCCTTGTGCTCTTCCTTGACCGTTACCTTGATCTGCTTCCGCTTCTTTTCCTCTGCCGTGGGTAGGGTTATGGTCAGTACGCCGTTAGCGTACACCGGCTCAATTTTGGCCGTATCAATGGTATCAGGCAGTGACAACGCCCGGTAGAAAGTACCGCATGATCGCTCGCGCACCATGTAACCGCCTTCCTCCATTTCTTTTTCTGTGGCGCTTTCGGCCTTAAGAGTCAGGACATTGTTCTCAACCGATACTTCAATGTCCTCTGCTTTGACCCCTGGCAGAGACGCCTTCACGATGAACTCATCCCCTTTGCGGGCTACATCAACCGGAATATTCCACTCCTCAGCCTCTTCCGGCCACCCGTACCCCCGCCATAGACGGTTCATTGCCCTGTCAACCTGCCTCATTTCACGTATAGGATCCCATTTTTGTAGTAACATAACTGTACCTCCTGTAATTTTTATTGTCGTCTTCCTGAACTTGCCCGGCCGCTATTAGTATTTTTGATGCCTCACCTCCATTATGATTGGACTTTACACATCCTCGCCGCGTCGCAAGGCCAAAATGTGACGGACACCTTCAAAGTTCACTCCCCGGTTAACCAATACCGTGATCTCCTGAATAACCTCAATGTCGCTGTCAGAGAACAATCTGTGCTTGCCGTCAGACCTTGACGGGGACAGTAACCCGGCGGCTTCATACCGCCGGATGCGGTGAGCCTCAATGCCTGTCATGGCTACGGTTACATACATTGTGTACTTTGCGTCCATCATTATTCTCACTGCGTATGGTAGCATAACTAACAATATCTGTCAAGTATATTAACTATAGATGAGAATTAATCATTGGTACTGGCCCCCCTCATTCCTTCCCGTCGTTCTATAATAGTACGTTCCCCCTGTTTATCCTGCCTGTCCCGCCCAGTCGGGGGAGTTAGCAATCGGGGTGCTTGCCGAAGGAGCTTTTACTAATACGTTCGCTCTGAGCGAAGTCGAAGAGTCTTCATTTCATTCCGTACCCTTTCCCCCAAAAAATAAATCCTCAAAAAGTTCCAAAACCCCATTGACACTCACTCAAAGCGGTGTGCTATCATGTGTTCTCTGTTTATCTGGTAATAAAAAAGAGTATTTGATTTAGAGGTTGTTTTGGGCAAACAACCGGTTGTTTTAGCCACTTCCAATCGTAAAAAAGAGGTTGTTTCCTTAATTTTCATTTTCGGGGAAACAACCCCCTCCAAGGCCAGTTAACTGCCAGCCAGAAAAATAAATCTTCAAAAAGTTCCAAAACCCCATTGACAAATACGGACATAAGACTGATAATAAAAGTATGAATAAAGAAAACACAAATGCGCAAAACAATCCCACTGAACCCCCTGCCCGTAACCTTGGCGGTGCGCCGCTGGGCAATAAGAATGCCCGCAGACACGGTTTCTATTCCAGGAAAGTCGATGAAGAATTGCAGGCCGCCATAGAGGAAGCTGGGTTAGTTCAAGGTCTTGACGCTGAGATCGCTCTGATTCGGGCCAAGATTCAGATGCTGGAGGAGAAAGACCCGGACAACGTCAAACTCTTTCTCCAGGCGGTCAATACTCTTTCCAACGTCATGGCTCGCAGGCGCTATGCCGGTAAGGGTGACTGGAGCACACTGACCGATACCCTTCAGCATATCTTTAAGGGAGTTGTCGTCCCCGCCGCCGCTTTCCGGGATGTCATCGGCAAATAAAGACTGCCTTTTCATCCTCTGATTGAAATTCTAATTTTTTGGTGATTAATGGAACTATTGTTTGCTCCGGTGGAACTCCGCCCTTATCAATTGGAAATCCTTCAGGCGGTAACTGATAGCGTCTACGCCCGCCGCGGCTTAACCTTTTCGGTGGAGATCGCCCGGCAGGGCGGCAAGAATGAGCTTTCGGCCTGGCTGGAGATGCAGTTACTGCTTTCCCTGCATGACTGCCCCCTGAATATCGTCAAGTGCGCTCCCACCTTCAGACCGCAGGCGGCCATTTCACTGCGGCGGCTGTGTGACCGGCTGAATGATTCGGGCATGGCTGGCCGCTATGATGTTGAGGATGGTCACATCGTCCGCCTTAACCGCGCCCGGGTCGTCTTCCTTTCGGCGGAACCCGGTGCCAGCGTCGTCGGCAATACCGCCCATCTCCTTTTGGAACTCGACGAGGCTCAGGACATTGACATAGACAAGTTCAACCGTGACTTCAAGCCGATGGCCGCTGTAGCCAATGCCACCACCGTCTTATACGGCACGCCGTGGCATGACAATACCTTGCTGGAGGCGGTTAAACAGTCCAACCTGGCTCTTGAGCGCACAGACGGTATCCGGCGCCATTTCAGCTATGACTGGCAGCAGGTGGCCGCTTTCAACCCTGACTATCGCACCTATGTAGAAGGTGAGATGTCCCGCCTGGGTGAAGATCATCCGGTTTTCCGCACCCAGTACGCCTTACTGCCGCTGCGGCGCGGCGGCGGTTTCCTGTCCGATGAACAGCTTCTGCTGATCGAAGGCCGCCATCCCCGGCGACGGTCGCCGGAAACCGGCAAGACCTACGTCGGCGGGCTGGATCTGGGCGGCGAGGGCAGCGGTGCGGTGGATCAGACCGTGCTTACCATTGCCGAGGTGTCCGTGTCTGATGCCGATGACCCGGCCGCCGCCGTCGTCCAGCATTATGCCTGGACCGGGCTGTCATTCACCGCCCTCATCCCCCGTGTTGCCGGTATCGCCCGAGATTGGGGACTGCGCCGTCTTGCCGTCGATGCCACCGGCATGGGTCAGCCGCTGGCAGCCATGCTGCGTCAATCGCTGGGAAGCAGGGTTGTCTCCGTTGTTTTCACCTCCGGGAGCAAGAGCGCCGCTGGTTATAACTTTCTGGCCGCGGTCAATACCGGTAAACTCCGCCTTTACCATGACAACTCGGCAGAATCCCAGGAGTGCCGCCGCCAGCTGGAAAACGCCTCGGCGGATTACCGCGCCAACCAGCTTCTCAACTTCTATGTTGACCCGGCCCGCGGCCATGATGATTATCTGATAAGCCTTGTTCTGACCCGTCACGCCGCCGCCCGTTACCGCCCCCGCGCCGCGGTGGGCTATAGGGACCTTTCGACCGTTTAGTGATCGCCGGAGGCCGGACGTTGGGTGTAGAGACACGGCATGCCGTGTCCGCCCCAGCTTTGAAAGAGCAAACAGTCCTGTCCAATGGTCGGCTAGGAGAAAATCTGAATTTGTTCCGGTAAATCAGGAGCCATTGAAGGTCTATTCCATTAATAATACGTTCGCTTGTTTATCCCGCCTATCCCGAGTGAGTACTCGGGGGTTGAAGCGTGGACTTCTCGGGGGTTCCTTAATTTACGTTCGCTCTGAGCTTGTCGAAGAGTCTTCCTTATTCCACACGTCATTGCGAGGAACGAAGCAATCTCGGTTCCCAGCGCAGGGGCTAACCTCGCCCTATCAGGAGAATTGTTGTCAAACAGGCCAATGGCGCATATAATAACCTCTGGCGTGTTGCAACGCTGAATTATGACTGAATATCACACCTTATTAGTCCCGGTAGGCGGGCGACCAGAAGATGAGGACGCTCTGGAGCTGGCTTGTCATCTATCCCGTTATTCCGGCAATGCCCGGATAGTGGTGAGCCATATCATTTCGGTTGATCGTTCACTGCCGCTTGATGCAGAGATAGACACTGAGATCGCCAGAGCAGAAGGCGTGTTGTCGCGCTTTGAGAACCTCGGTAAAAAATTCGGCTGCACTATAGAAACCAACCTGTTGCAGGCACGAGCGGTCGCCCCGGCCATCATCGATGAGGCGGTGGAACAAAAAGCCGATGCCATTGTCATTGGTTCAAACTACAAGACCCATTTCGGTGAATTCTGTCTGGGTGAAGTCGTGCCCTATGTTCTTCAGAACGCCCCTTGCCGGGTTATCCTGAGCCACCGGCAACAGTCTTAATAAGGAGTTTTCTGGATGAAAGTCATTATCATGGGTTGCGGGCGTGTCGGTGCTCAACTGGCTGACCTGCTGGATAAAGAAGGTCATACTGTTACCGCCCTTGACACCGACGCCTACTCTTTCCGCCGTCTGCCTGCGGATTATAAAGGCGTTGCTCTTTTGGGCAACGGTCTGGATGAGGATGTGCTTAAAAAAGCCGGCATTGAAGACGCCGATGCCTTTGTGGCCGTGACCCAGGGCGATAACCGCAATGTCATGGCTGCCCAGATGGCTAAAAAAATCTTCAATGTTAACAAGGTGCTGTGCCGCATCTACGACCCGTTGCGGCGTGATCTTTATACTATCCTCGGCCTTGAGGCTTTAAGCCCCACCACTATTTTCGCCGAAATGCTGAAAGAAAAGCTGGAGAGCTAGATGTATATCATTATTGTCGGCGCCGGCAAACTGGGTTATTCTCTGACCAAAGCCCTGCTGGCTGAGGGTCATGAGACACTGCTTATTGAACGTGATGTAGCGGTGTGTGAGAAAATCAATAAAGAACTGGGCAATATCTGCCTGCGTGGCGATGCCTGTGAGACGGCCATTCAGTCTGAGGCCGGAACCGGCCGCGCCGATATGATGATCGCTGTCACCGGTGACGATGAGGACAACCTGGTGGCCTGCCAGGTGGCTAAATACCGCTTTAATGTGCCGCGCACTATCGCCCGTGTCCGTGATCCCCGCAATGAATCTATTTTCAAAAAACTGGGGGTGGATGTCACCGTGAACTCCACCAATATCATTTTGGAACGCATAGAGCATGAAGTTCCTTCCCATCCGCTGACACACCTTTTTTGTATCACCGGAGACCATCGTGACCTGGAAATACTGGAGATCAGGGTCGGTTCCGGAGCGGCTACGGGTAAAACGTTGAATGATATCAGCCTGCCGGATAAAGCGGTGCTGGGACTGGTCATACGTAACGGGGAGAAGCCCTTCGTGCCCCGCGGCGACACTGTTTTCATGTCCGGGGATCAGATCATCGCCGTTGCTCCGGCCGCCGCTGAAGAGGGCTTGCGCCAGCTTTTTGGTAGCGCCTAAGCTGATTCCCCGCTGGTGCTGCTTGTGCTAGCCTGATAGCCATCTTTGTGATAGAGAGAGTCAAAATTTGCACTATCTCCTGGCCGGCCCGGATGATTATTCGCTCAAGGTTAAGCTAACCGCTATCAAGCACTCATTGGGTGATTTTGCCATGCTGTCCATGGCGACCAGTTCTTTTGAAGGCGCTAAACTCAGCCCGTCAGAATTTCGTTTAAACGTGCAGGCAACGCCTTTTTTGGCGCCCGCCAGACTGGTCATTGTGAATGGTCTGTTGGACCGTTTCCAGACCAAGGGCGAGGATACAGGTGGTAAAAAAAAGCCAAAAACAGAAGATACTGCTGAGTTCGCCAGCATTATCCTGTCTTCGCCGCCTTCTACCACCGTCGTTTTGATTGAAAAGACGCTAAACCGTGCCAATCCTTTATTCAAATCCATCACCGACGTTGTTGAAACCCACGAATTTCCTCTTTTTGATAAACCCAGATTAAAAGAGTGGATCGGGCGGCGGGTGATGAATGCCGGAGGACAAATTACTCCGGGTGCCATCAATCTGCTGGTTCAGTATGTGGGTGCTGACCTGTGGTCTGTGGCCACTGAGATAGATAAATTGACCCTTTACGCCGCTGACCGTCAGATTACAGAGGTTGACATAAAAACGCTGGTTAGCTCTGCCCAGGAGTCCAGTATTTTCAACTTGGTGGATGCCATCTTTGAACGGCGGCTGAAAGGCGCCACCGAAGCTCTGGAAAGCCTGAAATCCGGGGGTCTTTCGGCTGGTTATGTCCTTTCCATGCTGGCCCGGCAGTTAAGGCTGATGATCCAACTTAAAGACTTGAAAAGCCTGGGTGAAAAAGATATTGAAATCAGACGGCGGCTTAACCTCTCGGCTGACTTCGTATGGAGAAAAACACAGGATCAGGCATCGCATTTTTCAATAGAACGATTCAAGGATATTTACAGCAAACTTCTGGAAACTGATATCAGCATCAAAAGCGGTCAATTGGATGAGTCAACGGCCATTGATTTATTGGTAGCTGAACTTTCGACTCAATAACTCCAATGTTGTTAGCGTATTTTGGCTGCATAATAAAAAAAGTGGAGCCAATAAGGCTCCACTTTTTTTCGATATTAAATTTTCCGGGAATTAGGCGGCCTTGTGGCGGATGACCAGCTGCCAGGTTACGGCCAGCAGGATCAAGGCGGGCAGGCCGGTGATCAGAAGGAACATATTGGCGGCGGTGGGTTCAAGCTCAGCCTGAGAGCCGAAGTAATTCTGGATGGTGAAAAGAAGCAGGGCCAAGCCAATGATACCGATGATCCATTCGTACCATTTCATGCTGATCCCCTTGCCCTTCATGGCACTGACCAGCCAGATGAGCGCCGCGCCGATGATAAGACCGATTACCAACCACATAGTTCTGAGTCCTCCTTACTATTTCCTTATTATTCCCTAACTATTGGCTTATTATAGGGGGCTTTTAGCCTGGTGTCAATACCATGGTCTTAATAATTTATACGTAAAATCGTAATTGGCCTAAGTAATTTTCCTGAATTTATGAAAATAGATTCGTGATTGCCGCTAATTTTCAGCATGCCGTCCTTGCAGCCACTGCCTTTTTTGATTGAGACGCACTGTTTCATCGGTCGTCCGGTATTCCGATAGAAAGTTACGGCTAAAATCATCATACCGTTCGTTGATAATGGCGCGACGGATATCGGCCATTAAAGTAAACATAAAGCTTAGGTTATGAAGTGTCGCTAATCGATAAGCCAGGAGCTCTTTAGCCCGGAACAGGTGATGGACGTAACCGGCTGAAAAGCGGGAGCAGGTGTAACAACCGCAACCATCTTCTATCGGGTTTTTATCTCCTTCATAGCGGGCGTTGACGATATCGATACGGCCATGACGGGTAAAGAGTGCGCCGTTTCTGGCTACCCGGGTCGGTAGCGCTGAATCGAACATATCAATACCGGCGCCTACACCCCGCACGACATCCTCCGGGGAGCCGACGCCCATGAGGTAGCGGGGTTTATCAATGGGCAGTATCGCCGTAGTTTCGGCGGTGATCTCGATGGTCTGATCTTTGCTTTCGCCAATAGCCAGCCCACCGATGGCGTAACCGGGGAATTCTTCCGCTACCAGCCCCTGTGCTGAACGTCGCCGGAGGTCGGCATGCAACCCTCCCTGGACGATGGGGAAAAGCGCCTGGTCATCCCGTGTTTTAGCCTTCAGGCATCTAACCGCCCAGGAGTGGGTTCGAGCTACTGCGGCTGCAATGACATCGTGTGAGCCTTCCACCGGCGGGCATTCATCCAATGCCATGATTATATCCGCCCCAAATGATTCCTGGTATTTGATGGCCAACTCGGGGCTGAAGAAGTGTTCTGAACCGTCGATGTGAGAACGGAAGGTAACGCCCTCGTCGCTCATTTTTCGCAAGGGCGACAGGGAAAATACCTGATATCCGCCCGAGTCCGTGAGCATAGCCCCATCCCAATTCATGAACTTATGTAATCCGCCGTAACTCTCGACCACTTTAGTGCCCGGCCGCAGGTAAAGATGATAATTGTTGGCCAGGATGATTTTATAGCCAATATCTCTGACTTCATCCGGGGTTAACGTCTTGATCGTAGCTTGGGAGCCTACCGGCATGAAACACGGCGTCTCAATATTCGCATGCGGCGTGTGTAGTACTCCGGCTCGTGCAGTTGCGGGTTTTATCAAATCGAAGGAAAATACGGTCATAAGACTCCCTAAAAAAGGTCTACCAGGTAGCGCCGCAACATGCGGCGTACGATGGCCAGTGCTATTGTAAAGATAATGATCGCCGGGACCGCCGATGAGTCTCCGTTGTATATCAATATCCCCAGCGCCGTGGCTGCTGCCGGTGGGTGTTCGGTGCTGGTTATGGCCATTAAAAACATGGATATAGCTACTGCCAGGGCATATACAAAAACCGTGATGGCCAGAGGGGAGTTTGCAGAGATAAGATTTGAATTGTATAAAGCCAGATAACACAGGCTACCGACGATAATACCGATCAGGTGTCCGCCGATCAGCCGGCGTGGTTGAGCAGTAACGGAATGGGGCATAGTAAACACAATGAAGGTGGAGGCTCCCAGGGCAGCAACTATCACTGCCTGAGTCAGACTTTCAATAAAGAACAGGATAATAAATAATGCGACCAGCGCAAGGAGGCTCTGGACTATGTACGGTCTGGGATTCTTTTTAAAATGAGGATCAATCAGTTCCATAAAAAATTAAATTCTGCCAGGGCGGTTCTCGTCCAACCAATCCTGAAGTATCACCGCCGCGGCCACGGCATCATCCCTTTCTGTTGAAAAGAACCCCTTCTTTGCCTTCTTGCGGTTAACCTTCATGATCTCTTTTGCTCCTGCTGTCGAAAACCGTTCGTCCTGAAAAAGCACGGGGGCATCAGTTAGCGATGCCAGCCGTTGGGCGAATTTTTGGACGCGTTCGGCCTGGGTGCCGACAACGCCGGTGAGCAACCTGGGTAATCCGACTACCACTTTGTTAGCCTGATGATCTTTGATTAACCGTACAACTGATTCGGCATCCGTCAGTTCGTCGCAGCGTTCCAGGATTTTTATCGGCTTGGCAATGATGCCCATCGGGTCAGAAAGAGCCACCCCAACCCATTTATCGCCGACATCCAAACCGATAATACGTTCAAGCACCATTCCCTACCTGATGAACTCGCTGACAGCATCCAGGGCTTCCCGTAGTTTATCTTTGTCCCGGCCGCCGCCCTGCGCCATATTCGGTTTGCCACCGCCGCCGCCGCCGGCTATTTGAGATAACTTTTTGATAATATTGCCGGCGTGGTAACCCTTGTTTACCATATCCGAAGTTACCATAGCTAAAAATATTGGTTTATCGTTCCAAATCGAACCAAGAGCAATTACAGACGGACCGAGGTCTTCCCTTAAGCTATCAGCTGCAATACGAAGTGTTTCAATATCTGAATTCGGTATTTCTGCAGTAAACAGTTTTCCACCTTCGATGATTCTGATGGAGGATTCGCGGGATTCCCATGGCATACTACCTGATACCATAGCTATTTGAACCATATTATCTTTGGTCGCAACCACGGTAATCTGACGATCGATACTAAAATTAGGAGACATTTTAATACTGGTCACTGTTGCATCGGGATATAATTCTCCGAAAGATGGTTCACCAAGTCTAACTAACCTGATAGTGGCAAGCGACTCGTTTAGGATAAAAACATCCTTCGATGTAGCAGCAACGATTATATATGCTCCACCGACCATCGCAACATCTAATGAAACTATTTTTGCCGGTGCGATTCCGATTATTGTAAACGTGTTACCGTTATCAATAGATTTAAGCACGCTTTCATCAATTGAGATATAAATGACATTTGACTCAACAGGGGAAGTGGCTATTGAACTCAATGTGCCCGCGACCGGCAATTCAACCCACTCCAATCCGTTATTAATTGATTTTGTAAACCTGGATTTACCATGTTCGTCGACGAAAACAGTATAAGTAGTGCCATCAATAGCATCTGCACGCAATGCCCTTTGGGTGGGAATCATGCTCCATTGAGTGGTTCCTGCCTTTGAAACGAGACGAGAAGCTTTTATTCTTGCTATCTCTTTCTGAAATATATTCAGTTGATTCTTATCATGGTCGATCTCAGTCTGGAGATGTTCAATCTTGTCGTTGAACACCTTGGCCTGTTGCCGGATATAGTATTCGGTGCTACGGCCGGTAACGGCTTCGATCCGCCTGAGTCCGGCACCGACGCTGGATTCACTGACGATTTTGAAAAGCCCGATCTCACCGGTTGCTTTAATATGGGTACCGCCGCATAGTTCGGCGGACACCGGTTTATCTATGCCGATGGCTAATACTCTGACCGTCTCCCCGTATTTTTCACCGAAAAGTGCGGTGACCCCTGTTTTAAGAGCATCCTGATAACCGGTTTCTGTCGTGTTTACCGGGTGATTTTCACGAATACGCTCATTAACGATATCTTCGACTTTGAGAAGCTCTTCCTGAGTTACCGCTTTGAGGTGGGAGAAATCAAACCTTAATCTGTCGGCGGCGACGACTGAGCCCCGCTGCTGCACATGCTCTCCAAGCACTTCACGCAACGCAGCCTGGAGCAGATGAGTAGCGGTATGGTTTCTGGCAATGTCATAGCGGCGGGTAACATCGACATTAGCTAACGCCTCATCTCCGATGCGGATGATGCCGCGGCTGACATACCCTTGGTGCAGTGTTACGCCCGGGCTTAACGGCAGGGCATTGGTCACTACAAAAGTGTTGTCGCCGACGATGATTGCTCCGGTGTCGCCTGCCTGACCGCCCATCTCAGCATAGAAAGCCGTTTTATCCAGGATAAGACCACCCTGTTCACCCTCGCTAAGAGAATCTGCCTGTGAATTATTCTTGATTATGCCGTCAACGGTACCGTATTGAGACAGAGTGTCGTAACCGGTAAAACAGGTTGGGCTGAAATCATGGGCGCCATGCGTTTCCTTATTAAGGACGAATTTTGCACCGGCCCGAGCCTTTTCCCGCTGGCGCTCCATTTCAAAATTGAAACCTTCATTATCTACATCAAACCCATGTTGTGAGGCTATTTCTATAGTAAGATCCAGAGGGAAACCATAGGTATCGTATAACTTGAACGCCTGCTCTCCGGTTACCTTGCGCTGTAACTGGCTCTCTTCTCCGGCCATCATGTCTTCCAGCAACTGCATGCCGGTGAATAGAGTTTCGGCAAATCTGGATTCCTCCCTTGATACCAGTTCGACAATGAACTCGCGGCGGGAGGTTAGTTCGGGATAAACCTTGCCCATCTGCGTTATGACTGATTCTACCAGAGGAACCATGAAAGGCTGTTTAAGGCCTAGCATGCGGCCGAAAAGCGCGGTTCTGCGCAGCAGGCGGCGTAACACATAACCCCGGCCTTCGTTGGAAGGGATGACGCCGTCGGCGATGAGGAAGGTGATGCCGCGGGAATGTTCGGCGATGATGCGCATTGCCCGGTCAGTTTCATCGCCTTGCCCATAATTACAACCTGATACATCAGCAACTTTATCCAGCAGGTAATCAAAACGGTCGGTTTTATAGACGGTGGATTTGCCCTGCATTATTGCCGTCAGCCGTTCAAGACCCATGCCGGTGTCAATGTTGGGGCGGGGCAGCGGGGTGCGGGTTCCGGCGGTGTCCTGGTTGAACTGCATAAAAACCAGGTTCCAGATCTCGCAGAACCGGCCGCACTTGCAGGCCGGCCCGCATGTCACTTCGCCGCAACCGGCTTCTTCACCGAAATCGTAGTGAATCTCTGAACAGGGACCGCAAGGACCGGAATCCCCGGCCGGACCCCAGAAGTTATCCTTTTCGCCCAGCCGAACGATGCGTTCCGCAGGCACGCCCTTATCCTGCCAGAACCTGATGGCCTCATCGTCGTCAAGATAAACAGTAACCCAAAGGCGTTCCCTGGGCATTTTGAGCCGCTCGGTGACGAACTCCCAGGCGAAATCGATAGCCTCTTTTTTGAAGTAATCGCCGACTGAAAAATTTCCCAGCATCTCGAAGAAAGTAAGATGAGAAGAATCACCGACCGAATCGATATCTGTAGTGCGGAAGCATTTCTGGGTTGTAGTCAGACGTTTAGCCGGTGGTTTTTCCTTTCCCAGGAAATAAGGTTTGAACTGTACCATCCCAGCTGTCGTCAGTAACAGCGTCGGGTCGCCATGCGGTATTAAAGAAGCCGAGGGCATTATTTTATGCCCTTTCTCCGCGAAATAATTGAGAAAAAGCTGACGTAACTGGTCACCGGTCATGGGCATAATAGTTCAGCACCTGTCGTAAGATTGATAAGATAAGATTGTAGGCGAGGGGTATAGGTATGTCAATTTAATGTAGCCGTGAATCACTAATTCCTAATATCCTTCGACTTCGCTCCCCGAGTACTCACTCAGGACACGTTTTTTACCATGACCCTTGATTATTCATAGAAAGATACCCTGTTCACCCACAATTCCGGCCTCCAGCGCCAGAATTTAGCAGTTGAAGGGGGTTGTTTTCAGTTGAAACAAATAAATCAAAGGAATCAAATACCCTTTTTAAGTACTAGATAATCAGAGAACATATGATATAGCACCAGTGAAGAGATTGTCAATGGGGTTTTGGTACTTTTTGAGGGTTTATTTTTTTGTCCCTGAAAATAACATGTTTCTGACCTTTTGCATTTAAGCTGACTGCTTGCACGGAGAATTGTTTTTTGATTTTTGCTGATGTATTTTGAGAAAACAACCTCACATTGCTACGATTGAAATTTGCCGTCCCAAACGTGAGGTTGTTCTGTTGATTCAAATAGAAACAATTAAAAATCCTTAAAAAACTGTTAATGCGGTTGAATGGGCGGCCAGTGGAACAACGGTATGCCCCTGGGAGCAATATGCTGTTAAATGAGCCTTTAAACATAGTGTATATTATAGCACACCGTAGCCTCTAAAAAGGGCCAAAAGTGACAGTTTTGGAAAATAATTTTAAGGTACTAAGGGGACAGCGGTAATATAGAGCGAGCACTTCAGATGGCACCGCGATTTGCAGTCGATAGCGGGCTTATTATTTAATACCACCATCTTTTTGAGTTTTCAGCCTTGCTTGCCTTTAGCCGCCCAAGCTACATTGGCCTTCAACCAGCCTTCCGGAGTACCGGTATCGTGTCTGATACCTTCAAATTCACAGGCGAAAACCGGCTGGGTTTCAAGTATGATCCTGATGGCATCGGTCAATTGGATTTCTCCGCTCCTTCCGGGTTTTGTGGCAGCAATAGCTTCAAATATCTCAGGCATCAGGATGTAGCGGCCAACAATCCCCAGGTTAGACGGCACTTCTTCTGGTTTAGATTTTTCTACCAGACCTTTAACCCGATACACTCCCGGCGATATTGGTTCAGCATCAATGGTCCCATATTTATGTGTATCCTCGGGACAGCATTTCTCCACCAGGATGATATTGCCCGGATGCTTCTTATAAACTTCCAACATTTGTTTGAGTACCGGCATCTCTGAGTCCATAATATCGTCCGGCAGTATCACCGCGAACGGCTCATTCCCAACGGCTTCTTTCGCAGTCCCGACAGCGTGTCCCAACCCCAATGGCGCAGACTGATAGACGCTACTGAAGTGTGCCATTTTGGGCAGGTTACGAATTTTCTTCAGGCTATTTACATCTCCTCTGGCTACCAGGTAAGTTTCAAGCGCAGGTGCAACGCTGAAATAATCTATGATGGCCTCTTTGCCATGAGCGATGACAAAAACAATATCTTTGATACCCGAAGCGACTATTTCTTCCACGTTGTATTGGATGACCGGTTTAGACATCAGCGGCAGCATCTCTTTGGGGACGCTCTTGGTAATAGGCAGAAAGCGGGTACCGGCGCCAGCGGCTACGATAACGGCTTTTTTAATCTGGGTCATAACCGGAGTTCCTCTCTGGCGTACAATCCGGCGCCAATAGCGCCAGCCTCATCGCCTAAAGCCGCCGGAACGATCTTTACCCGTGACGCCGGAAGCCTGAAAGCGTGTCCGGCCACGAATTGCCGAACGGGTTCAAATAGCATATCCCCGGTCTCACTCACCCCGCCACCAACAACGATCAATTCAGGATTGAACACGTTGACGATATTCACGATACCTATTCCAAGCCGCCGCATCGCCTCATTGAAAACTTCAATTGCCAGCATGTCCCCCTGCCTTGCGGCTTCAGCCACATCTTCGGTTGTGATGATTCCATTATCGGAGAGTATCTTTACCAGGATTGACTGACGGCCTTTCCCAATCAAATTTGTGGCGTTGCGGGCGATGGCGGTACCAGACGCGTTCTGCTCAAGGCAACCGAATAAGCCGCATGAATCAGCCGGTCCGTTCAGGTCGATGCTGGTATGCCCGAATTCACCGGCACTGCCGTCAGCACCCTGGTAAAGCTTGCCATCGATAATTATACCCCCGCCCAGGCCGGTTGAGACAGTTAGAAATACCATGTTTTTGGTGCCGATTCCAGCCCCCAAACGGTGTTCAGCCACAGCAGCCGAACTGGCGTCATTTATCAAAACCACAGGGAGACTGTATCGGCGGGCAAGAAGATCTTTGATCGGTACGCCGTTGGTTGCCATCAGATTCGGGGAGTTAGTTATGGTTCCTTGGGCTATATCGATAACACCGGCAGCAGCCAGGGCGATTGCTGCGGGGCGATCAGTGGCCAGATCTAAAACCCTGTCAATGGCGGCGTATAAATTACGCAGGATACTTTCGAGTCCACCGCCGCCTTCCGATCTGAGTTTTACCCGGTTTTGCAGATAGCCATCACCACCGACTATCCCGGCTAATACCTTGGTGCCTCCCAGGTCGGCGGCAAGAATGGGTGATAAATATTTCATCCGTTGAAATTATAAGTCCCGGCTTGGAGACGGCGCAAACAGCGCCGTCAGCTCGTGGCCTTGCGTATAATGGCGGAAAGTCTGGCCTCTGTCGCGTCGTCCAGCGCGGTGAAGAACCATGAGGATTCAAGAAGTTGGTGCGTCGCTCCCTCCTCGCGGGTGAAGTTTGCCTTGTCAGTGAGGCCGAATGTCATGTATTTATCGGCGCGGAAGAAGCAGATGACCGGGCTGTCCTTTGTCTTGGCGTACCCCGGCATGCCATACCACACCCTCGGCTGGAGCGCTGGTGCGCTGTGCAAGATAAGCGCGTGGAGGCGTTGGCCCATGGCGCGGTAGGGTTCCGGCATGGCATCAATCTTTGCGAGCACCGCGGCCTCACCGCCAGTCTTATCCGTTGCTTTCTTAACTGCCTTCTCGTCTTGCATAATTTATGCCTCTCTATTGCAATCGCCGTTGTTAATGATATTTGGCTTTTATTATTACCAAGTCTTCAGTAGGATTTAAGACAGCGATTTCATTTTACGATATGTAGTATCTCCAGGTACATATTAGTACTGTGGTTGTCACGGGATTGACTCATCAGGATATGAGGCATATATTGATTCTATACCAACGAAAGAGGGACTTGCTATGTTAAGTGAATTCTATATGCCAACAAAGGTGATTTTCGGCGAAGGTTCCTTCAGCGGTATCGGCGACGAGGCCACACTTCTGGGAAAGCGGGCGGTGATTGTTTCCGGCCGTAATAGCCTCCGGCGCCTTGGAGTACTCGATAAGGCCGCGGACCTGCTGGAAAAAGCCGGAATTCAGACATTCATTTTCGACAAGGCAGAACCCAACCCCCGCGCCTCAACCGTTGATGAAGGGGCGGCATTGGTTAGAAAAGAGCGGATCGATCTGGTCATCGCCTTAGGCGGCGGTAGTGCCATGGATGCCTCAAAAGGGATTGCCCTGGCTTCAGCCGGAGATCAACCGGTTTGGAAATATTTGACAGGCCGCGATAATCCATCCGGCAGAGTGCCTGCCCTGCTAATGGTGCCGACGGTGGCCGGTTCCGGTTCAGAGGTCAATTCGGGCGCCGTTATAACCAACTGGGCAACCCATGAGAAAAGGGTATTGTCCCGACCATCACTTCAGCCTAAAACAGCCATAATTGATCCTGAATTAGCATTAAGTCTACCGCTAGCCCCAACCCTTCAGGGAGGGGTGGATATCTTTTGCCATGCCCTTGAACCGTACATTACCGCAAGTGACCCAGAAGACCTCAATGATGGCTGGCGTGAGGCGATGATGAAAAATGTTGTTAAATTTCTGCCTTTATTAAAGGAAAATCTGCATAACCCGGGAGCCCGGCGTGCATTGGCATGGGCTTCAACTATGGCTTGTTCCGCTTTCTCCGGCCTCGGCGGCGGAAATGGCTCAATGACCCTTCACGGCATCGAACACCCGCTCTCCGGTTTGTATGATATCGCTCATGGAGATGGCCTGGCAGCGCTACTTCCAGCCTGGCTGGCTGACGTTTCCAGGGTGAAGGCCGATCGTGTCCGGCTCTTGGGAGAACGGGTATTCGGTGCCAGCGACGGTCAAAAAGCTGTCGAAGACTGGTTGAAATCTGTTGGCATGAGACACCGGCTTGAGGGACTTGGAGTAACCATGGACAGCATTCCGGAATTGGCGCGTCTGGCAGGTATATCATCGCCCTGGATCATCAACAACCCGACACCTCTTGATAAGGGTGATATCGAGCGTCTTTACCGCATGGCCTGGTAAGCCATTTAAGGAGCTTTGGCTACCTTTCACTTCTACGGTAGTGATATAATTTACGGTAATAGTGAACGCTGCTACAAATACCGGTGCGTCTAAAAAAGTGCCAACAAAAGGCGATCTTGAGTCGCTTGTCATCGTTAACGTCCTGGCAAGTCTCGGCTTTGGTGTAATTATCTTCTTTAGCGGCGAATACAAAGTTGCCGCCTTCTGGGTTGCTGCCGCCTTGGTAGTGGGTGTTGCATACATGGTCAGCCTTGTGCCGGACCGGTTAAAGTTATGGCGGTATGCCCTCATTGTGGTCGGTTTCTTTGCCCCCGGAGCGATCGGGCCTCTGCTTCAATCAGACCAGGATTACAGTGCGGCAGGTCTCGTCTTCCTCATGGCACTATTCTGGCTTCCTCTTATCAGAAGCGCTCGCCGATCTGATACAGCCTGATTTTTTGATACGATTTCGTATCCTTGTCCGGACTGCAGGCTGAAGCAGCGGGATTTGTTTTATAATGATAAAGAGTGCGGAATCAATGAAAGTGGAAAACAGATTCAACTTAGAACCACCGACTGAATTGTGGCTTTGAATCAAAACTCCGGTAATCAAAAGCCTATATTTGGGGCAAAACAATTCGCTATTATTTGGGTCAATTCATCAGACTATTATCAGCCTGATATGTTATGGACTCATACGCTCCTTTGCCCCGTCCTAGCTAAAAATGTTATAATAGTATAGCTAGAAACGCATGATTTACGAACAATTTACTAACCCGTTACCGGCCTCGGCTTTCTCACCAAGAAGACCGTGGAGCCAAGCCCCATCGATTTTAACAGTAAGGTAGAACTATGGTTGAAGAAATGATTTCAGACGGCGTGTCTAAGTCCGCTAGCTATACTGCCGCAGACATTCAGGTACTGGGAGGCCGTGAAGCAGTACGCAAGCGCCCGGGTATGTATATCGGTTCCACGGATTCCCGAGGGCTGCACCACCTGGTTTATGAAATTGTCTATAACTCCGTTGATGAGGCTATGGCCGGCTCTTGCGACAAGATCAATGTTATCATTCATGGTGATGAATCAGTGTCTGTCGAGGATAATGGCCGCGGCATTCCGGTAGATATTCAGAAAAATACCGGTGTTTCGGCGTTGGAAACGGTGATGACGGTACTGCATGCCGGTGCCAAGTTCGGCGGCAAAACCTATCAGGTTTCTGGCGGCTTGCATGGTGTCGGTGCTTCGGTGGTTAACGCTCTGTCGGAGTGGGTCTCGGTGGAGGTCCGCCGCGACGGCAAGCTTTACCGTCAGGAATACAAAGAAGGCATACCGGTGGCGCCCGTGGCTATTGTCGGAGAATCCTGTGGTACCGGCACGACCACGATGTTCAAGTTTGATCATAAGATCTTCGGGGAATCATCTTATGATTATAAAATCCTTACCGAACGGATAAGGGAAATAGCCTACCTCAACAAAGGTCTGGAGATATCCATCATTGACCGTCGCACCGAGACTGAGCAGACCTATTACTTTGAAGGCGGTATTACTGGTTTTGTGCGGCATCTGAACCATAACCGCATTACCATCCATAAACTGCCGATATCTATACACAAGAAGATAGACTCCTCCATAGTTGAAGTAGCGTTGCAGTACAACGACGGCTATACCGAGACGAATTTCAGCTTTGCCAACTGTATTAACACCCAAGACGGCGGTACTCATCTGACCGGTTTCCGCTCTGCCATGACCAGGGTCATCAATGATTACGCGTACAAGAACAAACTGATCAAGGATTCTGACCCCAACATCATGGGTGATGACGCCCGCGAAGGCCTGGTCAGCATAGTTTCGGTCAAGCTGCCCGAGCCGCAGTTTGAGGGACAGACCAAGGGCAAATTGGGCAACGCCGAAATGAAAAGCCTGGTGGAAAGCGCTGTCGTCGATCAGTTGGCATTATATTTTGAAGAACATCCGGAAGAAGCCAGGAAAATCATTGAGAAGGTGCTGACCTCCGCCCGCGCCCGCGATGCGGCGCGCAAGGCACGTGATCTTATAATTAAAAAGAATTCCCTTGACGGCGGCGCTCTACCGGGCAAGCTGGCCGAATGCTCAGAGAAAGAGCCGTCGCTGTGTGAGTTATTCCTGGTCGAGGGTGATTCCGCAGGTGGTTCAGCCAAACAGGGCCGTAACCGCCGTTTCCAGGCCATACTGCCACTACGCGGTAAAATTCTGAATGTGGAGAAGGCGGCACCGGATAAGATGCTGTCCCACGAGGAAATCAGGGCCATTATCACCGCTCTTGGAGCGGGTATCGGCGAAGATTTTGACTTCGGCAAGCTCCGTTACCACCGCGTGGTTTTAATGACTGATGCTGACGTGGATGGTTCTCACATTCGCACATTGCTCCTGACCTTCTTCTTCCGTCACATGAGTAAATTGATCTCAAACGGCGGTCTTTATATCGCCCAGCCGCCGCTTTATCGCATTAAGCAGGGTCAGAACGAGCGCTGGGTCTATTCAGACGCGGAGAAGGACGAGACGCTCAAGGAATTCAAAGGCAAGAACGTTGACGTGCAGCGCTATAAGGGTCTTGGTGAAATGTCCGCCGAACAATTATGGAGCACTACTATGAACCCCGCTACTCGAACCCTTTTGAATGTAGAGGTGGAGGATGCCGCCCACGCCGACGGAACATTCAACCTTCTGATGGGAGATGAGGTGCCGCCGCGCAAAGCATTTATCCAGGCGCATGCGCAGCAGGTCAAGAACCTTGATATCTAAAAGTCTTAAATAAAATAGCTAAAGAGGGATTAAAAAATCCCTCTTTTTGTTTGTATATTCTTTATCAAATATAGCCACACCTTTTCTTATAATGTGAGTGCTGTGTTAGACTATCACTATGATTTCAGATGAAGCCGAAAGCAAAACCGCAGAGGCTGAAAAAGAAGATCAGGATTTACCAAGTTTGGAACTTGTTTATACTGAAGTGAAAGATAAACTGGAAATCCAGCTTGGCCAGATTGATGCTCTGGATAATAAATCAGGGACTCTGATGTTTGTCGCCAGCATCGTAATAGGTATGGGGGCGGCCGCACAGGCCGCCATTCTGGGCACTTTTAAGGAAACCTTGCCTATGATTCTGTTTTCCGTCCCCATAGTTTTCTATGTCCTCACTGTGATACTGGCAATGCGCAGCTGGGTCCGGCGGCCTTATTTCCGTGACCCGGAGCCCAGGCCTCTGCGGGATTATTACCTCGCCCAGCCATACCAGTTCACCAAAAGAAGGCTTATCACTCATTTTATTTCTTCTTATGAGTGGAATGAAGTTGTAATGAAGAAGAAGGTAAGTGAACTCAGGTACGCCGTATGGTTCTTTTTACTTCAAGTAATAGCGTTAACGGTTGTCTTGGCGAGTCGGCCATGGTTAAGTCTAATCTTCGGAGAATAAGATGATAAATGAAAATGAAGCCTCAGAAAAGTCCGCTGATGAAGATAAGGTTGCTTCCCCCGATATCGAATCTAATAAGCAGGAAAATATCGACGGGGTGACTGAAGAACAGAAAAAGGAACACCCGGAAGAAACTAATCCGGATATTTGTGACCCGCGGCTTTTCAGTCCGCTTCAAGAAGCGGATTCGGCACCTCCTGCGGAACGTTTGGCGGAAACCTTGTCTGCGGAAGAAATAGAAAACGAAACCCCTCCGAGTGAAAATTAGATTCATTAAGCGATTCGTCATAATCAAGCTTGTTGATCATCAGGACAAGGTGTCATTTTAGGTCTCATCTAGTGTCATTCACCTTCTGATCCTTCCTGTATCCAACTGAAATCTACGTGATACCGTAACAGTTCCAAACTGACGTATTTGCTCAAAAGATTCGGCACTATTCAGTCACCGTCAGTGTTAACCCCAAAGTATGACTTAAACCTAAGTTGCATCTACATAAACTGCTAATCCTTTTGCCCGGCCGCACGTGTATGAGCTATACTAGCGGGGAACAACTTTATGGTAAACCAATGGAATTAGCTGTTCTGCTGGAAACCTGCGCCAGATATTTACCGCCCGAAAAGATTAAACTGATTGAGGCGGCGTACCGGTTTGCAGAGGAGGCTCACCAGGGTCAAAGCCGCAAAAGTGGCGAACCATTTATTGAGCATCCACTGTCGGTAGCCCTGGTACTGGCTGAACTTCAACTGGACACCACAACCATTGAAGCTGCTTTGCTGCATGATGTACCAGAAGATTCAAGCGTACCTTTAGCAAAAATTGAAGAGCAGTTTGGCAAAGATGTGGCCAAGCTGGTCGACGGAGTTACCAAGCTAGCTAAACTCTCGCTGGCTGCTCCCGGCGAGACCCGCTTCTCTGGCAATACCACCTATGAACGCCAGGCAGAGAACCTGCGCAAGATGCTGGTGGCAATGGCCGAGGACCTGCGTGTTGTCTTCATCAAGTTGGCAGACCGGTTACATAATATGCGTACCCTGGAAGCTATGTCGCCGGATAAACAGAAGGATATCGCCCGTGAAACACTGGAGATATATGCCCCCCTGGCCCATCGTTTGGGTATCTGGGAGATCAAATGGCAGCTTGAGGATCTGGCCTTCCGGTTCCTGGAGCCCCAACATTACAAATCACTGGCCAGGCTTATAGCCGGCAAGCGCACCCAGCGCGAGGAGTTCATTAATAAGGTTATTGATATTCTCCGGTCTGAATTTGAGGCTGCGGGTATAAGGCCCGAAATTACCGGACGTGCCAAGCATATCTATTCTTTACACCAAAAGGCAGAAAAATACGCCTCCCAAGGCCGTCACTTTGACGAGATTTATGACCTGCTGGCTATTCGGGTTCTGGTCAATAGTGTCCATGAATGTTACACAGCCCTCGGTACGGTTCACAATCTGTGGCATCCTATCCCGGGTTCTTTTGATGATTATATAGCCAACCCCAAACCAAACGGTTACCAGTCGCTGCATACTGCGGTGCTGTCTCTTTCCGGGACACCTCTGGAAATACAGATACGCACCTATGAGATGCATAGTCTGGCGGAGTATGGTGTTGCCGCTCACTGGCGTTATAAAGAAGGTGAACGTGTTACCAATAAGTCTGAAGACCGTATTTCCTGGTTGCGCCAATTGGTTGACTGGCATAGGGACCTCTCCGGCGCCGAAGAATTTCTGGAATCGGTCAAAACTGACATCTTTAACGATCAGGTATTTGTTTTCACTCCGGGCGGGGAGATTAAAGACTTGCCCAAAGGAGCCACTCCTCTGGACTTTGCGTACCGCGTCCATACGGAACTTGGTCACCGCTGCGTCGGCTCTAAAATTAACGGTAAGCTGGTAAGTCTGGACTACCAGTTGAAGAACGGTGATGTAGTTGAGATCGTTACCACCAAGAAGGATAAAGGACCGTCGCGGGATTGGCTGAATCCCAATCTTGGTTACGTCAAGACTTCTCATGCCATTACCAAAATCCGCCAGTGGTTTAAAAAGCAGGAACGGGCGGAAAATATTGAAAAAGGCCGGGAGTACCTGGAAAAAGAGTTTCGCCATCTTAGTATTAAAATGCCGGAACGTGAGGCTTTGGCCAAGCAACACGGCTATGACAATAGTGATGAATTTCTAGCGGCCATCGGTTACGGCGGTCTATCGGCGCACACCGTCGCTTTGACACAGGCTGCCCAGACTGAAGGCCCGCGGCCGACAACACCTGAAACGGCTTTTGTGCCTGCTACCACTGCCCCAACTAAAGTTGACGGCGATGGCGTGTCGGTCATGGGGCTGGGAGACATTCTGACCAAAATGGCCGGCTGCTGCCAGCCGTTGCCAGGTGATGACATCGTTGGCTATGTCACCCGCTCTCAAGGCGTGACCATTCATCGCGCAGATTGTCACAATGTTTCCAGAGAGGATGAACCGGAGCGTCTTATCAGGGTAGCTTGGGGGCACCAAGACCGGCTTTATCCTGCCAAGCTTCAGGTGTCCGCCTGGGACAGGGTTGGTTTGGTGCGTGATATTTCCACCCTCATTGCTGATGAAAAGGTCAACATCACAAACATGACTGTATCCGAAAGTCCTGAGCGGGTAACGACACTTGTCCTATCCATCGAGACCAAGGGGTTATCCCAACTAGCCCGTCTCATTTCCAAGATGGAAGGTGTCAAAGGGGTGACTAATGTCAACCGTATCGGAGAGGAAGTAAAGTCACGGTCCGGCTCCATGTAGGCCCATTTTAACGCGTCAACCGGCTGTATTTCTATTGGTCTGAACGCCGATGCTATAATGGTAGCCATAATTTTAAAAAGAATCAGGTGGGGATAAATGGACTGGAGTGGTTTTTGGGATATCTTTGCAGAGTGGGCTGGCGATCATGGCCTGCGGATTTTGTTTATCATCGTAGTGTCTTTTCTTTTCTATAAAGGCGTCAATACCTTTGCCACCCGCATAGTTCAGCGCTTAATCGATTTCCGCAAGCACCAGCACACCGACAGTGATGAAGCTGCACGCAGGGCCAAGACCATCACTGGCATGGTGGTTGGGGCTACTGGCGTCGCTGTCGTCACGGTGGCTGGTTTCATGATACTGGCTGAGTTCAACATCGATATCGGGCCGCTTATCGCCAGCGCCGGTGTTGTCGGTGTCGCCATCGGTTTTGGTGCCCAGAGTCTGATTAAGGACACCTTAAACGGTCTTTTCATCATATTGGAGGATCAGTTTAAGAATGGCGACGTGGTAAAAGTAGCCGGTTTCTCCGGCGTGGTTGAAGATCTCAACATGCGGCGAACTGTGCTGCGGGACCTTGACGGTATTGTCCATATTATTCCCAACGGCCAGATATTGACTGTTTCCAACTACACCCGGGAATGGGCCAGGGTTAATCTAAATGTCCCGGTGGCTTATTCAACTGATTTAGCCAAAGCAACCGAGGTTATCAACCGCGTTGGCCGTGAGATTGCGGCCGACCCGGCATTCAGCAGCATGATCATTAGTTCACCTCAAGTACTGAGGGTGGATAAGTTCGGGGATTCCGGTATTGAGCTTAAGATACTGGGAGACACTAAACCGAATAAGCAGTGGGCCGTCACCGGGGAACTCCGCCGCCGCCTTAAAAATGCTTTTGATGAGACGGGTATCGAGATTCCTTTCCCTCACACCAAGTTATTTTTTGACAGTGCCCAACTGGAACAATACGCTGAGTTGCGGCAGTTGGCGGATATGGCTGCTGTCAAGGTAAAAAATACGCAACTGCCTGAAAACCCATTAATTCAGCCTTAGGGCAATTCCAAATATCCAAGCTAAAAATGTTAAAAAATTTCAAATCCTAAATCCCAAAAGTCGAGTAGTGAATTGTTTTGACACAAATAGCCGTTTTTTGCTAACCGGAGTTTTGATTCAAAGCAACAATTCGGCAATTATAAGTCAGTAGTGGGGACAAATAGGGATAAACCATATGCTGCTTTCATCGTAATCATGATATATAGAGAACGTATGTTAGCACAAGAGTGGTGAAGTGGTCAATGGGTATTTGGAACTTTTTGAAGGTTTATTTTTTCCGGTAATCCATCGACAGTTGACGGTGAGATTGAACCCTCGGCAGATACTCGGGTGTGACCGGGTATCTGCGCTACCCGCAATTGGTAAACCGGCGTCGGGATCTTTTTGCTCTGCCAGATTAAGACGAGCGAGACATCCTACGATTTACCGGAACAGGCTGGACAGGTACCGTACCCTACCAGCCTGTCAGTGATGTTTGACATAAGATAATATGCAATCAGCTAAAGCCGTATTATTGACGATGCATAACCAGAAGTGAGGTGGCCCCCTTGTTCAAGAGTTTGCGGGCGATGCTGCTTTCTGCCCATTCGGTGACTCGCGAATTGGTAACCATGGTCACCATATCGACGTTCTGCTGGCAGGCAGCTTCATCTATGGCAACAGCGAAATCACTGGTTTCAGCTACTTTGATAGATACTTTGAGGCCTTCAAGCGAATTTGCTATGCCCTCGAGATAGCTGACCAGGCTTTTCTTTTGCTTTTCAAGCGCTTCGGCAGGCTCACCCATAGGCTTGACCGCAGAGAATAGGACTATCTCCGCACCCAGTAGTTCGGCTATCTGCCTGGAGATGGGTAGGATTTGTTGGCTATAGGGCGTACCGTCCAGGGGTACCAGCAATTTACGAATCAGATCGCTACTTTCCTGGGACTGGCTGTCGCGGCGTACCAACAGAGTCGGGCATTTTGCCAGGCGAACTACATCGTCGACGATACTATCCATTGAAGGACTGGTGAATCCATGGGCCACCATGATAATCAAATCTATACTGTTATCGTTAATATAATCGCAAAGAGACGGAATAAAATCACCAAAGCGGTGTTCTGTTGTTACATGGAAATCCTGGGCAGCCCCTTCATGGCTCAAACTTTGACGAACCAGCTCTGCCCGTTTTTCCAGGTAGAGCCGGTGCATGCCATGAGATTTCCGGTGAGAGTCATCGCAGCTATGGAATAGAACAAGTTCAGAGCCCATTTTGCGCGCTAATTCCTCACCATAGGGTATTACGGCTTCCGCCATGTCGGAACCATCAAGAGGGAGCAGAATGCGCTTGAACATTTTAGCCTCCAATTCAAGAAATAAAAACCTTAGTTACCCATTTAATATACCATATCCGACAAGCTTCCTACGCGACTATCTTATTCTTTTTAGATCCTGTACTCATGAAATCATATATATTAACCGAGAATATTAAGTAGTTTTAAAATGCAAAACAAGTACTGATGTCTATAAAAACAAGTAGAAATACTAATATTCTAGCAGTGATTAATGTTGCGATAATAAGGTTTAGTTTGGGCGGATGAAATTGTTATCAGATGCATCAACAAACACTTAAGCGAAAAAAGCAGCCCATGCTGCTGGTGTGCGCGAATTGCAACAAGATTAAAGATAGCTGGGGCAGGTGGTCTGATCCCGTTTTTAAGGCCAGTCTGCCGCTTGGTAGCGACCAGTCTCATACTTACTGTCCGGATTGTCTGACAGAACTTTTTCCGAATTATGCCGCCGCTATTCTGAACAGGCAAAGACTGGTGCGCTGAAAGCAAAGACGGGATGGGGACAAAATAATTATCGGCATCAATTTAAGAATTTAAGTGCTCACAAGATGAATCCCCAATTATAAAGCAGTTTGTCTACCGCTTACTTAAATTAGTTGTGACCGTGCTGGTGTTGATCCGAATGATCACAAACGCTGTCACCGTGGTCGCAAACGTTCTGACCAGTCGCCAGTGTATTGTTGAAGTGCGCAAGTACAGCTTTGGCAGGGTCTGACTCAACAACTCCCAAGACCACCTGGATATTCTGTCGCTCAAAGGCCAGACGCGGTCCCATGCCCATGCCCCCGGCTAAGACGATCTTCACACCTTTAGCCGCCAGCAGTTTGGGATTTCCACCGCAGTCGTGAGGTGTGACCGACATGGTTTCCTTATTAATGATACTACCTTTTTCGTCAATATCGACTAACATAAATTCGCTTGACTGTCCAAAATGTGCGGAAAGGCGTTCATCGATGACAGGTATAGCGTATTTCATAATTCTTTCTCCGTTTGCTCATATATTATGGGCATACATTCATTACCATAAATGATAACAACTATTTCCAAGAGTGTCAAATAGCGGTATTATGTGAATGTGAATCTACTATACGTATACGCATAAATGAAAAGAGTTAAGGACGACCATCGACAGACTTCCCGTTTTATCGGTATGGGCATGGTGAACGTATTACCGTATTCTGTCCACAGAGAATTACATGAGACCAATGATAGTTCTAATAGCGGCGCCAGAATGACGGTACGAAGATGACCATGAGGGTGAAAAGTTCAAGGCGTCCCGCCAGCATCAGAACTATTAATACGCCTTTACCCAGACTAGGGATCCAGGCAAAATTCTCGTAAGGTCCGACGCCGCCCAGGCCAGGGCCGATGTTGCTGAGTGCGGAAACGACGGAAGACAGCGCCGTTTCAATGTCCAACCCCAAAGCGCTCATGATCAAGAAGCCGCCCCAGAGTATAGCAAAGTAAATCACTGTAAGGCTGATGGTACGGGATACCGTGGTTTCCTGGAGCACCATGTCACCGACCTTAAGCGGGATAACGGCGCTAGGGTTGAAAGCCTGGATGACGCGACGGTAAGAGTATTTGAAAAGCACCAGCACCCGGATGACCTTGAGGCCGCCGGCAGTAGAGCCAGCGGAACCGCCGACGACCATTAACATGAGCAACAGGGCCCGGCTAAAAGTCGGCCAATCATTGAAGTTAGCCCCGGTGTAACCGGTGGTAGTCATGATGGTGGTGGCTGAGAATGTACCTTCCCGTAGGGCGTCAGCGAATGGAAGTACGTTGTTGGTCACCAGGTTCAGGGTGATTACCAATGACGCTACGGCCATGAGTCCGGCATAAAGCTGGAATTCAGGGTTCTTAAATAGTTTGCCGGGACGACGCTTCATGACAAGGTAATAGAACAGAGCGTAGTTGATACCGGACAAAAACATGAAAAAATTAACGATAAGCTGGGCTGGAATATGGCCGTATTCTTCAATACTGAAGTCAACCGGGGCGAAGCCACCGGTAGGCACCGTGGTTAGGGAGATGTTAATGCTGTCAAAAATCGGCAGACCAGCCAGCACCAGTGAGACGAAACATAACAAGGTGAAAATAACGTATATTAGCCATAAGACCTTGGCGGTTTCACGGATGCGCGAGGTCATCCGTTCGCCCTTATCCCCTGTCATTTCGGCGTCCGCCATCTGAGCGGCACCGATGCCTAACAGTGGAAACAGAGCGACGAAAAGCATGATGATACCCATACCGCCCAGCCATTGGGTCAAGGAGCGCCATAATAAAATACCGTGATCCTGAGCGCCGATATTGTTCATAACGGTGGCGCCGGTGGTGGTGAAACCGCTCATGGTCTCAAAAAGGGCATCAAGGTAGGTCGGCAGCGCGCCGGAGAAGTAGTAAGGCAGGGCACCGAAGATGGTGACGCTGAACCAGGCACCGATGACGATGACGAAAACTTCCCGCTGAGAAGGCGCTTTACGGCCGTTGCGGGTCAGCAGGAACATGACAGCACCGCAAACAACAGTGATAACGGCGGCGGCGGCCAGCGCACCAGCGGCGGGTTCGCCTCCAATTATACTAAGTAAAGACGGCACGGCCATGGCGGCGCCAACAAGGCCTGTAACAAGTCCGACATAATGGGCGATGGCGATCAAATTCATGACAGCCTACTTGAAAAACTTTTCCACGGCAGGAATGGCAGCCAGTGTGGAAACAATGACGATATGATCCCCCGATTCAATGATACCATCATCAGGCGGCACAACGGCACGGCCGTTACGGATAAAAGCGGCGATTATGGCATCAGCAGGTAACTGGATGTCAGCGGCGGTCTTGCCGTTTACCTGGGCGGTGGGTGAAACGACGAATTCAATGGCTTCCAGGGTTGATTGCTCCAGTAGTGCGACGGCGATAGCACCGCCCCTGAGAACATAATGGGCGATCTTACGGGCGGCAATGATGGCCGGAGAGCCAGCCACATCAATACCGGCAGCTTCGGCCAGCGGAATAAAGTCCGGCTTGTTGATAACGGCAAGAGTGCGGCTAACGCCAAGATTTTTAGCCAACAGGCTGGCCAGGATGTTAAGTTCATCGTTTTCGGTGACAGCAACGACGGCATCTGCGTTACCTATACCTTGTTCTACCAGAAAATCCCGGTCGGTGGCTTCACCCTGAAGAACAGTAGCGTGTTCCAGTTTGCCGGCAATCTCCTCAGCGCGCAGTTGGTCACGTTCCAGGATTTTTACCCGGACACCCCGGCGCAGTAATCCCTCAGCTACCAGACAGCCGATACGGCCGCCGCCGATGACGGCCACACTTTTGGCGGTGCGCTTGGTTATGGAAAAAAGACGCCCCAGACGTTCCAGTTGGTCGCCAGAAGCGGATATATAGATGGAATCTCCTTCTACAATAACTTCTTCCGGCCGGGCGATAACACCGCCGTCGGCGTGACCGATAGCCACGATGTGGAAAGGAATATCCGAGGTGATTTCTGATAGTTTTTTATTGAACAGCTTCGGATCTTCCAATTTGAATTCCCTAAGCTGAACTACGCCGTCGCCAAATTGTTCTGCGGGAGTGGAGTAAAAACCAGCCAGGATTGATAATATTTCGGCCGCCATTTCAGCTTCAGGATTGATGAAAATATCAATACCCAGGCTTTTGGGACGAACGATGCGGCGGGTGGCGCTGGGGCCTTTGGCTGGCAACTGAAAATAACCGGTATAGTCAGGGTTACGGATACGCGCGGCGGTGCGTACTGCGCCCATTTCCTTGGCGATGAAACAGATGACCATGTTTGTTTCGTCAGAATCGGTGACGGCCAGCACCAAGTCGGCGCGTTGAGCTTCTGCCTCACGAAGGATACGGGGAGTAGCGGCGTTTCCTTTGATGGCACGGACGTCAAGGTGACGCCGAATTTCTTCTATTGAGGCGACAGATTCCTCAATAACAACGACGTCATGGTTCTCCACCGATAGAAGCGAGGCGATGTTAGAGCCGACAACTCCGCCACCGGCAATGATGATATACATCTACCTTGTTCCTGGCGATCTCCCTAGATGGAACCGGGACGCGAGTGCGTTCATGAGTCCGGATAATTTACCGTGATGACGCCGAGAAACCCGGATGACTCTATCACCGGGGCGGCTATGAGTGGGGGATTGAGATTGCGGACTGGTTAATTCTGCTTTCATGACCCTCTTAATTTATGGTGCCAAGCACCATTCAATCAACTGAAGGCGCATTTTAGGCTTAAACTTGGGCGCTGTCAATTCTTTTTTGCTTCAAGAGCTGTAGAACCAATAAGTCTGAATCTAATGTAACACAAGTTGACTTCAATATAAAATAATGCAACCGTAATTCATCTCCCGTTCTTATGCTCATCGGACTTGCGGTGAGGCGAAAGAGGACAGGCACCGGGTTCAAGAGTGCACGGCAGGCCACCGGGAGCGCAAGAGCGGCATTCTATCTGCAACGTGGTATGGGAGATGCTATAGCGCTCTGTCAGCATTTTTTCAACGGAGGACCGGATATGGGCTGTTTCCGATGTCAGCCGGTCGGCAATGACGATATGGCTGGACAGAGCGTGAAGTTGGGGCGTCAGACTCCAGACATGCAGATCATGGATTTCTTCAACACCGGGGATGGAACGCAAGGTTGCGGTCAGCTCTTCCAGGCGGATATGGGAGGGTGTAGCCTCAAGGAGCACGGCAACAGCCTCTGAGAGGATTCCCCAGGCCGAAATGGCGATTATGAGGGCGATGATAACGCTGACTATGGCATCGGCGGCGGCGAAGCCGGTGAACATGATGATCAGCGCTCCGATAATGACGCCAACGGAGGCCAGGGCGTCACCGAGGACGTGCCAGAAGGCACTTTTAATGTTCAGATTGTCTTTCTGCGCTTCCCGCAGCCAGAAAGCAACAACCAGATTGGCGATAAGACCTGCGGCGGCTACCAGCAGCATGACGGGGCTGTCTACTTCAAGAGGTGTCTGTAAGCGCTTAACCGCCTCATAGATGATGAATCCAGCGATGCCGAAGATGGCTACGGCATTGACCATGGCGACTACCACCCCTAACCTGTGGTAGCCGAAAGTCATGCGATGATTGGCGGGGCGTTGTGCCTGCCGCAAGGCGTAAGCTGAAAGTGACAGGGCTACAATATCGGCAAAAACATGACCCGCGTCAGATAAAAGGGCCAGACTGTTAGAAACCAGACCGCCAGTGACTTCAGCGGCAAGGATGAAGCATGAGATAATGATGCCCAGTTTCAGGCGGCTGCCGGTGCTGGGATGGGTGTGCTGGTGCATATTGGCGCTCACTTGTATTATGGACGGTTGTTTTTTTGACTCCGCCATACTATCATAACAATAATTCTGGATTTGTCTAATCTACAACTGGAGATATACGTGGTTAAACTTTCCTTTATGCCCCGGGAAGAAAAATTCTTTGACCTTATTGAGGCCGGTGCGGCAAACGCGGTGCGTATCGCTGAGGCACTTAAAGATCTGGTTGAGGATTGGCGGGATGTCTCTGAAAAAGTGTCCAGGATAGCAGAACTGGAACATGCCGGAGATTCTGTTACCCATCAGATTATCGCCATGCTGCACCGCAGCTTTGTCACGCCGTTTGACCGGGAGGATATTGCCTTACTGGCTCACTCAATGGATGATGTGACCGATTTTATCCATTCTGCCGCGGACTATATGTTGCTTTATAAAGTGGGCGAACCGGGGCCCAGGGTGCGGGTTTTGGCAGATGTCATCGTGGCGGCCACCAAGGAAATCGCTGCCGCGGCGCCAAAGCTGCGCAAAACAGCTACCATGAAAAATCTTCTGGAGCATTGCATCGAGATCAACCGCTTGGAAAATCAGGCGGACCAAATATTCCGGGCGGCGCTGGTGGATCTTTTTGAAGAACATGACATGGCCAATGTTATTAAGTGGCGTGAAATCTATGAAGCCATGGAAAGCGCCACTGACCGCTGTGAGGATGTGGCCAATGTCTTTGAGGGAGTAGCGCTCAAGAATGCCTGATGCCTCGTTGGGCCTTTTAATACTGGTTATCGTGCTGGCTATCGGGCTTGGTTTTGTTAACGGTATGAATGATGCCGCCAATGCCATTGCTACCGTTGTTGGCAGCAGGGTATTGTCTCCCCGGGTTGCTGTTGTAGTTGCGGCTTTTGCCAACCTGGCCGGGGCGGCCACGGGAACGGCAGTGGCGGCAACTATCGGTAAAGGTATTCTTCATCCTGAATTTGTGACCTTTAATGTGATAATTGCGGCGCTGGCGGCTATTGTAATCTGGGGCGGTGCCGCGACATATTTCGGATTGCCTATCAGCCTGACGCACGGACTGGTGTCCGGTTTGGCGTTCGCCGGGTTGGCAGTGGCCGGGTTTGACGGTGTCAACTGGGCAATCCTGGGGCGTATCGTTACGGCGGTGGTGTCAGCACCGGTGCTGGGTTTCATCGGGGCCTTTTTCTTGATGCTGGTAGTATACTGGTTATTCAAAGACAGTTTGCCGGCACGGCTGCGTAACATCTTTTCCAACGGGCAGGTGCTCTCCTCCGCGTTTATGGCTTATACTCACGGCAAGAATGACGGCCAGATGCCGATAGGTATTATTACCATGGCATTGGTCATTTATACTGGCAACACCGGCCTGTGGGACGGCATTCCGTGGTGGGTTATTATCGTATCGGCGGCGGCCATCAGTTCCGGTACTGCCATTGGCGGCTGGCGGGTGATGAAAACCCTGGGGTTCCGGGTAACCAACCTGAAACCGGCTCAGGGTTTTGTGGCCCAAACAGCAGCAGCCAGTGTCATAGAACTGGCTTCAAATTTAGGTATCCCGGTCAGTACAACGCATGCCATGAGCGCCTCTATCATGGGCGTGGGGGCCACCCGGCGGTTCTCAGCGGTGCGCTGGAGTGTGGCAGGTAATATCCTGACGGCCTGGCTGGTGACATTTCCTATTTGCGGTGCCATTGCCTTTGCCATGGCTTCTTTGTTGAAACTGTTTTAGCGACAGTATGATCTGTGGGCTTTCGGGGAGTGTTAAAGAATAATACACCTGGGAATGGTCCGCGACTTTTCAGCAGTGATAACGGCCGAAATCTCACTTACCGCCTGGTCTATCTTGTCTTCATGATTAACTACGAAGTAATCAAACATCTTTAATTGGCCGAGTTCCTTTGGTGCGGTATCCAGCCGGCGTTTCAATGTTTCCGGCGATTCGGTGAGCCGTCTCGAAAGACGCCTGGTAAGTTCCTCAAGTGATGGCGGCAGAAGGAAAATGAAAACTGCCTCAGGGGTGATCTTTTTAATAGTGGCAGCACCCTGGACATCAACCTTGACCACAACATCTTGGCCCTTGTTTAAAGCACTCCGCACCGGTGCTTTGGGGACACCGTAGTAATTGCCGTAGACTTCTGCCCATTCTAACAGTTCATCCTGGTCAATCAGCTTTTTGAAGTCTTCCGGGCTGGAGAAGTGGTAGTCTAACCCGTCCTGTTCGCCGGGACGCTGAGCCCGGGTGGTGACGGTGGTGACATATCTTAAAGGTAAACGGCTTGATTTCATCCGTCCCAGTACCGCGTCTTTACCTACGCCGGAAGGGCCGGATAATACCACCAGCAAAGGAGAAGGTACCGGTGGACTAAAGCTCAAGCGGAACCTCGGCGACATCAGTTCTAACCGCGCCGCGACCAATGGATACCCGGCCGGTGATGGTCTCCGGCGCCAGAGCTGCCAGCACTACATGACCAGAATCTATGAAAATAACCGCCTTGGTCTTGCGGCCGTTGGTCATGTCAATCAGGACACCTTTGTTGCGGCTTTCCTGAATAATACGTTTGATGGGGGCGGAACCGGGAGGGGCGATGGCAATCAACCGGTTCATCGCCAGAATATTACTGAAACCAATGTGGACGAGTTCAATTGCCATATTCTGCCTCTTCGACACTTAGGAATGTTGGGATATTCTATACCTGAAACCTGATCTGTGGCAACCTTGCAATAAGCATCGCTCCGGTTAATTTATGAATTTGCATATCGCGGTGCTAGAATTATTCTAGCTAATAAATGGAGGTAGCCGATGTCAACTGAAAAATTCACCGTATCGGGAGATAAAGTACTCTCCAGGATCAAAGAAATTATCCGTGAGGGTAATATCCGGCGGGTACGCCTGGTGCATGACGGACGGTCAATAATTGATATCCCGCTTTCTGTGGGCGCTCCGGTAGCTGCCGTGGGTATTTTAGCAGCACCACTTTTAGCGGCCGTGGGAGCTTTTGCGGCGCTGGTTACTGAATGCACAATAGAGGTTGAGAAAACAGACGATACACCACCTGTATAGATAGTTGTATGCTATTTAATATTACATCACAGAGTTAAAGTAGGGAATATAATCTTGATTTTAACAACCTTCGGTGCTACCATGAATGCACTGGAGTAAAAGATTGCGCCTGCAACAATACGACCCTCCGAAGTCCGTTTCGTACCTTGAACTCATTGATACCGTGTTGCATCACTACGGTGATTTGCGGTGTCCTGATGATATTGTTAAAGCCTTGGGTGAAGAGCGCCTGGCTGATGTAACGCATATTCCGGAAACTGAATTGGATGCTACTGTTCGTTTGTACGACGGCGGTGACCAGCGGATATATCAGTTCAAAGAAACGGCCAGCAGGGGCGGTACTATTGATGTTCTTTTTAACCACGGGCATCTGGAAAATTTTCAAGCCAAACTGTACTTTTTTGGGGTGTGGGGCAAAGCTGGAGTTGTTGCGTATTCCGCGCTTCGCTTTTCACGTTTGATGACCCGTGCCGCAGGCCGCGGTAACATTAAATTTGACACCGCGACTCACCAATTCTTTTATTATTACGGTAATCTGGTGATTGCTTATACCCACCAACTGGAATTAGGATTGCCATCATTGTCCACTTCAATATTGGTGTGGCAGGGCTGTCCTCAAAATATAATTCCGGTGGTAAACCAGCCGTTGCGGGTATCCCCGGTTTAGCTTTCGGGTTTGGCATAGAGTTCTGCTGTTACTGGTCTCTGATTGACAAGGTCGGGGACATTAATATCAAAGCCTCTTAAACCATTGGGGACGCCTTTTCTGATATAATTCAGACATGAACAAGCCCAGTCTAGTCCTTTTTGATGCCAGTGCATTGGTTCACCGGGCCTACCATGCTTTTAAGTACAGCCAGCAACTTTCAATAAGCAAGACCGGTGAGGTGACCAGCGCCGTTTTTGGGTTTACCAATATACTTCTCAAGGTGCTTAACGATGTAAAACCCGATTGCTATGCCATTGCTTTTGACCGCAAAGGTCCGACATTCAGGCACGAACTTTCGACAGCATATAAAGCCCATCGGCCCGAAACGCCTCCTGAACTCATTGCCCAGATGAGCAGGGTCAGGCAGATGGTGGAAGCTTTTGGCATACCGGTCTTTGAGCAGCAAGGTTATGAAGCCGATGATCTATTGGGCACACTTGCCTGCCGGGCTAAAGACGCCGGAGCAGAGGTAATCATTGTTACTGGTGACGCCGACGCTATGCAACTGGTAAATGAGTCGGTCAAGGTGCTATACCCCAAGCCCGGTGGTACTTTTTCCGATACTATGGTCTATGATGCGGAAGCGGTGATGGGCAAATTCGGGGTGCCGCCGCACCGGGTGGCTGATTATAAAGCACTCGTCGGCGATGCCTCCGACAATATTTCCGGTGTCCCCGGCGTCGGACAGAAAACAGCGGTTAAGCTGCTCTCCGAGTTTGACGGCATTGATGCCATCTATGAAAACATAGAATTGATCAAACCGGAAAAACTGCGCGAACTGCTCCGGCGTGAAGAGGCGGCGGCGCGGCAAAGCCTGATACTGGCAACCATAGTTACTGATCTTCCGATACAATTTGTCCTTGATGAGTGCCGTATCAGCCTTTTTGAACGTGACAAAGTTATTCCGCTACTGCGGGAATTGGAATTCACATCTCTGATCAACCGTCTGCCGCAATCCGGCGGAGTTAAAGAAACAAAGGCTTCCATGGCCCCTGTTATCCAGGAACATCCTGTCGTTGAGTGCCGCTATACGCTCGTAGATACCGTTGAAAAGCTGGCCGTACTTGCGAAAAAACTATCTAATATCGAAAAACTGGCTATTGATACAGAGACCACCGGTCTTGACACCCTTTCGGCAGATCTGGTTGGATTGTCATTGGCCCCGGCCGCGGGAGAAGGTTATTATCTGCCGGTAGGTCATGTTGGTGTCGCCGGCGCCCAATTAGAACTTAGCCAGGTTATTAAAATGCTGGGCGGCATTATAGCTGATAAAAATATCCCCAAAATCGCTCATAATGCCAAATTTGATCTTCAGATACTTAGCCGGGCTGGTTTTACGGTAAAGGGTCTCAGTTTTGATACCATGCTGGCGGCCCATCTGCTGGGTGAAAAAACGCTATCGCTTAAGGGATTGGCTTTCAGCCGCCTGGGTGTAGAGATGACTCCTATTACTATGCTTATCGGTGAAGGTAAAAATCAGAAATGTATCTCCGGATGTGAACTTCAGGAAACCGCGGATTATGCCTGTGCCGATGCGGATATGACCTTCCGTCTGGCGGAACTTTTGGCTCCGGAACTGGACCGGGAAAATCAGCGGAAGCTGTTTACTGAGGTGGAAATGCCGCTGGTGCCGATTATCGGGGATATGGAAAGCGCCGGTATCGCTATTGACGCCGATATGCTGGCAAAAATGTCATTGCGCCTGGGCGACCAGTTGGCAGCGCTTGAAAAAGAAATCCACGAGCATGCCGGTCATCCATTTAATATAGCCTCACCCAAACAGTTGGGTGAAGTGCTCTTTGGTGAGTTACATTTGCCTTCGGGTCGTAAGACCCAAACCGGGTTTTGTACTGACGCAGCGGTGCTGGATGAACTCAAAGACCAGCACGCAATTGTCCGGCTGATACTGGAATACCGCACCTTATCCAAGTTGAAATCAACTTATGTTGATACTTTACCGCAGATGGTGAATATGTGCGACAGGCGGCTGCATACCAGTTTCAATCAGGCGCGCACCGCCACCGGCCGGTTGTCATCCAGCGAACCTAATTTGCAGAATATTCCTGTGCGCGGTGAACTGGGAAGGGAGATCAGAAAAGCCTTTGTGGCTCCGCCGGGTTACCTGCTGCTGGCTGCTGATTATTCTCAGATTGATCTGCGGGCGCTGGCGCATTTATCAGGCGATGCTGATTTGGTTAAAGCTTTTGAGAATGATGAAGACATTCACATGACGACGGCTACCAGGCTGTATAATGTGTCTCCCGGTCAGGTAACTCCGGATATGAGACGTTTTGCCAAGACTATCAATTTCGGGGTAATTTATGGCATGAGCGGCTACGGTCTGGAACAAGCCACCGAACTTTCCCGTGAGGAATCTTCCAGGTTCATCAAGACCTATTTTGAGCGTTATCCCGGCGTTACAGCCTATCTTGAAGCTACCAAAGAGCAGGCTCGCTCACACGGTTACGTTGAGACGATACTAGGCCGACGGCGTTATATTCCAGACATCAATGCTTCTAACCGTCAGGTTCGTGAAGCGGCGGAACGCATGGCGATCAATATGCCGGTGCAGGGAACATCGGCGGATATCATCAAGGTGGCCATGCTGCATGTCAGACGGGAGATGGACGAGCGCAAGCTCAAAAGCCGGCTGTTACTACAGGTGCATGATGAACTTATCTTTGAAGTGCCTCAGTCTGAACTCATCTTCATGTCAGAATTAGCGCCGAGGCTGATGTCAGGCGCGGTCAAGCTGAAGGTGCCGTTAAAAGTAGATCTGAAATACGGCGCCAATTGGGGAGAAATGGAATAATTTGCGCCATTTTCCGATTGCTACTTATCTGTTGATACTATTTTTCTTCACATTGCTTGCCGCTTATGCTCATGGCGTTAGCCCTCAGGGCTTTGATATTACTTTATTGAATATCGTCCAGGGCTGGCAGACATCATTGCTTGACCAACTGATGGATGGTGTAGCTTTTATCGGTGAAACCTGGCCGTCAATTATTTTGGCTGGATTTTTTGTGCTCTGGTTCTGGCTCAAGGGATACCGCCGCGAGGCTTTGGGGTTGGTGGCGGCGCTAGTGGCAATTTCACTAATTGGGAGCATGGGCAAGGTCATTATTGACCGTACCCGTCCGGATGGGGACCAATTCAGTTTTGTCTCCGGTCACACGGCCTATTTTACAGTTTTAACCGGATATCTCTATTATTATATCAGTAAAGTTTTGAGGGATAGCCGATGGCTTGGGGTTTGGCGTGCCGGGCTGGTTCTATTGCTGGTACTGACCGCGATTTCACGTTTGTATCTTAATGCACACTGGCCGACTGACGTGCTGGGAGGGTTCCTGCTGGGAATCCTGATTCTGATACCGGTTATGTGGCGGCTGGAAAACACCAGTGTTTCCCAAAATCTGATCTGACACAGTGGTTATAAGTGTAGGTGAACCGTTGTTCTTGCACGAATTATTGGTTGCGGCACAGTATATCGAATATAAAGAATGAATAATATCGAGGTTAATCATGCCTGAATTGCCCGAAGTTGAAACGGTAACCAATGAAATCCGTCCTTATGTCTTAGGCCGAATGATAGAAAACGTCGAAGTTTTCTGGCCCGGAACTGTCCGCGGACACTCTGCGGATGATTTTATTGCCAGACTCAAGGGGCAATGTGTAGCGGGTGTTTTTCGACGGGGTAAATACATTGTGTGGCAGCTTTCCAGCGGGGAAAAGTTGCTAACTCATCTCAAGATGACAGGTGCGCTCATCGCAGCCAGGCCGGATTCCGAAGCTCCTCCTTACAACCGGGTGCAGATAACTCTCGATGATGGAACAAGGATTTATTTCCGCGATCCGAGGAAATTTGGCCGGATGAAATTGATCAGTGATAATGCGGTTTTGGAAGGAATCGGGCCGGAACCTCTTGAACCGGAGTTCACCGTTGAAGTATTTAAATCAATCCTAAGAAAACGTAAAAGCCCGATTAAGCCGACCCTTCTTGATCAGACACTCATTGCCGGTATAGGCAACATGTACGCTGATGAGGCATTATTTGAAGCAAAAATTCACCCACTCCGCCCGGCGGACAGCCTCACGCCGCCGGAATATGAAAGTCTTCATCACGCCATCAGGCGCATATTAACCAGCGCCATCGCAAGCAAAGGCGCCAGTATCTCAAATTATGTCCGTCCCGGTGGTGAACTGGGACAGGCACATTTTTCTTTCAAAGTGGCCCATAAACGCGGTGAGAATTGTACCCGCTGCGGGACACCATTGGATAGAATAGTTGTCAGAGGCAGGGGAACATATCTTTGCCATGAATGTCAGCGGATCTAATACAGCCGCCGTTGTCGAAATGCCTGGCGTCGGTGCTGATGCGTCCGGTTCATGATGGTGGATACCGATGACTGATTGGGTAATGGTTGCGGTGCTGGGGACAGTGGCTGTGGCAGGCGTGAACATCATGGACAGCCATTTCATCGGTAAGCGCATGCCTTCGTTGAGGGCTTTTCTTTTACCGGTGAGTGTCATCGTAACCTTTTTTGCCCTGATTATAATGGTAATGCACCCCTTGCCGGAGAACGTCGGGGTTGGGATGCTAGCGGCAGCAGTCGGGGCAGGAGTCCTCAGGGCGGTGGGCGTCGGACTGCTGCTTAATATTTTCCGGACTGAAGACGTATCCTGGGCGATACCGGTCTATCATACTTATCCGGTATTTGTAGCGCTGATGGCGGTGCCATTTTTAGGTGAAACACTGGCATGGCTCCAGTGGCTGGCCATTGCTGTCATCGTCGGCGGCACCATATTACTATCGGCGCAAAGAGGCAATGGCGGCGGCATCAAATGGCGAGGCCGACCACTTTTACTGTTGATACTGGCTGCTGTTTTGAGCGCGTCGGCTGACGTGATGAGTAAATACGCCTTGAGTGAAATCAGTTTTTGGAATATGTATTGGATCGGTTCTTTGTGCCTGGTGACCATGTATTTCGCATTCTCACTCCGTATCCCCGTAATACGTCAGTTGAAAGAGATTCCTGATCGGGGGCGCACTGCGTTGTTGTTGATAGCCAACGAAGCGCTGGCGATGATTGGGATTCTCCTGGTTTTCAATGCCATGGCTTCCGGCAAAGTATCTCTGGTTTCGGCGATAACTGGCAGTCGCCCGATTTTTGTGTTTTTTCTGGCGCTGGCATTGAATAAACTGTTGCCGGGATTTTTGCTCAGAGTTGATGCAAGCCGCCTAACCATTCTAGTGAGGCTGGGCGCTACGGTATTGATAGCTGCCGGTATCGCCATGATTTATGTGGCTTGATCAGAAGGAGTCAATGAAAGATGAAAACTATAGGTATACTGGGCGGAATGAGTTGGAACTCAACGGCGGACTACTACCGTCTGATTAATGAAGGAGTCGCACGACGTCTGGGTGGACTCCATTCTGCGAAAATTGTCCTGCACAGCTTTGATTTTGCCGAAATTGAAGAACTACAAAGTACCGGACGGTGGTCTGAGGCCATGAGGATATTGGCTGATGCAGCGGTCAGCCTTAAGAATGCAGGTGCCGACTTTTTGATCATTGCCACCAATACGATGCACAAAGTGGCGGACGACATAGAGTCAGTTAGCGGCCTACCGATGATACATATTGCCGATGCCGCCGGAGAAGAAATCAAAAAACGAGGGTTGGGGAGGGTTGGACTGCTGGGTACCCGGTTTACCATGAGCGAGCCTTTTTACCGGAATCGGATTATTGACCATTTTGCGGTTGATGTTCTAGTTCCAAATCATGACGAACAGGAAATGATCAACGGTGTGATCTATGAAGAGCTTTGCCGTGGGAAGCTAGCGGCAACTTCACGTGGGTTATGCCTGAAAATAATCGAAGGACTGATTGACAGGGGAGCCGAAGGAATCGTCCTGGGCTGTACTGAATTACCACTCCTGATAAGCCAGTCCGACGTAGCTGTGCCAGTTTTTGATACCACAAGATTACACGCCGATGCGGCGGTACAGTTGGCGCTTTCCTGACTTGACATACTATTCATGAAAGCCCAGAATAAGCTATTGTCTTTTTGAGACAAGCTTTTATTTGCGTATGGGAAGTAGGTGATTCTTTTTGACCGAAGTTAGACCGGAATATAACGAGAGCTTCGAGGGAATGCTTAAGCGTTTCAACCGCAAGGTGCAGCTGGATGGCATCATTCGTGAAACACGGCGCCGCAGCCGTTTTGAAAAACCTCTTACCCGCCGCAAGCGCAAGGAAACGGCTACCCGCCGGGCAGCCATCAAAGCCGCCCGAAAATCAGTAGGTAGGAAATAACCTCCAGCTTTTTTAAAGGCTAAGCAAGGTTAGAGACTCCGCTTTTGGCGGAGTCTCTTTTTTGCGCTAGTTTCCATTATTTATTTTTGGGAACCTCCTTGGCTTTGGCAGCGGTATCATGCTATAATGCCAGTTCAGTTTGTAAATACGGAGATATTGATACATGGCCAAGAAAGCCGTTGCCGCTAAGAAACCTGTTGAACTAAAGACGTTTATTGAGAACGTAAACAAAAAAGACGAGGTCAGCGGGCTTAAGATACACTTTGCTTTTTGTAACCGTAAACGCAAAGGCGGATAGTTCCGGCTCGCGGTTGTAATGCAATCAAAATGCGCCAGTCTTATGACTGGCGCATTTTTTAGCCTCTCTCGAACGGATGCTCTTCGTGGCTGAAATCAGGCAGATAATATTCCTGAGAACTGTCATCCTGCAGCCAGCCATTTTCTATCCCCAACACATCTAGTAGATTTACCACACGGCGGTATTCGGCGGCAGTGATGTTACGCGCCAGCATAGGCATTTCCGGGGCGTGATGCCGCGGAGAGTATTGTGCCATGATGCTGACTGGAACTGATAGTGAAAGTTCGTTGGCGACCCATTTCATTGAAGCCTCGCTGCCGGCCAGATCATTGGGCAGGATCAGATGACGGATAATAAGGCCTTTGACGGCAATATCGTCATCATCCAATTCCATTTCCCCTACCTGACGGTACATTTCTTTTATTGCGGCGCGGGCGGTTGGCACATAGTGCGGTACATCGGATAACCTGGCGGCAACAGTGTTGTCAGCATATTTGAGGTCCGGCAGGTAGACACTAACTATACCCTCAAGTTCCTGCAGCGTCTCCACTTCATCGTAGGCATTGGTGTTGTAGACGATGGGCAGAGTAAGACCTTTGGGTATTGCCTCATAGATGGCACGCATGATCTGCGGCACATAGTGCGACGGCGATACTAAATTAATGTTGTGGCAGTTGAGTTCGTTCTGGACATAGAGCATGCGATTGGCCAGACGCGACGGCGTAACCTGATTGGGACGTTGGCGCTCAGGGTCCTGTGATATCTGGGAATTCTGGCAATAAACGCATCTTAAATTGCAGTTGCCGAAGAATATGGTGCCGGAACCTCGTGTTCCCGACAGTGCAGGCTCCTCGCCCTGGTGGGCGCAGACAGATGCTACGGCTACCAGCTTGCCAGCGTTGCAGGAACCCACTTCGTTAGCCAGGCGGTTGGCACCACAGAGCCGAGGACAGATATCGCAGCTTTCCAGCCTGGCTTCCAATCGTTCAACACGACGCTCAAGTTCACCAGATTCATACAGTTCAATATATGGTGGCAGTTCAGCCAAAAATAAATCCCTCAGCCTTGCTTAATCAGTAGTATTAAATATTGAGGCATTGCCCCGATTGAGAGCTGTTAAATTAATTTTCGCTGCTCCCGCAGCAGGTGTTCCACGTTTTTTCGCACCGTAGCGCAATCTGCCTCAGTGCGGATCTCCAGGAGTTTGATAATGCCCGGCCAGACCTGTTCCTCGGATTCACGGCTGATAAATGGCAAAGAACCTTTGTGGACATCGGCCTTGCGGAAAAGCGGCTTATTATCGATGGAGTCCCAATAGGGAATAACACCGTACTTGACCAGCCAGTTCATAGCATCTTGACGGGTGAGAGTTACGCTCATTTTACAGCACCTTCTCCTTTTTTGGCCGTCTTAACTTTAACTGTAAACCCTTTCGGGACGCAAGTTCATCGAAAGCTTCACGCAGCATGGCCGCCCGGGGCTTAGCATCCGGTATCCGTGCAAGATCAGCAGACAACACATTCACCGCCGCCTGCAGTTCAGCAAGCGGTAATAGCTGGACAGCCAGACAGTAAAAACCTTTGCTGCGGCCGTCATTATGGGTGTTCAAAAGACCTTCCAGAAAAGTTACCCGTGCGTCCTGGCGCCGGGCTGCCTCCACAATTCCCAGGTCGCGGATAAGTTGGAGGTTGGCAGGCACAGGCAGGTAAGATATAAAGGAATCACCTTTGATTGATTGATCCATTACCCGTTCCAGTGAACGGCAGCCATCTGATTCCAGGCACTGGGCACAGCACTCCAGACGGTGTTCCTGGACGCAACATCTCTGCAAGGTACCGCAGTTCCATTCACCGGCGCCTTTGGCGGCGCAACCAGGACAACGTGAAACGCCGTCAGTGTGGTGACGGGGACAAAGTCCGCAGTCCAACCCGCAGGCGCCAATGATAGGGAATCGTTTGACTGTGTTTTCCGTCATATTTAATCCGGTAACTGGTGAGATTTTGTGACAGCTTCACGCAATCGTTTAAGGCTGCGCTCTCGCCCGAGCACAGTCATCGTCTGGAATAAAGGCGGAGACACACATTGACCGGTTATAGCCACTCTCAGGCAGCCGAAAAGCTGCCCCGGCTTGAGTTCCAATTCATCGGCCAGAGCGCGCAGGCCAATCTCCATTGTCTCAACGGTAAAATCATTGAGGGCGGTAAGACGATTAAGGGAGGATTCCAGCGCCTGTTGAGTGGAAGCGGCGGTCATTTTTTTACCGACGAGATCGACGGGAGCATATTCCAGTCTTTGGGTGAAAAAGAACGATGTGAGTTCCGGTTGATCCTGCAGTTCACTCAGTTTTTTCACCCTCTCCTGCAGGAGGGCTAGTGCACTTTTGACATAATCACGGTCAAAGGCCAGTGACTCGGGTACGCCGGCTTCGAGGAACGGCTTGGCGCGGTCTGTAAAGTCATCGAGCGATAGGGCTCTGATGTATATGCCGTTCATCCAGTCCAGTTTTTCAATGTTGAAAATGGCGCCAGTCTTGGAAATACGCTCGATAGAGAAGTTATCAATGATCTGCTTTACATCCATGATTTCGGTTTTATCATCCAAAGACCAGCCTAAGAGCGACAGGAAGTTTACCATCACTTCCGGCAGATATCCCTGTGTTTTATAATCAATGATGGACACTGCCCCATGGCGCTTTGACAGTTTTGAGCGGTCGGTGCCCAGTATCATTGGCAGGTGAGCATACTGCGGTGGTTTCCATCCCAGGGCGTGGTACAACATAACATGCCGCGGCGCGCTGGACACCCATTCTTCTCCCCGAATGACATGACTGATGAGCATGTCATGATCGTCGACGATATTGGCCAGATGATAGGTGGGGAAACTATCGCTCTTAAGCAATACAAAGTCATCCAGCAGTGAGTTATCAAAACTGACTTCACCGCGGATAAGGTCGGTAAACACTGTCCGGCCATCAAGAGGCACTTTGAACCGGACTACCGGGGTAATACCATCTGGTGCTCCTTGGAGGTTGTCGCGGCAGTGGCGGTCATACCCCGGCGGCTGTTTAGCGGCGGTCTGTACCGCCCGCATTTCCTCCAGGCGCTCAGGTGAGCAGTAACAACGGTATGCATGGCCGCTGGCGATAAGTCTTTCTGCCGCGGCCTGATAGCGCTCCAGGCGCTGTGACTGGAAGTAAGGCCCATAGTCTCCACCCTTTTGAGGCCCCTCATCCCAATCCATGCCTAACCAGCGAAGACCGTCCAGGATAGCCTCAACCGCCCCTTCAACGTACCTGGCCTGATCAGTGTCCTCAATGCGCACCAGGAATTTGCCGCCGTGGTGGCGGGCGAAAAGCCAGTTGAAGAGAGCAGTACGGATATTACCCACGTGGGGGAAACCGGTGGGGGAGGGAGCATAACGCACCCGGACAGTATTGTTCATCAATTCCTCGTTAAATTAGGCGCCAGCTGTCGGGGCGCTGACATTGACCTCGGGCATTCGGGGTATTTTGACGACGTAGGTTTGAGCAATTTTATCATGCCAGCCCTGATTTCGTTCGTCAAAGGCGATCCAGACCAGACCTAGAAATAGTGGCAGTGCGCTGATAATTAAACCCAGCAAACGGGTGATACTGTGGCCGGTATCTACATCAGTGCCGTCAGTGCGGATGAGTTTGATGCCGGCGGCGATCATGCCCAGCGTTTGTCCGCGCCAGGCCCAGAGGGCAACAAAGTAAACACTGCTTAGCATTGCGGATACCGGATTAGCGATGGCGATGAAGGGAATGGATAGGACTGGAACACTGATGAAGCTGCTAAGATCAAAAAAGTTGCCGAATCCGAACCAATGGAACGGGGTCAGAAAGGAAGCGGTGGCGCCCAGCACGGTAAGGTCAATCACAAAGGCACCCAATCTTCGCCAGAAACCGGCGAATTCCAGAGCGATGGGTACTTTGGGTTGCACCTTCATGAAAAAGGACACTCCTTAAGGCGTGATGGATAACTGCTGACCATTATACAACGGGCGTTGTCTAGTGGCTAGACTAAACGGGATAGAGGAACGGCGAGGTCGGGGGGAAGTTCAGAAGTGAAACTGAGTGTTTCTCCGGTGGTTGGCTGTGTGAAGCTCAAGCGGTGAGCGTGAACGAACTGTCGAGGGAAGTATTCTGACTTTACCCCATAAGTCTGGTCACCGGCAACCGGATAGCCGATGGCCGCGAGGTGTACTCTGATCTGGTGGGTGCGGCCGGTGAAGATACGAACCTCCAAAAGGGTGTAGTTCTTGAAATATTCGACGACGTGGAACTGGCTTTTAGCCTCACGTCCGTTTTCTGTGACCGCCATCTTCTTGCGGTTGACCTGATGGCGGCCGATAGACGCCTCAATAATACCGTTTGACGGCTCCACTCTGCCCTTGACCAAGACCAAATATACCTTGGTCACCTGCCGGTGCTTGAACTGGTCTGAAAGCGCTGCTTGGGAACGGCGCGAGCGGGCCACAACCATCAAACCGGATGTGTCCTTGTCCAACCGGTGAACGATTCCCGGACGATCACCTTCTTCTCCTGCCAGTTCAGGGAAATAGGCTAAGAGCGCGTTTAGGAGCGTGCCAGCAGAATGCCCCGGCGCCGGATGGGTGGTCAGTCCGGCGGGTTTGTCAATAACGGCCAGGTCTGCGTCCTGGTAGATGATGTTAAGGGGGATGTTCTCAGCGATGATCTCACTTGTGGCCGGTGGCGGGATGGCCACAGTCACTGCGTCCCCGGTTTTAAGTAACTGGGATGGCTTGACCTGTTGTTTATTGACCGTAACCAGCCCCTGGTCAATCAGTTCCCGTACGCGGACGCGTGAGAGCTCAGGTATTTGACTGGCAATGAATTTGTCCAAGCGAACTCCGGGACTATCGGTGGTCAGGTCAACTATTCTGGTCAAGTTAATGACCCCTTGAGTATTCTGACCGCAGGTAGAGGAAAACAAGGATAGTCATACCTATTACCATAGAAGAATCAGCGATATTAAAGGTCGGGAAGGAACCGGCATTAAGGAAATCAGTGACATAGCCGTAATAAGCCCGGTCTATCAGATTGCCCAGCGTGCCCCCGGCAATGAGACCGAGTGTCAGCCGTCCCAGCGTGTTGTCCAGAAATCCCAGATGTTTGGAAAGAACCAGCCAGGTGATGACAATAAGGGCTATAACTCCTGCAATTATAAGCAGCAGGCGGGCATCTTCCAGAATGCCGAAGGCGGCGCCGGTGTTCTGAACACGAACCAACTGAAAAAAGCCTTCTGCAGGAATAGACTCACCAAGCATCATCCAACTGCGCACCATGTGTTTGGTGAGCTGGTCAAACACTACGACTAAAAAGGCTGCCAGCGGGATTATGGGAACCACTATGATGGCTTACTGTGCTTGGCTTTGCAGGCGACGCACAATTTAGCGTAGGGCAGTATTGCCAGACGGGCCGGGTCCAGAGTCTGCCCGCACATCTCGCACTTGCCGAAGGTGCCCTTTTCCAGCTTGACCAGGGCATCATCTACTTCGGCAATCTGATCAAGTATGCGTTTTTCCAAGGCCAAGCGGTTTTCAAGATCAGCGGTTTCCGTTGCTTCCTCCTCACGTTTCCCGAAAGGAGAACCCTCCCGGCGGTCTTCCTGCGGCGCCGAGGCTTTTGAGGTCTCTAGTTGTTCAACCAGTCTCTGATGGTCATCCTTTAGCCGAGCTTTGAGCTCCTGGTAAAAGACCGTCTCTTTTTTAGTTGCCATGTTCAATCCTCTCGGCTTAAAAATACTGGGTTTTGTTTATATATGCGGCTATAACTACTCTTATTGTCTTTGGATAGCATTGATAGATAGTGGCGGATCCGGTCTGTGACTACGATCTGGAAGAGCGGTACCGAACCAGCGGAATTATTGCATAGCCCGCCGAAACGTTCCCATTCAAGGTGGCGCAACAAAAAACCCGTCGGCTTATAGTCAACATTGTAGTACTAGTTTAAACGATAAATATAGTTATGGCAATAATCGGTAAGAGATCATATATGTTAAACAGCATGTTTCAAATCTCAAAGATCCAAGGGGGCAAGGCATGCCCCCCTACAACAAACACCGACGTCTGGCCAAAAGCAGCGGAGATTTGTTTTTTAAAAAAGTGAAAAATGCAAAAACAACCTCCTTTTTACGATTAAAACTGGCAAAAACAACCGGTTGTTTTCCGGAGAAACAAATAATTCAAATACTTACTCTTTTTAACAATCTAAATATCATAGAACACATGTTAGCATAGAACAATGGGAGTGTCAATGGGGTTTTGGTACTTCTTGCAGGTATATTTTCATGATGATCAAGTATAGGATACCAACTAGTTGAAGACCCTGCGACAGATTCCCTGAGTGCAAACTCCCCGACCCGTCGACAGGCGGGACAAGAGGACGCATGCCGGAGTGGATAAATTGGCCCGATAAAACGGTAGCTGACAGAAAAGCGGATGTTGGGTGGCGGCATATGATATACTATGGCATCTTTTTGTATCGGTGAGTCATATGAGATCCAAAGACCTTCTTTCTATTACAGACCTTGAAAGCCATGAGATTCGGTTGCTGCTGGCTGATGCCGCAAATATGAAGGCTGAAGGCTGGCAGACGACACTCTCAGGTAAAACACTGGCGCTGCTTTTTGAAAAACCATCCTTACGAACCCGTGTAAGTTTTGAGTTGGCTATGAAGCAGCTTGGTGGTGAAGCCATTTATCTGTCGCCTGCTGAAGTAGGCCTGGGTAAGCGCGAAAGCATTGCCGACGTAGCCCGGGTGTTATCCCGTTATGTGGATGCTCTGGCGGTACGCACCTATGCACAAAGCGGGCTTGAGGAATTGGCGCGCCGGTCAAAAATACCGGTTATTAACGCCTTGTCTGATGATGAGCATCCCTGTCAGGCGCTGGCTGATCTGCTGACAATTTATGAGCATAAAGGCGATTATCCCGGTTTAAAACTGGCCTATATAGGTGATGGCAATAATGTGGCGGTGAGTCTGGCGCTGGCGGCAGCATCGGTGGGTTTGAGCATTACCATCGCTTCTCCCAAAGGCTATGAGATACCATCCGGGGTTATGAAACAGGTTTTAAAAACAGCTTCTGATAATGATAGTAGTGTTGAAATGACAACCAGCCCGGAAGTAGCTGCCCGCGGCGCGGACATCATTTATACCGATGTCTGGATCAGTATGGGCCAAGAGGATGAAGCAGAAAAGCGCCTTAATGATTTCAACGGTTACCAGGTTAATGAGCGTATACTGGCTTTGGCAAAATCAGATGCGATAATCATGCATCCGCTTCCGGCGCACTACGGCCAGGAAGTGGCGCAGGGGTTACTTGATAGCCAGCAATCTGTTGTTTTTGACCAGGCAGAGAATCGGCTCCACGTTCAGAAGGCTCTTCTTGCCGATATGCTGGGTGGTTTATTGCTGCCCTGGCCAGCTTAATTTGCCCCGCAGTTTGGCTGCAATTCATAAATTAGATCAGGTCCGACGTCGCAGTCCGGCGGCATGGTATAATGATTCAGTAGAGATTGAGCTGGTTTTTGCGTAGTAACAATCGATTCCTATTAACTCTAAAAGAAGGAAATCAGGTGTCAGGCGTATAAGCCGGGACTCTGAGATAATATAGATGACAAACACTCCAGTGGTGGCTATTGTTGGCCGCCAGAATGTAGGCAAGTCTACACTTCTTAACAGATTGACCGGGAAGCGGCAGGCCATTACTGAAGATCTGCCCGGAACCACCCGCGATCGGCTTTATATTCCTTTGAGCTACGGCGGGCGTGATTTCGTTCTTGTTGATACCGGGGGGCTGGCTGGCGCTCCTGAAGACGCTATTGCCAAGGCTGTAAATGATCAGGTACGTGCAGCTATGAAGGAAGCCGCGGTTGTCATCTTCCTTACCGACGCCAGGACAGGGTTAACCCCCCAGGATGAGGATATTGCTGAAGAGGTGCGCCGCACTGGCAAACCCGTTATTGTAGCGGTGAACAAGGCGGACAACTCTAGTATGGCATTGAATGCCGCTGGTTTCCACTCAATTGCCCTGGGTGAACCAATGCCGGTTTCGGCCTATCATGGCCGCGGAGTTGAGGATCTGTTGGATCGGCTGGTGGAATTGTTGCCGCCATCAGAAGCTGCCGTTACTGAACCGCAGCGCCTGCGTATTGCCATTGCCGGCCGCGCCAATGTTGGTAAATCATCGCTTTTGAATACGCTCACGGGAGAAGACCGGGTTATCGTTTCGGCAATTCCCGGTACTACCCGGGATGCTATTGATACACCTATTGACTTTAGTACTGGTGGTGTGGTACTTATTGATACCGCTGGTATCAGACGCCGGGGTAAGGTGGAGCGTGGGATTGAGGAGTACAGTGTAATCCGGTCTCTAAATGCCATTGACCGCGCTGATGTCGTGCTTATTGTACTTGATGCCGGTGAATCGGCGACCGCCCAGGACACCCATATAGCCGGTTATGCCAAGGACAGTTGCCGCGGGCTGATTCTGGTGATCAACAAATCAGACCTTTTGGAAAATGTGGACATGACTGAATACGATAAGAACATGGCCGCTCGTTTCAAGTTCATTCCTTATGCACAGCGGCTATATGTATCTGCCCGCACCGGTGATGGGGTTGACCGCATCATTCCGGCGGCTTTTGAGGTACAAGCGGAACGCAGCAAAAGAGTATCCACCCCTGAGTTGAACAGCCTGATTCGTCACGCAATGGCGCATCACGCCCCACCGAGCGTCGGCGGCAGGACGCTTAAGGTTCTTTATGCCACTCAGGTAGGTGTTTGTCCGCCGGAGATCGTGTTCTTTGTTAACAACCCCGACCTGGTGCACTTCTCGTTCCAGCGTTTTCTTGAAAATCGTCTGCGTGAGGTCTTTGGTTTTGAAGGTACGCCCATTAAGATAACCTTCAGAGGCAGGGGTGAAAAGTAGATGTTGCTGACCGAACTTTTACTGGTAACCGTACTCGGCTATCTCATTGGTAGTATCCCGTTCGGTTATTTTATTGCCCGCCGCCGGGCTAAAATTGATCTTACAGCCCATGGCAGCGGCCGTACTGGCGCTACAAATGTATTACGCACCCTTGGCCGGAAAATGGCGGCTTTGGTAGCCTTTCTGGATATGCTTAAGGGCGTTGTGGCGGTGCTTCTGGCGGGGGCAATCGTCGGTCACCAGTTTATGATGGTCGGAGACTATCACATGGGTATACTGATGGCTCAGGTCATAGCAGCCCTAGCTGCGGTAATCGGCCATATTTACCCTGTGTTTAACCATTTTAGGGGCGGGCGCGGCGTGGCCACTTTTTTCGGCGGCTTTATTGCGCTGTACCCTCTCGCCGCTATCTTTGGCGGAGAGGTTTTTGTTATCGGTGTCGGATTGACTGGTTTTGCCTCGCTGGGGAGTATCGCCGGAGTAGCCGGAGCTTACGCCATCATGATACCGTTGTCTCTGTCCAGCGGACTGCCTATGGAATACCTGGTTTATAGTCTTTTAGGTTCGACGATTATAATTATTATGCATCGGGATAATATCCAGCGTCTGATTGCCGGCAAAGAACGCAAGATCAGCGAAAAAGCCTGTTAGATGATGGCGTCGAGCCATTTAGAATTTCAAAGGCAGTTATTTTAATGCCTAAAATTGCCATTATTGGGGCGACCACCTGGGGTATCACTTTAGCGGCGGTGCTGGCTCGTAAGGAAGGTGTTATCCGTGTTTTAGCCCGTACCGAAGAGGAAGCCTTTCTTATCCGGCAGGGTGTGTTTAGAACCCCAAAACTGCCGGATAAATTTATTTTGCCGCACAGTATTCTGGTTACGGCTGATGTTATGGAAGCGATGCGAGATACTGATGCGGTCATAATGGCAGTGCCATCGCAAATGATGCGGCATAATATACAATTGGTGGCTCCCTACATCAACAGGCGTACTCTTATTATTTCTGCTGCCAAAGGCTTGGAGATAGCTACCGGCAAACGCATGAGCCAGGTCATTGCCGACGAGATAAGAAAAGAGTACCACGATAATATTTGCGTGTTATCCGGTCCTAATCTGGCTTGGGAGATCCTGGCCGGCAGGCCAGCGGTTACCGTTATCGCCGCAGAAAAAGAATCAAGAGCACGGCGTGGGGTGAGGTTGGTAACGGTGCCTAATTTCTGCGCTTTTACCAATACTGATGTAGTGGGGGTGGAATTGGGTGGTGCTCTGAAGAACATAATCGCGCTAGGCGCAGGGATCGTTGATGGTCTGGGCTATGGAGATAACACTAAGGCCGCACTGATGACCCGTGGTTTAACTGAAATAACAGCCTTGGGGACGGCGTTGGGGGCCAATCCACTGACTCTTTCCGGCCTGGCAGGTCAAGGCGACCTCATCGCTACATGTTCCAGCAATTTATCTCGCAATCATCAAGTTGGTGAGCGCCTGACACGGGGGGAAGCACTTAATGATATCCAGGCAACGATGAGCGGCGTGGCTGAGGGTGTTGCCACAACCCTGGTGGCCTGGAATTTGGCGCAGAAGCTGGGTATTGAGATGCCGATTACGGAGCGTCTCTATAGAGTGTTATATCATGGGGATGATGTGCGAACTGCGGTCAAAGAACTGATGGCAATTACTGCAGGTCATGAGTTGGCGGGCCGCAAATGGGGACTTTTCAGCCTGTTCCGGCGGCGAAAAAAGCCCGAAATCACTTTTTGAGACTCTACATCCCAGCGGCATGTTATCAAGCTGTGACGATTGATGTTGGATGTTTTCATTTGACATAGCGGGCAATCAATCCTATTATTTAGTACTATTTATAACGCTGACGCAACTTTAATTTTAATATAAGCGCGGTTTTATATTTCTAAAAGCTGTGGTATTTCCAAGTTGCTGATTTTGGGATAATTAAGGAGTGTTCATGGAGACAATAGCGCCGGTGAAAGATCCGGGTTTCGATTCAGAAGAAGCCAATAAACGCAAGAAATACATGGTTGACTTGTTTGTGGTACAGGCCAAAAATTATGACTTTCATGATGATATTTATGGTTTGTACGCTCACCGGCTATGGGTACGTACCATGGTCAAGATTATTGAGCGTTTCATGAAAGGTAAAAAGCACGCCGATATGTTGGATATGGGCTGTGGCACTGGTTTTGTGACCTACAACGTTGCCAAGAAACTGCCCAATATCGATATTGAATCCTTTGACCTGTCGCCGGATATGATCAATGTGGCCAAACAACGTTATGAAAAAGGTTTTAAAGGCCGCAAGATAAAGTTCTGGGTGGCCGATGCTGAAGTTCCTTTTGGCAATGCCAAGTATGATATTGTAACCACCTCCTTTGCCTATCGTAACTTTGCCAATAAGCATCTGGCGACCAGGAATGTGTTTAACGCCCTTAAGCCGGGCGGTATATTCATCATACAGGATTTGACCAAACCTGAACGGCAGCCGATGAAAGGGCTGTACGCTTTTTATATGAAATTTATACTCCCGATTTTTGCCGGGATCCTCGGCACTGAAAAAACAGCTGCTGGATGGCTTAAGAAGAGCACAGATATGATGCCGACTAACTCACAACTGCAGAAGATTCTTGAAGACAGCGGCATGACAAATTGTTATTACAAGAGCCTTTCGGGCGGAATCGCCTGCATTATAGTCGGATTCAAACCGGAGGTTTAGGGATGGCAGCGCAAACAGCGGAGAAACACCTGGTGGATCCGGGTTTTGAATCTGAGGCGGCTAAAAAACGCAAGGCATACATGCTTGAGCTTTTTGGTTACCAGGCACCAAAATACGATCTCCACGATGATATCATTGGTATGGGCATCCATCGCCGGTGGGTTAAAGACGTGCTTAAGATCATTGGTCATTATAAAAAAGACAAAGATAAACTGAAGATGCTGGATCTGGCCTGCGGCACCGGCTTTGTCACCTTTAATACGGCGCGTAACTTTAACGATATTGAGATAGATGCTTTTGACCTGGTACCAGAGATGGTGGGGGTTGCAAAAAAACGCCACGCCAAGAGTTTCAAGGAGCGAAAAATCAATTTTTGGGTGGGTGATTCCGAGGTGCCTTACGGCGAGAACAAGTATGATATCATCACCACCTGTTTTGCTTTCCGCAATTTCGCCAATAAAAATCTGGCGGCACAGAATGTTTACCAGGCGCTCAAACCTGGCGGCATATTCATCATTCAGGATATGACCAAGCCGGAAAGACAACCGCTGCGCGGATTATACCTTTTTGCGTTAAAATACCTGCTGCCTGTCGCCGGAACTATTCTGGGTACGGCTAAGGGGTCACCGCGTTATCTCTATAACTCAGTGATGCTTTTACCCAAGAACACTGATATCGCACGCATTATGACCGACAACGGATTGGTTGATGTGTGGCATCGCTACCAGAGCGGCGGTATGGGCACCGTAGTTGTAGGTTACAAAAGATGAAGAGTGAGACAGCTGAATTGAGGACTCTGAAGTATGATATTGGAGGCGGGCGTTTTCGCCCCATCTATATCGGCCGGGATATTATTGGCCAATTATCTGAATGCGCAAGAACGCTGGAAGCGGACAAGTTTTTCATTATTACCGACGATAATGTCGCCGGTGTGTTTCTGGATGAGATCGAAGCCGAACTGTCAAAAGTTGCCGAGACTCATGCCTTTATCTTTCCTGCCGGAGAACAGTCAAAAACGCTTTCAACGTTAGAGTCGCTAGGTGCCAAAGTGCTGGATGCGCGGGCTACCAAATCCAGTGTTGTGGTCTGTCTGGGGGGTGGCGTCGTCGGCAATCTAGGTGGGCTTTTAGCCGCCCTGCTTTTCCGTGGCATACGCTTTTTCCACGTGCCGACAACAATGGTGGCGCAGATAGATTCGGCTATCGGTCAAAAACAGGCGGTTAACTATAAACGCGGTAAAAACCTCTTTGGTCAATACTACCCGCCAGAGTTTGTTTTTATTGACTTTGCTTTTTTAAGAAAGTTACCTCAGCGCCAGATCAAGGCTGGTCTGGCCGAATCGGTTAAACACGGCCTTTGCCAGGAAGAAAGTTTCTTTGAGTTTATCAACCAGCATGCCCCCGATTTTTCCTGGGAAGATATTGAATATATCTCACAACATACGATTGAACTTAAGCTGGAACTGCTGGTCATTGACCCGTATGAAGGCAAGCTGGACCCACAACTGGAATTGGGTCACACCATCGGTCACGCCTTGGAAATCCGCAAGAACGGGCAATTATTACATGGTGAAGCTATTGCCATCGGTATGACCGTTGAAGCCAAGATATCGGTGGCTCTGGGTTTTATGTCTCCTGAACTGGCAGCCCGGATTGAAGCTATATTTAAGAAGATTGGTCTACCGACCCGTATTCCATCCGATATCTCAATAAATGAAATACTTGAAACCCTTACTTTCGACAACAAACGGCGCACTGCCATTAATGATTTTTTCCTGCTGGAATCGTTCGGCTGTTTCCACAAAGAAAATGGCAGAATAGCGTGCAAGGTGGTTGAACCACGGTTGAGGGAAGTTCTTGAGAGCGCTTACTAGTCCGGCACCGGTGCCTTTCACCTATTGGTCACAAGCGGCACGTCTGAAATTTTTACCCCAGGGTGTTCTGCCGGTGATTATTGGCGGGGTGGCGGCTTATACAGTTGGTTTTTTCAACCCAATCCATTTCATTATTGCCTTTATGGCTGCGGCGGCAGTCCAGATTGGGCTAACCATGTTTAACGATACCCTGGATTTTAAGTACGGCACCGACCGATGTACTGATAGGTTGAAGAACCCTTTTTCCGGTGGTTCCGGTGTACTCGCCTCTGGCTGCATCAAACCAAGGCAAGCGATGACGGTCATTATCGGCCTGTATCTTGTGGCATTTATTGCCGCGGTTTATTTTGCCTTTGCTGTCGGGCTATGGAGTCTGGGGCTTGCCGTAATCGGTGCCGCCATCTCAATCGCTTATTCTGCCAAACCGTTCCGGTTGGCTTATCGCGGCTTGGGAGAAGTGGCTATGATGCTCGGTTACGGACCGATAGTGACCGGCTGGAGTTATTATATCCATACCGGTAATCTTACACCGGAAGTACTGTTAATCGGTCTCATCCCGGGCCTTTCGATGTGGACGATGATCATCATTAATGAGATACCTGATTACGCGGAGGATCGTGAAGCAGGTAAACGCAATCTGACCTACCGTCTGGGACAGCGGAAGGCTAAGAATCTGTTTGTGGTCTCGCTTGGCGCACTATATGGTTATGTTGCAGTGCTTATAATCACCGGGGTACTGCCGGTAGCGGCGATGCTGGTCTTTCTGGGATTGCCTTTAGCCATTGCTGCGGCGCGTGCGGCGCAGTCTTATTATCTTGATCCCATTAAAGTGGCTGTTTCCAATAAATATATGGTCATGGTCTATTCAGTCACCAATCTTTCGGTGGCACTGGGTTTATTACTGAAGTGAAGGACTAGTATGGTAGAGCCAAAATTTTTTGAGACTATTGCTCCGGTTTATGACTTCCTGACCAAGTTGTTTATGGGTGGAACCTACGAAAGTATTCGCAGGCGTATGCTTAATGAGGATACTTCTGAGATGACGATCCTTGACCTATGTTGCGGTACCGGCTATATCTGTAATTCTATCGAAGCCAAGAGAATAGTCGGATTGGACCAGTCAGATGCCATGCTCAAGCGTAATGCCAAAGTAAAACGGGACAATAAGACTCTTGTTAAGGGTAATGCTTATCAAATGCCGTTTCAGGCCGACGAATTTGACCGGATCTATAATTCCAGCGCCTCTCATGAATTCAAGCTTTTCCCGCGTCTACTTAAAAAGAGCTTTGAGATACTTAAACCGGGTGGCAAGATAGTCATCTTTGACATTTATCAGCCTAAGAACCCGGTGCTATCCTTTGTAATGAATACCTTTGTCCGCTATGTTGTGGAGCGGGGTATCATGTTTGTTCATACAAAAGACGGCTGGAGACAGATGTTGGAAGAGGCGGGGTTTGAGGTGCAGGAATTGGACGTGGTACGCGGTATGTATATTTTTGCCCGTGCGGTTAAGCCGCTTGGAGTTGCCGCCGGCTAGTTGCATTTGCTCCAAGGACTCGCAGGGACTGTTTTTTACCCTGTGGGTGATGGTATAATACTTGAACAGACAAAGGAGGAAACTATCAGTAAGATGGGATTGACATTGGGTGAAGCGATACGTCATATAGTCAACAAAAACTACGCGATAGTGGCCGCAGACCTTTTTGATGAATGTCTTGGCAAAAAATACGGAGAAGTTGCAAAGGTGCCGGCTAAAGACAAGACCACCTGGCCGATTAAGATTGAAGACAAGCTTAAGGAAGTGCACCAGGCTAAATTGACTGAAGGTGAGTTTAAGTGGACGCGGCAAGATGTTGCCTCCGACACCTACATTGAGGTCAAACTCTGGCTGGAAGATGAACTAGGTGTGCCGCACAAAGAAGTTGACCGCAGTTTCAAACTGGGCGTAAATTAAAAAAATCTGGTTTTCATTGCTTGCAGCCGCCATCAGGCGGCTGTCGGTTTTTCAGGCGACTGACAGATGATTTGACACCCCTGAAGTTGCCGCCTAGAATTTGTCTGAGAATGAAATCAGTTACTGTACAACTTAGTATTTAATAATTAAGAAGGTGCCATTTTGAGTTTGAAAGATACTCTGCCGGTTGAATTGAAAGATGCGCTGCGTGCCGGAGACAAGGTGAGATTGTCTACACTCCGGTTGATCCTTTCAGCGGTCAATTATGCAGAGATAGAACAACAGAAGACATTAGACGATCAGGGTATACATGCCGTCATTGCCAAAATGGCCAAGCAGCGGCGTGAGAGTATCGAGGCTTTTCAGGCGGGCAATCGCTCTGATTTGGTGGCTATCGAACAGGCTGAGCTTGAAATTCTGGAAAGCTATCTGCCTCGCCAGCTTTCCAGAGATGAGATTATTGCTGAAGCAAAGAAGGTCATTTTAGAAGTGAGTGCTAATAAACCGCAGGATATGGGCAAGGTTATGGGTAAACTGACGCCGCTGCTCCGCGGCAAAGCTGATGGCAAAGACATTGCGGCAGTGGTGACAGAGTTGCTGAAGCAATAATCCGGGTGTAGTATTGGTTAACCGGATTAAGCAGGAGGCCATCCGATGAGAAAAAATTATATCATGGCGGCGACCATCTGGCTGACTGCGCTGGCGTCGGCGGGTGCCATAGGCTATATGATTTATGGTCTCGGGCATAATTTCCGAAACATCACTGAATCCTTTATTGACCTGATACCACTTTTCGCGGTCACTCTTACCTTTGTGGTTTCAATGGTGCTGGCACTGAAAATTATGACAAGGCATGGCAATTCGGCTAAGACAATAGTTCAAATCTGGTTCTCTATTTTATTAATTGTGTCCCTCACTGCGTTTGTCAGTTTTTTCGGTTTACTCATTGCACCGGCGGCGTATTTTCTATACCTGGGTATGGCTCGAAATGGCTCTGCAAAACCGGCCTGATCCAATCCTTTACTCACATATTCACCATATGCCAGGGTAGAATATCCTTTTCGGTGAAGTGATGCCGGGCGTAATCATCGGTTGACAGACCACTTGATTTCATGGCCCGCCGCCAACCGGCCAGGGATATTTTGTCCAGTTTCTCGATGGCCTGCGCTAAACTCCCATCACCGCGAGACAGGGTTGCCTGAACCTGTCCCCAATCAGCATTGTCAGCCTTGACCTTGACACCGCGGGGCGGCAGCGTCCGCTCCAGCATGTCGAATCGTTGTTCGATGACTGTTCCGTCTGCCATAGGCTGCCGCTCGAATTGGGTCTGCGCCTTGGGGATGAAAGCCGAGACATTTAGAGATAACAGCATCCGATGCCGGTCGGCTTCAACTTTACATCGGAGAGCCAGATCCGCGAGGGATGACACGTCCTGGTCGGTTTCATTTGGAAGGCCGACCATTGAATAGAGGGTCAGCTGCTTGATGCCCGCCTGGCCGATTTTGTCCACTGCCGTGATAACATCATCATTTGAAAAATTCTTGCCGATGGACCGTCTGAGTTGGTCAGTGCCGGCCTCCGGAGCGATGGTCAGGCTCTTGACGCCTCCTTTGACCAATTCATTGAGGACATCCACCGAAATAGGTTTTACCCTCATTGAACCGATGGACAGACCATAACCCAGTTCTCTCAAACCCCGAAGCAGTTCTACAATCTGGGGATGCTCGCTGACAACGGGACCGACTAGGGCAACGCGGTCGCGATGCTGCCGGTTGGCTGCCGCCTGCTCCAACAAGGAGGCGACGGAACGATACCGGAAAGGGCAGAAAGTACCGGCCACCAGGCAAAAGCGGCAGGAAAAACGGCAGCCCCGCTGCACTTCCAGCAGGTACATATCGCCGAATTCAGTGTCATCAGTAAAGATAGTACTGCCGACGGGGAAATCGTCCAGTTGGGCGGTGTACTGCCTTTTAACCGGATTGACGCTGTGCCCCGGCACATAGATACCGGGCAGCAATGCCAGCTTTGCCAATAACTCATGGCGGGGCGTGCCGTCGTTAGCTTTCAGCAACTCAATCAGACCCGGCAGAATAGCCTCGGCCTCACCGATGCAGACAACATCAAAAAAGGCGGCCACCGGCGCCGGGTTGGCGGTAAGGATTGCCCCACCGCCAATGACCAGCGGATGAGTCTCATCGCGGCCAGCCGAATAGACCGGGATGCCGGCGGCGCGCAACAGCGGCGGTATGTTCAAATAGTCCAGTTCCCAGGATAATGAGAAGGCCAGAACATTGAAATCGGTCAGCGGGCGGCGGCTTTCGATAGACAGCGCGCCACTGGTCGACAACTCTTTTTCATCCCAGAAGACCCGTTCGGCCAGAATATCGGCCTGTGAGTTCAGCCATTTGTAAAGGGCATGCACGCCCAGGTTGGACATGCCGATATGGTAGCTGTTGGGAAAGACGATAGCCACCGGCAGATGTCCACCCCAATCCTTGACCACGGCACCGGACTCCGCGTTGAACCGGTCTTTAAGGACTCTATTCCAGACCATCGGGCCTCGGGGGAGGAGCACCAAATCTTAAGCGCCAAATTTTAAAAAAATTACAAGTTCTAAATACCAAAGGACTCCCGCGCATTAAGCCTGATCAAAATCTCTTGGTGGTTGCGGCGGCTGTTGTTTCCAGGGCTGCCATGGTTGCAGGGTGGGGGGTTGCAATGGCGGCAGAGGCTGGGGAACCGAGGGTTGCGGCTGCATGACCAGTTGCTGGCTCTGCGGCTGCTGTTGCTGTTGTTGCCCGGATGATGGCGTTGGTGCAGGTGTGGATTGTGGTTGCGGTGCCGATTGCTGCGGGGCTTGCGGCTGGTTCTTAGGCTGAGGACGCCGACGCGGCGGCCGCTGCGTGCGCTGGGCCGGCGGAGTCTTCCAGGTACCACGGAGCAGGTTACCGTCTATGACATGGATCACGTCGGCGACCTTGCGCAGGATTACCGAGGTGCGCTCCTCACCGAAGAGGGCTACTTCCACATGCTTGCCGTTGTCTTTGACCGCCTGAAGCGCGCCGACGAAGTCAGAATCACCGGCCACCAGTATGGCGGTGTCGTAGTTATTCTTGTAGCAGTGGGTCAGCATGTCGGTGGCCAGCATGACATCCACACCCTTTTCATAGGGAGGGGTGTTCGGCCAGGCGCTGGTATAGACCAGCCGTCCCAGGCGCAACTCGGTGTAGGGGATAGCCTCCACGCTGTCGAAGAAGGAGTGCTGATCCTTGAAACGCTCCGGTTCTTCACGCTGACCGACTTCAACATTGTAATAGTAGATACGCACCAGACGGCGCTTGTCCACCAGTTTATCGCAGAACTTGCCAATCTCCAGGTCGGAGCGGTGAAAATGGGCTTTAAGGGAATGATACATATTAGAACCATCAATGAAGACCATGACGCGGTCGTCTCGTTCTCTGTCAACCAAGGGAGGTACCTCCTGTGTGTATATTCCAATTATAGGATGTTGAACGGCTAAATGCGAACAAAGCCAGTATATTGGGAAAATCCAAGGCAAAAATTAGCAAAAAATTTCAATTCCCAAAACCCAACGGTGCAGCGGGCGAATTGTTTTGACACAAATAGCCGTTTTTTGGCACCTGGAGTTTTGATTCAAAGCAACAATTCAGGGGCGAATAATACCAATAATCCAATAATACCAAATCCAATTTCCAATAAGAGGGGTGGATTCTCCACGCGTTACCCTTTCAGTTGATGCAGAACATTGATTATTTATAGAACGATACCTTCCAATATCCGGCCTCCGGCGCCGGAAAGAAGCCCTGCGGAGGTTGTTTCCCCGAAAGTGAAAATTACGGAAACAACCTCTTTTTTACGATTGAAAGCGGCTAAAACAACCGGTTGTTTGCCGTAAACAACCTCAATAAACCCGAAAACAACCGATGACAAACACTCTTTATAAATGCCAGAAATACTGAGAACACATGTTAGCACACAGGTTGGTGGGGTGTCAATGGGGTTTTGGAACTTTTTGGGGGTTTATTTTGGGTGGTGGTGGGGCCGCTGCACATACATCGGGATGTTTGTTCAGTGATGCATAGCTTCGGATTTAGCCAGTAATGCCTGTAGAGAATATATCACTCCTTTACCGGTTGATGGATGACCATGGCAAATTCCAGTAGATGACATCCAGCCATCTGCACAGGGATGGAAGAAAGGTCAATGGCAGTGGACCCCCAATTCTCGGAAGGTGTCTCTACCGAGCTTAAGCGGAGTTTATGGTTTCATTAGAGATTATGACCCTCCCCCCGTAATTAGTATCGCCGAGATGTAGAGTCCTCCGCTAAAATAAAAGCGTTCAAGGAGGGCTCAATTGATCAGGAAAGGGTTTACAGAAGAACAAATCATCACGGTGCTCAAGGAAGCCGAAGCCGGGGCTAAAATCGGCGAGCTGTGCCGTAAGCACGGAGTCAGTGACGCTACCTACTACAAGTGGAAGGCCAAATATGCAGGGCTTTCGGTCAGCGAGCCCAAACGGCTTAAAACCCTGGAAGAAGAAAATCACCGTTTGAAGCAGATCGTGGCCGACCAGGCGCTTGATAATTGGGCGCTTAAAGAGCTGCTCGCAAAAAACTTCTAGAGCCCAAGGTCAGGCGGGAGGCGGTGGAGTTTGCCAGGGAGAATCTTGGGCTCAGTGAGAGAAGAGCTTATCTGCTTGTTGGTATTTCACCATCGGCCTATCGCTACAAGCCAAAACCAGACGATGATCTAGCCTTGCGCCAACGTTTACGGGATCTGGCTGGACAGCGAAAGCGCTTCGGCAGTCCGCGACTCCACATCATGCTTAAAAGAGAAGGACTGGTGGTTAATCACAAACGAACCGAGCGTATCTACAAAGAAGAGGGATTGGCTTTAAGGAGAAAGCGCAAGCGCAAAGGCACTGCCGTTAATCGCATCATTTTGCCGCTGCCCGATAGACCTAACCAGAGATGGAGCATGGACTTCGTTTCTGATTCCATCGTTACTGGAAGGCGCTTTAGGACACTGACTATCGTCGATGACTACTCCAGAGAATGCCCGGCGATCGAAGTGGATACCTCTCTCGGCGGCGCCAGGGTGGTGAGCGTCCTGGAAAGATTGTCTGAGATTCGAGGCCTGCCCGAGGTCATCACCATCGATAATGGACCTGAGTTCGCTGGCCGGGCGCTTGATGAATGGGCTTACCAGCGAGGCGTAAAACTCAATTTCATAAGGCCGGGCAAACCGATAGAAAATGCATTCGCTGAGAGCTTTAATGGCAGGTTCAGGGACGAATGTCTTAATGAGAATTGGTTCATGAACTTAAAACAAGCCCGCGAAATCATCGAGGATTGGAGGATTGATTATAACGAGGTCAGGCCACACACTTCATTGAAAGGTCAAACACCGCAGGAGTATGCTAAGGCAGGTTCTGGATTCTACTCCGGAATGCTACTAAAGGTGGGGTAAGGTCATTACGCTGCCTATCAAGGTCACTTTACTTTATCTTGTCGACAAATAGTTTGACCATAGAATTGCAAAACTAATTATCGCCGCTACAAAGACTATAATCACAACAATGATGTCTTGGCTTTGACTAATTGGTTTCTTTTCAAGTTTTGAGGAAATATTTTTCGGGTTAGCCATCTTCGTGTCTCCAATATTATATCCATGACTGCACCAATCGGACAAAGGTAATAACACCATACATTCTTGATGACTAATGCCGCAAGGAGAATAACACCTACCAAAATCCATTGTAATCCAACTCCATGCAATGTAAAAAGCGTACCCCACGGCTCAAAGGTAGACACGCTCGCATTTTTCTCGAGCAGAGCTAACGATAAAGCGAACCACAATAGGAAGTATCTTGCTTGAACAAGTACGTGAAGTAGTTTTGGGTTTGGTCGTATAGAAAACTTGCCCATGAAATGCATGATTTCTTGAACAGCGGCGAACGGACACAACCAAAAACAATAAAAATTTTTTTTAAAAATTATTGCCAATCCTATTGTTCCAATGACGAGGATAAATATATATAGTTGGTTATGAATATTTGGAACATACCCAATTAACCAAACAATTATGTCTGAAAGATTAAGTGGGATAGTCAACCAAATTCCAATAATCGAAAGAGAAAAAGCCAAACAGACATACCGCACCCAACGATACTTTGGAATAGATTTGTGCAATCTAAGTAATGCCACAATAACCAAACCCAGCGTAACGGCTAATTCCTTTACTCCGAAATTAAAGGCTTCTTGCTCCTTAGGGAATGGGTTCCCCAACGCTTGGGCGACCAAAAACCGTGATTCTTTGACAGCTGTGGCAACTCCGTTACTCGAGAAGGTAGCTCCAGTTACTGTGTCTATATCCTTGCCAACAATAAACGGCTCGGTGTATTCTCGAGATATATATTGATCAAAATAATTATTGGTGACCAACATTTGCCACCAATTTGCATCCTCGTGCTCTTGTAGGACATGTAGCTTTTTGAGTATTCCGTTTTCGCTCCATAAGATTGCAACTTGAATTAATCCTTTGAAGCCTTGTCCCTCGTTTACTGTTGCGTAGCCAACTTCTTGTCCGTCCAAAGTAGTGTAAAAAAAAAGGCGATCCGATATATCTACAACATTTTCCGCGGATATAACTTCGGGATAAGATCTAAGTATTAATTCCTGAAAGTTTGGTTTTGGTTGAGGTAAATTAGCTATAATTGCAACAATGATCAAGCTGGTTACTGAAATAATCCTATTAACCCGAACTCCATGTAGTTTGATTGGTGAGACTAAACTTGATTTTTGCATTTAGTTTATAAAAGTAGCATATTAGACAGATATTCACAGTTGGTCTAATATGCTACTTTCAAATTAACTTAGCATAGACTTAAGATGGGGTACTTTTAGGATGGCGCATAATTGAGAGTGCCGCAACAACTAACAATATTAAACTAATGATTCCAGGAAAAACAAGGTACATTCCTGAAGCTGTTCGTTGCTCCTCCTCCAAAGCAGTCACCGCATTTTGAATTGTGAAAACAAGCAGAAGAACACCAATAACTCCCATTAGCCAATCGTACCATTTCACCGAAAGACCCTTCTTAGAAGAAAAGAATACCAAGCCAATCACACCCGCTCCGACAATCAAACCAAAAAACATATATAGTAATGTCATTATAAGCTCCTTATCAACTAATGTGTTTTATATATTCCATAAACTGGAAGGTCTTGTAGGTCCCACCACTCTTCTGGGTCACGCTCAGTAACGCAAACCTGAGTTTTATAATCGTATTTAGCTCGTGCATAGCCATAGGCGTCATCCATGCTGCGGAAAAAGCTATTGAATATTGTCGTTGATGCTATTGATGGCTTGACTATAAGGTCGTGAACCCAGGATTTGTCTTGTCTGGACCACGGGCAACTGGCGACACATACTCCGCAAAGAGTGGTCGCTTCGTACCAGAAGGAAGCACATTTGACACCATCCAGCCACGTGCTTTTTTTACCTGGGTTGTTCCATGTACCTTTCACGTCATATGTTACCGGGTCTGACGCTGAAAGCGCCTGTGGAGGGCAATTTTCCTGACACTTACTACATGACGAACAAAAACGCCAAATACCGGCATCAATTGGTTTAGAAGGTGTTAAAGGCATATCTGTTATTATTCCGGCAAGCCGTTGTAGGGCTCCAAATTCAGGAGACACAAGCTGCCCTATACGACCATGTTCTCCTAAACCATTTAGAGTTGCCATGCCAGGGTTGTTGGATGTTGTATTAATAAACATGAATCCTGCCAAAGCTTCATAACCAAGAGCCTTTATAAAACGCTGCAGCCTAATCTGGGCATAATGTAGGCGAGAATAGTTTTCTGCCGTGGTGAAGTCTCCAAATAAAGTTGGAGCCCTTTTTATGTTCCAATCAGACATCAGCTGAGATAATGAAATATACCAGCGCGCCTTGGTGGGAATTACCCTCTTTTCTTTGTCTTGCACTACACCACCCCAGAAAGGTCCAGTCTCATATCCATGATCTACATCTTCAAAGACGATATGCTTCCCGTCCCAATCTTGTGTCCAAATCATTTTCTGACCTTTTAGCGAATCAAGCTCTCCCACACCTATTTCATCACAACCATAAAACCTAGATGCGGCTCTCACAGTACGTAAATTTTCTTCTGGGGTACCTTCCCATCTTGGTACTGCAAGACCCCCCACGGGAAATCCTGGTAACGGAACGCAAAGCGCATCGGGTGAACCTGGACGCTGTTCAGTACCATCAATCCCAAAGTTCAGATAAAACACGTCTGAATCCGAACCGCCTAACCCAGACATTGGTGATGTTCTTTTGTCTCCTGTAAAACACTTAGAAAAACCATCAAACCAGCCAAAATTTGCTCCCGTAAAGAGTGCGAAATCTCGTAACGTGTAGCCGGGTTTATTTTCCAAAATCCATTGCTTTCGGTTATTCATTGACAGTTTGATTAAATCATCGAGTTTATTTCTGCCTATGCGATCAGCCAAGGAACACTGCATTATGTCGCGCGCATTGAATCGCTTCATCGCGTTCCAATCGGTTTCAACTGTGATTTCATCAACCTCTTTTACCCACCATGGCCTTTTTCGCTCACCCGATGCTGAAGATGTAATTTCGTCTACATCATGAAATAGGGGTGATGTTGCTGTGGCTGCCCCAATCCCTGCTGAAACTAGTCCCAGTCCTTTCATAAAATCGCGACGTGACATCGTTGAATGATGGTTACTCATAAAATCCCCTTTCTGAATTTAGTACCCATTTACTACTAATGCAAACCAACCTAATTCCCCCCTTGTTTTTCAGAATACTCCATTACCGATTCAGTATAATGCGAACAAGTTAATTAAGAGTGTCATAACAGTAACATATAAGATACTAAATAGTTACAGTAAGGTAACAATTCTTAAATAAGAGTTCTTTCCCGACACTAAAGTATTATAATATGCACATAATAGGTGTCGATAGAAGTCGGCTCTTAACTGGTTTGAACTTGAACCCCGTTTCGACTCCTAAAACAAATTAATACCAGCTTTCTTGTAATTGACCCAGCTCGTGAGGTTCAAGAATGATGAATAATAGTTCCGATCCAGTGAATGGATGGAAAAGACTATTGAACCAGGGCTTCGATAACGAATTCAGCCTATTCTCAAAGGAGCGATGGCAAGAGTTCATCGAGGATGCGCTCACTCTTTGGAAAAACCATGAACTTTCACCAGCCGAATTTTATTCGATAGTCAAACTTACCGACACATACCTAAACAATATTATTGACAGTGATGCATCGGAAAAACCGTATGAAACTCCTGTGGACATCGTGTACTTCGATAATGTTTTACCTAATGGGGCTCTTTTTCTTGGAGCATTACTTAAATCTATGTCGTATAGCCCTCACTTAATTCCGGTTGGTCACCATCTTGAAGATTGGCTGAGAATATTTGATGGATTTGATCGCTCATTCGTATTTGTAAGTCTCTTTCATTTTGTCCATATTAAGTCCTTGATTGGGCTGGTTGCTTTTTTACAAAAACGCAGAATAGACATTATTCTCGGTGGGGCACCGTTTGAGTATGACAAAAGCTTAGCTTCACGCTTCGTTGGGTGCATAGTGCCCAAGGATATTAACGAATTGAAGAACATTTTATCTCAGATCAAATCACGAGGTGAAAAATGGAAACTCCGCGTATAGGAATCGTGTGTTGTGCTGCGATGCAGCATGAAATTAAGGATATTCTTAAAAATAGATCTAGTAGCGTTAGAATCTACCCGATGATACCATCTTGTACATTCACGGTAAGAATTGATTTGTTTAGGCATTATATTGACAAATCAGTTTCAGAAAATGAAGTAACTGTTCTCGCTTATGGATTATGTCATCCCGAACTACTTGATCTGTTATCTGAATATGGTCAAAGATTGGTTAGAGTTGGGGGTGACAATTGTTGGGAAATGAGTCTTGGTTTAGATGACTATCTTACCTGTATTGATCAGGGGTACTGGATGCAAAGTAAACCTTTTTTAACTCTTTGGAGAACCGAGACTCTTCATGGATTTGGAGTTAACTCTAAAAATGGACAGATGCTTCGAGAAACGGGTGATTTTAAAATTCTTTTTCTGAAGCAAGCTGCTGATATAAATCTTACGTTCGACTTAATAGACGGATTTGCAAAAGAGACCGGGTTGGGATACGAAATTAAAGACATTGATTCTTCTTATCTCACTCGGTTATTAACCAACGCAATCGAAGAAGCGATACGCAACATTCCGGTCACTAAGGAAATTTATCTATTAGACGCCACTCGGTGTCCGGAATCGATAGCAATTATCGAACACCTTGACGTTATCATTTATAAAATAGACGTTCATACAAAAGAAATCACCTATGCAAGTTCTCAAGTAAAGAATATTCTCGGTTACAACCCATCTGAATTTATTGGCATGTTCAATGAATCAGGCACGATGCCGATGAGATCTGATTTGGATAAAAACCGGATCATCACTGAGCGTTGGGATTTCTTGGTTAAATGTTTGACAAAAGGATTTCAAAAACCTTTTGAAGCTGAGTACAGTATTAAGCATAAAGATGGTCATTATCTGTGGGTAAACGAAAAGTTGAATCCCACTTTCGCTAATGACGGTACTTTAGAGTACTTCGTTGGATTAATTGAAAAGATAGACGACAGGAAACATGCTGAAGAACAATTACAAAGTCAATATGAAAAAGAGGTAAATCTACGTAACCAAATTGAAAACCAGATGCAACGCAGAATTGAATTAACACGAGCTTTGGTCCATGAGCTCAAAACACCATTGACAGCAATATTAGCAGCGAGTGAAATTGTGTCAACTGCCCACTTACAAGAACCTTACTCTGATTTACTCAGACAAATAACCCAATGTGCAAACCATTTAGACCGGCGAATTGAAGAGATGTTTGATGTCACAAAAGGCGAAGTGGGGCTTCTCAAGGTTCGATGTCACCACGTTGAAAGTACCCAAGTAATTCGCGAAGTAGCCGATTGTATGAGACCTGAAGCCATACGGTTAGGATGCTCCCTTGTTGAAGACGTGCCACTCATGATGCCACGAATATGGGCTGATGAAGAACGGTTAAAGCAAATTCTATTTAATTTATTGAGTAATGCATTGAAGGTTACACCTAAAAAAGGTGTTATTACCATTAGAGCGAGGGAAGTTGCTTCAAGCCTAGTCATTCAGGTCTTCGATACTGGCTGTGGAATTAGCGTCGAAGATTTACCATCGTTATTTAATCCGTATCGTCAACTAGGGAATCTGTCAGATAATAAAGGTGGGCTTGGGCTCGGCTTAGCATTGTCCCAAATGCTGGTGCAACTACACGGGGGTAAAATATGGGCAGAAAGCGAACTCGGTCGTGGTAGCGTGTTAAGTTTTTCGCTTCCATTGCCTGCGACCAGAGAGCGGAGTTTGTTATGAAAGTTCTAATAGTCGAGGATGACGAAAAAATCACGGCGGTCATTTCCGCCTTATTTCAAGTGAGTAGACCGGAAGCCAAATTAAAGTGTGCTTCTCTAGGGCAAAGAGGGGTAATTCTCGTTGAACATTATTGTCCTGATGTGGTAATTCTGGATTTGAATCTTCCGGATATAGATGGATTGGATGCCCTTATAGCTATACGCCGGTTTTCGAATGTACCGGTATTAATTCTGACAGTTAGAGGTGAAGAGAACGACATAGTCCGAGGATTAACTCTCGGTGCCGATGATTATATTGTTAAACCATTTAAGCCCATGGAATTAATAGCACGCATTAGCACCGTTTTGCGTAGGCAGCGAACCTCAGAGGAAAAACTCGATGTTCATTGTGGAAAATTACATTTTGGTTCTTCGATTCGACAACTCTATTTTGGTGATCGATTGGTGATGTTGACTGTGACCGAAGGGAAGATAATACATAAATTAATGGAGAATGCAGGCCATGTTGTCTCTCATTCCATGCTTGCAGGAGCAGTATGGGGTGATATTTATCCAGGTGCAACAGATGCCCTGAAAGTCAATATAAGACGTATTCGTCAAAAACTTGAAATCTCCCCCAGCGAACCACAAATAATCCAAAGTGAAGCAGGTACGGGGTATTTTATCAGAATGGCCGTGTAATCAGTACTTACAACTTATTTTCACTCCATCCTTGGCTTTTGTCAGGAACGAAATCTCAAAGCATTTATTAACCATGAAGTCATTTGTAGACCGTCAGCGAAAATAGGACACCAAATAGGCCAATAAAACCGTACACTTGCGGTTTTTGGATCAAGCTTCTATGAGGTAGTAAACTCAAATACTCGGAAAGGAGCTAATGCGTCCCAAGAGTTATTCTCTAGCAAACTCTACAACCCCTACGACATCATCCCCACACACACAATACGGATGCCCTTTCGGCGCCCCTCTGCTCTTTGTGTATACCAAATACCAATCCATGATCTCGAAGATCGCGATAACGGTTTCACCTTTTCATGGATAGGATTAGCGACTTCAATTGGGTATTGCCCATGGACTTTGATTGTGCCGTTGTGCTCGCAGATGAGCTTGAAGGTAGGGTCTGGGCGGAAGTCGAAAAGGTATTTACAAATCCATCTCTACTCATTGAGGACTTCAGGAACCCCGACAACCTGGCCGAGCTCGAATTCAATAAGGAAAACCTGAGCAAACGCCTGGACGAATTGGCGTCACAGGAATCCCGTCTGGTAAGTTTATTCAGGCTATCAGCGGTAGATGAATCGGTGATTAAAACGCAGATGAAGGACATCGAATCGGATAGGTATGAACTCAAAAGTCAGTTGAAATGGATCGATGACATCCTGAACAAGGTGGTCAGCGAAGATACGCTGTTGGCGTTGGTGACCATATACGTCGATGATGTCAAGATCAAATACGGGAGTGGGTCTTTCCTAGATAAGCGGATGATCTTCAAGAGTTTAGGGGTGTGGGTAGAAGCAACCAGAAGCATAACGAAGATCACGATGCAGGTGAAGGTGGATAGGGTAGAGTTGGAAAGAGTAATCGAACTTTACACGCTAAAAGCTTTGCTAGCAAACATGCATGTAGCAAGCACTACAATTCGCAATTCATGTATTTGTAGTGCTTAGCTATACGGTTTATATTGGTTAAAGAAAAGTGGCTGTAGATTTGGATTTGGAAGTGGGGTTAAATCGCTCAATTTGCGCCGCATGACACATATCGAGATGTGTGTCATGCGGCGTATTTTGCTTTGCGTAATAGACCAAATTTTGGGATGTCTGAGGCACAATACACGTCATTCAATACCGTTTTGTATCCCTGTGGAGGGAGCACAAAATGGTTCTCACCGCCGACGATAGGGAATTCGTCGAAAAATTCAACCAAACTATCCCCGGAGCGCCCCGACCCATTCAGGAAGTTGATGTTCTGAGGCTTATCAAGACCCATGGCTTCTTTTTCCGTTCCTCCAGTAGCCGGCATTCCAACCAGCATACTGGATTTTGTATTTTTCAGGTGGTCCCCTTTTCGGCCGCCGTTTATCTCAAAACTGGGCTCCTTTTATTATGCCGAAAACAAGCCTCAGGCGATTTCATCGATGAATGCAAATCGCAGTTCGATATTATCCAGCGTCCCTATTTGAACGCTTTTAACTTTTGTTTGTATTAAATAGTTAGACCGGGGAACCTGGGTTCCCCGGTCTCTTTTATTGCTGGATCACTTTTTCTTTGATTTACCTGTAGCTGTTATACACTACCCTGGTGGTATCGATGCCGAACATCGGGAATGACCTGCTGTTTAGTAGTAGATTTTACCAAGGTTATAACCCCATGCCGGCAACTCCTTGTCCCACCATTCAACGGCTTTGTTGTTGAAGACACCGGTAGTTGGATCTCTCCCTGGACCGAAGTCTCCGGGACCATATCCCATTACATCGTCCATTGTCCTGAAGAAACCGTTAAACATGGATGTCGTGCTCACAGTAGTCTTAACGAGTTCGTGGACCATAGCGCCAGTGCCTTTGTTGAAGACACAAGCAGCTTCGCATGTGCTACATTGACCAATAGTAGTCCTGTAAATATGGCAATTCAGCATGTGGTTCTGGAACTGCTTATGACCTCGATTCGACCATTCTGCTTGCGGTTCCCAGCTTTGTTCACCGTGAGTGATAGCTCCGTTCGGGCAGGCATCGGCGCACTTAGCGCAGCTATCGCAGAACTTCAGTATGCCAGCGTCGATCGGGTTGGTCGGCTCCAAAGAAAGATCGGTTGTCAATGAGGTCGGAGTAAATCCAATCCCAGCAGATGGATTAATGCCGTGGTTACCGGCACGTCCGAGCTCTGTCATTCCAACCATGGTATCCAATCCAGGGTGGGGATAACAGTTCTCATAACCTCCGAACATACACTGGTAGCCTATCCCCATCAGAAAACGCTGCGTACAGCTACCTGTCACTTCAATCATAGTATGACCGAGGCCAGTTGAAGCATAGCTTATCTGAGAAGGACCTGTCGCTATGTTTTCAACGGAATTAGGACATGCTAGTCCAATACCCCACAATGGAACATTAGGAAGGACATCTACGCCAGCATCTGTAAAGCCTTTTGGAACATCTCTGAACTCATACTCCTCGAAAACAAACTTTTTAGTCTTCTCATTAAGTTCCATATAGCCCACCATGCTAGCCCCATACAACTTAAGAACTGACCGGAGCATGCGTGAGTTCTCTTCTGGAGTCCCTTGATATTTCGGTACTCCGTATGACGCGAAGTCGGCAATTGCGCCGGTATAAACCCAGGGAGTTGTTGCTCCAGGCGGAAGACCATTCTGAGCGGCCAGCACCTTATCTTGCAGCCTGTAGCCAGGTTTATTTGCGGTCATCCACTCTTTTGCATTCACTTTTCCCGGATTACCCGCTAGTTGTAAGAACTCTGCAGCGGTTACGGCGCCAGGATATCCGCCACGTACCCCAGCCTTTCTAGCGCCCTGCTCCTCAGGGTAACGATTAAACATGTCCCAGTCAATTTCGGTGGTAGGGTTTTCAATTTCCCTTTCTTTTATCCACCAAGGTTTGTTGGGGTGGCTCAACGAACCAGCCGACATCATCTCATCGAGATCATGGAACACCGGAGCTACTAAAGCAGCCCCACCAATTCCTGCACCTGCAATCCCTATTGCTTTCATGAAATCCCTGCGACTTACTGTACTATGAAACGTTGACATTAATGTGTTCTCCTTCAATTAATTGTTACTAGTGGTCTTCACCACTGCCCTCCGGTCTTTCCCGGTTGTCAATTCCATTATCGCCTCCTTAAAATTGATGGACATAATGGAAAGAGTACCATCACAGAAAAATTATACGCTGAAAACAATAAGAATAGAATACGCCATTATGCGTAGAAATAATAATAATATGCTAACATAAAGTTACATAAATAATACCTGATCTTCACGCTCAACTTGGAGGTTACTGGTTAAAAGTAACAGACAATAGTTCACGTTTATATTTCGGGTGTTTATACCAGTTAATTTTCAAATATTAGTGGTAAATCAAAGATCAACAAATCCATTTTGAGCCATTGATTCCAAGAATGCTGCGCAATCTTCTTCTGCTCTGTTAAACGGAATCCCATGTTGTTAGACAGTTTTTGAACTATTTGCTTAAAGCTGGTATTGCCATCACAGGATACTCTAGTCCTAGGACGATGAACAGATAGGAGAACCATATGTCTGGAAATATGCGCTCTCAACAGCCTGGGACTTTGATCGTACCATTGTGCTCGCAGATGAGTTTGTAGATGCGACGGTCTGTGATGGGTAGGTTGGGGAATTGGTATTGGGATATAGGAGCGAACCCTTCGATTAACTCAGGGCAGGCTTAAAGAGGAGGACTGTTCGACAAGCTCGTCGAGTACTAACTCGGGACAATCAGAGTGAATGTTGACTAGTTAGAAAAAGGATCCCTGCGAGATATTTTAAAAACGGCGGGGGGGATTATTCGAGTTCAGGGCCTCGGTTCCATGTGATGCGAACGATGTCGGCTAACAAAAAAGAGGTCAACGGCAACTTCCTGTCCAGGAGGTGGTGTCTGATGTAAGCGCCGCAAAACTGGCCGGCGGCAAAAACGCCAACGAAAACAGGAACCATGGCCCAATTCCAAGAAAGAAAAACCAGGCGTAAGATGATGGCAATGGGGACGGGAAGATGGATGGCTAATATCCATTGAAGCGAGAACTTTTTAGTGTTGGCCCGCCAGTAGCCGAAGACGATGTTGAGCAAAAAGATGGCGATCAAGATTATAAACAGCACTGATGAATAACCTCTCGGCAGGCAGTTGTTTCATTCCGCTATCGGATAGCGGCAAGAATAGCATTATTAGCAAATGAATGCACGGTAGGAACGCCAGGCCGCCCTAAAAGCGTTATTCAAAACGCGGGCCGTTGATGTCGGCGTTATTGTTATAGCCCCGGGTCTCCCAATAACCACGGAAATTATGATCTGATGATAATTCAATCCGGGTGACCCATTTGGCCCATTTGTAGCCGTATTTACCTTCAGCGATAACCTGGAACGGGAAGCCGCGGTCTTGCGGCAGGGTCACGTCATTGATGCTTAGCGCAATAATGACGTCCTGGCTTTGGATATAACTCAGCTCAAGAGAAGTGTAGCCGTCGGGGACATCTGACGTATAGAAGATGACATTTACCGCTCCGGCCTGTATCCCTGCTTCATCAAAGATGGAGGAGAGGGCAGGCCCGGTCATTTTAACCACAAAACTCCAGCCTTCAACGCAATTCAGGGTGACCAGTTTGGTAACCTGAGGCAGGTTTTGCAGGTCTTTATAGGACAGACTGAGGGTCTGTGTCACCAGGCCGTCCACACTTAAGCTGTAAGTTTCCTTGTCCAGACGCTGAGTACCGCTGAGGGCGTTGTTTCTCTGATTACCAATAGGGGTCAGGGTAACACCCTGGTACTCTGTGGCCTCAACCTCGCCGGGAGGCGGGGTGAAGGGGGAACTGCAACCGCCGAGGATGAGCACGACGGCCGCTACCAGAGCTACCAGAGATGTCTGCTTAGTTTTCATGAGATTGGACCTCTGCCAAATTTGATTTTAAAGGTAACAACCGAGGTGATATGCGATGGTTACACTTTCCAGTCTAAGACCAAATTGGTGTTCGGTCAACAAGCATGAGTGCGCGGGTACCGGAGTTGAATGATGGTGGATGTACAATCCGGACGGCCGGAAAGTAAATCGAAACAGGGGAACAGTATTTACTTAAGTTGTTGAGCCAGCCGCCGGCCAAGGTCAACGGCCTGTTCCATTATGTGCGCATCCTCTTTAACACGTCCTTTGTGGAAAACGCCGAGGACGGGGAGTTCAGCGACGACATCATAACCTAGAGCGGTAAGGGCGTGGCGCATGGTCTCCATGGTTAAATCCATGCCGCCTTCTTCACGGTCAGGCTGCTCTCCGATGACCACGATCACCGCCTTGCGCCCGTGGCTGGCCAACCGGCTGCCCCAGCCGCCGGGGCGCTGAGTGTCAAAATCATAAAAACAATACAGCCGGTCAATAAAGGCTTTCATGATGGCGGTCATATTGTAATTATGGATGGGGCTGATGACGACCAGGCCGGCAGCCTCCAGGACTTTAGGATATAAAAGCTGCATGCCATCCAGCAGGCCGGTACATTCTTTGTCTTTACGGCAGCGTTCACAGGCGATACAGGATTGGAACTGGTAATCACGAAGCTGTACTTCTGCCGTGACGGAACCTTCAGCCGCGGCGCCTTTAAGCACCGCATGAAGCAATATATCAGAATTGCCGCCCCTCCGGGGACTGCCGCCGACGCCCAGAATTGTCTGTTTAAGCATAATTAAAATCCTCTTCTTGCCCTTCCATTGTATTACCATAGGTCAAGAGAAGCTGTCTGCCTGGCGTAAAGGAACTAAAATTTGGGCAATTTGCCAAAGTGCCTTCTCAGCCCAATATGTATGGACGCTTACAACTTATTGACATTGACCTATACACATGTATACTATAGATGACCCTTTAGAAGGGGAGGTAAATTAATATGGCAATCCCTATCGCACCTACCCCAGTACTAAGTGGTAAAGAGGCAGCTGCGTTTATTTCTCAGATGTATGATACCACTAAGAAATCTACAGGCGTAGTCCCAACACCGAAGATAGCACAGGCGATTAAACTTATCCAAGCAAATGCCACTTCCAAGAAATAGTTGTAGGAGTGGCGAGTTCCTGCTCCAAAAAGTAGAAAACCAAGCTATTTGCGACGCCTTTGATTGCGGTCGCGATGACCTCAATGAGTATTTTCACATGGATTCAATCCCACACAGATCTCAACTGTTGACACAATCTTATTGCCTTCAAGATATAACCAAAATGGGCGAGGCGATTGCCCTTTTGGATTTTTGTAACGATTCAATAAAACTCAAGGACTACGAAGAAGTTATTGCGCTTCCCCAAACTAAGCGGCACAGTTCACTTCCTGCTGTAAAGTTGACACGTTTTGGGGTTCGTAAAGACCTAATACACAGGCATATTGGGACTTATGCTTTAAATATGGTGAAAGCCTTTTTTGTAACTGAAAACAGAACAGGCTGTAGGTTCATCACGGTGGATTCATACGTTGATGTCGTGGGCTTTTATGAAAAGAATAATTTTAAGCTTTTAACCAATCAGGATACACGAAAAGATACCAGGACAATGGTTTTTGACCTGAAATTTTTCGTACTGGATGCCTCATTCGATTTTTCTATCGGGTGATTCCCTAACCTAACAGCCTGATTACATTCTCTGAAGTCCAAATTCGATTAGTGACTTCTGCACCTAGAGGTTTGCTTGGATATGGAATTAGCGAGGATCTGGTACACTACCCAATTTTGGGATAAGCCGATTTGGAGATATAATGGTTAAGCTGAAAACAGCAAATCATATCCAGGAGAACAACGAAATGTTCCTTCGCAGAGCGCAATCCCTGACCATGATCCTGGTTTTGCTGCTGGCTACTGGTATCGTCGGCTGCAGCGGCGACAGCGCATCTCCGACGACAAGCAGTCCGGCAACAACTGACCCGCCGGTCACCACCACCGACCCGCCTCCGACTACAGCGCCACCGACTACAACGCCGCCGCCGACAACAGCACCGCCGGCCACGACGACCCCGGCCGGTTTGACCAGCGCTATTCTCAATGCCTCTGCCGCCATTAACAGCTATGAGTTCATCGCTACGTCAACCACTGTCACTACCGTTTCCGGTTATACCGTCACGGCGACATCGGTGACTGACGGGCAGATAGATCTCAACGCTCAAAAAGCTCATATCAATACAGTAGTAAACACCCAGGGATATGAAATCCAGGTGGAAAACTATATCGCGGACAACTGGACATATATCAAGTATGTGGCAGATGCTACCCCGCCCGGGTTTAATTCCGGGACATGGTATAAAGTCAGCATGACAGCCACAGAATGGCAGGATAGCTGGAATAGCAACAGCCAATCCGGACAGAATAACGCTTTATTTAACAATGCTACGGTAACTATTATCGGTAGTGAAACGATCAACGGTATTGACTGCTATAAGATCAACCTTATTCCTGATAAAGCCAGCTTCCTAGCGTATCTCCAGGCTCAGGGCACCACCGACGGCGCGGATGATGTCACAAACATTGAACAGTCATTGCAGGATATCCAGTTCACCGGCTGGGTAGCCAAGATCAATTCTTATATGATCAAAACAGAGATGTCTCTGGCAATGACCATTGAAGGTGTAACTGCCAATATCCAGTCGGTCAGCACTATCAGTAATATAAACCAGGCGCTTAATATTACCCTGCCAGCGGCAGCACAGGCCGCCACTCAAATATCCTAGACAGCTTAAATCACTACGACGTTATACAGGCCGGGGGTAACAATGCTACCCCCGGCCTGTAATATATAGTAAACTTAAGCACAAAATTCATTTTTATTTTATGAAAGGGGCGTAGATGGAAGAGCGAAAAGGCGACGGTCTTCAGGTTTGGATTGCCGTGGCAATAGGGGCAGCGACCATCATCGGCGCCATAGGAAGCTACGCCAGATGGTGGAACCTGGGATATCATATTGGATCTGAATCTCTGGCCCACTGGTCAGGCTGGATAGGCGCGGCTTTAATAACGCTAATGGTTCCCTTGTTCATAATCCTAAAGCGGCGGTCCAAGATAGCGTATCTTAAGCTGCTGACGGCGCACGTTTTCGGTAATCTGGTGGCTTTTGGCCTGCTGACGCTCCACATGGCGTATCAACTGGGCCGTCCGGCGGGTTTTGGGCCGGACATAGGCACCGGGGTGGCGATGTATCTGATATTTGCCGGGATGGTGCTGACCGGGGTGGTCCAGCGCTTCCGGCTGGCGCCTAAGTCCCAGGCTAATATGCGGTTCATCCATCGGGGATTGAGCCTGTCATTGATCATCATTTTGCCGGTCCATGTGCTGCAGAATACCGGAGTGATTTAAAACTTTGGCTGAGGCGCAAGACAGTTCAAACAAAGGAGAAAAGATGTCTGATAACAGTACCGGAATACCCGGACGGGCAGATAGAAGAAAAACACTGATCAGTGATTACAAACAGAGGAAGATCACCGGTGGTGTCTTCAAGGTCACTAATACCGCCACCGGCCGTTATTTACTGGACTCTGCTGCTGATATTCAGGCCAGACAGAACGCCTTTAATTTTTCGGTATCCACTAATAATGCGTTTGACTACAAAATGCGTAAAGACTGGCAGGAGTTTGGGTCTGCCGTCTTCAAATTTGAAGTGCTCGATTCCATTGATAAAAAGGAAAGCCAGAGTCAGGAACAGTTTGTTGAAGACCTGAAAACGCTGGAACAGATTTGGGTGGAGAAGCTGGATAGGGCGTTGAGGTATTAACTTAAGGTGAGTAATAAAAATGATTCCGCCTGGCATCAAGACGCAGCGAATAGGAATTGACCTTTTAATCAATAGGCACTGTTTTCAGATTCGTACTGTCAGCCATTGTGGGGGCAAACAGAAATTCATTTACCGATGTGGTTAGTAAATTGACAATGAATTAGTATTGTTTGATAATCCTAAATTAATAACGTCCTGGTAAATATTGTTTAGAGAGGTGAATAATGACCAAGATTTTCTTCCGGTCGGCAATTGTTATGGTTTCAATGGCAATTATCCTGATAGCAGCGGGTTGCAGCCCGGCGGCAGAGAATACTGACGATAATGCCAATAATAATCCACCCGCCACGACTCCCGTAACGACTACCAATCCGCCTGAGGCTACTGCGGTCAGCTATTTTAACTGTGAGCTTAAAGAATACCCTGATTCAATATGGCCGCTGTTAAATGTTCAGGACAGACAGAATAATTTCTGGATGGAAGTTTATTATCCAGCTGATTACGTTTATCCCGATAACACATTCTATTACGGAGTTCAGTATGCTTCAAAAGGTACAAGGGCTGAAGTAATTAAACATTATTATGACAGGGTGGAAGTGCATGAGATTAATGCTTTTAGCGACGTACAAGGCTACATAGGTGATTGGGAAGTATATGCTGATGTTGAGTCATCTTTTTATGCTGGAGAGCAAGTTGTCAATGTAATGGTGGGTAATAATAAAATTATCTACCAAAGCAATCCTTTTTTCACTGATTTTCCCACTGCCAGTTTCCCCGCTTTTCAGCAAAGTGTTCCAATGAGCGATACGTTTCATTGCTGGGAGACATCTATTGAATACCATCGTCGCTACCTAAATAATGGCAATGCTTCAGATGCTGTAAATTATTATCGCAACCTTGTCTCCGGAGCTACTGAATTTTCTGAAAACGCGGAGACTGATGCTTACGGGACCACAACAATATTGAAAGGCAAACTAGCCGGTTATACCTTTGAAATTGGGGTACGGACATCTAACGATACCATCACAATTAATCTGGAAAAAATGACTGGTTAGAAATAAGTCAGCTATGGACGGCTTAAATTTGCGCACCTGAATGCTTGTGCAGGTCTGCGCCTTCTCTTGGAAGGCTGTGGGTATCTGGATTGTGAACGGCGATGCATCAAAAAGGTACTGGCTTGTAAGAAAATTACACTAGATCATAGGAAGGGGGATAGCTTAAGCTATTCCCCTTCCTATTTGTGGAAAGACCTATCTTAGAAGGTCTTTTTTAATGGAGTCGAACTGTTCATGAGCAATCCCACCAGGATAAAATAAAAATACGACAGCTCTAATTATGCTAAGCGCCGCCCGGCCTCAGGGTTTCAGTAGGTCATCCGCAATATCGGGATAGAGCTTTTTGATACAGTCGGGGCAAAGGCCGTGGGTGAATTCTGCCTGGGAGTGGCTTGATATATAGCTTTCCACTGACTGCCAGTAGCCGGTATCGTTGCGGATTTGCTTGCAGGAAGCGCAGATGGGCAGCAGGCCGCTGAGCATCTTGACCTCGTTCAGTGCTTTTTCTACTTCTTTCCGCTCGGTGATGTCGGTAAAAACAGAGGCGAGCTGGTTCGGAGCGGGCTGGAAGGCGGTAACCAGAAAGTATTTGTTGAGTTCGGCGGAATAGTTCTCGAACGACTTGGCTTTTCCGGTCAGGGCCACTTTGCCGTAAGCCTCAACCCAAAACGGTTCGATCTTTGGCAGGACCTCTATGGACCTTTTTCCAATGATGTCCTTTGCTTTTAATCCGGTCATCTGTTCGAATGCCGGATTGACCGCCAGGAAACGGTAGTCCACCGCCTTGCCGGCGGCATCAAGGATCACCTCATGGACGGCGAAACCGTTCATCATTTCCCGGAACAAAGTTTCATATTGCACTTCCAGCTTTCGGAGGGCTTCCTCGGTTTGTTGGCGGCGGGCGATCTCACGTTTGACGATATCCAGATCGCCGTTGCCTTCTGCCATCTCCTTGAGAAAGGCCAGTACCGGACGGTGCTCCAGCACGATGCCGACCTTCTTATTCTGCCAGGTGAGGTAACCATACAGGAACGGGAAGGTGAATACCGACAGGATAAGGCGGTTCAACAGCGATCCCCGGAGTATGTCCACATAACCGGGAGTGCCCAGGAAAGCGCCGGTGTTAAACAGTAGTGAATCAAACCACATGACGCCGAGGAGGGTCAGAAAAGCCCTGGCCCAGATGGGGACCCGATGCTTGTTACCGTCTAAAAACTCCCAGGCGATGCCCAGGAAAATGAAATCCGAGATAGTTGTCAATACTGAGGCGGTGTTGATGCGCAGGTCGGGGGAGGGGAAAAACTCGGCGGGAACGTAACCCAGCAGATCCAGCTGGAGCCGTAAAACGGCGACAATCACCGGGGCGACAATTGAGACGCCGGCGATAGTGACGATGGCGATACGGGCAGAACGGGGGCCATCGAAAGCATAAAGGACGAAGACGCCGAGAATGAGAGCAGTATAGAAAACGGTGGAACCAACAAGGAAGGATATGCCGAAGGCCTCAACCTGAATGCCGGTGTCTGTAACCCAGGACATAATGGCGGTGATGCCGCCGAGCAGAGCGTAGAAGGGGTTCAGCCGATAGCGCAGCCTGAGCGAATGAACGCCCAGCACCAGCAAAAATATGACGACGGCCTCTGTCATCAGCAGAGCTAAACTGCTACTCATGGATCACGAATCCCGAACGGAGATTAGACATCTTTATAAGTAAGTATGCTGTATCCGTGAAATAGTGTCAAAAGAGTTGACGGTATACCTTATTTTCCTGGCAAAAGTATTGACCATGACCGTATTGCGGTGTATCCTCAAGAGGAAATTGCAAGTGAAAGGAGCAAATCATGGGCGCGAGATTTGAGATCAAACTGGACAATGCCGGCGAATTCAGATTCACCCTGGTGGCACCGAACAACGAGATCATTGCCGTTTCAGAAGGTTATAGCAGCAAGGAAGGCGCAAAGAACGGCATCCAATCTGTGAAAACCAATGCCCCTAAAGCCGAGATAGTGGACAAGACACTGAAATAAGCGGCCGCTGAACTAAGCCAACCTGGTGTTGACCGGGGTCGGTTCTTTCAGAAAGTGATGCCGGCGGCGGCTACGTAGTCGGCGATTTCGGTGGCCACCTGGATATGCCACTCTTCCTCTTTGGCTATTTTGCTCAGGTGTTGCTGTAATATGTGATCCGGTGCCAGTTGGACACACTCTTGATGCAATTGCAGTGCTGTTTTCTCTTTTCCCACCTGACGCTGGAAGATAGCCAGCAGGCTGATATCCGGCAGCGGTTCAAAAGCCCATTGCGGTTCGCCGCCCAGGCTGGTGATGGCCGTGGCGACGGTGTCGGCGTGGGCCACCGAGGCAGTGGACAGGTACATGATCTTGTCGCTGATCTTCTTATCCTTGATGGCGTTGGATAGCCGGGGATAATGGATGATGAAACTGTATTCCAGCTTCAACACTTTGTTGAGCAGACCGATCAGTTTGGCTCGGTTCTCATCGACGGGTCCGGGTTTAACAGTTGTCATAAACCCTCCAGCGGGATTTACCCCTACGCAAGAGTAATCCATTTCATACTACTACCCACCTGCACCTCCGTCAATTAAGCCGCAGTACGACACCAGTTATAGCGGGTTTTTGGCGGCATTGAACTGCTTGCGGCTGATTTCATCATGGCGTAAGGTTATGGTGTCCACCAACCCGCCCTTTGATTACAAACTGCCATTTGTCGAGGGGCTGAAAACGTCGGAGCAGACCTGAGCGGAGAAACTTAATGCCGCCAGATATTAGTTGCTCACTCCCGTTTTTGGGTCTAGAGCATAATAGCGTTATGATTATGGCATAAGGTCAACCAGAATAAGGGAGGCTGTCTATGCAAAAAAACATGGGACAAACTGACAGGGTAATCAGGCTGATTATCGCCATCATCCTGGCATTGTGGGGTATCTTTATCGCCACCGGGGTTTGGGCCGGGGTGCTTTACACTCTGGGGGTGGTGATGTTAGTTACCGGCCTGATCGGCACCTGCCCGCTCTATATGCCGTTCCACATCTCCACCAACAAAAAGTAACAAATGGTCGCAATCCAACGGAAAAGGGGGATAGCGTATGCTATCCCCCTTTGATTTGCCGGAAAAGACCTAACCTATGAGGTCTTTTTTAATGGCGTCGAACTGGTCTTTGGTGATCTCACCCCTGGCGTAGCGCTCCTTGGCGATGTCCAGCGGGTCACGGCGTGAAGAAGTTGTGCCGACGCCGGTATCACCGCGCTTAGTCAGGGTTACGACGCCCCACACAATTAAGGCGATAACGGCTATCCACAGGATAAACATAAAAAGACCACCTCCAAAGCCCCAGTCATGCATATTATTCCAATACCACATACAGGCCCTCCTATTACTCTTTTCATTATACAACTAAAAAGTGGAGATATTATGAAGGGGGGGAGTGGGGTGGAGGGGCTCAACTAAATCCATTATGGAGTTTAATGCCGATGAAGTAGAAGCAGGTCGTGGTGAAAACTAGGCTAATCAGAGTCTGTGAAAGCTACCAAGTTATGGTTTCGATTTTTAGTATTATACCCATGTTACCCCAAGTAGAGTTCCAACCATATTCTGGGAACAAACTATTCGGGATATAAGCGGACCCTTCAACAACCTTAACGATTTTGTCTGCGCTTGAGGGACCGGCACTTAATAGGCCAGTACAATCAATAAAAATAAGACCCGCATCCGCAGTTTCAAAAGCATTGAGCGCATGACCTGAGCCGATTGGATATCCGGGACTGGGACCAAGCTCAATGCATACATAAGCTGCTTTCCACCCAGCTTGTTCTGCATTATTGTGTAACATCTCAGCAAAATCAGCACAAACAAAATTATTGTAATTATATGCTTTGGTGTCTGTTGGGTCGTTACGTAAAAAATCTAATAATTGTTGATAAGAAGGGTTTTTTGCAGCGGGGTTGTTCTGCAATTTGATCAAATTACCACTCGCCCCTATGATTCGAGCGCCATTGATGGTAACGTATTTGCTGTTTGAGGTACTATTACTCGTGGTTGGCGGAATGGTTGTGGATGTATTATTACTGGCAGGGTCACTAGTTGAAAAATCAAACTTGAAATCAGAAAGCTGAATAATATTATCAACCATCTCACGGAACGAATTATCTGAAGTGAATAAACGATCCAAACGTTCCTTAGCATCAGAAATAGATTCAAGCTGAAAATATGACCACGCCGAGGCGATATAAATAGTGGTCAATAACAAAGTCATGAATGTTCGAATAATTGTCAACCGATGGCGAACAGCTTCACCCAGAGTTTTCAAAACGACGATGATACCGATAGCTGACACTATGATAGCAGTGACGTTCAACGGCTCAACATTCAAGACATCTGCAACGCCCACCAGCACCAGAGCCGTGATTGCACCGACGATAGTGAATAACAGCAGTCTGATAACTAGTAGAAACAATTTTTTAAAAAAACGGTTAATTTTCCACCAACGAATAGTCGGTACTTTTTCTTTGGAGGTCTGGATTGGCGGTTTAGTGGCAAAACTGGGTGGGCTTTTCAGTTCCGTCTCTGTAAAACGACGTTTACATGATTTATTTAGGCATTCATAAAGACTAGTGGTAGGGTTGAACCATAATGACTTATTATCGCATTTTGGGCATATTTTTAGCTCGGGAGTTGCCGGTCTTGGATGTGAAGTCGGCTCACTTGAAGGACCGCCTGGACCATAACTTGGTGTAGGGAATGATTTTTCACAATAGTTACAACGCCAAGACTGAAATTTCTTGTTATAGGAAATGTTGAGATTCCCACAGAACGGGCACAGCCCCCTGCCTGGTACCCCTTTGCCAGTGTAATATTCATTCTCTCTACTCGGCATAAGGGAATAATACTATGCTTGGTTATCTAAGTAAATACTTAAAATTTTTTTAATAACCAATTATTAGCTTGGAGATGATGCAATGTCGCCCTGGTGAAAACGTGATTGAGTTACGATTGGAAGCGGCAGGGTAGTAGTGTGGCTGGTGGCGGGGGGGATGGGTATACTCTTTTGCGATGAATGCCGGGGATGAGATAAAGTTAAAATAGGGATACAGCCATGGCTGTGTCCCTACGTAACATCTTACAATACCGACCTAGCCAAGGAGGGCACCTGCAACACGAGTACTAGGGAATAGTAACTGACCATGAAATCAAAGCGGGCCCGTTGTAGCTGATGGAAGCATCGGACGGATAGAGTGCCAAACCAAACCGGCGAAAGAAGTTGAGCCTTATTTCATGAGCAACTTGTGGGGATTAGAAGGTTCCGTCTCTCTAAAACTTGCGAAATCACATCTAGTACCTGTTTGTTGTCGAATTTAAATTCGACACTTTTGGGGTATTTCAAGACCTGACTTACAAGCTCATCAGAAAATGAGTAGCTTATAGCGTCAACTCCAGTGAAATCGACGACCAATTCATCAGCCGACTTAAAGGTTGGCATCTTCGCTATCGAAAGGCTGATTTCCTCAGCTTTTGGACGGGTCGAAAAGACTTTGCCATATTTGGAAAGATCAAAATGGGCTTTCATTGTGGCCTCCACTTAGCCGCAAGGCATCACTATGTGGGTCAGGGTTCCAGGAAATTTGCTGCATTGTACATACTGGGATTCGCCCTGTGTACTTATTGTAGCACACCCCCGACCAGACCGCATATACATAATTCGCTCGGCACCTCCTCTAACTTCGGCTTCTACATGGCCTAGCCCGTAGCCGCGAGTTGGAACGCCAGTGGACGTCGTTCCATTCTGCATAGCTAATTGTAGAACCTCTGCATCAGATAGCCTACCATTGGTCAAGTTGTATGAAAGTTCGAGTGATCTTTTAATACCGATTCCAATATCACCAATGGCTATTTCGATTATGGTTCCTTGTTGGTGGTGGTACTTCTGTGCTACTACGTAGCCACCACCAGAATTAGCATGGTAAAGAATGTTATCCGCAAGCTCACTGAAAATAATGTGACAAGGTTGGTGAAGCGTAGATGGTCCGATTGCCCCAGACATGAATAGCTCTTGCATCTTATTGGCAATTTTCTCCACGTCTTGGAAGGACTTAAATTTCTGGATTGGGATTAATGGGTTCATAGAGAAGGTGTGTCCTGGTGGGGTTGGTATTGCCCATCCATGTCGCAAAGCCCTTAGAGCATCTGGCAATCCTATCCGATACAAATACTCCAGAACCGCCTGATTACTTGGTGGAAGAATTTGAAGACGAGGAGATGGAATTGATCTATAGATGTGCTCCATTTCCATCATTAAACCGACAAGAGCTGGAGGCTTGATGAAGCGTAGACCATTTAGGTCAAAGACTATGTGGTCGCCTTTATGAACCTTGGCAAAATCCACTCTGAGGCAATCGCATTGTTCGACGCGTTCAAATAGGGCTGGAACTTGATATTTATGATCCATTGCTTGTTATCTATTTAGACCGTTCCTAGCACTTCGTAAACCCGCACCCCGGACAGATGAAACACCCCTCCTGGTAAACCAGAATACTGCCGCATTCAACGCACTGCCCGGCAATATTCTTGACCAGGCCCAGGTCATTAATAACCTTCTTCTCAGTATGGCCGTTGCCATTACCGTTGCCGCCTACGGTTTCAGGCTTGGGTTGCTCCAGGCAGTGTTCTATGACCGTGGCGATGGCATCGGCGCAGGACAGGACGCTCTTGCCGCCGTCCCAGGCGATGGACGGGCAGCGAATACCTTTGAGTTGTTTAGCGACGGAATCAGGGGCTACGCCGCTTCTCAGGGATAAGGAAGCCAGGCGGCAGGTGCTTTCAAGCTGGGCGGCGGCGCAACCGCCGGTCTTGCCCAGGTGGGAGAAGACCTCACAGACGCCGGTCTCATCAGAGTTGACGGTGACGTAAAGGGTGCCGCAGCCGGTGTTGACCTTCTCGGTGAAGCCATTGGTGACCTTGGAACGCTTGCGGGGGCCGAGGGGCTTGGGCGCAGGCACTTCGACAAGCTCAGGGTGAACGGACTTTGAGGAGCCGGTGGACATCGGCTGATCGGCTTTGCAACCGTCACGGTAGATGGTGATGCCCTTCAAACCGTCATCAAAGGCCATGAGGTAAACACCCTCCACGTCAGCAACAGTAGCGTCGGCGGGGAAGTTGACGGTCTTGGAAACGGCGTTGTCGGTGTATTTTTGGAAAACCGCCTGCATCTTGACGTGACCTTCCGGGGTGATGCGGTGGGCGGTGACGAACAACTTTTTAATCTCATCCGAGACCTCATCCATCTCTTCCAGGTGGCCGCCTTCGGCCAGGTTCTTCATCAGGTCATCGGAGTAGAAACCGCCTTCTTTGGCGGCGCGCTCAAAGTAGGGGTTGACCTCAATCATCCGGGTGTTGTCCATGATGTTGCGGGTGAAGCACAGGGCAAAATGAGGCTCGATCCCACTTGAGCAGCCAGCGATGATAGACAAGGTGCCGGTGGGGGCGATGGTGGTGCAGGAGGCATTGCGCATCTTGGTCTTGCCGTCGTAGATGGAGCCATCATAGGCCGGGAAAACGCCGCGTTCAGCGGCCAAAGCCTCGGATGCCTTGTGTGATTCAGACTGGACGAAACCCATGACCGCCTCAGCAGTGGTCAGGGCATCGGGACTGTCATAGGGTATGGCAAGGTCAATGAGCATATCAGCAAAGCCCATGACTCCCAGACCGATCTTGCGAGTCTGGCGGGTGCGCTCACCGATCTGGGGCAGGGGGAACTTGTTAACGTCAATGACATTATCCAGGAAACGGACAGCGGTGCGCACGGTGTAGCCCAACTTGTCATAATCCACAGTCTTCTTGCCATTGCCTTTGAGCATACGTGACAGGTTGATAGAACCCAGGTTGCAGGATTCATAGGGCAAAAGCGGCTGCTCACCGCAGGGGTTGGTGGACTCAATGCGGCCGAGGCGGGGGGTGGGATTGTCGGCGTTGATGCGGTCAATGAAGACAATGCCGGGGTCTCCGGTCTTCCAGGCCAGGTTGACGATCTTGTCGAACATGTCCCGCGCCTTTTTACGGACGGCGACCTCACCGTTGTGGGGATTGAGCAGGTCATATTCGCCGTTATTGCGGACGGCTTCCATGAACTTGTCGGTAATGGCGACGGACAGATTGAAATTGGTCAAAACGCCAGCCTGCTGCTTGGCGGTGATGAAATGCTCAATGTCCGGGTGCTCAATGGACAGGATAGCCATGTTGGCGCCGCGGCGGGTGCCGCCCTGTTTAATGACATCGGTAGCGACATCAAAGGCGCGCATGAAGGACACCGGGCCGGAGGCGACGCCGCCGGTGGTGCCGACGCGGTCACATTCCGGACGCAAGCGGGAGAAGGAGAAGCCGGTGCCGCCGCCGGACTTATGGATCATGGCGGTATGTTTCACAGCATCAAAGATGCTTTCGATGGAGTCCTCAATGGGCAAAACGAAGCAGGCGGACAGCTGCCCCAGTTCACGGCCGGCGTTCATTAACGTGGGCGAGTTGGGCAGGAATTCCAGCCGGGCCATCAGGCCGTAAAATTCGTTCTCTATATCACGTACGTCGCAACCGGGATTATAGATAAGCTCAGCGGCGGCGACGGTGCGGGCGACGCGGCGGAGCATGTCCTCCGGTGTCTCAGTAGGTTTGCCTTCCTTATCTTTCTTTAAATAGCGTTTCTTGAGTACCTGCAGGGCGTTATCGGCAAGCTCCACCTTTTCAGGGATGGCCGCTTTTTTATTCGTTTTTACTTTGGCTTTGGTGGCAGTCGGCATGATCTTCTCCTCTTTTACGGGCGTGGCGATAGGGGGGATGGGTGGGATGGGGGGCTTGGGTATTTCAGTCACGGCTTCGGATACTCCGGCAATGTCTGGGCCAGCAGGGCGAACGGGGGATGATAAGGATGACCCTTCGACAGGCTCCCCGAGTGCAGACTCGGGACAAGCAGGGCGAACGTGTTTGGTACTGTCTATGATGTCCTTGACCAGCGCCTCGATCTCATTCTCGGTAGCGGCGATAGGCTGCTTAACGCCAGCGGGCATAAAAGCCTCCATACCCGGCAGAGCAACAGGCTTTTCCAGTTTGTCGATGACGCGGGCAGCGATCTCCTCTACCCGGGCGCGCTCGGCGATGCCCATGGCCGAGGCCTGGTTAAAGATGATCTGGGCGATGCGGTTCTTATCGACGATGGGTCTACCTGATAACTGCGGCGTCATGGCCTTTTCTCCGTTTCATTTTCCTGTCGGCGGTGTCCAACAATAAAGGTAGCTGGGTAAGTGCGTCGGCATCGGGGCGGCTGACCAGCTTATCCACCATTTCCTTGAACTCGGTGACATCGGTGAATTTGCGGTAGACCGAGGCAAAGCGGATGTAGGCGATGTTGTCTACCGCTTTGAGCTTTTCCATCACCTTGTCACCGATGGCGGTGGAGGGGATCTCAGCGCGGCCGGTCTCAATCAGTTCCGCCTCAATGTCCTCAGCCAGTCTATCCACCGTGCCTACCGGCAGCGGCCGTTTTTCACAGGCCTTGTGCAGGCCGGAAAGCAGCTTGTCCTTGCTCCATTCCTCACGGCGGCCGTCTTTTTTAGTGACATAGACGGCGGTGGGCTGAATACGCTCATATGTTGTGAAACGATAGCCGCAACCAAGACATTCGCGGCGGCGGCGGATGCCGTCCTCAACCTCACGCGAGTCCACCACTTTGAAATCATTTTGTTGGCAATTGGGGCAATTCATGTTCTAAAAAACCACTACCTATTGTGTTACCAGTATAAGGTACCACTAGATGTAGGGGTTGTCAATAGGAATATAGTCAGTTATTATAGCTGATAGGAATTGAGAGCCAAAAAATATTCCAGCCAAAAACACAATGATTCATAGCCTCAATGGTAAACAAGGTTACTTTCATTGATGATAAATAAGTATCTATTAACAGACCTAGCTCAGCAATTGACAGTACTAAGACCGGGGTGTAGAATCTGGTGCAATCGCGAAAACAGATGCTGGGCATAAGGAAAAGAAGTATAGGGAGATAGTGGTTTGAGAAAATCGTCTTCCTTATGTTTTATACTGACCCGCATTGGTTTATAATGTTAAAGGCTATGCCCCACGGCTAATCGGCGACATACACAAGAGAGGTAAAAATGGAGAAGAAGACAGTCCGTAATATGCTCATGGCTGTTTTGTTGGTGGCAATACCGGTACTCAGTTCCTGCACCGACGAAACGACTCCCCCGCCAACCACCACCACACCACAGGAGGAAACATTATTACCGACGGTTGATGGTATTGACGCGGCGCTGGTTTATGCCAGCAAATGCGCTTCCTGTCATGGTTCAGACCGCCAGGGCGGAGTAGGACCTTCTTTGCAACAGGATATGACCATCGCCTTCTTAAGCCAGTGGGTGCCGGTGCACCGGACAGGAGTGGGGCTTGATTCACGTCTGCGTGATGCGATGATAAATTGGTTGAAAACCAATTCCACCGTCTCCACTGAGCCAAAACCGACCGATGCCACCTTTATTTATGCCTTAAATTGCGCCATTTGCCACGGTAACAGCCGTCAGGGTGGATCCGGCGGACCATCAATTGAGCTAACAGATTTGGCCCGGTTTGACGCAGGCTTCCTGAGTGTTTTCCTACAGGGACATTACCATGGTGTGGATCTCATCCAGTCCCAGCGCGACGCTCTGGCAGAATGGTTGAAAACGAATCCGTAATCTACGGAATGAACGTATTACTTTAATAATACCTTCCGAAGGAGAAGAAATGGATATTGCGAAACTAAGGAAACCGGAACTCTCCCGCCGAGATTTCATTAAAGTCGCCGGTATGACGGCAACATACCTTGGCTTGAGCCAGGCGCTGACACCTCAGATAGTGCAGGCGCTGGAAAGCACCAGCGGCAAGCCGGCCGTGATCTGGCTGGAAGGTTCAGGCTGTACCGGTTGTACCGAATCTTTCCTGAACAACCTGGAACCCAGCGCCACCTCTTTACTGCTGGATACCATTTCCCTGCGTTATCATGAAACTGCCATGGCGGCCTCCGGCCATCAGGCTAATGCTGCTTTAGAGGACACTATCGCTGAGGGCGGTTATGTTCTGGTGATTGAAGGCTCAATTCCGCTGGCTCAGGACGGACGGTTCTGCACGGTCGGCGGCAAGCCATTCACCCAGATTGTCCGGGAGTCAGCCAAGAACGCGGCAGTGATTATCTGTGTCGGTTCCTGCGCCACTTTTGGCGGTATCCCGCGTTCCGGCCCGACCGATTCTGTTGGCTATCTCTACCGCGGCAAGGAATTACATCATTATTTTGATGATGTCGGCGCCAAACCGGTCATCAACCTGCCCACCTGCCCGTTACATAACGAGCGGCTGGTAGCGACAATCGTTCATTACCTGACCTTCGGCACTGCTCCGGAGATGGACTCTTTCCACCGGCCGCTGGCTTTCTACGGCAAGCTACAGCATGACAATTGCACCCGCCGCGGTCAATATGAATCCCGGCACTTCCTGACTGATTACAACGATCCAAAGCAACAGGGTTACTGTCTGATCCTCAAAGGCTGTAAAGGCCCGGTGGCCATGCAGGACTGCTGGGAGCGCCTGTGGAATAACCGCGGCAATTACTGCATCAACGCTGGCATCCCCTGCGTAGCCTGTTCCAATCCGGAATTCTACGAAGAGACCAGCCCCTTGTATGCTCACGACTATGACTTCGGTCTGCCGCCAAAGTAAAAAAGGATTGGGAGCAGACGAATGATCAAAAATAAGCTTGGAAAGGTATTTTAAATATGACGCGCATTGTCGTTGATCCGTTAACCAGAATTGAAGGCCACCTCCGGATTGAGGTTGAAGTTGAGAATGGAGTGATCACTGATGCCTGGTCTGCCGGTACCATGGCGCGCGGCATTGAAGTGTTGCTTCAGGGCAAAGATCCCTGGGATGCCCCCTATGTCACCAGCCGTGTTTGCGGTGTGTGCGAAGGCGTTCATAACATCGCTTCATCCCAAGCCATGGAAGACGCTTTCGGCATTGAATTGACCGAGGCCGGCCGCCTGATGCGCAATATTTTTTCTGCCGGTTATTATGTCCATGACCATTTTATTCACTTCTATGTCCTTTCAGCCCTTGATTTCCTGGATATCATGGCTATTGCTGAATATAAGGGCAGTGACCCCGGTCTGCTGGCTATCAAGTCCAAGATAGTGGGACTGGTAATGGCCGGAGATACCTCACCCTTTACCCCGCGCTATCAACCTGATGAGTTTTCAGTCAGCGACCCCGAGACGGTAACCACACTGGTGTCTCATTACCTGCGCGCGGTGGAACTGAAGGCTAAGTCTCAGAAGATGTTGTCTTATCTAACCGGCATTCAGCCGCATCCCAATGCCATGAATGTCGGTGGCTGCACTGCCACCCCCAGCGTGGAAACACTGAGAGATCTGCGCAATCTGTGGGTGGAGCAGGCTGAGTTTGTCAATAACGTTTACCTGCCTGATGTACTGGCGGTGGGCTACGGTCCTTTGCTGCCACTGGCGGCTTCTGCCTTCGGCGCTACTGCCGGCAACTATCTGGCTTACCCGATGCTGCCACAGGGCAGCCCGAGCGCCGCTGGAGACAACTCTTTTGGCGGTTCCAATCCTATGTTCAAGGGTGGCGTTATTATGGCCACCGGGCCCCGCGGTTCGCTGGCTGATATTGGACCGGTTAATGTTGCGCCGGTGGATTATGATCAGATTACCGAATCAGTAACCAACTCTTGGTACGATTATCCGGCAGGGGTGAACAAAATCCACCCGTCTGAGGGTGTCACCAAGTTTAATCTGGATAAATCCGGAGCTTATTCATTCATGAAAGCCCCGCGCTATGATTCACAACCAATGGAAGTCGGGCCGCTGGCACGCGGCATGGTCAACAAATTCCCGCAACTGGATGCCTTCTTCAAAGCCGGTGGACGGGAGGGCGTGGTCGCCCGGCATTTGAGCCGCGCGGTTATTTCCAAGATGATTATCGATGAAGGATTGGCCTGGATTGATCGGTTGATTGAGATGAGAGTGGCCGGGCCGCTGGTGGGCATGCACGAAAAAGCTGTACCCCGGACAGGGCGAGGTATGGGCGTCTGGGACGCACCCCGCGGCGCTTTGGGTCACTGGGTGGAAGTGGATAACCACCGTATCAAGAACTACCAGCTGGTAGTTCCGTCTACCTGGAATGCCGGTCCCCGTGATGAGAACGGCGTAAAAGGTCCTTATGAGCAGGCGCTCATCGGTGCGCCGGTACCGGACATTGACAACCCGATAAATGTGGTGCGCATTATCCGATCCTTTGACCCGTGCATTGCCTGTGCCGTCCACCTGATTGATCCGCATACCAATGATATTAAAGTAGTCAAGATATCCTGATCCGAAACGGTATAAAGGCACTATAAAAATACTGGGATAATAATTTTACGGTGCACGGCGACAGTTTACTGTCGCCGTGCTGTGTTTATGGGGTGATAAAGATGCTGAATATTGAGCCGACAGAAAATGTTTTAATCCTGGGAATAGGCAATGTAGCCTTGGGCGATGAAGGTTTCGGCATTCATGTTGCCCGAAGATTGAAAGACACCAGCTTTCCGGCTAACGTCAGGGTTGAAGAAGGTGCGGTGGCCGGGTTTGATCTACTGGGAACGCTGACTGATGTTGACAGGCTCATCGTTATTGATGCCATGATATTGGACCTGGCTCTGGGTGAAATAGCTTTCATGGATCTGGATGCCGGATTTAACGCCATCAATAAAACCAACATGTCTTTTCACCAGGTGGGAATAGTAGAGTTGTTGCAGATTTCTTCTCTGGTAGGCAAAACACCGCGGGTTCACTTTTTGGTCACCAAGCCGGATAAGATGGAATGGAGCTTTGAATTGTCTCCAATGGTGGCTCAGGCAGCCGATAAAGCAGCGGCATTTTTGCAGCAAAAACTGGCGATCAACCACATCACCAGCGAATAGCCGCCTGCCTTTTGGGTGAGAGTTAATTTCAGCTATCGCCGATACTGACTAGTCTATACCGCTCTATTTTTGGTAACCGGGTGATCCGGCCTCCATTTGCCTTTGGAAAAAGCCATGGGAAAAAACACTTTGCGCAATTCTTCGATGGCGAAAAAGACGAAACCGGCGCCCAAAGCGATAGCCCAGTCTCGTAACGAGGGAGCCACGGTGCGGAAAGCGGTCTGCATGAACGGGACATACACCGCCGCTAATTGCAGCAGTACGGCGATGCCCAGGGCAACGAGCAGCCAGCGGTTGGAAAAGAAGCCGATCTTGAAGATGGTGACCTCATCGGTGCGGGCGTTAAGACCGCGGAATAGCTCGAAACTGACCATGGTGATAAAGGCCAGCGTCCGGGCTTCCTCGATCCCGACGTGCTGCTGGGCCCAGTAGAAAGCGGCAAAGACTCCAGCACCCATGATCAAGGCGACATAAACAATACGCCAAACCATGCCCGAATAAATAAGTCCAACCTCAGGGGAACGGGGAGGAGACTTGAGTTCATCGCCGCGGCGGGGTTCAAGAGCTAAAGGAACGGTGATGGTGGCGTCGGTGACCACGTTGACCCAAAGAAGCTGTGCAGCCAGCAGCGGTGCCTGTCCGATTACCGCTATAGCCACGGCCAGCGCCAGGAGCTCACCGATATTAGCTGCCAGAAGGTAGAAAATGACCGCCCGCAACCGGTTGAAAATACCGCGGCCTTCCTCAACGGCGGCGACCACGGAGACGAAGTTGTCGTCGGCCAGTACCATGTCGGCAGCCTGCCGGGCAACATCCGTGCCTGAAACGCCCATAGCTACGCCGATGTCTGCCGCCTTGAGTGCCGGGGCATCGTTGACGCCGTCGCCGGTGACGGCCACGACTTCACCGTTATGTTTCCAGGCGCGGACGATGCGCAGTTTCTGCAGCGGTTCGATGCGGGCAAAAACGGAAACTTCCTTGACCGACCGATTGAGTTCCTCGTCGCTCATGTTGGCGAGTTCACTTCCAGTGACGATCCGTCCGTCTGGAATGCCGACTTCCCTGGCGATAGCGGCAGCAGTGGCGGCGTGATCGCCGGTGACCATGACCACCCGGATACCGGCGCCGATGGCCTGAGTTACAGCGCCGCGGGCTTCGGGGCGAGGCGGATCGGCGATACCGGCCAGTCCGGCCAGAACCAGATTGCCCCCTATATCTTCCGCCTTGAGCTTGACCATGCTTGAAGGAACCTCGTAATAAGCCAGAGCCAGCACCCGCATGGCATCACCTGCCATAGCTTCTATCTGGTCGCTGAATTCTTTCCGGCGAGTTTCATCCAACTCAACGTCAGCACCATCGTGCCGGAAGCGGGAACTCATTTTTAGTAGCTTCTCAGCGGCACCTTTGACGAAAACAATATGCCCTGAATCTGCGGCGTTGAGGGTGGCCATGAATTGTTTCTCGCTTGAAAAAGGTATCTCATCCAGGCGGGGATAATTTTTTTCAAGTTCTTCTTTAAAAAGCCCGGCCTTGGCGGCGGCTACCAGAAGGGCGCCTTCAGTAGGGTCGCCGAATAGTGAGCAGCACTCCTGTCCCATAGTCACGGTGGCGTTGTTGTCCAGTGCTCCTATCTTCAACGCCAGAATGAGGGCATCATCAGCGGCAACATCGATTTGTCGGCCTTCGGCACGAAATTCGCCTTCGGGCCGGTAGCCTTCACCGGTAATCTCTATCATCCGGCCGTTACAGAAAATCTTCCGCTGAGTCATCTGGTTCAGCGTCAAAGTGCCGGTTTTATCTGAGCAGATGACAGTGGCTGATCCCAGCGTCTCCACGGCCACGAGCCTGCGGACAATGGCATTGCGCTGCGCCATCAGGCGCATGCCTATTGCAAGGACGACGGTGACCACGGCGGGCAGGCCTTCAGGTATGGCGGCCACGGCGGCGGCTACCGCCAGAAGGAACATCTCCGCCGGATCCAGCCCGCGGACGAGGCCAATAACAAGGATCAGTCCACAAACGACCAGAAGTATGACCACAAGGAAATTGGAAAGCCGGGCGATGTTCTTTTGGAGCGGTGTTTTTTCTTCAGTGATACCTTCCAGACTGCCAGCTATACTCCCCAATTGAGTGTCCATACCGGTGGAAACGATGACCGCCACTGCCTTGCCCTGAGTAGCGGTGGTACTCTGATATAGCATATTCTTGCGGTCAGCGAGGGATTTTTCAGCTTTGATTGACTCCAATCTTTTTTCCACCGGTTCCGATTCACCGGTCAGTGAGGACTCATTGACCTGAAGCGAGGCAATTTCGATCAGGCGGGCATCGGCGGGGATGCGGTCGCCTTCTTCGATGATGATAATGTCGCCTGGAACCAGTTCTTTGGCCATGACATTTTGCAGTTTGCCGCTACGCCTAACCTTGCTATGGGGTGCGGCCAGTTGCCGGAGCGCCTCCATGGCTTTTTCCGCCTTGACCTCCTGAACGAAACCGATGACGGCGTTGATAATGAGGACGGCGGCGATGGTAAGCGTATCCACGGCGTGGCCAGTAAAGGCCGAAACAGCGGCGGCGGCCATTAAGACATAGACCAGGGGGCTGGTAAACTGGGCAATGAAGATCATGAGCGGCGATTTTTTGGGTTTGGCCTCCAAAGAATTGGGGCCATATTTTGTCTGTCTGGAGCGCACTTCAGATTCGGTCAGGCCGGAAGTGCGGCTTCCCAGCTTGTTAAGAGTTTCGGAGGGGGAAAGGGCGTGCCAATTTTCAGCCATATCAAGGTATTTTACCACGCGATTAGCTTTCATGGTTAAAATTAGCCGTAATGCAGCATGGTCATTTCACCAACATCAAACAGTGAACCTTGGAGATTGTCATTGACACCAGTTGTATAATTGTAGTAATAGACTAATTTACTACAATTATTACCGTGATAAGGGCAGAGGAGATATAACCATGGCTGGCAATGTGATTGAAATTGAAAAGCTCACCAAGATGTACGGTAAAAACCGGGGTATCACGGATGTTTCCTTCAACGTTAAAGACGGGGAGATCTTTGGTTTTATTGGGCCTAACGGAGCAGGCAAAACCACTACCCTCCGTCTTTTGGTAGGACTTATCTTCCCCACCGGTGGCCATGCCAAGATTTTCGGCAAGGATGTAGTTCAATTTGGGAATGTTATCCGCTCAGATATCGGTTATCTGCCTTCAGAAATATTTTACTACGAAAACATGCGGGTTATTGAGCTGCTGAATTACTCTGCCAGTTTCTACAAAAAGGACAGCTTAAAACGCATCAAAGACCTGTCTGAACGACTGGAACTGGATGTCAACAGAAAAATAGATGAACTGTCCTACGGCAATAAAAAGAAGGTAGGCATTGTTCAAGGATTATTGCACTCTCCGAAACTTATTATCCTTGATGAGCCAACCAGTGGTCTTGACCCATTGATGCAACGGGAGTTCTTTGAGATTATCCGCGAAGAGAACGCCCGCGGCGCCAGTGTGCTTTTTTCCTCCCATATCTTGAGTGAGGTCCAACGGCTGTGCCACCGGCTGGCTATCATCAAGGAAGGCGCTATTATCCGGGTTGATGAGGTATCAGCCCTTAGAAATGAGGCCTATAAGAAGTTCAAGATCGTCAGCGCTAATAGTTTGAACGAGGCTGATCTGCCGATGACCGAAATCACCGATTTCCAGCATAAGGGTAATGAACTGTCATTTATCTACCGGGGCAATATAAATACTATCATCAAAGCTATATCCCAACATAAAATAATGGATATCCAGATTGAGGAACCCACTCTGGAAGAGATCTTCATGCATTATTATGAATAACAGGCTGGGGTAATGGATACGAGGCAGGCGCGATGAACATATATAAATACGAATTAAGCAAGCGGTTGGGAACCAGCCTGATCTGGATCGTTTCGCTTGGGGCTTTTATATACCTGACATTTGCCTTTTTTGAATCATTTCAAGGGTCTGCTTTCACAGATATTCTGGGTAATTTCCCCGATGCCTTCAAAAAAGCATTCGGGTTGGAGCAGGACCTTTCTACCATCCTGGGCTATTTTGCCTTTATTGGCATTTACCTTTTCCTGGCCGGGGCGATCTTTTCTTCCAACCTGGGATTAAATGCGGTGTCAGTGGAAGAAAGAGACTTGACGGCAGACTTCCTGATCTCCAAACCGGTAACCCGGAACCGCATTGTCACCGCCAAACTGTTGGCCGGACTGACCCATATGCTGGTATTCAACATCGCCATGGGACTGGTTTGCTGGGCTGGGATTGAGTCATTTGGCGGCGGTCAGGAATACTCTATGAACGCCTTTTTACTTATTATGGCAGGGCTTTTCATTTTCCAGCTGCTTTTTTATGCCATCGGTTTTATTATTTCGGTGTTACTGAAACGTATGGATTCTCCGCTGCCGTTTTCCCTTGGGTTATCCGTCGGCCTGTATATTTTGTATTCTTTTGATGCGGTTATCAAAGATACCCCTATAAAATACCTGGTGCCATATGACTATTTCAACCTGGGTTACATCATTGAGAATGAAGCATTTAAGACCTCAGGACTGGTCATCAGCATCGGGGTAATTGTGTTAAGTGTGGCAGCCGGATATGTATTGTACAACCGGCGCGATATCGCCACCGCAATGTAAATGGAGCGGCAATGAATATAGTCAAACGTGAATTTAAAGCCAATCTTAAAGCCCTGATCATCTGGAGTATCAGTTACGCAGCGATGATGGGAATCGCCTCGGTTGAATTCGGCGTCTATCAGGGACAGGCCGACGTAGTGAATGAATTTCTCAATTCACTGCCGGAAGCACTGAGGCAAGCCTTCGGTATGGACGGACTGCGTCTTGATATCCCCGAGGGCTATTTCGGCTATTTGGCCGGATTAGTCATCCTGGCGTCCTGTATCTATGCCGCTCTGCTGGGAGCTCAGATATTATCCAAGGAAATAAACAAGAAAACCGCAGAAACCACCTTTACCCTGCCGGTCACCCGCCCTCACATTATCAGTATGAAGCTGGTGGCGGCGGTCATCAACTGCATCATCCTGGATATCATCACTTTTGCAAGTACCATGGCCGCCTTTGCCCGCTTTGATGTCAGCGGCGATTTTGTTAAAGGGGTGGCGGTGTTCATGCTGTTTATACTGCTGCTGCAACTGCTGTTCCTGGGATTCGGACTGTTCACCTCGGCGCTGCTGAAACATCACAAGCGTGCCGGTTCTATCGTGGCGTCAATTGCAGTGGGCACCTACTTTCTGGCTTTTATTGTCAAGATCAATGAAAATACTGATTTTTTGAAATACTTCACGCCGTTTGAATACTTCCCGGCTCCTGACGTCATCAACGGCAGAGAGTTAGAGACGTTCGGTTTCGTCATTGTACCAGCGGCATTAGCCGTGTTCTTCATTGCCTCATATAAATTGGTGGCACGTAAGGACCTATAAGAATGGCTGTGAAAATGGGCATCAACCTGCGTAAACGACAACGCATTATAGATACCACGGTCAATCTGTTTCTGCATTCTGACGATGTCAGGAAGGTAAGTGTTGAGGCTATTGCTGCCAGCGCCTGTGTCTCTCCCACCACGGTTTATAACCAGTTTGGTACGCGTGACACACTGGTAATTGAAGCGGCTAAAAACCTGATTAGGGATATTGTCGAACGTGTTCGTGTGATACTGCACTCCGATATGACCTTCGATGATAAAATGCGAGCGGTCATTTCCAATAAACTGGAAATCTCCTCTAAAGTGAACGACGAAGTTGTCTATAAAGTGATAAGCCAGGATAAAAACATCGCGCCTTACCTGGAAAAGATATACACCTCCGAAGTTAGGCAGCTCTGGATGGAGATGCTTGAACAGGGTAAAAAACAGGGATTCATTGATACTTCATTGGATCAGGAAGCTTTTATCACCTATATGAATATCATAAGAGCAGGATTTGCCTCCCAAGCTGGGTTATTTGAGCATTGGAAAGACAACATCGAAATGATCGAGAAGCTGACTCAGCTGATGTTTTTTGGATTTCTTAAAAAAGATATCGACCTTTTCGATTAAGAAGGAGTGTAAATGAGTGTCGCAACTAAATCAATTGTTGTAGAGAATCTGACCTACCGCTATGGAAGTCTCCTGGCGGTGGATCAGATCAACTTCGATGTCGGACAGGGGGAAATCCTGGGTTTGCTGGGGCCTAACGGTGCCGGCAAGACCACCACGGTCAAGATGCTTACCGGCCAACTGTTGCCTAAGGACGGACATGCGACTCTATTGGGGTTTGATGTAGCTAAACAGACGGCGGAAGTTCAGTCCCGCATCGGCGTCTGTTTTGAACAAACCAATCTCTACGAGATGATGAGCGCCGTAGACAATCTTAATCTCTTCGCCGATCTTTTTGGTGTTAAAGACTTCGATGGTTACGCTTTGCTAAAACGGGTCGGCCTGGCCGGGAGAGAGAAGGACAAAGTATCCGGTTACTCCAAGGGCATGAAACAACGCCTGATGATTGCTAGGTCTATGGTAAACCGGCCTGAAATCCTGTTTATGGATGAGCCAACCTCTGGACTCGATCCTGTCTCCGCCGAGGCTATACGTCACTTAATCATGGAGGAAAGAGACCGCGGCGCTACGGTGTTTCTGACCACCCATGACATGTGGGAAGCCGATAAACTGTGTGACCGCGTTGCCTTCATGGAAAGCGGCAGGATTGCCGCCCTGGACACGCCGCATTCCTTGAAACAGCAATACGGCAAGCGATCGCTCATCGCCGAAATAGCCGGACCGGATGGCAGGCTCTCACGCAGAGAGGTTTCTCTTGACACTGAGAGTACCGCGAATGATGTTCAGAGTCTGTTCCGAGATGGTAAAGTTGTTACCCTGCACTCTGAAGAGGCAACTCTTGAAGATATCTTTATAGAGGTTACCGGCCGGAGGCTTACCGAATGAACGTCCGCACAATTAAGGCGCTGCTTAAGAAAGACTTTGCGCTCTTTACGGGCAATCGTTTTTACCTTTTGATCACGGTGCTGGGTCTGGTGTTGTATTCGCTTATTTATCTCATCCTGCCCCAGTCGGTGGATGAGAAATTTGAATTGGCGTTATACGCCCCGGTGGTACCGCCAGCTTTTGAGCAACTGGCGGCTGAAGGGGCGGATGTTACCTATTTTGATACGGAAGAAAACCTTAAAACAGCGGTAAATGACGGCGATTTTCAGGTGGCCGTAGCCTTGCCGCCTGATATCATGGACATATGGGCAGCCGGAGATAAGCCGGATATCACCGTATATTATGCCTCAACAGCGCCGCCGGAGATATCTGAAGCCATCGTTACACTGATAAAAGAACTTTCATTCATACAGACAGGGCAGGTTCTGCAGTTTGATACTACCGAAGAAATCCTGGGCCCCGACATGCTAGGGGATCAAATAGCCTTACGCGACCGTATGCGTCCGATGCTGGCCATTATGATTCTTCTTTTGGAAATCATGACCTTAGGCAGTTTGATTGCGGTGGAAATAGAGCAGGGTACCGCCCGCGCACTGCTGGTTACTCCCATGCGGTCATCAGATCTTTTTACCGCCAAGGGTGTTTTAGGCGTCGGTCTGGCGCTTTTTCAGGCGATCTTATTCATGGCGGTGGTGGGCGGTTTTGCTCATCAACCATTGTTAATATTGACCACCCTGGCTATTGCCAGTGTCTTTGTGGTCGGAGCTGGTTTTTTACTAGCCTCCCTGGTGCGTGACACCAATGCGGTTACCGGTTGGGGTATGCTGATCCTTATCTTCCTGGCTATTCCTGGTTTTGGTGCCGTAGTTCCCGGTCTATTGGCTGATTGGGCCAAAGTTATCCCATCCTATTATGTGATTGACACGGTCAACCGCGTCTCCAATTATGGCGCCGGTTGGGGTGATGTCGGCGGTAATCTGGCCATCATGGCCGCAATTACCGCGGTTCTGCTGATTGCCGGATTGGTTATGCTAAGGAGACGTTTTCAATGAAACTGAACAGGGTCAACAAACTGGTAAAGCATGAAGTGTTGCATGGCCCTAAGGATGTGATGTTTGCCCTGGCCGTGGTTTTTCCGATAGTAATGGCCCTATTTATAAATTTGGCTTTCGGTAATATCTTCACTGACCGCGCAAAACTGGGTGTTTATGATCAGGGTAACTCACAAGTGGCGGCCTTATTACAGTCTGCCGAGAGTTTGAGTTATTCCAGTTTTGATAGTGAATCAGCCCTCCGTGCCGCCGTAGTTGACGGTTCAGTAGATATGGGTCTGGTGCTGCCAGTGGATTTTGACCAGGTAATCCAAACTGGTACCGTACGCCTAAAAGCCTTTGTCTGGGGAGAGAGCCAGGCCAAGAACCGAGCACTTCTCCCCGTCGCTTTGGCCGATGCAGTACGCACCGTGGCCGGTTCTACTGTTCCCGTGGTTATTGACACCGTTGCCCTGGGTGATGGCTCCAGCCTGTCATGGAGTGATCGCCTGTTACCACTGGTGGTGCTGATGGGTGTCTTCTACGGCGGTTTAATGCTTCCATCATCGGCGTTGATCAATGAAAAACAGCATCGTACGTTAGAGGCACTGTACGTCACTCCGGCCACCTTGGGCGACATCTTTTTGTCAAAAGGTATTATCGCCGTGGTAATAGCCACCATTATGGGGATACTGACGCTGGTTCTAAGCGGCGCCTTTGGTGGTCAGATAATACTGATAGTATTGGTGCTATTTTTAGGTGCTATCCTGGCTACTGAGTTCGGTTTACTGGCTGGTGCGCTAGTTGGCGATATGAACAGTCTTTTTGCTGTACTCAAAGCAGGCGGAATTCTGCTGTTCGGCCCGGCTATCGTCTTCATGTTCCCGCAAATACCGTCATGGATCGGCTATATCTTCCCAACTTACTACATGGTGAGGCCGGTGGTTGATCTGTCGGTTTCCGGGGCGTCCTTCGGCGACGTGGCGGTTTACATCGGGGTACTGGCGTCATTGGTGGTGGTGGGGGGGCTGGTGGTTAGCATGATCGTCAGGAGGTTGACCACAAAAGCGCTCAAATTAAACGGATAAAGCGAAATTACAAGACATTAGTAGGATAGCGACGCCGTAATCATGAGCCTTTGTGCTGGTTGACAGCAGGATTACCTGTGGTTAACATATCCCAATGGTATTAATACAATGATAGAACCCTCCCTTGAGAGCGGCTATCCTCTGCTTGAGACTCTACATCACACCTTTGGCTTTCCGGCTTTTCGCCCCTTTCAGCGAGAGATAATCGAAGCCTCGTTAGGAGGCAAAGATGTATTTGCGCTGTTGCCGACCGGAGGTGGCAAATCTCTGTGCTTTCAATTACCTTCTTTGCTTCGAAAGGGACTGACGGTGGTAGTCTCTCCTCTAATCGCGCTGATGAAAGATCAGGTAGATCAGTTGCAAGCAGCGGGAGTGCCAGCCACGTTCCTCAACTCCTCCCTGAATGAAGCGGAGACACGATTGAGGCTGGCTGGCTTGCACCGGGGCGAATGGCGTTTACTGTACGTCGCCCCGGAGAGGTTGATGACAGACGGTTGTCTTGAGAATTTAAACAAGTGGAAAGTATCCGCTATCGCTATCGATGAGGCTCATTGCGTATCTGAATGGGGGCACGATTTCCGGCCGGAATATCGGCAATTATCCCGAATCAGAGAATATCTGCCCGATGTTTCGTTGCTTGCATTGACGGCGACGGCAACTGAGAGGGTTCGTGCGGATATTGTCAGACACCTGCGCTTGAGGGCACCGGATATTTTTATCGCCAGTTTTAACAGACCGAATCTAACATATCGCGTATCACCCAAAAATGAAGCCATCAGGCAGATCGTCGATTTCGCCGAGAAACGCAAGCAAGAGAGCGGCATTGTTTATTGTGCTTCAAGGGCGACTACTGAACGGGTCGCGGATTCTCTGACGCGCAAAGGTTTCGCCGCCCGTCCTTATCATGCAGGATTGAGTGCAGCCGACCGAAGCCGCAACCAGGAATTGTTCATGCGCGATGAAGTAAAAATCATGTGCGCAACTATCGCTTTCGGTATGGGCATTGATAAACCTAACGTCAGGTGGGTTATTCATCATGATCTACCTAAAAACATAGAAGGCTATTATCAGGAAACCGGGCGGGCAGGACGCGATGGATTGCCTAGCGATTGCCTGCTGCTTTTCAGCAGCGGCGATGCAGCCAAACAGACACATTTCATTGAGGAGATGTCCGATGAACTCGAACGTAATATCGCCCGGAGCCAGCTCAGACAGATGTTACATTACGCAGAAGGGGCAGCCTGCCGGAGGCGTGGACTTTTGGAATATTTCAACGAAGAAGTCTCTGGCGATAATTGCGGCGGTTGTGATAACTGCCTCGAACCCCGCGAATCTTATGACGGCACGGTCATCGCCCAGAAATTTCTTTCAAGCATCTTTCGAATCAATCTAGCTGGAAGCCACGGCGTGGGACTGAACCATATTGTTGAAATCTTGACCGGAGCCAAAACGGAAAAAATCCGCCGCTCAGGACACGATAAACTGTCAACTTATGGCATAGGAAGTGAATTACCACGACCGCAGTGGGCAGCCGTAGGCCGGGAATTGATACGCCTTGGTTACATCAACCAAAGCGGAGGAGAGTTTCCGATACTCGTACTGACAGAGACGGGGAAGGAAACTCTGCTATCGCGCCGTCCAATCACCCTCATGAGGCCCATGGAGATATCGAAAACGTCAAGACCCATCCGTAGGGAAGGTGAAGTTGATTGCGACGACGCGCTATTCAACCGTTTGAGGACGTTGCGCAAAAAGATTGCGGATGAGCGTGGGGTTCCGGCATACGTCATCTTCGGTGATAAAACTCTTCGTCATCTTGCCCGCGAATATCCGATCAGGATCGAGAAGATGAATGGAATATTCGGAATCGGTGAAATTAAGCGTGCCGAATTTGGGGCCGTGTTCGCGGCAGAAATAGCAGACTACCTTGAATCGCACCCGCGACAGAGTTTCGATTGACGCCTTGACGTTCGCATCTGCCACGCCTACAATCGAATTATGAGTAAATACGATGTAGTTATTATCGGCGGCGGCCCGGCGGGTTTGTTTGCCGCGCTTGAATTGGTAACAGATAAAGCACTCAGGATTATCCTGCTGGAAAAAGGCCGGGATATCGACGAACGTTCGAACATCGTTTCCGGACTGGGCGGCGCCGGCGCTTTTTCTGATGGCAAGCTGACCTTATCATCCAAAGCTGGTGGACACCTGGCTGAATATGTCGGTGAAACGGCGGCTGAAGATCTCATAAGGTACGTTGATAAATTGTGGCTGGACTTCGGAGCGCCGGAAAAGATATACGGGATGGGTGAGGGGGTGGCGGACATAGAACGCCGTGCTTCTCTGGCCGGATTGCGGCTGGTGCCGCTGCCGGTACGCCATTTGGGGACAGAAAGATGTCCGGCAGTGCTGCGGGCCATAAGGGACCATCTCCAAAAACGGATTGAGATACGGGTGAATACCGCTGCTAAGCAAATTATCGCTTCCGAAGGAAAGGTTATCGGTGTCGAGACAGCCGAAGGCGAGGTCATCGAATCCGAGACCGTTATCGTAGCGCCGGGGCGGGAAGGGTCTGATTGGCTGCTGAAACAGGCGCGAGCCCTCGGCCTGTCGCTGGCGACAAATCCGGTGGACGTCGGGGTACGCGTTGAATTACCTAATGCTGTCCTGGAGAGCCTGACCAGCGTGCTTTATGAGGCCAAATTGGAATTCCTGTCAAAAAGCTTCGATGACCGCATCCGGACGTTCTGCATGTGTCCCCAAGGCACTGTTGTAAAAGAAACCACCGGCGGCGACGATCCTGTTATCACGGTCAATGGTCAAAGTTTCGCCAGTCATGACAGCCCTAACACCAACTTCGCATTACTAGTGAGCACCCAGTTCACCGAGCCTTTCAAAGAACCGATCGAATATGGAAAATACATCGCCAGGTTGGCCAATATTCTAAGCGGCGGCGTGCTGGTGCAGCGCTTGGGCGACCTCAAGAAAGGCCGCCGTTCGACGCCGGAGCGTATCGCTCGAGGACTGGTGCGCCCCACCCTGGCCGATGCCACACCGGGCGACCTGTCTTTCGTGGTGCCTTACCGGCATTTGACCGGACTTTTGGAAATGCTGGACGCTATGGATAAACTTTCTCCGGGTGTAGCTTCTGAACATACTCTACTCTACGGTGTCGAAGTAAAGTTTTATTCCAGCCGCCCAAAGCTTTCATCCGGTTTCGAGACGGAGTTGGCGGGGTTGTTCGCCATCGGGGACGGGGCGGGGATAAGTCGGGGACTGATACAGGCGAGTGCGTGTGGGGTGGTGGCGGCGCGGGAGATATTGCGTAAACGCTAAACACAACTCGTTTATAAAGAAATGGGGGCTAGTTTAGCCCCCATTTTAGTTATCTGCTGAATAACCGGTTATTTTTTACGGCATGCACAGTAGTGCTCGATAGCTCTGGTCATAAAACCCGGCATGTCTTCATGGTAATTGTGGTAGAAGGCGACAAAGCGATCGTCGGCGGAGTACGTCTGCCCGAGCCCAAGAATCATCTCATCGGTGTAGTGGCTAAAGTTCTCCATGAGCTCCCGCCACCGGGCGATACGCGTCTGAACCTCGGCGCATTTAGGCCCTTTTGGCATATCGGCAACGATAGCGCGGTAGATGTTATCGAACTCTGCCTGGACTACGGTCATCTTCTCTTTGCCCATGGCCATGACCCTGGCTTCAGAGTCGGCGACGGTCTTTTCACCGTATTTTTCGCGGGCTTCCCGGCGCATGCTTTCTACTTCTTCATCGCTGAAGCCTTTATAGTAGTCTTTGATTTCCATTTCCCGTTCTCCTTTGAGTTTGGCGATAGTTGTGTCCACAGTGTTCAGCAGCTTATTCAGGCGTTCGGCTTTTTTCTCCAGCAGTTTGCGATGTGATTCAAGCGCCGCCAGAGTGTTGAATCCGGGGTTTTCCATAACGCGGTGGATCCCAGACAGTTCCAGTCCCAGTTCCCGGTAGAACAGTATCTGTTGTAGCCTCAATGCTGCCGTTTCATCATAGCGACGGTATCCGGCGACTGAATAAGAATCTGGTTTTAAGAGCCCGATCTTGTCGTAGTATTGAAGCGTGCGCACGCTCACTCCAGACAGACGGGCTAACTCGCCGGTAGCGTAGGTGATGTTCTGGGTCAATACTCACTCCTTTATCGATTGATAAGAGGAGTATAAACTATGACGTTAAGTCATAGTCAAGGGGGAAAACAGGATTATTTTGCGTCGAGGGCCTGGTTGGCCAGGGCATCGGCGTCACGGTTGCGCTCGCGGGGGACGTAGCGGTATTTTACGCTTTTGAACTTGGTTTCCAGTGCCTTTACTTGAGCATATAGCGGTGCCAGGGCGGCATTTTTCACCCGATACTGGCCGTTAAGCTGTTTGACTACCAGTTCAGAATCAGCGTTGAGCAAGAGTTCGGTTGCGCCCAGTTTGAGGGCTTCTTCCAGAGCGGCGATTACGGCGGAATACTCTGCCTGGTTATTGGTCATGTGGCCGAGAGCGCGGCAGACCTGCTTCACCACCTGCCCGGTGGGGGTTTTAATGATGACGCCGAGTGAAGAGGCACCGGGGTTGCCGCGGCAGGCGCCGTCGGAGTTGGCGATAAGTTGAGTCAAAATTATTTACTCCAGAAATAAGATACGGTTGCAGGATGGGCAGTGGACCGCCTCACCGGAGCGGGCGCGGTGCAACCAGGCGGTGGTTACGGCAATGCCGCAGCCACGGCAGATACCCTGCTCAACTTTAGCCACGGCGCGGCCTTTTTGTTTTTTGAGCCATTCATAATCAGCGGCAATTGGAATCGGGATCTGTTCAATCAGGGTAGTGTGACGGCTGGCAAGGTCGGCAAGTTCGTTGGTATGAGTAATCAGTTGTGCTCCGAGATCTTTGCGGTGAATTTCCAGGGTTTCTTTATGCCGCTGCAAGGCCGTTTCGGCGGCGTCGATGGAATCTTCGGTAGACTCAATTTTCTCCATGAGTTCCAAAGCCTTTTCCTCATGTGGGACACGGTGGCCTTTAAGCAGTTCAATGTCTTTTTGCAGTGCCGTGAGCTCTTTAGGGTTGCTGACCCGGCCGCTGTATAGCTTTTCTTCATGGAGTTTGATGCGGGCGCTGAGATCATCCGACTGGGCGGATACTTCCCGCAGTTCATGGCGCAAGGCATCAAGTGCGGATTCTTTATCGCTGATGACACGTCGCTCGGCAACAAGAGGGTCAGCGGCCAGTTCAGCCTTAACGGCGGCAACACACACACGGGTGGCCTCAATGGCGATATCAGTTTCCTGGAGTTGGTAAAGTAACCTGGTTAAACTCATCGGCTCATTGTAAGGGGACAGGGGGTAACAAGTCTAGCCTGATGCATCCAGCTAACCTATAGAAATGGTATGGATAGCTACTCGAACCTGTTGATTTCCTGACGAGAAGCTCTTACACTAAGACCGTTCAGGTGGAAACAATGAAGAAACTACTGCTTTTTTTGATATCAGCGGTGCTTGTGGTGTCACCTCTAAACGTGACCATCTGTCATGCCAACTCCGGCCCGCCGCCGATGATCATTATAGTCGTGTCCGACGCCTCGGCGGATCTCAAGCTCAGTATCGGTGAGCAGCAGGGCGGAAGACGAGATAAACCACTGGCGAGCTATTTCCTGTTTTACCAATTTGATTTGATACCGGAAGATTTCAGCCTCCAGGTCAGTAGCGGCGGGCAGAACTTCAGCCTGCCAATAAACACCAATAAAACCTACAATAACTATTACCGGCTGGATTTGGAATCCAGAACGCTGACGCCTATGGAGTCATTACCGGGCACAACCAGCGTACCGCTGATGATGGTCATACTGACGCTGGTAATTGAGGGCGTGGTGTTTTTCCTGTTCGGTTTCAGACACAGGAGGTCATGGCTGATTTTCCTGGCGGTCAACTTAACTACCCAGATACTTCTTATCATGTGGCTCGGTCAGTACGCTTCATTCACCAGTTCCTATGATATTTTGACACTAATCTTTGGGGAAGTGTGGGTGTTCATCATTGAGCTGATCGCTTTCATGTTTTTACTCAAAGAACATGGCCGCTGGCGAAGAGCTTCTTACGTTATTTTGGCGAATTTCCTCAGTCTGATATTAGGCGGATATTTGATCTCGGTGTTTGCGATTTGAAGCTTCCTAAAGTGTATAAAATAAACGAGGGCGGGTCAAAAGGCCCGTCCTCGTTCAATAAGCAGCAATGCTGACAGAATCAGGAAGCAGTCCGGGTGAGGTAGGCGGTAACCCTGTCTACCTCTTTTAGACCGGATAACACCAAAGTAACATCTATCAAGCCTTTCTCATAAGGGTAATCGCCGTATCTGATGGTAGCATCCGGGGCGATGCCGCGCAGGTATTCACCCATGTATTTTATCAGGCTGATGCCAATCTCTTCCGGCGGTTGTCAAGGCGCACAAATTCATCCGCTATTCTGCCGCCGCATTGGCCTAAACCAATAACCATGAATTTCATGTCACACCTCCTAGATTAATCAATTGTAGTCGCTGGGTGAGCGATATACAATAGCCATGTTAAGTACTATTCTGACATCAGAACACTGCGACCTGGTGCGCCTTTTGGATTAGGGTCATCAGGTTAGGAAGGCAAGTCAGCGGGGTTGATGCGCCGGGTCTTTCCTTCCGGTTGTGGTGAGGCTGTTTGCTCTGATGCTATCAAAGGCAATAGTTGCTTTATCCTTTTGGTGATAGATTCAATGTGTTCGATTGTCTTGACGATAGTGCCAGACAGCACCGGGGCATCAGTGGTGTCGGACCGAGACGCATGATCCTGAGTTTTAATCAGATTTTGAAGCAGCGTTTTCAGGGTAGCACTCTCCTGATCTAATTCAGCCGCTAATATCCGGACCTCGTCATAAGGCTCTTTGACGGACTGTTTCTGGTCTTCCATGATGGCCCCCTTCGGTTTTACAAAAACAACCGGGCGCTGGCCTGTCATTTAAGTTAATAGTGTTCCAAGTCCTCGCCGGGATTTTGCTCTGAGAAAGGTTTTTCATCAGAGCTTTCCTGTTCTCCGGGGTAAAGCGGTACCTGCTCCAGAAACTCTTCTATAACCCGGATGCCGAAATGGGAACTGCTGATATTATCAAGATTGCGCAGCCCCTGACGCGCCAGCCATGTATCCAGTTCAGCTTCGGTCTCAGCTACCGGGATGAAGGCTACCGCCCCGGTGTCGCCTTCCAGTCGCTCAAACCACTGCGTCCAGGCCCAGACGAAAGTGCGTCCCTCATCTGTATGCTGCGAGTTGGTGGAGTAAGCCACCGGAGTGGTGCCGCGGAAACGGTCTTCGGCAAATTGTTGAGTCAACGTAAACTCCATCTGGCATTAAACATCCTGTCTAATAATAAAGGTTGAAGACCGGATTGGCTATTAGTAGAAACACCTAATTTAATGTGACAGGCTGCGTATCTCATAACCCATGGCCTTTTTGGGACAGACACAAAAGAAGCCCCCTCATAGGAGGGGGCTTCTTAAACTGGTTAAAAAAACGCTAGTAGGTGGCGCCGCGGCGGTAGAAGTAGTAGATCAGTCCGCCGATGATGACCACGACGAAGACGCCGATGACTGCCCAGGCCCAGACAGGGATGGCGCCGAAGAAGTCGGCGAAAGAGAAACCGACGGTGAATGTTTGCGGCGTGGAGGCTGCCCCGACATTGCCCGCGCCGTCAGTGGCAAAGACGCGCCAGTAGTAGGGGGCGTCTTTGGAGACAGAGGGCAGTTTTTCAGCATCGGTGGCGGTGTAGCTGGTGGTGGTCAGGCCTGTCTTCTGCATAAATACGGTACCGAAGGTGGAGTCATTTCCGACTTCCAGGGTATAGGTCACGCCTGAAGGATCAGTGACGGCACCCCATTCATACACGATAGGCTGCTTGGGTTTTTCAATGTTTGAAGGCAGAGTCAGTACCGGTGCGGCGGGAGCAACACCTTCCATGACGAAGGTGAAGGGGCGGGAATTGGCTCCATCGGTGACGTTTATAGTGTAACTGCCAGCGGTGACGGCCGGGACTTTGAAAGTGACGGTGAAGGCGCCGGTGGCGCTGGAGGTGGCCGAACCTACTGTATCATTGCCGAACTTAACGGTAATGGCGGCGTTGGGCAAGAAACCGATGCCGGTGATGGTCAGATCCTGGCCGACATTACCAGGAGAAGCGGTAGAGGTAACGGGACTAATATCCGCGCTCAAGGTGGAGGTGAAACTGCTTGTGGCCGTGTTGCCCAGTCCGTCTGAGGCGGTGACGGTGTGATTGCCTGCTACGCCGCCAGGTACGGTAAAGGAAGCGGAGAAGGTACCGTTAGCCAGGCTGACGATGTTGCCCGGGGCGGTGGACAGTACTGTATTGTCGTAGGTAATTGTGATAGTGACACCCGGGTGAAAACCAGAGCCGCTAAGGCTGACCTGAATACCGGAAGTGCCGCTGGTTGGGGTCAGGGTGATCTTGGCGGCAAGGGTATAGACCGCCTCGGCAGAACTGGAGGCATCGCGGGCGGTGATGGTGTGTTCGCCGCTGATAGCGGTGGGGATATTGAAGGTTTTGGTGAAAGAACCGGTACTGTTGGTGGTGGCGGCGGTGACGCCGGCGATGGCCGTCCCATCCCATTCAAAACTGATTGAAGTGCTTTCGCCGAAGCCTGTGCCGGTTACCGAAATGGAAGAACCGACGGCGCCGGTGCTGGGATTGAGAACTATCTTAGGTGTGACGGTAAACTGTTTTCCTGGGGTATTGGTGGTTGTTGAAATATCCCTGGCGATAATGTTGTGCGCGCCGCGGACAGCGGCAGGGATGATGATGTTGGCATTGATAGACCCGTTGCTATCGGCATTGACCGTAGCCAGGGCGGTGCCATCGCTGTTATTCCAGAAGATGCTGACAGAACCGGATGCCGTAAAACCGCCGCCGGTGAGGGTGATGGTGTCGCCAACTTTGCCGGTGGCTGCGGAGATGGTTGCGATGCCCGGGGTGACGGTCAGGCCGGGGCTGGCGTAAGCGATGTTAAATGATGAATCTCTGGCATAGATGGTATAAAGACTGCGCGGTACTGACGGTACCGTGAATTGGGCGGAGAAGCTGCCGGCAGGGTTTGACGTGGTCTGAACCGCCGGAGTGGAGAGAGATCCGAAATATACTGCCATAATTGAATTGGCGGCGAAACCGTTACCGATGACGCTCACCGTTGTTCCGACGGCAGCGCTGGTGGGCGCTATTGTTAACGATGGCGCGATGGCGAAGCTGCCTGCATTGTAGGCAGTTCCCGTCGCAGGCCGGAGCCAGACTTCATAGGTACCGGTAGGCAGCGCCGGAACTTGAACGCTGGCGCTTATGACGCCTGTGCCGCTTGAAGTTACGCTGCCCGCGCTTGCCCGGTCAGTGCCTGATTGGGCGAAATAAACGGTATAGGCGGTACTGTTGGCTACCCCGGTCTGGGATATGCTTAATGCCGAACCGACGATACCTGATGGTGGGCTGACTGTTGCCGACACCGGCGCCGCTGTAGCGGTCAGAGCCAGCGCGGCCAGCAGCATCACCGGCAAGGCGCGGAGCAACGCTCTAAATCTGGTTTCCAATTTTTAAATCCTCCTGATTTATTCTGCACGCAGTATATGTCAAAATCGTGGTCATTATAGCACAGGAAATACCCTGAGTTTCCAGCGGCGGACACTATTACGATAGTAATACGGCTGCCTTTTATATTATAACGCATGAAAGAAGCCATAAGATAGGAGCAAAATCAGTATCCGTTAAATGCCGGAGCAAAGAAGTGAAAAAAAATTTCAAATGCCGCCGGGCTGCTATATTGCAAAGCCTACAATTTCGCTCCCCCGACACCGCTGGGATAAACAGGGCGAACTTTGGTTTTTGGCGGCGCATGGCGGATTTGTTTTGTCTTTTCATAAAACACTAAAATCAACTAAAACAACCTCCCTTTTTACGATTGAAAGTGGTGAAAACAACCGGTTGTTTTCAGTTGAAACAAATAAATCAAAGGAATCAAATACCCTTTTTAACAACTAAATAAACAGAGAACATATGTTAACACAGGAGTGGTGGGGTGTCAATGGGGTTTTGGAACTTTTTTGGGGTTTATTTTCTACCACCCGCCCACTGACTCACCGTCTGTGCCTCAAATCCGCAACTCAATGATCAAAGGAAAACTGAGATTGTTTTGCCACAGGGCTGACAATGACGACGTAAGAGCAGAAATGACGGAGTAAGGGCACAAGAAAAGTTGAGATGCAATTGAGGTGAGAGTGCCGGTTTTTATATTCCAGGTGGCAACGTTGCGGCTAGTTATTGTAATGCGGCGGTTAAATCCAGGTAATTAGTGCTAGTAATTTAGGAATTAACAGGGCATTATTGACATCGCTCATGCGACATTGTAATATCAACACTAAGGATTGACGAGGATAGCCGTTGACACCGGTACAGGTGTACTATGAAAATGGTACTGGTGGTACTGGCAGAATAAACTAAAATACCATTGACTATGTTTAAGCAGTACCCCTATAATTAGTTTAACTGTCCGGAAATATTAACATAATTCGGAGAGAGAGTCTACAAACGGAAAGGTGGTGACAAACAGATGAAGTTTCTAAATCTAAAGAAGTTCCGCAAAGGCCAGAAAGGCTTTACCCTGATCGAGCTTTTGATGGTCATTGCCATCCTGGGCGTCATCGCCGCCGTCGCGGTACCCAATATCATCAAATTCATTGGTAGTGGCGAGACTGAAGCGCAAAATGCAGAGCGCCATAACGTAGTTGTAGCTTTAACTGCAGCTATGGTAGAAGCCAATGTATCCACGTTAACTGCAGGAACTATTAGCAGTGCCGCCGATTATGAGGTGGCTGACGGCATTACTGTCGGTAGCTATATAGTAGGTGGTTACCAAGCCTTGGCTTATTCTTGGGATATCGGCGTTAATGGGTCTGTATCATTAACTGCTGAAGATTCATAAGAGATCATTTATAAATCAAGTAAAGAAGAACCTCCGCAAGGGGGTTCTTCGGTTTTATTGCGCAAAGAATTGAACACCGCATCGAAACGCACTATGCTTGTGCCATGCCACGGAGTTCTACAAGGAATTGAAAGTACTTAAATCCCAATATAGTGGGCTGGTAATCCTCATCGGCCTGTTTCTGTCCATGCACCTAGCCGTCATTGCCAACCCCGATGCTCTCGTTTTCGATGAAAAGTACTATGTTGTTGATGCGCGGCACATCATTAACGGCGATGGCTCCGACAGAGTGGAGCACCCGCCGCTGGCACGTCTGGCTATCAGTTCCGGCATACTGATTTTTGGAGACAATCCCTTTGGCTGGCGCATAATGCCGGTTATATTCGGGGCGGCCAGCCTGGTATTAGTTTATTTTATCTGCCGCCGCCTTAATCTCAGTGACCGGGCGGCTTTTTTTGTGACTTTCCTTTTGGCATTGGAGAATTTGAGTTTTGTCCAATCAGGGGTTGCCATGCTGGATGTATTCAGTGTAACTTTCATGCTGGCATCGTTCTACCTGTATTTACGCGGTAAGTGGCCTGGCAGCGGTGTATTCATAGGGCTGGCCGGGCTGGCTAAACTGTCGGGATTTCTGGCTTTGCCGGTAATTGCCCTTCACTGGCTGATTACTAACCGTAGCCGAATTCCATGGTTTGCCCTTTTATTAGCTGCTGCTCCATTAACCTATGTGGCGCTTTTACCGGTAATGGACTGGATGATCTGGGGGAAATTTATCAATCCCATCACCGAAACACGGACGATGCTTGATGTGTTGGGTGCTTCAACATTTGCCAACCTGCCTTCGGATATGCTTAGCCGTCCCTGGGAATGGCTGACGCAGGTGGAAATAATCACCTACTGGCCGGAACCGCACTATCTGGCTGTGCTGAGTCCGACCTTGCTGATCCTGTGGTTGCCGAGCGCTATTTTCACCGGATTTATGGCTATACGGAAAAAGCCGTGGGCGGTGTTCGCCACGGTCTGGTTTGCGGTGACTTTTGTGCTATGGATCCCGGTCAGTCTGGTTACCGACCACATCAGTTATATCTATTATCTTTATCCCGCCGTCGGAAGCATCTGCCTGTTCAGCGGTTGTGCATTGATTTCAGCGGAAGGTTATCTGTTAGAGAAAACCAAGCGGCTGTGGGCTATTGCCGGAGGATTATTGATCCCGGTGGTTGCGGTTCTTCATCTGGGTTTCTTTATCTATCTTTCACCGCTGCCATACTGGGGGAAATTAGTTTTTGGATTTATCCTTTATGTTATAGTCCGCGTCTATCTCAAAGCACCAACTCAGAGAACCCCTGACCAGGTGGTATTTTCAATTTAACGCGGTAACCTTGATACTGCCGCATGGGATTGCGGCAGTATTTCATCCGTCTACAGACACGCATTGCCTATCCCCAATGCGTGTGATAACCTAATATCGTTTTGAAGCTGTTACGCAACCTTAAACCGTGGCAAGTGGTGTCCCTGTTTGTCATCGTCCATGCCTTCATCTTCCTACTGATATTTAATACCGGTTTCTACGCCAGATACTTTGAAGACCCGATCAGCATCTCCTATGTTTATGCTGCCGATATCTTTTCAGGGAAGATACCTTATCTTGATTTCAACATAGAATATCCGCCGCTGGCCCTGGTATTCATGCTGATACCCAGGTTATTCACCACCGATACACCGGCCGCCTATCACATGGCCTTTTCGGCAGAGATGCTGGTCTTAGACATTCTGATCATGCTGCTGCTGGCGGCTTTTTCCCGCAGATTGGGGCTTGCCGGTTGGAAGACGCTGGGTATCTATACCATCGGCTTGCTGGCCATAGGGCCTATCCTTACCAAGAACTTTGACCTGGCGGCGGCCTTTGTAACACTTTTATCGCTTTATGCCTTTGTCGCCGGGAGGTATAAGACAGCCTGGGTGGCGCTGGCTGCGGGTGTTATGACCAAGCTGTTCCCGGTGGTACTGATACCCTTATACCTTATCTATCACTGGCGGCACCGGCAGAACAAGCAGGCGGTGACGGGCATGGCCGTTTTTGGGCTTACCATGGCCATAATCGCCGCGGCGCCGCTATTTATCAATGCCAGCGGGTTCATTTCTTCTTTCACCTATCATATGGAGCGACCGCTCCAACTGGAAAGTCTGTACTCATCGGTGATCCTGTTTGTACGCTGGCTGGGTTCGGAGCCTTTGTACCTGGCATTCAGCTACGGTTCATATAATATCATCTCACCAGCGGCCGATTTTTTCAGTTCCGCGGCGTTGTGGATCACCGCCGGACTGCTGGCGGCGGTGTATATAGCCTTTGACCGTTTCATCAGGCGGAGGCCGGGGACGGCGGAGGGGACAGACTACGGGTTTATGATGTACGCCGCGGTAACGCTGCTGGTATTTGTGGTGTTCAACAAGGTGCTGTCGCCACAGTTCCTTATCTGGCTGTTACCGCTGGCAGCCCTGGCGCAACGGGATGATTGGCTACCCTGGCTGCTGTTTGTGTTTATCTGTTTCCTGACCGCTATGATCTACCCCAATTTTTACGGCGGACTGCTGGACGGAGAGCCGCTGTTGGTAGGCGCTTTGCTACTGAGGAATATTGCCCTGGTGGTGTTGCTGTTTCTATTGGTCAGGCAGGTTAATTACCGGCAATTGAGACCGGGCGGAGTTCTGGTTTCTCCAAGATAGCGTGTTTTAAGCCGGAGTAGGCGGTTGCGCCCGCAGGTAGTCCAGTATCTCCTCAGCAACCTTCATGTGCCACTCTTCTTCTTTGGCGATATCTCGAAATTTGGGCTTCAATCCCTCCGGCATCAGTTTGACCACCTCATTATGCATCCGGTGGGCTTCATTCTCTTTTTCAAGCTGGAACTCAAACATTTTAACCAGATCATCGTCGTCGGGGAAAGGCTCAAAGTTCCATTCGGCCTTGCCGCCAAGTTTCTCTATGGCGTCGGCCACGGTGTCAGCGTGTTTCACCGACGCGGAAGACAGGGAAATTACTTTGTCGCGGATCTGAGGATCTTTGAAGGCGTTGGCGATACGGGGGACATGGATGATTATGGAGTATTCCAGCGCCAGGGTGCGGTTGAGCAGGGCTATGGCTTGAGCGTTCTGTTCACTCAGCGGAATTTCTTTTGCCATGATATTCTCCCGAAATGTGCTTTCCTTATAAGAATTATACTCCGGGAGATTGCGCAAAGCTAGAGATCAGTTCAATTTCTGCGATATTGGTCAGGGCAAAGGTGGTCAGGCACTAACACCTTAATATCTTTGACAGGCTTACTGAGAGCTAACTCTCAGTCTTGCCGGGACAGGTAGCGTGAACATTTGGGGCGAATAATACCAATAATACCAAATCCAATTTCCAATAAGAGGTACCTGAGGGACTTCGCTCTCAGAGTGCTGACTCCCTGAAGTGATAACTCAGGATAGACAGTGCAGGACTGAACAATACCAAAAATCCAATACCCAATGACCAAAGGGAAAACCGGGATTGCTTTCCCACGCTTCGCTCCCCGAGTGCTAACTCGGGGCAGGCTGGACAGGCGGCGTAGCCTCGCAATGATGACGAGGGAAATCCCTCTCAATCTCCCTTTACGAAAGGGAGAAGTGCGTAGCCTTGTAATGACGATGCTGGAAGAAGGGAACCGGGATTGCTTCCCTGACCTTGGGACAGGACAAGCCCACGCTTTGCTCACCAAATTCCAGACAAGACCAAAATCCAAAAGTTTGAAATACAAAACAGGGACAGACTGTGCTGCACTCTCTGTTATCATGCCTTTTGCCTTTGCGGATGGAGCTGGGGACATGGCCGATCTCAGATCGGCGCCGACGAAATACCCGCAATGGCGGGAGTTTGAAGGGGGAATCTGCGATATTCCCTCAAGTCATCAGGGTTAAAAAAATAAATCCTCAAAAAGTTCCAAAAGCCTATTGACAAAATTTGTAGAACACAGTTACTATATTCAGCGCGGCAAGAAATAGCTCGGCGGAGGGGTAGGGCGGCGGACGCCGCGGCCGGATTTTAATCCCCGGTATCACATGGTGGAGTGGCTTTTGATAGCTAAAGAACAAATGAGCGATATAAAACTGGAATACAAGCAGAAAGGAAGAGCCAACCGCCAGGGACGGCAGTATCCCCCGGCTGGTGAAGATGTACGGGATGACAGCGGACAATGACCGACAAATTGAAGACCTGCCGCCTGAGTTTTGCCACTATGCCGATGAGGGCTGCAAGCTGGCTGAATCATGCCTTAACTGCCCTTTTCCGATGTGCTACCACGACGATCCGGCATTATTCCGCAGGCAGCAAGCGGAGCGCCGCAATGAAGAGATGTTTCGGCTGCGGCAGTGCGGCAAGAGTCTGGCGGACATTGCCGCGGCGCTGGGGCTGAAACGCGGCACGGTCATCAGAGGCATAGCTCAGCATGCACAAGGGCAATCTAATTATTAGAACAGAAAGAGAAAACCGAATGATGATAAATACCATTTCGAATACCGCCGGCACCGATGAACGACGGCGGCGCTACCGGGAGATGCTGGACTTTTACCGTGGGCGGCAGCGGACAGGCCGGGAGGAGGCGCGCCTGACACTTAACTACGCCGCGGCGGTAGTGGACAAGCTGACGGCTTACCTGATGAACGGGCTTTCGGTCAGGGTGGCGGCTGCTGACGACAGTGCCGGAGCTAGAGCCAGAGCCAGAAGGGCGCAGGCGCTCATAGACCGCGCTTGTGACCAACTGCTGGACTACGAAACGGAGATTGACGCCGCGGTGCTGGGTGACGGCTGTTACCGGCTGGGCTGGGATGCCGCCGCCAAGACGGTCAGGGTGAGCGCGCCGGATATGGCCGGCATCAATGTCGAATACACCATCGACGGGGTGAAGGCGGAGCGGCTGACTTTGGCTTATACAGTTGATGCTGCCTCGGCGGCCAGTGCCTGGGGGTTCACCGCCGCAGGGAAAGAGGTCGAGGTTGTCGAGACATGGACCGTTGAAGCCTTTGAGGTGGTGTGCGGTGGGGTTGTGGCGGCGGGTGGGGAGAACCCTTACGGCTGTATCCCGTTCCTCGTTTTTCCCAATCTGCCGCAACCAAAATCTGTCTGGGGAGCCTCGGACCTGGACAACCTCATAGAGGTGCAGCGGGAACTTAACCGCGCCGCCGGTCAGTTGTCTCATATCCTGGAATTGTCCGGCAATCCCATAGCCGTACTGGAGAACGTGGAATCCTCCAAGGATATCGCCGTATCGCCCGGTGCGGTGTGGCACCTGCCGGAAGAGGCGCGGGCTTACCTGCTTGACTTGCTTCAGGGCGGTGGCGCGCAGTTGCACATCAGCTACATAGACCTGCTGTTCAGGGTGCTGCATGACCTGGGCGAGATGCCGCGGGCGGCCTTTGGCGGGGTGGGGCGGGACATCTCCGGGGTGGCGCTGGAACTGGAGCTTCAACCGCTGTTACACCGGGTGTGGCGCAAAAGGCTCATCCGTACAGGCGTATATAAGAAACGTGCAGAGATGATGTTGGTGATGTACGCCAGATTCCTGGATGAAGACTTCAGCGGCTGCGCCATTGAGGTCAACTGGGCGCCGGTGCTGCCGCGCGATACCGCCGCCTTGGTGGTTGCTGAGAAAAGCCTCATAGAATCCGGCATCCATTGCAGAAAGACGGCGATGCGGAGCTTCGGCGTTGATAATCCCGAGTATGAATTCGGTGACTGGCTGGCGGAACAACAGGCGATAACCGGCCAAAACCCCGTGGCAAAAAACATCAATAACAACAAGGAGGAATGACATGGAGCCTAAGGAAACCAAAATAGAATCAAAGCCAACGGAGCAACCCTTGACCCAAACCGATATTGAGCGGCTGTCGACGGCCATCATTGAGAAAGAAGCAGTCATCGGCCAACTGACCGAAAGCCTGGCCGGAGCAGTCGCCGCTTACCGGACAGCATCTATCGCCCGCAACGCCGATGTTCCGGCGGAACTCATCGTCGGAGACAGCATTGCCGACGTTGATGAATCAGTCAAACGCGCCCGGGCACTGGTGGAGCAGGTCAGGGCATCGCTTAAGACTGCCCCGCCGCCGGTGGTTGCCGTGCGCCGCGGCGGCAGCATTGAGGTGATGACCACCGAGGAGAAGATCCGGCGCGGGCTGGGCTTTTGACATCGTTTGTCATTGCCACGTCGCTGCGCTCCTCGCAATGACAGAAACCGGGATTGCTTCGGTGACCCTCGCAATGACGGTACAAGAGGCGCAACGACATTAGATGAATAGGAAAGTAAAAAAGGAGAAAAAAGAATATGGCTATCACATTACCTGAGGCATCCAAACTATCCAACGACCTGCTGCTGCAGGGGGTTATTGAGACGATGATCAAGGAATCTCCGGTGCTGTCGCGCCTGCCGTTCATTGAGATCACCGGCAACGGCCTGACCTATAACCAGGAAAAAACGCTGCCGGATGTAGCCTTCTATGACGTCGGCGATGATTGGGGCGAAAGCACGCCGACCTTTGAGCAGAAAACGGCGCATTTAAAGATCATGGGCGGTGATGCGGACCTGGATAACTTTCTGAAAACCACCCGCTCCAATGTCCAGGACTTGCAGGCGGCGGTCATCCAGATGAAGGCCAAGGCGCTCAGGGACAAATTTGAAGACGTTTTCATCTACGGCGACTCCAATATCAATGCCAAGGAATTTGACGGTTTGAGAACGCTTATCGGCACTGAAAACGGCGGCGACGGTGTTATCGCCATGGCCTCAAGCGGTGCCACGCTGACGCTGAATAAACTGGACGAACTTATAGACGCGGTTAAGGGCGGCAAGCCGGATATGCTTTTGATGAGCCGCCGCAGCCGGCGCAAGGTGTCGGCGCTGGTACGGGCATCGGGGGGCGTGCTGGAAACCGACCGCGACGCTTACGGCAATTTCATGCAGTTCTGGAACGGCGTGCCGGTGGGGGTCAACGACTGGATCAAGGACAGCCACGTGGTGGCGGGAGGGCTGGAAGCAGCCATCACCGGCGGTGATTGTTCTACCATCTATGCCGTCCAGTTCGGCGAAGGCGCGCTGGCGGGACTTTCCAGCCCCGGTTTGATCCAGGTGGAAAAACTTGGCTCGCTGGAAGGCAAGGACGCCGCCCGCACCCGGGTCAAATGGTATTGCTCACTAGCTTTGTTCAGCGCGGTAAAAGCGGCGGCGCTCATTGGGGTCAAAGACTAATTGGAATTGTCATTGCGAAGCGCCGAAGGCGCTGTGGCAATCTCACTGCCCGCCGGGATTTAAACCGCTTCCCGGTGGGGCAGGTGGACAGGTTTCCCTAAAAGAAAGGAGTCAGCATGAACATATCAACTATACGCAGCCTGGTTCGCCAGGACCTCCGCGACACCAATCCGAATACCTACCGCTGGTCCGACCAAACATTGGACCGCCATATCGCCCGCGCCGTAGCCGAATACTCCGCCGCGGTGCCGCGGCAGATGACCATGAACTTTATTACCACCTACGGCTGCCGTGACATTGATCTGACGCCGATAATCGACCGGGTGTGTGTCATGGCCGCTGAGTATCCGGCTGGCGAAAATCCCCGGCGCTACCGCCGCTTTTCAGTTTGGGCGCACCGCCTGACGCTGGAGGGCGGCCCGGCGCCGGACGGTTCGGAACTGACGGTTTATTACGGCGCCATTCATATCATTAACGCTGAAACTTCGACGCTGCCGGTCAAACACCATGACCTGGTGGCAACGGGTGCAGCGGCCTATGCCGCCATAGAGTGGGCCGCCTTTGCCGTCAACCGGGTCAACAACGGCGCTGACGCCGCGGGCGGCTACTTCCGCTGGGGCAAGGAACGCCTTTCTACCTTCCGGGATGAACTGCGGCGGTTGTCACGGCGGAGCAGTCTGCGGGTGAGCAGGCTTTATCCGGCGACGGAATCTGTGACTGAGTACGTCTTATTCGATGAACCGTGTTAGTGGATTCCAACCAATGATAGAAAACACTTCGACAAGCTCAGTGTGAACGAACTTTTATATTTTACTTGTGAGAAGAAAGAAATGAACCTGTATAAGATACTGTGGTCGCACTTGGGCGGCCGCCCCTGGACTTACATCATCCGCGACCTGTGGCACCGCTTTGAGTGGCTGTGGATCATCGGCCTGCTGCTGACCGGCTATTTTCTGGGCAAACACGGCTTTGAGCCGATGCTGGGGATAATGATCGCCTTTAACCTGGGCTATGTCGCCGGGCATCTTTTTTGGGGCACCGAATACGTGCCGGGGCAGCGGGGCGACTGATGAGACCGCTTTCAACGACATTGCTGGCTGCTCAGCTCTCTGACAGCCGAGTGCCTTACGTCAAAGCCGCCGCCAAGCGTCGATTCCCGGTGTGGCAACAGGTCTACTCTGGTAGTGAAGCCGACGGCTGCCACGCCGCCGCCTTTACCGGCGACGGTTCGATGATCCGCGCCCGTCTTACGCCCGCTGATTCCGGTAAACTCTACCGGCAGCGGGTGGCGGAGCCGGGTGCGGCTGCTGATTTTAGCCAGTGGGTCTTTACCGGCCAGACCGACGCGGTCACTGTCGCCATGGCGGCCATAGGTGCCGAGATATCCATAGTCTGGATCAAGCGCGACCGCAGCATCAGGCGTATCGTCAGTAGCGATAATGGCCTGAACTGGAGCGCGCCGGAACTCATTGACTATACCCCGACGACGGCTATCAACGGCCTGGCGGCGGTGTACAAACCAGATGGCGGACTGGCAATCTTCTTTGCCGATCAATCAACGCTATATGTCAAGAAACGCATCGGCGGGACGTGGCAGCCCCGTGTTTCCTGGAATAAAACCACCGGAACGCTGTCCGGCGTGGATTGCGTCTATGATGGGGATTTCAAGCTGATGCTGACCGGACAAACCGCCGCCGGGGATTACCGCCTGTGGTCGCTGGTCTATTCCGATAGCGGGGAGTGGGGAGACCTAATCGAAATTGCTGCTTCGCCGTCTGGCGAGCCGTATGAGTTCCGGCAGGCTTTCCTCGACAAGGCGGACGTTTATCGCTGCGCCTATGTGGAGAAGTACACCGGTGCAGAGCCATTCGTCCGTGTTTACCTGACTTCGTCGGTGGTCGGGGCGGGGTTTGGGGAGGGGTTGTGGACGGAGCCAGAACTCTTTGCGGATTCCGGCGACTGCGGTTTGGCAATTCTTCACAGTGAGACTGCGCTCTGGCTGATCTCTCCGGCTTCGGTGTGGCGGGCTGAAATGGATGCCGATGAAATTGATATATCAGATGACATAAAGAGAGTCTCCCTCGCCCTCGACGTATTCGACGGTAAATTGACGCTGGAACTGGATAATGCCGCGGCGCTGCTTGCAATCGGGGATGAGATAACTTTCAGTCCCGGCTATGTCACGGAGGCGGGCATTGAGGTCAGCAGCGGACCGGGTTTCACCGTCGCCCGCGTGGAACGCCGTATTGCGCCGGGGAGAGACCACTTCATCATTGAGGCGGCGGACGGTTGGGCAAGGCTGAGAGAATGGCAGGCGAGGAACCAGTTGCGGTGGAACGGGACACATACCATCGCTGAAATCCTGGCCTGGGTGGTGGGGCGGGTGGGTTTGAAGCTGGAAGTCCTGTCCGCTTCGGAGGTCATCACTTCAATGCACCCCGATTTCTCGGTGAATCCCGGCACTGACGGCCTGGCGGCGGTCAAACACATATTATCCGAAGTAGCGGACAAAATCTTCATCGAGGGCGGCACGGCCTATTTGGTGAACCCGCTACCCGATGATGCGGCGGGCTACAGTTACGGCGCGGAGCATTCGGTCTTCATTTCTCGTTTAGCCGATGGTGGAAGCGAGACTTTAGTGCCGCTGAACTGCGGTCAGCAACTCTATGATGTTGTTGATGTTAGTGACGGAAATGGCGGTTTGAAGCGGTTTCAGGTGACGGGCATCAGGCTGGATCACCGGCCGGATGATGGTATATATGACATGAAACTCAAATTGGAGGCGGTCTAATGGACATAAAACAGGCGATACTCAAGGTGTTTGACAGCGGCACATATACAGCGTTAATCCAGCTATCCGGTTCGCCGCAGGCTTATCTTGAAGGAGTAGCGGTGGCACAGAACATCCCGGCATTTGAAATGATTGCCGGACGTAAACTGGTGGTCTTCTTCTTTGACCAGTACCGCGTCAGCGAGGCGGTGGTGGTGGCGGTGTGGAAGTAAGAGTCAGGCGGTTTTGGCCTCGGCGTTGCGGTGGCAGCGGAGGCACAACATCTGGCAGTTGTGGACGTCATTGGAACCGTCCGGATCAATGGGATAGTAATGGCCCTCGTGGTAATTCCAGATATATACCAGGCAGCGGCCTTTGGGGTGCTCGGCACAGTCCTCAGTGCACTGGCATTGGAGCCCGGCGCTTTGGTAGGCATGGAGTTTGACCGCGTCGGAGAAAATTATTTCGGACATCGATCACCTCTCTGACTTGATTATAGGACGTTATTGTGACAAGTCAATACTTTTCTCCTGCCGCCGTGATTGACACTGCAACGGAGCGCACATACAATGGCGGCATGGATGAAAAAGAACAACAGGAAGCGGTAACGGGTCAGGACAAGCCGGTTTTAGTGGCGGCGCTGGTATGCGATGTGGCGGTGAAAGACCCCACCAGCGGCAAGATTTCCCTAATCGGTATCTTTGACCGGGTGCATGTAAAGCAGTTTCCGGCTAACCGTCCGGTTTCGGTTTATGCCAAGCTCACCGAAGCTGAAGGCAAATACAACTTCCTGGTCAAATATGTCTATTCCAACACCGGGGAAAAACTGGCTGAGGCTAAAGGTCAATTCACTTCAAAAGACAAGCTGGCGACGGTGGAGCTGAATCTCCAGTTCCCACCGATCCCCATCCCCGGTGAAGGGCGCTACGATTTTCAGGTGTGGGTTAACGGGCAGTTCCTGGGGCAGACGTTCATGGATGCGACGGGGATGCCCTAGCGTTTAAAGAATGGCCGACATCGCTATGGACACCGCAGATTTAACTGCCTCAACAACGTTCTCGACGGGTACAAGTTCGAAAGCCTTCTCGCTGCGCTTCTTGAGTTCCACGCCGCCCTTGTCGATTGAACGCGGGCTGATGGTCAGCCGGAGCGGCATACCCAAGAGGTCGGCATCGTTGAACTTCACGCCGGGGGACTCCTGCCGGTCGTCGTAAAGGACTTCGATGCCTGCGGATGTTAAATCGCTGTATAGCTTTTCTGCCTTGGCCTTGACCGCCTCATTCTCCAGCCCAAGTCCGCACAGATGCACTTGGTAGGGAGCGATGGGCATGGGCCAGATGATGCCCTTGTCATCGTGGTTCTGCTCGATGGCCGCGGCCAGTAGCCGCCCCACCCCGATGCCGTAGCAGCCCATGACACAGGGCTTCTGGTTACCTTCAGCGTCGGTATAGAGTGCGCCGAAGGTCTCGGCCAGGAAGGTTCCCAGCTTGAAAACGTGGCCGACCTCAATGCCGCGGGTGGACTCAAGCGTGCCGCCGCAACGGGCGCAGGCCGCGCCGACTTTGGCAGAGGCGATATCGGCGGTCTTGTAGGCACTGAAATCCCGCCCCAAGTTGATGTTCTTCATGTGGCGGCCAGCGATGTTGGCCCCGCCGACGTAGTTGATGCCGGAGATGACCGAGTCATCGGTAATCACCTTGCCTTTGAAGCCCACCGGTGAAGCTGATCCGGCGACAACACCGGCACCAGAGACTTCATCGGCAATGGCCAGGCGAAGGTCAGTGGCTTTAAGCAGGTTTTTAAGTTTGATCTCGTTGACGTCCAGGTCACCGCGGATGACGGCGATGATAAACTCTTTATCGGCGACATAAAAGACGCACTTGAGCATGTGTGACGGTGCCAGTCCCAGGAAAGAGGCCACATCATCAATGGATTCCTTGCCGGGGGTGGCAATTTCCTCGGTCGGCAGCGGTGCCTGGGTGGCGGTGGTTCCTTTGTTGAATACGGCTTTCTCCAGGTTGGCGGAATAACCGCAGTCTTTTCCAGAGCAGAAGATGACCTCGTCCTCGCCGGACTCGGCCAGCACCATGAACTCATGTGACGCCTTGCCGCCGATGGCCCCGGAATCGGCCTCTATGGCCATAGCCTTGAGACCGCAGCGGCGGTAGATGTTCTTATAGGCCTGCACCATCTTCTGATAGCTGATTTCCAGCCCTGCGTCATCGGCATCAAAGGAATACATGTCCTTCATGATGAACTCACGGACGCGGATAAGGCCGCCGCGGGGGCGGGGCTCGTCGCGGAACTTGGTCTGGATCTGGTACAGGCGCTGCGGCAGGTCGCGGTAAGACTGGATGTAATGAGCCGCTAGGTCAGTGACCACTTCTTCATGGGTGGGGCCGAGGGCCAGGCGACGGTCTTTGCGGTCATCCAGCTTGAACAGGTTATCCCCGAAGGCAGCGCCGCGGCCCGATTTTTGCCACAGTTCAATCGGCTGGAGCACCGGCATGGCAATCTCCTGGCAGCCAGCGGCGTCCATCTCGTGGCGGATGATGTCCATGATCTTGCGGGCGCTGCGCCAGGCCAGCGGCATGTAGGAGTAAACGCCAGCGGTAAGCTGGTTGATCATGCCGGCGCGCAGCAGCAACCGGTGGCTGACGGTCTCCGCCTCGCCGGGGACCTCACGCTGGGTCTTGCCGAAAAGCTGGGAAAATCTCATCTAATACCTCTGTTAAATATGTTGGCGGATCTCTTCAATGGTCCGGGGCTTGATATCCGGATTCTGCAGATGAGCGACAAGTTCCACCCGTTCCTCGCCCCATGAGAACCAGATCTGGATGTTGCGGGTTTTGAAGTGGACTAATGAACGGCGGGTGAAATCTTCAAAATGGTCGCAGAAAAAGCCGCGGCGGGCGGTCTCTTGTTTCAAATAGGGTAATAACCGGTACCAGCAACGGATGGCGGAGGGACCGCCGAGAGTTTCGATGGCCAGGTTCTCGTTAATCTCACGGTTGCGGGTGACAGCGCCGAGAAGATTGAACCAGTCTACCAGATGGTCAATGCGCACCCGCTGGTAATCCGCCAGGTTGTTCCACCCGTCGGCTTTGACGCCATAGATACTGCGGATGACGGCTTTGAATTCATCGCTGCGGAAATCACGGAAAAGATCAATCGCCAGTTTAGCGTCGTCGCGGCGGCGAAATTGAAGGTATTTGCTGACGGCGAAAAAGAATCCGATGGTAAATACGACGACGGCGACGGCGGTAGCCGCCTGCCAGAAAGAGCTGTCCATGATGTCACCTCCGAGTGTTGCGGCTACATTCTAGAAGTTTTCGACTTCTTTTAAAAGCGCGTCGAAGAAATCAGCCTGGTTGACCACGCGGACCTTTTCACCTCGGCGGAAGAGAATACCCTGGCCCTTACCGCAGGCGATACCGACATCGGCGTCACGGGCTTCCCCCGGGCCATTGACCGTACAGCCCATGACCGCCACTTTTATCGGTTTGTCTATGGTCAGGAGGGCATCAGCCACTCTTTCAGCCAGGGCGACGATATCTACTTCGGTTCTGGAACATGAAGGGCAGCTGATCAAAATAGGGCCGCGTGCCCGAAGATTGAGACTCTTAAGAATCTCGTACCCGACGAACACTTCTTCTTTCGGAGGAGCTGAAAGCGATACCCTTATCGTATCGCCGATACCTTCGGCCAATAGTGTGCCGATGCCGACCGAGGAACGGATGATACCCGTCCGGGGGGTGCCGGCTTCAGTCATGCCCAGGTGAAGGGGATAAGGCACGAGAGGGGCGATCATGCGGTAGGCGATGACGGTTTCCGGTACGTCGAAGGCCTTGAGAGCAATCTTGATCAAGTTGAAATCCAGGCTTTCAAGTAACCTGACCTGCGACATGGCCGCTTCTACCATTCGCCGGTGCAGCGGTTTGTCCGGGTCGTTGTCCGGCGGTAATGACCCGCCGTTGACCCCGATGCGGATCGGTATCTGCCGCTCTTTGGCAGCTTTAACCACCTGCTTAACTCTATCCGCATCACCGATATTGCCCGGATTGATGCGAAGAGCGTCAACGCCGGATTCGATGGCTGTTAAGGCGAGGCGATAGTCAAAATGGATGTCGGCAACGACTGGTATCGGGCTTTGCTGTTTTATAAGGCGGAGCGCCTCGGCGGCTTCCATATCAGGCACACCGCAGCGGATGATCTCACACCCGGCCGCGGCTAACTCACGAATCTGAGCAACGGTGGCTTCGACATTGCGGGTGTCGGTCTTGGTCATTGACTGGACGGTGACGGGGGCGTCTCCGCCGACGACCACGCCGCCGATGTTTATCGTATTAGATTGGCGTCTGGTAATAATAGTCATATTGTTTTTCAATAATACCAATAATCAAATAAGTACCAATAAGTACCAATTATCCAATCAAGGATTTGACTGGTCCTTCCTGAATCTGGCGTTGTTGATGATGCTGCTTATAATCGCGGTCAATTCTTGGCCTCTTGGATTAGCGGTCCCATTTTAGCAACAAGGAGAGGATTGGTCTCGGCGATCAATCTCAGCCAGAAAACGGTTTCCTTTGTTTTCTTCCGGACAATGGTATAACAATGGATAAAATCCTTTTTGGTTGATACGCCGTCAGCTTCTTGATCATTGGCGCCGATTGACGTAGCGCATCTCAGCACCTGCTGTCCGATGATTGTATTCGCCTGATTTTTAGGCAAGGAATTCACAACCCTGATTACACGAACTACAAAATTGAATATCCTCTCATGAATATCATACTTGGTTTTCTGGCTGACCGGCGTATCTACCGGATTTGTAGTATTGGTACTATTCACGCAAGTCTTTAACCCCCGTTCACGATTCGCATTATATCGTTGAAAGTCACCATGATAATGAGCATAATCAGTATAGCAAACCCGGCGAAGTGAATTTTCCCTTCGGTCTGCGGATCGATGCGTTTGCCGCGGCGGAACCACTCGATAACCACAAAGACGATCCGGCCACCGTCAAGGGCAGGTATCGGCAGTATGTTTAGAATAGCCAGATTGAGTGACAACAAGGCGGTGAACTCCATCAAAGGCGATAGTCCGGCGCGGGCCACCTCTCCGGTGATCTGAGCGATACCTACCGGCCCGGCAACGCCGCCTTCGGCATTACCGGTGATCATACTCAGGATGCTGTTTTTGAAAAGTACCAGAGTATCCAGACTTTCACTGAATCCCATGCCGACGGCGCTAAAGAAAGGCACGCTTTCTTGAGTGATCACTACATCATTGGTTCTGGTTTGAAGGCCGACCGCCCCCTGGCCTTCCGGCGGTTCCCAACGTGGGGTAACGGTAACAGTGGCACTGGTACCGTCGGCATGGCGGATAACCATTTCTGAAGCTTGGCCCAGGTTAAGGAAAATGACACGGCTCAGTTCAGCGTTGTTGGCCAGTTCTTCCCCGTCAAAGCTGATGATAATGTCGCCCGCCACAACACCGGCCATTTCGGCGGGTGAAGCCGGGGATACTTCCAGTACTTCAATGGTGCCGCTGGCGACATCATGGGGTACCATGAAGGCACCGGTAAAGAGGATGATAGGCAGGATAGCGTTGATGACGGCACCGGAGGCCAGGATGATGATCCTTTTGGCATGACTTTTTGAAGCCAAAGAATCTTTAACATCAGGGTCTTCCTCCCCGGCCAATTTAACAAAACCGCCCAGGGGCAACAGATTGATTGAGTATTCTGTCTCGCCGCGTTTTAGGGCGAAAAGGCGGGGCGGGTAGCCGACACCGAACTCATTGACCTTGACTCCAAAGGCTTTGGCGGTGAAAAAGTGTCCCGCTTCATGGGCCAGCACCAGCACGCCCAGCACCAGAATAAAGGCTAACAATGTGAATAACAATTAAAGACTCCTTGCCAATTGCGAAACTTTTTGCCGCGCCCAGTCTTCGGCGGCAGCTATACATTCTAACGACGGAACAGCCGTCGGGTTATGTTCTTCAAGAGCGATTCGGACAAAAGCGGCGATGTCGCCGAATTTGATGCGGTTATCTAAAAAAAGGCTGACCGCTTCGTCATCAGCGGCAGAGAGTACGGCAGGGTAAGTGCCGTCCCTTTTTCCAGCTTCGATTGCCAGTTTCAGACAGGGAAATCTGTTGTAATCCGGCTCTGAGAAATCCAGTCGCCCGATTTTCACCCAGTCGGCGCGAGGCAGGTCAGGGTTGTCCCAGCGGTCAGGGTAGGAAAGGGCATACTGTATCGGCAGGCGCATATCCGGCGGTGAGAGTTGTGCTTTGACCGCACCGTCGCTGAACTCCACCATTGAATGCACTATTGATTGCGGGTGGATGACTACCTCAATATGGTCGTAGTCCAGACCGTAAAGCCGGTGTGCCTCAATAACTTCCAGTCCCTTATTCATCAGTGTTGCCGAATCTACAGTCACTTTCTTGCCCATCTTCCAGGAGGGGTGGGCAAGGGACTGAGCCGGGGTGACCGATTCAATTTCAGTCACCGAATAGTTGCGGAACGGCCCGCCTGAAGCGGTGAGTATGAGTTTTGCCGGTTGGCTCGTTTCACCAATCAGGCACTGCCAGATGGCGGAATGCTCTGAATCTACAGGTCTGATTTGAGCGCCGTAATGTTTAGCTTCTTGCATCAGGAGGGCACCGGCGGCTACCAGACACTCTTTATTAGCCAGGGCGATAATCTTGCCTGCCCGCGCCGCTGCCAGAGTGGGGGCAAGCCCATGGCCGCCGGGCAGGGCGACGACGACGATATCAACATCGGGATGAAAAGCCATGGTTTGCGGTGACAGACATACCGCATCGCCACAAACAAGTTGCTTGCTGGCACAGGAAACGAAACGAGGCCGGAATTCGGCCGCCTGGGTTTGCAATAGATCTATGTTCTCTCCCGCAGCCAGAGCAATAACCTTCAGGCGTTCCGGGTGACGGCGCACCACATCCAGCGTCTGTTGTCCGATGCTGCCGGTGGAACCTAATACGGCGAGGCGAATGGGAACTGTCATTACATAATAATAGCGTAAAACAGAGGTTTGGGGCTAATCCGTAGTATTGTAATCGGCCATTTTGAGTGATAGTATTGGTTAGAGTGCGCATGAGTCATATGAGTAAGAATATATTGAGTATCATCAATCCATCGTCGATCGACAAAGCGAGGATGCAGGGAGCAGCCTATTTACTGGTCATCGCTGCCTGGTTAATGGCCGCCGTCATTAACGGATTGATGGCTTTCCCGACCAATCTCAACCTTGGCGATACAGTTGCAGGTCTGGTACTTAACATAGCAGTCAGCGCAGCGGTTTACGTTTTAATCCTCGCTGCCGGGAGCAAAAGGCCCTATATTTCGGGAATACTGCTACTGATTTCCGTTGTTATCGGAACAATGGCGATGCCGAGCTATTTTTTGTCCGGCCACTCTTTAGAAGGGAATGGCATCGCCGGTGTCGCTTTCGTTTTATTACTATTGTTCCAGGCCGTCGCTGCGGTGCTGTTAATCTTATCGTCCCGAACACACCATGATTTGATTAGAAACCAAACCAATCTGGTCTCTAGGTCTTGAATTTACCGGGAGACGTATGAAACTTTAGTGCCCTTTTACATCAGGACGTGGTCTTCAGCCAGTTCGCCATTATTGCCACCTGTTCCGGCGTCAGGTTTTTGGCCGTTTTATGATCCAAAAGGAAAGCTTCCAGGCTTGCTTCGGTGAAGTCGCTGAGCTCAGGCTGAGTGATATTTTTCCCGTGGTCACCTGTCCTGTCCTCGCGGTGACAACTGGCGCAGTCATTACTATAGACATGGGCGGCGTCGGCCAGGTCGGGAGGGGAAACGGTATCGGGAGTGCAGGCGGCCAGGAAAATAGCAACGGTCACAACTGTTAAAAACAGGGCAATTACTCTAAAGTTCAATTCTAACCTCATGTTTTTTCGTTCTCGGGAATATACCGTAACGGTAATGGAATTTAAATCTCTCAGATAAGGACTTTACCGTCCTTATAGAATAATTGACCATCGATGTGTATCTCCCCGCCTTGCCGCAGGTCACAGACCATATCCCAATGGATGGCCGACTCGTTTTTAGCTCCGGTCTCCGGAATACCTGCGCCCAATGCCATGTGGAAGCTGCCGCCGATCTTCTCGTCGAACAAAATCTCCCGGGTGAAGGCGGTGATACCTTCATTGGTACCGATGGCCAGTTCGCCAAGGTAGCGGGCACCGGCGTCGGTGTCGAGTGTCTTATTCAGGTAGTCCTCGTTCTTTTCGGCGGTTGCCCGAACGGCCTTACCATTCTCAAACCACAAGCGGACGCCGGTAACCTCATGCCCCTGATGGATGGCGGGGTAAGAGAAAAATACATGACCTTCAGCGGAGTCTTCAACCGGCCCGGTGAAAACCTCGCCGTCCGGCATATTTTTCCTGCCGTCGCAGTTTTCCCAGGTGCGCCCCTTGATGTTGAAGCGGATGTCGGTATCCGGTGCGGTGATGTGCACTGTCTCCTTGCCGTTGAGCCAGTCAACAATGCGTTGCTGTTTGGCAGAAAAGGCTTTCCAGTAGCCCACCGGGTCCGAGAGGTCCGGCATGCAGGCGCCGTAAAGGAAATCGGCGTAATCTGACAGGCTCATATCGGCGTCCTGGGCCATGGCATTGGTAGGATATGGAGCGATGGTCCAGCGGAGATCACCCGATGCAGAACGGTGCATCATGGTCTTCACCAGGTGGCTTCTGGCGGCGGAGCGCCAGGCAGACTTTTGTGGATCAATACGGCTCAGAAAGCGGGTATTCTCCTCAGCCAGCACTGAAATTTGCACCTCGTATTGTTCGGTTATATGCGCCTGCGGCTGATGGATATACTCAATCTGTTCGCGGGTGCCATGACGGAATAGAAGTTCCAGCGTTTCCTGCGGCGGAGCCATCACTAGGGGGAAACCGCCTGCCTTGAGCACAGCGATGAAAATGGCTTCGGTCAATGGCCGGGCAATATTGGGGGAAGAGATGGCTACCCGGTCACCAGGGCGAACTTCAACGGAATAGTTGACTAACAGGTTTGCCAGCTTATCGATGCGAGGATCGTGCATATTAATTATTCCTTTCTTAAGTGTTCATACGAATACGATGACGTAGTAGTACACCGCGACCACGGCGAAGATAATACTGTCCATGCGATCCATGTAACCGCCGTGGCCGGGGATGGAATTGCCCGAGTCTTTAACGGCCATATTGCGTTTGAACAGAGATTCTATGAGGTCTCCCGCCTGGCCGATGGCGCTGGCCGCCAGACCAAGCAGTCCCAGGGCGAAGTAGCTTGTGGGCAGGTCAAGAAGCGGTTTCAGGACGAGGGCGGTGATGACGGCAAATATCGCTCCGGCCGCTGCACCCTCCCAGCTCTTGCCCGGACTGATGGACGGGGCCATTTTATGCTTACCCGTAACCCGGCCAATGAGGTAGGCAAAAGAGTCTGAGGCGGCGGTGACACCAATGGCGAAGATCACCCACTCCCGGCCGCCTTCCAGCCCCCTCAAGGCTACGATGAAGGATAATAACCAGCCGATATAGATGGCACCTGCCAGCGTCCATGCCCAGCGGATGAAAGCCTGGGAGCGGTCACCGGGTTTCAGGAGATATAAAAGAGACAGTACGGCGAATCCTGTCAGCAGCGGTTGCAGGCTGTTTTCAAAATGCGGACTGATGATGAACAGCACCGTGGCGATGGTTCCAAGAACAATGAAAGGTTTGGCTTTGACCTGGGCGACAACATGGTTGAACTCACGGAGCGCCATAACACCCCACCAGGCGACACCCACAGTGAGCCAGGGCAGAGGTTCATCGAACCATATTACCAGCAAAACCAGGAAGGCCAGGATGCAACCGGATATAAGGCGCTGTCTGAGCATCAGTTAAAGTCCCCCGAAGCGGCGCTGCCGCCGGGCGTAATCTGCCAGGGCTTTTTCTATCTCGGCGTGATTGAAGTCCGGCCACAGCGTGTCGGTAAAATAAAGCTCCGAATAGGCTGATTGCCATAACAGGAAATTGGACAGCCTTTTCTCACCGCCGGTGCGTATCACCAGATCCACATCCGGCAGACCGGCGGTATTGAGAAAACCCTCAAAAGCTGCTTCATCAATCTTGCCGGGTTTAAGGCCACTCTCCATGGCTTTTTTTGCGGCATCAACAATTTCAGTGCGGCCACCGTAATCAAAGGCAAAGCTGGCCACGGCACCGGTATTGTTATGTGTCTGCTCCATGATGCGGGCTATGCCCAATCTCAATGAGATAGGTAGCCGGTCGAGGCGTCCCAGGTGCCGGATAACGATGTTCTCCCTATGTAATTCCTGGGCTGTTTGCTCTAACGCTTCAGCCAGCAGTTTTAAAAGGCCGCTGATCTCATCCTTGGGACGCTTCCAATTTTCGGTGGAGAAACTGAACAGGGTGACATGAGATACACCCATGGCAACCAGTTCACGTACGGCATTGCTGACGTTATTAAGCCCGGCGCGGTGACCTTCCAAACGCGGCAGTCCACGGGCAACAGCCCAGCGGCCGTTACCGTCCATAATGACGGCAACGTGACGGGGCAGGGTTGGAGATGCTGCGGGGAGCTGACTCATATTAAGAAGCTATTTTAGGCCTATGTGGCGGTGGGGGCAAGGGGAGACGGTTCTGAGTGCGGGTACTTGCAGCGATTTGTTCATATTGGTATAATGGCAAGTTGTTTTTTCTGGAGGTGTGCCATTTACGCGATAGTTGAATCCGGTGGTAAACAGTATAAAGTTACCGAAGGTCAGGTTGTTGATGTCGATAAGCTCGACGTTGAGGTCGGCAGTACCGTGGAACTGGAACGGGTGCTTTTTTTCTCTGACGGTCAGACCAATTCCATCGGTAAGCCCCTGATTGAAGGCGCCAAAGTCGTAGCCAAGGCAGAAGGCAATGGCATGGGTGAAAAAGTACGCGGCTTGCGTTACAAGTCCAAGACTCGCGCCCATACCCGCACCGGCGGCCGACCCCTGTTCACCAGACTTAAGATTGAGAACATCATCACCCCCGCAAAGTAATAGAGGAGATTTCACATGGCTCATAAGAAAGGCGGCGGTTCAAGCCGCAACGGTAGAGATTCCAAGCCCAAGATGTTGGGCGTTAAGAGGTATGCCGGTCAGAAAGTGAACGCGGGCACCATTCTGGTACGTCAGCGCGGCACTCCAATTAAAGCCGGACTCAATGTTGGTATCGGGCGGGATCATACCCTGTTTGCTTTAGTTGACGGTGTAGTGGCCTTCCAGCCTACAAGTGATAACAGGAGGATGGCCAGCGTCAAAACTGGTTAGCTGAATTATGAAAGAAAAACTTCATCCCAAATTTTTTCCTGAGGCCAAAGTGACCTGTTCTTGCGGCAATATTTTTCTGCTGGGTTCCACCAAACCGGAGATTAAGGTTGAGTTGTGCAATAAATGCCATCCCTTCTACACCGGTGAGCGGCGTATGGTGGATACCGCCGGCAGAGTTGATCGCTTTAAACAGCGCTACAGCATCAAAGAACAAAAATAGTCTTATCAGTGCTTTAAAAAAGGGCGGTTTTCAACCGCCCTTTTTTGGTTTATTGCGGCGGCGGCGCTATATGTGTAAAGATAGCATGAAGTACAGCCAGGTGCTGATCGGTAGCCTTATTTAGAAAAATTAAGGATTCAGGACACAAAGATGCCACAAAAATTTTACTACGGCGGCCAGGCGATCATTGAAGGGGTCATGATCCGCGGCCAAAAATCATTAGTCACCGCTGTCCGCCGACCTAAAGGTGATATTGCTGTTGAGGCCAAACCGCTGCCAAAGATCTATACCGGCAAGTTACGGCAACTGCCCTTTCTCCGCGGGGTCGTTGTGCTTCTTGAGGCTATGCTGTTGGGGGTTCAGGCACTTATGAGTTCGGCTGATGTGGCTATGGAAGAGGAAACAGAAGAAATCTCGCCCTGGGTGATGTGGGGCATGGTCGGCTTTTCGCTGGTCGTTTCGGTAGCTATTTTCTTTCTGACGCCGCTTTTCCTGACTCGTATCTTTGACCAATGGCTGGAATCAGCAGTTCTTTTTAATATTGTTGAAGGAATCATTCGGTTGGTGCTTTTTGTGGCCTATTTAAAACTTATCGGCCGGATGCCGGATATCCGTCGCGTTTTCGCCTACCACGGCGCGGAGCACCAGACGATCAATGCCTATGAACATGGCGTCAAACTGGAACCTCTGTCTGTCCGTGAGTTTTCCACCGCCCACACCCGCTGCGGAACCAGTTTTTTACTGGTGGTGATGGTTATTGCTATCGCTGTTTTCAGTTTATTGGGCAAACCGGTGCTGTGGTTAATGGTGGCCTCACGCATCCTGTTGCTGCCGCTAATCGCCGGTATCAGTTATGAATTTACCCGTTATGCTGCCGGGCATGGTGATAACGCACTGGTCAGGGTGATGACCAAGCCGGGTATGTGGTTACAGAGGATGACTACCCGCCAGCCGGAGCTGGCGCAACTGGAGGTAGGCATCGCTGCTCTTAAAAGGGCGCTGGTGGACGATCATCCCGAGATGCAGGACGAACTTTATCCGGTGTCCGCCGCTACTGAGGCGGATGTTACGTCTGTTGCTGAACTGAACGCTGAACCCGAAGCCCTGACCTGATCCAAGGCTGTCGATGTTTCAGCGTGTTGTCATTGATGGTACTAAATTGTAGAATTACAGTTCACCGAATTTCAAAGAAGGATCACTATTATGGAGAACCAATCTATTACCGGCACCTTTAAAGTCAAGAGCGGTCTGGCGCAGATGCTTAAAGGCGGTGTTATCATGGATGTTACCACCGCTGATCAGGCCAGAATAGCTGAAGATGCCGGCGCCTGTGCCGTCATGGCGCTGGAACGTGTGCCGTCAGATATCCGGGCTGCCGGCGGCGTGGCCCGGATGGCTGACCCCACCGTTATTAAAGCCATCATGGCGGCGGTTACTATTCCGGTTATGGCCAAATGCCGTATCGGGCATTTTGTGGAAGCCCGGGTGCTTGAAGCCATGGGGGTGGACTTTATTGATGAATCTGAAGTGCTGACGCCCGCTGATGAAGCCTATCATGTCTGGAAACAGGATTTTAAAGTGCCTTTTGTCTGCGGCTGCCGTGACCTGGGTGAAGCGTTACGGCGTATCGGTGAGGGTGCCGCCATGATCCGTACCAAAGGTGAAGCTGGTACCGGTAATGTGGTTGAAGCAGTCCGGCACATGAGAAGTGTCCAAAACGGTATCCGCCGTGTGGTTTCTGCCCCGCCGGAAGAATTGATGGCTATCGCCAAGGAGTTTAATGCTCCTTTTGAATTAATTCTTGAGATCCACAAGAGCGGCAAACTGCCGGTGGTCAACTTTGCCGCTGGCGGCATCGCCACACCCGCTGACGCAGCGCTGATGATGCAGCTTGGGGCTGAGGGGGTTTTTGTTGGCTCCGGCATCTTCAAGTCCAGTGACCCGGAGTCTATGGCCAAGGCTATTGTTAAAGCAACCACCCACTATCAGGACCCGTCTATTATCGCCGAAGTCTCAGAAAAACTGGGTGAGGCAATGCCCGGCCTTGAGATTGGCAAGATCGACCCGGCGCAATTATTAGCCAGGCGCGGCTGGTAAAAAACTCCTTTTAGTCCAGAAAATAGTCAGGTGAGGGAGCGCATTTTGTTGGCTCCCTCACCCGATTTTAGATATAATGAGGCATCTTGATTTACCGCATTGACGTCTCACCATCAGCCGGCATCCCTGACCGCCGCGGTGCGGCTCTTTTAAAGGATATTGCCGAACTGAATCTTAGCGGTGTCATTTCGGCCCGTGTCATTGATGTATACTGGGTAAACAGCGATATCGACCGAAAATCGGTTGAACTGCTCGCTAAAGAACTCCTGTCTGATCCGGTGACCGAGACCTTTATCATTGATGAACCGATTGAGCAGATGGCCACTGGCAGGGTGGTACTCGTCGCCCCCAACGCCGGGGTTACCGATCCGGTTGAAGAAACGATCCTCAAAGCGGCGGTGGATCTTGGTATCAAACTCCAAGGAGCCCGTACAGGGAAACTCTATCTTCTTGGCGGCGATCTGAATGCCGAAACACTTTCATTAATCACAAACCGTTTGCTCTTGAATCCAATTGTGCAGCACGCCGTAACACCACAATCTGTTATTTTTGCTGAAAATCCGGTCTATTATTTCAAACTCCGTGAAATTGACCTGCCGTCAGATGATAATGGTTTATGTGACCTAGGGCGGGCCTTTTGCCTGTCGCCTGCTGAAGTCCGCTCCGCTGCCGCCTATTACAATAAAATAGGACGTAAGCCGACCGATGTCGAACTGGAAACTCTGGCCCAGTCCTGGAGTGAGCATTGCGTCCATAAGACGTTCAAAGCCAAATATGACTTCGACGGTGAAATCATCGATAACCTGTTGAAATCAACCATTGCCAGGGCTACCAGGCAACTTGATAAACCGTGGTGCCTGAGCGTTTTTGTGGACAATTCCGGTGTCATTGATTTTGATGGTGAAAACGCTGTCTGTTTCAAGGTGGAGACCCACAATCATCCCTCAGCAGTTGAGCCTTACGGCGGGGCCGCCACCGGCTTAGGCGGTGTCATCCGCGATGTGCTGGGTACCGGGCTTGCCGCCCGGCCAATTTTCAATACCGATGTGTTCTGTTTTGGCGAACCGGATATGCCTTATGAGGCGCTACCGCCCGGGGTGCTTCACCCCCGCCGCGTCTTCAAGGGTGTTCGTGCCGGGGTGGCAGATTACGGTAACCGCATGGGTATTCCGACGGTTAATGGTGCCGTACTTTTTGATGAGCGCTACACCGGCAACCCGCTGGTCTACTGCGGTACTGCCGGAATAATGCCGGTCTGGGCAGCCAAACCCGGCCAGCAGTCGCCGGGTGATGTGGTGGTGCTTATGGGCGGGCGAACCGGCCGTGACGGCATTCACGGCGTTACCTTTTCCTCTGAGGCCTTGTCAGAAAAGAGCAATGAACAATCTTTCTCATCAGTGCAGATAGGTAACCCCATCGTCGAGAAGCGTATGACAGAAGCAATTCTGAAGGCCCGTGACGAGAAACTGATTGCCCGTATCACCGATGTCGGCGGCGGCGGCTTATCTTCTGCTGTCGGCGAAATGGGTGCGGACACCGGCGTCAAGGTTTGGCTTGACCGGGTACCATTGAAATACTCCGGCCTGTCCTATGCCGAGATTTGGATATCTGAGTCTCAGGAACGCATGGTGCTGGCAGTGTCGCCGAAAAAGATCAACCGTCTGATGGAGATTTGCCGTGATGAAGGCGTTGAAGCCACTGTTATCGGCGAATTTACCGGTGACGAGAAGTTGACTCTCTATTACAATGACAATCTGGTTTGTGACCTTGATATGGCATTCCTCCACGGCGGGCTGCCGCAACTAGAGCTCAAAGCCAGCTACAAACCAGCGGCACATCCTGAACCGGCCTTCCCCTGTCCAGCGCGCCTTGATGATGATCTGCTGGCGCTGTTAGGCCGGTGGAACACCTGCTCCAAGGAATGGGTTATCCGGCAGTATGACCATGAGATCCAGGGTTCCAGTGTAGTTAAACCACTGGTCGGACGCAATTCCGACGGCCCGGGCGACGCCGCCATCGTCCGGCCGGTGCTGGATTCAAAACGGGGTGTGGTCGTCAGTTGCGGCATCAATCCGGCGTATGCTGATGTGGACGCATACAATATGGCGGCTTCAGCTATCGACGAGGCGATTCGGAATGTTATCGCCGTCGGCGGTTCACTTGACCGCCTGGCTCTGCTCGATAATTTTTGCTGGGGCTCGACCAAGGATGAAACTGCGCTCGGCGCGCTCGTCCGGGCCGCTCAGGCTTGTGCCGACTTGTCACTGGCCTATGAGACGCCTTTTATCTCGGGCAAGGATTCTCTCAATAACCAGTTTCGCGTCGGAGACAAAACCGTTTCCATCCCTCATACACTGCTGATATCGGCTATTAGCGTCATGGCCGATACATCCAAAGCGGTAAGCATGGATTTTAAACTTCCGGGGAATCTCATATATGTCATCGGCCAGACCAAAGAGGAACTTGGCGGCTCGGCTTATTATGCTTCTAAAGGATTCATCGGCAATGCGGCGCCGGGGGTCGATGCTGCGACGGCGAAATTGAGCTACCAGCACCTTTCAGCCGCCACTGAAAAACGGTTGGTGCGTTCCTGTCATGACCTGTCCGAGGGCGGTCTGGGAGTAGCACTTGCTGAAATGGCTTTTGCCGGCGGATACGGCGCTGAGGTTCAATTGTCGAAGGTCCTTAGAGATTATGGTGTCGACCGGAATGATTCTGTCCTGTTCTCCGAATCCAACTCGCGTTTCCTGGTTGAAGTAACTACCGATAATCAGAATGAGTTTGAACAGGTGATGGGGTTCTCCTCTTGCTCTCTCATCGGCATCGTTTCGCAGGATGACCGACTGGTTATCAAGGGTATTGAAGGTGAAGTCATTGTTGATAAACCGATAACTGAGCTTAAAGATGCCTGGCAGAGGCCGTTGAAATGGTAACAGAGATCAAAGTCATGGTGCTCCGGGCGCCAGGTACCAACGCCGACAGGGAGTTGGCCTTTGCCTTCAATCTGGCTGGCGGGCGGTCGCGCCTGACCCATATCAACGAACTTATATCCGGGACTGAAAAACTCTGTAATTATCAGATCCTGGCTTTGCCAGGCGGCTTTTCTTACGGCGACGATCTGGGTGCCGGCAAGGTGCAGGCCAACGAAATGAGGCGGCAGATATTCGACGAGCTGTCGTCTTTCATCCAGCGCGGTGGTTTGATCATCGGCATCTGCAACGGTTTCCAGGCGCTGATCAAAACCGGGGTCTTACCCGGTCCGCCGGACCATTCTTTGCCTCATGTTACCCTGACCAACAACGACTCCGGACGCTTCGAGTGCCGCTGGGTAAAACTGACCGCTGAACATTCGAACCATTGCGTCTGGACTGAGGGTATAGAGCAACTCGATGTGCCGGTAGCTCACGGAGAAGGCAAGATTATCGCCGCGCCGGAAATGCTATCGCGTCTGCGTCCCGTGTTTTACTATGCCGATGCTTTCGGGAACTCTACCGCCGATTATCCGGCAAACCCCAACGGTTCGATGAACAATATAGCGGGTCTGACCGATAATACCGGACGGGTTTTTGCTCTGATGCCTCACCCCGAACGCTTCATCCGCGCTTCACAGCATCCCAAATGGACGCGCCAGACAGTTGAAGAACCGGGTGGAGGATTAAAGATCTTCAGGAACGGGATCAAGGCAGCGCAGGGCACCTAAGCCACCGGTTAACCCGTTTACCGGAACTCATCCTGAGACATAAGAGTCAGCACCAAGGCCGGTACCCCCAACGGAAGGAACGAGGCCGCCGCCGCAATTGACCCTATTAACGCCCACCGCCACGGTTTTCGTCTGATGATGCATAACCCGCCGACAATGGCGATTATGGCGATTATCAACGCCGGAAGCGACAGTCCGAATATAATGCTGGGCACGAACGGCGGAATATCACCTTTACCGAAGCCGCTGCCCTCAGTGCCGAAACCGATCCAATAGTTGAGGATACCAAATCCACCGAGGACTCCTGATAGTATCGACAGGATACCACCGATGAGGGGTCTGTTTGTTTTTTTATTAGATGTCATTAGTAAATTCCCATCTACATGGGCTAATGGTTTCCGACAACCACCTGGTCCAACACCGGCAGCCCCATGACATTTACTTTAAACCCGGTCACGTAAGGTTTGATCAGTATGTCTTCCTGTCCGAAGAAGAATGGCAGAATAGCGGCGTCATTAACAATTAGCTGCTGCGCCTGTTTATAAAGATTCAGACTGGCCGCTGCGTCTGTAGCTGCGGCGGCCTGATCCAGCAGAGCGTCAACCGCCGGGTTGGAGTATCCGCCGTAATTGAAATCAGCGCCGCTGCGGAACAGCAGGTCAAGGAAATCTTGAGGGCTAGGATAATCAGCGATCCAGCCCGAATAATATAACTGATCCTTTTCCTGCTTTAGCTGGTAAAAATATATAGAAGGGTCCAACTGGCGGACGTTGACCGTTACCCCAAGGTTGATTTGCCATTGATTGATGATTGCGGTCAGTCCGGCGTCAATCAAACCGCCGTAGCCTGAGGTGGTGATGGTTATTTGGGGCAGATTGGCGATACTGCCGTATTTTGACTGAGCAATTAGTAGTTTGGCTTGTTCGGGGTCAAAGCCGATACCTTTAAGGGTAGTGTCATAGCCTGGAATTCCTGGCGGCAGGATACCGGCGGCGCTGGCTACTGAATTATTGTAAGCCAGGCTCACCACTTTGTCCCTGTCGATGGCCATTGAGAACGCTTGCCTGACTAACGGGTCATCAAATGGGGCGGCTTCAATATTAAAACCGATATAAAACAGGCTCAATTCCGGGAACACTTGCAGTTGAGCCACAAACTCCCCGTTGGGATCGCTTGCCCGGTCTAAATCATCTGCACCGACGCCTGCCACATCAATCTGGCTGGTAGTGTACAGGTCTATCGGCCGGCCGGACAGGAACTGAAAAACTGCGGACCCCAGCTTGACCGCGCCGCCGTAGTAAATCCGGTTCTGTGCCAGGGTGATGCTGGTGCCGCTAACCCAGGAGCCCAGTTTGAAAGGTCCGGTACCGTTAGGCATCTGCCACCAATTTGCGCCTGATTTCACATTTTGTTCATCCACAGCAAAAGCAGTGACATAGGCTAATTTGTAGACAAAATAAGAAACTGCTTTGACCAATGAAACCTGCAAGGTGAAATCATTGACCACCGTAACTCCTGACAGGCTGGAGGCGTTGCCGCTCAGCATATCGGCGGCTCCGGTGATATCTCCCAGGTAGGTAGCTGCCGTGCTGCTGCCGGTGGCAGGATTGCAGGCCCGTTCCCAGGAATATTTAAAATCCTTGGCCGTTAATCTGCGGCCATCCTGAAAAAACACATCATTACGCAGATGGAACGTATAGGTCTTGCCGTCCGCGCTGATGTCCCAGGAGGTGGCGATATCAGGCAATATTCCCGTATCGCTGGTTTTAACCAGTCCGGTGAATATTTGATTGATGAATAGCACTGAACCTGACTCGCCCGCCAGCGCCGGGTCAAGAGTATAAGGTTCTGAACCTGCCATGTTCAGAACTGTAGTTGAAGCAGGGGCAGTTGTAGCATCGGGAAGCTGAGTTGTAGTTGTGGTTGTCGGGCTGGTGGTATTGCACCCCGCTGAGAAAACCAGGACCAAACTGATCAGGGCAGTGAATATTTTTATTGAAGCAGGCTTCATTATCACTTTTTTCAGAATCATCATATTGTCTCAACCTTCAATTTGTTTAGGTATGCCTTTATAATCATCAATTCAGTGAAGCCAGCCAGACCTGGTTCAATCCGGTAATATTAAAACCGTACACTTTCATTAAGGCATTGTCATAGGTGGAACCCTGGGCAAAGGCATCAAGTAGCGCCGCCAGCTTGTCACGTCCATAGCGGTCAACGAGGAATTTCACCAGATAGTAACTTTCGGCATAGGCAAGATAGGCCACATTCGCGTCGGCGGAGAATGGGCTGTTGAGAGAGCGAACAGAGATCAATTGATTCTGAGATTTGAACATCTCAAAATAGGCGACATAGATTGAATCCAGCGGGCCTTCAGCATACATTGACAGCCCTTCATTCAGCCACACCGGTATGCTGTTATAGGGATTTTCAGTCATCTGGTTGGTTACCAGGTGAGCCAGTTCATGGACGACTGCCCCGGTGCCCCATGTCAGGTTATCCGGTGAAACTCCGATAGCGATGATATTGAACTCCGTAAACGCCACGCCTCCTGTCCATTCCTGCGGGAAGACCATTGACCCCTGCAGATCCTGAGAGTTGGCGTAAATATACAGTGAGACATCCTCTTTTAACTGGCTCCCGGTGTCGGCTGCCAGTTTGATGAGGGCCTGTTGGGCCGCTGTCATCAGTGTCTGGGCAAATTGAGTATTACCCTGATACCAGTAGAGGGTGACCAACCCTTGTTTCAACGTTTGCCACTGATACCGCGTATCCTCAAAAGTGAAGGTCTTTATCGGGCTTTGCTGGACGTTATTACCAGAGTCCTTGACTGTCCACCAGTATTCAATCTTAACCCCGGATGGAAGCCCGCCGACGTATCTAAGGTCAAAAATGTAGCTGGTACTGAGCGTCTTGGCAGGAGTGACACTAACAATGGCCTCGGTGGTTACCTGAGCAAAAGAGTTTCTATTCAACCGGTAGTGCAACCGGGCATCAACGATGTTCAAGTCGCTCTGGGCGCTGACGTTGAACTGGATAGTGTTTGGGAATTGGGCAGTTGCCGATGTTGATATTATCGATAGAGTGCTTGGCGCTGGAGCGGTAATGGTTATGGGGGGTGTGGGTGCGTTATATGCTATTACTGACTGCGGTAATAGCGCTGATACCAAGATTACCGCGATAATTGCCGCTGACCGGATTTTATGAAGCTTCATTTTTACCTGCCTGTTTAGTGTTACAATCATTATACTCGTAGATAATAGCAGTTTAAACAATTACTGATGAAACTCCAATTCTCTATCGTGCCACCCATTGTGTTAAAGTATAACTACCTAGAAATAACAGGAGAACACCACCTATATGATCGTTGAAATGAGAACCGGCGCGCCCAAAGATGAAGTGGACGCCGTAGTCGGAAAAGCCCGTTCCATGGGTTTGAACGTACAATTAAATCTTGGTACTGATAAAGTCGTTGTCGCCCTGTTGGGCAGCAATACCGGACAGATTCCTACTGATCTCTTTGCCGTGCTGACTGGTGTGGAAAGCGTTACCCGCATTATGAAGCCGTACAAGCTTTCTTCCAGGGAGTTCAAAAAGAGGAATTCTGTTGTGACTGTCGGCGGCGTGGAAATCGGCGGCAATAAAATAATTGTCATGGCCGGGCCTTGCGCCGTTGAGAGTGAGGAGCAGTTGACCGAGGCTGCCCGGGTGGTCAAAGAGTCCGGTGCTGGCATTCTACGGGGCGGCGCCTTCAAGCCCCGCACTTCACCGTTCAGCTTTCAGGGACTCAAGAAATCCGGTCTGGAACTTTTGGATAAGACGCGCCAGAGCTTCGGTCTGCCGGTGATCACCGAGGTAGTTGACTCCCACGATGTGAGCATGATGGCAGATTATATCGACATCCTCCAGGTGGGTTCGCGCAATATGCAGAACTACTCACTGTTGACCCACCTTGGCAAGAGCAAGCGCCCGGTACTGCTGAAACGCGGTTTTGCCTGCACTATCACTGAATGGTTAACCGCCGCCGACTATCTTCTATCTGAGGGTAATGAGCAGGTTATCCTGTGCGAACGGGGTATCCGCACCTTTGAGGACTCGGTACGCTTTTCTCTGGATATTTCCTCAATACCGGTGATCAAGAAGTACAGCCATCTGCCGCTGGTGGTTGATCCCAGTCATGCCGCAGGTCATTATTCCCTGGTACCGGCGCTGGCTAAAGCTGCCATAGCTGCCGGTGCTGATGGTTTGATCATTGAAATGCATCCGGATCCCCGAAAAGCGCTGGTCGATGGTATCCAGTCATTGTCGCCTTCAGATTTCCTGCGCCTGATGGCAGATCTCAAACCCATCGCCGCCGCGGTGGGGCGGACAATGTAGGGCAGCGCACTGTTTCATGACCTCCCCGAATAATCTTTGGCTGGCAATGTCTATGGTAAGGTTGAAGAAGTGAAAACTAAGGGTACTGGGCAAAGAGCGGCAGGCCTGTGGTCTCCGGTAACCCCAGCATCAGGTTCATGTTCTGGATCGCCTGGCCGGCGGCGCCTTTTATCAGATTATCAATAACCGATACCACAATCAGCAAACCGCTGTTCCTATCCACTGTGGGGTGAATAAAGCACATATTGCTGCCGGTGACGTGCTTGGTGTGCGGCGGTTCGCTCACTACTTTTACAAAGGGTTGGTCACGGTAGTATTGGGTATACAGTGCCGTGATCTCCTCTGCCGGTTCGCTTTCTTTGAGTGAACCGTAACAGGTAGCCAGAATGCCGCGGGTCATGGGAACAAGATGTGGCGTAAAGATGACAGCGCCGATTTCGGCATCAATGCTTTTGAGTTCCTGGGCTATTTCCGGCTGGTGGCGGTGACTGCCGATAGCATAGGCGGTAACATCTTCATCGGCCTCGCAGTAATGGCTTCGCAGATTGAGGCTGCGGCCAGCGCCGGATAGACCGCTCTTGGCGTCAATGATGATGTTGTCCTTGATAATGCCGGCCTTGAGAGCCGGAGCCAGTGCCAGAATGGCGGCAGTGGGGTAGCATCCGGGATTGGCGACAATATTAGCCTGACTGATTGACTGCCGATAAAGCTCAGGCAGGCCGTAGACAGCTTCAGCTAACAAATCAGGCGCCGGATGCTGGAAATCGTACCATTCTTCATAAAGAGCCGCGTTTTTGAGGCGGAAATCAGCACTGATATCAACGGCTTTCAGCCCCCGGGTGATAAATGGTAATAGCTGCCCGGCGCTTTCGTGATGCGGCAGTGCCGAGAAAACAAAATCCACCTCGCCTAGTTCCGGCTGAACCGTGAGATCCAGAGAGTTCATATGGGGGAAGATTTGTCCCAGCGGCTGACCTGCGGCGCTGCGCCCGGTAATAGAGGTCAGTTCAACAGCCGGATGTCCGGCTAGAAGACGGGCCAGTTCTACCCCGGCGTAACCAGTAACATTGAGTATGCCGACACGGACTTTTGACATAACGCCTTAGTATACACAAGCTCTGGGCTTTGATGCCAACCGGGCTTCAGAGCGTAGCTGTTTTGTGTTAAAATTAACCATTCTTCATACACGGAGTGGTGCTTGGAAGACCTGGGTGTAGGGTTTGATCTTGTTGTCGTGCTTATCGCCGCCTTGCTCGGTGGGTTTCTGGCGCGTCGTCTTAAACTGCCCATTTTCCTCGGTTATCTTGTAGGCGGCATACTGATTGGGCCGTCAGGTTTCCGTTTGGTAGAAGAAACAGGCATCATTAACGCCGTAGCCCAGGTGGGGTTGATCCTGATGTTATTCACTATCGGATTAGAGTTTTCCCTGCCTGAGCTTAAACGTACCGGTAAGGTGGCGGTTTGGGGAGGCATCGCCCAGGTGTTGCTCACGGCAGCAGCCGGTTTTGGATTGGGCAAACTCCTGGGTTGGGAAAATGCTGAAGCGATTTTCTTTGGTTTTATTATCGCTCAAACTTCTACCGCCGTTACTTTTAAGGCTTTATCTGAACGTGGTGAATTAGATTCGGCTCATGGCCGCATTGTACTGGGTGTGTCACTGGTACAGGATATGAGTACTGTCCCTCTATTGGTCATCCTGCCGGTTTTAGCCGGATTTGAAGTTAATCTGGCTGAATCACTGGGGCTGGCGGTTGGCAAAGCGCTGCTTTTTATCATCATAATCATAGCGGTAGGAGTATGGGTGCTGCCGCGGGTGCTGAAGAGAGCCGCGGAAGCTCGCAGCCGCGAACTATTTTTACTATTCATTGTGGTCATGGCCCTGCTGACTGCTGTTGCGGCATTAGTTTTTGGATTGTCAGTAGCCATCGGTGCCTTTGTGGCAGGTGTCCTGATAGGACAGTCTATCTTCGCGCGTCAGGCGCTGGCTAATATCATACCCCTGCGGGATATTTTCGGGGCACTGTTTTTTGTTTCTTTGGGTATGCTGGCTAATCTCGCCGACGCTTTTGTCAATCCGGGCATGCTGATTGCCATAATTCTGTTTGTACTGCTGGTGAAGTTTGTCATCTGTGCAATCATCCCATGGGTTTTTGGATACGGCAGCAGAACCTCCATACTGGCAGGTATGGGCTTGATTCCTATGGGTGAATTCAGCTTTATTCTGGCCAGTACCGGGTTGGCTTTGGCAGTGGTTTCAGACAGCTTGTTTTCAATTACGTTGACACTGGTGGCAGTCACCATGGTATTGTCGCCCTTCCTGATGAATCTTGGTGCAAGACTTCACCGCTGGCTGAGTCATAACAAATTGACCCAACAAATTACCGCCTCACGTGCAGAGGTCGAATGGTTGAGCGGTAAAACAACCATGTCCGGTCATGCGGTTATCTGTGGTCATGGCCGCACTGCCGCCCCATTGACTAAAGTATTAAAACGGCGAAACCTGTCATATTTAGTTATCGAACTTGATCCCCAAAAAATCACTCAATTGCGAAGGGAGGGGGTTCCCTGTATCTATGGTGATGCTTCCAACCCTGAAATACTGGCTGTGGCGCATTTGGAAAAGGCCAGATTATTGGTGTGTACCTTTCCCAGTTTTTTCGACGTTGAGGCAACCGTAAGAAACGCCCTGCTGATTAATCCCAAGCTGGATATTGTTGCCAAGGTTGATCGTGATCAAGACGCTGATGAGTTGAAGGTGGCAGGCGTCAATGAATTAGTCAAACCGCAGTTTGAAACCAGTATGGAAATGACCCGCCACACCCTGCAGCGTTACGGCGTGCCAAACACTGAAATTCAACTCATTCTCAGTAGTTTGCGGCAGGGGACGATGAGTTAATGACTGACATCGCCCGTTTTATTAGCGTTTTTTGATTAAAACGGCTTATTTGCCCATGTCTGACGCCGGTGTTATCATTACCCAAATGTCCGTCGCCATTCAGATAAACAACCTGACCAAGCGTTTCAAAGACCTGATTGCAGTGGACTCACTGTCTTTGAGCATCTTTGAAGGCGAGTGTTTTGGCCTCCTGGGCCCCAACGGCGCCGGTAAAACGACGCTGGTAAAAATGTTGACCACTACTTCCCCCATTACCAGCGGCGACATTAAGGTGATGGGTATTGACCTGGCTGCAGAGCCCCGCCGTATCAAAGCGCTGTACGGTGTGGTGCCTCAAGGTGACAATCTTGACCCGGAGCTTTCGGTCATTGAAAATCTAACTACTTTTGCCCGTTACTTTGAAATTCCTCGCGCCGAGGCCCTCCGGCGCAGTCATGAGGTATTGGCGCTATTTAAGCTGGAACATAAGGCTGCCGGCAAGATCAAAGCCCTTTCCGGAGGCATGAAACGCCGTCTGCTGCTGGCTCGTAGCCTGCTTAACAATCCGCGCATCATTATCCTTGATGAGCCCTCTGTGGGGCTGGACCCTCAGTCAAAATACCTGGTGTGGCAAAAACTCAAAGAGCTAAAAGCTATGGGGGTCACGCTGCTGCTGACCACTCAGAACATGGACGAAGCGGCGGTGCTGTGCGACCGGGTGGCGGTCATGCACCAGGGGCATATACTGGCTCTGGATACGCCTAAAAACCTGGTAGCGCAACAGGTAGGCATGAGGGTGGTTGAAATACTGCCGGATGATGCCCGGCTCTCGGAGCTTATGACAGAGTTGAATAGACGCGGTCTCCAATTTGATGAAGTGGAGGGCATTGTTCAGGTCTTTCACAGTCAGCCTGAAGTGCTTTGTACCGACCTTGAGAAGGCTGGCTTTAATCCATGGCAGCGGCTGGGCACGCTGGAAGACGTTTTTATTCGTCTTACCGGCCGGGGTTTGGTAGAGTGATCCGTCTGCCTTCTTTTCGCGCTGTTCATATGTGGCAGCGTAACCGTGATGTCTTCCTGAGATTGTGGTGGTCGCTGGCACCGGCGTTTATGATAGAACCGGTGCTGTTGCTTCTGGCTGTCGGGCTTGGCTTTGGGTCTTACATGGGGGTGATTGAAGGTCAGGATTATATTAACTATATCGTACCGGGCATATTAGCCAGTTATGCCATGACTACAGCAACTTTTGAATGTACCTACGGCGCTTATTTCCGCATGGAGCACCGCCGGACTTACGACGCCATTATGGCGACACCTTTGAGTATTGAGGACATCGTCGGCGGTGAAGTTTTATGGGGCGCCACCCGTTCGCTGATTACCGCCTCCATCATTATGGTGGTGGCCTTTTTCTTCGGCTTGCTTGATTCCTGGTGGGCTGTGCTTATTCCGGCGGTGGCTTTTCTTGTCGGGCTGCTATTCTCCTGTCTGGCCACTATTTTTGTGTCGGTGGCCTCATCGGTGTATAGCTTCAATTATTATTTCACCCTTTTTATCGCTCCGATGACCTTTTTTTCCGGTGCCTTTTTCCCGTTAGATAATTTACCCGCAATGGTAGGTAATATCAGTCCATTTTTACCATTGACCCCGGCGGTAAACCTGATGCGGGCGCTGGTGACCGGTGAGTTTACCCCGGCTGCCTTTGGGGCGCTCCTGGCGGTAGTCATCGCCACCATAGTGTTCTTTCTGATTGCCGCTATGGTCATGAGAATAAGGGTAATGGAGTAACTGCGGTTGTAACCGGAGACCTGACGGGACGGCATAAGGTTATTACCACCAGGCAGTTTTGGCCAACTGATGGCAGTTATCCAGGGTTACTGTAGCGCCAATACCGTCCGGGCATCGGGCCACAGCCGATCAAAATCAAAGAGATTGCGTTTTGCCGGGGTGAAGATGTGGACCATCACCGGGCCGTAGTCTACAATCAGCCAATCGGCATCAGCTCCTACGCCTTCGGAGCGTAAGGGACGAACGCCTTCCTTTTTTAGTGTTTCAGAGACTTCGTCAAAAACAGCCCGCGCCAGACGCTGATTGTCGGTGGAAAGAACCACCTGATAATCGGTTATGCTGGACAAGTCGTGGATGTCGGTGATGATAATATTTTCCGCCTGTTTCTCCGAGGCGATATCGGCAATACGCCGGGCTAGATCAATAGCTTCCAGTTTCTATTCTCCTGTGAATTGATTTTAGATTAGTATATCATAAGGGCAGTTCTAGGGTATCGCCTGAAAAGGAGTTTGAAGATGGTTATGCGTGTTTTGGGATTGATCCTTATTTTGGCCGGGATCATATTTATGTATGCCGCGGTGATAAATGGGCAGGAAGTAGCTTTATTTGCTGTAGCCCTGGTATTGGGAGCTATCGGCAGTTTTATGGCCTGGCTGGGCCAACACCGCATGGACTATGCTGCATCCGTTAAGAACCAGATGAGAGACGATGACGCCAAGGAAATGTAGCGCCAGTTGAGCCTATTAAAGCCGCTGTGGTATATTATTAACTCGCTTACCGTGCATGGAGGGATCGCATAGTGGTCTAGTGCGGGCGCCTGCTAAGTGCTTACCTCGGGTAACCGGGGTCGGGAGTTCGAATCTCCCTCCCTCCGCCACCAGCCCCTGTTTCGGACAATATTGTCTCCCGGATCGCTATTTTTATTCGGTTAACCAATCCATCTGGTACTATTTTCTTTTTTGCAGGTACTAATAGGCAATTGTGCTGCGGCCGTTACGGGGTTACTATTAGTGGGAAATAAGCCTGTCTGCTTGGAGGAATAACATATGGATATTAATAACTCTGAAATCAGCCCGTGCGGTGATATTGAAATTGCGGTTAAAAGCGCTCTTCCGATGATTGACCATATCGCCTTGCAGGCTAGATCTCAGGCGCAACGTGCCAGTACTTTAGCGATGCATGAATACCGGCGTAAATTACAGGGTATCGTGCTGAATTTACAGGACACTGTGCGTGATGAAGGCTCAAAACTTGCTGAACAGATGCGTCAGGCGGTATTGCTTCAGGCTGAAGAAAAAGCCCTTGATCTGGTGGATGATTTCATCCATGGCCGTCAGGCGGAGGTAGAAAACCTTTCGCACAACCTGTTGCTATCGGAAGAAAGTATTGAAAATGCCACTCTGGAACTTGATGAAGCGCCGTTACCGGCCCCGGTGAATGAATTCCCGATGTCACAGATGGGAAATAAAGAACTTCAACCAAAGACTGTCGCATCTCCGATCAAACAGCCGCTTGAAGTATCGGCGGCAATTGACGGCATTGATGAATTGGAATCAGGTTCGATAGAAACTGCCAGGAAGCCTGCCTTTGATTTTGCCGCATTTATCGCTTGTCCGCAGACGTAAATAAATCGCTGCTTAGATAGCTTGAACTACCGCCCCGGATAGGGGCGGTAGTGTTTTAAAGAAAAATACCCTGAAAAGTTCCAAATGCCCATTGACAAAACGTGGCCCTTATGTTAACATTCGTTCTGTGTTTAAAAGTATGTTAAAAAGAGTATTTGGGTTATTTGTTTCCCCCGAACAAGCCCTGCTGTCTTTGCGGGGAGCGAAGCGACGCGGCAATCTCATCTAAACTGGCAACCGACACTGTACCTTGGGAAATAATAACCCGAATTGTTGCTTTGAATCAAAACTCTAGGTGCCAAAAAACAGCTATTTGTGTCAAAACAATTCGCCCATCCTCTTCATGAGTTGAAAAATTTTCAAAAATTGACGCTTGTGATTTAGAGTTACTGCCCGCATACGTATGGACGCTTGCAAGGATTTGTGTGGCTTGAGTTACCTTGCGTATAATGCCAGGGGGCGTGTGTGTTCCCGCTGTCCACCTTGACCGGAAATATATTCTTCCCATAAGCCGTCGAATTGAAAAATTTTTAAAAATAGCACCAGTAATTGCTGACCAATAAGGCAGGAATGACCATATAATGCCTAATTATCATATATTTTACATTGGCTGCCAGATGAACCAGGCCGAAACAGAACGGTTAGAAAGACTGATCGAACAGAAAGGCTTTTGCCCAGTCTCTTCGCCGGAGCAGGCTGATTTGGTACTGCTTGTCAGTTGTGCGGTGCGGCAGAGTGCCGAGGAGCGCATCACCAATCGGCTGGCGATTCTTAAAAAACAAAAATTGGAACGTCCGTCGTTGCGAGTTGCGCTGACCGGCTGCATGGTAACTGAAGACGTGCCCGGTATGAAGCGGATGTTCCCAATGGTAGACTATTTCTTCCCCGCCGGAACAATACCGGATTTTCTGGGTGATCTGCCACAGGACATGTTGCCATTAAACCCGGCAGTATCGGTCAATGTACCAATTATTCAGGGTTGCGACAATTTTTGCTCTTATTGCATTGTGCCCTATCGTCGCGGCCGGGAGAAGTCGCGTTCCATCAAAGAGATTGTCACTGAGGTTAGAGAACTGACCAAACGCGGCGCCAGAGAGGTGACTTTGCTTGGACAGAATGTAAATGCATACGGACATGACCTGGCGGAACAGAAAGACCTTGCCGACCTGCTTTCCGAACTAGAGGGTGTTCCAGAGCTGTATCGCATACGGTTCTTGACCAATCATCCTAAAGATATGAGCCATCGTCTTCTTGATGCAATGGCGACCCTGTCAAAAGTGTGTCCCACCCTTAATCTCCCGATTCAAGCCGGTGATGATCAGGTTCTTGAGAGAATGAAGCGGGGTTATACGGTGTTTGATTACAGGATGCTTGTAAACAGTATCAGGAGTGCGGTTCCGGGTATTTCACTTACCACAGACATCATAGTGGGTTTTCCAGGGGAGACCGAAACTCAATTTGAGAACACTACTCTTCTAATTGAAGATTTACGCTTTGATGCGGTACATATTGCAGCCTATTCACCCCGGGTTGGGACTGAAGCCACCGAAAAATACGCCGATGATGTATCCAAATTGGAAAAAACGCGACGGTTGGCCCGGCTGGAAAAGTTACAGACCAGTATTGCCGCAGAGATCAATACAGGATTAATTGACACGATGGTCGAGGTTTTGGTTGAAGGATCAGACAAAGGTAAGTGGCGAGGGCGGGATAGACATGGTAAACTGATATTCTTTAAGAGCTCGCTTGAATTAAAAGGGCAACTGGTGAACATTAGAATAACTAATGCCGGTCCCTGGTCACTGCAAGGTGAACTGACGAGTGTGGTAAGTAAGGAGTTTGCTCATGGGAAATGATACTTTTACCCTGGTTGGTTTTATGATATTGATGTTTGCCGCTTTCTATTTTCTTATTATCCGGCCCCAGCAAAAGAAACAAAAACGGCAACAGGAAATGCTTTCGGATCTTAAGCGCGATGATCGGGTTATTACTATTGGCGGCATCTACGGAATTATCGAGGCCTTGGATGAAAAAAGCATTGTAATAAAAACCGAATCCGGTGCCTTACTTAGATTGGTAAGGGGTGGTGTGGCCATGAAACAGGAAGACGAGGTTGTGACCTAGCTGTCGCCAGTTCTTAAAAAGTTTTCACAGCTATTATACCTGGTGTTCATTCTTCCAACCTCAATGTCTGATAGCGGCGCAGGGCGTAAAGACCGACTAGGCGCTATCTGAGGAGCAAATGGCGGCATACGATTACATCATAATCGGTTCAGGCATTGCAGGGTTGTACAGTGCTCTCCTGGCCCGTCGCCATGGCTCAGTGTTAATTGTCACTAAGGGCAGTATTGATGAGTGCAACACCCGTTTTGCTCAAGGTGGTATCGCCGCGGCTATCGGCGTTGGTGACTCCCCGGAGCTTCATTTCAAAGATACCGTAGCTGCCGGCGCTGGTCTGAGTGATGAGAAGGCAGTGCGGATACTGGCAGAAGAAGCCGTTCTCGGTATAAAAGATCTTATTGAGTTCGGCGTTCCTTTTGATACGGTAGATGGAGAGGTCGCTTTAACTCTTGAAGCGGCACATTCCCTACCTCGTATTTTACATGCCGGTGGAGACGCAACTGGCCGCTATATTGAAGAAACACTTTCCGCCAAAGTGCTTTCTGCGGATATTCAGGTGGCTGAGCACTGTCTGGCTACTAAACTCATTGTTGAAGATGGCAGAGTCCTGGGATTGGATACCCTTGATACGCTGACAGGGCAAAGAAATACCATTGGTTGTTACCATCTGATACTGGCAACTGGCGGTGCCGGGCAACTTTTTAGCATGACCACCAACCCTGATGTAGCCACCGGTGACGGTGTTGCCCTGGCTTACAATGCAGGCGCCGATATTATAGATATGGAATTTTTTCAATTTCATCCGACCGTACTCAAAATACCGGGAGTACCTCCATTTCTAATTTCGGAATCAATGAGGGGTGAAGGTGGTGTGTTGCGATCACTGGATGGTCGGCGTTTCATGAGTGATTACACACCTGATGCTGAATTAGCGCCTCGTGATGTGGTTTCCCGTGCGATTGTTGCTGAGATGACTAAAACCGGCACTGAACACGTCTATCTTGACGTTACCCATTTACCGGCAACACTGGTACTAACACGGTTTCCCCAGATATACCGTCATTGTCAGGAAAATGGGTTGGATATCAAGCATGATCTTATCCCGGTGGCACCAGCGGCACATTATATGATTGGAGGGGTTAGGGTAAACAACTGGGGGGCGACATCCATTTCGGGGTTATACGCTGCAGGTGAGGTGTCTTGTACCGGGGTGCATGGTGCCAACCGTCTGGCATCTAATTCACTGCTTGAGGTATTAGTTTTTTCCCGTCGAATAATTGAACACAGTATTGGCCGGGGTGAGAATAATGCTTTAGCTCCAACTGAACGACGAAGACTTGCTGTTAATGAACCTCATAAGGTACTATCATTACCCGAAAAGCGTGAGTTGCAAAATCTTTTGTGGCGAACGGCTGGAATTGAGAGGAACGGTCCTGAACTGGCCGACACGGCGGCTAAACTAAGGGATTGGTCTGTGTTATCGGATACTGAACCGGGTGACCGCTATGAATATGAGAATAGAAATCTGATATTGACAGGCCGGCTTTTGGTAGAAGCAGCTCTATATCGTGCCGAAAGCCGTGGTAGTCATTTTCGTACTGATTTTCCAGCGTCTTCGGTTCAATGGCGCCGGCACATAGTGATTAATACCAGGTAACGGGAAGGATAAATAAAATGGGAACTCAAAACCAAATTGAACAGATCATTGATGTTGCCCTGGGAGAAGATGTTGGCCGGGGAGACCGGACCACAGAATTAGTGATTCCCCCAAATATGGGTGGCAGTGCCGCAATTGTGGCGAAGGAACCGGCCGTGGTTTGTGGTGGTGAAATCGCGCGTATTGCGTGTTTGAAAGTCGATTCAAGTCTCCAGGTCAAGATAAATATTCAGGACGGCAGCCGAGCTAAGGCTGGTGATGTGGTGATGGTGATTACTGGACGGGTGGTGAGCATCTTGAAGGTAGAACGGGTTATCCTTAATTTTATCAGCCATCTGTCCGGTGTAGCCACCCTTACAGCCAGCTATGTTGAAAAAGTCAAAGGCATGGATGTCAAAATTAGTGATACCCGGAAAACGTTGCCGGGTCTTCGGTTGATAGAGAAATATGCGGTTTATGCTGCTGGCGGTATTAATCATCGTCCAGATCTGGCCAGCGGCATACTTATCAAAGACAATCATTTGGTGGCTATGGCTGCTAAAGGTATAAGTATAGCTGATGGTATTGCCAAGGCCAAAGCAGAAGCTAAGGGGATGAAGGTGGAGATAGAGGTACAGAACCTTGACCAATTGAAACAGGCCATTGATGGTAAACCCGATATAATAATGTTAGACAATATGAGCATTGATAGTATCAATCAAGCAGTAAAAATGGTGCCACCTTCCATAAGCCTGGAAGCATCTGGTGGTATTACACTGGATAATGTTCGGGAAGTGGCTGAGGCTGGGGTAGACGTCATATCTGTTGGAGCTTTAACTCATTCGGCTCCAGCGATGGATTTCAACCTGGAATTTATCACCGGACGACCGCCTGCTGCGGAATAAAAACTAAAAGGTTTGATTTACCGGCTATTCTTCTGACGAGACGGGTTTGGTTTCTGTGCGGCGATCTAATTCAAGAATTGCTCTGTTTTCCGGTTGCATGATTTTACAAAACAGAGGCACCAACTGCGGGTCAAACTGACTGCCTGCACATCTTTTAAGTTCCATAAGGGCGTCGTTGACATTGAGTTGAGTACGATATGGCCGGGGGGAAGTGATGGCATCGTAGGCATCAGCAACGGATAAAATACGCGCTTCAAGCGGGATAGCTTCTCCCTTGAGATGATGGGGATATCCCGAGCCGTCCCAATGTTCGTGGTGATGTAAAATCGCAGGGAGGCATCTGGTAAGATCCACAACGTGCTTCAGTATTTCTACACCTAACTCTGGGTGGGTTCGAATTGGTTCCCATTCTTGGGTTTCCAGAGCTGATGGTTTGGCTAAAATGGAATCTGGCACGCCGATCTTGCCGATATCATGCAAAAGACCGGCTGCCCTGATAAAATGGACGGTATCCTCTGGTAGCTTCAAAGCATCGGCAATAGATACTGCATACTCACTCACTTTACGGGAATGGCCGTATGTATAATGATCCTTGGCGTCTACCGTAGCGGCCAAAGCGTAGATAATCGATAATGCCTGGGGTTGCGCTCCTGTTTCATCGATCAGATCAGGAGGTTTTTCGGTACCATCGTCATCGGAGGCAATACAGGTGCGATTACGGCCGGCTCGTTTTGCGCGGTAAAGAGCGGTGTCCGCTCGATGAATCAATTCTTCTTTCATTAACGCGTCACCGGGCCAATTAGCGACCCCCAGACTTGCTGTCACTGGCATTTCGCGAAAACTAGATTTAGTCTCAATAGTTTTTCGTAGACGTTCAGCAACGCGATAAGCATCATCGATGCGGGTTTCCGGCAGTAGTACCGCGAATTCTTCACCGCCGTAACGGAAGGGCAGATCGATATTGCGCACACTATTTTGTAAAAGCTGCCCAATCTTGCGGAGCAATTGGTCACCTGCCAGATGGCCATAGATATCGTTGTACACCTTAAATAAATCCAAGTCGAGAATTATCAGAGAAAAGGTGATACCAAAGCGGCTACCTCGTCCGATTTCTTGTTCAATCCGCTCATGAAAATGGCGGTGGTTATAAAGGCCAGTTAGTTCATCAGTATTGGCTCTAGTGGTTGCCTGGATGTAGAGTTGTGCATTTTCGATGATTATTCCAGCTTGGGAGGTAAGGCGGCTGATGAGTTCTAAATCTTCAGTATTGTAGACGCCACCGTGTTGTTTCTTACCTACGGCAATGAGCCCAATAAGCTTATCACGGCTCTTTATAGGGTGCAGTTGCGCCAGATCGGCGTGCATTAGTTGGTCTTTTTCTGATTGCCATAAACCCTTAAACTCTGGCATGGAATTGACTTGAGATGGGGTTAGTGTTTTGTTTTGACGATCTATCCATTCGATAATAGGATTGTCGGCAGGTAGGCGGAGACTGGAACGCAATTCGTGAGTCTCCGGGTAAATATACTGAACCGTGAAATCAGAGGCAGGGTTATCCTGAAACATCAGAGCGGCATAAGTGATTCCTAATGCCTTAGAAAGAGGAGGCAGTAAAGCCTGAGCTAATTCGTCCAAGTTCAAAATATGACTCATTTTGTTCGAAAAATTTAGTAGATGCTGACGATGAATGTAGTTTTCACGGTAAAAGAGTCGGTCTATTGCCACAGTGATAAAACGGGAAATTGGCCGGGCAGAAAGTGCGACTGTTGTGATGACTACACCGGAAAATACTATGATTGTGGTTTCCGGGATGCCGGGAAAGATTCTATGAATAAAAGCAACCATCACTGTGTAAATGGTGGCTAGGATGATAATAAGAACGGACAAGGCTAGGCCACGACGGGCTACCAACCTGATATCAAGTAAATGGAACCTAGAGATGGCGTAGGCGATGAGGAGCGCATTGATTATATTACCTAAGTGGTCAGTGGTCAGTCCTGCAAGTGCAGGTGTAAAAGGGGTGATATAACTGAGAAGGATTAGGGCGCCTGAACCAATTATTAGATATATCGTACGGTTGCGGTCAGTGGGATCGGTTGATTGTCTGTAACGGCGCACAAGCATATACATTCCAGCGATGACAAATGGGGCGACGATAGTGCCGATGATGAAGTCCCACGGTCTGATGTCATGGAACAGGTAGCCATCGACCAGACTGACGTTAGTGACGATACGGCCACTGAGCGTCAGTATTAGTATCAGGACAGTGAAAAGATACCCTAAGTATACCCAGACGTCTCCCTGTTTATTATTATAAACACGGACGAAGTGGTAGTAGGCGATGCTTACCCAAGCGACGGCAGTGACTACTATCTCATTCCAGAATTGCAGTTGACTGGAGGAGGCTGATGTATTGAACACCAGCATGAAGGAACTGAAGCTCCAAAAAGCAGCAACGCCCAGAAAATAGGCGAAGAAACGATTAGCTTTACGCTCAGTATCCTGAATAACGAAGAGTAACAGGATAATGTAAACCAGGCTGGCAATTAAGGGGATGGTGGCCCAAATATTCAAACTTTACCGTCTCCGGCGGGTATCCTTATTAGCACCTATTATGTCTGACCTAATCTGACATGTCAACGTTTTTAAACGTAAACCATTCCCCAATGGTACTATTGATTATTAGTTGGGATTGTCATCGTGCGTTGCCATAATAGCTAATGCTTAATCCGAATGACCAAACGATTAAGGTTTGAACGGGTCAGGCCCTTTGACATTACGTTTTGTGTCCTCAATAAGCCTTTCCAAGCGGTCAGGATTATCGCTTTTCATCAAGGCTTCATCTTTTGTGATAATACCGTTGGCGGCCAGTTCAGCCAGATTTTGGTCCAAGGTTTGCATACCTATTTGACGGTTGAGTTGCATGATGGAGTGGAGTTCAAAGGTCTTGCCTTCACGGATAAGATTTCTGACTGCAGTAGTGGCTAATAGCATTTCAAAACAACCGACACGGCCGTGACCATTGGCTCTGATGATAAGTGTCTGCGAAATAATAGCTTCCAACACTTGCGATAGCTGCATCCTTATCTGGTGTTGTTGGTTAGGTGGATACATGTCAATTACTCGATCAACCGTTTGTACCGCATTGATTGTATGTAGCGTTCCCAAAACAAGGTGCCCCGTTTCGGCAGCTGCAATAGCCGTAGTGATAGTTTCAACATCGCGGATTTCGCCGACAACAATAACGTCCGGGTCATGGCGCAAGGCGTGGTGCAGAGCGGTAGGATAGGACGTTGTATCACCGCCGAGTTCGCGTTGGGCGATAATGCATTTGCTGTCCTGAAAAACATACTCAATGGGGTCTTCAATTGTAATGACACTGGAATGACGGTTTTCGTTCAAGTGTTGTAGCATAGCGGCCATGGTGGTAGATTTCCCCGAGCCCGTAGGGCCGGTTACTAGTATTAGTCCCCGGGGTTTCATGATTAAACTTTTAAAGATACCTGGTAAGTTCAACATATCTATGGTCATGATATGGAACGGCACATGCCGGACTGCAATAGATATGGTGCCGCGCTGGTATAGGATGTTAACTCTAAAACGAGAAACATCGGGCACCGAAAGAGCAAAATCAAGTTCTTTTGTTCTAATAAATATCTCTTGCTGTGTGGGGCTGGCCATTTCCTTGAACAGATTCTCCATATCGCTGGCGTTGATACAGGCATAGTTTGTTTGACGTTTTAGGACGCCATCAATACGGAAAACCGGCGGGTTGGGCACCTTCAGATGCATGTCGGAAGCACCGGCTTTGACCATTGCACGCAACAGTTCGTCAGCTTTCATGAAGCCTCCTAATGATCACTTAGATATCTTAACGTAAATCATACAACAATGCCTATTGACTTGGGTAGTATAATAGTACTAGCTCTTATACATAGAGGTTATTTGTAGGGTAAAAGATGAGATTAGATCGTCGCCGATCAAGTATCGAGATAATAGCGGACATGTTGCGGCTCGGGGAAGCCGGTAAGACGGAAATTATGTACTCCGTTAATATGAGCTATTTTCAGTTACAAAAATATCTTAATTTTATGATTGAACGGGAACTGGTTGACAAGGTCAAACTAGGCAATCCATCAGTTACATACCGTGTGACCAAAAAAGGGTTAACGTTGCTACGCCATATTGACGAGATACTTGACACTCTTAATCTCAAAGAAGACGCGGATGAGGCGTCCATGACAGGAGTATTATGACCGAAAAGCGCATGTTGATCTTGCCAGTAGAATTGGCACAAAAAATCGATAACAACCGTGGTGACCTTTCCCAAGCGGAGTTCATTGACTTTCTGATTCAGAGCCATCTCAAAGAAACAGCCAAGCCATCCAATAGCGTGGGCAAAGAAGAACTCGACCAATTGCGCGCTGAGTTTGCCAAGATGCTCAATAAAGAAAGCTATAAGTACGCTCTCAAGGAAGAGATGGCGGGCTTTCAGGATGACACTAAGAAGCTTTTGAAGAGTTTTGTTGACTTCTTCATTGGGTATGGTTTGGAACTGGGCAAAGAAGGTCCGCTGGATCTGAAAGAAATGACTTCCAAGATGACCGGTATGGATAAAGATGCAGCTGAAGAAGGACGAGAAGTCAAGATTAAATGGAAATAGACTCTATTCGGCGAGGGCCGAAACTAAGTGAAGCCGTTTTCTCCCCCCAACCGGGGAGAATTTTTTATTCGTGACATAGCTTTGACTAGAACATTGTTCTAGTACTGTATACCTTCCAATAGCCCCGTACGAATGTCATAGTACTTTGGTAAGTACTATGAATTATGTTTTATTAGGCGCTGCCGGATTTCTGTTGATGCACCTGCTGGACTTTGCATCAATGAAGAAGTTGCCGCTGGTCAAACCGTTGACAGCCATTTTGGGAAGCGGATTTGTGGGCTACTCTATGGTCATGGTGGCCGTGGCTGGGGAACGTATGGCGATAGCGGCATGGTTGTCCCCATTGGGTTGGCTGCTCCTAGCTATATCTCTGTGCCTTATGATGTATTCTCTGTATGCCGCTCTGCCTTTTGGCAAGACGTATGTCAAAACAGGGCTAAGTGACCAACTGATAACCGGCGGTCTTTACAGCATCGTGCGGCATCCTTGGCTGCTGTTCTTCGCCTTGGCGATGATCGGATTGACGATCGGATCGCGGTCAATATTGGCATTGGAAGCCGGCATCGTCTGGACGCTTTTATCTTCAATCCTCGTCTATTTCCAAGATCGCTGGGTCTTTCCTATGATGTTTTATGGTTATGCTGAATATCAGAAAACCACTCCAATGTTAGTACCCACCAAAAACAGTATATCCGCCTTTTTCAAAGGCTTAAAAAATCAAAATAAGGTGTCGGAGGAACAATCCAAATGAGCCAGTTATCAGACCTTTTCGCCCGGGGCAACTACGATGAGATGTGGGACCGCTGTTGCGGCTTCATCGATCTGAGCTTGAGCGAGTTCATGGGTATCCAGAAACGTCTGCTCATGGAACAGATAGACATGCTCAAGAACTGCCAACTGGGTAAGGGCATCCTTAAGGGTGCCAACCCGACGACCGTCGAGGAGTTCCGGCGGATGGTGCCACTGACCAGTTATGAAGATTATGCCCCATATCTGCTCAAGCGCCGCTGGGAAGTGTTGCCGCGCAAGCCGATCATGTGGCAATACACCTCTGGCAAGAGTGCCGAGTATTCCTTCCGTTGGGCACCGGTGACCGCCCGAATGATGGATGAAACCGAAGCCCTGGTTTTTGCCTTATCTTTCTTCTCTGGCGCTAAGAAACGCCACGATGTAAAGATCCGCCCCGGAGACCGTGTCCTATATGGTATGGCACCGCCGCCTTACGCTACCGGCACCATGACTCGGGTTTTCCCTCATGAAATGTTCGACTTTCTGCCGCCGGTGGCCGAAGCGGAGCAAATTTCCTTTGAAGACCGCATCAACTTGGGCTTTAAAATGGGACTTGACCGCGGTATGGACTACTGCCTGTCGATGTCATCGGTTACGGTGGCTATCGGGGAGAAGTTCAAGAACTCCGGCGGTAAGGTAGACATCAAGTCTATGCTTAAGAAGCCGCGTACTCTGGCACGGCTGCTCAAGGGCAAGATGGCGGCCAAACTGGCCGGACGCCCGATGCTGCCGCGCGACTTGTGGAAACTCAAAGGTCTGATCACTTACGGCATTGACGGGGACATCTTCCGTGAGAAGATCAAGGAAATGTGGGGCTGTTACCCGCTTGATTTCCACGGTTGTACCGAAGCGCCGATCATCGCCATGCAGACCTGGGATTACGAAGGCATGACCTTCATTCCTCACATGAACTTCTTTGAGTTTATTCCCGAGGCCGAAGCGGTCAAATGCTGGCAGGATGCCTCTTATCAACCTAAAACCTACCTCATGGATGAGCTCAAACCGGGTAATTACGAACTGGTCATCACTAACTTCCACGGCGGTGCCTTTGCCCGCTTCAGGCTGGGTCACCTGGTTAAGATCACCGCCCTGCGGAACGACAAGCTGGATATCGATATCCCGCAGATGCAGTTTCTGTCCCGGGTTGACGATCAGATAGATATTGCCGGCTTCACCCGATTGTCCGAGAAGGTGCTGTGGCAGGCACTGGAAAGCTCAGGCGTTGACTATGAGAACTGGACCGCCCGCAAGGAAACTCATGGCGGCAAGCCGGTACTGCGCGTATACATTGAGCCCAAGAAGGGGCAGTACGTGTCAGCGGTTGATGCGGCGAACCTGGTTCATGCCGAACTCAAGAAGCTGGATAAACCTTACGCTGAACTTGAGGACTTCACCGGCTTAAGGCCGCTTGAAGTCACCGTCCTGCCCCATGGCGCCTTCAAGCTGTACAAGCTTAAGCAGCAGGCGGCCGGAGCGGAACTGGCACATCTCAGCCCGCCGCACATCAACGCCTGTGACGACACCATCGGGTTTTTGACGGCTACGGCCAGCCGGGTAAGGGTGTCCGAGTTGGAGACCGTCCCGGCGTAAGCTCTTTATTTGGTAATGTTCAGGACGGGCAGCTTTGGCTGCCCGTCCTTTTTTATAGCCGAGAGTGTGTTATGGGGTATTGGCCAGCAGCGCGTCATAACCGGCGCGGAGTACCGCCTCTGCCTGTGCCAAAGCCTGCTGCACCGCGGGCGATAGGCCGGAAATATTGACCAGTACATTGACCTGATTTGCCTGGGAATTGGTCAGGGATGTATTGAGGGCGGAGCTGGTGGCCGTGGTCTTGGTATCATTTCTATCAGGCGGTGTTGAGCAGGTTTCAGGGAATGACGCAGTGGTGAGCATGCCGGTGGTGCCATAGAATTGGCTGCCCTTGAGGTTGGAAGCGGCGACAAAGTTGCTCTGAATCCGCCCGGTAGCCTCCACAATGCCGAAGGAATCGCCGATGGAAGCCAGATAGACTATCTCCTCAACGCGGCGGTCGTTAAGCGCGGCGTAGAGGTTGACCTTGGCATCATCGGTGAGGGCGAAGCTGACTATGGTGTGTTCCATTGACAGCTTAAGGGGGTACAAAGTTTCACCCGGCATGCTGCCGGAGGCGGCGTAAGCCAGCCCGCCGCCGGTGAGACTGAGACCGATGACGAAGGTGGCCAGGGCATTGGCCCAACCCATGCGCCAGAAAGCCTTAAGCTTAGGTTTGGCCTGATGGGCCATGCTGTCATTAAGGGCAACCCGGATGCGCATCTTAGCCGCGGCCGACGGTGCCAGTTCAGGCGACTCGGCCAGCGCCATCGCTGTCTGAAGCAGGCCTTTAAGCTCCTCAGCGTGGGCCGGGTGGCGCTCAAGGCAGGCATCGACAGTCGACTGGCCGGACAGAACGGCCTCCAAACAGTCATCAAAAATATCGTCGAGATTATTTAAATTTTTTTCATTCATAGTTATTCACACATGATGCGGCGCAGGGCGGCGACGGCGGAATGCTGCATGGCCTTGACGGCGCCCTCGGTGCGGCCGGTGAGACGGGCGACCTCAGCGATTGGCAACTCAGCGCCGAAGCGCAGGGCCAGAACTTCCTGCTGGGCATCGGTCAATTTTTTAGTGGCGGCGATCAGTTCCTTACTTTCCATTTTTAGTTCGACCTCGGCGGCGGGATCGTCGTCGGCAGCAAGAGGCATGGTTTCGTCGAGCTCGACAGTGGGACGTCTTGACCTTCGCCGCAAGGTATCTACAATCTGGTTATGGGCGATGCGGTAGAGCCATGCGCTGAAGGGTACCTCACGCACCTTATAGGAGGCGATGGAAGACAGGGCGTTCATGAACACCTGCTGGGTGACATCCTCAGCCTCCGTACGGTTGCCGATCTTGATGCAGATGTAGCGATAGATCTTATCGAAATAAGTCTCATATAGCAGGCCGAAAGCCTCCGAATCCCGCGCCTGAGCTCGCGCTATTAAATCTTGCTCATTGTTGCTCTGTTGCACCTGGGAAAAACCCCCTTGGCGGTAGATTGGCGGTGTTGACGTATCTCCAGCGCCTTCCGGTTTTAGCCGGTGCACTTATTATAACGAAGAAGCAGCGCCGGAGATAGGAGCGGCGATGAGCACCAAATTGTGAGTATAAAATTGTAAAAAATTTCAATTCCCTGATGGAGAAGGTGACCGAGAGGGCGGAGGTAAAAAAGGAAGACCCTTCGACTTCGCTCAGGGTAAACTCTAGGAGGAGGATCCTTCGACAAGCTCAGGACGAACGTATTTAAGGGAATGACGAGGGGGGCGAGGCTGAGGCCGAGGGGGGGAATTGAATTGACACAATTCGCTGTTTTTTGGCACCTGAAGTTTTGATTCAAAGCAACAATTCCCCTAAACCACGGGCGGGTCACAAATTGAATCCTCGGGCGGCGCGGGGCTGGTAGCGGCAGGCGGCGTTGAAGGCCAGCAGCAGGCTGGTCAGGTAGTCATCGTGGGAGTTGACATAAAAGTTAATGGTGCGGTTGGCGCGGTATTCCGCCCGGGCATCCTGGAGCTGTTGCCAGCAGGCGGCGCACTCCGGCGAATGGTCGCGGGTAAAAAGTTTGACCCGTCCGGTGTTGACCGCGGCCAGGAAATCAAAGCCGAGTTCACTTTTTGAGGCGGCGGTGAAGATGAAGGGCTTGACCCGGGAGCCGAGCGCCTGGATGAGCAGGGCGGCCAGAGGCTGACCCATGCCGGTGGCATCGACGACCAGACGCCGAAAAGCCCAGCGCCGGGCGAGATCGATAATCTTCGGCAACAGGGCGGTAATCGGCAGGCCGGTCCAGGCATAGTGTCTGACAACCTTGATAAAGGGTTCCTGGAGACCGATGAAGGAACAGGCCAGGTCGATCTCAGCGATGGAAAGAACCGAGGCATCGGCGTTGGGAGAATCACCGCCAAGGTCCAGCCCGGCGACGTAAACCTTGCCGCTTTCCGGTGCGTCGCACGGCCGATGACTACCGGCCAGTTGCGCAAGCTGCTCAGTATTTAAAAAGCCGCCGCCAGCATTTATGGGCTCCAGCTCATACTGGCTGCGGAAGATGGGATGATCCGGGCCGAGACGGCTTTTTTCATTGTCGACAAAGGCGCCGTAAGCAGGGTTGTAGCGGGCGACCTCACGCCAGTTAAAGCTGAAATGCCGCTTAAGACCGTCGGTGCGTTCCAGTTCCAGATTGCGGGCCTTGGTGGCTTCAAGCAGGGTGCGGCCATCCCACGGGGTGCCGTAAAGGACGGTGGTGGCGTTAGAAACGGCGGCCATGGGCTTGAAATCACGGTCGAATTTATCGGCATCGATATCCTGAGCCTCATCGGCTTCTAAAAGCAGGTGGGCGGTGTTGCCGACGACGTTGGAATCCTGACCGGCGGACAGAAAGATGACCCTCGACTTGTTCAGCCGGATGATGTGGCCGTCCTCAATATGAAAATCGTTGGAAAAATGCCGCTCAGTCAATCGGTCGGCAAGGCGTCGCAACGAAATCTGCGCCTGGGGCTTGAAGGTGGGGGCGCATTTAACGATGTTGACCGGGTTGAAACAGCCAGCACTGAGGAGCGCCATCTCCAGGTGCGCCGAAAGCTCATTTTTACCACCCTGGCGGGCGATCTCCACCGAAAAGGTAAGGCCGCGGCGGTGCCGGATGCTTTCAAGAACGCTGTCGACGACCTGCTGCTGGTAGGGGCGGAGTTCAATCATCGGTCATGTCTTCCAAGATGGCGATGGCGTGCTCATTGCCGCGGAGACTGTCTATAATGGCCTGTTTCATGCCGTGCTGATCATCCCGAGCCAGGCGCTGCTGCATGTAAACCAAACGCCCAATGGTGGCGAAGGAACGCATGATCAAGCGGGTGTTGGCGGGGTCATGGCGCATGACGCTGGAAACTTTGACCCGGGCGGCGGCGATCTCTGCCTCAAGGTCATGGCTTTCAAGGGCTTCATAGTAGTCCTCAGTCTGCTGTTTATCAAAATAGCGCGAGTAAAAACCGTGCTTGCGCGCGTTCTGATTACCAAGCGGGGCACCGCGGCGTTTGGGTTCCGGGGATAATTGTTCCTGATACAATAGCATACTCCTGTTCTAAAAATAATCTGGGGGAATACAGAATATAACAGGAGGCTCAGATTGTCAATGGGGTTTTGGAACTTTTTGAGGATTTATTTTTTTGGGGGGGGGGAAGGCGAAAAATTAGGGTGTCTATATACCAGTTTCAATTAACTTGATTTCATCCAAGGTGAGATCGTAAAGTTCATATACTATCTGATCTATAGCTCCATCAGTTTCATTTAGCTTACTTAGAAGTTCATCATGTTGGTGGGAGTAAACTTTTTGAATCGGAATAAACTTTTTACTGAGGTCAAGCATATCTGTTATAAGAACCATCAACTGCTCATATTGACGTTTTTCATTAGGATTTGATAGGTCTATTTCGTGAATAGGCAATTCTTCAAGATATTGTGTTCTAAACCGTAAATAGCCACCACCCATGTGGATGCCACTATATAAAGACTTGAACACGAAAGTAAGAAGGCGTGAATTCAATAATGCAAGAAGATAACGTAAATCCAGGGCATAATCCGTGTTTGTACCGAAGTACACCCCGCCTTGACATAACCCATTTGAAACGTCAATTGTTGCTTCAATTCTTAACGCATCTTCCGCAAAGATAATCTTAGGCTTGAAACTATTTGTTATGCGGGAAGACGATCCCTGGGATAATTTATCTAAATACTTTTGACTTACACATGTGTTCTCTGAGATTGGTGTGTACCTTTTGAATTGAAATTGCTTTATAATTGGCGTCTTAGAATTGTTTTGGTTTCTTACCTCTTTGTCCTCTGGGATGCGAAGCCCTTCTTGAATTGAAAGAAATTTGCATAACTGCGGATTTTCTTTGAGCAGCTTTAACGCAAGACTTAAACTCTTATGATCCACGTTTATCGGTAATATTGAACGTGGTAGTGCTTTTATCTCACGTTCATCCAATTGGTATTGAGGTTTTAAATTGTTAAGGTCACTAGGTTGATGTGCTTCATAGTAGGAAAGTTTAGGTGTGCTATTTATTTTACGTAGTATCGAAATTACAGGGTAGTTAGCGGCATCCCCAAATACTTGGAGTGTGCTTAGGCTAATGATTGACAGTGTTGTATTTCCATTTAGTAAAATCTCGCGCAAACGCTGCCCTGTTGAGTTGGTGAGGAAACGGTTGGGAGTAATAAATGCGAATACCCCACCCTCTCTGAGAAGATTAAAGGCTAACTCAATAAAAAGGTAATATAAATCATATTTTCCATCTGAACTTCTAAAATGATCCTTCCAGTAGGTTTTGTCAGTAGTGGGCAATGCGTCAACACGTACGTAAGGTGGATTCCCAATTATCACATCAAAGCCGCCGCTTTTAAACACCTCATTGAATTTTTCCTGCCAATTAAAGGGAAGCTTACTAGCCCATTCTTCACCAAAATAGGCTTTTAGAGACGCTTCATTCCCAGAGATGAGTGAATTGCCTTGCCTAATATTCTCTTTTAGTCCAGGTAAAAGTTCCTGTTTGGCTAGACTGCGCAGCAGCATATTAAGACGAGCAATTTCCACGGCCTGTAAATCAAGATCAACCCCATATATGTTTTTGGTTAGTATTCGGAGCCTCTCGTATTGTTCGAGTTCCTCTGACGATTTATTACTTTCTTTGGCGTGGTAGTTCAGCAATTCATCAAATGCCCGGATTAGGAAAGACCCTGAACCACAAGCTGGATCCAATATTTTGATATTGTGGTTTTCACTAAAGGAATGCGCGTCAAGAAAACGACCTATGGTTTCTTTCACGATAAAGTCTGTTACATACTTGGGCGTGTAATAAATGCCCTGTTCTTTACGGCGTTGTTTCTTAGCGGTTACTTCATAACGGTTGTCTGAGCTAAGTCCAAGTGCTAAACGTGCCTGTGCCTCTTGTGCGCGACGTCGAACAATTCCGGCTACATAACCTAAGTATTGCTCGTAAACAGCTCCTAAAACATCAGCGTCAATGATCGAGAAATCATAACTGGCCAGACCGCCAGGGATTTCATAAAGCCCATTAAATATGTCTTGTATGGTTGGTTCTTCAATATACACATGATCAGTCAGATGTGGAGCGAAAAGCTCACTGTCATAATGGCCATCAAAGTATCTGAAGATTGATTTCAACGCGCTAAGCAACTGATCTTTCTTGAAATGGTTGCCCTCCCATTGGTGTACAGCCGCTTTGAGATGGTTGTTTTCGATGTGACGATCTTCTGCGGTGCGAATAAAAATTAAGCGGTTGAAGAGGCGCTGAATAACTTCATCAATCTGTTCCAGCGAGAGGTCACCGTTATGAGCAAGCAGTTGGTTGAAAAGAGATTCTCGCCAAGCACGAAATTGCTTAAATAGCTTCTGTTCAATTGAGGTCGAGGGTGGCAGTGCGCCATAGGTCTTGGCTTCCTCATTCAATGTGCCGTTTTGCAGTGAATCTTTAGATAGAAGCCAGAGCCGGTCAAAATCATCAGTGGCGTATTTGGAATTCTCCAGATTGAGGAACAACTTTCCGGTATTAGCATTATAGACACGGATAAACTCAAAGTTGGTTAGTATAGCCCAGGTAACGCCTTTGTTATGGGCGTAGGTGACAGCTTGTTTGATGAAGTCAGTGTTATTCAGGTCAACGCTGAATTTTTTAGCTTCAACGTAGAACTGAGAGACACCAATCAGTTTGAAGGCATAATCCACGCGACCATTGGATGCGGCCTCTTCTGGCGAGACTTCCGCGGTGTCATCAAAGTTCCAGCCAAGCGCGGTAAAAAGAGGGGCTATATAGCCTTGTTTGGTGGCAGCCTCATTAGTGGATTTAATGGCTGAAGCTGATTGAGACTGGTATTTTACGACAATCTCAGCAATTTTTTGGCGGGCGGTTTCTTTGTCCATAATTCAACAATTATAGGGATTTGGGTGGGGAAAGCAAGGGGAATCAGCTAAGCCTGGGAGATACCACATTTGGCAACAAACTCCTTAACCATTGCCGAGAATTCAGCGGAGACGGCGGACATTTCGTATAACTCTTTTATAAGGAATGACTTCAGTGTTGTATTTGTTGTCGAATGAATACGTGCTATCAGATTCCGTACGTTTTCCAGTTTTTCGTATTTACGGTCCACTAATTGACTGCGAGACTTGCTATCAAGTTCCAATATTCGAATAGTGATTTCACACCTAGGATTATCACCTTTACTTAAGACGATAGGACCTAGATGTATTAATAAAGATTCGACGTCATCAATGTAAGGGTCGAGGAACATACAACTTGAGTCATAGTAATCGCCTTTTCTGCGATTGCATTCGCTGCAAGACAAGGTCATATTATTCCATTCAAAAGTTAAGTCAACACGGTGAGTTTTAGGGATCTTATGTTCGATATCACCTGGGCAGTTATGTCCAACTTTGCTTTCGCAATAGACACACTTGTTCCAACATTCTTCACGGATAGCTGCCTTAATTTCAGGATGACTATATTTATTCTTATTGGTGTCTGTTGGGTTTGATTCTAAAGCTATTTGCCAGATAGCTTTAGAATCGCGTAACACTTGTGGCTCAGTTTGTTTACTGATATTACGCATTTAATTTCCCTATTTTCGAAATAGATTCAGGTAATAAGGTGGTTAAATTGTTTTCTTTCAATTCGTTTTTAAGCTTATTCAAGTTATCCTCATTAATTTCGAGTCTTCGATACTTATCCGTGATTTCATTAAGCTTGTTTTCAACCCAAATTGGAATTGTCATTGGGACTCCAAGTATGGACCTTAAAGTCTCGTTTGCTGTTCCTGAAAGATCGGCGGTGTCCAGATGAACAGAGTCTATGCCACGGTCTTCATTCTGAATTAACGCATAAACCTTCGCGTGTGGGGCAGAGGTGACAATAAACGGACTATGAGTAGCTATTATGAACTGGGTGTTTGGAAAAGCAGTATTTAAGTTTGGCAATAACTCTCGTTGCATACTGGGGTGAAGGTGGCTTTCCGGTTCATCGATTGTCACGACAAAATTGTGTTTTTCTTGACCATACATGAAGATTTGCCAAGCAATTCCGATTAACGCGCCAATGCCACCGGACGCCGCGTCGAGTGAAAAATCACCGGTCTTTGTAACTAGCACGATATCGGGCATCCTTATTTGCAACTTGGTGAAACCCAAGTTTTTCGGTAATAATATTTCTAATATTCTCTGAAAATCTTCAAACATACGTTCATAGGCGATATTCCCTACGACTGCCTGGTTTCCATACCCAAAGACCGCAAGGGCTATCAAAGATTCCTTCAACCTTACCCCAGGGTTGTTCGAATGGCCCGATTGGTAGAGTTGTTGCAAGAGAGTCTGATAATCCGAGTAATGCTGTTGGCTTGTTTTTGGATCAATGGGGATGTTTTGGACCCGGCTGTACGCGAATGCCGGTTGATGGGAAGGAATATGTAAGCCTAATACTTCCTGTTGATTGGCGTATTTAAGGTTGTATTGAGCTTGACCCACCTTGGAGGGTGCCGCGAGCTTGCAAATTAGCCCATTATCATATGTGATGGTACCCACTGCGCAATCAGAAGCATTGACGGAAAGGTCATCTTCAATCATCTGGTGGAAGTCAGACCACATTTCTTGAGTTTTTTTCTTGGAAAGAGAAAGGTGAAATGGCGTGGAAATTAAGCTTAGGTTCCAACCAAAATGCCTACTTAGGGTATTTAGGAGTGTGGTTTTCCCTGTTCCATTTTCTCCAGTTAATACGGTCATTTCAGTGTCAAGAATAATTTCGACGTTTTTGTATTGTCGCCAATTTTGCAATTTGATTTCTTTAAAAATGGTGGACATGTTTACTCTCTTCCCGTTCCGAAAAACAAATACTCTTTAGCGTGTCACTAGAATAGAACAAACCTATTAGATCATCAACCTGTGTTGTTTATCAAGCATTAGGGTTGTCCTGATTCTTGAGAGGTAGATGGGGGAATCATAGCATTTCAGTTGTTACCAGATTCTTACCAAAACCCTTTGTTTTTAAATAACATTAGATGTGTGAATTTCGTTCTTATCACGTAAGCCGTCCCAAACCCTTCCCCTCTCCCCACCATCGTCTCGCAAGCCCCAATCCAGTCATTATGAAATCGCACGCCATATTCCACTACTACTCTGTGATAATACCGAACTCGAGAAGCTTTTTGGGTAGTACATCATCAATGTTAAATACATCCTTGTCTGAAAGCTGAATTAGCTTAAGGTTGTATTTCTTGTAAATTTCGAGCTTTTTGGCTTTCCTTGCAAGATAATGTTCTTCCTCTGACCCCCAATACTCTATGTACACTTTGCCAGTAGGAATGTAGAAATCACAGTAAAGATCTTCTTCAATGGGTAACTTGCGTTCATAAGCATGAACCGTTTTGGAAACATAGAGCCAGTTGTCAATGATCACTTCGGCTTTTGATCTCACATAATGCCCATCTTGGGCCCGGCACTCAGCTTTGAACTTATCACGAAATTCGATTGTTTCCGTTCCGGCGGTAGTGGCGTGGGAGATTTCCTGAGATGTGGTTTCGCCTTTTGCCTCATTGACGCTATTGACTAAGAGCCTATTTTTTACTATCGCTTCTGGCCAACGAACGTAAGGAACGCCTGACGTTTGATCCCTTGATTGTATTCCGCCAAGTCTTTTACCCAGGTCTGTGATTTGCCAGCCTTTTAAGTCTTTGGTGATCCAGCCGAGCTCTGAAAAGATGGAATTGATTCTGCCTGCTGAGATGTCGAGTTGCTTTCCTATGGCGGTTGCGGTGATGGTTTTTGATTCTTGTTCAACGGGGCTTCCGTTAAGGTCCCTGATGATTGTTTCAGGCCAAGCTATGAATCTTCCGTAGGTGCTTTCCTTATAGTGTCCACCTTTGTTTTTACCAACCGGGGTTAGATCCCAAGTTTCGCCATTTCTAATGATATATTTCAACTCTAGCAATTTTTGAAATATGTCCTGTGTATTTAATCCTAATTCCTTTGCGATACTTGAAGCTGAATATTCCTTTTTGGAGTCTGGAATGTCAGTCACTTTTTACCCTCACAAAAACTAGGTTAGATGTCCCAAACAGTAACATTTATAAATAAATTGAGCAAGACTGAAAGAGGATGACTCTTCGACAGGCTCCCCGAGTACAAACTCGGGATAAACAGAGCGAACGTGGGGGTGGGCAGGTTGGGGGGGGGAGGGAAGGGGGGGGGTCTGAGAGGATGACCCTTCGACTTCGCTCAGGGCGAACGTATTATTAAAAGGCTCACTCTGGCGGCGAGGGGAGGGAAGGGGGGCGTGGATTCTTCGCTTTCGCGTAGAATGACAGGGGGGAGAAGGAGTTACCGAGATTGCCACGGCTCCGGTGGAGCCTCGCAATGACGGGGGGCTAAGTTGAGGACTCTTCGACTTCGCTCCCAGAGTGCAAACTCTGGGCAGGCAGGGTCCTTCGACAAGCTCCCAGAGTACTAACTCTGGGCAAGCAGAGCGACCCTTCGACAGGCTCAGGGCAGGCTTTTTGGATTTGATGTAAAATTACCCGAGTTATTATGATGTTATCGTTTTGGGTTTACATACTCAAGTGTTCAGATGGCAGTTATTACACTGGTCAGACTGACAATTTGGAGAAGCGCGTAGCGGAACACAGTGAAGGGTTTATTAGGACGTGTTATACGTTCAAGCGGCGTCCGGTTGAGTTGGTATTTTCACAGGAGTTTGTGACCAGGGAAGAGGCATTGGCGGCGGAGCGGCAGATCAAAGGGTGGCGGCGGGAGAAGAAAGAGGCGGTGATGAGGGGGGAGTGGGGGTTCTGAGAGGATGACCCTTCGACAGGCTCCCCGAGTGCAGACTCGGGACAAGCAGGGCGAACGTTTATTTGATCGGGGCGACCCTTCGACTTCGCTCAGGGTAAACTCTAAGAGGAGGATCCTTCGACAAGCTCCCCGAGTACTTACTCGGGACAGGCGGGACAGGCAGGACGAACCCTTCGACAGGCTCAGGGTAAACGTGCTATTTGTTGAGGGTGGGTGGAAGACCTTAGTTAGTTAATCATTTGGGGGATGAATAGTTCCCCGCCCGCTTTTAATCTGTGATCCTCTACGCTTGGTCTCTAAGCGACGTATCTTGGACCCAAGCGTCGGTCTGGTCTTGTAGCGGATGGGCGGCGGTTGGGCTGCCTCACGAATCATGGCCACAAGCCGATCAGTGGCATCCTGGCGGTTCCGTCCCTGAGTACGGAACCGGCGAGCCTCAATTATAAGTATGCCATCTTCAGTAAGCTGACTACCTGCCAGCGAAATCAGACGTTTCTTGACGTCATCGGGCAGGGAAGTTGAGTGAGCCACGTCAAAGCGTAACTGCACAGCGCTGGATACTTTATTGACGTTTTGCCCACCCGGGCCAGAGGCGCGAATGAAAACCTCCTGGATCTCATTTTCATCAACGGCGATGTATGGTGTTATCTGAATCATGGCGACGTCTGCATACCCGGAGCCTTAGGCCTGCGCTTTGATATCACGTGAATTTAATTTTTCGGCCAGCGACTTCACTAATGGCTCAAGTTGTTTGGCACAAGTGAGATATACGCTGTAATCTTTGCCTGCGGGATCTTCAACGTTGGAACCGGGCAATCCGAGGTAGTTGCCGAAGGTGTGCATTTTAGCATCCAGGTGGAGATCTGGCGTGGCGCCAAACTTCTGCCGCAATTCACCTATTTGATGCTTGGTCATTGTCAAAATAAGATCAGCCCAAGTGAGGTCTTCAAGGCTCACTGACTTAGGTACATGTTGGCTGATATCTATACCGTGGTATTGCATCATGACTTGGGCTGACGGCCAATTTTGGCCGATGGGTTCCGCGCTGTCAGGGGCGGCCATTGTCCCCCTTGAAATCACATCATCGTCACGGCCGGCATTAGAGGCGGCTTTAAGGTAAAGCGCTGCGGCCATTGGGCTGCGGCATGAATTTCCGGAGCAGATTAAAAGGATTTTCATTTTCAAATATGGTAATTGGTATCTATGTCCAACGATTATATACCTTTTTACTATTCTAATTACTATTCTTTTGTTTGCAACCATCGGTCAATTTGCGCGGAAAGACAGGGGGAGAGACCGAGATTGCTTCGGTGAGCCTTGCAATGACGGGGGGGCGAGAGGGGCGTTGGTAAGTAGGAGGTTATAGATGGTAAGAATCTGGTAAGAGCCGGTCAATTAAGATGTAAAGAGATTTTTCCTGGACTACGTCCAGGAAAAATCAATAATATCTGGAGACATCTGTCGATGACCAAGTTGGTATTAGGCTTCCTGACCGGGGTACCCGGTATTTTTATGTTGTTCTTTACGGTTGATAACTACCTGGGGTCAATGGATGACGTTGAACCAGCGGCCGGGAATATGTTTTTGGCGACGACCGGGGTCCCAGGACTCATCCTGGTGTTAATAGGCGTAGCTCTGGTCAGGAGTTATATCAAAGATACAAAAAAACGGGTAACAGCGGACCCGGGCGTAAAAGCCTGTCCGTTGTGTGGCGCTCTACTGGAAGAAGGGGAGTCGGTTTATTGTCCCAGGTGCTGGAAAATGCTGCCTGAATCAGACGAGGGGTGAGGGTGGCCCTGGTGTGGATTCTACGCTTTGGCGTAGAATGACAGGCGGCGACTCATGAGCGCCTTTATTGAATTATCGACAGGTAATAGCAAGATGAATGTAATACCACGGGCCGATATTAAACCCGGCACCCGAGTTTCAATAGTGCTGAAAGCCGATCAGCGATCAGGCAAACTTACCGATGGGGTGGTTCAGGATATTCTGACCAAATCTCCGGCTCACCCGCATGGTATCAAAGTGCGTTTAACCAGCGGTGAGGTGGGGCGGGTGCAGGCAATCAGATAAGGGCGATTCGACTTCCGGCAACTAGTCCAATCAGGTTGAGAAGGATAAGCGGATGACCCTTTGACTACGCTCAGGGTAAACTCCAAGAGGAGGATCCTTCGACAAGCTCCCCGAGTGCTAACTCCCCGAGTACTTACTCGGGACAGGCGGGACAGGCAGGACGAACCCTTCGACAGGCTCAGGGTAAACGTGCTATTTGTTGAGGGTGGGTGGAAGACCTTAGTTAGGTTAATCCTCCGGTGAACTCAGAGACCGAGATCACTTTGCTGAGGCTCTCAATGACGAAGAGAGGAAAGCGAAGATATTTTAGTCGGCATGGCGAAGGATAGCGGCGGTTTGAGCTGCCTGGACATGGCACAGGGCGCAGGCCAGAGCGTCTGCGGCGTCGGGGGTGGGGGGCACGGCGGTCAGGTTCAATTGGAGTACCACCATGCGGCTTACCTGATCTTTATTGGAAGCGCCGGAGCCGGAGATGGCGGCTTTAATGCGGGCCGGGGGATACTCAAAGACTTCAAGACCGGCATTGGCGGCGGCCAGGATAGCTACCGCCTGGGCTTTGCCGATGGCCAGGGCGGAGCGGGCGTTCTGTGAGAAAAAAGGGCTTTCCACGGCGGCGCAGTCGGGGTGGGTGGCGGTGATGACCTTGACCAGTTCTGCGTAGAGGTGTTTCAGCTTTTCGGCCATGGACAGCTTGTCGGAACAGGTGACGGTGCCGCAGGTAACATAAACGACATTAGGCCCATCGGTATCGACGACGCCGTAGCCGAGGCAGCGGGTGCCGGGGTCAATGCCCAGAACTCTCATTTAACCGGCCTGGAACTTCTCCACTACCGCGGGATCAAAGTCTGCGTTGGAATAGACATTCTGGGTGTCGTCCAGTTCTTCCATGGCGGTCAGCATCTTGAGTACCTGCAGGGCCGTTTCCTCATCCAACTCCACCAGGGTCTTGGGGCGCATATCGAGACCTGAGTTTTCAATGACAAATTCTTTGGCTTCAAGCGCCAGCCGTACCTTTTCCAACTGATCCGGGGCGGTAATGATCTCCATGTACTCATCTTCAGTTTTAACGTCTTCAGCACCGGCGTCAATGGCTTCAAGGGTCATTTCATCAACGTCGCGGTCATTGATAGCCACGGTGATGCTGCCCTTGGACTCAAAGATCCAGGAGACACAGCCGGCTTCACCCATGGCGCCGTTGCCCTTGGTGAAAAGGTGGCGGACCTCCTGAATAGCCCGGTTGCGGTTATCAGAAACGGCATGAACCAGCACGGCCACACCGCCGGGGCCGTAGCCTTCCAGGGTTAACTCGATGAGGCTTTCACCTTCAAGCTGGCCGCTGCCTTTTTTTATGGCCCGATCAATGTTATCCGCCGGCATACGGGCATCCTTAGCTTTTTGGATGGCCAGGCGCAGGCGGGCGTTCATGTCCGGGTCAGGGCCGCCTTCTTTGGAGGACAGGATGATCTCACGGGACAGTTTGGTGAATATCTGGCCGCGCTTGGCATCGGCGGCGCCTTTTTGATGCTTTATGGTAGCCCATTTTGAATGTCCGGACATATCTTATACTCCTGAAGGTCTATCTTTTTACGAGGCTATTCTAGCATTTCCGGCTAGAGCCGAGAAGTGGGCACAAGTTGAAATTTTACTTCCAAGGCGGCGGAGAGTAATATGGTTCAAAAATGAACTATATGACGATGAAATCTGGCGATGCTGTGGACAAAATGGTGTGCGACAGTTACCGGGCGCTGCACCTGATCCACCGGCAACTGGTGCGGGCGGAAGTGGACGGCGACGGACTGGCGCATCACAAGCTGGCCATACTGGCGATGGTGGCTCACGCCGGCGAGCTTTCGCCGAGTGAAATCGCCAGACGACTATCATTGACCAAATCCCAGCTTACCCAGTTCATCGATCAGCTGGTGAAGCAGGCAGCGGTGAGGCGGGCGCCGGATGAAACCGACCGGCGGCGGCAGAAGATTGTGCTTACCGAAAGCGGCCGGTCACTACTGGGGGATTACCTGGGGGCGTTGCGGCGCACTTTAGCTTCAAAGCTGACTGTCTTGAGTCCAGGCGATACGGACAGGCTGTCACGGGCGCTGACAGATATCATTGAGGTTACTTCCAGACTGGAAAGGGTATAGAGATGGCGCGAGTGTATAACAAATGGGCGGTGCTGGTTGTTTTAGCCACGGCGCTGTTTATGATCAACCTTGACGTAACTATCGTCAATATTGCCCTGCCGAGTCTGATGGATGATCTATCAGCTTCGCTAGCCGATGCCGAGTGGGTGCTGAATGCCTATGTGCTGGTGTTTGCAGTGCTATTGATCACCCTGGGCCGCCTGGGCGACCTGTTTGGCCGCAAGCGGTTTTTTGTCGGGGGTCTGATCCTGTTTACGTCGGCCTCATTGCTGTGCGGTCTGGCTCCCAGTATCAGCTGGCTGGTAGCGGCGCGGGGGCTGCAGGCCGTCGGCGGCGCGGCGATGATGCCGGCGACATTATCCATATTGAATGTGACCTTTCAGGGCGGCCAGCGGGGTATGGCCATGGGTATCTGGGGGGCGGTGGCCGGGGCTGCCAGCGCACTGGGGCCGATCATCGGGGGGTTGCTGGTGGACGGGTTTGGCTGGCAGTCAGTATTCCTGGTGAATATACCTATCGGTTTGGCAGCGGTATATGCCACGCTGAAAATGGTGCCTGAATCACGTGAACCTACCGCCAGCCGCCGCATTGATTTCCCGGGTATTGTGACCGCGTCGGTGGCCCTGGGGTCGCTGACATATGCGCTGGTGGAAGGGCAGGCTTACGGTTGGAGTTCACCGCTGATACTGGGATTGTTCGGCCTGGCAGCAGCGGCGATGATGGCTTTTATAATTATCGAACGCAAAGCGGCGGCGCCGCTGATCGATCTGAAACTATTCCGCAATGTCAGTTTCAGCGCCGGGAATTTCCTGGGTATGTTATTGATGTTCGGCCTCATCGGCATCGTTTTTCTGCTGGTATTGTATCTGCAGGTGGTACGCGGCTATTCTGCCATCGAGACCGGTCTGACGGTACTGCCGATGCCGCTGACTTTGATGGTGGTGGCGCCGCTGGCCGGGCGGCTGACCGACCGTATCAACATGCGGTTTGTGCTTTCTGCCGGAATGCTGCTGGTGGCGGTGGCGCTTTATTTCCTGTCTCAAATCACCCCGGAAACCACCAGACAGGCGCTGATCATCCCGCTGATGATTGCCGGTATGGGCATGGGGTTGGTGATGGCGCCGCTGGGTGCGGTAGTGATGGCCTCAGCGCCGGTAAACAAGTCCGGCGCGGCATCTGGGATACTGACCACACTGCGTCAGGTTGGGGCGACGCTGGGCATTTCAGTACTGGGCGCGGTGCTGCAGTTTAAACTGGTGGATAATTTGACCACCTTCTTCGCCAGTATCCCATTTATGCCGCAGTCTGCTAAAGATGCCATCATTGAAGGGGTGAGCCAGGGCGGCATGGGTGGGGCGGTAACGGCTGATGCGCCGGATTATCTTCAAGCGCTTATCGCCCAGGTTATGAGTGAACAATTCACCCGGGCGCTAAGCTCGGCGATGACGGTGGCCATGTTCATCTGTATCGGCGGGGCGGCGGTGGCGCTACTGATCAACTACCATCCCAGAGCGCAAGGAGAAGCGGCGGCGGCTATTGAGGCCGTGTAGGTGTAAAGACTAATTGAATGACAGTTCATTCAATCTATTGACAACGGCACTTTTTACTCCTATTATGGTCATCAATAAAAACTTGAACAGGTATTCAACCTGCAAGAGAAAGAAGGGGGTATCCAACAATGGCGCGCCGTGTATTTATTTCAGCCGGTTTCCTTCTAATTGCCCTGGCCTTAGTATGGCTGTACCTTATTTTCCCCGGTATGGCTAAACTTCCAGAGGATTATGCCCAGGATTATCACTTTGAAGGTTCAGTTAAAGCGTTCAACCAGGGAACAGGGGCATACGATACGATTCAGACCAAGATGGACCGCACCCTTGATACAACAAGTGTCAACGATGCTGACGCATTGATTTTACAGCAAGTTATAAAGTTTACCATTGCAGCCAACGGCGCGCCTTTGTCAGCTGCCAGTCCTGCTTTGGCGGCACTGGACTCCTCTGAAACCTATGCTATTGACCGCACTACCCGCGAGAATGTGGCCGGAGGCGATAAGACCCGCAGCGGTCAGTTCACTTTCCCGGCAGATACCCAGCAGGAGACTTATCAGTACTGGGTGGCCACCACTAACTCTACACTCCCGGCTACTTTTATCGGCGAAGACACCGTCAATGGGGTTAAGGTCTATGTATTCCAGATTGATTCCAAAGGCAACGCTAATCCGACCAACGCCACCCAGACGATTGATATCGCCGCCACAATCAAAGTCGAACCTGTCTCCGGCACTCCGGTCGATTCAGAATTGACCACCACGATTAACCAGCTCTTACCGACCGGGTCATCTATGCCGGTACTGACCAATGAAAGCCATTTTACCCAGGCTACCATTGATGAAATGGCGGAAGAAGCCGCGTCCAACCGCAGCCTTATCCTGTGGGCCAGCGTCTATGGATTCTGGATGGCCATCGGTCTTGGTCTGGTCTTAATCGTCATTGGTTTTACCAGAAAAGCTTAAAGCAAAACACTTTTGGAATAGAATATTAAAGGGAGGCTCGAAAGAGCCTCCCTTTGTATTATGTGGCCTTGCAAGTTAAACCAAGGCTGAAACTACAGCCGTGGCGTATTCACGGCTGTGGGACAGACTGACTGCCAGGCTGGTGATGCCAAGATCACTGGCGATGGATTTAGCCCGGCCGTAGAGCCTGATTTCCGGCCGTTGTCCCGGCTCAGCAATGACTTCAATATCCCGGTAGATAAATTCCTGACAGCCCAAAGCCTTGACTGCCGCCTCTTTGGCGGCAAAGCGGGCGGCCAGGGACGGTAATTTATGCCGATAACGCATGAGTTCCTGCGGCGTGAAAATGCGGCTTAAGAAGTTATCGCCCCAGCGGTCAATGGCTGCCCCGATGCGAGGGATCTCAATGATGTCCACTCCGAGGTACTGGATCATGAAGATGCTCCGGTGTTGATTTTAGCCAAACGCACGGCGGTGCCGGGATGGTACTCTGCGGGATATGGCCACAGCAAGCCATCCTTTGTCAGTATTGAAGATGTCATGCCGGTGTAACAGCCGGGTGTCAGCGCCTGCATTTCATCAAAAATCTGTTCCGGGCCGGTATACTCAAAGCCCTTGCCGCCGAGACGCTTACCCAGTTCATTAGTGATCCACCAGCCGGGGCGGGAATCAGCCGCCGGGTCAACGGCAGAGTGTACACGCTGCCCCCGGAGTTCAGTGTCGGTAAAGGTATCATCTTTTTCAGCGAAACCGGCAGAAGTGAGAACCACGTTGGCTACGGCTGTTGTTTCAGTATGGAGAATGTCCTGCACGACTAAAAATTGCAGTTTGGCAAGCATCTTTGCAATACGGGTTAGATCAGGATGTGACAGCATGATATTCTCACCTACGATGTAAAGCGCCTTGATAATACCCATTTCTATATCATCCAGCATGCCGCCGATGGTGAGGCCAGCTTTTTGAGGCAGTTTGACGCCCCAGGCGGTTTCAAATTTAATTCTGATGGTATCGTCAGGGCTTTGTTGATATCGGGTGAGAAAATCAGGCGGCGCGCTCATGTCACGTGCTCCCTGAACATTGTTCCGGCTGCAAAGATCGACAGAATTTGTGCCCAGGACGGCGCGGGCGAACTTCTGGATGAGGTAAATTTCCTCATTAGTGGCGTTGGCAGAAGCGACGACCGCCACTTCTGCCGGCTGATACCGGACGAGTTTGGAACAGGTATATTCCAGCGCCTCATCCCAATCTGTTTCGATGAAACGGCCATAGGTTTTAATGAGCGGGCGGGTAAGGCGTTCAGGATGATGCACCGTTTCCCTCGTTTTAACTTGCCTGTGGTCGATTTTAATCATGTTACTAGCTCACAGCCACCGCGTCCAGTTTGCAGACATCAAGGCAGATACCGCAACGGTTACACAGCTTTTCATTTAGCAGCACCGGCTGGCGCTTGCCGGCGAAAGTGATGGCCTGGGCGGGACAGGCCTTGACACACAGCTTACAACCATTACATTTTTGGTTAACGATAGTATAGCTGATCAGCGCTTTGCAGACGCCAGCTGGACAGCGTTTTTCTACGATATGCGCTTCATATTCGTCACGAAAATACCTGAGTGTGGTCAGCACCGGGTTTGGAGAGGTGCCGCCCAGGGCACATAGAGAGGTAGATTTGATCACCCTGGCCAGTGATTCCAGCAGGGGGATATCCTCCAGGCGTCCGTCACCCCTGGTAATCCGTTCAAGGATATTGAGCATCTGACGGGTGCCCAGGCGGCAGGGAGTGCATTTACCGCAGGATTCAGCCTGAACAAAGGACAGAAAATAGCGAGCAACATCCACCATGCAATTGGATTCATCCATGGCTATCATGCCACCGGAACCCATGATGGCCCCTGACTGCACCAGTGATTCATAATCAAGGCCTATGTGTGACATATCGGCTGGCAGACAACCGCCTGACGGGCCGCCGATCTGGACTGCCTTAAGGCTCTTGTTTTTGGGGATGCCGCCACCGATGCCATAGATGACCTCTTTGAGGGGCGTGCCCATGGCAACCTCAATTAAACCCATGTGGCGGATGTTGCCAGCCAGGGCAAAAACACAGGTTCCCTTGCTTTTTTCAGTGCCTAGACTCTCAAAGGTAGCGGCGTTATTATCCAGGATGTACGAAGCCATAGCCAGTGTTTTGACGTTATTGATATTAGTAGGTTTACCCCATAAACCGGAAACGGCAGGGAAGGGCGGGCGGGATCGGGGTATGCCGCGTTTGCCTTCAATGCTGGCAATTAAAGCCGTTTCTTCACCGCAGACGAAAGCGCCGGCACCTTCTTTGACATGAATATTGAAATCAAAGCCGGAACCCAGGATATTACGTCCCAGCAAGCTGTGCTGCCGCGCCTGGTCGATGGCGTGTTTTACCGTAGATACGGCCAGCGGGTATTCAGCGCGGACATAGAGGTAGCCTTCAGCGGCGCCGATGGCGTAGGCGGCGATAATAATACCCTCTATGACCGAATGGGGATCACCCTCCAGTATCGACCGGTCCATGAAAGCACCGGGATCACCCTCGTCGGCGTTGCAGATAACGTATTTTGTGGTGCTTTTAGCATCACGGCAGAATTGCCATTTTTGACCGGTGGGAAAACCGGCGCCGCCGCGCCCGCGCAGCCCCGATGTGGTTATTTCATCAATGACCTGTTGAGGTGTGAGTTGCGACAGGGCACGGTACAACCCGGCGTAACCGCCGCGGGCGATATAATGGCCGATACGCAACGGATTGATGTGGCCGCAGTTGCGTAAGGCGATGCGGATTTGACCCTTGAGCATCGGCATCTCTTCAAAGGTCGGGATACCTTCAACCTTGCCTTGACCGATAGTACACAGCGCCAGTTCCGGCCGTGGATTGCCGTTTATGATGTAGTCTTCAATGATTTGCCCGGCTTTTTGCGGGGTCATGAAGCCGTAACTGATACGCGGCATACCGGGCAGCGCGATGTCCATCACCGGCTCAGCGTAGCACATGCCAAAGCAGCCTACCTGGGTGACAGTGGCCTTGAGCCCGAGTTTATCGAGAGTCATGCCGATGGCATCCAATATGCTCATGGCGCCGGAGACCTTGCCGCAGGTGGCGGTGCCGATGAGGATATGGGGCGTCTGGCTCTGGATAAGCGTCTGCCAGTCGGCTTTGGATTCAGCCTGAAGCGCCGTGAAATTAGTCACGGGCGGCATGCGCAACTTACCCCGGCCTTCTTTTGACGGGCGACGGCATCAAGTATCCGGCTGGTGGAAGTGCGGCCGTAAATTTCATCGTTGATGAGCACGACCGGCGCCAGTGCGCAGGCTCCGATGCAGGCCACGGTATCCAGGGTGTATTCCAGATCAGATGTGGTTTCACCCGGTTTGATGCCCAGCTGCCGTTCAAGTTCCGACAGTATGCGTTCACCGCCGCCTACGTGGCAGGCGGTGCCGCGACAGGCTTTAATGATGTTGCGTCCGACAGGCTTGAAGCGGAACTGGGTATAGAAAGAAGCGACGCTGTAAACGGTACTCTCGGAAAGACCCAGCCGTTCCGCAGCGGCGGCTACAGCCTGGGGAGAGATAAAGCCGAGGTGCTCCTGGAGGCGCTGGAGCATGGGGATGAGATTGGCGCGGTCACGACCGAAACCTTCAATAACAGCCTTAAGCATATCCTGGGGTACTGTTTTAATTGACATTTATACCACCTGAAGCGCCGGAATCACAGGTATTAGAATCTTTGCCGGGAGAGTTTCAATTATAGACTATCCATCCCGGTGCGGCAAAGGATTTTGGGTACAAACGATTGGCGGTTGACTTCAAGACGTTCAAGTGGGATAATAGAACTCTATCTGACGCGGGGTGGAGCAGTGGCAGCTCGTCGGGCTCATAACCCGAAGGTCATAGGTTCGAATCCTATCCCCGCTACCATTTGGTACAGTACCAAGAACCCCTGTTTCCCCAACGTTATTGATCGTATTTGGGAATGGCGCGAAATACTCAACCTCCACTTGATTGCCCAAAACACGGATCTCTTTCACGAAACTTCGAAACAGCGCTTTTTGTTCGCTGATTGATCCTTCCTGAAGTACCTGCTCCATTTCGGCTGAATATTCAACAAGGGTTTTTAAATCAATCCCGGTGACACGCTTGTCCGACTCTCCATAACTTAAATCCTCTTTGGTGCCTTGGAGTTGTTCTTGCTGGCTCCTTAACTGTTTTATTCGTGGAGCTAAATCCTCGAAATTAAAACTCCTGGATTCGAGCGCGTCATATAAGGCATCGAGTTTTCGCGAAACCTCACCAAGTTCAGAATCAACTGTTTTTAATTTGTTGAAGTATTCGGATGAGGCTTGCTCTTCTTCTTCGGCGATCATTTTGAGAACTTGTTGTAAATTGTCCTGGGTTAGAGCCTTTGCCATAATTTCATTGATGATCCGACTCTCGAACTTTCGGGCATTGATGTAATTGGCCTTGCAACTGCCCGCTCCTTTTTTAAGTAGATTACCGCAAACGTAATAGGCGAACTGACCGCTCTTGGCCTGCTGGCCGATTAGAGCTTTCCCGCAATGGCCGCATTTGATGATGCCGCTCAATAAGTATTGGCTTGAAACACGTTTGGGATGAATATTGTTTGGAGCTCGACTCGCGATGGCGTTTTGCACCTGTAAGAACACCTCACGGTCGATGATGGCTTCCCATGCACTCTCCACTCTTGTAGGAACAAGGTCTTTCTTAGTCCGGCTTCGCTTGCCCCAGACGGAAGCGCCAGTATAAACCTCGTTGTTGATGATTTGCCAGAGGCTGGTGACGCACCAGTTTTTGCCCCTGGGTCCGGCAATGCCATCGTTATTCAATCCTTTGCACACTTCCTTAAGACCGTTACCCGATAGCGCTTCGTTGAAGATGCGTCTGATAACACCAGCTTGACTTGGTTCGGGTTCGAGCTTAGATCGGTCTTTCTCCCCATCTTTGACCTTAATTCGTCTGTAACCATAAGGGACAATGCCGGTGACGAAAAAGCCACGTGATGCACTTTCTTTGATACCGCGCCGAACCTCTTCGCCCAAGTTGGCCGAGTAAAATTCGTCCAGGCTTTCGATTATTGCTTCCATTAACCTACCTGTCGGAGTGTCTTCGGATGGTTCGTTGATCGAAATCACCTGGACGCCGTGTTTGCGGCATATCGCTTTGAATACGATAGAGTCTTCCCGGGACCTCGAAAAACGGCTGAATTTCCAAACCAGTATCAATTCAAAAAGTTTTTGCGGCCGTCGAACAGCGGCGATCATTTCCCGGAAAGCAGGCCGGTGTGTTGTACAGCCAGTTTCGGCTGCATCGATGTATTCTTTAACGATCTCATGGCCTTTGCTCTCGGCATATGCCCTTAAAGCCTTAAGTTGGGCCGAAATCGAAAGATCAACATCCTGTTTTTCGGATGAAACGCGAGCGTACAACACAACTTTCATGAGACACCTCCCTTATAACCCTAGACTGGCACAGATGCGGCAAGTACCTGGGATGAATTCAATCATCTCCAGGTCATCTATTCGATCCCTAACTTTTTTTGCAGCGTCCTCCAGTTCCAGTGAAGCGGCCGTAAGTCGGGTTATCGCCTTCGACGCTAACCATGCCTTGTAAGCCTCTACAAGCCCTAACCTAACATTTTCTTCCTGTCCGCGGGCCAGAGCCAGGATTGAGCCTCCGCGCCTGATGTCGCCGTGAGGTTCGATGGTGATTCCCTGAATAAATTCATCTGAGCTAACGCGGGGCTTTCCAAGTGCGAAGGAATAGAAGATATCCCCTGTGGTATAGGAGTAAACGAAGGGACGCGAGGGCTCATCCTTATCGATCATGGGCAGCCCGGTATTATTCTCGATGATTTCCTTGAGATCGTATTGGGCTTCAACGGCGGCAAGGTGCAACGTTTGGTTCGATTTCCCCCATGCCTTCAGAAGCCTCCATAGCTTGTCGTTCGTGAGGTGCTGTTTAAGCAGAATCCATTCTTTGGTTTCCGTGCCCTGGATTAGCGGAATTTGTTGTATCTCCTGGAGCGAGACTTCACGTTCCCTAAAGATACTGGAAGGGTTATGGCGATCGCGTTGCCAGGAAAGTGGTGCTTTGGAAATGTCAACGGTGGCGATGGTTGATTTAAGCCCCTTGAGTGTCGCCATGAGTTTGTCGTTGTGTTTGAGCAGGGCATCCTTGAGTAGTTCGAGCCGGGCTTGACGGGACTGGCGTTCGAGGATCAGGCGGTCGACGGCCTTTTTAACTACTCGGTGATCGACCTTCTTTTCTCTAGAGATCTCAACGGTGCTTTTACCTTGGTCAAAAGAAGCGAGCCAGGCGCTCTGAATTACGTCGTCAAATTTTTTTGGCATTAATCCCTCCTGAGTTATAAGACAGTTTAGCATTTAAATAATGCAACTACAAGCATTATTGAGCAAGCAACAATCTAAACTGTATGTATGGTTGCGGCTTGATAATCAGTGGGATAATGAAAAGGTGGGGGATAATCAATTCCAGCAAGAGAAAGAAGTCAACCCCGGAACTTTTGAAGGGTTTCGACTGCTGGCCAAATTATTGGTCCGACATCATCAACGCCGCACCTCGCGATCCGACCCCGAACCAACCAAAGATGTAACCCTAACCCCAGAAGCCCCTTTTCATTCCAATTTGGAACCTCATTAGTAGGAAGCCCAATGTTAAAAATAATGTGCAGACTGGAATTTTTAAATGAGCCTTCAAATGGTGTTAAGGCTCGGTTCAAGTCGTATTCAAATTCGGTTCAAGATAAATTCAAGTGTGGGTGTCAATCGTTCAAATAAACGGCCCCCATAAGGGGGTCAAATAGAATCAAAAATAGTACTGGGGGAAGGCATTATGAAAGAGTTTTCCGCGGCAAAGCAGCTCCAGGTAATCAGGCTCTATTTCCAGGGATTTTCCTATGAAGAAATCGCAATCAAAGCTTCTGTCAGCATTGGTTCGGTGTCGAACATTGTAGCAGCGCTTAAAGCCGGCCAGTTTCCGATAGCAGCCGACATTACCGAAGAAATAGACGGCTTGAGGGAGCTATCGGTTTCCTTAAAACAATCCAACACCAACCCGATGAAAGCGATGACAGGTTTGTCGGTGTTATCCACGATGATCGACCTTGGAATCGAGCCTTCGGAGCTGGCTCAGCTCAAGCCTGCGATCAAAGCCTGCGGCAGTAATGACTCGGAAACAGTGGCCTTGCTAACCGCTGCCAAAGCGATCATGGAAGTGGAGAAAAACACAGGAATTTCTTGTTCTGAACTCAAGGATCAGGTAGTCGAACTTGAGGCCAAGGCTGCCCAACTAGATCCTCTGGCCAAAGAAGTCTCTGCGAAAAAATCAGAACTGAAAAAACTGGATGTGACTATCACTCAACAAAATGTGCAAATTTCGGACAACAATAAAATTCTCGCTAATCTTCAGGCTGAAATTACCTCAAGGAAGCAAGAAAAACTCAAGACAGACAGTCTCGTGGCCGACCTGGAGAAGAGGGCTGATCAAGCTAACTCTGAGATGATGGACGCCAGACAGGAGAGGAAAACGCTGGAAAAGCTGGGGATGACTTTGGAGGGATTGGTTGCCCTTATCCGCCAGATAAAGGTAGTTGCAGTCCATCTCGGGCTCAAACCAGGCGATGTGGGCAAGAGATTGACTGAGGAATTGAGATATCTTAACAAGGGTTATGGCCTTGAAGCGTTGCTGGATGCGAGGAAAGCTGAATTGGCTAAGCTTCAGGACTTAATCACCGAAGCTGAAGCGAAAATCCACGAGATGATTGGCTCTATCCAAACTTTCTCTGCACAGCGGGATCAGATCATCACGGATATAAAATACGCTGAGACTATTCTGAAAAGCCAAATTCAAGCGTTCGTTGACGCGGTGAGTGCCGGCAAAGACTCATTGATGTCGCACCTCAATTCGGGCATTTCTGACGGAATGGCCCAACTTGGGGTAATGCGCGATGAAGCGATTCTAGTGGGAGAAGAGCTAGGGCAGCTGGTCGCCAAGGTCGAAGCAAGTTCATGGCTCTCTGATCTGAACAATTTCATCGGGGGTAAAGACATTTCCGGTGCCAGGCTCAAGATACTTCTGCAAAGCCTCTTCAGATTAATACTGTATAACCTGGAGCAGAGATATGCTTATAACCCGAATGCGAAACAGGTTAAGGAATGCGTGGCAACAGCCGCGGGAGCAGTAGAGATATGGGAACCAACAAAAATTATTGCCTGAAACTCAACGGACTCAGAGGCGTAATCAGAACAAGAATAAGTGCGGTGGAAGAGTTGCACCATCTTTTTAAACGGTTTAACGGAGAATCGTCTGAGAAAGAGCCGCTAACCTCCCGTGTTGTGACTAAGATCGTGAGCGTCAACGTCCAAAGAATCAAGATTATTCTAATAGATGAGTCTTTGGAGCCCTAGTCTTCCCTCCAGTCACGACTGGGAGAGCCAACACAAAATAAGAGTCGGCCGCAACAGAAATGTCCCATCCGAGGTGTGTCTCGCCGAAAGGTAACAATTGCAGAGATTGTTGGTTCTCTAGGGAGCGCTTGAAAGAACCGCTTGTCCAGGTCGTACAGCACCATGCCTGTGGCGGCCGGCTGATTTCGTTGAGTTTTCCCGAACTGGTCGGCTTCTCGGTGGCAACCGGACTTACATTGTTGACGCTCAGATCCAATCCGTGGGATTTAAAAACCTGCTGCCCGGATCAAGGTTGTCTGGGGTTTTCGTTATCCGGGGCACACTCAGCTAAATTGCGTGCGGAGTCACGCACGGATTATGCCGTTATAGGGCATTCACCGTTTCCGAATGGATAGATTATTTATAGAACAGTAGCATCGAGATTTTTGGAACCGAAAGTTTAGCTTACAAAAATTCGAAAGGCAAGGCGGTAATACTCCAGTAAGGTGGTTCATACCTGACCTGTCCGCCGGACACAGCTTGGGATTTAATCGACGTCCCTTAGGCATCTCCCTCGACTATCCCGATAAGGGCACGTTCTGAGCAGATACCAACTCTTGGGCTGCTAGACGTGAGACCTCTCGGCCAAGCGTGTTTCCTGGAGTAAAATCCTGGGCGGGAAGTATGGCATCCAGCATATCTACTTTTCTTGGGAGCGTTTTATCACCAACCGGAAACGCCTCAGGGAATTCTGCAACCTAGTCTTCGCCAAGAAATGGAAACTTACGTCGAACGCGCCCGTCCGGGTGGTATTGACGAAGGGGACGTTAAACCATAGCCAGTTGGCTGTTGGCTTCCTGAATATAGGCACTGTCGCCGATATGGAATGGATTTTCTGGGTTATGATTCAAATATTATAATCTTCCGACCCGGTTCATAATGTAATCTGATCCGCCGAGACGGTCGAAGATTTCAAGAAGAGTCTTTTTTCTTAAAACGACTGGTTGGGCTGGCACACCTCTACTTTTTTTGGTGCCTTATTCCGAGGCAAAACTCTTTGATTGCAGCGAGCAGGGGCTCCTCAAGCTGTTGGCGACAATCTCTGAATGTAGACTTTCCCATCAAGTGTTACCAGGAAGATCAACCTGCCTCAGGCGCCCCAAACATTGATGGATGGAAGCTATAGCGAGCTTCCGCAAGAGCGATTGGTTACCGTTTATTTAAAACACGGACAAAATGATAGCGGAATAACGATAAATAGGAACCAATAGTTTCGGATTGTAATATGTATTTAGTGAAAAGTTATATTATACTCTTCAATTGTAATGTAATGATACACAGTTTAATCAGATTGTAATACTTTTAGGATAAAATTGCGGTATTAAAAATCTTATATTTTGTTGACATGACTCAGCTGACAAATTAAGCGAGAGTGAGATTCGTTCAAATCGGCTTTAAAAAAAGCTCGTCATTTCTTCTAGCAACATTTTCTTATGTCGTTAAAGAGAGGGCAATCTGTGCGCATTTTAGTCGTAGAGCCCGTGAAATCGGATGTAGAAGCTATCAGTTCTATATTTGCAATGTTTTTACCAGGTATTACCCTCGTGACAGTGGCGACAGGAACCGAAGGATTGATCTCCGTTGAACAACAGACACCGGATTTACTAATTCTTGATCTGGCTGTACCTGATATCGATGGTTTTGAGATGATAAAAACGATACGGTTATTCTCATCCATTCCTATCATCGTGATTGATAGCAACCATAACGAATCTTCTTTGATTAGATCGATCGAATTTGGAGCGGATGATTACATTACCAAACCAATACGCCCCTTGGAACTGTTGGCCCGGGTAAAATCAATTATGCGGAGACGCCAGGGAACCAATCAGGACCAGTACATCGTTGCAGGTCTACTCAGGTTGGATGCGTCCCTTCACAGGGTGTATGTGGGTGACAAAGAAGTTCGTTTAACTCGAACCGAAAATATTATTTTACGGCATTTAATGGAGAATGCTGGGAACACAGTTACACACGGTAATCTCGCCCAGAAAATTTGGGGTGATGATTCGACCGAAGCATCAGCGACTATTCGGGTTTATGTAGACCGGATTCGGAAAAAACTTGGTGACGATTCTAAAAGCCCATCAATGATATTTACTGAGACAGGACTTGGTTACCGTTTAGTTAAACTAACCCCATGACTTCACTACCATTTTAAAACAGTAAAAGTTATAAAGACTTAGATAAAGATCTCGAATGCACCATGCAACGTATCATAGTGTTATAAAAGGTAATCAATTTGCGAGGTGTGACAGTTACAATCATGTATATGAAATTCTTGGCAATGATAGATGATGTAGACGCCCTTTCAACAATTATCGTATGTATCCGCTTCGATGGCTAAATTCCAATTAGGTTGTCCTAGAAACAAAGGTAAATCTCTAACAAAGGCAACAATTGGTGATTTTGGCTTTAATAATAATTGATGGGGAGATGCAAAACATAATAACTTCAATTGAGGCAATACGCAGAGTCTCGGAAGTCCGTCTCATTTTTATGTCCAGTCCTGTTGGGAATCAGATGGACACCGCTCGTGTATTAAGTCTAATTATATCTGATTATCTGTTTAAACCCATAGCAAAAACGGATTTAGTGTCTGCAATTGAAGCGTTATCTAACCAGTCGGAAGAATTTACAGATCTCGATTCATCAAAAAGCATTCCTGGAACCTTTCATTGCAGTAATAACTAGAATGCAAAAATTACCTACCGAGCTGAGTCGTAAGGAGTTCCTTAGAGGACTCGAGAAAGAGACGTTAAATGCGGGCCCGAGGGAAACAATATCTTATCGCATTGCGATTTTATCGTTATTAATTCGTATCTACAATCTCCTAAACTCTGGACGCCGTAAAATCCTCCTAAAACTACTGCCTACGTTTCGGACACAAATAGAGTAACATCTAAAAAAGTGTCCGCAAGGCGCGGGGCGGTGGAGGAATATCAGGGTGTCCTGCAACGACTCAGCCGACTTAATGTGCTGTGAAATCCCTTCAGCGTGTTCCCCCGAGTGTAATTGGGGTATCACTGCAAATTTTGCCATATGAATGTCTAGATAAAAGAAAGAATCAAAGGTGAATTTGGATAAGGAAATGCTAAAACTGGCCCAATAGTAAGGCAAATGATGAACTATCTGCCTAACACACTGTAGTCCTTTATCTCGACTTACCAGAAGGCCAATATCTCGCGAGAGACCTGTATTTTATGACTTCTTCCCAATTAGGTTCGTATTTTGGGGAATTTGAGAACAAATACGCTCAATTGAAGATCTCTTTCCAGCGTGCAAAGTCCAAATTGGTGGTAATTATCAAAGAACTTCGCTCGTAGCGTGAAGAGCAGAAAGTAAACAGGGCTTCGGCGCCCTCTTTACCGAAAGGCACGAAGCCCAGTTCATCCAGGAGTATCAGATCACACTTGGCCAAGGCCGATTCCAGTTTGCCTAGTTTAAGCTTTGATCCGGCTTCCAGCAGCTCGTTAATCAGTCCGGCGACGGTATAGAAACGGACCTTTTTGCCTTGGCGGCAAGTGCTGGCCGCCAAACTGATGGCTAGATGAGTTTTATCGGTGCCGTAGCTGCCGATAAGAATCACATTCTCGCGCCGGTCGATAAAAGTGCTGCGGGACAGCTCGAGTATCGGCGCTTTGTTGGCTGATGGAATAGCGCTGAAGTCGAAGTTGTCCAGGCTCTTGATCACCGGGAAAAGGGCTCTCAATAGTCTCAATTTTTGAGCATGATCTTCTCGTTGGATGACTTCACCCTCCAGCAGAGCGAAGAGGTAGTCCTGAAACGTCTGGTTATTGGCCGCCGCCTCTTCCGCGAGTCGTGAATAGTTTTGAGCCACCACCGGCAAACGAAGTCTCTTCAAAAAGCTGCGGATCTGTAGATCGTTACTCATCCGGTGCCCCTGCGCCAGTCTTAACGCTACTTACAATCAACGAATAAGTTATATAGAGTTATGTACTGATTCATCGTTGTAACATTGTAAACAGGTAACGTAATGTAATGTCACAATATTTAATCATTTAGTAAGGCGCGAGAGTTACACTTATCTCCGTGAAAATCTTAGTAGTGACAGATGATGCAGAAGCTGCCGCAACAATTATCATGAGTATTCGATTTAGATGGCCGAATTCCAATGAGGTTTTATTGGGGGATGGGTCGGGTTTTCTTACAAAAGAACAACTTATTGATGTTAGTTTGATAATAATCGATGGCGCGATGCAAAACACAATGGCCGCGATAATGGAAATCCGCAGATTCTCGGAAATTCCCATCATTTTTGTCTCCGAGCCTTTAGGGACTCAAATAGATACAGCACATGTACTTAGTATGGGTAAATCTGATTATGTGTTCAAACCTATCATAATGGCCGATTTGGTGTTTGCAATTGAAACGATAACCGATCAATCAAAAGAATTGCCTAATCATGATTTATCAAGAGCTTTCGGTATTTGGGCAAATAAGAAAGTTGGGACCTGAAAATGATTACGGTTGAAAAACGGCAGACGAAAAGTGTCAATGGATGGGCACAAGGATTCGTTGAGGAGCCTAAGGTGAATGCCGCTGTAATCGAATATTTCGTTAGTGGTGTTGAATATCCGGCGTCGAAAGAGTCGATTATCAAGAAGGCCGAAGCCAACCGCGCTCCAGAAAACCTTATGAAATTTTACGTTTATCGTTTACCGGAACGTATCTACAACTGTCCATCAGATCTCAGCTTCGCGGCTTTCGCGAGCGCTTATTTTTTCGGGCAGGATTAGCTTTTACAATTTAATATGCAGTTTTCCTGCAAGCCATGCGGTGGGGGAAACCGGGGTGCCTGGCTGTGCGACTCAGCCCGGCTTGATACGCTGTGAAACCCCTCCCGTGTGTTCCCTGGATGTAATCGGGGTTCACCGCAGTGCTTGCTAGTCTGTAAAGGTAGATAAGGACTCAATGATCAAGGCAGATCTCGACAGATTAGAAGCAATACTCAAAGGGACCGATGACTCTTTAACCAAGGGCGACATGGTCCACAAAGCCGAATCGGACGGAGCGCCAATTCGTTTACTCGGGTTTCTGTCCAGTCTGCCCGAAGGTCGGTATACCGCGTCCGATCTGAGCTTTATGGCTACTTTCCCGAGCCGGTTCGTTTTTGGGGGACTGTGATGCAAATGCCCAATACACTTGAAGAATCAGTTCCAAAAAAGATGCTCATTTCGGCGAACGCTCTTAGAGTACTTGAGAAACGTTATCTGAGGCGCAATCGTGCAAGTGAGATCATCGAAACCCCTGAGGATATGTTCCATCGCGTAGCCAAAGCGGTTGCGTCAGCCGAATTCAAATACGATCCCGATGCCGATGTTGCGATGGTAGAAAAGAATTTCTATCAGCTTATGATAAATTTGGAGTTCCTGCCAAACTCGCCTACGCTCTTGAATGCCGGTACCGAAGACGGTCAGTTATCCTCATGTTTCGTTCTCCCGGTACATGATTCTATTGAAGAGACGTTCGACGCAGTAAAATATACCGCTCTCATCCATAAAAGCGGCGGCGGCATCGGTTATGACTTTTCGCAGGTGCGCGCCAAGGGCAGTTCTGTGGGCGATCATCCAAATGCCGCTGGTGGCCCTGTAGCCCTTATCGATGTCTTTGCCAGAGCAGCAGATTATATTAAACAGGGCGGCGTCCGCCGCGGATGCAACTCTGTAGTCCTTAGTGTGGATCATCCGGATATCCTCGATTTCATTAAGGCCAAGAACGACCCGTTGGCGCTAACAAATTTCTATAACTCAGTGTCGGTTACGGACGATTTTATGTCGAGGGTGAGATCGGGCGAGAATTATCCCATCATTGATCCTCGGAACGGGAAAGCGACGCTCTGGCTTAGAGCTAGAGATGTCTTTAACCTCATTGTCGATCAGGCTTGGCGAACCGGTGACCCCGGATTCGTGTTTATCGACCGCGTTAACCGCGACAATCCTACACCTCTCCTAGGACGGATGAAAACTATCACCGGCTGCGGCGAGCAGGCTTTACTCCCGTATGAGTCCTGCAATCTTGGCTCTATCAACCTTGCCATGATGCTCAAGAATCAACCCGAGGGACTTGAGATCGATTTCGAAAAGCTTTCAAGGATTGTCCCGTTGGCAGTACGTTTCCTTGATAACGTAATCGATATCAACCGTCTCCCCTTCCTCGAAGTCGAGCAGGCGACGAAGCGAACCAGAAAGATCGGTCTGGGCGTCATGGGTTTTGCCGACATGCTCATACGACTCGGCATCCCTTATAACTCGACAAAGGCAATCACCGTGGCTGAAGAAGTCATGGAGTTTATCACCGACCTGGCACACAAGGCTTCGCAGCAACTGGCAATTGAACGAGGCGTGTTCCCGGCCTGGAGCGGCAGTGTTTATGAAGCCGAGGGGATGCCGATGCGCAACGCCTGCTGCACCACCATCGCCCCGACTGGAACCTTATCAATTATCGCCGGGGTATCTAGCGGCATCGAACCAATCTTCGCAGCGGTTTTCGTTCGCAACATCCTAGAAGGGGAAAATCTGCTGGAGATCAATCCATATTTCGAGGAAGCAGCCCGGGAACGCGGCTTCTTCACCCGTGAGCTTTTTGAGCAGTTGGTAACATCAAACCACCTTCATCTCAGGAAAGAGATCCCCGAAGACATACGTAAGATATTCGTGACCGCGCATAGGGTGTCTCCAGACTGGCACGTCAGAGTTCAGGCAGCTTTCCAGCGGCAAACCGATAATGCCGTTAGTAAGACCGTGAACTTCCCCAAGAGCGCCACCAGAGCAGATATCGCCAAGGTTTTTATGATGGCATACGAGCAAGGACTTAAAGGAATCACAGTGTACAGGGACAAGAGCCGGGACTTGCAACCACTTTGTACCAGTGAGACTGGAATGAATCTTGTTGGCCGACGGTTCAAAAACGATTAGCGTTAGAAATCAAAGTTATTGGAGAAAGGAAGAATATCTAACATAGCTTGAGTAGCTTTGTTTTTTCCAACCCTTGAATGTGCATGTGATAGCTACGAAGGAGGCGCGAGTGCAGCTTGGCATCCGGGAGAGACCGGAAAAATCAGCACAGATACCAGAAGAAAGAAGGAGAAATAAATCCATGTCCAATTTCCATTCAAGCATAAGCCGAAGAGATTTTATGAAGGGCTTGGGTCTGGCAGGTGCAGGTGGGCTGGGTGCCGCTGTACTTGCGAACAATAATCTGCCGGTTGAGTTTAAGGATCTTGATGACGTGCTATCTGCAGGCAAAGCCCTAGAGGGTGACCACGCTAATAAAGTGAACAATGACCCGTGGTGGGTTGCAACCAGAGACCATGAAAACCCCACCTGTAACATTGACTGGAGCCAGATAACCAGATATAGCGGATGGAATAACCAAGGGGCCTATGTTATGCCTGACAATTACCTGTCATCAGATTATAGCGGAAGGCGATATACAATTATTGATTCGGTAATAGCAGCTGCCAATGGAACGAAACCTATTGATACTCTCCGCATGCAACAGGGGATAAACTGGATGATTGCGAATATTGATCCGAACTACTACGCTGGTTATCAGGGCTATGGTGACCGCAAGGAAGATGCCTTACTTTATGCCGCCACGAATGGCTCGCATAATTGCTGGGTCAATCCGCTTTACGGGAGTGATCGTTATAATGGCTCTCGTCCCTACCTCTCACTGCGCTCCATGACCGGAACACTTGGCATGCATGAATTCGGCTATAATGACGTCAAGCTTCAGGATTACCCGAAGTGGCAGGGTACGCCTGAGGAAAACTTGATTTTAATGCGCGCCGTAAGCCGATACTTTGGAGCGTCTTCCGTCGGTGCCATTAAGATAACAGATAACGTGAAGAAAATATTCTTCGCCAAAGCTCAACCCTTTCTCTTTGCGCCCTGGCATCACCTTTTGAAAACGGCTGAGTATGTTGAATACCCGGTCCCGGTGGATAATTATCCCATACCTATTGTGTTTGACGATGTACCCGCAGACCAAGGCCATTACAGCTATAAGCGTTTCGGCGGTGATGATAAGATAGTAGTTCCCAACGCGCTGGATAACATCTTCACCTATACCGTTATGCTTCCCGAGACGCGCTTTAAATATGTATGTTCGATAGGTATGGATCCTTGTTCCAGCATTGCCTATCCGCTGTTTACCGAAATAGAACAACGCCTGCAGACTTTCATTGCAGGCTTGGGATATAATTCCATGGGCGGCGGTGTCTCCGCTTGGGGACCAGGTGGCGCCTTCGGTAATCTCAGCGGCCTTGGCGAACAAGGCCGCGTATCTAGTACTATTGAGCCACGCTACGGCTCCGGTACCAAGGGTGCTTTAAGAATGCTCTCAGATCTGCCTCTCGCCCCCACTAAACCGATTGATGCCGGTATCCGAGAGTTCTGCAAGACCTGTGGAATCTGCGCCACCAAATGTCCCGGACAGGCCATCTCCTACGAGGGCCCACGCTACGACTCACCTTTTTGGGATTGCGTGAGTGGTTATGAAGGATGGCACCTTGATTATTCCAAGTGTATAGGTTGTACCAATTGTGAGTCATACTGCCCCTTTTTCACTATGTCTAACAACTCTTGGGTGCATGGTTTGGTAAAGGCGACAATTGCCTCTACACCCACTTTCAATGGCTTCTTTAAGAGAACGGAAGAAGCCTTCGGATACGGCCCGGTTTATTCCCCAAACCATGATCAATGGTGGGCTAAAGAAAACCCAATTCGCGGCGCAAGTGTAGATGTTTTTTAAAGAAAGAAAGGATGGAATAGATTATTATGGGTGGTGTCTTATATTACCTATTAGTTGGCGCTTTGCTTAGCGGTACCACAGTTTGGTTTATTACCTATAATCACTTTAAAAATATAAAGTATAAATGGTGGGAGTGGGTCTTAATGGTTTTAAGTCTGCTTTTGGTACTGTCTATTTTCCAGCACATGTATGCTTCTATGACTGTGGAGATGGAGTTCCAGAGTGCATTTATGTACCTTGCTATCTTCGGTGGCATTGCACTCATTTTGGATCTTATCGTCCTACGAACATACAACCGCAGAAAAGAATAAGGCGAATGCCAGTTTATTAGCTTCAGAAGCTAAGTAAAAGTCAGAGGGGGGAGTATAATGGCTCCCCCCTCTGACTTTATAAGAGCTGACTTTCTTCCCGAAAACTGGCACAACTGGAATTAGGGGAATTCTTGTAAATTAGTAAGTTCGGGGGGAAGGTCAGTCACACTGCCTCAAATAGTAGGAAGGACGAAATATGAAGCTAATTGCCGGTCCTTGACGCCAGCAGGTTGGGGAATTTAGCAGAAATTCGAGGCTGGCTAATAGCCAGTTACGAAATGGGTTTAACTAATCGGTACCCAAGACCCGTCTCAGTAACAATCATTGATGGGCTTTTAGAATCATTGCCCAGTTTTTTCCGAATTCGGTCTATATAAACACGGATAGTTGCTGATGATTCTGTCCAATCGTCGCCCCAGATTTTATGGGCGAGATTGCTATACGTAACTATATTTCCGGCATTCTCCATCAAATGGCGAAGGATGATGTTTTCCGTCCTAGTTAAACGAACTTCTTTGTCACCAACGTGAACCCTATGAAGACTCGCATCTAATCGGAGTAGGCCTGCAACTATATACTGGTCTTGGTTGACCCCCCGGGATCTCCTTAAGATTGATTTAGCACGCGCTAACAATTCCAATGGGTGGATAGGCTTGCTGATGTAATCATCTGCTCCAAATTCAATCGACCTGATCAAAGAAGATTCATCATGATCAATATCAATCACAATGAGAGGGACAGAGGAGTACAGCCGTATAGCTTTTATCATCTCGAAACTGTCCATATCTGGAATAGCCAAATCAAGAATTACTAAGTCTGGTGGCTGTTGTTCAAAGGAGACCAGCCCTGCATTTCCCGTCGCTACATTAACGAGAATAACCCCTGGCACACACATGTTGAAAATAGAACCAATGGCTTCTATGTCCGACTTTACTGGCTCTAGGAGCAAAATATTCACAAATTCCCCCTGTTAATTGGCCACGATAAAACATCGTACGAAGAAACGACTGAATCGTACAAATTCTAACCGCGAGACAAACCATCGATAATTTGCGGTCTAGGCTTGTCCAGATATAAAACTAGATTTTCAAAACCCCATTCATGCAGATTCGGCGGCTCAACGTTGGATGGAAAATTTGGATGGACAATTCACCTTTATTTTGCCTTTCGTTTTCAATTACTGACGTTTTAGGTTTGTTAATGGACTCACAAGTTTCTCAAGCAGACATTATATCGATCGAAGGTGGCGCTCCAGGTAAATATCGGCGAACAATTAGTTAATTACGGTAACTAATTGTTACTGACGAATATGTTATCGTAAATAATCAGGGGAGGTTGTTCAAATCCAAAAACAACAGGCCGGGCGAGTTAAACCAAAGAATAAGATCCCACTCCAACTAAATAGTATCGCCAAGATCTAAGGTCGTTCGCTAAAAGGAACCGTTCAAGGGCTGTTTAATTGATCGATAAGAGTCTACTAGATGGTAGATCGTCACTGTGACAAAGGGAGCCTAAGCCGGGAAAACCAACGAACTGTGCAGCAAAGCATATTGTCCCTGACAGCATCCGCCATAAGAGAAAAGCAAATACACTGGTGTTTCGATCAGCGAGCTCAAATGACTTAACCCTTGGAAGATGACAACCGAAGTATCAAAACAAACCACAGCCGACAGGCGCTTGGCACTTGGGTGCTTAAAGAGTTTGTGGTATAAATTTATTGAGCCCAAGCCAGGGTGGTGGGCGGTGGAGTTTGCCAGGGCGAATCTCGGGCTCATGATGGGAGTGTCTGTATCTTTGCTGGCGCCACTCGGTGTTCAAGCATCATTTACCGATTTTTGGGGAAACTGGATAAGAAGATCGAGAAGCCACGTGAATGGGAGATCGTATTGCATTCATTCGTAGAATTTGCGCTCGCTAAGGATGGAGTTGAGGATGGTGAGGAGAAAGGCTTTAGCACGTATTTCAGTGGGGATTGACGGCCGGCCTATCGTTGTACATTCGATTGAAAATAAAGAAGCTCTTTCAGCGCATGGTCGATAATGAACTCATGCGTCGGATTATGATCCCCGAAGAATTACCTCATCAGGGGCATCCCGCGGAACATTGAAAGACAGATTTTCTGCTTAACCGAGCATTTTCGGACGAGTATGGCTGGAGGTTCAATTTTACCTCAAATACTGTTTGTGTTCTGCTTCATAGGCCAACATTTTCAGCACCCTGGTAATAGATCCGTTAACAATGTTCTAACTAATTTTCAATATGTAGCCTCGCCCGGGACTATTCAATATCATTTTTGAAGAGGTCCTGTCCTCTATTTTTTTTCGCAGTCTTAAAATATATGTTTTTAGACTTGCCCGGGCACCGGCATAATAATCTCCCCAAAGTATATCGGACAATTCTTCATAACTCACAACCTTATTAGCGTATTTCACCAGGAGGTAGAATATTCTTCCTTCGCTTGTTGTAAGATTTATAGGTTTATCATTATCCCAAACCTGTCTCAAAGAATCTCCAAAATGCAACGATCCACAAGAGATAGTTAAATCCTCCTCATAAAATTGCTTATTTACTAGTAGTCTTTTTACTCTCGCTAATAGTTCCAATTGTCTAAAAGGTTTTATAATATAATCGTTAGCGCCCAAAGATAGGGCTTTTACTACATCACTCTCTTCACCTCGAACAGATACGATTAGAACCGGAATCGGAGAAAACGCCCTTATTTGCTTTAAGACTTCGAATCCGTTTATGTCCGGCAATCCAAGATCAAGAATCACAATATTTGGTTCAAAAGTGGAGATAAGATCGATTCCTCTATTCCCATTGCACGCTGATTTTATTCTAAAGTTTGGGCAACCGATTTGAAATATGGTGGTTATTACATCTACTATTAACGGATCATCTTCAACTATAAGTAAGTTCATCGAATGTTTTTCTCCTCACTGTTAGAACCTCGTCCGATAATAACTCGTTTAGGGGTATACTTACGGCAAATATATTTCCTTGACCTTGAACTGTTTCGAACCAAATATTCCCATTGTGCAATTCGACTATCATCTTTGATAAAGCCAACCCTAACCCTAAGCCGTTTAACTTATCCCTGTCTCTTTCTAGTCGGTGGTATGGTTTAAATAAGGAAGCTCTTTCAGCCTCAGGGATAACGCTTCCTGAATCGATAATTTTAAATATGACCTTGTCCTCTATAGTTTCACATTTTAGAGTAATACGGCCTTTTTCTGGAGTATATTTAATGGCGTTATCTAGCAAATTTAACAATACTTGCCTGATTCGTTCTTTATCTGCCATCAAAAGACCGGCGATTTCAGCACATTCAAATGATACCGCAATATTTTTCTTTTTAGCTTGAGGTTCAATGTATTGGAGAACGTTAGATGTCATTTCTACCCAATCGAAAGATTGTTTTCGAATACCGAGAATTCCAACTTCACCCCGTGCTAATTCTAGTAATTCATCTATTCGTCGATTAAGATTCTCAGCTCCAGTATTTATATTTTGAGCTAATTTTAAAAATGATTTATTCTTAATACCTACGACAAGTACGTCACTCGCAGCAATGATAGGTGTAAGCGGGGTTTTAAGTTCGTGTACTAAAGCCCTAGTAAAATCATTCCGATTCTGTATTTGTTGCTCAAGTTCTAACCGCAACGAACTTTCCTTTTTGAGAGCATCTTCCAGCGATTGTTCTATGTTTTTCCGTTGGGTTATGTCTTCTATTTTACCGATGAAAGCCTCGATCTCTCCACTGCTCGTAAATTGCGGGCATAACATTTCACGGATCCACTGCATTTGACCTTTTTCATTCACAACGCGATATTCCTTTTCCATAGGCCGGTGGAACCCACGGGCTATACTATCATTAATAAAATCATTGCGTTCATCGATGATCTTATCGCGATCTATATCGAAATAATACTTTTCCGAATATTTGGAAAGGAAAGAATTTGCAAATTCTTGCGGGGAAATCCCCATTATATTTTTGATAATTGGGCTTATAAATGACACCTTCATTTTCTTGGGGTCGATAGAGTAGATCGCATCATTCATATTTTCAAGTAATATTATTGGAACGGTGTTGTTCTTAAGTTGTATTATTGGACCTCTATTAGTTGCGCCATTTATACAAACATGTTCGAAGGCTGTACTTAAAGCAGCACTAAATACGTCAGTATTTCCCTTGATATAGTTATAGGGCATCCCGAAGGATTTACTGAAATCTCGAATTATGTCTTCATCGAATTCCGAATTGTCGTAGTTGAATACGTCAATTTGCTTTATCCCAGAAATTTGTAAAACGTTCCCATTTGCACTATTGGCCCCGAACCCTCTCTCCATTTCCTTTTTCCATCGTTTAATAAAAGAAACATCCAAAAACCATGATTCAGAATTCGCGTATTCTAAATATTTATCCTCTCCTAGCATGATTTCGAAACAATTATTGCCAGGAATCTTGTACACGTTGTTTCCATAATAATCTGCCCCGACCCGGTTCAGGTCAGGATGACAGGTACCATATATGATAATTGTAGAATCATTTGCTAATACTGATTTATCCATTTGTTTGCAAACAGTCTCCCCTTCGACATTGAACAAACAACACGGCAGTATCGGGTAAATAGTAAATTCGCAATCGTGAATATTATGAATAACAGATCTAACGTGATCCAACATTGTAATACAAGACACTAATCCAATTCGCACATTACTCTCCCTCAGATAGATTAAGCACTAAATCGTTGATGGCATTCGGTATATCGAGAATATGTTTCGGGTATAAACATTGTTTGAATGGTGTTTTTAATTCGGGGATTAAATTAAATACATTTCCCCCAATTAACATCGTGTATTTGTTAGTAGGGTTATTCCTCAGAACGTTTAGGACAGGCAATTGATGATATTGATTAACAGTGACGACCATTATGGGTAACAGTGATTCTGAAACTAAATTTGGAGGTAGTTCGTGATTTGGGAACATAAATCTCTGGGTTCTTATTCCAGATAAAGCCAATAGAATTTCGAGAGTAATAATAGCAGTCGGAATAATATTCGAAAAATATACAACCGGAATCTTCTTTGCGTATTTATAATCCAGTGTGAGGCGCGAACATTTTACCTTAATATAATTTAAAGTGGCAATAAATTCTGCGGCGCTTAGACTTTTGCCGTTATCCCAATTACGGATCACGTCGATTGTAAGGTCTAATAATTGCGATTGTGATAGATCCGGGAGCCCATTCAAATTGGAATTCAATAAATTAGAATAAAAAGGCGAAGATTTGATGCTTATTGCAGGCATATCAACCCTCCAAACGCAAAGTACCATTAACTTGATGATACCAAAAACTAGTATATCACAATGGTAAATAACGGTAACTAGATGGTAACTAAATGGAGCCGCCTTTAGGCAATATTATACATTGTCATGCGTTTCCTATGCTTGTTGAACGTTAGCTAAAAAGCGGATCGGCCGTTAGTCTAACACGCCTTTGCTTTGAATAGATGTGATACAGCATTTATTAACCCAACTGTGTGAAACTGAAAATGCACACACGATCGCCACTCCGTTAATGACCCGCTAAACAAATCAAGCAAATGTGACTCGCCTTAAAAACCAAAACTGATTTTAAGCTTTCCAAAGCGACATCTAATGTTTGGAAGAGATCCGACAGGCCATTTCGAGGCACGGTCATCCAAACTGACAAGATTATTCCTGCCACTGCGCTCAAGATGTTGATACCGGTATTTATCGTAGGTTGGAATGATGTAACCCCGAAACTTCAATCTCTTGGTTGTTTTGACATCTTTTTGTAACGGATATAGCTCGATTTCAGGATCTTGTAGGGATCGTTTTCTCGGTCCACTCTTAGCCATTCACGGCAGTTCGGACAAACGATCACGCAATTTTCGATATCTCTGTTTCCTCCGGCGCCAATAGGTCTGATAGCAACAGCATACGACTCGGTTTCCCTGATCCATGACTTACAGCAGGCACAATACCAACCCAGGGCGTCTTTTCGGCTTTGCCTGCTTCTGGCCTGAATGACAACTTCGGGTCGAAAATCCATTGACCAACCTCAAATCGAGCAATGTGCGTGGATATCGCTAAAACTGCAGGCATGTGATGCTTACGTGAATAGGTTCCCAAGTCTAGTCGACAAAGTATTTGATTCGGCTTTGCCGTCCCGACAATGGTATGCGATCGGAGCTGCGGCTTTCAAGGAATATTTCTCGAATACCGAGCACAACGGACAGTTGCACTTTTTGCGCATATCGAGATCGGCGCATGTAGCTTTACCCGTGGCACAGTAGACAAGCGGGATGTCTTTTGCCTGAAGCGGTTGCACCTTCAAGGCTTCGGTGATGTCTTTCATCTGGTCCTTGACACACTGGCTTAGGGTTTGAACGTAACACTCGACGCAAAGACACATATTGATGTTTTCCCGAGTAAATGGAACGTTAGAAGATTGATGAATGGTCATCGGTTTCCTCCAGATCTGTTTGACGGCCTCGATTATAGTCCGACATTTTTCGAACATCAAAAGGAGTTTGTATGAGCCACTAGGAGACGAAATGGATACTGATGCTCCCAATTTTTTGTAGTGGGGTGACTTTAATTTCCGTGGGCCTTGCTCTTTCTGCGTTATTCGCGTATCTCACTGCTCCTGAAGGTAAACGCAACACGCGACCAAACTAGTAAAGGCAACTGGTATAGGGTTGGTGACGGCTGGTGTTCTAGTTTACGCGCTCGCAATATAGCTACGGTTCGTGTTTAACGCTGTTTAACCTCAACTGATACATTGCTCGGGTTTGCGCCTGTTAACACAAATCGGGATCATTGTCCTTTCACATGTATGTACGCTCTGGAATATCTAAGACAACCGCGATGGAGCAAGCCTCCAATTATCCCAACAGTGAAGCCATTAGAAAATCAAACCCAAATACAACCACGATAACCGAGAACCTTTAAACATGCAATCCTACTGGAAATAGGGGTGTATAATGTCTGACGGTGGTGGGAACCTCCAAACCGGTCATTTAACCTTGTTAACGCAAGGATATTGAAACCGAAATCTAGTAGGAGGTTTGCGCTGATGTTAGAAACAATCGTTACTCTAGTTGTAATTGCCAAATTACTCTGGAGCATAGCAACGGCGTAACTTAGGAGGAGGGAGGTTCCCACCCCTCCAAATTGTTACCTCTCAAATAGCCCTTTCGTTGGTGAAACAACTCCGAGGACTGCTCGATTAGGAAGCCCGCAAGGAATAATCTGGCTATTGAAACACCACAAAGTAAGTGGTAGCCTATCAAGCAAAACTTTTAAGGAGGAGATCATGGTACAGGGATATTGCATGAAAGATAAGAAAATGGTCACTATGAAGAACCCGAAATCGATCACAATGAAAAACGGGCGACCGGCCACTCAAGGCATTTGCCCGATTTGCGGAACTAAAGTGTTCCGTATTGGTAAGGCTTAAGCACTGCACAAGCGTTAAAGAGCGGGAATCTCCGAGATTCCCGCTCTTTTTTGTTGCTTCAGTGAATGAACAATCTAGTATTTTGTTGGATAGTTAAAACCGCATTGAATTCACCCTCTTAGTCCGCGAAGCGAAAAATAATGATTGTATTTGAAGAATTCTCAGGATAAAATTGTGGCCATAATCCCACTAGAATTCCCTACGTTTTATTGGCCAGAGGTTAAGGATGTGTATTCTGACAGGTCGCCAGATCAGGCAACTAATTTTCTCCGGCCAATATTTGATAGATCCATTCGATGAGTCACTTATCGAGCCGGCAACATGTGATTTGCGCTTATTTCATAAGGTACTGGCTAGTCCTATAGGCGCTAATCAATCAGGTAAAGTAATTGATCTTCGTGATTGCCCTTCGGGTCATGAAATTCTTCCCGGTCAAATGGTCGCCATCCTTTCTTTTGAAAGGATTAACCTACCGTTAAATATTATAGGCAGGTTCGGAATCAGGTCGTCACTCGCCAGGAAAGGCATCAATGCTTTTGGCGGTCTTCAGCTCGATCCGGGCTTTCGTGGCAGATTGATGATGAACCTAATAAATGTGGGCCCAGAGCCTATTACAATACGCGATAAAGACCTTGTGTTTTCGATCGAATTTAGCAAACTGGAAGAAGATGCAGAACAGGGGTATTCTGGTTCTTTCCAAGACCAAGACGATTTCCCTGCTGACCAATATAATTATGTTCTTTCCACAGGGACTTAACTAGAAGTGGTTGTGATACAAGAGACAGGTATCGAGGGCAAGGATGCTAAACTATGACATCAGAGCTGGGGTACGCTCTAGCATGGGTTATCATTTTCATCATATCAGCTACCTTTCACGAGGCAGCCCACGCTTGGGCATCCAAAAAAGGCTGGTTGTTGCATACTTAAATAGGACGGAATTGCAAACAGAATTCCCCACTATTGCAAAGGAAATTCCCCACTAATGCAAAGAGGTCATTGAAGGCGCCGGACCCAAAACAATATCCTTGTGCTGGGAAAAAACAGCTGCAAGGAGGAATGGAGGTTGCTGACAATGACTGAGTTGCATGATCTCAGGAAACTATATTTCGAAGCAGGCAAGAGTATCACGGAGATTTCGCGAGAGACCGGGCGGGACCGGAAAACGGTCAGGACGTACGTGATAAAAGAGGACTGGAATGAGAAACGCCCCGAGTCCGTGGCGGGGATAGGCTTTCCCAAGCTGGACCCGTTTAAAGCTGAAATCAACGCCTGGCTGACGGAGGACAAGAGAGCTAAGCGGAAACAAAGGCATACCGCCCGGCGGGTCTATCAGAGGCTGGCAGAAAAATACCAGGAGGACTTTACCTGCTCTTACCGCACGGTGGCCGGGTATGTCGCCAGGAGCAAGAAGGAGATCTTCGGACAGAGTGCCGGCCACTTGCCGCTGGAGCACATTCCGGGTGAGGCACAGGGGGATTTCGGTGATGCCGAATGCTACGAAAACGGGCAGCTTTGCAGCGGCAAATATCTGAATCTGTCCTTTCCCCACAGCAACAAGGGCTATTTCCAATGGTTCCGGGGAGAAAACCAGGAATGCCTGTTCGAAGGCCTGATCTCGATCTTTGCGCATATTGGAGGCGTGCCGCCGAGAATCTGGTTTGATAACACCAAGACTATTGTCACCCGGGTGTTAAAGGAAGGCGGGCGCACACTGACCGATGATTTTCTGCGCTTCAGTGAGCATTACGGCTTTGAAGCCGTCTTCTGCAATGTCGAGGCTGGTCATGAAAAAGGCAACGTGGAAAGCAAGGTCGGTTACCACCGCCGTAACTGGCTGGTGCCGGTGCCGCGCTTTGACCTGTTAGCCGATTTCAATCAGGAGCTGCTGAAGGTCTGCGACCAGGACGCCGAGAGGGATCACTACCGTAAGGATGCTACGATCGCCGAGCTTTATTCGGCCGACAAGGCCGCCCTGCTGGCTTTACCGGCCATACCGCTGGATGTCAGCAAATACACCACGGTAAGGACTAACGGCTACGGCCGCTTTTACCTGGCCAACGGTCTGCACGAGTACTCGGTCTCTCCCCAGTATGCCAATAGCCGGGTACTCGTAAAGATCACCGCCGGCGAGGTCACGCCCCTGGATAAAAGCGGCCAGCCAATTGTGAAACACCGTAGATTGTACGGCGACACCAGGCAGCAGAGCATGCAATGGCTGCCCTACCTGACCCAGCTATCCCGCAGCCCGAACGCCCTGAAGTACACCGGAATCTATCCGATGTTACCGGAATCGCTGAAAACCTACCTGGGCCAGTGCGGCAGGGCCGATAAAGGCAAGATATTAAGGGTGATCGCCGCGCTCACCGAAAGGAACGGCTTTGAAGGCGCCCTCGAAACCGTGGACCACGCTCTGAGATACGCGGCCACCGATATCGACAGCCTGATCAATCTCCACAATCGGATTTACGGTCAGATCCCGGTGCCGCCGCCAATGCCTCTGGCGGGGAATATTCCCCGGCTGAGACGGGTGACCCCCGATTTGGCAGCTTATGATGCCAGACTGGTAAAGGCGGGTGAGCTAAATGCTAACGGCTGAAATCGCCGCCTGCTGCAAGCAGCTTAAATTAAGCCGCAACATCGTGGAAATGGCGGACATGGTACAGGCGCCGAGCCACCAGGAGTACCTCCTGAAACTACTGAGGTCCGAGCTGGAGCACCGGGAAAGCCAGCGCAAGGATAAGTTCCTCAAGAATGCCGGGTTTTACTCTGTCAAGGATATTGGCGGCTTCCGCTTCGATGAAGTCACCTTACCCGCGGCCGTCACCCCGGAGTACCTCGGGAACTGCGAGTTCCTGAAAACCAAAACCAATCTGGTGATGTACGGCAATGTGGGCACCGGCAAGACCTATTTATCCATCGCCCTGGGCGTCGAGGCTTGTAAAAGGGGAATACAAACCCGGTTCTTCAGGACGGCCGCCCTGGTCAACCGGCTCTCGGAAGCCAAAAAGAATGGCAGCTTGTCTGCCTTCATGAATAAGCTTGCTAAAGCGGATCTTTTGATCTGCGACGAGTGGGGTTACGTGCCATTGGACAGGACTGGGGCCCAGCTGCTTTTTGAGGTGGTCTCCGAGTGCTACGAACGCAACACACTGATCATCAACACCAACATCGAGTTTTCCCGTTGGGTCAACGTCTTCTACGATGAGCAGATGACCGGGGCAATTCTGGACCGGGTGCTGCACCATTGCCATCTGCTTCTGTTCCCTGGCCAAAGCAACCGGATGCGGGAATCCGGATTGAGACAATAACCGGAGCAAGGAGGTGCATGACTTAACAGTAACTTAATTTTTCCCCACCGGCGCCGGGGAAAATATTTTGCAAAAACGGGGAATTTTCACTTGCAAAAAACAAAAAAGGCGGTGATCCGACTGCCTACGAAGGAGGCCAAGTCTCGCTTGATCCTATACCCCATATTCGACGTCAACCCTTCGGTATGGTCGTCCTACCGCTAATTTCAGCGGTATTGGTCGGATGGCCGTTTGGATTTGCCAGCACTCCCTTTGACCCACTGTGGGCTCACAACCATCCGCGCAAAGCAGCCTGGATGGCGGCAGCGGGACCGGCGGCAAATCTGTTATTGGTACTGCTCTCCGCCTTGGCTATCAAGCTGTGTATCCTGGCCGGAGTATTTGTCGAGCCGGTCTCAGTGACCTTCCGCCAGATCGTCGACCCGGCATCGGCGGGCGCCTTATCCGGTCTGGCGATCTTTCTGAGCATGATGTTTACTTTGAACCTGATCATGTTCGTACTAAACCTGATCCCGTTGCCCCCTCTTGACGGTAGCGGTGTCATCGCTTTGTTCATGACGGAAAATACGGCGCGGGCCTATAGGAAGGTAATTGCCAATCCGATGTTCGGTTTTCTGGGACTATTTCTGGTGTGGCAAGTAATCAGCCCGATCATCGAGGCCGTTTTCCCATGGGTAATGAACGTGCTCTACCCCGGCGCAGGCTTCAGTTAGATTAGATATCTATATTGTAGCGAGCTTATATTCAGTAATACTTCTGGTCCGGCTCGATTGTCGAAGTTCAAAAGTCACATCTTGACGTTTTGTTCAGCTAAATCTCCCCTATGCGGGCTTGACGCCAGTTTGGTATCTCTGTAAGTTAAAGTAACTCCTCTCACTCGACGGGACATCGTTCTTTCCAGGAGGTAGCATGCATATTTGGACCAATCGTCCATATGAAGCGATGTGGGATCATTTGGACTTCTTGGCTCAGCCAGCAAATGTTAAACGACTCCTGATGGGTGAGATTGATTCGAAACGTTCATCGCCAGCGCTCGCGAAGTCCATTGCTGAGCGAAAAGCACCACAGGTCGGGTATTCGATCAGACAAGGTCATGAATATTTTAAAGCTGCCGACTCTGTTTCGATCGTGACCAGCCCTTTACTCTATTATTACGGTATGCTCTCCCTCACGAAGGCATTACTCGTAGCGAACAATGAAAGCTTATTTCTTGAGAACCTGAAATATCATGGACTGGACACGCGACCAAAAAATGAATCGCAACGAATCTATTGTGAGGACCCCAGTCTGTGGTCAATCGAAGAGGAGTATGCCAATATTAATGACGGCGTTTTCAAAGAACTGGCAAAATATGTGCACAGGTTTAATTTTCCAAATGACGCAACGATTAAGTATTTTGATCTTCTTGCAATAGAACCCGAAATTTCAAATATGTTCCAACGGTATTATCACATCGAACCCCGCACTCAGTATCTCTATACCGTAGAAGAGCAACAAGATCCTTATAGACTGATGATTTCCCCAAGTACAAATAACTTCGAACAATTTGAAGCCAAGTTCCCGGCCTTCAAAGCCGATTTCGAAAGAAGCAAAGAATTGAAACATGGGGTAGCAATCGAGTATTCCTCAAAGCCTGATCGAGTTACGAAATTCCCGGACTATTTTGGTACGTATCAAACGACCGCAGGGGGGCGTTATATCGTTAACGGACTTCGATATGAAGTAGATAAGATTAAAACCGATAGATTCCTATTCCCTGAAGTGTGCGATTTCATAACCTTTTTTATTCTTAGCACTTGTGTCAGATATAAACAAGAATATTGGAATAGAATTATCGAAGGAAAAGACAATGGAGCTCTTGGAATAATCGCATTATATGTAAATATCGCGAGGAGTAGATTCCCCAATTTTGTTCTTGATCAATTATTCGGAGAGAGGTTTTCTTTCGGGGCGGGCGCTCGCTTAGCTTAATTTCATACATTCCTGACTATCGTATACTCCTCTTACTATCCATAATTGCTTGCCTATAGTAGAAAACACCTATAACATACAGGCACATTAAATTAAGGGAGGCAATCGATCATGATTTGGATATCACTCTGCGTATTAATAGTTCAAATCCTTGTAGCGTTGGTCAGCTACTTTACGATTTATCGACATAGGGTTATTTATGGAATTGAAACTGTAGTATTAAGAATGCCGCATGGCACGAGAAACGATGAATTTGCATTAAGAAAAGAACATATAGACGAAAGACTATCAAGCGGAGTTTTTACTATTCTGCAGGTTGTTGAAAGAGATTCATGTGAATAACCACCAACTTTGACCCGTGTCTCCGCCAAATAACCACAAACATTGACCCGGGTAACCGGTATCATTGACCCACCCTGAAAACCAAATAAGTTACCATTGTCGCAGTCAAAATTGAGGAGCGGCAATGGGATACAAGGAGTTTTCAAGGGTGGAAATAATCGAAATCATACGTCGCTGGCAGGCCGGTGCCAGCGTGCGCGGCCTGGCCCGAGTATCCGGCCTATCTCGGAACACGATAAAGAAGTACATTCAATCGGCCCAGAACTGTGGTTTGACCAGCACCGGGCCGCCGCCGGATGATTCCCAGGTGATCAAGCTGGTGCAGATGAACACCGCCGGTCGCCGCGCGGCGACCGGGTGCCCGACCGAAGAAATACTTGCTCCATGGGTGGACCAGGTGCGGCGATGGCTTCAGGAAGATCGCCTGCTGCTGACCAGGGTGCAGGAGCTGCTGAATCAAAAGGGCTGCCAGGTGGCGTATACTTCGCTCCGGCGCTTTGTGGCCAGGCACGGCTGGGGCAAAGCCAACCAGACCACGGTGCGCATGGCGGACACCATGCCGGGAGAGGTGGCAGAGATGGACTTCGGCCGCCTGGGAATGATCTGGGATCCAGCGAGCAATCGGAAGCGACTCGTCTGGGCGCTGGTCATCGTCCTGGCTTATTCCCGCCACAGCTTTGTTTGGCCGCTGTTCCAACAGCAGCTTAGCGACGTCATCGAAGGACTGGAGGCGGGCTGGGCCTTCTTCAGAGGTCTTCCGCGATTCCTGGTGATCGACAATTTTCCGGCGGCGGTGGCCGGGCCGGATCCACTAGATCCCAAGCTCACCCGCGGTTTCCTGGAATATGCTCAGCATCGAAGTTTCTTCGCCGATCCGGCCCGGGTACGCCATCCCAAGGACAAACCCAAAGTCGAAAACGGCGTGCGCTACGTGAGGGAGCGCTTTTTCAAAGGCGGGGATTTCCGTAGTCTCGCCGACCTGCGCGCCCAGGCCAGAGAGTGGTGCCTGAAAACCGCCGGCCAGAGAGTCCACGGTACCACCCAGCGCCTGCCGCTGGTAGTCTTCCAAGAAGAGGAGCGAGCCAAGCTGGCCACGTGGAACGACGAGCCTTACGACTTGCCTGATTGGAAAACCGTGACCGTCCATCCCGACCACCATATCACCTACAAATACTCCCTGTACTCGGCGCCGAGCGCTTCTTCCCCGCCGGGAACAAAGCTGGAAGTCAGGGGCGACAGCAAGACGGTGCGGCTCTATCGCCGCGGCGTACTGGTCAAAATCCACCCACGGCAGCCGCGTGGCGACCGCGCCACTGATCCTGATGATTATCCGGCCGAGCTGACCGCCTACACCATGAGGTCTCCTAACCATCTGAAGCGCCAACTGGCTGATCTTGGCAACGGCGTCGGGGAGTTTGCCGACCGGTTACTCAGTGGTCCCACGCCCTGGTCCAAGCTTCGCCAGGCACAGAAGATGCTTCGGATGGGAGAGCGCTATACCCCGGTGCGACTCGATGCCGCCTGCCGGCGGGCACTGTCCGTGGATCTCATCGATGTCCGCAGGCTTGAGCGCATCTTGATGGAAGCCCTTGAGAGTGAGCCGGAGATCCAGGTGATGGCCTCATCGCCGCCGCCGGGCCGTTTCGCCCGGCCGGGTAATGTCTTTGCCATCTGCGCCGGAGGAAACTCATGAGCACGACAACCGAACTGACGCCGCTCTTAAAGCGACTCAAATTGGGAGCCATGCTGCCGACGCTGCCGGAACGGCTGTCCCTGGCCCGGCGCGACCAGCTGGATCACGCCATCTTCCTGCAGATACTGCTTTCAGACGAGGTTAACCGGCGCGACACCCGCAATCTTGAAAACCATCTCCAGAAAGCCGGATTCGAGGAGATTTGCCGGCTGCAGGACTTCAACTGGGAGAGCGGCGTCACCATCGACCGGCAACTAGTCGACACCGTCTTTTCACTCGATTTCCTTAACCGACAGGAACACGTGCTTCTGGTCGGCCCGGTCGGTGTCGGCAAGTCTTTCCTGGCCCAGGCCGTCGGCTACACCGCCGTCTGCGCTGGGCACAGTGTCCGTTTCACCCGCGCCGACAACTTCTTCCGGGATCTGGCCCAGTCGCGAGTCGATCACACGCTGGAGAAGACATTCCGCTCCTACCTGTGCCCTGACCTGCTCATCCTCGACGACTTTGGGCTGCAGAAACTGAGCGCCCAGCAATCCACCGACCTTTACGAACTCATCGTGGCCAGGCACCGTAAATCCAGCCTGGTCATCACGAGTAATCGGGCGGTGGACGAATGGCTGGGGCTATTCGACGACCCAATCCTGGGTAACAGCGCGCTGGACCGGCTGGCTAACGCCAGCTACCAGATCGTGATTGAAGGCACCAGCTATCGGCAGAAGCAATCACCGCATCGCCGGAAAGGAGGAGGGAGATTGACGCCATTGACCCTACCCCCGTAATTAGTATCGCCGAGATGTAGAGTCCTCCGCTAAAATAAAGCGTTCAAGGAGGGCTCAATTGATCAGGAAAAGGTTCACCGAAGAGCAAATCATCACCGTGCTCAAAGAGGCCGAAGCCGGGGCTAAAATCGGCGAATTGTGCCGAAAGCATGGAGTCAGTGACGCCACCTACTATAAGTGGAAAGCCAAATATGCGGGTCTTTCCGTTAGTGAGCTTAAACGGCTTAAAACTCTGGAAGATGAAAACCGCCGTCTCAAGCAGATCGTGGCCGACCAGGCGCTTGATAATTGGGCGCTTAAAGAGCTTCTCGCAAAAAACTTCTAGAGCCCAAGGTCAGGCGGGAGGCGGTGGAGTTTGCCAGGGGGAATCTTGGGCTCAGTGAAAGAAGAGCTTGTCTGCTTGTCGGTATTTCACCATCGGCCTACCGTTACAAGCCAAAACTAGACGATGATATTGCCTTGCGCCATCGTCTACGGGATCTGGCCGGACAGCGGAAGCGCTTTGGCAGCCCGCGGCTCCACATCATGCTTAAACGGGAGGGGCTGGTGGTCAATCACAAGCGGACCGAGCGGATCTACAAGGAAGAAGGATTGGCGTTAAGGAGGAAGCGCAAACGTAAAGGCACAGCCGTTAATCGGATCATCTTGCCGCTGCCCGATAGACCTAACCAGAGGTGGAGCATGGACTTCGTCTCTGATTCCACCGTGACCGGGAGGCGTTTCAGGACACTGACCATTGTGGATAACTTCACCAGAGAATGCCCGGCGATTGAAGTGGATACATCTATCGGCGGCGCCAGGGTGGTGAGCGTTCTGGAAAGGTTGGCTGAGATTCGAGGCTTGCCCGAGGTCATCACGATCGATAACGGACCTGAGTTTGCCGGCCGGGCACTTGATGAATGGGCTTATCGGAGGGGTGTAAAACTGAATTTTATACGTCCGGGCAAACCGATAGAAAACGCCTTCGCCGAGAGCTTTAACGGTAGATTCAGGGATGAATGTCTGAATGAAAACTGGTTCATGAGCTTGAAAGAAGCCCGGGAAATCATCGAGGAATGGAGGATTGATTATAACGAGGTCAGGCCACACACTTCATTGAAAGGTCAAACACCGCAGGAGTATGCTGAGGCTAGTTCTGGACTCTACTCCGGAATGCTACTAAAGGTGGGGTAAGGTCACCATGACCTAACGATGATACAACAACGGCGCCATCAGGGTGGGTCAATGATAGTGGCGACGGGTGGATCAATGGTGGTGGTTTTTCACAGAGATTCAGATAAAGACCTTGAAATCATATTAGGCAGGATCAAGCAAGTGTAGAATGACAATTCTCGGTTTTAGGCAGTTCTGCTTTTCGCACAAGAACTCAATTTGTTAAATTGTTGTGTTACAAGGTTCCCTTTAGTTTTCTTGCCAACAGATTTAATCGCTCAAGCTCAGCAAAGAGGGGACGTTGAAGGGGACTAAAAAGGTCCGCTTGACCCCAAAGCTAAATTCATCAAAGCTAGCCCTCGCCCTCGAGAAAAGAAGCTTTATATCCGTTTATTCCTCACTAGTCTGAGATAATGCTCGCCCAATATAGTTAGCTTGCATGTTTTGCTATTCATTGCTGCATGCCACATATGCGGGGCATTAACCGGAACAACGAGGTTCACTCGGTTGTATTTCTGCAGAATCGCAAATTTAGCAGTGTTTGTCGGGTTCGGTTCCGGTATTCCAGAAGTGTCGCCCGCGCGCTCGGGCTCAAATGATGGGTCAAGATGGAATTCAAATCCCGGAGAGGGGAAAAACTCAGTAATACGTTGAAGGTCCTCTAAGGCAATAGGAGGTTGGACTTTACGTAAAGATACGAAGGTTTTCACATTTGTTTTGAATATTGGTCGCTGATCCCAGGGACCGAGAGACTGATCGATATGAGCATAAACGCTCCCGGGTGTTACGTCACCGACCAAGTTGCATGCCGCTCCATTTAAGCCATCCACCAGAAGGGCCGTGAAAACGCCAGATCCATTTATTTCGTTCGCGTATTGATCTTCGGTAGATGCGGTAAGGATCGTAGTGCCTAGCGTGAGTTCTGAATTGGTTGGATCATTCGGGGCAGATCCAGCGATTCCAGAGTGGCAACTATCCAGTATGATTATTCTGTTTTTTGCTTTTGATCCATTAGCATAGGTCAGAACATCCTGCAAAGGAACACCTTCATCTCCCGACCTTGAATCGCTAGCAAGAATGTATCCGCCGGTGACTTCGATGTGGCCATGACCAGCGAAATAGAAAAGTGCGATCTCGCTATCATCGGTGAATAGCTCCCTAATCTGCTGTCTCAATTCCGAACGCACTACTTTATCTATCGGTCCGTTTGCTACCAACAGCTTAACCCCAAAGTTTACGGCGCCATCGCTATTTCTCTCAAGTACGTTTTGCACTTTATAAGCGTCGTTGACACAGCCTGTTAAGGGTGGACCAAACTCGTAGTAGTTGATTCCAACCACAAGTGCCTTTCGCATCATAGCTATCCCCTTTAATCGAACTTTCCCTCACGTTTCAATAAGTGTTTAAGGTTTTTCCATTTCCAAACAATAACCTCACCAGCTCCGTCTACCGGAATCGGCATATGACCCTGTTTTCTCAGCTGGAATCTTGTTTTATTGAGTTGCCTTGCCATTTTGGCCTCACGAAGAACGCCAGAACATTTATGGGTATTTTCACCTAGTAGGACCAAAAAAACATCACAACTTTCTATGTATTCTCTGGCTTTTTGCTGCCAATCAACGACTGTTTCTTTAAGAGAGACATCGTTTATTGAAAAGGGTGAGTCAGGAAGTTTAGATTGGCCAATTACTGTTTCTTTTAAAGGAGCGTCATAATCAAAATCATAGCTGACAAACACTTTGGTTTTTGCCACTTTAATTTCCTTGCTGTCCGGTCAACTAATGTTGTTGTTTTTTCGCCCTTACAGTATTGATTGCTTCAACAATAGAATCCTTATTCCAACCAACTATAATATCTGCATTTTCTTGTAGGATTGTTGGGATGACTTCACTCCCCCAAGGTTTGACGGCAACAATTGGCTTGCCTAATTGTTTTGATAGCTCAATCTCCTTTTGAATGCTGCCGCTATATGTAACGTACATTCCCGCTGGGATCAAAACTACTGTGGCATGGTAAATTTGATCTTTGAGCCCTTCTTCTAATTGCTTGGCGGTGTCGGCATCGATTGCGTCTTCCCTGGGTATGCTATAGTCTTTAAATTCGAAATCTTCCGTATCCTTTAATAAGGCTAACAGCCTTTGATATTCTCCCTCATGGTCCCAAGAGTGGGGCACAAAAAGATTGCAAGTCTTGTCTAAACTGTTTAACTTTTCAAGTCGCTTTTTTGCTAATTCTTCTAATTCATTGGAATCTGAAATGCCCCCAGTATATCCACCACCTCCCCCTCCCATCAAAGCGCTCCTTGGTTTTCTTTGTTCAATGATTGCATGGCCGATATCCTCTCTTTGCAAGAAATGCAAATTCCACAAGGCTTCTCCGTTCCAGCATGACAAGAATATACCTGCGAAATATCAACTCCTTTCTGTTTAGCCAATACAATTACATCCGCCTTAGAAAAATCGAAAAGTGGTACCAACACCTTAATATCTAACCCTAGCGCAAGCTTAAGCGTTGTTTCTGTAGAATCAAGAAAATTCTGCTTTTGGTCTGGGAATAACGCGAATCTTTGACTCAACAGTCCAATAGATACAAATGAACCGCCAGATTGAACCGCTGCAGCAGCAGCCATGATTAAAAACACTAGGTTTCGACAAGGTAAAAAAGCATCTTCGGCAAGCCTTTTTTTCGTATTGGTGATCCCTGACGCGATAAACTTTCCATATCCATTAATATCTAACCTTTCAGGTTTAGGTAATGACAGTCGTGAAAAGTTGGCTTGGCAGCTTTCCCATTCTTTCTCGACCGCCAATTGTCCATAGTCGATAAATAGGGGGGTCTGACCGAAGCCTTGTTCGTTCAATAAAACAGTCATTAATGTAGAATCCAAGCCCCCTGAGACCAACGTTATACCCTTAATCACCTCAATACACCTCCGGTCAGCTAACTTCAGAGACTCTCATAACTGCCCAAATTGCTAAGTCTAAGTGAGCAGGGCGAATTCCAACCGTCTGAGAGTACTTAACAAACGTTTTTTCCATCTGCAAATATTGACGTTTGTCCTTTGGAGATTTACTAATATTTGAAACCAACCCCTTTATTTGCAAGAACTTTAAAATGTGGGAATCAATAATAGCTAGACTATGGGAATAACCAATGTTACGTAGAAACAAACTCGCTTGTTTTGGCCCAATCCCTGAACACAGATTTACTAATTTTGTCCTGGCATCATAATCGTCTGTTGCATTGTTTAAATTAACTTTCAGTGAACCGCCTTGAGTATAAATCGCAATTGCAGACTTAATAATTTGGCCAGTCTTTGTTTTTGGAAAACGAAACTTACACCCTGATCCTTTTGCAGTCATAGGCTCGTAAATGGATTTTGAAAGCTCACCCACTATGATCTTTTCTGCATCAGGTTGTTTAACCAAGAATTTTGAACATATATATCCTAAAGAATAAAGATGTTTCCAGGCAGAAGTAGCGTGTTCCCATCTAACGTGGCTCGCAAGAATGCATTTAACGAGCTCAGCCCAGATTTCTTCTTCCGAAAGGTTATGCCATTTTCCTAGATCACAGAAATAGTTCTTGGTTTCCTCGGATATATCCCATGCAACTCTTTCTAGCCTTTCGATACTAGTGTGGATCATCGTTCCGTTTATATCCTAATTCTTTCGAGCAATTTCGTTGGAAAATAGTTTGTTAGCATATCTCCGACTGAACCTGTATTAATAGAGGATTGGATTTTTTGCATCCAGTCGATGTAGAACAATAAATTATGTCCGAGAGTCACAGCACTATAGGAACCTGATGTATTACACGCCGCACACTCACAACCAGTGAGTTCACGCTGGGAAAAGTGTAGTAGTGTACCGTCTCGTTGGTCGACCGCAGTTTGACACCATTCTAATCCGTCAAAAGATATCGCACCACAGGCCGCATACAGCAAAATTGACCTTGGGTTGCCGGTACCCAACAAGTGGATGCCATGTTTGAGCCCTTCTCCTTCAATATTTTTTACAATGGAACATAATGTCGTTGCTCGTTGAACGATCCCATCCCCTAATTCTCTTTCTGCAACTGCAATTAGAGGAGTATCCTTGTAACTCTGGGCAGCTGCTAATACTTGTTTTGGTAGGTTCGTGGGGTTGCCGTGGACGATTGGTAAGCAATTTGGGATGTTAAGATCTAACGAACCATTGCCTCCTGTATGGGACCAAGGATTATCAAAAGCCAAAGTCAAATCCGGTTTGATTTGAGAGACCGCTTTCTCAAACGTTTTTAGGTCCCAATCCCTATCACGAAGCCAAAATGCCTCGTAATTTCCACTATCCAATAATAAGACAGATTGGTCGCTACGTTGGGTTACAGGTATGGATTGACCTTACCCCACCTTTAGTAGCATTCCGGAGTAGAGTCCAGAACCTGCCTTAGCATACTCCTGTGGTGTTTGACCTTTCAATGAAGTGTGTGGCCTGACCTCATTATAGTCAATCCTCCAATCCTCGATTATTTCGCGGGCTTGTTTTAAGCTCATGAACCAATTCTCATTAAGACATTCGTCCCTGAATCTGCCATTAAAGCTCTCAGCGAATGCATTTTCTATCGGTTTGCCCGGCCTTATGAAATTGAGTTTTACGCCCCGCCGGTAAGCCCATTCATCAAGCGCCCGGCCAGCGAACTCTGGTCCATTATCGATGGTGATGACCTCGGGTAGGCCTCGAATCTCAGACAATCTTTCCAGGACGCTTACCACCCTGGCACCGCCAAGAGAGGTATCCACTTCGATTGCCGGGCATTCTCTGGAGTAGTCATCGACGATGGTCAGTGTCCTGAAGCGCCTTCCAGTAACGATGGAATCAGAAACGAAGTCCATGCTCCATCTCTGGTTAGGTCTATCGGGCAGCGGCAAAATGATGCGATTAACGGCAGTGCCTTTGCGCTTGCGCTTTCTTCTTAAAGCCAATCCCTCTTCTTTGTAGATACGCTCAGTCCTCTTGTGATTGACCACCAGCCCTTCTCTTTTAAGCATGATGTGGAGCCGCGGACTGCCGAAGCGCTTTCGCTGTCCAGCCAGATCCCGTAAACGTTGGCGCAAGGCTAAATCATCGTCTGGTTTTGGCTTGTAGCGATAGGCCGATGGTGAAATACCAACAAGCAGACAAGCTCTTCTCTCACTGAGCCCAAGATTCTCCCTGGCAAACTCCACCGTCTCCCGTCTGACCTTGGGCTCTAGAAGTTTTTTGCGAGAAGCTCTTTAAGCGCCCAATTATCAAGCGCCTGGTCGGCCACGATCTGCTTCAAACGGCGATTTTCTTCTTCTAGGGTTTTAAGCCGTTTGAGCTCGCTGACCGAAAGCCCCGCATATTTGGCTTTCCACTTGTAGTAGGTAGCGTCACTGACTCCGTGCTTACGGCACAGCTCGCCGATTTTAGCCCCGGCTTCGGCTTCCTTGAGCACCGTAATGATTTGTTCTTCTGTAAACCTTTTCCTGATCAATTGAGCCCTCCTTGAACGCTTTATTTTAGCGGAGGACTCTACTTCTCGGCGATACTAATTAAGGGGGGAGGGTCAGGATTCCCACGAATGGATAAAGTCATATGCTGACAACAGAAAGTTTGGATAGCCAAATTTATTAATGAATTGGAAATAATCTCTTGGAGGGAAATTAGTTTTTATACTCGAAATTGACGCGAAAAAACATGGGAACATGAGTTTTCCGTTGGCCAGAAGGATCGATCTTGTTTTACTGGTGCCGCCTATTTCGAGCATAAGCCCTTCATATTCGGACCGTTGACGCCTCGATAATAACATAATTGCCTGGCTGTTAATAGGTCCGAAACCAAGTCCCTTGTGATCTGCCGATTTTTGGTAAAAAGTGACGCGCTTTGTTTTTACGAGTCGAAGGGATAAAATCCTTGTAGTTTAATAAATGCTAGATCCGTGTGAAGGAAGTTGATTTATGGAATTTTTTAACCTAATGAGTATCTCACACCGCTATATGGAGATACTAAACCCTTCCACGCCTGAAAAAATCATCAAACTTGGCAAATTACTCGGACTAAAAAATGGAAACCGGGTCATCGACTTTGGTTGTGGATGTGCTGAGGCCCTAACTCTCTGGGCCGAGGAATTCGGTATTACTGGTATTGGTATAGATATATCCCAGGATTTCTGCGACCGGGCTAGGAAAAAGCTGGCCATGAAGGGGTTGTCTGACCGGATAGAAATCGTTTGTTCCCCCGGAGCTGAATATATGTTTCAACTTGGAACTTTCGATGCCGCAACGTGTATTGGGGCAACATTTATTTTTGGCAGTTTCCAAAAAACAATCCAAGCCATTAAGAGGGCTGTTCATCAGAATGGACGTCTTGGTATCGGTGAAACCCACTGGCTTAGCAATCACGTAAACCCGGAATACGCCCAAAAACAGACAACCACGCACACAGAACCGGAACTAACTCAATTTACCCGGGATGAAGGCTTTGAACTCGAATACATCATCCGTGCCAGCAACGATGACTGGGATAGGTACATTTCGGATGGTTGGCATGGACTGATACGCTGGCTTGAAGAAAATCCCACCCATCCTGACTATGAACAGGTGTTCGATTATTTTCGTATCGACCAGGATGATTTTTTAAAGTTCCAACGCCAATATATGGGTTGGGCGATGTATTGCCTCGCGCCCAGCAAAACTCTAATTCGAAGCGGTGGTTGAACGATTTGTTGAAAAGTGCAACAAGCTCCGGCTAATAGTTATCGGGGCTCATCAACTTGAACTCATCTTTAAGTCTGCTCTTCATATACTTGATTACGGGAAGAGCGATTTTGGCTTCGTCAAGAGCCAGTAGCGCAGCAACGATCGAAGATTTGATCTCGGTGTCACGTGGGTCTTCAAGGATAGATATCAGTGAACCGATAGCACTATCATCGCCAAGTCTTCCAATGGCGTGGGCGGCGGTGTACCTGATCCTAAAATCCTCGTTTTTATTGTTCAGAAGTCTGATCAATGTCTTGGTCGTTCTGAAGTCACCGACCTCGCCGATCAGGGTGATCAGAATACACCTCAGTCTGTACTGTTCATCTCCAGGTACGAGAACCTTTTTAACGAATCGAAGTACAAAATCCAAATCAACTCCGGCAGGCTGTTTTGCTAAAGCTCCAGCGGCTTCTTCCCTGAGACCGAGCGATTGATTCGGATCTTTCAATAATGTCATCAAGCCCTGGATGTTACCCTTTTTGGCCAGGTCGGAGACCGTTGATGAGCTACTGATATTAGCGATTTGTTCCACTGGTGACTCTCTAGAGGGGCGTTGCATACCGTGATTTTATCACATTATGTGCTCTAGGAGAACACTCCAGATGTCGGCTTTGCATTATCATTCGCCTTGTGCGCTCGAAGAACATCATTGGACCAAAGATTAGGGCAGCAAGGGATAATGCCCGGATAAGTCAGGCAAAGCTGGCTGCCAGGCTTCAAATCATGGGGATCAAGATCGATCGTTCGGCTATTGCTAAAATTGAAACTGGTCGCCGACCGGTCTCGGATATTGAAATCGCCGCGATCGCGGACATATTGACCATTCAGCTTCCGTGGCTGTTTGCTGAGAGCAGGGCTTGGTTTCAGCAGCAGATCGAAGCCGATTAACGCCTAATCTTGGGCGGTTCTAGAGCTGGAAAGTCAGCTTGAAAGTTCTTGGTGTCATACTGGACGGTCTACCAATTACAGTTTAAAGGGTGCAATCTTCAGACTGCACCCTTTTTGTTTCGTACCGATGGCTTGGAACTTGACTACAAATCTCCAAACACCTTTGGAGCCTGGTCTTTCATGATTTCCTTAATCATATTGGCGACGGCGCGCATCTCCGGCAGGGCGGCGGGCCCGGAGCGAAGGTTGATGATGTGCCGGATCTCCCGGAAGTTCCAGGTACAGATGATTTCTGTAGAGCAGGCGTTAGGCAGCACGTAACGAGCGATTTCAGCTTTCACACCGGCTTTCAGGAGCTGGCGATAGGCATCCCATGCCGCCTCCATTGATGCTCTGTATACTTCGGACGCGCCCTCAAAATCAGCAAGTTCCGGCGGGGTGATAAATTCCGCCCCGGTTTCCTTGACATAACGCTGACTGCGCTGAGAGTAACTGGCGATGCGGTGCCGCACCAGTTCATGGGTTAAGGCTCGGGAGGCTTTGATATAAAATGTGGCGGAGGCGTGCTCAAGCAGGCTCTCATGACCCTGTTTGATGCGGGTTTGCAGCCAGTGCTCATTCATTCCCAGTTTATCCCCGCTGGCGTAACATAACCGGCCGGCCTGTTCAGTCAAGGATTCGGCATCAGGAGTTACGGCCAGCAATTTGACTTCAACCTGGTATTGCATAGATTGTCTCTCTCATTCAAAACTGTGGAAACTTATAATAATTGCCCCGTATTATAAACTGCCCGGCGATTTAGATAAACCTCATTAGAGGTGTTGCGGTCTTTTGAGATTGAGCAAATTGGTTCAGATAATGAGTATAGCAAACCTCGGTAAGCGGCTATCAATGCAGAATCAGATTGCTGGATTTCTATCTTGCACATGATATAATCCTACTTGTTGAGGTATTGCCGTGCCGGACATTGACGATTATAAGCAACAGTTTTATCAAGAAGAAGAACAATTACTTGCCAGAAGAAGAGTTTTACTGGGGCAAAAATTGTTAGTTGATCATATTTTCACCACTGAAGCCGCCCGCCAAAGGAAAGAACTGGAGAAAGAACTGGCAACGGTCGAGAGGCGCATCAGTGAGGTGCGTACCATCCTTGGTGAAAATTTTAGCAAGAATTAGCGACTTCCAGGACTATGAATAAGGAACGGTTTACGAGTCTGGTCACCAGCGCTTTGGATCATTTACCGGATGAATTCCTGGACCTTTTGAATAATGTAGACGTTACGGTTGAGGATTATCCCACACGGGCTCAGAGCAAGGGGATGGAACGCAACAGGCTTTTGGGTTTATATGAAGGTGTCCCCCTCACCGATAGAGATACTCATTATGGGCTGGTGCTGCCGGACAAGATCACCATCTTTCAGAAGCCTATTGAGCACAATTGCTCTTCAGACGATGAAATCATTGATCAGGTGGAGAAGACGGTGCGCCATGAGATTGCCCACCATTTTGGGATGACTGATGATGAATTGGATGAAATTGAAGCCAATTGGAAACGAAGAAGTGTTCATAAAGAATAACAGGTGTTTGAAGCTAAGGTGGTTGGAATGAAACGCTGTTCCTGGCCGGAATCCGGTGGTGAACTGATGATAGACTACCACGATAAGGAATGGGGAACACCGGTGCATGACGATCAGAAACACTTTGAATTTCTGGTGTTAGAGACATTTCAGGCCGGTCTTAGCTGGCTTACCGTATTACGAAAGAGGCAAAATTTTGCGAAGGCCTTCGGTGGTTTTAATCCTGTAATCGTTGAGGCGTATGATGCCGCAAAAATTGAGGAATTAGCAGCCGACGCAGGCATTATCCGTAATCGGATGAAAATTTCCGCTGCAGTTAACAATGCTCGCAGGTTGTTAGAGGTGCAACAGGAATTCGGCAGTTTTGACCGCTATTTATGGAGTTTCGTTGACGGCCAGCCGGTAATTGGTAATTGGGTATCAATGGATCAGATACCTGCCAAAACAGAACTCTCCGACCAGGTCAGCGCCGATCTCAAACGCCGCGGATTTAAATTTGTTGGTTCAACTATCATTTATGCCCATTTGCAGGCGGTCGGCATCGTAAACGACCATGTGGTTGACTGTTTCAGGTTCAAAGAACTGGTACAGGTTTAAGAAAAGGGCTTTGAACGAATTTTGAAGATGGCAGGTGTGACATTATACTGTTATACGAGGTGAAAATATTATGAAAGTGACTGTCTATACTACCCAGACCTGACCGCATTGTCATACGGTGAAAGGGTTCCTTTCACAACGGGGTATTCACTTTACTGAGGTTGATGTTTCCACAAATGCGGCCGCTGCTCAGGAGTTGGTGCGGCGCACCGGGCAAATGGCGGTTCCGGTAACGGATATTGACGGTAATCTGGTAGTAGGTTTCGACCAACGGAAATTGGAACACTATATCTCACAGGCTAAAAATGCTTCTGCGCCAAGTCTGGGGGCGTCGGTTGCGGACGCTGAAAAATATACCGCGGCGCATGGTATGACAGTTTCCCGCGGCGCTTATATCGGCGGCGTTAAACAGGGTTTATCGGCAGCAAAAGCCGGACTCAAGACCGGAGACATCATTACAAAAATTGATTCCACAGCAATTAACACTGCGGCTGACCTTGATAAGGTCATCGGTTCACTGGAAAAAGGCGCCAGGCTGAAAATTACCTTTATACGTGACGGCCAACCGCGCCAGACCGAAGGCTTGCTTTAACGGCCAATAAACTAGCTCAGAGTAATCCTGAATGTCAGCAGAAATCATGTTGAATACGGCCAGGCTTAGGTTGAAACGCTTAGGACTGGAAGATGCACAAGCACTTTTCAGTTACCGCTCAATGCCAGGCGTATACCGCTTTCAGTCATGGCGCCCGGTTGATATTAGAGATGCTGTGGTATTTATTAATGACGTAGCAGATATACCTGATATCCCCGGCACGTGGTATCAATTAGCTATTTTTCTCAAGAAGACTCAGCAGCTTATTGGCGATATAGGTGTCCATTTTTCGGCGTCAGGTGAAAAAAGAGAGGTAGAGTTAGGCTGTACTCTGGCTCCGGAATCTCAAGGTTTTGGATATGCAACTGAGGCTTTGACTGAGGTCATTGCATACTTATTTACCAGTTTAAAGAAACGCTCAGTGCGTTTTTCAATAGACCCACGCAATATCCCATCTATAAAACTGGCGCTTCGACTCGGATTGCACCAGGTTGAATACCTTGAGAAGAGTGTTTGTATTGATGGGGAATGGTGCGATGATGTGATTTATTCTATTGATGCGGCGGAATGGTCACTCTGCCTTACAGTTGATTCTTAACGGTTGTTTTCTTCGGCGGTCAAGCAGAAACGACAATCACTTAATAAATTGAATCTGAAATACAAACCAGGAGAGCCACCGAATGGCTCTCCTGGTAGGCTGTCTCTAAGAATTTTACTCAGGTTTAATTGATGTTAGACATGACTTTATGGCGATATTTATCTGCATTGTCAGTGACGGTGGTGCCGAACTCTTCAGCCCTCTCCTTTACAACATCACTAAAATGCTCCGCTTTCTTTTTCAGTTCACCTGCTTGTTTTTGAAGATCCCGGCGAGTCTTGCGGCCAGACTGGGGAGCATAAAGCATCCCTATTCCGGCGCCTATGGCCGCGCCAGCGATAATTCCTAGAACTACTCCACCCCAATTACTGTTTGCCATGATATCCTCCTGTTTTTTGGTCCACCTAAAGGCGTCCAATCATATTAACGTCTGACAAACTTATAAGATATAATCATCCCCAAAAATTCGTCGATTACTACTATTGTAACTTAAATATCAGGTTTGTGGAATCCGTAAAACTACTCAATTCGGCATGTTAATTCACCTATTCTTGTTGTGCAGGCGAGGAATTTCACTTCACGAAATTTTGAGATATTATGAAAGATAGTACATCTAATGGTCACAGGAGGTTGGATATGGAACTGTTGCATAGGGAAGACATGCTGGAAATGTTGAAAAGGCCGGAAAGCCCAGCTGTGACCATATACTTGCCGACCCACCGCACCGGCGATACCGAAGCTGACCCCATAAGGTTCCGCCATGTTTTGGATGAGGCGGAAAACCGGTTGGTTGAAACTGGAGTCAGGGCGCCTGTCGCCCGGAAGATGCTGGCCCCGGGCCGGAACCTGCTGCCGGATGGTCTCTTCTGGCAACATCAGGAAGAAGGGATGGTCTGTTTCATAACGCCGTCATCGTTTAGATATTACACTCTGCCGTTCACCGTGCCGGAGACCGTGGTGGTGGCGGATGATTATCATATCAGGCCGCTGCTGCCTCTTCTGGAAAATGATGGGATTTACTATTTACTTTCTTTGAGTTTGAACAATACCAGCTTGTTTCAAGCCCGTAGGTTAGTCAGCCGGGAAATCCCTCTGCCGGAAGAACTGCGGAATATGGTGGATGCTAACCAGCATGATGATTCAGAGAAATCCCTGCAATATCATACTACCGGCCCCGGTCCGGCCATATTTCACGGGCAGTCCGACCCGGATAATTTCAATAAAGCCCATATCACCCACTTTTTACAGAAGCTCAGCCGGGAGTTAGAAAAAATACTGGCTACAGAGCGGGCCCCACTGGTTGTAGCTGGCGTGGAAAATATCCGGACAATGTTTCGCGGGGAATGTGCGTATGCCCATATCTTAGAGGAAGGCATTGAAGGTAATCCGGAGCGGATGACGCCTGAAAAGCTCCACGCTGCTGCCTGGGAGACCGTCAGTCAGTACTTTGGCCGACAGCGAGAGCAGGTATTATCACAGTATCTCAACGCCTCCGGGCCGGAGAGATCGGTTAAAGGGTTGGAATCGGTTTTATTCGCCGCCGAGGATGGAAGGGTGGCGGCTCTATTTCTCACTGAAACGCTGGAAGCCAGGGGCACGATTGACCGGATGCAGCGGAAAATTGAAATTGATCCCAACCCCGTTTCTGACAATACTGACCTGGTTGAATACTCTGTCAGGCAAACGCTTATGACCGGGGGCGATGTCTACGTTCTAACGCCCGAAGAACTGCCGGATGCGGCGGAAATCTCTGCGATGCTGAGGTATTGAAAAACCGGCGGAGTTTATTTACTGGTTGAAGTGGTTGTCACGCTACGGCTTAGCTGTTATTATGGGGGCACAATTTAATATAGTTACTGGGGGAGCTGAAAAGCTGAGAGTTTCGGACAGGCCGGACGACCCTTGGAACCTGGTCTCGATAATGCGAGCGTAGGGAAGTAGCAGAACCTTAGACCAGAAGAACTTTTCTTCTGGTTTTCTTTTTTAAACTTCCGGCCCCCCAGCTGAACTATAGACTCCGGTAACTTGATGAAGAAGGAGACATAATGAGCGCGGACATGCCTGAAATTGGTAAAATTTCCCCGGATATCTTCCGGGAGATTATTTTCCCTCGGCTGGGGGCAAAAAGTGACAGTGTCCTGGTTGGGCCGCAGCACGGCGTTGATGTCGGTATCGCCGAAATTGGCGGGCAGGCGGTATCATTTACTACGGATCCGGTTTTCATCGTGCCTCAGTACGGCTGGGAGCGGGCTGCCTGGTTTGCCATTCATATAATTGCCTCAGATTCGGCCACCAGTGGTCTCAAGCCCAAATACCTGTCCATTGACTTAAATCTGCCGATGGAGATGTCCAAGGAAGAGCTTGAGGTTATGTGGGAGGTAATGCACCGGGAGTGCCTCAAGATGGACATAAATATCATTACCGGGCATACCGCCCGCTATGAAGGCTGTAATTATCCTATGGTTGGCGGTGCTACCATGATTGGTATCGGCGGGCTGGATGAATATGTTTCCCCTAAGTTTGCTAAAATCGGTGACGTTATCATCATCACCAAAGGCCCGGCCATAGAAGCCTGCGGCATTTTTGCGGCCATGTTCCCAGACCGGATCGCCGCTGAATACGGCGAGGACTTTGCCCATAAGGCCGAAGGAATCTTCTATCAGATGTCGGTAGTGGAAGATGCTATGGCCGCGGTGTCGATTGGTGTCCGGGATGACGGGGTGTCTTCTATGCATGACGCTACCGAATGCGGCTTGTGGGGCGGGCTATATGAAGTGGCACAGGCGGCGGGGCTGGGGGCGCGGATTGATAAGGACAAGATAGTGGTGGCTGATGGTGTGCCGGAAATATGCCGTTTATTTAACATTGACCCTTACGCGTCAATAAGTGAAGGCAGCCTTATTATTACGTGCCGACCACATAAGGCTGAGGCGGTAGTTGCAGCGCTTAAGGCTAAAGGCATACATTCCTCAGTGGCCGGTGAACTGACGGAAGTGGAAAGAGGCATGATCCTCATAGATGATGGCCGGGAGAAGCCGCTGGAACACCCTATAGTTGATCCTTTCTGGCGGGCGTTTTATGATGCCGCCAAAAAAGCTTAATATTGGTGGTGAGGTAGCACCATAAAATATCGGCATCTGCCTGATACGGACATCTACGCGGTTCTGGCGAGTGCCCATTCTTTGGGGAGGGGCAACGTCGAGACAGCTAAACAGCTTCTTGAAGCTGGGGTGAAGATTATTCAGTATCGGGAGAAAAGCTTTACCTCCAGGCAAAAGTATATTGAGTGCACAGCTATCAGAGAACTGTGCTGCCGGCACGACGCCTGTTTTATTGTGAATGATGACCCTTATCTGGCGCTTGAGGTCAAAGCTAATGGCTTGCACCTGGGGCAAGATGACATTGCGCCGGAGGCAGCCCGGCGGATAATCGGTGATGAGATGCTTTTAGGTTTTTCAGTGACCAGGCCGGGAGAGATAGACCGGGCCGCTGATACTGACGTTATTGACTATTTGGGTGTCGGGCCAGTGTATGCTACTTCCACCAAGAAAGACGCGGCGACTCCCGGCGGCAGATCACTCATTGAATATGCCCTTAAACACTCTGAATTACCGGTGGTAGCCATCGGGGGTATACGTTTGGAGCATGTGGCGGAACTGACCTGCCAGGGTGTGTGTTACATCGCCATGGTGTCTGAGTTGGTGGGCGCGGCGGACATTGGGAAGAGGGTGGCTGATATCCGGGCCGCTATCGCTGAGGGGAAAATTTTCTAAATTTTCAAATCCTAAAAGGTGAATGGGCGAATTGTGTCAAAACAATTCGCCGTTTTTTGATTACTAGAGTTTGATTCAAATCAATAATTAGGTAACTATCATGCCTTTCGCCCCCCCCACGTTGTAGGGGCGAGGCATGCCTCGTGTGGGTTTATTTTTTAGCGGTGGCTGGAGTTAATGCCTGTCCTGGTCAATGGTGGTTATATCGCATATTGATGATTGAGATACAGGCTCAACCTGCGGCGGACGCTTTATGGAAGCAATTATTGCGATACCCAGGATGACGGCAATAACAAGGAGTGAAAGGAACGTTGGTATATGAAATATACCAGAAATTACCATCTTGAAACCTAAAAACACCAGTACCGCCGACAGGCCGTAATGCAGGTAGTACAGGCGATTGGCGAAGCCCTCAAGAGCAAAATAGATTGATCTAAGTCCCATGATAGCAAACATATTTGATGTATAGACGATGAAAGGGTCGGTGGTGATGGATAGCACTGCCGGAATAGAATCCACGGCAAAAATGATGTCGGTAGTCTCCACAGCGATGAGTACGGCCAACAGGGGGGTGGCGAGGCGGCGGCCATATTCTATGGTAAAGAATTTGCCGCCATGGTAATTGGGGCTCATGGGAAGGTAGCGGCGCAACAGTTTAAGGATGGGGTTGGCTTCAGGGTGGGGATCCTCTTCTTTTTTGACGCCCATGCGGATGCCAGTGAAGATCAGAAATGCGCCGAAGATGTAGATGATCCACTGGAAATTATTTATCAGGGTGATACCACCGAAGATAAAGGCGGCACGCATGAAGATGGCTCCAATGATGCCCCAGAAAAGAACCCGGTGACGGTATTCCGGAGGAACACAGAAATAGGTGAATAGCATCAGAAAAACGAAGAGGTTATCAACAGAGAGTGATTCCTCAACGACATAGGCGCTGAAATAGCTGATGGCATGGGCTTGGCCGGAGAAAACCCAGATGCCGATACCGAAGATAACAGCCAGGCTGACCCAAAGAGCGGCCCAGCCAACAGCTTCCCTGGTTTTAATCACATGGGCGTGACGGTGGAAAACGAACAGATCCAGCATCAACATGGCGATTAAGAAGAGATTGAAGAGTATCCAGGGCAAGACGCCGATATCCATGCGTATCCTTTGTGAGGGCCAAAACAGCCTACGGGTGAATAATGTGATTACCTATTGGAGGAAAAGTATAACTTAAGGCAAAATCAAAGTAAAATGATTGTACTTATCTTACGAAGGGTGTATCATCTGTTCTTGATTAAGGTACTCACTGATGCTATTATCTTCTTTTTTACGGCATGTCGCAATAGGCAATTGCCATCCCCCTTCAGATATCAGCCCATAAAATACCCGCTAATCTCACTGATATTGAGAAAATGCCGCTAATGTGGATATGGACAGCCCGGAGGCAACATGGAAGAGGATAAACGCGAGGGTATGTATGCCCTGAGCGATGGTCTGAGAGAAATCGTCACACAGGATCCCGACGGTAAAATTGTCGTTGATGCCGATGGCAGAGTACTTTTTGCCAACCCAGCTGTAAAACAAATCTTGAACCGCGACCCTGAAAGCATGACGGGACACTTATTTGGGTTTCCAATAGTACCCTGGGGCTTTTCAGAGATTGAATTTATCACAAAAGACGGCGGTGCCGGTCAGGCTGAATTACATGTTGCGGCTATCAAGTGGGGACAACAGGAGGCATTTCTGGTGTCGCTCCGGGATGTTACAGGGCGCAGATATGCCGAAGAGGAACTTCTGAACCGCAACGCCACATTATCAGTGGTGTTTGAAAATACCCCTAATATCCTGATGCTGGTTGACATTGATGGCAGAGTGACGGACATTAACCGTGCCGGCACTCAATTGGTCGGAAAAACCAAGGAAGAACTGCTTGGCCTGCTTGGCGGTGATGTGTTCGGTTGCCTGAACTCTTTCCGGGCGCCGGGTTGCGGAAAAAATAAAGAATGTAATGATTGTCCAATCCGTTCCAGAGTTATGCTGACTCTTGAAACCCAAAAACCTATCTTTGATGAAGAAGGACAATTTGAGATCATACGCGATGGGAAAAAGGTAACATTGCATATTCTTGTTTCAACCGCGCCAGTCAAAACTCCCAGAGGCAAACAAGTGCTGGTTACTATTACCGATATTTCCGAGCGCTATAACACAGAAAATGCGGTTAGAGAGAGCGAAAACAAATACCGGTCGTTGATGAAAGATATGCCAAGCGGGGTATATATCGTTCAAAACGACCGAATAGTTTTTGCGAACGCCAGAACCGAGGAGTTGACCGGTTATTCCATCAAAGAATTGAAAAGTATGAATGGATTCAACCTGATACACACTGAAGACAGAGAGAAAATCAGGGAATTAACCAGATTAAAGCTAAACGGGGAAAAAGTTCCAAGCGCTCATTCATTGCGAATGATAAGAAAAGACGGAACGGTAATCTGGCTTCGTCGCCGTACCGCGACAACCGATTGGGCAGGGGCTCCGGCTACTCTGATTATGGATATGGATATCACAGCGCGCATGCAAGCGGAAGAAGCCCTGGTTTCAAGCGAGAGACGATTCCGTGAACTCTTTGAGTTGATGAGGGAGGGGGTGTGCATTCATGAATTGATCTATGATGATTCCAGCAAAGTGGTCGATTATCGGATAATCGATGCCAATCCAGCATTCCAGTCTATTCTCGGGTTGAAGGTTGAGAAGGTAAGAGGTCGAAACGCTTCAAAGGTGTACGGAACCGGATACCCTCCATATCTGGAAACATACGAACGAGTGGCTACTTTGGGGAACTCCGAGGCTTTTGAAACATATTTTGCTCCATTGAACAAATATTTTGACATTTCCTGTTTCTCCCCCTGTAAAGGTCAATTTGTAACGGTGTTTAGCGACAGCACCGAGCGCAAGCTGGCTGAGTCAAAGCTGCACGATTTTACCGCCGAGCTTGAAAAACGCAACATGTTTATCCAGACAATTATTGATAAGCTGCCCATAGGGTTGGCAATAAACAATATGGGTGACGGAAAAGTGACATACATAAATGACAAGTTTGAGGAGATATACGGCTGGCCCAAAGATGATACTTTAGATATCAATACTTTCTTTGATAAGGTGTATCCTGACCCAGTTTATCGCAGTGAAATCAAAGGTAGAGTGATGTCAGATATCGCCAGCGGGGATCCAGCGCGCATGGTTTGGGAAGATTTAACGGCGACTACAATAAGCGGCGAGAAACGGATAATCAGCGCAGTAAACATTCCAATAGCAGACCAGGGGATAATGGTCTCTACAGTCAGAGACGTTACCAAGCAAAAAAAGGCTGAAGAAGCTATTCAGCAAAGTGAACGAGACAAGGCGACGATCATCAGCAACCTGCCGGGTATGGTTTACCGGTGCCGGAATGACCAAAATTGGACGATGGAATACTTGAGCGACGGATGCCAGGCATTAACAGGATATTTGCCAGAACAACTCCTGAATTCAGAAGAGTTCGGTTATAATGAACTGATTTTGCCGGAGGACCGGGACGAGGTGTGGAATAAGACGCAGGACGCAATAAGCCAGCATCGTTCCTTTGAGTTGAATTACCGCATCATAGCGGCCAACGGCGAAACCAGATATGTTTGGGAGCGGGGTACCGGAATCTGGTCAGAAAATGGAGAACTTAAACACCTTGAAGGTTTCATCTCTGACGTTACTAAATTGATACGAACTGAGAGTGCGCTTATTGAAAGTGAAAAGCGGTACCGGGAGTTATACGAACAATCTCCAGCCGCCTATCAATCTCTGGACATCAATGGGAATATTATTGAAGTGAATAAAGCATGGCTGGATGCAATGGGCTACGAACGTGAAGAAGTGATAGGGCGATGGTTTGGGGATTTTATCGTTCCAGAGGGCGTAGCCCAATTCAGGGCGAGTTTCCCGAGATTTAGAAAAGCCAGCAAAATCCATTCCGAATACTGGTTGAAGCATAAGAATGGCGGAACCAGATTGCTCGCATTTGACGGACGAATCGGGCATGACATGAAAGGTGATTTTAAGCGAACCCATTGCATAATCCAGGATATAACTGAGAAACATAAAGCTAATGAAGCCATTAAAACTGCGGCGGAAGAATGGCGCACCACGTTTGATTCCATTAAAGATATGGTGGCACTGATTGATTTACATCATACCATTGTAAGAGTAAATAAAGCGTTTGCCAGCACGCTCAAACAGGAACCGAATGATCTTGTGGGTAAGCAGTGCTATGAGGTAATCCACAATATGAATCAGCCCCACCCGATGTGTCCTCATGCCCGCATGTTGGAGTCAAAACATGTGGAATCCAGTGAATACTTTGATAAAAAATTGAAAATGTGGGTGGAAGCATCTTCATCGCCAATCTTCGATAAGAATGGATCGTTAACTGGTTCAGTGCATATCATCAAGGATATTTCGGAGAGAAAACGTGAGGAACAACAAACCCAGCAACTTCGTACCAAAGCTGAAATGTCCAGCCGGCTGGCGGCGGTGGGAGAGATGGCGGCAGGAATAGCCCATGAGATTAATAATCCGCTGACCGGGGTGATAGGGTTTTCCGAACTATTGATGGAACGGAATGACTTGCCAAAAGACGTTCTGGAGAATATTGAGATTATCAATGACGGCAGCCAAAGGGTTAAAGAGATTGTTAAACGGATGTTGACCTTTGCCCGTCAGGCAAAACCTCAAAAAAACAGCATCAGTATCACGGAACTCATCGATAATACATTGGAACTGCGGGGATACGTACTCAAAACATCAAATATTGAAGTGGTGAAGGATTATGCGCCTGGTTTGCCCTGGGTGATGGCGGATGCGGGGCAATTGCAGCAGGTGTTTTTGAACATAATTGTCAACGCTGAGTACGCAATGAAGAAAGCCCATGACAGAGGCGTCCTGACAATCAAGACAGAATATAGTGACGGTCATATCCGTGTGTCAATCAAGGATGACGGCCAGGGGTTGCCCGAAAGCGTCAAAGCCAAGCTTTTCCAGCCGTTCTTCACCACCAAGGATCCGGGAGAAGGCACAGGATTGGGCCTTAGCCTCTCATTAGGCATCATCCAGGAACATGGCGGCAAAATCATGGTAGAGAGTGAGTATGGTCACGGGGTAAACTTTATCATTGAGTTACCGATTGGAGTGATAGAAACGGTGCCAGCTGAAGAACTGGAAATTGTGCCGGTAATAGAGAAAGCTAAATCAGCCAGACTGTTAATTGTAGATGATGAACCTGCTATCAGAACGCTATTAAAGAAAATTCTGAAACAGGAAGGGCATGAAGTCACCGAGTGTAGCTTGCCGGAGACAGCTATCGAGAAAATCGGGCAATCAAAGTATGACCTGATCTTTCTGGACGTCCGGATGCCGGGTATGAGCGGTATAGAATTGTTTGATAAGATTTCTAGATTGAGACCAGAATATACACATCGTGTTATTTTTATTACCGGAGACACTTCGGACCTGATTACCCGCGAGTACCTTATACAACATCAAATCCCTTTTGTAGATAAACCTTTTGACAGAAAAACATTGTTGGACAAAATCAACGAGGCGTTGTCTTACAGGCTCAATGACAGAACGAGTTGACCGCTGAACGGCACCGTAGTGTTTGGGCACGAACCAACACAAGCGTTGGTCCGTGCCCAAATTTCAAAGCTTCTTGTGGTCAGGTACTATGAGCCGGTGGAACCATCCAGACCTGCGAGGTTACCGATGACGTTAGTGATGGCGGTACCGCTGGGCAACACTATCTTGGAGTTATTGGTCAAAGCAGCTTCTACCGCTTGTAATTGGCGGAGCTTTTGGGCATTGCCTTTAAAATAGGCTTCGGCAGCCTCGTTAACCAGTTTTATGGCTGCGGCTTCACCTTCTGCGATTAATATCCGTGACTGTTTATTGCCTTCAGCTTCAAGAATTGCTGCCTGACGGGCGCCTTCCGCTGCTTTGATGGCGGCACGCCGTTTGCCGTCCGCTTCTGTCTCGGCGGCGGTGGCAAAATCAACAGCGGCCTGTTTTTTATTTTCGGCCATGACCACGCTGTTCATGGTAGTTTGAACATCAGCGGGCGGGTTTATTTCCTTGAGTTCAGTGCGGACAATATCAATGCCCCAATTTCCGGTCTCTTTCTCAAGAGTGGCATAAAGATTGCCGTTGATGATGTTGCGTTCGCTGTTGGCCGAGGTGAGGGTCAAAGTACCGATGATGTTCCGCAGAGTGGTGCGGGCCAGAGACACGATCTGGCGTTCAAACTCCTGGACGTTATATTGCGACGCTTTAACGCCTTCCTCTGTTTGACGGACTCTAAAATAAACCTGAGCGTCAACAGAGGCGTTAAGTTTATCGGCGGTGATAATCTCCTGCGAGCCAGCGTCGATCATGCGCTCGGTGATGTCAATCCGGCGAAGAGTGTCCACGAACGGGATGATGACATTGAGTCCGGGGTTGGCGAACCGGTTGTACTTACCCAGCCGTTCGATGAGGCCGCGGTGAGTGGGCCGCACGACTCTGAAACTGAGCGCTATTAGCAGGATAACAAGAATTACCACGACAAATGTGACAATCATACCGGTCAGATTTTCCATGCCTGTTTTATCTCCTTTTTACTCAATGTGGCAGGCGGGGAGTTTGGAGCGACTCTGTAAGCACACTCGACTGAAAGATTACACGGGTATGAAGCGGGTGTCAATGGATTGTAAGTATCTACAACATATAGGACAGGAAAAAATCTGAATCACAAGTCAAACCCAAAGGTTGATTGGGGTGACAAGCAGGGCAGACGAAATAGGAAGACCCTTCGACAGGCTCCCCGAGTGCTAACCCGGGCAAACAGAAGGATTCTTCGCTTTTGAGTAGAATGACAAATGAGGTGGGATGGCATGACCACACAGTAACATATGTTCATCAATTTGAGGGCTTTTTGAAGCTATGTTACAATGACCTTTCGTTAAGGAGTTAAGTTATTCATGAAAACACGTGTCTTTTCCGGTATCAGGCCGACCGGCCGGATCCACCTGGGTAACTATCTAGGCGCGGTTCAGAACTATGTGGCGATGCAGGACGAATTTGATTGCGTTTACTGTGTAGTGGATATTCATGCATTGACGACGCTTGAAGACACTCATTTGCTCAAAGATAATGTTCGGGAGCAGGTGACTGACCTGCTGGCGGCGGGTCTGGACCCCGAAAAATGTATCCTCTTTGTCCAGTCTCATGTGCCGGAAGTGATGGAATTATTCACCCTGCTGGGAATGGCGACACCATTGTCATGGCTACTGCGGGTGCCGACGTTTAAAGAAAAGGTTAAACAGCAACCGCATAACGTCAACTATGGTCTGGTGGGTTATCCGGTACTGATGACTGCCGATATTGTATTGTACAAAGCAGAGGCGGTCCCGGTTGGTGAAGATCAATTACCCCACTTGGAGCTTGCCAGAGAGATTGTACGGCGGTTTAACGACCAGTTTGGCCCCACCTTCCCCGAACCGAAAGGGCGGTTGACCAATTGCCCGATGGTGGTGGGGCTTGACGGGCGGGACAAGATGAGCAAGTCGCTTAATAACCACATCGAATTGGCGGCAACGCCCGAAGAAACGATGAAAAAGGTAATGAGCGCCGTTACCGACCCGGCCAGGCGCCTGCGCTCTGATCCGGGTCATCCTGAAGTGTGCAATGTCTATAAACTGCATAAATATTTCAGTCCGGCGGTCGTCGACACTATAGCTATGGAATGTCGGAGCGCTGCAAGAGGTTGTGTGGACTGCAAAAAGCAGCTCGGCGTGGCAATCAATGAATATCTGGCACCACTTCGCAGCCGGCGGGCTGAAATTGCTGCGGACCAGGGTTATATTGACCGGGTAATCAGAGAAGGCGCTGAAAAAGCCCGGGCTATTGCCAAAGTAACGATGGTTGAGGTCAAACAGAAGATGGGGCTGCTTTAGCACCTCATACTCGCGTCAATCCTTCTTGAAATAGAAGAAGATGGAAAGCTAATATGAGTTCCGCAATCTTAAAAGTAAGCTGTCAGGACCGCAAAGGAATCATCGCGGCGGTGGCCGATTTTATTTCAGTCAACGGCGGCAATATCATTACACTCGATGAGTTCGTTGACCATCCCAGCAACACCTTCTTCATGCGGGTGGAGTGGGATATCAAAGATTTCAAAGTTGAACGCGGTAATATCGGGGCCGCTATTGATTCACTAGCTGTGACAAATGGTTTTGGTGGGAATTGGGAGATCTTCTATTCCGACCGCCTGCCAAAAATGGCGATTATGGTCTCCCGGTTTGACCACTGCCTGTGGGATTTATTACTCAGATATAAGGCGGGAGAAATCCGATGTGAAATCCCGGTGATAATCAGCAACCATGAAGATCTGAGATATATCGCCGAACTTTTTGGTATCGACTATCAAGCCGTGCCGAAATGGCCGGGGAATAAAGAAACAGCGGAACAACTGGAGCTTGAAATCCTTGAAAGTTGCGGGGCGGATTTTGTGGTCATGGCGCGGTATATGCAGGTATTGAGTCCGGACTTCCTTGGCCGCTTTAAAAACAGAGTTATCAACATTCATCACTCATTTTTACCCGCTTTTGAAGGCGCCAAACCGTACCATCAGGCTTTCGAAAGAGGAGTCAAAGTCATTGGAGCCACAGCGCACTTTGCCACGGTGGATTTAGACAAAGGGCCAATCATTCACCAGGGAACGCTTCAAATCTCACATCAGGACAGCGTTGATGATCTAATAACAAAAGGCCGGGATATCGAGAAGCGGGTGCTGTCAGACGGGGTGAAACTGTTTGTTGCGCGGCGGGTGTTTGTGCATGGGAACCGGACGGTGATTCTTTAATATCAGTCATCACCAGTTCCATCTAAGATAAAGACCTCGTCTATCGTCGAATGCAGTGCCAAGGCAATGCGGTGCGCCAGCATTAGTGACGGATTGTATTTGCCCTTCTCAAGGTAGAGCAATGTTTGCCGCGTTATACCGACCTTTTCTGCCAATTCTTCCTGAGTAAGGTCGTAGCGGGCGCGGAGTTCTTTGATACGGGTTTTCAATTACCACACCCTCATTCGATTGGGCTTTGTTTCTGATATATGTATAAAGAAATAACGAATACTAAGGCGGCAACTCCGATCACGATCAGGACTTTAACAGCCTGATCCATAGTTGCGGTTATCATCCCATTGCCCCAAGCCTGGAGAAGTGAGTCAGCAGAAGTGTGGGACCTTTCTGCACTCCCGTGGATGGGGGAACCGATGACTAATAACAGTCCGAACCATGTCGCCCCCAGCGCATTCCGGGCACTCCGGTTCGTGATCTCTCTGGTGCGCTCATCCGTTGCCACACGTTTTGAGCGTGTCGAACGATAAAAGTATAAGGCTGTGCCAATGGCAACCATGACAGCTAAGGAATATCGGATGAAAGACCAATAACCGCTAGAGTGATCCCCAAAGCCGACTTGTGCTGAGTTTATAATCAAGGAGTAAGCCAGGAAAGCTAGTCCAAAATTTATCCAGTTGACGGTTTTCATCCGCTCGTCAACCCCAATTTTACCGATGATGCCAACCAACTTGAGAAGGAAGGCAATAGCGGTAATAATCACCATGAAGAATAGGTATGCCGTCAAGGTTGGATAACTGCCGAAGCCCTCAAAAACGCCTAACCCCACAAAAACAATTACAAACACTGCGAAACTGATTAATGCCAAGTCCAGCCAATTGACGCTTTTTACCAGGGGTTTCATTAAGCCCTCCTACTACTCTGTTTTTTCTATTGTGAATATTTACCGACTGTCTTGTTTCATACTGGCCTCGTGTAATATTGTTTGTACCTTATGTACAATATATATTACATCTTGGGCGGCATGTCAAGAGAGTTTTACCGGTATTGTGAGAAATTAGGAAACCCTAATTATGGATATAGCTGATTTTTAGATACCACACTACCGGAATTAGAGCAGAAAAAACGGCAGAGGAGGACTCTTCGACAATCTCCCGAGTGCTAACTCGGGACAGGTGGGACAGGCAGAGCGAACACTGATCTTGGGGTGTCCCAGCCTTAGTAGAGGATTATTACTACAAACCTTTAAGGAAGCGGTTGATGCGCTCCAGGGCTTCTTCAATCTGAGACAGGGAAGTGGCGTAGCAGCAGCGGAGGTAACCCTCACCCTGCTCACCGAAGGCGGTGCCGGGGACGGCGGCCACTTTCTCCTGCTTGAGGAGACGTTCGGCGAATTCATCAGAGGACAGCCCGGTGTTTTTTATTGATGGGAAAGCATAGAAAGCGCCACGCGGTTCAAAACAGGATAGGCCGAGGGAGTTAAAACCGGAAACCATGACCATGCGGCGGCGGTTGTAGTCGTCCACCATAGCTTGAATGTCTTCTTCACCGTTCTTGAGTGCCTCAATAGCGGCCGCCTGGCCCATGGATGAGGCACAGAGCATGGTGTACTGGTGGATCTTGGTCATGGCGGCGATGATCTCTCGCGGGCCGGCGGCGTAACCGATGCGCCAGCCAGTCATGGAATAGCACTTGGAGACACCATTCAAGAGGATGGTGCGCTCCTTCATACCGGGCAGACTGGCGAAAGACGGCACAGTGACACCGTAAGTCAGGCGGTTGTAGATCTCATCAGAAATGACGGTCAGGTTATGGCGCTGGGCCAAAACGGCGATTTCGGCAAGTTTAGCGGTGGGCATGACGGCGCCGGTGGGGTTGGCGGGAAAGCCCAACAGGATCGCCTTAGTTTTCGGTGTGATGTAACGGGCGACGTCGTTGGGATTGAGTTCAAATGATTGTTCCTCATAAGTCGGAACGGGTACCGGCACACCGCCGGCCAGGGTGACGCAGGAGGAGTAGGAGACGTAGCAGGGATCAGGCAGCAGGACTTCATCGCCGGGGTCAAGGATAGCGCGGGCGGCCAAGTCTAAAGCCTCACTGACGCCGACAGTGACCAGTAACTCACCATTCCAGTCGTAGTCCAGATCATGGGTATCGCCAAGGTAGCGGGCGATCTCATGTCGCAATTCCGGCGAACCGGCGTTTGAAGTATACATGGTGCGGCCGTGTTCCAGTGCATATATAGCCGCTTCACGGATGTGCCACGGCGTGGCGAAGTCCGGCTCGCCGACACCCAGCGAGATAGCGCCTTCCATGCCAGCCAAAAGGTCGAAGAACTTCCTGATGCCGGAAGGCTTTATAGCTTTGACCCGCTGCGAGGTGAGCGAACGCTCGACTCTGGTTTCAATAGACATAATATTTACCTAAAACTAGAGGACTAATTGTTGCCGCGGAATCTCTTCAGCACCAGCCAGCACAGCGCCATCTTCCTTGTAACGCTTGAGCATGAAGTGAGTGGTTGTGCCCTGGACGCCGTCTATCTGGGACAGTTTCTGAGATACGAAATCTGCCACCTGGTGCATTGTTTTACCGGTCACTAACACCGCCAGATCGTAGGTGCCGGACATAAGGTAAACGGTACGGGCCTCGGGGAAACGGTAGATGCGTTCAGCGATGGCATCAAAACCGGTGTCACGCTGCGGCACAACCTTGACTTCAATTATCGCCTCAACCCGTTCATTGGAGACTTTTTCCCAGTTGATGACCGTTTTGTAGCGGACGATGGTGCGATCGGTTTCGGCGTCACAGATGATCTGTTTGATCTCGTCGATATTAGCACCGGTCATGCGGGCAATCTGTTCGGGGGTGGTGCGGGCATCGCCTTCCAGAATTTTGAGGATTTCTTGTTTAAGCATAGCAAACCTCTAACGTCGGCTGTGCCTGCCATTATACGCATTACAGCTATGGGGTGTAAAGTGACCGTACTCGTTCAGGTGTTTCCAGACACACCATCCAAGAGATTGTAGTGCTACAGTTATCGTAGGATGAGCGGTGGACAAGTCCGGCGGCATCACGGTTTGGGGATAAGGTATTTCACAAGATAGGATATTTCCTCATCAATAGCGTCTTTTATGGGGTCAATACTAATTGATTTTGGGTAGCCATAGGTGGGATCATATTTGACGACAAGGCTGTCGGCGCCAGTGTCGATAGAGTTCTGAATGATGTCAAAAAGTTTCTCGATAGTGTCGGCGCGCTGGAAAAAGTCAGTGGTCACCTCGAACGGAGCGTCGGCGTAAGTGACAGTAACCGGATTGCCACCGGCGACCTGAACTGTGACTGGTCGCGTGTAGTCATAAGGACAGAAACAAACGATACGTAATTGGAATTCATAATCAACGATACCCGCCTTCTCCCATATAGAGCGGTTGGTATCCAGTTCTAGTTGCGCAGGGTCCTTTGTTACGGCGCAACCAGATAGCGCCGGCAAAACGAAGGCCAAACTTAGGCAGAGCAGGAGGACTGGGTGGATAAATCTGTTTTTCATACTAAATACAACGGATCACTCATGAAAACGATAGCATCACAGAGCTTACAATCGAAATCATGATAGGTATAGATGATCGGCATGGCGACGCTTAGGCGAAACGTTCAAACCTCTCTTTTGGGGCCTTGCAGATAGGACAGATATCCGGCGGTTCAGACCGGGCGCAGAGGTAGCCGCAGACCTTGCAGCGCCACACCGGTTGGGAAAATTGAATGGTGACCCCGCTCACCGGGGCTTTTTCCTTGGGTTCTGGCATTTCCTGGCCTCTTCTTTCCGGCACCGGTTGCAGTTTTTCTTTGCCTTGGAGTATCGGTGTGTTGACGTAAAGACTGCAGAAACAGGCACCGTATTGGCTTATATCCGGGTCGCGATAGTCACAAGGGCAGATGATGTCCAGGTCTTCGGCTTTTACGCCGGAGGCCAGACGGCACGGGCAGGCCTGGTAGCCGTACCGGCCGGTATTGACCAAGAGCCCCTCGACCAGCGATTTAGTGAATTCCATATCCGGATTCAGATGATAACCGCCGTTCTCAGCCTCGGTGTTTAGCTTCTGATAATGTTTTTCTATTGTCTGAGGATCAGGTTTGGGGTCTTTCACTTGAGAGCCTTTCGAATCTCATCTTCCTTGAAACCAACGATGTATTTCTCGCCGTTGATGACCATGGTCGGGAAGGAAGAAGCCGGGTTCCATTTTTTCAGTTCCTTGACAACTGCTTCCCGTTGGGCACCTTCTAAAAGGTCAACATACTCGTAGGTGTACTCCACACCCAGTTCATCAAGCAGTTTCTTAGTTTTGCCGCACCAGACACAGGTGGAAAGGGCAAACAGCATGACGTCGCCTTTATGGCTGCCTTCAACTTTGATACGTGTCATTTCACTCTCTCCCACTTCATAGTCATATATTCAATTGTGGGCTATCAACCGAGTTGTGTCAAAACCTTGCCGCGGCTAATAAATATGTTGACAGCCTCGCAAATCAATCGTATATTGTAATTAAGCTGTCGCGCGACTGGCGGAAGTGGAATGAACCACATGGAGCGCGACCAAAGAAAAGCCGACCGCCTGGGCAAACCGCTCAGGCGGTTTTCTGTTTATTGGAGGGGCAAGGCTATGTTTTCAAGGGAATGGTTCGTTTATGTTTTCGGGCGATGGATACTTCTGTCAGGAATCGCCGGGGCGCTGATGCAGGTACTTATCGCTGATAAGCTGGGAGTGCCGACTTTCCCGGCCTTTCTTTTAAACCAACTGATACTGGCTTCGGTATTCTGGTATATAGACAAGTATATTTTCCAGCGCCATTTTAGCAGCGTCAAGCAGATTTTCAGGTTCCCGCGTGTCCGCGGTGAGTTCACACCGGCGCATCAGTTCGTTAAGATCTCCGAGGAGTACTCCGAATTCGCTGAGGCGTACCAGAAGAGTCCTGATGATTATAACAACTGGCTGCACGAGTTCCTTGACCTGTCTCACGCGGTAGAGATGACCGAGCGGGTGTTACGGGAAAAAGGAGTCGATGTTAATGCTGAATTCTATCACATCATCCAGCAGAACAAGGCCAGGGATCTGTATGACGCTTCGGCATGAGGTTCGATTGACAGTCGATAATGGTCCGAGTAGATTACACTCCCAGCAGTTGATCCAGACCAGCGGCACCGCTCTTGCCGGGGTATTTCTTGAGGCGGGTTAAGGCCTTTTTAGTGTCGGAAGCGACGCGGGCTTTGTCAGTGTGGTTTAGGCGGTATTTGAAAAGCCAGTAGGTGAATTCACGGAACTCTGACAGTTTCAATGAGCGGCTGGCGCGTTCAGAGCGGTCATGGCGGAAGAGTTTCAAGAGTTCAGCCCGCGGCTGGTCATAGACGCGCAGAAAGCTCTCATCAATGGTATCGTAGCCTTTGATAACCAGTGAACGTTCCTCTTTTCTGACTTCGTCCTGGACAGCCAGAATGAGGGCTTCCTCCACGGTAATACCGTAGAAATAATTCAAGTGCTGCTGGTAGCGGGTATCACCCATCAGGCGCCGCATTTCCTCGGTGGTGACGTCGATGGGCGGGATAGAGTTGAAAAGGAGGGCGACGCGTTCCTTCTCAGGTACAAGCTCCGGCAGAGCGCCGGTCAACCGTTCGGCGATGAGCAGGAAATCAAAGGCCTCTCCGGTGATGAGATAACGCTGGATGCGGCCATCGATACATTCTTCATCCTCAGTCCACAGACTGATAGCCTCCAGGAGCGCCAGGTACCAGTGACGGCCTTGTTCGATAACCTCACGCATCCGGTTGATGGCGGCGTTTGAGCTTTCGCTGAGGCCGGTGGTTGAGCGGCAAGATTCTGAGGTCATAGGCTGTTTCTGATGGTCATCAAATTTGATTTCAATATGGGAAGACTGTTTTTAACAGTTTGCCAGGTCAGGCCAAGGTTAACTCCGAAATATTCATGTATCAGTATGTCCCTCATTCCCGCGATCCCCCGCCACGGCACATCAGGATATTGTTTCCTAAACTCAGCCGGTACGTGTTTGGCAGCCTCTCCGATTATTTCTAGGCGGCGCATTACGGCATCCTGGATTTGAGACGACCTTGTGAAATCATCCACGGCAAGATTATGAGTATAGGCTTCGATCAGATTGATGCTGTCGGGGATATGTTCCAGAAATACGCCCGTGTCTTTGCTCAAAATATTCTCATTTCCTCGGAGAGCACCTTATCCCGGATCAGGGGATTGAGAGACCTATAGGTTACAACATTCACTTTGCGGTGTACCTTTTCTTCAAGGTCAATCTTGAGTGATACAAGGTCCAGAAGATTTTTTTCACCCTGGAACTCTACCAGTATATCCAGATCGCTGGTTTCAGTTGCGGTGCCGGTGGCCACCGAACCGAAAACAGCTGCACGGGCGACGTTATGCTGTTTTAGAACGGGCAAAAGTCTTGATTTCAAGTCCTTGACGGTTAAGGTTCTCATCTTAGGTCCCGCAACATTTCTTGTGTTTTTTACCCGAGCCGCAGGGACAGGGATCGTTGCGGCCGACTTTATGACCCTCCGCGTCCTTGGCGGCGTGGCTGACATTTGCAGGAGCGGCCACTGCCTGCATTGGTGAAGAAGCGGCTTTGGCAGCAACAGGTACGGGAGCGGCGGCAACTGCCAGCGGCGCTTGCCGGGCCTGAATTCGCTGTGGTGCGGCGGCGCCGGGTGATTGTTTGACCACCTGAACCTTGAAAACGGCGTGGACAACATCATGCTTGATGCCATCGAGGAGCTCCTGGAAGGCGCGGAAGCCCTCGTTCTTGTAGGCATCAACGGCTTTGACCTGCCGCAGTGTCTGCCAGCCTGCTTCCAGGCGCAGGTGCTCGACGAAGGTCAGATGCTCAATCCATAGTGTGTCCATGACGCGGAGCATCAAATGGCGTTCAATCTGGCGCATGACCGGGGCGGTAATCTCCTGTTCCTTTTGGTCGTACAGGGCTTCAGCGGCGGTTTTCAGGTGTTCGCCGACCTCCTCCGAAGACAGGCGGGAGATGTGTTCGGCGGTGAAATCAGCGGGCTGGGGCATAAAGGCACCAAGATCAGTCAGCAGGCCGTCAATGTCCCAGTCCTGATAGTCCAGGCCGGACAAGCGCTCGGAGATGATGCTGTCGATAGTCTCATGGATCATGTTGATGATATTTGATTTCAGGTCGGCACCGGACAGTATCTTCTTACGCTCGCCGTAGATGATCTCACGGTGCTTGTTGACCACGTCATCATACTCGACCAGATTCTTGCGGATGTCGAAGTTGTAGCCTTCTACACGTTTCTGGGCGTTCTCTATTGATTTGGAAATAAGGGAGTTCTCTATCGGGGTGTTCTCGTCGAAACCGAAGCGATCCATGAGGCCGCGCACCATCTCACCGCCGAAACGGCGCATGATGTCATCTTCCAGCGACACGAAGAAGCGCGACGAGCCAGGGTCTCCCTGTCGTCCGGAGCGACCTCGAAGCTGGTTGTCGATGCGGCGGGCTTCATGGCGCTCAGTGCCGATGACGTGCAGGCCGCCAGCCTTGACCACGGTAACATAGTTTTGGAGCCAAGCGTTGAAGCGTTTGCGCTCCTTATCAATGACCTGCTGGCAACGGCCGGTATCGATGCGGCATTCAAGTTTTTTGGGGCTTTCGGGCAACTGTTTTGAAATATCGGATACCCAGCCAGCATAGGCAGCCAGATAATGCTGCCCCTGCGCCTTGAGTTCTTTTTCCAGCTTTTCGATCTCGGTCAGGACGTTGTCAGGGTCGCTGGCAGCGGTTTCCGACCAGGCGTCAGGGTTGTCCTTGATCTGCTGGATGTATTCCAGGCGCAGAGTGTTGATACGTCCCTGGAGACGGACGATCTCGGCTTCTTCACGGGCGACGCCTTTTTCAAATTCGGATAAGCTGTCACGGTCAACCGGAGCGGCGGTCAGTTCTGACGACAGATGCTCTTTAAGATCGCCAAGCGGCTCGTAACCTTCCAGCCTACCGCCGAGGATGATGTCGACGCCGCGGCCAGCCATGTTGGTGGCCACAGTGACGGCACCGGGTTTGCCGGCTTCGGCGACGATGGCGGCTTCACGTTCATGCTTTTTGGCATTGAGTACCTCGTGGGCGATGCCTTTCCTTTTCAGCATATCGGAGATGACGTCAGAGTTCTCAATGGACACCGTGCCCAGGAGCACCGGACGGCCGAGGGCGCGCATCTCCTCCACTTCACGGATGACAGCCTTAAATTTGGACGAAATATCCTTGTAAATATGATCGCCCTGATCCTGACGAACATTGGGACGGTTCGTGGGTACAGCAATCACTTCCAGCTTGTAGATACGGGCGAACTCCTCAGCTTCGGTCAGGGCGGTGCCGGTCATGCCGGACAGTTTGTCATACATGCGGAAGTAGTTCTGGATGGTGATGGAGGCGATAGTCGCGGTTTTCTCCTGGACTTTCAACTTTCCCGAAAGGGATTCTTTTGCTTCGATTGCCTGATGTAGTCCTTCAGAATATCGCCTGCCTAGAAGTTTCCGACCGGTGAATGTGTCAACAATTACTACCTCACCGTTTTCAATAACATAGTCCCGATTAATATTGTAGATTTCTTTTGCACGAAGTGCATTTCTAAATTCATGTTCTATTATTTGCTCAACGGATTTGCCTTCTAAGGGGTCCTTCTTTTTTTCATTTCCGGCTTTTTTAGAATACCATTCCTTTAGAGAGAAAATTTCCTTCTCAACTTTTTCATAACCCTCTTCATTAAGGATTACATCGCGTTCTTTTTCTTTGATTTCATAACCGTGGCTATTGAACGATTTCGCTATTCTCGCGACTTGCTTGTAAACATCTTCACCAACATCTTTGAGTTCTTCGAGAAGACCTTGAGTGAGTTTATTCACATATTCGTAAGGGGCACTAATGATGAGGGGGGTGCGCGCCTCATCAATGAGGAGATTGTCCACCTCATCCACGATAGCGAAATACGGTCCGCCGGGGCGCTGACTGGCCTTTTCCAGGTCCATCACCATGTTGTCGCGGAGGTAATCAAAACCGAACTCGGCAGAGGTACCGTAGGTGATGTCAGCAGCATAGGCCTCTTTGCGGGACACCGGCCGGTAGTGCTTCCATGGGTCATTGTCCTTGCCGGAATCGTAAGTTGGATCGTACAAACGCGACGGCTGGTACTCGTCCGGAGTCTGCATGGGATAGATGGAAGCGACGGTGACGCCGAGGGCGTGATATACCGGTCCCATCCAGTAGGCGTCGCGGCGGGCGAGATAATCATTCTGAGTAACCAGGTGAGCACCCTGGCCAAGGAGCGAATTGAGGTAGAGAGTCAGAGTGGCCACCAGCGTCTTGCCTTCACCGGTCTTCATTTCAGCGATCTTGCCGTCGTGCAGAACGGAACCACCCATTAACTGAACGTCGTAATGGCGCAGACCCAGGGTGCGACGTGAAGCCTCCCGCACAGCGGCGAAGGCGGCGGGCATGATATCCTCGAAGCATGAATTCTCAAGGATGATGATCTTGTCTTTGAGTTTATTGCGTTCGTCGGTGCCGACGGTTACGGCGAGACGACTTTTCAAGCCTTCAATATCGTCGGCGAGCTCCGCGTAGTTTGCGGCGACTTGGGTTCTGAATTCAGCGGTTTTGGCCTTAAGTTCATCGTCGGACAGCTTCAAAAATTCTGGTTCAAGGTCATTGGCCATTTTGACCAACGGTTCCAGTTTTTTAATCTCTTTTTCATTGGAATCAACCAGGTTACCAAACCATTTGAACATTACTAATCAACCTCTTTTTCAAATATCGATGGTTTCTATAGATTATAACGCTAGAAACCGGATTTAGTATTTTACCATATTCGCCAGTCATTAAGGCAGGCTGGAAGAGGACGCTCCTGCGGCAGGTGCCGTGATAGTCCCTTGTTTATTAGATGGAGTCCGAGATTGCGTCGACGTAGTCCTTCGACAAGCTCCTGATTGGTCGGGACAGGCGGGTAAACGGGTGGAGAGGGTTTTCCGCGTTGTACCTTGATCCGAGCCTATCGAGTTTCCATAAAAACAATGCCTTGTTCATCCAGAATATCCGGTCTCTGTAGCCAGAATTTGGTAGCGGCGGAGGTTGTTCCCCCCAAAAATGAAAAATGCATAAACAACCTCTTTATAACTAACTAATAAACAGAGAACGAATGTTAGCATACGAGTAGATGAGCGTCAATAAGGTTTTTGAACTTTTTGAGGGCTTATTTTGCGGTGGGAGAAGATCCTATTGAATAATCACCGGGAATCACTAATTAATATAAGCATACTACTGCCAAGCGGCTGTTCTTTAGCTATTGTCCGCTAAGATGATCCAACAATTCATTGAGATCAAGGCTGGCTATACAGACCACCTGGTCGGCACCGCCGTAGGCGACAAAAAGCTTCCCGTTGACGACAGCTGCGCCGCAGGAGAAGACGACGTTTGGCACTTGTCCGTGAATCTCGTAGTTTTTTACTGGTTTTAATATAGGATGACGGCAACGGCCAACAACCTTGAAAGGGTCTTCCAGGTCTAGCAAGGCTGCTTTAAGGTAGTAGTATCTGTAACCTTCTTGAGCCACTCCATGATAAATGAGCAGCCAGCCGGCATCTGTTCTGATGGGAGGGGCGGCGGTTCCTATCTTCTCGATAAGGGGTCCCTCATTCCGGTAATCCAGCAGCACTTCACCGGCCAGATTTCGTTCACTGGCAAATTTGAGGTCGTCAAAGTAATCGAGCCAAATATTTCTATCCGAACGGTGGAGGACGGCGAACCGATTGTTTATCTTTTGGGGGAATAAAGCAGCGTTCTTATCCATATGAGACGCTGGAGAGATCACAGTCGGCCAGTCCCAGTTCCAGTCTTTGTTGAGAAAATCCTCCCGCTTGATCGACGTGATGGCGACGCGCGGCGGGTCTTTTCCGTCATAAGCTGTGTAGAGCATGTAAATCCGATCTCCAATGCGGGTCAGGCGGGGGTCCTCGCAACCTGAATTGCCGCCGGGAGTGAGTTTTTGCTCGAAATCGGCTCGAGGTATATAGACAGGCTCAGATAATCTTTTGAATTTATGGCCGTCCTGGCTTTCGGCATAGCCCAAAACCGAGGTGTTGTCCTCCGCTTGGGCGCGGTAAACCAGGTGAAATTTGCCGTTATCATGTAATAAGGCCGGATTGTAGACCGCTTTAGCCTCCCAGGCTCTCTCAGGAGCCGCCTGAAGTACCGGGTTTCCGGCAAACCGTTTCAGCTTGGGATGAGATGAACCGGGGTTGAGCATTTCAGAAATTAGAATTTCCAAAGGGCATGTAGCCACGGCGCAAACAGTATCAGCGGCACCGTAATACAGGTGAAGAATGCCGTCCCGCAGCAGCACGCCTGAGGGGAATACGACCTCCGGCACCATACCGTATTTCTCATAAGCTTCCCGAGTTATTAGAAGAGGGTCGGCTGACCGGGCCAGCACGCGGGTGGGATCTTCCAGATCAAGCAGTACCGCCTCCACGGTGAAGGTGGCCGGAGGGTTGCGGTAGTTCTTGATGTGGCTATATATAAGCAGCCAGCCATGGTTGGTTTTGAGCGGTGGAGCGCCGATCTCCACCTGGTCATCAGGTTCGCATTGCAGAGATATGGAGTTGGTATCCAGGGTGTCGTACCACTCATCCCAGTATGTTTGGTTCCAGATATCCTCTTCACTATCGAAAAACGCCACGCCGATATGGGCGGGAGGGCGGTCAGTGTTGGCAGTCAGCACGGCCGCTATTTTGCCGTTGACACGTTCCGGGAATAAGGCCATCGCCTTGGCGTTGAACGGGGTGACCATGTGCTTTTCGACTATATTATCCAAATCATAGGATATAGCCAGACCGACTTTGATACGATCTGCAGTAAAAGGATAATCGGAAAGGGCGGTGTAGAAAATGTAATATTTACCATCAAGATACGTGACTCTCGGGTCTTCGCAGCCGAAGCGTTCCCACTCCTCATGGGGGCTGATTAGCTGGGATCTATCGTTGAAATGAATGCCGTCGTTGCTAGAAGCACAACCGATAGAAGATACCTGCATCTCATGGCCATGAAAGACCTTGGAAGCTGATAACGCCCGGTAAAGAAGATTGATCCGGCTGCCGTGGAGTACAGGGCAACCGTTGAAGGTGGCTGTGGCCTCCCATGGATGTTCTGGTTTGGGTAGGATAATTGGGTTTTCGTCAGAGCGGCGGAAAATCATATAACAGGATTCCCTTCTGTAGCGGTACGCTATTGCTCATGAGGGCATCTAGTAGCTTTTTTAAGGTAATAGATGCGGCGCAGAGCCAGCGGTCAGCGCCACCGTAATAAACAACGAGTTGGTCTCCCAGCACTACTGCGCCGCAGGGGTAAACGACGCCTGATTTCCAGCCGACGTTCTCATATTCTGCGTCCGGTTCCAGAATTGGCTTGTTGAAACGGGCAATTATGCGGGTGGGATCGTCAAGATCAAGAAGCATCGCCCCAATCTTATAACGTCCTGCGTCTGAATCATCGACTCCGTGGTAAATCAGAAGCCAGCCGAATTCAGTTTTGATTGGCGGCGGTCCGGTACCGCATTTCCGGCTGTCCCATTTGCCGGGGCGTGAAGACAATCGGTACTCTCCCTTGAGCCAGCTTGAACGGCCGTCAAAATCCAGATCATCCACGAAATCAAGCAGAATATCAGGGAAAACCCGATGTAGCAATACGTAGCGTCCTCCGACCTTTTCCGGGAAAAGGGCCGGGTTTTTATCTACTATGCCCGGCCGAGAGATGAGCACCGGCCGCTGCCAATTCCATCTCCGCGCCACAAAATCATCCCGGGCGATGGATGAGATGGCCAGACGGGGCGGGTCGGACCCGTTATAGGCTACATAAGTGAGATACAATCGGTCATCAATCAGAGTCAGACGGGGATCTTCACAACCCCCGGCGATACCGCCAGAGGCATAGGGGCTTAATGACACCGAGTGGGGGTGGCGTCGGCTTACTCCTTCAAAGGTCTCCCGCGGCCAGTAGGCCGGGCTTGTTGGCCTAACATCGAACTTAAAGCCATCCTCGCTTGAGGCATAGCCAAGATAGGATATATCATCATCAGAGGTGGTACGGTAGAGCAGATGCACCCGGCCATCAAGAAAAATTGCTGCCGAATTAAAAACGCTTTTAGCTTCCCAGGCGAGTTCGCGGCGGGGTTTTAAAATGGGGTTGCCGGGATATCGTTCCAGCCGACAAACAGGATATGATGCCTTGACGTCTGATTTCGCACCCGCATCTTTATCCACAATCTCAATTTAATACTGTGCGTGAGTAATGTCAATGATTGGTATTGTCTTGGGGGAACCTGCTGTTAGAATTATTATGTCGCAGTGACTCGAGTGCGAATAGATAGATACTAATACCCGGCCTTGACTGAAAACAAGGCCGGGTATTTTGAACTGTTTGACGCCAAATTAACAACTGAAGATGTGTAACCTTGTATTAGTATGCTGTCCATCCCGCGTCGGCTGTTATAACAGTAGCATTTATCATACTGGCATCATCGCTGGCCAGAAAAAGGGCTACTTTGGCAATTTCTTCAGGTTCCCCTACCCGTGGATTTAAACTTATTCCTGCCATAGCTCTTTCCATTCCGAACTTATTGGGATCATATATGGTAGTTCCGATATTGGTGTTAACCGCTCCGGGCGCTATAGCGTTGCAGCGGATACCCAATTTAGCGTACTGGAAGCCTACGTTCTTGGTTAATCCGATAACAGAATGTTTTGAAGCGGTGTAGGCTGCTCCGGCCCTGGAACCTAACAGGCCGCCTGCTGAGGCAATATTAACGATAATACCAGAACCTTTTTCGACAAATATTTTAAGGGCTTTTCGTGTGGCACGCATTGGCCCTGTAGAATTAACAGCAAATACTTTTTCCCAAAGCTCATCAGTGACATCCCCGGCCGGAACAAAATTGTCCATGATTCCAGCATTGTTGACTAGAATATCCAGAGTGCCGTAGCTGTTAATGGCTGTATCAATCATATTTTGGATATCTTGTTCTTTTGTAACGTTAGCTGTGACGGCTTTGGCTATTCCGCCAGCTGCAGTAATCTCGGCGACAACTTGATTTGCAGTGTCAAGATTGAAGTCCGAAACGACGACTTTAGCCCCTTCTTTGGCAAAAAGCAGTGAGATCGCTTTACCCATTCCTGAACCGGCTCCGGTTACTACCGCGACTTTGTTTTGTAGTTTCATAAAAAAGTCCTTTCCTTTTTGCTTAAGGTCTACATAATTATTAGAACCACCGGTTTATATCATGATAGTTTTAGTACTGTCAATGCATAGTATTAGGTCTATTATTGAAAAGGAACGGAATAAGCAGTGCTATGAATATTTTATTTTGTTATCATCGGGAGGTCCGATCTAAAGGTGGTGTTAGGGCAAAACGGACTTCCGGCTGTCTGGAGGTAGCACCAGCGAGGTGATAATAGCACTGATGCCCAGCGCTCCGGCGAAGATACTGAAAATGAGGAAGGGGCGCAGGGCGCTTTCAACCAAACCGGGCAGCCATAACTGAAAAGCCGAGGGTACGTTGCCAAAATCAGTATTGACCCCGATAACAGCATTGGCCACCATGATACCGACGAATCCAACCAGGCCGAAGGCAAAAAAGACGGAACCGCAATATAGAAATATTTCCCTCTTATCGCGCAGCACAAGATACGCCAAACCGATGAGTAAGACGACAAAGAGGATTAAACCATAGAAAACCAGCCAGTAGTCACCGACGTAACCCTTTAAACGTTCAATTTCCCCTTTGAGATCTACAAGCCCATGGTTAAGAGACTCAGGAGCGCCAGCGAAAAAGCTGGAATCAATCTCAATGGCGTCCGGCCAGCCAGCAGTCAGTTGGAAGTAAAAGAATTCATTAAAGGCGGCAATCTTCTGATTGGGTGTCAGACCGGACAATTCTGGGGGAGGGAAAGCGGTATAGACATCAAACAAGGTTACATAAAGTGTGGTAAATGGCTCATCAAGCGGCACATGAATATCCAGAGAATCAGTGGAGCCCAGCAGGTACTGCTGCAGCGGTGGAACAATGTCCCTCAAGGCGACATTAGCCCAGGCTTCCATTTTTACCGCCGCATCGTCGATATAGTCAATCAGATATATAAAAACAGGATCAACATTCTGGCCGACATTTTCCTTCATCAATTCTTCGGCCATATCCGGCCAGTCAATTTTCTCTGCCAGCGAGTAAATTAGTTCTGGTGCGAACACGGTTTCACCAAGGGTGTCTTGCAGGTCCAGAGTATCAGTGCGATCTAGTAAATAATCATAGAAACGATTGACTGCCGCGGCAGCGGCTTCTTTGAGTTCATTGGAGTATTCCGGCAGGCCGTCTTTGAGAAAATTGCGGATAGCTTGAGGGGCATCGTTAGCAGCGCCATTATCGAGCACGGCCTCTCTTATCACATCCGGTAAATCCAGATTTTTGATTTGGCCATTAATGAAACCAGGATTTAGCACGGTCAGATTAACACTAACGCCGGCGCCCAATGCCGATAGCGATACGAAAAGAAAAAAGCCGATTACTGCCAGAGCAAGGCCTTTTAAAAAAGCCATGAAACTCCAAAACAAATCAGATGTTAAGAATAATTATCAAGCGGAACGTTTTGTAAGTCAAGCAATAATCGTTTCAGTGAAAGTGGCAGGCAGCTATTCAGACAATCCTCAGCGGTGGTTAGCCAGGTGGTACAGTTTCTGATATGAAGCCCCAAAATCCGGGTTAGAGGCCTCAAGTTTGGCCTTGAGATTACTCATCCGGTTAACAAATTCATCGCGGCGGCCTTCCCGCACTAATGTTGCCCAATCACGGGCCTTGTCACTGAAAAGACTCTCTGTTTCCGGCAGTGACGGCAAATTAAGTTGAAGGGATGCATAAAGGGCAGGATCCTCAGATAGGACGCTTTCAACCAGTGTGAGCAGGGCTTTGTAGGTGATGCCGCCAGCGCCATTCATTTCATCTAACCGGTCAAGGCTGACCAGTGCATCCGCGGTGACGATGGCGATAAAATGGGCCAGTCCGAGCGAAATGGACATCAGGCGGTCATGTTCTTCCGGCGTAGTGGTGCGGACGCGGGCGCCGCGGGTGGACAGCCAGTCTGATACCTTGAAGGCCGTTGCCTTCTCAATATCATCGGTAGGGGTGAGAATGAAGTTCTGACCTTTTAGGCTCTCGGCGCCGGGGCCGAAAACAGGGTGGCTGCCGAGGACTTTGATACCGGTAAAATACCGGTGCATGATGTCGACCGGTTTCACTTTCACTGAAGTGAGATCGAATACTGTTTGCCCCGAATTGAGGTGGGGAGCGAGGTTATGGCAGACAGCCTCGAAACTGTCTACCGGAACGGAGATAACAACCACGTCGGCTTCCCCGGCCTTGCCGGTATTGTCGGATGATGAGACTCCTAGTTCGACCGAAGCGGCGGCCAGTTTGTCCTTGTCGCGGCCGACGATAGTGACCTGGTGCCCTTCGTTCTTTAGCAAACGGGCGAACCAAGCCCCCATTTTGCCGTAACCACCGATAATTACAATCTTCATTACCGCACTCTTGGGTAGGAGCCTAAAATCTTGATGAATAATACGTGTTCTTCCAGCGCCGGTATGGCGGCCCGAAAATTTTCATTTTCCCGATGACCTTCAAAGTCGAGGTAGAAATTATACTCCCAAGCTTTTTTACGCGTCGGACGGCTTTCGATCTTGGTAAGATTGATCTGGTGTTCAGCCATGACCCGCAGAAACTCGTAGAGTGCCCCGGGACGGTGTTTCACGGCGAATACTACCGATGTTTTGTCATCACCGGATGGCGGCGCATCGCGCCGACCCAAGGCGAAGAAACGGGTGTAATTATTGGGATTGTCCTGGATGTCGCGGGCAAGTATTTTCATGCCGTAAATGCTGGCGGCGCGTTCAGAGGCGATAGCTGCGCCGTCCATGATGCCCTGCTCTTTAATGAGTTTCACACTGCCGGCAGTATCGTAAGTAGGGAGAAGTTCAAAATTGAGCTGACGCAAAAAATGGCTGCACTGGCCCAGCGCCTGAGGGTGAGAATAGACGCGCCTGATATTGTCCAGTGCGACGCCAGGGTGGGCGATGAGACAGTGATTGACCTTTAAATTGAGCTCACCTGATACCATAAGCGCCGAATCCAGCATGAGGTCATAGGAACGAGGAATGCTGCCTTCAATGGAGTTTTCCATGGGGATGATGCCGAACTGGACGTTTCCGCTCTCGACGGTTTTAAAGACATCTTCGAGCGATTCACAGGGTTTGACTACGGCACGGGCACCAAAGTACTGGTAGGCAGCTTCTTCAGAATAGGCACCGGTTTCACCTTGAAAGGCGACGCTCCTGGTCTGACGCTGGCGTGACAGCTTGATAATGGAGTTATAGAGTTCACTGATCTCATCTCTGGTCATTCCGCTGGCGGCGGCGACACCGACTACGTGTTCAATGACCATTTTTTCACGCCCGACATCTTGCGGCGGCACTTCACCGGCGGCTTTCTCGTGACCGATAGCCTCGGCGATTGACAGACGCTCAGCTAGGAGTTTGACGATATTATCGTCCAGTTTATCAACACGGCGGCGCAGTTCATCCAAACTCATTTTATCACCCTGCCGATCTTGCCAGCGCGCAAGGCGAAATCAACTAGTACTACCGCGGTCATCGCTTCAGCCACGGCGACGGCACGCGGGACGATGCAGGTATCATGACGGCCGCCGACGGCGACCATTGATGGCTCATTTGTCGCCAAGTCTACGCTGCGCTGAAGTTTAGCGATTGACGGGGTCGGCTTTACCGCAAGCCGGGCCACCAGTGGCATGCCGTTACTGATGCCGCCGAGAATACCGCCAGCATTGTTGCTGGTCGTTCGAATTTGACCGCTGATCACTGTGTAAGCATCGTTGTCTTCAGAGCCTTTCAGCCGGGATACATTGAAACCGGCGCCGAACTCAACCCCCTTGACTGCCGGTATGGCGAAATAGGCTTTGGCGAGGCAGCCTTCAAGAGTGTCAAAAACAGGTTCCCCCAGTCCAACGGGTAGACCTTCAACTCTAGCCTCAATAATGCCGCCGACAGAATCGCTATCGCGGCCGGCTTCTTTTATAGCATCTATCATTTTAATGGCCGTTGCGGCATCGGCACAAGAAACCTCATTTTTTACCATCTCGGAGCGAATTTCGCCGATTTTTTGCGGCGGGGTAGCCTTAACTCCCGCAATCTCGATAGTATGCGCCACAATCTCAATGCCGATGGTTGACAGTAACTTTTTTGCGACCGCTCCGGCCATGACAAAACCGGCGGTAATGCGGCCGGAAAACCTCCCTGAACCACGCCAGTCGTGGAAACTGCCGTACTTTTCAAAAGCGGTGAAGTCGGCATGGCCGGGTCTTATGAGATGTTTGACACGCTCATATTCCGAAGAATCAATATTGCGATTCCAGATTGCCATACATATCGGTGCGCCGGTGGTATGGTTGTTAAAGACCCCGGAGAAGATTTCAACACGATCGTCTTCTTTCCGGGCGGTAGCCAGCGGTCGGTTATGGCCACTTTTCCGTTTGTCGGCCTCCCGCTGGATGTCTTCGACGAGTAATGGAAGCCCGGCCGGGCAGCCGTCAATAACGATGCCGACGCAGTCGCCGTGGCTCTCTCCGAAACTGGTAATGCGGAATATCTCACCGAGGGAATTATTCACCTAAATTCACCTTTCCGCCAGCCCTGGCGAAATCCTGCCAAAAGCAGGGATAGGTTTTTTCAACACATTCAGCAGCCTCAATGACGGTATGGCCGCAGGTGACCGCCAGCATGGCGAAGGCCATAGCGATACGGTGGTCGTTATGACTGTTGATAACCGCGCCGTGCGCCTTACCGCCGGTTATGGTCATTCGGTTTGATTCTTCGATTATCTCAATGCCCATGTGTTTTAAATTCTCCGCTACAACCGAAACCCGATCAGATTCCTTGAAGCGGGCCCGTTCCAATCCAGTAATTACGCTTGTACCTTCTGCCACGGCGGCCAGACAAGCTATGGTGGGCAGTAGATCTATTGCTTCATTAAGATCGATTTCTGACGCCCGTAAAGCAGATGGTTTCACCGTAACAGAACTACCAGTAACATCAACTGCGGCGCCCATCCGGCGCAAGCAGTTTAACATAAACCGGTCAGCCTGAAAACTGTCAGGTTTGAGGCCTGCGATAGTCATTGAACCTGATATTGCGCCCAAACCTAGAAAATATGAAACGCTGGACCAATCACCTTCTACAATATAGTCTACAGGCTGATAGACCTGATGCCCTGCATGAAATTGGGTGAGTCCGGCGTTATTTTTAACACTTATGCCGAATTGCCTCAGGCAATCCACAGTCATGCGCAAATAGTCTTTGGATTCAGCTGGGGTGGTCAGCGTTATCGTCAAACCTTCAGGTGATAACGGGGCCGCTAGAAGCAAACCCGAAATAAATTGGGAACTGACGTTTCCAGGCAATGACACCTGGCTGGCGCGGAACCGCCCGCCTCGGACTGTGAGACCGGTATCAGTCATTTTTGTTCCGATGCCTAATTGAGCAAGCGCATCCAGCAGCGGGGTTAGCGGCCGCCGCGCCAGACCGGGGGCAAAAGTAATATTGCTTTCACCTTCAAGGATTGCACAAAGCGGCACCAGGAAGCGCAATGTAGCCGCCGACTGTCGGCAATGCAGCGGATGACTTGGTGGTTTCAGGTGACCGCCAGACACAATCCAGTTTCCGGGTTGCCGTATGATCCGTGCTCCGAGTTGGGACAACACATCGGCTGCCGCTTCGGTATCGTCGGAGATCAACGGATTCAAAACGTGACTGATGCCGTCCGCCAAAGCTGCCGCAAAGAGGGCACGGATGGTGTAACTCTTGGAAGGGGGGGCGGTTAACATTCCGGAAAAAAGGCTCTTATCTATTTTGGCTCTCATTAATATCCAGCTTGTCGATAATTTCTTCAATAACTTCGTTAAAGGGACGATGCCCGGTCATAACCGTGATTTCAGCTGACGATTCATATAATGGCCGTCGCTGAGCGTTCATTTCCTCAATCACCTGGTTGCGGTCAGGGCGTTCAAGCAGCGGCCGGTGTTTACTAAAGGCTAGCCGGTCTTGCAGGGTGGCGGTATCAGCCTCCAGGTATACGATATGTGATGATTCTTTAAGCCGTTCAATATTGGATGGCCGCAGCACTACTCCACCGCCGCAGGAGATAACTGAGTGTTCAACGCTTAGTTCTTTTATTACAGCCTCTTCCATATCCCGGAAATATTCCTCTCCTTTTTCCCGGAAAATAGCCGGGATGGTCAGGCCGGTGCGTTGTTCAATAAGCCGGTCAATCTCCTTAAACTCCCAGCCTATGCGGAGAGCCAGACGCTTGCCGGCAGAGGATTTGCCGCATCCCATAAAACCTATCAGAGCAATATTGCTTTTCATAGCAGCGCTTCATTCACCACCTGCCGCATCACCTGCCGCGGGGCGTTTTGACCGGTCCATAACTCGAAAGCCAATGCTCCCTGCTCGATGAGCATCTCTAAGCCACCGATTACGGCACAACCTGCGGCCTCCGCCTCTTTTAACAACCGGGTCTGCCGAGGGTGATACACTGTGTCGAAGACCGTAATTCCAGCCCCCAACATACCCGAAGGCAGCGGACTGGGGTCGTCAGGTGTCATGCCGAGACTGGTGGCGTTTACCAGCAATGAGGCACCAGCGAGAGCTGCACGGTAACCGTCTTGGGTGCTCTCAAAGGCGGTAGCACCTATCTCTCGGGCCATTACTTCCGCCGTTGAGAGAGAACGGTTGATGATGGATATAGAGGCTCCGGCTTGATTCAAAGCGAAGGCGACAGCCCGTGCGACACCACCCGCTCCCAGGACAACGGTTTTTTGTCCTTTGGGTTCAAAGCCGTAATTTCCTAAGGCGGCCAGAAAACCGGTGGCATCGGTGTTATAGCCTTTGAGCTTACCGTCTTCATTTATTATGGTATTGACAGCCCCGATGCGCTTTGCCTGTGTATCAACCTCGTCCAGCATCGGCAGTACGGCTTTTTTATGAGGGATGGTGATATTTACGCCGCGCAGTCCCAACCCTTTTATTCCCTCAATCGCCTTGCTGAGACTAGGGGCACTTACCCGAAACGCCAGGTAGCGATAATTTAATCCGAGGGCATGGAAAGCGGCATTATGCATCAGCGGCGAAAGAGAGTGTGCCACCGGATCACCGAGCAGACCTACCAGTTTGGTATTGGTGTTTATCATTTTGTAATCAGACCTAAGATATCTGATAACTGGGCAACTGTCATTTGCCCTGAGGCTGATTGGAGGTTGTCCTGGATGGCTGCATAAGTAAACTCCGCCCCGGCTAGCGGTGCCAGCACCCGGCTCAATACTCCTGTCTCACCCATACAGAAACAAACAAGCCTGTTATCCGGAAATGCTGAGTACAAACGGAGCAACTTGAGATTGTCATCGGTTGATTTGGCGGTGGTCACCAACTTACAGATGTCAGCTCCGGCGGCGATTTGCCTTTCAATAATGTCTTTTAACTCATCATATGGCGGTGTCCCGGTGAATTCGTGGTGAGAAATGAGGCAGCGCGCCTTCTTTTTAACCAGTTCAACCATTTTCCCTAGGTTCGGCGTGTCCAGTTCCAGGTCGATAATGGCTGCTCCCATACCCAGCGCCTTCAGGAGTTCCTCCTTGCGCCGTGCCTCTGAGCCCTGCCACGCGCCGCCTTCAGCAACCAGGCGATTGCAGGCGACCCATGGTTTTTTGAGACTGTTTGCGACCGCGACCCAATGATCTCCGATAAGGTCAATCCGGATCTCAAAAAGACTAACCGAAGTCAGAGCCTTTTCAATCGCCTCCTGATCTGATGAGGTGATAACGGCGCAGATAGGTACATTCATGTCGCTAAGACCTCTGCGACGGCGTGGGGGTCTATATCATTTTTAATAGTAACGCTGCCGATTTCGCTTGGCAGAATAAATTTAAGTTTACTATCGGTAATTTTCTTGTCGTGTTGCATGGCGCGAGTAATAGCATCCGGGTGTTTAAACGGCATGGAAACCGGCAATCCCGCTGCGGCGATGAGCCTTAAAATGCGTTCCAAGCTTGTGATGTCGAGAAGTTCAAGCCGGTTAGCCAGTCTGGCGGCTAAGGCCATACCTATGGCCACCGATGTTCCATGGCTGATCTTGAAACCGGAGACACACTCGATGGCATGGCCGAAGGTATGACCGAAATTAAGAATGTGGCGTATCCCTATGTCGCGTTCGTCTTTTTCAACAATCCGGGCTTTGACCTCAGCGGCGCGGTGCGCGGCATAGGTCAAAGCGCCGATGTCCCTGTCCAGTAAGACTGGCATACTGCCTTCAAGGAAGCTGAACAGTTCCGTATCCTCGATTATGGCACATTTGATAACTTCGGCCAGACCGTTCCGTATCTCTTTCATCGGCAGTGTTTTCAATGCTGCAGTGTCGCTTATCACCAAGCGCGGCTGATGAAAGGTTCCGGCCATATTCTTGAGTTTTCCGGTATTCACCGCGACCTTGCCACCGATGCTGGAATCAACCTGAGCTAACAGAGTGGTCGGGATCTGCACAAAAGGTACGCCGCGTTGGAAGGTGGCGGCCACAAAGCCGGCCAGATCTCCCACTACCCCGCCGCCCAGAGCCAGAATAGGGGTGTTCCGCTCGGCACGCCGGTTGGCTAGACCTTCATAGAGCTTTCCGGCGACAACCAGGGATTTGCTGGCTTCGCCATCGGAAACGACCATCATGCTGGCTTCAATATCCGCCGCTTTGAGAGTTTGCATCAGGCAATCGCCGTAGAGCCGGGCGACAGTCTGATTGGTGATTACCATCAACCGCCTGCTGATGCCATGGTGTCCCAGGAGGCCGGGTACCTGTGTCAGCAGTCCTTCACCCATGTAGATGGGATAACTGCGTTCCCCGAGGTTAATATGTATCTGGTAAGTCACGGCCTTATTTTACGGCAATCCGGCGTAACTGTCTTGCTACGCCGATGATCTCTTTGAGTTCAGCAGGGCTAATCATCTGAGAGGCATCGACGAGGGCTTCTTCCGGACGGTCATGGACCTCAATCATCAGACCGGAAGCGCCTGCAGCGATTGAAGCCAGACTCATCGAGCGGATGAGGTCACGGCGTCCGGTGGCGTGGCTGGGGTCAACAATAATAGGAAGGAAAGTTTCCTTTTGCACCACCGGCACTGCCGCCAGATCAAGCATATACCGGGTGAAGTTTTTGCCTTTACCAACCGGCACGATACCGCGTTCGCAAAGGATGATATCCTTGTTGCCCTCAGCGGCGATGTATTCAGCGAAACACAGGAACTCCTCGATCGAAGCACCGAAATGTCGTTTGAACATTATAGGTAACTTCTTCCGCGCGGCTGCCTGAAGTAAATCCTGATCATACATATTACGGGAACCGATCTGGATGATATCAACGTATTGGCTGACCAGTTCTACTTGAGCTTCGCCGCGGACCTCGGTTACCACCGGCATACCGAAGGCCTGGCCGGCTTCTTTGAGCCATGTTAAAGCTTCAATGGCTTCTTCATTTCCAGCAGAGCCGAGACCTTGAAAGGAATGGACACTGGAGCGCGGTTTGAAGACTCCGCCGCGGAGGACATGAGCGCCAGCCTTCTTTACCTGTTCGGCGATGCGAAACAGAGACTCGCGGCTTTCCACGGCGCAGGGGCCGGCGATGAACACCGGCTCTTCAACACCGAGTTCGACCGGTCCGATCTTGACGATATGCGTGCTGGTCTCGCCATATGCGTTGGAATACTCCCTGTTGATCAGCTTGTAGGGCGCCTCAATCATTCTAGCCTCCTTTACTCCGGGAAGGGCTGCCAGGTGGGCAAAATCCACTTTGCGTTCATCACCGACGAGACCGATAACGGTGAGGTACTGGCCGTGCGATACATCAGTTCGCAGACCAACTCTGCTCACTTCATCGATGACGTGCTGGACCTGCTCCGGTGTGGCGTCCTTTTTCATGATGATCATTGTGGTTATTTTTCCTTTCTAAATGTGCTTAAATGAAAAAATCCTCCGTCTGGGAGGATTACTGCCTGCTTGTTGCTATGTGATCTAGGTGCTCTTACGCAATAACGCCGTACCTCCCTGACGTGCCTTGCAGGCACCAGGTAAAGTAATAATAGGCGTAAAAGCTTTGAGCTACCATTACCGGAAGAATATCACCTAGCTCTGGGGTTGTCAAGGAGTTTCCAGTCATCGCCGGAAATTGACAGAGGTGACGTTAAGACTAACGTCACCTCTGTGAAGTTTTAAGTGGAGCGGAATAGATGACTGCCTGTTATTCCACTTTAGTAGACAGGAAAACCTGGATACCCATCTGGGAAATCTGGTCCTGAATACCCTCGATCTCATCGATATGAGAATCTTCATCATCCAGAATAGCTTGCAGAATATCCCTGGTGGCGTAGTCCACCGCCTGAGCGCACAGGACGATAGCTGCGTTGTAGTTCTTGATGGCACCGGCTTCAGCGATACGATCATTTTCAAACATCTTGGGAACATCAGCGCCGATGAAGATCTTATTGTAGTTGCTGACGACAGGGATGCCTTCCAAGAAAAGGATCCGCCCGATTAGTTTTTCGGCGTGCTTCATTTCGGTGATGGCGCGTTTTTCGATGGCTTTGTGGAGTTTGTCGTAGTTCCAGTTGTCGCACATCTCAGAGTGGACCATGTACTGGTTGATGGCAGTCAGTTCATCGGCCAGCAAGGAGTTCAAGACTTCAATTACCTTGGGATCGCCTTTCATTCATTACCTCCTGAGTTGTTAATTTGATTATATATCATCAGAGATGTTATTCCCAAGCCTGTGTTTATGACAGAACCTGCATCGCATGTATCTGAATAGCATAGAACTTATGCTAGTACTGCGGATGCTAGTTGTCAATGGCCAATTCACCTTGGCCGGATAACGGTCCAACACGGGCGGCTGTAGGCTCATTATCAAAACTAAACGCTCTGGCGAGATGATGCGCATAAGCTTCAGTAATGACGGCACTAGCATACCACCGGAATATCTTCGCTCGTTCTTTCTTTGCCACCAAGCCCGAAAGCTCTGGCATCGGCCGGGACTGACCATCTGCCATGGTATTGTGGAGCAGTATGGCGGATACATCAGGGTAGGAGTTGCCCAGGCGAGGTGGTGCCTTCATCATCGAGTTGCCATGGGCGGAAGCTGTGGTTGGCATCGATGCCCCAGCAGCTTCCGCCTGACGGTCATTATTTTCTGTGAATCTAGGACCAGCACAGTATACAAACCCGTTTATCAGCCTGTTGGTAGCTACAGGATTGATATGTTGACAGTCCCTGAGGGAAGTGATACACTAACCGATTGTTTGTGGTTTGACCACCGCAAACGGCAGATGATGCGCATTTAAGGCAGTCTGCCGCGGGCTTGAAAAGGGTGAGCTCGTCTCATCCTTTATATTTGTCCGAAAATAATAAGGAGCACAGCACATGCCGACGGTTAACCAGTTGATTAGGAAAGGGCGCCGCAGTCTGAGCAAGAAGGCCAAGACTCCGGCGTTGCATTACAGTTTCAACGCGCTTAAAAATCGTAACACTTATGGCGCCGGTTCACCCCAAAAACGCGGCGTGTGTCTTCAGGTGAAGACTACAACTCCGAAAAAACCCAACTCGGCGCTTCGGAAGATCGCCCGGGTGCGGCTGTCCAATCATATGGAAGTTACGGCTTATATTCCTGGCGAAGGTCATAACCTGCAGGAGCACTCGGTAGTATTGATCCGTGGCGGCCGCGTACCGGATCTACCGGGCGTACGCTATCATATCGTTCGCGGCACTCTTGATACGGCTGGCGTGGCTAACCGCAAACAAGGACGCTCCAAGTATGGCACCAAAGTGGCCAAAGCAACCCCGGCAAAAAAGAAATAAAAAGCTCCCGGTAATTGAGAGGCATATAGACTATTATGGGAAGACGCAGTTCCGGCATCAAACACCCGACGGTACCTGACGCTAAATATAACAGTGTTATCGTTGCCAAGCTTATTAATCGTCTGATGTATTCAGGTAAACAGAATACTGCAGAACGGGTGGTATATGATGCCATGGAACTCATGACCGCTCAGGAGGGTAAGGATGCCGTCACCCTGGTGGAGCAAGCGGTCAAAAATGTTACGCCATTAATTGAAGTCAAAGCGCGGCGGGTGGGTGGCGCTAACTACCAGGTACCGGTTGAAGTCCGCCCGGAACGTGCCTTTTCTCTGGCTTTACGCTGGCTGGCTAAATCATCCCGAGCCCGTTCCGGCAAATCCATGGCGGAGAAACTTTCAGCTGAACTTAATGATGCCGCCAAGGGATTGGGTTCTGCAGTCAAGAAGCGGGAAGAAACCCATAAAATGGCTGAGGCTAACCGCGCCTTTGCCCACTACCGCTGGTAATTTAGTAACGGAGTCAGCAGAACCAAGGAACTATTGAAGCTAATAACATGAATCAAGATAGAACTTTCGAATTAGATAAGATCCGCAATATCGGTATCATTGCCCATATTGATGCCGGTAAAACGACAACGACGGAACGTATCCTCTATTACACCGGGCGTACCTATAAAATCGGTAACGTTGATGACGGTAATACAGTGATGGACTGGATGCAACAGGAACGTGAGCGAGGCATTACCATTACCTCCGCGGCAACCGCCTGTCATTGGCGTGATTATCGCATTAACATTATAGATACTCCCGGGCATGTGGACTTTACCGCTGAGGTGGAACGCTCATTGCGAGTACTTGACGGTGGCGTCGTTGTTTTTGACGGTGTCGCTGGTGTGGAAGCACAGTCGGAAACGGTGTGGCGTCAGGCCAATCGTTACGGCGTGCCCCGCATTTGTTTTATCAATAAAATGGATCGCACCGGGGCCGATTTCCCCCGCTGTATCAGGATGATTGAAGAGCGGCTCAAAGCTCACCATATAGTTGTAGCCATTCCTATCGGCAGCGGCGAATGTTTTGGCGGTATTATTGACCTTATTCAGGGTAAGGCTTATAGCCAGGATGGTGATCAGAACACCCCTGAATCAGTAGAGATACCGATGCCTGAATGTGAGCGGGAGCGGTTTGAGTTGGCCAGGCATCAAATGATTGAGAAATTGGCTGAGGCCGATGATGAGATCATGTGCGCTTATCTTGACGGTCAAACACTGACCGCAGAACAGATCATTAAAGGATTGCGGCGCGTAACCTTAAGTAATAAAGCCATTCCCGTTCTCTGCGGTAGTTCATTCCGTCAAAAGGGTGTGAAAATTCTGCTGGATGCCGTGGTTAATTATCTGCCATCACCGCTGGATACGCCTCCGGTGGTTGGTATTGATCCCCGGACTCAAGAAGAAAGTCCCAGGGCGGTGAACGATGACGCGCCATTCTCCGCCCTGGCGTTCAAAGTGGTTTCCGACCCCTTTGTTGGCCGGTTGGTATATTTCCGGGTCTATTCCGGAGTCATTAATGCCAGCGCCGGGGTATTGAACAGCACTCGCGGTGAAAAAGAACGTATTGGCCGTCTGCTGGTGATGCATGCCAACGCGCGGGAAGAAGTGGATAAAGCCGATACCGGATCTATTATTGCCAGCCTGGGACTTAAGAATACCTTCACCGGCGATACATTATGTGATCCCAGTCATCCGGTATTGCTTGAGAATATCACCTTTCCCGAGCCGGTAATCTCTATCTCTATCGAACCCAAGACGCGTGCCGATCAGGAAAAAATGGTAGATGCGCTGCAAAAACTGGCCGACGAAGACCCGACATTTAAAGTATCTTACAACGAGGAGACCGGACAAAATATCATCGCAGGCATGGGTGAACTCCATCTGGATGTGCTGGTCAGCCGGATGTTGACCGAGTACAAAGTGGCGGCCAAGGTGGGACAACCCAGGGTAGCCTACCGTGAAACGATTACCGTTCCGGCTGATGCCGAGGGACGTTTTGTCCGCCAGTCCGGTGGACGTGGCCAATATGGCCATGTCAAGATCAAGGTTGAACCGCTGCTGGATTCCACGGCGATTGAAGTAACCGATGATGTCCGGGGCGGTACGGTGCCCAAGAACTTTATTAACGCGGCGGCAAATGGCATTAAGGAAGCGGCTACCACCGGTGCTTACGCTGGTTATCCTATGGTCGGCGTTAAGGTCAGCATTTATGACGGCAGTTACCACGATGTTGATTCCAATGAAATGGCCTTTAAAACCGCAGGGTCTATGGCTCTTAAGGCGGCGGTGATTAAAGCTAAACCAGTACTTCTTGAGCCAATCATGAAGATGGAAGTTGTGACACCGGAAGAATACATGGGTGATATTATCGGCGATCTTAACTCGCGCCGCGGTCATATATCATCCATCGAACCCCGCGGCGACACGACTGTTATTCATGCTTTTGTGCCGCTGGCCGAGACTTTCGGTTACGCAACCACCATACGCAGCATATCCAAGGGGCGGGCTACCTCTTCAATGGAGTTCCATAAGTACCAGGAACTGCCGGCCAATATTGCCAAGACGGTCATGGAGACCGAGGCAGTGACGAAATAGGGGATAAGTAAAAACATGGGAAAACAAAAAATCCGGATCAAACTTAAAGGGTTCGATCATAAGGTGCTCGACCAGTCAGCAGTGCAGATTGTCGAAGCGCTGGAACGCACCGGGGCGATCATTTCAGGGCCGGTGCCGTTGCCGACCCATATTAAAAAGTTTAGCGTTATTCGGGCTTCCTTTATAGACAAGGACTCTCAAGAACAGTTTGAAATACGCACTCACAAGCGTCTGATAGACATCGTGGAAACAACATCTAAAACGATCGATGCCCTTACGAGCCTTAATATGCCTGCGGGCGTCGATATTGATATTAAGCTTTAGGAAGTCACGATATGATTAATGGTATTATAGGCAAGAAACTGGGTATGACCCAGATCTATAGCGCCGCGGGCAAAGTGGAACCGGTAACGGTGCTACAGGTGGGTCCCTGCACGGTGGTGCAGGTCAAAACCGAAAAGAATGACGGCTATTGCGCCGCCCAACTCGGCTTTGGCCAGGCCAAGAAGTTGCCCAAAGCAGAAAAAGGCCACCTGAAGGACCTTGGCGATTTTCGCCATCTGCGCGAATTTCGACTTGATGATGTATCCGATGTAGAAGTTGGCACCAAAGTGGATGCCAGTTTGTTTACCGATGGTGAACTTATTGATGTCACGGGTTTTAGCAAAGGCCGGGGGTTTGCGGGTGTCGTAAAACGGCATGGTTTTGCCGGCGGACCCAAAACTCATGGCCAGAGTGACCGGCATCGGGCACCGGGGTCAATTGGCTCTACCACCACACCTGGTCGTGTTTATAAAGGTACCCGTATGGCCGGCCACATGGGAAACGAACAAGTGACGGTCAGCGGCCTCAAAGTGGTGAAAACAGATGTTGAAAAGAACCTGCTATTAGTACTGGGAGCCGTACCTGGTGCCAAGAATGGCCTGATATTGATTAAAAAATCGAAGAAGAATAAGTAAAATGGAAATACCTGTCTATAACAAAAGCGGCCAAATGGTCAAAAACGTTACCGTGAGTGATGAACTCTTCGGCGTTCCAATGAACGACGCCGTAGTGCATCAGGCGCTGGTGGCTCAACAGGCTAATGCCCGTCAAGGTACATCCAGCACCAAGACACGTTCTGAGGTTGCGGGTTCCACTAAGAAGATGTTCCGCCAAAAAGGGACCGGTGAGGCCCGTGCCGGTTCCAAAAAGAGCGGTCTACGTCCCGGCGGCGGTATAATTTTTGGCCCCAAGCCGCGCGATTATTCCAAAGGACTACCCAAGAAGATGCGGCAGCTGGCAATTCGCTGTTTGTTGTCCGACAAGGTTTCCAGCGGCGGTTTGAAGGTTGTTGAAGCGTTTGATATTGATACTCCACGAACTAAAGAGATGTCGGCCATACTAAACACGCTTGAGATGGCACCTTCAACTATTATTGCCACCGCAGGCGCTGATGCCAAGGTAATTATGGCGGCGCGCAATCTGCCGCAGGTCAAAACCACCCCGGCCAATCAGCTCAATGTGGTTGATCTATTAAAATACGACAAGCTCCTGTTGACGGAGCAAGCCCTCGAAGTGATCCAAAAGCTTTGGGGCGCCGAGGCCGCTTAAGGAGATACAGATGAAATTATTAGATGTTTTACGCCGACCGCTGATCACTGAAAAGAATGCCCGTTTGCAGGATGCAGGGAAATATGTATTCGAGGTATCGGATACGGCAACCAAGCCGCAAATAAAGGCAGCAGTGGAAGCGGCGTTCAAAGTAACGGTGACCGCGGTTAATATCATCCGGGTCAAGGGTAAGATGCGCCGTATGGGCCGGGGGCTGTTTTTGACTCCAGACTGGAAAAAAGCCCTGGTCACTTTGAAGTCCGGCGACAAGATTGAATTGTTCGAAGGGGTCTAAGTATGGCACTTAAAACATATAAACCGACATCGGCGGGGCGGCGACACCAGACGGGGTATGATTTTTCGGAGATTACCAAGACCACTCCGGAAAAATCTCTCACGAAAAGCGTAAAGAACAACGCCGGGCGTAACTCCCAAGGTAAAATGACGGTGCGCCATCAAGGCGGTGGCGGCAAGAAGCTTATCCGTGTTATTGATTTTAAAAGGGATAAACTGGGTATACCCGGCAAAGTGGCGGCCATAGAGTATGACCCGCATCGTTCGGCACGTATTGCTTTGATTTTCTACGTGGATGGTGAAAAACGGTATATCTTGGTGCCTCAGGGACTTAAAGTAGGCGATACCATCATGTCAGCGCCGGATGCGGAACTGAAGGCGGGTAACTCCCTGCCTCTTAGCGCCATGCCGAGCGGTACATTGATACACAATATTGAGCTTGATCCAGGTCGCGGCGGTAAGCTGGTGCGTTCAGCTGGCGAAGCCGCCCAACTAATGGCCAAGGAAGGCGATTATGCTTTAATCCGTCTGCCTTCAGGTGAGGTTCGGCGGATCCGCATTGAAGCCTATGCTACAGTGGGACAGATCGGCAATGAGGAGCACCAGACAATTTCTATTGGTAAAGCTGGTCGAAAGCGGAACATGGGTTGGAGGCCTCAGGTTAGAGGCTCGGCTATGAATCCGCGTGATCATCCGCATGGCGGCGGCGAAGGTCGCACACCCATTGGTATGCCAGGTCCCAAGACACCATGGGGTAAACCGGCGCTGGGTTATAAAACGCGCCCGACCAAGGCTTCAGATAAGCTCATTGTCAAAAGGCGGAGGTAAGCAGATAGATGTCTCGTTCAGTTAAAAAAGGGCCGGCAGTACAGGCCAAGCTAATGAAAAAAGTGGAAGAAGCCAATCGCGCAGGTAAAAAGGTGCTCATTAAAACATGGGCGCGATGGTCGACTATTCTCCCGGAAATGGTGGGTCTCAACTTCGGGGTGCATGACGGACGGCGCCACATTACGGTCTTTGTGACTGAAAATATGGTCGGCCATAAACTGGGCGAATTTGCCCCGACGCGCACCTTCCGCGGCCATGGCGGTAAGTCTGAAGTCAAGGCCAAGAAATAAGGGGTCTTTGAAAAATGCAAGTTAAGGCAATATCAAAAAATACCGGGGTTTCAGCCAGAAAGGTTCGGCTGTACGTGGATCTGGTGCGAGGCAAGGGAGTGGCTGAGGCTCTGACCATTCTTAAGTTTGCTCCGTCGCCGACTGCTGTACTGGTAGCTAAAACGGTGAAATCAGCGGCCTCCAGCGCCGAGAATAATTACCAACTGGAGCCAGCCGATCTTAAAATAGTCCAAATTTACGCTGACGGGGCGCCGATGATGAAACGACACAAACCGCGGTCACGCGGCCGGGTGTCGCCGATTCTAAAACGCTCAAGCCATATTACCGTCATCGTATCGGACCAGGAGGGTTAATGGGACGCAAGGTTCATCCGGTCGCTTTCCGCATCGGCGCTATTAGAGGCTGGAACTCTAAATGGTATGCTGATAAGAACTTTTCAGAGAATCTTCTTGAGGATCTGAAACTGAGACAGTCAATTAAGCAGAAATACAGCGATGCTGGTATTTCCAATATAGAGATTGAACGTCAGGCTGCCAAAGTTACCGTTACCGTTGCTACTTCAAGGCCGGGTATCGTTATCGGCCGCGGCGGTCAACGCGTTGATGAGATGCGGCGCTTTTTAGAAGGTGTGGCGGGCAAGCGCATCCAGCTGAATATCCATGAGATCGGCCAACCGGAAATGGATGCCTATCTGGTAGCCAGGTCGGTAGCTGATCAGATGGAACGCCGTATTGCCTACCGGCGCGCCATGAAACAAGCGATGTTCCGCACCAGGCAAGCCGGTGCTCAGGGCATTAAGATTAAGTGCGCAGGCAGACTGGGTGGGGTGGAAATTGCCCGTCGCGAAGAAATGCATAATGGCCGGGTGCCGCTGCATACGATACGCGCTGATATTGACTATGGCTTTGCTGAGGCCAAAACGGCACTGGGACGAATAGGTGTTAAGGTATGGATCTACCGTGGCGATATTTTACCTGAGGCTAAGGCTGTAGTAGAGGAAGATTTTATCACTGAAGTCCAGGCGGCGGCAGCAGAAGCTGAGGCGCTGGAAAAGGAAACCGAAGCGGTTGATGAAGTGATAACGGAGACTACGCCGGTAGCGATATCCAAACCACGAGTTCGCAAGAAAACAGTGGCGGAAGAACCTGCCGTGGTGGCGTCTGAGACAATTGCTGAAGAAGTGGTTAAGCCCAAACGCCGCGTCCGCAAAACAGAAGAGAATACAGAAGAGGCCAGTGAATAGTTGGGGTCTCACTAACTAATAGAGGAAAACCATGCAGCAACCAAAACGCGTTAAATACCGAAAGAGTCATAAAGGTCATCGCCACGGCGAAGCGCAGTCCGGCACTAATGTGGACTTCGGGGATTTTGGTTTACAAGCCACTTCCACTGCCTGGGTAACATCCCGGCAGATAGAGGCCGCCCGTCGTGCTATGACCCGCTATATTAAGCGCGGCGGCAAGGTGTGGATACGAATATTTCCAGACCACCCGGTGACCAAAAAGCCCGCTGAAACCAGAATGGGTTCCGGTAAGGGTTCGCCTGACCATTGGATAGCTGTGGTTAAACGGGGACGGATGATGTTTGAAATGGGCGGTGTAGCTGAAGAAGTGGCTCGTGAAGCCATGCGCCTGGCGGCTTATAAACTACCACTTCAGACAAAATTTGTGATTAAAGAGGTTGAGACTGTAACCGCTGGAGAGGTGGCCTAAATGAAAGTCGAAGAAATTAGGAATCTCTCCATAGAAGAGATAAAGAAACAACTGGATGCGGCACACCGTGAAGCCATGGAATTGCGTTTTAAGCTGGCAACAAAACAGCTTCAGAATCATCGTGAATTGCCACAGGTTCGAAGGAATATCGCGCGCTTTGAAACGGTGCTTCGCGAACGTGGTTTGGGTATAAGGTAGGATAAGATGGACAAAGAAAGCAAGGCTAAAACGATGATCGGCCGAGTGGTTTCCGATAAAATGAATAAGACCGTAGTGGTGGCGGTGGAAACCAGAAGGCAGCATCCTCTTTATAAAAAATCATATAAAGTTGTAAAAAAGTACAAAGTGCATGACGAGAGTGAAACTGCTCACTACGGTGATATGGTGGAAATGGTAGCCTGTCGTCCGCTGTCACGCACCAAGCACTGGCGTCTGGGGCAAGTGCTGACCAAGGGTGAGGTGGCCGAGTCCGCCGAACTTAAGGAGATTAGCTAAATGATACAGCCTTATACACGTTTAAAAGCGGCTGATAATACCGGCGTCAAGTCTCTCATGTGCATTAATGTACTTGGTGGCTCACGGAAAAGGCGGGCTCGTATCGGCGACGTTATTGTCTGCTCTGTCAAACGGACTGCACCGGATTCTGCGGTCAAGCAAGGCACGGTGGTGAAAGCAGTGGTAGTGCGTCAGGTGGCGCCATTACGCCGAACCGATGGGTCCTATATCAAATTTGATGAAAATGCAGCCGTACTTCTCAATGATAAGAATGAGCCGCGCGGTACACGTATTTTCGGGCCGGTAGCCCGTGAACTTCGCGACAAGAAGTTTTTGAAGATAGTGTCTCTGGCGCCTGAGGTATTGTGAGGCTGATATGAAGATTAAAAAAGATGATAATGTGCTGGTGATTGCTGGCAAGGACCGCGGCAAGAGTGGTAAGGTGCGTCAGGTTTATAATGATGCCAACCGGCTGCTGGTTGATGGGGTCAATATGGCTAAGAAGCATTCCCGCGCCCGCGGTCAGGTAAAACAGGCAGGTATAATTGAACGTGAGGCACCCATACAAGCCTCTAATGTAATGCTGCTATGCGCCAAGTGCAATAAGCCTTCCAGACTGGGTAAACGTATTCTGGCTGATGGTAAAAAAGTGCGGTTCTGTAAATCCTGTGGCGAGGTAATTGATTAATTATGGCTGGACTGAAAGAAAAATATCAGAAGGACGCGGTATCAAAGCTGCAAGAAGCTTATGGCTACCGCAATGTCATGGAAGTGCCTCGTCTGGAAAAAGTAGTGCTTAACGTTGGTGTTGGCAAAGAAGCCTCTTCAAACCCCAAGGTGGTAGAAGTGGTTCAAGCTGATTTAGCGGCCATTGTTGGTCAGCATCCGGTAGTAACCCGTTCAAAGTACAGTATCGCTAATTTTAAACTGCGCGCCGGCATGCCGGTGGGCGTCAAAGTGACGCTGCGTGGTAAAAATATGTATAATTTTCTGGACAAGCTCATCAGTGTCGTCTTGCCGCGCCTGCGTGATTTTCAGGGAGTATCCGCTGACGCTTTTGATGGCCGGGGTAACTACGCGTTAGGTCTCAAGGAACAAACCGTATTTCCGGAGATTGATTTTAGCAAGATCGATAAATTGCGTGGGCTGGAGGTCATTATTGTGACTTCAGCTAAAACGGACGCCGAAAGCCGTACCTTATTAGAGGGCATCGGCATGCCGTTCGCTAAGGAATAGAGGAGAACATGGCAAAGACATCTAAGATCGCAAAGTCTCGTCAGACGCCGAAATACCCGGTACAACAGCATAGCCGTTGTTTGAAATGCGGACGGCCACGCGGTTACATGCGTCAATTCGGCATCTGCCGTATTTGTTTTCGCGAATTGGCGCTTCAGGGTAATATCCCCGGAGTCAGGAAGTCGAGCTGGTAAAATGATGACAAAATATACGTGTATAATTTCAGGGGGCTTGGGATGATGACTGACCCGATCGCCGATATGTTAACCCGCATCCGCAATGCCGTTATGGCGGGGCATGAAACCACGCTGATGCCGGCTTCACGCATCAAACAAAATATCGCTAAGCTCTTAAAGCAGGAGGGGTTTATATCCGGCTTTGAGCTTACTGGTGATAAACCGAAACAGAGCATCAAGGTTTATTTGCGTTATGATGAAAAAGGGGTGCCGATGGTAAACGGTCTGGAAAGGATATCCAAACCTGGTCTGCGGGTCTATGTACAACGTGGCGAAGTGCCTCGTGTATACGGTGGGTTAGGTGTTGCCGTGCTGTCCACATCCCAGGGGCTTATGACCGGATACCAGGCTTGGCGTCAGGGTGTCGGTGGGGAACTGCTTCTAAAAGTTTGGTAAGATTAGAGGGTTATACAATGTCACGAATTGGAAAATTACCGGTGGCGCTGCCCAAAGGGGTGAAAGTGTTCATCGATGGGAGCGAGGTTACAGTCACCGGGCCTAAAGGTGAACTGAAGCGAACCTTTAATCCCGAGATGGTGATTAAGCAGGAAGACGGTTTTCTTCGGGTGGAGAGACCCTCCGACGGCCAGGCACATCGGGCTTTACACGGCTTGTCCCGGTCGCTTCTTTTCAATATGGTAAAGGGTGTTAATGAAGGCTATGCCAAAGGGCTGGAGATTGTCGGCGTCGGTTATCGCGCTGAAATAAACGGCGAAAAGCTGGTGTTACGCGTGGGTTATTCCCACCTTGTTGAAATTCCTCCGGTAAGTGGTGTGTCCTTTACCTTGGAAACACCGACCAAGCTTAAGGTTGTGGGCATAGACAAAGAGAAAGTCGGACAAATGGCGGCGGAGATCCGGGCTGTCCGGAAGCCTGATTCCTATAAGGGTAAGGGTATCCGTTACAGCGGTGAGGTCATCAAACTTAAGCCTGGTAAAGCCGTTGGAAAGGCGGGTAAGTAATGGTTAAAGTAACTTCGCAATATGCCCGCAAATTACGTCATCAAAGGTTGCGTAAAAAAGTTGACGGCACCCCTGGGCGTCCCCGGCTGTGTGTGTTCCGGTCATTGGAGCATATTTATGTTCAGGTTATCGACGACAGCAGGGGCGCTACTCTAGTCCAGGCTTCTACACTGGACACTGAACTTAAGGAAAAATCATCAACGGCAGCTAAAATGGCTCAGGCAGAGCTGGTAGGTCAGGCTATTGCCCGCCGTGCTCAGGATGCCGGTATTAAAGAAGTGGTGTTTGACCGCGGCGGGTACAAGTATCATGGCCGGGTCAAAGCGCTGGCGGATGCCGCTCGTGCGGCCGGATTGTCGTTCTAGGAGGCTATGTGGCAAAAGAAGTAATTTCCAAGATAGACCCGCAGGAGCTGTCCTTAAATGACAAGCTCATTTATATCAACCGGGTAACTAAAGTGGTCAAGGGCGGCAAGCGCATGGCTTTCTCGGCTTTGGTCGTTACCGGTGATGGTGCCGGCCATGTCGGTGTCGGTATGGGGAAGGCCAAGGAAGTGCCGGTGGCTATCGCTAAGGCCAGCGCCAGTGCCAAGAAAAATTTGATCAAGGTTGACATGGACGGTTCAACTATTCACCATGAAATCCGGGTACGCTATGGAGCAGCTGAGGTGTTTTTAAAGCCGGCTTCTCCAGGTACCGGAATTATTGCCGGTGGCAGTGTCCGCGCTGTAATGGAGACTGCCGGCATTAAGGATATCCTTACCAAGTCGCTGGGCAGTCCCAATAAGGTAAATGTGGCGCGCGCGACCGTAGCCGCTCTGGCTCAAATTAAAAATCCCAAAGAAATGGTTGCCAGGCGCCGCGCCGGTGTCCGCAATGAGGAGGCCAGCGGTGGCTAAACTGGCTATTACACTGATCAAAAGCGGTATTGGTTACAAAGCTGACCAGAAGGCGACACTTGAGTCGTTGGGGCTCAAGAAAATGCATCAAACGGTGCTACAGGAAGACACCCAGTCCATCCGGGGTATGATTATGAAAGTCAGACACCTCGTTGAAGTGGCGGAGGCAAAATAATGAAAGAACATGAACTTTTTCCATCACCCGGAGCTACCAAGGAACGCAAGCGGGTGGGGCGCGGCGACGGCAGCGGCCATGGCACCTATTCCGGCCGTGGTTGTAAAGGACAAAAAGCCCGAGCTGGTGGACGGGTCCGTCCCGGTTTTGAGGGCGGCCAGAATCCGTTGATTAAGAAATTGCCCCAGAAGCGTGGATTTGTTAATCCGTTCCGTATTGAATACAATATTATTAATATCAGTACTCTCAATCGATTTGAGGCCGGAACCGTGGTTACGCCTGAACTTCTGGTGGAAGAGCGATTGATTAAAAATCTCGAGAGACCGGTTAAGGTGTTGGCCAGCGGTGAATTAGACCGCGCTCTAACGGTACAGGCGGCTCGATTTACCGGGGCTGCCAAAACTAAGATTGAAGCCGTCGGCGGCAAGGCAGAGCAAATCTAATGGCGGAAAAATCGAGTCGCCCCAAACTGTTACAGGCGATGCTGGATGCTTTCAGCTTGCCGGATCTGCGGCGGCGTATCCTTATCACCCTCGGTATTTTGGTAGCCTTCCGTTTGATTGCTCATGTGCCCATGCCCGGTGTTGATTCTGAGGCGCTTGGTGAACTGATGCAGTCCAACGCAGTACTGGGAATGCTTGATATATTTTCCGGCGGCGCTTTACGTAATTTTAGCCTGGTGGCTCTTGGTGTCTACCCATATATCACCGCCAGTATCGTGATGACGTTGATGACCCCCGTTTTACCGGCTCTACAAAGGTTATCCCAGGAGGGTGAGGGCGGGCGCAACAAAATCAATATGATTACTCACTGGATGACGGTGCCGCTGGCCGCTATGGGCGGTTGGGGACAACTGGTGCTTCTACAGCGTGAAGGGGTGGTGGCAGCTTCAGAACCACTGGTTACCGCGGCCATTATCATCTCGCTCACTGCCGGCACGCTGTTTCTGGTCTGGCTGGGCGAACAGATCACTCAATACGGCATCGGTAACGGAGTATCAATTATTATTTTTGCCGGTATCGTCGCCGGTTTACCGCAGCTTATTGGTCAGGGGTTCCTCGCCAAGCAGCAATTCTTAGGTCTGGCAGCCTATTTACTGATCGCCCTTGCGACAACGGTGTTGATCGTTATTTTTACCGAAGCCCATCGACGTATCCCGGTACAATACGCCAAAACAGTTATCAAGAGCGGGCGAATGTACCGCCAGAGCGGAGCCAGCCATATTCCGTTGCGTGTCAACACCGCGGGTATGATTCCGTTAATCTTTGCCTCGGCGCTGGTAATTTTCCCAGGTACGGTGGCCAGTTATTTTGCCAACCCCACAGGTACCGACCCCAATTTTGCCAATACTCTTGTCAACTGGTTTAATCCCAGCGCTGCTTTACCGGTTGGATTGTTCTATTGGGTTCTATTCTTTTTGTTGACGGTCGCATTTGCTTTTTTCTATACCATGGTGGTTTTTCAACAGCAGGATCTGCCGGGCACGCTTCAGAAGCAAGGCGGCTTCATTCCTGGTATCAGGCCGGGCAAGCAGACTGCAACCTACCTGAATGCCGTTATCAGCCACATCACCTGGGCTGGAGCCTTGTTTCTAGCGGTGGTGGCGGTGATGCCTTTTATAGCACGGGAGATAACCACTGTTCAGACGTTGCAACTTTCCAGCTTTGGTATGCTTATCGTGGTTGGTGTTGTGCTTGATACTATGAAGCAATTAGAAGCCCAGTTGGTAATGCGGCGCTATGAAGGCTTTATCAAGTAGGGCGGAATCATGTATAATGTAGTTTTTCTGGGAGCTCCCGGCGCGGGTAAAGGCACCCAGGCTGCTGTTGTAGCTGAAAAAATGAATATGGCGCATCTGGCTTCTGGAGACCTGTTCCGTAAGGCAATTGAGCGGAATGATAGTTTGGGCCGTAAGGTAAAATCGTACCTTGAAAAAGGGCAACTGGTACCCGACTCGGTTACTGTTGATATGGTGCTTAAACGTGTCGCTGAGCTGACCGGCGTATCGGGGGTTATTTTGGATGGTTTTCCCCGGACTCTGTCACAGGCTGAAGCACTGAGTGAAGCGCTCGGCGCCCAAAACGAAAAGGTGGGGTGCGTGGTTTACATAGCCGTGCCCGAGGCTGAATTGGAACGGCGCTTGTCAGACCGCTGGGTTTGCCGCAACTGTCAGGCGACTTATGCCGGTGCTGATAGAGAAGCATCGGAGAGTTGCAGGAAGTGCGATGGAGAGCTCTATCAACGCGCTGATGATAGCCCAGAGACAGTAAAAAAGCGGCTTGAGGTTTATTTCAAGGAGACAGCACCGTTGATTGATTATTATAAAAAGTGTGGAACGCTGATAGAAATCAATGGACAGGGTGACGTGGCCGAGGTTACAGCCAGGATCGCCGGAGTACTCAAAAACGGTTAATGGGAATTATTATAAAATCGGAACGCGAGATAGCGATAATGCGCCGGGCTGGACGGATAGTCGGCACGGTGCTTGAAGAGTTGAAACATAATCTTAAACCGGGCATGAAAACTATAGAATTAGATAAAATGGCGGAGAAGATGGTGCGGGCCATGGGCGGGATTCCCTCGTTCAAAGGCTACCATGGTTTTCCAGGCAGTCTGTGTGTCTCAGTGAATGAAGAGATCGTTCACGGCATACCCGGTGAGCGTGTGCTTTGCGAAGGCGATTTGGTGTCGCTTGACCTGGGGGTTATACTTGATGGCTTTCAGGGGGATGCAGCGATAAGTGCTGGCGTTGGTCGGTTGTCTGATGAAGCAGCGGCTCTGATTGTTGCTACTGAGGAATCACTTAAAATTGGAATCGTTGCCGCCAGGGCAGGCAAGCATCTTGGCGATATAGGTGCGGCCATACAGAATTATGCCGAAGGTAAAGGTTACGGCATTGTAAGGGAGTATGCCGGTCATGGCATCGGCCGTGAAATGCATGAGGATCCGTCGGTACCCAATTACGGACGGACGGGCAGCGGCGCTTTGTTAAAAAAGGGGATGGCTTTGGCTATCGAGCCGATGCTGAATATAGGAACCTGGCGTACAAAGGTAGGCGGTGACGCTTGGACGGTATCAACCGGCGATGGGAAACTATCAGCTCACTATGAACATACCATTGCCATTACCGATGGCGAAGCGGAGGTACTGACGGTCGCGCCCGGTAAAGCGTCCGTAAATTATGCCTAAGAAGGATGCTATAGAGGTTGAGGGAACGGTTTTGGAAGCCTTGCCCAATACTACTTTCAGAGTGGAACTGGCTAATAGTCACGAGGTGTTGGCGCATATCTCCGGAAAAATGAGGGTGCATTATATCCGCATCTTGCCCGGAGATAGGGTGCTGGTGGAGCTATCACCCTACGACCTGACCCGTGGCCGGGTCACTTACCGCTTCAAGTCGTAACGAGTCAAAGGAGATAATGGTGAAAGTCAGAGCTTCGGTTAAACCTAGATGTGAAAAATGTAAAATTGTGAGACGCAAGGGTGTGGTTAGAAATATCTGCCCCAATGTCAAACACAAACAGCGACAGGGTTAGGAGGCCTAAATGGCGCGTATTGCCGGTGTTGATATCCCTCAGAATAAACAGGTAGCGTATTCCTTGCCGTATATTTACGGTATTGGACCGACGCTGGCACTCAAGATACTTGAGCGCTTGAATATTGATCCTACTGCCAAGGTTAATGCTCTTACTGAAGAAGAGCTTAACAGGTTGCGGGAGGTCGTTGACAAAGAATACCGGGTTGAAGGTGATCTTCGCAAGGAAATAACCCTGAATGTTAAGCGGCTGACTGATATTGGCTCTTACCGGGGCATGCGCCACCGTCGCGGATTGCCGGCGCATGGTCAGCGTACAAGGACAAACGCGCGCACCCGCCGTGGTCCAAGGAAGACAGTAGCCGGACGCGGTCAGAAACGCGGCGCGGCCAAGAAGTAGTAAGTCATTGACACCAATTAGGAGGCTTTAATGGCAACCAAGAAACGCGTGGGCGTGAAGAAAAAGGAAAAGAAGAATATTCCGGTAGGCAAGGCCTATATACAGGCGACTTTCAACAATACCATTATCACGTTGACTGATCTGCAAGGCAATGCTCTGGCCACTACCAGTTCTGGTAATGCCGGGTTCAAAGGCTCACGCAAGAGCACCCCCTATGCGGCCCAGATGGCGGCTCAAAATTGCGCTAAGAAGGCAATGGAGAGTGGTCTGCGCCAAATAGAGGTTTATGTGAAAGGACCGGGTTCCGGCCGTGAGGCGGCGATAAGGTCCTTGCAGACTTCGGGTTTGGTGGTAACCGGTATTCGGGATGTAACGCCCATACCTCATAATGGTTGTCGGCCACCCAAGAGAAGGCGGGTTTAAAGGAATATGGCAAGATACTATCTGGCAGTTTGTCGTCAATGCCGCCGAAGCGGTGAAAAACTTATGCTTAAGGGTAATAAGTGCCTGGCTAATTGTACCTTTGACAAACGTCCCAAGCCTCCCGGCCCGCAGCCTAACAGGCCGAGGCGAATGTCTGACCGCGGGACTCAGCTTAGGGAAAAACAGAAGATACGTTACACTTACGGTATGCTGGAGCGGCAGTTCAAACGCTTTTTTGCAGAGGCTGAGAATCAACCTGGGGTCACTGGTGACTCGTTTATGTTGCTGCTGGAACGCAGATTAGATAATGTGGTCTACCGGCTGGGTTTAGCTGATTCCCGCGCTCAAGCGCGGCAACTGGTGAGGCATGGACATATCCTTGTTGGTGGCAAGAAACTGGATATTCCGTCCTACCTGGTCAGGGAAGCAGACGTAATTTCGTTCCGGGAGCAAAGTACTAAAACCGCTTATTACAAGCGGGTACTTGAGGTCATTGATTCCAAAGCAGTACCCGGTTGGCTCACTATTGACAAAAAGACTCTTGCCTGTAAGGTATCATCCTTACCCACGTCCGGCGACCTGGATCAGAAATTGAATGTTCAGGCGGCGGTGGAATACTATTCACGGTAGCTTTTGGTAAGGAGGTAGGCTGTGTCAGATATCGCTCAGCCCATAATAGAAACTAAAGAGGCTCGGGACAGTTATGCCCATTTTACGGTCGAGCCGCTTGAAAAAGGATACGGCGCCACACTGGGTAATGCCCTGCGGCGAGTGCTGTTAAGTTCCCTTAACGGTGCTGCGGTCGCCCAGGTGCGCATTGAAGGTGTACAGCATGAGTTTTCGCCTTTGCCGAATGCCAAAGAAGACACAATGGATTTCTTGCTTAATTTGAAATCTTTGCGGCTTCGCTCCCTTTCCGGAAGGCCAGGGCGGCTGATCCTTGATGTAAAAGGTAAACGCCGTGTTTCCGCGGCGGACATTGAGTTGTCAAGCGATTTCCAGGTGGCTAATCCTGATTTATATCTTTTTACTCTGGACGATAAAGATGCCCATATTTACGTGGAAATGGATGTGGAGATAGGGCGCGGTTTTCTGATGGCTGACTCTAATGATAACCCGATTATCGGGACGATTCCTCAAGATGCAATTTTTAGTCCGGTGGAAAAAGTTAATTACACTATCGAACCAGTTCATATGGGCCAAGAGATGAGTTATGAACGCCTGCACATGCACATTTGGACCGATAGTACGATTAGCCCGAGTGACGCCCTTTCCCAATCAGCGTCAATTCTAGCGTCACAACTGCAACCTTTTACTGCCATTGGTGGTGCTCCAATTGTGATTCATGAAAGACGGGTGGAGAAGCTATCCATACCTGATGAAAAGTTTAATATGCCGATTGAGCAACTTGACCTGTCTGTGCGTTCTTTGAATTGTCTGCGACATGCAGGGTTAACTACCGTCGGCGAGCTGCTGACCAAAGGGATCGATGAATTAATGGGCTTGAGAAACTTTGGCCTTAAGAGTCTGAATGAGTTGGAAGAACGTCTGCAGGTTTTTGGTATGTCAATTAACCAACCCGAGGGTATGTGTTTGCCTGAGAAACTGCCGGACGAAGAAGAAAAGAAACCGAAGCGTAAACGCGCTGAGGCAACTGCGGAATAAGGTGAGATAAAAAATGCGACACGGATTAAGAAGTAAACGTTTTGATCGCGATTCAGGCCAGCGCAAGGCACTTTTCCGCGGTCTGGTAACTGATCTGTTAGGCTATGAAAAAGTGACTACTACCGAGTCACGGGCAAAAGAGATTCGCCGGGTTGCCGAAAAGATGGTAACTCTGGGTAAAAAGGGCGATTTGAATGCCCGCCGCCGGGCTTTGGCCTTTATTTATGATGAAAAGGTAGTATCCAAAGTGTTTGATGATCTGGCAAAGCGCTACGCTGAGCGTCGTGGCGGCTATACCAGAGTGACCAAGTTGGTGCCGCGCCTTGGAGACGCTGCTCCAATGGCCGTAGTTGAGCTGTTGAAGTAGCAAATTGATTGGTATTTGTAATACCAAACTGGCTTTAATAATTGAATATGATGGTACAAGGTACTGCGGTTCACAAAAGCAAGGGCGCGGATTAACGGTGCAAGCTGAATTGGAGCGGGCACTGGAAAAACTTACCGGTGAGCGCCTCGGAGTGGATCTGTCCAGCCGAACCGATGCGGGTGTTTCAGCAATGGGGCAGGTAGCCAGTTTTTACACCTCCAAGGTGCCGCAGGAAAAGATGCTGAAGGGCATTAATCACTTTCTGCCGGAAGACATCGCAGTTCAGGCAGTCTACCGCATAGCGGATAGACTGGATGTGCGCCACGATGCGATCAGCAGGGAATACTGTTACCGTATCTGGAATAGCCCGACACCCTCGCCGTTGATGGAAAGACACCATCTTCGTGTCAGCGGCTTGATGGACGAACAGTTGATGAACCAGGCGGCCATGATGCTCATCGGCACTAGGGACATGGTTTCTTTTGCCAGCCGGATGGGTAAGTTTAAGGAGAGTACCGTACGTACTGTTCAGGATGCAAGGGTAACCCGGCAGGGCAAAGAGGTGATCTTTAGGATTATTGCCCGTTCATTTTTACCGCATCAGGTTAGGAATACCGTGGGTGCGCTTATCAAAGTAGGGCACGGCAAGATGAACCTAGAAGAGTTCAAGGCGCTTTTTGATATGAAAAAGCCAGGATTGGCTGGCCCGGCGGTATCGGGCAAGGGCTTATGCCTGGTCAGAATAAATTATCTTAGGGACTTGGGGGATTATGATGAAAACCTATAATGTTAAAGCGGGTGAGATTACCCGTGAGTGGCATGTCATAGATGCTGATGGCAAGGTGATGGGCCAGGTGGCGGTCAAGGCTGCCCATTTGTTGATGGGAAAACACAAACCTATTTTTAGCCGCCATTTGGATACCGGCGATGGTGTTATCATCGTTAATGCTGCCAAGCTGGTGTTTACCGGAAAAAAAGGCACTGATAAGTTTTATTATAGACACTCCGGTTATCCAGGTGGTTTCCGGAAGGCTAGTCTGAACGAAATGATGCAGAAGAAGCCGACCTTTGCCCTTGAACGGGCGGTACGTGGAATGCTGCCTAGGAATCGGTTGGGGACAGCGATGCATAAAAAGTTACGTATATATGCTGGCGCAGAGCATCCGCATCTGGGTCAGGTTTCAGCCAAAACTGAAGCCTAAATTAAGAGTGAGGATTGAAGATGGAAAAGAAAAATTACTTTCAGGGTACCGGTCGCCGCAAATCGGCTATAGCTCAGGTGCGTCTCATGCCGGGCAAGGGCGCCATTGTTGTTGACGGCAAGCCATTTGAAGAACGGTTTAACCGGCCGGAATATATGCGCACCGTGATGAAACCATTTGAGGTTACTGAGACGGTGGGTAAATTCAGCGTTATGGTTAAATGCTCAGGCGGCGGCATTTCCGGCCAGTCTGATGCCATTGCCATGGGTTTGTCACGGGCATTGGTTGCTGCGGATGAAACATTTAAAACAACTTTGCGCCAGAATGGGCTGTTGACTCGCGATCCCCGCACCAAGGAACGTAAAAAACCAGGACTCAAACGCGCCCGTAAGGCACCTCAGTACACCAAGCGTTAGCAGTAAAAACTAAAGGTTCCTATAAAAAGCCAGGCTCTGTATTTTCACAGAGCCTGGCTTTAAGTTTTTTGAGTAAATAGTTTCGGGTAAATTCGCTAATAATTTAACCAAGTGGTGACAGGGTGACAGATCATCGGCAGCGCTGATGATTAATGCTAGTCAGGAACAAGGGGAGAGCTGTTATATCGTGAAGACAATTCTTTTAATAGAAACTGCCTATGTTTCAAGCCGACTTTGATATGTATCTGCCAGACGTTGTTTCAGGAAATCGATATTGTCCACCGGTGTGGGATCAGTTTTGTTTAATGCGGCAAGGTAGTAGCTGACATAATCACCCAAAAGCACCAGACTCATCATCTGAGCTAGAGGACTGATGCCACGTCCATCCGCGAAGGTCACCCTTGCGCCAGCCTGTGTCAACAGTTCTGTGGTTATTTTGTAACGCTCAATAATTCGTTCTGATAAATGGTTGGAACGCAGTATCACCACCGACAAACGGGATGTTAGTTCATTTGGGAACTCATAACCGACGATGGCGTTGTGGTTCAGTTCAGGCAAAATCTGGCTAAAGGCCCACTGTTTGGAGTTTTCGTTAAGCTGCGTTTGCCAGCGGTAGGCCGCTTCAGCGGTGATTCCTGCGCCATAAATTACTGGTATGTCCCTAAACAACTTATAGGCCATCTCCTTGGCTTGGTTATGACTCAAGGGCTTTGCAGGCTCTATCTTACGGGCAAACTGCTCTGTTACCAGAGCTGCCTCGGAAACCTCGGCTGCCTTGTCAGTTGCCAGACCCAACCTGGTTAAGAAATTCAGTAATGGGAAAATGCCCCACGCCACTGCTGCCCGGGGCTGGGCATCGTAACTATATACGAAAGCGGGTATCTTTTCTGATTGCGCTATTTCAAGCAACCTGCCGCCGGTGGTGATCACCAGTTTGCTGGCTACGGTTTTCAGAGCCTGCTTAAAGGCGGAAAGGGTTTCTTCAGTGTTCCCGGAGTAACTGGAAGCTACAATGAGCGTGCGTGAGTCTACCCAGGCGGGTAAATCATAATCTCGTAATACGGTGATCTGGGCTTTGGATTCAGATAGAAGTAATCGCTTTACAAGGTCACCACCTATAGCCGAGCCGCCCATGCCCAGTACCAAGACTTTGTCAATGCCCCGGTAATCCGGTAATTTAAACTCACAGGCCGCTTGCCAGGCGTCAAGGATGATTTGAGGCAGTTCACGGATACGCTGATGCATCCCGGAGGGATCAAATTTCTCATAGGTTGAGATTTCATCAAGTATTATTTCTTTCATCTCAAACCCCTGCCATCTTGCATCCGGCATCAAGCAGACGCTTCACTCTTTCCATGGAATCACTTTCAGCATATATGCGCAACAGTGGTTCAGTACCGGACGCACGGACCAACAGCCATGAGCTATCTTCAAAGGTGAAACGGAAGCCGTCCAATGTATCTTTCTTGACCTTGCTGCCATCAATAACTCCCGGGTCGGCGGCCTTCAATAAACCGATGACCTTTTTGCGATCCGCCTCGTTGAAAGAAACATCGATACGGTGATAGTGATGGGGGCCCACTTTATCATAGAGTAAAGTCACCAATTCTGAGGGTTTTTTATTAGTGCGGGCGATAAAATCCAGCAAGTAAAGACCTGCCAGCATGGCATCCCGTTCCAGTACGTGGTCCCTAAAACCGTATCCACCACTTTCTTCACCGCCTATAATGGCGTTTTCCCGCTCCATAATAGGAGCTACGTACTTGAAGCCAACCGGTGTTTCATATACAGGCACATTGTAGAGTTCCCCCAATTTATAAAGCATACTGGATGAGGTAATTGTTTTGACGATAGCCCCGCGCTGGCCACGGACTTCAAGCAGATATAAAGCCAGAAGTGAGATCACCTGCAACTGGGTTAAAAAATTGCCCTGTTCGTCAACAACTCCCAACCGGTCAGCATCACCATCGGTGGCTAAGCCGACGGCGGCAGCCTCAGCGGTCACTCTTGCTTTGAGTTCTTCTAGATTAATATCAATGGGTTCTGGTTGATGCATGCCAGGGAAAGCCGGATTGGGCTCACGCTTGATTTCAATTAGAGGGTAATTATCGCCGAGCAAACGCCGGAATAACCCGGCACCTGCGCCGTGCATGGAATCCACAATAATTTTGGTTTTACTTCTCTTCAAATTTTCAATATCAACCAGTTTGCCCAATTGTTTAATGTAAGGTGGCATCAGGTCTGTATATTCAAACAAACCTTTGCTGGCAGCTTGTTCCAGACTGAGTTTTTCCGGTTTGGTCCCAGCGTGGACTATATCCTTAACATGTTTTTCAATATTGGTCACAACTTCTTCTGAAGCACTGGAACCGGTGGGTGATTTCACTTTGAAACCATTCCATTGAGCAGGATTATGACTGGCAGTGATTACAACAGCGCCACCGGATTTACGATTCAATGTGCCGTAACTCACTACTGGTGTGGCTACGGCTGTATTGGACAAAGTGACATGGATACCGGCGCCGGTCAGGATTTCTGCCGTTTCCCGTGCGAACTCATAAGACAAAAAGCGGGTATCATAGCCGATGACGACGCCTTTTTGCGCCAGATTAGTTTGTTTTAAATAAAGGGAATAGGCGGCAGCGCAAATCGCCAAATTATCGAAAGTAAAGTCACGGGCAATTAAACCGCGCCAGCCATCGGTGCCGAATTTGATCGGGCTTATATTATCCATTTGTTTTACCTTTACCGGTCATGCAGATGAAGAATAAGTAGAGCGGCATGACCAAATAGTCCCGCCAGCAGGGCGGCAGATAAAATTATAAATTACCAGCCGAGGCTATAAAATCTGAAATAGCCTCGGCGTTTTCAAGATTTATCGGCTTGGAGCACATTGAGCCAATTCGGCTTCAAGGGCTGCTACTTTATCCAAACTTTCCCAAGGTAATTCTATATCGGTGCGGCCGAAGTGGCCGTAAGACGCTGTTTGACGGTAAATCGGCCTTCGCAAATTAAGGTGTTTGATAATGGCCGCTGGTCGCAGGTCGAAATGTTTGGTAACGGTTTCCATGAGTTGTTCTTCACTGACACGTGCGGTGCCGAAGGTTTCCAGTGAGACCGACAATGGTTTAGCGCGACCTATAGCATAAGCGATCTGCATTTCAATCTGATCAGCAAAACCTGCCGCCACCAGATTCTTGGAGACATAACGGGCCATATATGCCGCTGAGCGGTCTACTTTGGTGGGGTCCTTGCCTGAGAAGGCGCCGCCACCGTGACGGGCGATACCACCATAGGTGTCTACCAGTATCTTGCGTCCGGTAAACCCGGTATCTGAGGCTGGTCCGCCGATAATGAAGCGTCCGGTTGTATTGACATAAAAATTGGTATTATCATCAAGGAGTTCCGGGGGGATTATCGGCTTGATAACATGCTGCACAATATCTTTGAATATTACACTGTAAGGCACATCGTCGTGCTGAGCACCGATAACTACCGTCTCAATCCGGGCCGGCTTGCCATGATGATACTCCACTGTCACCTGGCTTTTACCGTCAGGGCGCAGGTAGGGGATGATGCCCTGTTTGCGTACGCTTGCCAACTGCCGCGTCAAACGGTGAGACAAGGCTATCGGCAGCGGCATCAATTCGGGAGTTTCATTGCAGGCATAACCAACCATCATCCCCTGATCGCCAGCACCAACGGCATCCATTGGGTCGGTCGAACCAGCCTTAGCTTCGGCAGATTGTCCGACACCCAGGTCAATGTCCGCTGATTGCTTGTTGATGGAAACCATGACACCACAGGTCTGGGAATCAAAGCCATAATCTGGTTTTGTGTATCCGATATCACTTACCACCCGGCGGACGAGTTCGGGAATTTCAACGTAAGTTTGGGTGGATATCTCGCCAAGAACGAAAACAAGACCGTTGGTCACTGCAGTCTCACATGCAACTCTGGCGAAAGGGTCTTTGGTCAGGATGGCATCCAGAACGGCGTCTGATACCTGATCACATAATTTATCCGGATGACCTTCAGTGACTGATTCGGAAGTAAAAAGATATTTTTCAGAGTCCTTGCAACTTAACATAATTCCTCCTAAGTTCCTTCCTGCCAGCTCGACAGATATTTGCATTGTTGTTGTGTCAGGCAATCTATTTGTACACCCAGACTGGTAAGCTTGAGAGCCGCTACATTGTTGTCTATATCGGTGGGTACGGAATATACGCCCGGTTGGAGCCTACCACGGTTCTTGACCAGATATTCCAGTCCGAGCGCCTGATTGGCGAAACTCATGTCCATGACACAGGCCGGGTGGCCTTCAGCGGCCGCCAGGTTGATGAGCCGCCCTTCTCCCAGCAGGTAAATCTTGCGCCCGCCACTTAGAGTGTATTCTTCCACAAAAGGCTTGAGGTTGCGCTTAGCACTTGCGGCGGCTTCAAGCCCCGGTATGTCTATTTCCACGTTGAAATGACCAGAGTTAGCCATTATGGCGCCACTTTTCATCACCGCAAAATCTTCAGTGTCTATAACGTGTTTATCACCGGTGACGGTGATAAACACGTCCCCGATCTTGGCGGCTTCCCGCATCGGCATAACGGCGAAGCCGTCCATAACCGCTTCCAGCGCCCGTACCGGTTCCACCTCAACCACAACGACGTAGGCTCCCATACCGCGGGCGCGCAGGGCAACACCATGACCGCACCAGCCGTAGCCCACCACTACCACCTTTTTCCCTGCCCACAGGATGTTGGTGGCTCTGGTGATGCCGTCCAGTGTACTCTGGCCGGTACCGTATCGGTTATCAAAGAGGTACTTTGTTTTGGCGTCGTTGACGGCGACCAGAGGGTATTTTAGCTCGCCATCGGCAGCCATGGCACGCAAACGTATAACCCCGGTAGTAGTTTCTTCCGTGCCGCCGATGACGTTTCCGAGTAATTCGGTGCGCTTAGTGTGTAATATTGTGACCAGATCGGCGCCATCGTCAACAGTGAGGTGTGGTGCTACGTCCAGAGCTGACATGATGTGCTTATAATAGGTCTCATCATCCTCGCCTTTGATAGCATGTGTGGGGATGCCGTAACTTACCAGCGCGGCAGCTGCATCGTCTTGCGTCGAAAGAGGATTAGAGCCGCAAAGAATCAGATCGGCACCGCCAGCCTTAAGGGTGAGTGCCAGGTTGGCGGTTTCAGTAGTGACATGGAGACATGCGGCGATTCTGATACCGTTAAAAGGTTTTTCTTTCTCGAACCGGTCGGCAATGAGCTTGAGTACCGGCATCTCCCGTGCCGCCCAGGCGATGCGTTCCTTGCCTGCTTCGGCAAGATCAGGGTTTTTGATATCAGATTTTAACGCCATGATTAACCTTTCTGGTATTTAAATTACCGTGTTCGACAAATAGCCAATGATTTTTTGCAAGCTATCAGCAACCGCTTGCCGCGTGTCAATTATAACATGATTCCGTCCCGCTGGAAGCTCTGTGACGGGTTGGTAACGGCTTTTCTGTTGGCGATAAACCTCCCAACAGCCGTCGGACGTCGTTGTTTCAGTGAGACGCTGTTCGAGACGCTCCCTAATCTCTTCATCCGAAAGTTGGCAGTCAATGACCATGAAATCGGCGTTTAAACGCCGCGCCAATTCAACTGCCTGTTCCCGATCGGCCTGTCGCAGGAAGGTGGCATCAATGATAACCGAGTTTCCTTGTTTTATATTCTCTTCAGCACCCAAGAGTAAAGCTGAGTATGTCATTTCAGTCATATTATTTGAATAAAGACCCTTAGCGAACTGTTCTTTGACCCTTTCGGTCGGCACTATGCCAGCCATGGTTTTTCGGGCGACGTCGGAAGACAGGTGCACCAGCCCCAAATGGCAGGATAATGCTTTGGCCAGCGTTGATTTACCGCAGCCGGTGAAGCCCACTGTGATGAAAAGCTGGGGACGCGGCAAACTGTAAGCCAACGCCAAATCAAAATAACCCTTAGCCCGGTCTAACTCCTGAGCCTTCTCAGTGTCTGGTACGAAAGGATCATCCAGTTTAAAGCAGGCGACTTTTGCCCGGATATGGGCACGGTAAGCCTGGTAGAAATGTAACAACGGATACAGCCCGGTGTCACCGCTTTTTTTGACATATTCGTCAACGAAAACCTGACGTAGAGCGGCATGCCCGTAGTGATCTATGTCCATGGCCAGGAAGGCCACTTCTGAAGCAGTGTCACCGTAGCGGAAACGGTCATTGAACTCAATGCAATCATAGATGCAAATACCATTGTCTGAAAAGTTGATATGAGCCGAATGCAGGTCACCGTGGCAATCACGGATGCGGCCTTCGTTAACACGGCAGGTGAAGTCAACCTCGTGAGCTTTGAGAAACGAATCGAAATACTTTCTCAAAGAGTCAAAATGAGACTGACTTAGAGCACGGTCAATATACGGGCGGCTTTGCTCAAAGTTCTCGGTCACATTGCTAGTGATCGCTGCCACGTCACCGAAGTGATTGATCTCAATTGAAGTCTCAGCCTTTTTATGGAAATCGGCAATTTTGACGGCAACTGCTGAAATCATGTCTTTAGTTAGACTGCCGCTCACCAGAAGACTGTCTGCCATTCCTGCGGCAGACAGCAGCTTCATTTTAACGGCATAGTCCACGACCTCTCCGGCACCGCCAAGGAATGTCTCCCCATGACGATTTACTACCGGGATGACTCCGATGTAAGTGTCGGGGCAGAGGCGCTGATTAAGGACAACTTCTTTGTTACTAAAAAATCGGCGCTTTTCCAGTGTTGTATAGTCGACATAGCCTAAATTGACAGGTTTTCTGATCTTATAGGCGAATTTAGCGGTAAGCAGCACGAAGGACATCTGGGTTTGGATGACCTTCACCTCATCCGGATTTTCATCAGGATAGCGTACCGGATCAAGCAGAGCGACTATTAACGCTGGTAACTGGCTCATGCGTGTTGGATTTACTCGGTTTTAGGCTTTTTAGCTGTTTTGGGTTTTGATTCTGCGTTAGCAGCCGGTTTAGCCTCGGCTTTAGGTTTTACTGCCTTGACCTTTTCCTCTGATTTAACTGTGGTGGCGGGAGTCTCTGTAACGACGTCTGCCTTTGGTTTTGGCGCTACCTTTACCTTAGGCTCTTTGACCGGCTTTGCGGCAACAGTTTCTTCAAATTCATATCGGGTGCGAGTTGGTTTGGGTGCCAGATGAACGCCACCTTCACTGGCTCTTTCCGCCTTGGCCCGCTCTTTAAGGGTGTTTTTTCGTTTGGTGTGCTTCAATTGGGCGACACGGCTTTTTTTGTTCATGATGTCCTCTCCAGTCTTTTTATTGATACTTCAGATTATAGGTAGCGGCTTCTCATTCTGGCTGTCAGTTCTGCCATGAGTTCCAGCGTCCGTTCAGCACCGTCCTCGCTCATATAGGCCATACCGCAACTGGGGGTAATCAGCCCCTGGCGCAACAGCTGTCGAAAGTTGACTCCATGGCGGGTGAAGGGGGCCATGGCCTCTTCCAAACGATCTTGAAGACTGGCGGCTGTTTCTGATTGGGCCAATTTATCGGTATTAGGCGCTATGCCCCAAGCCACGGCACCGCCGCGGGCTAAAAAGCGGCTGACCTCATCCGGATACAGTGATAACGAACCGCCGTAGTTATAGGCGTCAAAACTGATGATATCAAGTGCAAGACCAGTCAAAATGGTCCAGTCGGTATTGCCACAACAATGAATCCCTTTCAGGCCTTTTATCTCTCCCAGCACTTCCGTGAGCATCTGTTGGATGCGTTCCTTGGACAAAGGCAGATAGGCCGAACCGTAAGCTGTGAGTGCTGGCTCGTCTAGAAATATAACAGTACGTGGTGAAATATTCCGGAGCTGATTTTCCTGCCATGCTATCTTTAATCCTAATAGTTTTGCGGCGGCTTCTGCCATTACATCATCGTAAATGAGTAAGCCGCCACTTTCATCTTTGACCGATAAACCCCAGCTGATGGGGCCTGCTACTTGGCCTTTAACACCGCGTGGTGATGACGGATGGGTGCCGAGGAAAGCGTAAAAACCGGCTGCGACCTCCGGGCTGATGCCGTATTTTTCGGTGTCGCCGTTAATATAGGCACCGTACAGAGCCTCAAGTTCATGCTCCCAGCCGATCTGCCGATCCACTTCAACATTCTCATCGGAGATTTTGATACCAGGGAATCCTTCTGCAAACTGGGCGGTCATCAACTCCCTGTTGGTGCGTTGGGGCAGTTGCGGCCAAGCCGGAAGTTCAGTCAAATAGCGGGAAATAAGCTTGCAGGCCGCTACAGGATCACGATGCGGCATGCTGCCAATAATGGTCGGTGTCAGGTTGAATTCAGTATCAGCCATGTATTCTCCACATAAAACTTAACTATTAAATCACAAAAGAGGCGACCGAGGAAATATGGCGGCCTTTCAGGCGATATATTTGCCGATAATGAGTTTGAGATTGGCCTGTCGCTCCGGGGAAATAGCCCCGAGGCTGGTGACGATGGCATTCTTGAGAGCATCAGTACAACCACAGACGCGGGTCTCCGGCAAGTGCGCAACCGCCAATTTAACGATATGTTTGGAGAGTTCCATATTGGCTCTAAGGGTGGCGACGATCATATCTACGGTGACCGGAGCTTCATCTTCATGCCACGAATCATAATCTGTTGAGCAGGCGATAACGGCATAACAAATTTCCGCCTCGCGGGCTAACTTTGCCTCCGGCAGTGCCGTCATGCCGATAACATCGGCGCCCCAGCTTTTGTGCAGACGCGACTCCGCCCGGGTGGAGAAGGCAGGTCCTTCCATGACCACATAAGTGCCGCCATCATGGACTGTGGCACCGGCGTCTCTGGAGCAGTTGAACAGCAGTTTTCTCATCTCAGGGCAGAAAGGTTCAGCAAAAGCGATATGGGCGACCACACCGTCGCCGAAGAAGGTATTGACGCGCTGGCTGGTTCGGTCGATCAACTGGTCTGGAATCAACAGGTGTCCCGGCGCTATTTCTTTTTTGAAGCTGCCGACGGAATTGATGGCGATAATGTGTTCCACACCCAGACTTTTTAATGCCCAGATGTTGGCGCGTACTGGAATCTCTGTAGGCATCAAGCGATGACCGCGGCCGTGCCGCGGCAAAAAAGCTACCCTCACACCATCCAGGGTACCGACAGTGATGCTGTCGCTCGGCGGGCCGTAGGGAGTATTGACATTGACCTCAGTGACACCGGTAAGGCCTTCGATATCATAGAGACCGGTACCGCCGATGACGGCGATTTTAACTTTTTGGTCGGTCATATATTTTTGGTGTCCTTGTATTGATCAGTGTTTGCCAGAAGTGCCCGGTGTCGCGTCCCCATTGGGTGAGGGACTGCTTATGGTAAAAATATCAACAAATTATTTGCAAAAAATATGATCATGCATGTCGGTGATACCGCCGATTGCTTCTATTATAATATCGCTGGTAGCGGCAAAGTCAGCCAGAGGTTGGACGGAAAACTTGGTCAGATGGCTCAGGGGGAAAGACATAAGGATGCTTGTCAATTCTTCATGCGAAGCCGCGTCAATAATGAAAAGGCCGCCGCCATCAGTGAAGCTGTAGGCGCTCTCCAATTTTGCATTTTTTTTCAATGTTTGCACCCACTCTTTGGATGATTCAAGGTAGTTTGACTGCGATCTGTGTTCGGTGGCGGCTTTAGTTTGGTGGCCTATTACCAAGAATTTCATTTTTGTGACCTCTCTGTGTTAAAGGTAACACCGACTTCATAAGCATTTTAGGTGTGGGATATGGGTATGTCAAGGTTGTGTAAGCGCCCAACCACATTGGATTGACAAGGTTATCGAACTGACCTTGGTAGCAGTGAATTGTTTTGACACAAATACCTGTTTTTTTGCACCTAGAGTTTTGATTCAAAGCAACAATTCAGCGTTTTAACTCCTGAAGTGGCAAATCACGGATTATTGTAGTTTTCAATTTATAATTCACGGTTATAGGTTCCAGTTAGATAAATACTTTTCTACAAATAAAAGACGAAAAAGGAAAACCCTTCGACTTCGCTCAGGGCGAACGTATTATTAAAGGCTCTCCGATAAGCTCCCCGAGTGCAAACTCGGGATAAACAGGGCTAACGTTGATTGGATAGTTTTCCAAGAAGTAGCGACGAGGTATTTGTTTTCTCATAAAATGCATAAAACAACCAAAACAACACCCTCTTTTACGATTGAAACCGGCAACAACAACCGGTTGTGTTAGAATAAACAAATAAATCAAATACCCTTTTTAACAAATTAATAAACAGAGAACAAATGATAGCACGAGGGTGGTGGGGTGTCAATGGGGTTTTGGACTTTTTGAGGGTTTATTTTATTGGACGTACGATTAACCGATCGGAATAGAGTTAATAAACTTCTTAAGTTTGGTCTAATATCGAGAGGTTTAATTTCATAGACTTATGCTTAGCCAATTCTTTGGGAATTGTACGTGGGCTTCATATCAGGATAGATACAATGTGTGGCATGACTGAACTTGGCTGGGTAAGCAATCATGGTATCAGCCCAACTGCTGGTGTCGCTTTCACACCAACTTCATTAACCACTGATTTACCCTTAGTACCCAATAATCCAATTGATGCCGGTATTCTTCGCTTTTGTGAAGATTGCGCAAAATGTGCTGACGTTTGTCCAAGTGGAGCTTTAACTCAAGAGGCCCAAAGTTGGGAACCTCTGGGCGGATGGACGAATCCAGGTAAAAAACAATTCCAGAATAATATGATGGATTGCCAGAATTACCGGACGATGATTGGTCAGTGCAGCACTTGTGAAGCAGCTTGTGTATTCACTAAACATGGTTCAGCCATGGTGCATGAGGTGGTGAAGTCTGCAATTTCAACTACCGGTATATTCAATAGTTTCTTCAAGACAATGGATGATCAATTTAAATACGGACCTCAAGGTGGAGGAACCGGTCCTGACAACGGCTACTTCAATCCATTAAATAACGATTGGTGGAATCTAGAGTTACCCGCTTGGGGCTACGAATTGGGGGCTTCATACCTCCAATAGCCACGGTAATACCACAAGATAGATAATTTTTAATACTTCCTAGTAAAAGATGGTGGTAATTCGCTATCTTTTTCTAGGAAGTTTGGCTTACTCGATTAAATGGCAGATGCAGTGGAATTGACTTTGGATGTCTGGGGAATGGTTTCTATATTGTGTCGCTGGCTTATCAGTGCCTAGTTAGAGCGTCGTTACCCACTACGCGTAACACTACTTGGTACGATTAATTCCATTTTGGTGTCTCTGAGATGGGTACCGGTATGTTCGGTGATGATTTGCAAGTGGTCCTCTGTGGAATACCCAGTAGTAGCATTCTGGTTTCCATCATTCCTCTCATTGGCCGTATATGTAATGTGCTGCCATTAGTATAATTTAGCCGCTGGTACATAACAGTTACTGCTGGTTATCGGACTAAAATATAAGTTCTTTAATTGATGTTTGGCTATTTGCGGCAGTACAATACAATTGTTATCTAACATTTTCCCTCAGAAGGAGGTGATGAGCATGTCCAGAACGCCCTTCCACCGCCGAACCTGACGGGTTGATCTGAAAGGCGCGGGTTCCGCGCCCGGGACTGCTTTTACCTTCGTCTATAAAGTGAACTTCGATCTATTGGTCTGATGACGCGAAGTTCATTTATTTCAACGGGCGGAGGTGATCCGCCCACTTTATTTGACTCTTTATGTGACTCAAAAAGCCGGCGACAGTTCCCCTCGGGAATAATGCTTCATGATCAAATAATGTCGAGAGGATTTTTCATAATGACTTTAACCGCTAATGAACAGATGTGGTCTGACCTTGGTATGGACCTGAAACCCCACAACCAGCTGATGAATGCTTTGGGGCCTATCTACGGAGAGATATATCTCAGCCAGAAGAATCGTCCCCAAGGCATGGGTTTTTATGATTTTGTTGTTGGAGACATCCACGGCGTCCGCGTCAATGAACTCAGGGAACATGCCAAAAACGGCGGCAAAGTAGTGGCCACCTATTGCGTCTTCGTTCCGGAAGAATTTTGCTGGGCAACAGGTGCAATCCCGGTCAGCCTGTGCGCAGGTACGCAATTTTCCATCCCCGTGGCCGAAGAAGTTCTGCCCCGTAATACCTGCGCTCTGATTAAATCTTCTTACGGTTTCAAACTGGGCAGATTGTGTCCTTACGTCCAGGTGAGCCATCTCATAGTCGGCGAGACCACCTGTGACGGTAAAAAGAAGATGTTTGAGCTTATGGCCGAGCAGCATCCGATGTACGTGATGGAAGTGCCAAACAAGCGGGGACCGGCGGGACGGGCGCTGTGGCAACAGGAAGTCCGGGATTTTATGGCCAGGATTGAAGAATTGACCGGCAACAAGATCACCGCCGAAAACCTCGGCGAGGCGATAAAGAAGGTCAATGACCGCCGCCGTGAATTCAAACGCCTGTCCAGTCTTCGCGCTGCCGACCCTGCCCCGATTTCCGGTAAAGACGCACTGCTGGCTACTCAGGTTTCGATGTACGACGATGTCGAACGGGAGATCCAGATGATGAAAGCACTCAACGATGAACTTGAAGAACGGATTAACAAAGGCCAAGGCGTAGCACCCAAAGGCACCAAGCGCATACTAATATCCGGTTCCCCGATGGCTCTTCCCAACTGGAAGTTGCACCACATCGTGGAGAGTTCCGGGGCGGTCATTGTAGGAGAGGAATCCTGTACAGGTTCGCGATTCTATGACGAACTGGTACCTGAAGGTATTGATAACCTGGATGATATGGTGACCGCTCTGGCTGACCGGTACCTCAAGACTAATTGCGCCTGTTTTACTCCGAATTGTGAACGACTTGAAGATATCATCCGCATGGCGCGGGATCTTAAGGCCGACGGTGTTATACACTACAATCTCCAGTTTTGCCACACCTACGCCAATGAGGCTGTTCAAGTTGATAAAGCACTGGATGAAGCGGGGATACCGCTTCTCAGGGTTGAGACTGATTACTCTGATGAGGACGCCGGTCAGTTGAAAACTCGCATCGACGCATTTCTGGAGACCCTTTAAATGATCTCTGCCGGGCTGGACGTCGGTTCGCGCACCATCAAACTGGTGCTCCTTAACGCGGGTGCGGTATGCCACCATGACATTGTGGACAGCGGTCTGAAACCGCTGGAACGCTGCCGCAGGCTGCTTGACGGGCGAAAGTTTGATAAACTGGTGGTGACCGGCTACGGCCGTGACCTGGTAGCGCCGGATCTTTCAGGGGCTACCATCTCTGAGATATCCGCTCAGGCTGTGGCGGCACGGTATCTCTATCCTGACGCGGGGAGCGTGATAGATATCGGTGGGCAGGATTCAAAAGTAATCCGTATGAACGACGTTGGCGGGGTGCAGAAGTTTGAGATGAACGACCGCTGCGCCGCAGGTACGGGAAAATTTCTTGAGATTATGGCCCGGGCACTGGAACTGACCATCGATGAGTTTGCCCGGACTGCGCTCCATGCGGAGCGTTCGGTGACGTTGAATTCTCTTTGTACTGTCTTTGCCGAGAGCGAGGTGGTTTCATTGATCAACAAGGGCGAAGACGCTCAAGCCATTGCCCTGGGGTTACACCAGTCCGTAGTCACCCGCGTTGGCGGTATGGCCAAGCGGGTAGGTACGACCGGCCGTTTGATATTTTCCGGCGGCGGAGCGCGAAACCCGTGTCTGGTAAAATTACTGGAAGAAAAGCTCGAAACCCGGATAACCGTGCCGGATGAACCGCAGATCACGGCGGCGCTGGGGGCTGCTATTATCGCGGCCAATGGCCGGAAAAAGGAGTAATAAATGCCTGAAATTATTGATGCCCGCAATAGACCATGTCCACAACCGGTTTTATTGGCCGGAGAAGCCCTGAAATCTTCAGATGACGTTGTTATCATGGTTGATAACGCGACGGCGAAGCAGAATGTGACTAAGTTCGCTAAGTCCCGGGGCTGCGGTGTTACCGTTGAGGAAAAAGACGATGGGATTTACCTCCACTTGAAGCGGGAAGCGGCGGTGTGCCAACCGATGCTGGACGCGCCCGCGGGTGGAATAGTAGTACTTATTGGTTCCGACATCATCGGCCGCGGCGAGAATATCGAACTCGGCAAGCTTCTGATGCAAAGTTTTCTGAATACTCTCCAATCGCTATCCAACAAGGCTGAATCGGTTATCTTTATGAACAACGGCGTTAAGCTGGTGGTTGAAGAGTCGCCTGTATTAGGAGAGCTCAAGCAATTGGCAGAGACCGGGGTGGAACTTCTGGCCTGCGGTACCTGTCTATCAAGGCTGGGGTTATCGGACAAGGTGGAGGTGGGCCAGGTATCCAATATGTTTACCATCGCTGACACGATGATGCGGGCAAGCAAGGTCATCAGTTTGTAGTCTCCCCTGCGCCAAAGGCAGCCACCACTAGTCAAATCCTCTGGCTGGATTTATACTGTTGCCATGTTTTTTGTTAAGGATGAACTGGCAAGAACGGGACTATGGGCGCATCTGTAATCAATGGAGGCTGGGTTCTTCCTTTAGTGTTGGTTGGCCTGGGTGTTCTGACCGGCACCTACGGCACTCTTATCGGCGTCGGCGGAGCCCTGATACTTGTTCCGGCGTTATTCTGGCTTTATCCTGACGCTGTCCCTCAAGTAATTACCGCTATTTCGTTGCTAATAGTGCTGGTCAATGCCCTCGGCGGTACCTACGCCTATGCCCGCCAGCGGCGGATTGATTATGTTACCGGAACATTATTCGCTGCGGCGACGATCCCTGGAGTTATACTGGGTGTTCTTACACTTCAGTTTATCCCCCGCGCTACTTTCGCTTTAATCTTTGCGCTGATGCTTGTGGCGGTGGGCATCTTCCTTTTCTTGCGGTCGGAACGCCAAAGCCCATTTTTAACTCCGGATGATTCCCGCCAGCACAGGTTGGAAGGTTTTATTTTAAGCCTCGGTGTTGGCTACATTGCCGGACTTCTAGGCATCGGCGGTGGCATATTGCACGTACCGATATTGATTTTCATCATGGGGTTTTCAGCACATAAAGCCACCGCGACGTCCATTTATATTTTGTCTTTTACTGCCCTGGCCGGGAGTCTGACACACCTGATCCAGGGTAGTTACGATCACGACTGGAGTATTGTATTGTGGCTGGCTGTGGGGGTTATGGCTGGTTCGCAACTTGGTGCCCGGTTATCCCAGCGGTTGCATGGCAAGATATTGGTCCGTCTGCTGGCTATTGCCCTGGTGGTAACCGGACTGCGGTTGGCACTGGGTTAGTTCAACTAAGCAATTAATATTTGATATTTTATAGCTGTTTTTTCGTGTCATCGCCATCAAGTTGTGTTAAAATTAACCTGCTTTTAAATTACCGCTGGACGGGGCATTTGAAATGGCCATCATTCCGATATCTAAGACTGTAAAAACAATAGCCAAAACACCCGAAGCGACCATGGAGAGAATTACTCTTGGTAATTTGACATGGGTCAACATTGAAAAACCCAGTGGTTTGGAAATGGAGCATCTGGCTAATAATTATCCTTTTCACCCGCTTGACCTTGACGATGTGCTTTCCAAGCGCCAGCGCCCTAAAATAGACGAATACAAAGACTATCTGTTTTTTGTTTTCCATTTCCCGGTCTATAACAAGATAGAAAAACTGCTAGTTCCTTCACAGCTTTCTGTTTTTGTTGGCACTGACTACATCATCACTATACACGCCGGCAATCTAAAACCATTATCCAAGCTGTTCCGTGAGTGCGAGATCGACCAGGAATCACGGAAAGAATATCTCAGCCACGGTCCGGGTTATCTGCTGTACAGAATTATTGACCGGCTGGTGGACTATTGCCAGCCTATTGTCAGCAAGATATTGGATAACATGGACACTATCGAAGATGAGATATTCACCACGCGCCGCAGCGGAACAGTGCGTGAGATATCAATTCTGCGCCGCGACATAATCACTTTCCGCCGCACTATCTGGCCGATGCGCGCCGTTATCGCGGGTCTTGAACCCAAACTTAAACGTTATACCGATCAGGACATGAATGTTTATTTTGGTGACTTGACCGACCATGTAGACAAGATTTGGGACGGACTGGATGAAACCAAAGAAGTTATCGAAGGTCTTTCTTCTACTTTCGATTCGATGTCCTATAATAACTATAACTCCGGTATCCGCACGTTGACCATTTTTGCTACCATCACTCTGCCAGCTCTTATAGTTGCCAGCGTCTACGGCATGAATGTCACGCTGCCTTTTCAGGAATCGGAACACCAGTTTATCATTGTTATGCTTATAACCCTGGGTTTAAGCCTGCTAACAGCGGCCATCCTGCGGCGTCTTAAAATAATCTAGTTCCTGGAAAGGATCCCGATTCATTGAATATTTCCTATCGCCTGATTGTGGTAGCCGCTCTGTTTATTACTGCGCTTATTACGGCCAACATTATGGCGGTAAAACTTATCGCCGTTGGTTCTGATATCGTTTTGCCCGCTGCTATTCTGGTTTTTCCTTTAAACTACATCATCGGTGATATCCTGACCGAAGTCTACGGTTTTGCCTGGGCCCGCCGTGTCATCTGGCTAGGGTTTTTATGCAACCTCATTTTTGTCTTTTTTGTCTGGCTTGGTGGAATGTTACCCGGGGCATCCTTCTGGGAGGGACAATCAGCGTATGAAATGATCCTGGGTTATACTCCCAGGATTTTGCTGGCTTCTTTTTGCGGTTATCTTATCGGCGGTTTCGCCAATGCCGCCGTTATGTCCCGCATGAAGCTGCTCACCCGCGGCCGTTACCTGTGGAGCCGTACTATCGGCTCCACAATAGTCGGTGAAGGCCTGGATTCAGCTGTCTTCATAACTATTGCTTTTATTGGTACGCCAGCCTTTGCTCCAATATTCATCATCTATCACTGGGTGGCTAAAACACTTATAGAAGTAGTGGCCACACCGGTGACCTATGCCGTGGTGAATTACCTCAAAAGGGTGGAAAAAGTTGATACCTACGACGCTGAAGTCAGCTTGAACCCCTTTAAATTGGTTGAAATCAAAGGATGAAACTGCGTTTCCTGGGTGCCCATAACGTAGAGACGGCCTCGACCGGCCTTAGTTGCCTGCTGGTTGACGATGTTGTGGCACTTGACGCGGGGGCTTTGACCCGGCATCTATCTCCATCCGCGATGTTCAACCTGCAGGGCGTATTATTGACCCACGGGCATTACGACCACATCCGGGACGTTCCCGCCCTGGGGATGAACCTGTACCTGAATGGAAAAACTCTTGACCTGTATGGCAATTCAAGTACCAAAGAAAATCTGGCAGGCTGCCTGATGAATGGCACGATATACTCCAAATTCCTTGAAAAACCGCCCGAAAACCCGACTTTTTGTTTCAACATCATTGAGCCGGACATGGCTTTCCAATTGGGAAAATACGAAGTGCTGGCAGTAGAACTGCCTCATTCACTGCCAGCACTGGGTTATCAGATGACTGACGCAGGCGGCAAAAGAATTTTCTATACGGGCGACACTGGTCCCGGACTTTCCCGATGCTTCAAGTCTATCGCGCCTGATCTGATGATCGTTGAAGTAACGGCTTCTAACCGCTTCACAGATTTCTTCTCAAGCGCGGAGGGGCAGCACCTGACACCGGAACTGCTGCGCCGGGAACTTAAGACCTTTCAGCGCCTCAGGGGCTATCTGCCCAAGATCGCCTGCGTGCATATGAGCCCGGGGAATGAATCAGAGATAGAAGCCGAGATCAATGACATCGCCGCCGAACTGAACTCTCAGATATATCTTGCCCGTGAGGGCATGACGGTCACAATTTAACTGATATTATCCCCTGAGCCGGTTGCTACCGCATTGACCGTCACCCGGCCCACTGCTACACTTCAACTATGAAGCTGGTGACTGCCGCAGAGATGCGACTATTAGAACAACGCGCTATCGCAAAAGGCATGAGCATGATGGATCTGATGCGCAATGCCGGCAGGGCAGTAGCCGCTGAAATAGCGGATAACCTGGAAACAGTTGAAAACAAACGCATTCTAGTTCTTGCCGGACCGGGTAACAACGGTGGTGATGGGCTTGTGGCGGCGCGCCACCTGAAGGACGCCGGGGCTCAGGTTGATGTCTATCTTCTGGCATCAAGAGAATCAGATGACATAATATACCGGGAAGTCGTTATCTCAGGTTTGACGCCGATCGAAGTCCATCTTGATGCCGGTTTTGAACGCTTGCGGGACATTCTAAAAAGTGCCGACATTGTCCTTGATGCCGTGTTTGGCACCGGTGTTACCCGTCCCTTATCAGGTGCCATTGCTGCGGCGCTGGCTCTGGTCAGCCAGGAAAAGAAGGGGCGACAGGACCTCCTTATCATTGCTCTTGATCTGCCGTCCGGCGTCAATGCCGATAGCGGTGCTGCCGATCCGGCTGGTCTTCAAGCTGATTTAACAGTCACCTTGGGTTATCCCAAACGGGGTCTTTTTGTCTATCCGGGAGCCGGATATTCGGGTGAGGTTATCATAACGGATATCGGTATTCCGGCGGGTGTTGATGACGAAATTGTTACAGCGCTGCTAACCGATGAGTCTGTCCGTTCCCTGCTGCCTCAGCGTCATGCTGGCGCCCATAAAGGAAGTTCCGGCAAAACGCTGGTGGTTGCCGGTTCTGCGGAATACAGCGGTGCGGCGGTTTTAACCTGCCTGGGAGCCTACCGCGCCGGTGCTGGACTGGTGACTCTGGGCGCTCCCAGAAGCCTTAATACTATCTATGGGATTAAACTTACTGAAACCACACATCTTCTTTTGCCTGAATCCGGTGACGGGTATCTTTCGACCGAAGCCGCTGCTTTCATTATTGATCATCTTGGAGACTATCAAGCGCTTGCTCTTGGTCCGGGCCTGGGGCAGCGGCCAGGAACTCTGGAAACGGTCCGTCTAGTGTTATCAGGCCTTCCGCTGAGGCTTAAAGTGGTTCTTGATGCGGATGCCTTAAATGCCCTGTCGGTAACGCCTGAATGGTGGCGTATCTATGACCATGTTGCGGTACTGACTCCTCATCCGGCAGAAATGTCCAGACTTACCGGTTTATCTGTTGAGCAGATACAGAGCGACCGGATAAACGTCACCCGGCGTTATGCTGAACTATGGCAACAAACTGTCGTTCTTAAAGGCGCCCATACCGTGATTGCCTCACCCGATGGTTCGGTTGCGGTTTCCCCGTTTGCCACCCCTGGTTTAGCTACGGCTGGTACGGGTGATGTTCTCACCGGTATTATCGCCGGACTGATGGCACAGGGACTTGGTGGCTACCATGCCGCCTGTGCTGGCGTGTATGTTCATGCTCAGGCGGCCACATTGGTGAGTTCATATCTGGGTGATTGCGGTATGATAGCATCGGATATTTTACCGCAGATACCACGCGCAATAAACTCTCTCAAGGAGCAATATCATGCTGCTTGTCATTGACATAGGTAATACCACTATATCAATCGGCGTTTATGATGACGAAAAACTTAAAGTAAGTTTACGGGTAGCCACGGTAATACAGCGGCTAACGGATGAATATGCGTCACTGTTGTTGCATCTGTTGGAGATCAACGGAATTCATCCAAAATCTATCGATAAGGTAGCTCTTTGCTCCGTAGTACCGCCTTTGACCGGCACTTTTGAGGATATGTGCCGCCGTTATTTTAAGGCCGACCCGCTTACTATTGGCGCCGGAGTCAAAACCGGGGTCAGGATCCGCATGGATAATCCGCTGGAGGTTGGCGCTGACCGTATTGTGAATGCTGCCGCTGCTTTCCATCTGTACAAGACGTCTTGTATCGTAGTTGACCTGGGTACGGCTACCACCTTTGATACAGTATCGGCCACAGGGGATTACCTGGGGGGTGCTATCGCTCCGGGGCTGGCTATGGCCGCTGAAGCTCTTACCTCCAGAACCTCGATGCTTCCCCGGATTGAACTTCACAGACCGGAAAAAGCCATCGGCACCAGCACAGTCAAGGCGATGCAGTCGGGTCTGGTTTTTGGCTATGTCAGCCTGGTAGAGGGTATCGTCTCCCGTATTCAGACCGAACTTCCTTTGCCAGCCAAAGTTATCGCAACCGGCGGATATGCTGAATTACTGGCTGCCGAGACACAGATATTCAGTGTCATTGACCCGGAGCTTACCTTGTATGGTCTGCGCCTGATATACTTAATGAACCGGGTTTAAGCAGCAGGGCATTACAGTTGAAGGGCAGGTCAACGACTGAAATGCTCATTATCTGCCGTCGAATCTATCCTTTTTCCCAAGCGAAAGGATTCAGCTTTGGAAGAATCGACAAATAAATGATTCACATTATAGATGACTACTTCTTACTGGCAGGTTCAATTACCGCTGTTATTTTGGGGGGTATAGCCTTTTTTCTTACTCCCTATATGACCCGGCGTGCCGGTAATGCTAAAAAAGTGTTTCTTCCAATTTGGATCAGCCGCAGTGCGCTGGTGCTGATTACCGGGGTGGTGGTTTTAGGTGCGATAGCCTCTGTGGGTACAGAGAATGAGGCTGTCAGGTCGTTAACCCTTATCTCCGGTTTGGCGCTTCTTGCGGTTATGCTTACCACCGGGCCTCGTGTTTACGCCTTTGCGCCCAAGTTGGGCAGGGTGGGCATGCCTCTGGAAATTATCGCCGCCTTGCTGATGCTGATAGGGAGTATCGTATGATTTTTAAGGGTAAAAACGTCATTATAGGGATTACGGGATCAATTGCCGCTTATAAAGCCGCTGATATTGCCTCCAAGCTGGTTCAGGCTGGGGCGAATGTTGATGTCATCATGACGGAGTCGGCACAGAGGTTCATCACGCCTTTGACACTGGGTGCCATAATAAAACGGCAACCTGTAATATCAATGTGGGAGCAAGCAGGCGAATTTTCTATCGGGCACATAGCACTTGCCGGGAAAGCTGATGTGATCATCATCGCACCGGCGACAGCTAACACTATTGCTAAACTGGCTCATGGTTTGGCTGATGACGTGTTGGCAGCGGCGGTACTGGCGACCAAAGCCCCTGTGATTATAGCCCCGGCTATGAACGTTAATATGTATGAGAACGAGATTACTCAGGAAAATATCAAGAAACTGAAACAACGAGGAATTGTTTTTGTGGAGCCGGAAACCGGTCATCTGGCCTGCGGTACGACAGCCAAGGGACGTCTTGCGGCTACAGAAACGATATTAGCCACGGCGCGCACGGTGCTTGGATGTGGGGGTGAGCTGGCTGGAAAGACGGTGGTAGTCACCGCTGGCGGAACCCGTGAACCGATTGACCCGGTACGTTATCTTGGTAATCGGTCATCCGGCAAGATGGGCTATGCCTTGGCTATGGCCGCCCGTGACCGTGGCGCATCGGTCAAACTTGTTTCCACGGTTGACTTGCCGGACACTACTGGGATTGAGGTATTCCGGGTCGAGACAGCTTCAGAGATGCTGGCTGTGGTGAAAGAGTCGGTCAAAGGAGCCCATGCCCTCATCATGGCCGCTGCCGTGGCAGATTATCGGCCTGCGGATGCGGCCGCGGCCAAGATTAAGAAGGGCCGCGACGGGTTTGATTTAAAGCTGGAGTCGACGGAGGATATCCTCTCTGTGGTTGAAGGTGATTTTGTCCGGGTCGGCTTTGCCGCTGAGACTGGGGATTTGATTGCCAATGCTAAAAAGAAACTTGCCGCCAAGAACCTTGACCTCATCGTCGCTAATGATGTCACCGCTCCTGGCGCCGGTTTCGGTGCCGATACCAACAAGGTTACTCTGCTGCATAAGGATGGGCGGGTTGAAGACCTGCCGTTGATGAGTAAGAGTGAGGTAGCGGAAAGGATATACGATAACGTAGTAAGCCTGTTGAAGAGGCAGAGTGTCTAGGCACGATTTAAATTTCACCCCAAAAAGCGGGAGTTGCATTTTTGGATGTTTTAGCAGGAGGATAAAATGACTGAACAGGATAGTTTAATGGCTGAATCGCTGACACTATCCAAACTTATAGCTTATCAAAAAGGCGCCGTGGTGAGCCGCACATTATCGGACAAGCCGTCAGGAACGATCACCATTTTTGCCTTTGATGCCGGACAAGGGCTATCGGAGCACTCAGCACCGTACGATGCTTTTGCCTATGCTGTTGATGGCGAAGCCAGCGTCACCATTTCCGGGAAGGCCCATCGGTTGATCGAAGGGCAGATGATAATTATGCCAGCAAATGAACCGCATTCATTGAAGGCGGTAACCGCGTTCAAAATGCTCTTGGTGATGATCCAATCAAAAACTGAAGCTTAGCCCTTTTCCTGACTGGCAGGCAGAGTAATGATAAAGGTGGTACCCTGGCCTGGCTGGCTTTGAACATTTATTTGACCACCGTGAGCGATAACCATTTGTTTTACGATGGCCAGGCCTAGTCCGGCGCCGCCCTCAATTCGGGAGCGGGAATCCTCGACCCGGTAAAAGCGGTCAAAGATATGGGCAAGGTCGTCAGCAGCGATGCCCTCTCCTGTATCGGCTACGGCGGCGGTAACTGCCAGCTTACCACCAAGCTCATCCGTACTCAGTGAAACAATGATATTGCCGCCTTCCGGGGTATGACGGAGTGCGTTAGATAACAGATTGGTCAAAATCTGTTCCAGTCTCACCCAATCAGCGGATACCGGCGGCAGGTTGACTTGGGCATCCAGTGATAAGGTGACCCCCTTGGCATCGGCCAACGGTCTGAACTGGTCAAGTTTGCGCCGGGTGAGGTCGGCCAAGTCTATTGATGATACATCAAGCTTAAGTTTACCGGCTTCAGCCAATGACAAATCCCGAAGATCGGAAATCAACCGGGTCAGCAGCACACTTTCTTCTTTGATGATACTTAATTGACGCTCGTCGGCAGGCAGCACGCCTTCTTTCATGGCATCGATAGTACCGCTGATAATAGTCAATGGCGTGCGCAGCTCGTGGGCCACGTCGGCTAACAGGCGTTTGCGTGCCTGTTCACTATTTTCAAGACTGACCGCCATGGTATTGAACGACTCAGCCAGCCGCCCAGTCTCGTCATGAGATTTAACATTAACCCGGTAGCCAAGATTACCCGATGCGATCTCACGGGCGCCAGCCCCGAGTGCTTTTAACGGGCGGCTCAATTGATAGGCCAAGAATACAGCCACGATTAGTGCTATGGCTGCGGCAATGCCTCCCGAAATCCACAACCACTGGTTAGTCTGATCCAGAAAGCTTGCCTCGGCGTTATCTGCAAACTGCCCACCCATTCCCATGCCATTGCCCATCATGCCTGTTCCTGACGTTAGGCTCAAAGAGAAGAACTGGCCGATAACCGTACGGGGGCGAACCAGTTGGATATTACGTCCGCCACTCAATTCGGATTGAGCTACCGGTGTGCCTACCAACTGACCGCCTGTATCGGCGACAATGGTGCCGGTGCTATTTGCCAGAACCAACCGATCGCCATTGAAGGCCAACAACTCTTTTAAAGTATTGGCGACACCATTCCAACTATTCTGGTTCTGCAAATAATATACCGCAAGGGAATTACTTATTGATTCCATATAGACCGGATTGGCAGAGACGTAATTCTTGAATTCCCGGTTAGTATTGACGTTAGTGAGTAGTGCCATCACTGATACGGAGATGATAGCTACCAGCAGTAGCGCGCCTCCGAGTTTTAATGTCAGGCTTCTCATCAGGGCGTCTCAATCTTGTAACCGGCACCATAAATAGTGTGGATAAATGATGGCTTATCCGGGTCAGGTTCAATTTTACGGCGCAGGTTTTTGATATGGCTGTCAATGGTTCGTTCGTAGCCCTCATAACTGTCACCCTGTAGTCTATCCAGTAGTTCAGCACGGCTGAAAACTCGACCCGGGTGAGCTGCCAACAGGCTGAGCAAATCAAATTCGGTTGTGGTTAATTCTATCGTTTGCTCACCTATCATTGCCTGCCGCCGTTCATGGTCAACAGTAAGCGCTCCTACCGTGACTATCTTGATGGCTGATTTAGGGTGAGCGCGCCTTAGGATCGCCTTGATACGGGCTACCAGTTCGCGTCCTTCAAATGGTTTGGTCAGATAATCATCTGCGCCTAGTCCCAAACCGACGATTTTGTCGGTTAGTTCATCGCGGGCGGTGAGCATGATGATCGGTACAATCGATTCTTTACGTATAATCCGGCAGACCTCATCACCTGAAATTTTTGGCAACATCAAATCCAACACAATTAAATCTGGGTTTTCCTGATGGAATAATTTTATTGCAGTATCTCCATCATAGGCGCAAATTACACGGAAATTTTCCCGCTCAAGATAGGCTCGAACGATATCGGTTATTTTTTGTTCGTCATCAACCACTAGTATCTTTTTGTTGGTCACATTCATAATATAAACCTGCCGAGCAGAAGGTGCAATTCTGAAAAATCATTTAGAAGAATGTTACAGTATTACTAAGAGGCAGGATGCTAATTCCTGCCTCTTAGTGATAAATGATGGGTGTCCACTTTTATCTAGCGATGCATTCCCATACCACCGTTGCCGATACGCAGACCGGCTTGAGCGGTTTGAATACCATCACCTGCTATACCAAGACAACCACCAAAGTCTCTGGGGCCGATGTTGGATGTTATCCTCAATTGAATATTATCTTTCATGGTTTGGATTATGAGATTGGCCTGTTCTTGGGTGATCCGGCCTGCTACAACGGCTGCCTGGAGAGTTGCCTGTCGTGATTCCACAATGGCTGCAACGAGGGCTTCTTCGGTTATGCCTTTAGTTGCGGCAATCTCAGCAAGAGTTAGACCGTCAACACGAAGATCGCAGAGCTCTCCCTGTGTCAGACCTAAAAGGTCGGTTATAACGGCCGAATTGCCGCCAAAACCACCCCCGAATCCTATTCTGCCACACGTACCTTGAACTGCCGGCTCATCGGCTGCGAAGGCCACTGTTCCGAAACCAACGCTGAGGGCAACCATGGTCAGGACTACTGCCGCAATTTTCCAATGTCGTTTCATTTCTTGTTTACCACCTTCCGTTTCTTCTTAGTTTAATAATAGCAGCCAAATATGGAGGCAATATGGACTAAGTTTGCTGATATTAAGGAGTTTAGGTCTTAACTAGTGACCATCTGCTGAAATGATTTCCAACAAGCCAGGTGACATAAGTTACTTACAGTGGTGGCGGATAGTATTAAAATTGGCGTTGCCAGCGTTGGCGAGACACAGTGGAGGAATAATATGTACAAAACAAAGGGTTGCCCCCGCTGCCATCATGGTGATGTTTATGGTGACAGTGACCAATATGGCCGCTATGAGCAGTGTTTTCAGTGCGGCTGGGTGAATTATCCTGACAGGATGCTGTCTCAGGAGGAGGCTCAGGCAGAGAAAGGGGTACCGGTTGGCGCAGGCGTAAAAGATGGCCGTCGGCGAAGATAAAGATTAGGTTCAAGAGTATACCAAAAAACCTCTCAATTGAGAGGCTTTTTGGTATATTGCTTCAAGAAGAGTTAGAAGTCTATGACGAATTTACCATCTTTATAAAGGATATCACCGTCAACACGAATCTCTCCGCCATTTCTGAGATCACATATCATATCCCAATGAATGGCAGATTCATTTAGAGAGCCGGTTTCCGGGTAACCGGCCCCGAGTGCCAGGTGAAAGCTGCCGCCGATCTTCTCGTCGAACAATATTTCACCGGTGAATTTGGTAATGCCCTCATTTGTACCGATGGCGAACTCTCCCAGACGCCGGGATCCTTCATCGGTGTCCAGAGTCTTCAAGAGGAACTCCTGATTCTTTTCGGCAGTAGCCTTAACCACCTTGCCATTTTCGAACCAGAGGTGTACACCGGTGACCTCCCGCCCGCCTTCGATTGCCGGGTATGAAAAATAAACATAGCCGTTGGCGGAGTTCTCCACCGGTCCGGTGAAAACCTCACCATCTGGCATATTGAATTGGCCGTCGCATTTCACGAAATTCCGCCCGGTTATCGAGAGTTTAAGATCAGTCTCAGGCGCGGTAATGTGTACTTCCCTACGGTCCTTGAGCCAATCAACAACTTTTTGAAGGCGAACGCTTTGTTTGGTCCAATAACCAATCGGGTCGGCAATATCCGGCATACAGGCGGAATAGACGAAATCCTCATACTCTTCAAGGCTCATTTCGGCGTCCTGAGCCATTGCCGGAGTTGGGAAAGGAGCAATCACCCATTTGAGATCCCCCGAAGCTGAACGAGTCATCGAGGTTTTCATTAAATCCGTGCGAGCCCTGTCAAAAGCCACCATCTTTTCAGGAGCAATAGTGGAGAGTTTTTTGGTGTTATCTTCAGCTAAGATGGCAAAACGGGCGTCGTAATTTTCAATGACATAACGCGTTGGTTGATGAACAAACTGGAGTTGTTCCATAGAGCCGTGACGGAAGAGCAGATCATCGAAGTCGCCACGTGGCAGTACGATCGGGTGAGCCCCGGCATTTATTAGTTCAAGATAGATAGCACGGGCGAGAGGGATACCCATGCTGGGGGTGTTAATTACCGCTTTATCACCGGGTTTGATGCGTGTGGAATACTTAACCAAGAGTTCGGCTAATTTTTGAATTCTGATGTCTGCCATAATAATCTCCTCAAAGCAAATAGTTAATATATTTTATCCTTCAAATGTTTTCGGGGCAAGGCACTCAATGACAAGTAATCCTTGATGAATTGCCGGGTCTTATATAATATTACCGGTGGGCATCGTCCGATGACAGGAGTCTCATACGATGCTGAAAATTCCTGGTCATAGCTATGGGAGGTAATATGTTATCCAAAGCGCGTCGGATTCTATCCATCGAACTCAGAATGGGCCAGTACCTGTTAAAATGGGCCTTTCAGCGTATTCATCACCAGGATAATGAATACACCTATCATAAAAAGTCGGCTGCGATGGCGCTAACGTTCATTTTAATATTTGTTATTCCGCCTTCAATCCTGCTTCTGGGATTTATTTTGCCATGGCAGTGGTTAACATGGGTTTTAGGAGTTGCGGGGATATATGCGTTGTATTGGGTGGTAGGTTTGTATGCGTCAATGGTAGCTTTGCCACACAGATTCGATACGACGGCGCTGGTTATACATTACGGGGTTTTGGCTTGCGGTGAAATTCCATACACTATTATTGAGTCTTTAGCACTAAGCCAAGAAGGTCTTAATCAAAGTGGTGACGGATTAACCTTTGATGTTAATGAACCAATTGCTTATTTCAAGGTTGGGAGCATTACAACTATAAAGATTGAACTTAAAGAACCGGTTACTCTGCAATTATGGGGTAAGTCAACACAGGCTGTAAGTACTATTTTCATAAATGCTGACCGCCCTGACCAACTGGTAGAAAGGTTCAATGCCATTTAACGACAAGCAAAGGCGCATAAGTTTAATGGTGCGGCAGTCTTGGCAGGCAGCGATGTGCTATTTTGATTTTGTAGTAGTCTGGCAATGCAAGAGAGTTCTGGTAAAATTAATTAGGAAATCACCTGATAAGTGCAAAAACCCGAAAGACTTAGATTCTGCCTACTCTTATTGGATTTTATGCAGTGCCGTTTAAAAGATCAATTGCATGCTGTTTGATAGCATGTTAATATCATCCTAAGACTTTTGTAATTAAAACTCCCACGCGAGGGCCTGTGGATATTTTTAACATAAACGACCAATTGTCGATGGAAACTAAAGCTCTTAGTTCTAAGCGTATCAATGTCACGATTTTTACGATTGATGCTCAGTTCAACGGGTATATTGAATGCCAGCAACAACAACGTTTGCTTGATGTGCTTAATGCTATAACAGACAGGAATAACATATTAGGGGATGATTTCTTAGTCATCAATGATGTGGATGTATATTATCTCCAACCCAAGAATTCAATTATTAGGCATCTTAGTGTCGGCTATATCCGGCGAAACAATATTGTCTTTGTCGGTGAAAACAAATGTGCTAACGATTGCAAGTTAGAGATGCCCTTTGGTATGAGAGAAAAGAAGGCTATTTCCGCTGAAGTCGAGTTTCCCCGTATGATATTACGAGGTTACTTATATGCTGAAACATGGCAGGATTTACCAGGTGCTATTAATCGTAAAGAACGTTTCCTTCCTCTGACAGACGTTCATCTCGATTCTCCATTGATCGATGGTGTTGATAAATTTGAATTCGTTGCAGTTAATCGAGACCGTATTATTTGTATCGGATATTGACATTATAGATTCCCCAAATTAAACCGAAAAGAAATAAGATTATTAAACAATCCTTGTTTCAGCCCAAAACTAAACAGTAGGTTGTTAGGTGATTACTCTCTTAGGGCCTGTATCTCGTGCCCTCTATGGATTACAGATTGGTAACATCCTGGTAGAATCAATTTGCCTACCATGAGCAGAGTGACGATAAAAGATCATATAGTTACGATTGTGGTTCATTGTTTTGTTGTTCGAGTTCTTCCCATCTGGCGTACATCGCAACTAACAGGCCTTTTATTGTTTCGACACGTTCTTTCATTTTCGCTAACTCTGATTTACTTCGTTTATAAATCGCGGAGTCAGACATCTCACTGTATAGCTCATCGCATTCTGTTTCAAGTGCCTGGATGCTATGCGGGATGGACTCTAGTTCCTTTTTTTGCCGGAATCCGAATTTGATGTCCGGGCTCTTGTTTCGTAAGGTGGCCGGTTTCCCTGCGCTCGGTTTTACAAGTTCAATTTCAGGACGATATTGACGTAACCAATCGTCGTAACCCCCGACATACTCTTTGACGGAACCGTTTTTTTCAAAGACCAGAGTACTTGTTACTACATTGTTAATGAAAGCCCTGTCGTGGCTGACCATCAGGATTGTTCCGGTATAGTGCAACAAGTAGTCCTCAAGGATTTCCAGTGTTTCCAAATCCAAGTCATTGGTTGGCTCATCCAAGACTAGCAGATTAGACGGCCTTGTGAATAAACGGGCAAGTACGAGTCGGTTGCGTTCTCCACCGGAAAGATGCGAAACGTAAGCCATCGCCTGATCGCGGGAAAACTCAAAGTCTTGCAGATATCCGAAGATGTTCCGAGTTTTGCCGTCGATGGTGACGGTATCATTGCCCTGAGAAACATTCTCCATGATTGTCTTATTGTTATCCAATTGTGCTCGCAACTGATCAGAATAGCTTATTTGAAGATTAGTCCCTAACTTGATGGTTCCTGAAGTTGGTTGAAGTTCGCTCAACAACAACCGTAGAAGAGTCGTCTTGCCGCTGCCGTTCGGGCCTAAGATCCCTACCCTGTCGCCCTTCATAATGGTAGTGGAAAAATCAGTGATTACCGGCGTATCGTCGTAGTTGAAGGTAACGTTTTTAGCTTCAACTACCAAAGTACCGGAACGTTCAGCCTTCTGGCCTTCTAATCTTATAATTCCCATGGGTTGTTTTCGAGCCCGCCTTGTCGCCCGCATCTTTTCAAGAGCCCTCACCCTACCTTCATTTCGGGTACCACGGGCTCTAACGCCGGTTCGTATCCAGGCTTCTTCACTCTCTAATTTTTTATCGAATAACGCATTTCCGATTCCCTCGATCTCCCTGGCTGCGGCGCGCCGCTCCAGAAACGTCTGGTAGTCACACGACTGGTCAAAAAGGTTCCCTCGATCAATCTCCACAATTCGGGTGGCTATTCTCCGTAAAAAAGAGCGATCATGGGTGACGAAAACCACGGAACCCTGATGCTTCAGTAGAATATCCTCCAATCGTTTGATGGAATCAATATCCATGTGATTCGTAGGTTCGTCGAGCAAAAGAACATCAGGTTCACCAAAAAAGGCACCAGCCAAGAGTACCTGGCGTTTTAAACCTGCAGAAAGATCGTTGAAAGTTCTATCACCTTCCAATCCAAATTGTGAGATTAACCTTCCAATTTTCTGCCGCTCCATATCAATTTCGAGCGAATCCGAGATCCGAGCCTCTCCTGCTTTGATGATGTCGAAAACAGAACCTGGAATATCATCAGGGACGGTTTGGCCCAGATAAGCAAGTCGTATCCCTTTCTGGATAGCGATAGTCCCTGAATCTGAACGGATCAAGCCTGCTATTACCTTGAGTAAAGTTGACTTTCCAGAACCGTTACGTCCGACTAATGCTACTTTTTCTCCGCGCTCAATTGTCAGGTTAATTGATTCAAACAGTTTGGCTCCGCCGAAACTCAATGAAATATCTTGGGTATTAATGTATGCCATCTGACGGTATTTTCCTCGGGGTACTTCGCTGGAAAAATAGAAAGGGGAAATCTAGAAAGATGCTTTAATAGTGGTGGCATCGGGTAGATTTGAACTACCGACCAAGGGCTTATGAGTCCCCTGCTCTGCCACTGAGCTACGATGCCATGGCATTGAACGCTAATTTTATAATTAGCTCTGATCCCTTGTCAATCATGTGTCTTTAACTCCGGTTGTGTTTAAATACCGTCGAGTCTGACCGCAATCTAGACAGAAATACAGAAAAAGCCTCTTTACTTGATTCAGTGCCTTCAATTACGCCACCAAGGGTGGCTTTCAAGCCCCAGAACTGCCGCAATCCCTCCTGGCAATCTTGTTTTACCAAATCAGCGTTCCAATCTATACAAGAGACCGGTTTAAATGACTGGATGCGGCAGAAGAAGACCCTCTTGTCAGCCTGGCGTTCAAGGAAAACACACTGGCCGTCTTGATGCTTTAGCAATAGTGTTTTGACACCTGGCCATGATGGGTCAATGAATTGTTCATAAAAGCTATCCCAGGCAATACCCAATTTTCCAGCAATGAGGTGAGCCTCCACAAGAGGCATCTGTACCTGGTATTTGGAGCAACAAACACCACAACAAAAACATGTCACGGCGGAATTTTGCTGATTCATGGCTACTTGCTTAGTTTCATAATTCAATATCGGTTAATTATAAGTCTTTTCAGATGCCGAACCAAGGCAGGTGATGCTATACTATGGAATCGGTTATCCAGTATAAAATCTTGAAAAAAGCGAGAGGATGACTATGCCGCAGATCACACAGGTGGTAGTACCACTGGATGGTTCAGATGAGGCTGAAATAACATTACCCTACGCTTTCACCATGACGCGCCTGTTTGGAGCCAACCTGCATTTGCTGTCAGTTGACGAGAGTGGCGCTGCTGATACCACTAATCTTTATCAGAGCTATCTAACACATCTAGACACCAGACTGAAAGAAAAATATCCAGATCAAATTGGGTCGTGGCAAACCTACCTGCAAAATGGCAAAGCCAACGAAGAGATTATACGATTCACACAGGAAAAAGAGGCAGATCTGGTCATTCTGGCGGCTCACGGCGCTTCGGGGCTTGGGGCTTCCCAAGTGGGGAAAACTGCCAGCAAAGTACTGTCAGGTACTGAAAAGCCGGTTTTACTAATTAAATCACCGCCGCCAGAGAAAGATTGTCTCATTCAACGGATACTGGTGCCATTGGACGGTTCAGGCATCGGGCAGGCGGCACTGGATCTGGTAGCTATCCTGGCGCCAGTGCTAAACGCTGAGGTGGTGCTGATGCAGGCCGTGGAACCGGTGAGGTATATGCCCAGTATTGACGGTCTGGGAGCCTATACTCTTCCTATTGATGATGCTGAAATTGAAGCTGAAGCGTCGGCGTTCCTCAATCACCGGGCAGAAGCACTGAGGGGGTTCGGCGTAACTACCACCACAGTAGTTCAGACGGGGGCTGCGGTTGATCTGATTATAAATTATGCCAATGAGAACAATATTGACCTCATCGCCATGTCGACTCACGGTCTATCCGGTCTTACAAAATGGGTATTTGGCAGCGTGACTGAAAAGCTCATGCAGTATTCAACGACTCCGGTATTAGTGGTGAGGCCAAACCCACCCGATGCGGAACAGAATAAGCCGGAATAAACTGGGACTCCTTTTCTGTTCAGTCGGCGTTATTGATGTTAAGGCTATTCAGTTTTAAACTTCTATAGTAACTTCATGGCCAAGTGGTCGGTATCATTTATCTTGGTGTCTTATTCCCCGACCATTTTTAAGCCGTGCTTATAGATCAGATCAATGGACTTGCCGTGGTGGGTCATTTTGGATTTTTGGCAATACGTTTCTTCTCCCGACGCTCCTGATGGGTTTCAGATGATTTATCGTTATTATCGGGCATGGGGTTTGATATCGGGTTGGACGAATTCACTTTTGAGCTCGATGATGCGGTCGCGCAGCAGGGCGGCACGTTCGAAGTCCATGATTTTGGCCGATTTCTTCATCTGGGTTTCCAGTTCACGGATCAGGCGAGCCAAGTTTTCTTTAGTCAATGGCATGGCCTTATAACTATCAGCGGCTTCTTCAGCGACACCGGCGGTGGCGACACGGACACGTTCAGTGATGTCTTTGATAGCCTTGCGGATGCCCTGGGGGGTGATGCCGTGCTCCAGATTATAGGCTAGCTGTATTTCCCGCCGGCGATTGATCTCGGTGATAGCGCGCTCCATTGAGCCGGTAATTGAGTCGGCATACATGATGACCCGGCCGTCAATATGCCGCGCTGCCCGTCCCATGGTCTGAATGAGGGCCCATTCGCTGCGGAGAAACCCTTCCTTATCGGCATCGAGGATGGCGACAAGAGAGACTTCTGGCAGGTCCAAACCTTCACGCAGCAAGTTGATGCCGACAATGACATCGTAAACTCCCAGACGTAAATCCCGCAGTATCTCCACCCGCTCGAAAGTTTCTACCTCGGAATGTAGATATTGTGTCTTAACTCCGGCCTCAGAGATATATTCGGACAATCTTTCAGCCAGTTTCTTGGTTAGTGTCGTCACCAGACAGCGCTCACCGCGTTCAACGCGAAGCTTGATCTGCTCCAAAAGGTCATCAATCTGTCCTTTAGTTGGTTTGACCTCGATCACCGGTTCCAGTAGTCCGGTTGGGCGCACCAATTGCTCAACGACCTGTTGTGAATGCTCTTTTTCATATGGTCCTGGTGTCGCCGAAACGTAGATGGCCTGATCCATGCGCTGGCGGAATTCGGAAAAATTCAGCGGCCGATTATCGAGAGCCGACGGCAGACGGAAGCCGTAATCGACCAGGGTTTCCTTGCGTGCCCGGTCACCGTTGTACATACCCCTTATCTGGGGCAAAGACATGTGAGATTCGTCGACGAAAAGGAGATAATCCTTGGGAAAATAATCGAGCAGAGTCCAGGGCGAAGACCCGGCCGGGCGTCCTGCCAGATGTCTGGAGTAATTCTCTACACCGCTGCAATAGCCAGCCTGCTCCAACATCTCCAGGTCATAATTAGTGCGCTGTTCCAGCCGCGCCGCTTCCAGCAATTTGCCCTGGCTGGTGAGTTCAGCGGTGCGGGCGACCATCTCGTCATGGATGGCCTTGATGGCCGGGATCAGTTTTTCCGGCGAAGTGACAAAGTGCTTGGCAGGATAAATGTCCACCAGTTTGAGTTCTTCTAATATTTCTCCGGTGAGCGGGTCAACACGGAGCATGCGCTCGATCTCATCGCCGAAAAATTCCACCCGGATAGCCGTCTCTTCATAGGCAGGCTGAAGTTCCAAGGTATCGCCGCGAAGGCGGAACTTTGAGCGGGAGAAGCCGATATCATTGCGCTCATACTGCATGTCCACCAATTTACGGATAATGTCGTCGCGGCGGTAGTGGGCACCCTTCTCCAGATTGAGGACGAAGCGCATGTACTCTTCAGGCTCGCCCAGGCCGTAAATGCAGGACACTGAGGCGACGATGATAACATCACGCCGGGATAGGATCGAGCGGGTGGCGGCGTGACGCAGTTTGTCTATCTCATCATTGATATCGGCATCCTTCTCGATGTACATATCCCGCGACGGTACGTAGGCCTCCGGCTGATAATAGTCGTAGTAACTGACGAAGTACTCCACGGCGTTGTTTGGGAAGAACTCCCGGAACTCGGAGTAAAGCTGAGCGGCCAATGTCTTGTTATGGGAGATGATCAGCGCCGGGCGACCGCAGCGGGCAATAATATTAGCCATGGTGAAGGTCTTGCCTGAACCGGTAACGCCGAGGAGCGTCTGATCCTTCAGCCCGTCGTTGAGGCCACGGGTCAGCTTCTCTACCGCCTGTGGTTGGTCACCCATCAAGCCAAAGTCCGAGACGAGATTAAATTCCGTCATCATTTCAGTATAAAGGACAGGATGGTTTATTTCTAATAAGCCCCATCACTTGGGTGAAAAGTCCGGGCAGGAAATTGCAAAAAATTTCAATTCCCGAAACCCAACGGTGCAGGGAGGAATTGTTTTGACACAAATACCCATTTTTTGGCACCTGGAGTTTTGATTCAAAGCAACAATTCAGTGTTTGGCCCCTAGTGTACAGTTTTCAGCCGGTAGTTGAGATTGACTCTTTCATATCGGTTACTCCTTTTTTGATTTTCCAAGTTCGGGTGGGCGAGGCATGCCTCTACTTCTCGAACGATACTTTAGAGAAAGCCCCTTCGGCAATCTCCCTGATTTCCGCAATGTCCGACATTCGGAGGAAAACAACTCTTTTTTGCGATTGAAAATAGCGAGTTCAAGCGCTTATTTCCGGAAAAAGAGCTAATACAAATACACTTTAAAATATACTAAAATACAGAGAACAAATGATAGCACAGGGGTGGTGAAGGTGTCAATGGGGTTTTGGGACTTTTTGAGGATTTATTTAGGGTAGGGGAATTAGGGTTTGTCAGTGCGATTGAACAAATCACCAACATCAATGTTCTGCTGTAAATGTATCTATGTTCAAATTATGGGATATGCGTTTAGTATTACATAAAAAACTATGGCTTAAACCCGCGAACTTATCGCCCGTCCTAGTCCTTCAAGCATACAGGTTTATGAACAATTCTGATCCCAAACCTCCGGGCTTTGCTGGTTTCGCCAGATTGAGTTAAGCCATCGGCAACAATATAGTATTCAGTTTCCTTTTCACCGATTAGTGAATTGTTATACCATCATCGACTGCTACGTTGGTCATCTCCCTAGGTCTCGTGGTTTCAGCATCAATAACCGCTATGTTCGTCATGAACGCTTTCTTGGGTACAAAGCATTTGAGATTTGACAAGCCCTGTATCCATGTACTATCTTATTGCAACTAGGTGCAATAAGATATGAGTTGTTTCACTGTTTTAAAGAAAAAGGGTCTCAGACTAACTGAACCACGGCGTGCGATTCTAGATTATATCCACGACAGGGGAGACCATCTCACTGCTGAAGAAATCATTACCTATGTGCATATACAGCATCCAAGTGTGAATAAGTCGACCATCTATCGCACATTAGAATTACTTGAGAAGAATGAGTGCATCTATAAGAGTGTGTCCACAACCGGAACAATCTACCATCACGCCGAGGAAGGTCATCACCATCATCTGATTTGTAGAAAGTGTGGCATAACTCTGAGTTGCGAGGACGATATTTTCACAAAAATTGAGAAATCCCTACAAGATAAATACAATTTCCAGGTTAATCTGGGGCATATTGTCATGAACGGTTTGTGCGGGAGTTGTAAGAATTCAACCGATTAGCCCAATATTTTTTTGCCAATTTATAATGCAAACTGTTGCAATAGCAGTTATACGCAATAAGGAGGGAAATTTGGATCAAGCTTTGTGGGAAAAAGCAGTGGCATTTCACGGGCATGAATGCCCAGGTCTTGCAATCGGGTTTAGGGCATGTGAGGCTGGTATCGAAAAGATGGGAATCGGGTCATCAGATGATGAACAGATTGTTTGTGTTACAGAAAATGACGCATGCGGCGTGGATGCCGTCCAAGCCATCTTAAGCTGTACGCTCGGAAAGGGCAACCTAATTTATCGGGGTATCGGTAAACAGGCCTTTTCTTTTTATGACCGCATCAATGGAAAGAAACTTCGAGTTTGTCTTAAACCCCACAATAGCAATGGGATGGACCGAACCCAATGGAAAGAATACCTTCTGAGAGCTCCTATTGATGAAATCTTCAGTTTCTCAGAACCTAAAATTGGGCTGCCCGAAAAGGCGAGATTATTTCAGACTTTAGTTTGTGAAATCTGTGGTGAAGGCGCCCCAGAGCATAAAATGAACTTTCAGGATGGGAAAACAGTCTGTATCGACTGTTTTAAGACCTATGACAGGGGCTGGTAACAAGAAGAAGGAATAAAGTCTGATTCACCTCATTATCCCTGTTCATATATATGAAGATAATTGGGAACAAAAAGAAAGGAACTGTGGTAATGAAAAGATTAGTATTACCAATTCTTATGCTTTCTATTGCAGTCTGTACATCTGCCGGTTGCGGGAACAATGATGTAACCAATCCCGCGTCCACCGGTGCCACAACAAGAACAATTACGGATAGTGTTGGACGGGTAGTAGAGATTCCTTCAACTGTAGAAAGAATTGTGCCTCTTGGGAATACACCGCGTATGATTACATATCTCGGTTTGGCAAAGAAGGTGGTGGGGTACAGCGGGGCGGATTTAAATCAGGTAACCCCTGTTACAGCTTATGCTTACGCCAGCAAAGAGATATGGGCAAACATACCTATCGTCGGTACTGATTCTGCCGGTGCGACAGATTATTATCCGGAAGAAATCATTGGTGTTCACCCTGATGTAATTTTATGCTCATATACTAAGGAACTGGCGGATGAAATCCAAACTAAAACCGGTACCCCTGTCGTTGTGGTGCCTATGGGTACTTTATTCGGAGATGATTATGAGCAGGCGTTTCGCCTCTTAGGTGATGTTTGCGGCGTAGCGAACAGAGCGGAGGAAGTGATTGCTTACATAAACGATTGCTTAAGTGATCTGGAAACCATGGTATCTGGTGTCCAGGATACGGACAAGCCTACTGTTTTGGGTGCTGCCGCAACGTTCAAAGGCGCGCATGGAATAGATGGTGTTTATACTAAATATGCTGTATTTGAAGCAATATCGGCAAACGATGTTACTGAAGGGCTCTCTGACAAAGCTAGTGTAGTGCTGATCGACAAAGAACAAATCATTGGGTGGAATCCCCAATATATTTTCTTTGACAGCGGTGGGGTAGGGCTTGTCAGCATAGATTATGCAAGAAATCCTGGGTTTTATGCTCAACTCGTAGCTGTTCAGAATGGGAACCTTTATCAATATCCAAGTTCCACTTCCTATTATTCAAACGTTGAAATCCCGATTGTTAATAGCTACTACGTGGCGAGTCTGCTTTATCCGGAACAGTTCAATGACATCGTCTTTGAAGAAAAGGCCAACGAGATATTCAAATTCTTCCTGGGCGTCGAAGATTATTTAAGTAATCTTAAAGCGGTAGGAGCCGGCTATGGTAAAGTGACTCTTGGATAAGATTAATGCCAGATAACCTTATCGGGCAACTACAATTGTACAACGCCTTCATAAGACGTAAAAGGCTTGTGTTTATAATTGGTATTCTTGCAACTGCCGTCACAGCGCTTTTTGCTGTTGGCGCCGGCTCTCTTAGTATCCCTTTGTCTGAAGTAATCGGGACGCTTTTGGGCCAGGGGACAGAACTGTCCCAGACTGTAATTTTAAATATAAGACTGCCACGTGTAGCAGCGGCCATCCTAGTAGGTGCTGTCTTGGCAGTCTCCGGTGCTGTTATGCAATGTGTGTTGCGAAACCCGCTAGCATCACCATCGACACTTGGCGTATCTCATGGCGCCGCATTTGGCGCGGCGCTGGGCATTATAGTGTTTGGCGGCGGGGTCGTAAATTCTGACTCCGCCGCCACAGCGGTTTCAATCAATAATCCTTATATTGTAACTTTATGTGCTTTTGTATGTGGTTCACTGTCTACTATTGTTGTTATTGTCTTATCCCAGTTAAAGAGAGACCTTGGGCCCGCAGGACTCATATTGGCCGGCGTAGCCTTAAGCTCTCTATTTACCGGTGGCACTACTTTACTCCAATATTTTGCAGATGAAACCAAAATCAGCTCCGTTGTCTTCTGGACTTTTGGAAATATGGGCGCAGCAGGCTGGCCTGAGCTCTTGATTCTGGCAGGGGTATTTATCGCTGGGATGGTGTATTTTTTACTGAACCGTTGGAACTACAATGCGATGGTAAGCGGAGCGGATACAGCCAAAAGTCTTGGCGTTAATACAAGGTCTGTCATGCTGATAAGTATGTGTATTGGCACTTTGGCTGCGGCAGTTGCTGTCTCTTTCGTTGGTATTATCAGTTTTGTTGGGCTTGTGGCGCCTCATATAATGCGCAGGTTTGTCGGCAACGACTATCGGTATCTAATACCGTGCTCTGCAGTTGCCGGAGCGCTGCTTCTTATCCTGGCCGACACATTTGGCAGGCTGGTTATTGCGCCAGTTATACTTCCGATTGGAGCGATCACGTCATTTCTAGGCGCACCCCTGTTCCTTTTCCTTCTATTCAGGGGGGTCAAGAGCAATGATTGAGATAAATGATATTAGTTTCGCGTATAGCCGAAATTCAAGGAATATACTGGAGAATATAAGTTTTGATATACAAAAAAATCGATGTATTGCTATTTTAGGGAATAACGGAGCAGGTAAAAGTACATTACTTAAATGCATCGACCGCATTTGTCCCGCTCAGAAAGGGGTAGTGCTCGTTGAAAACGAAGACGTGTTTAAAATGAGCAATAATGTCATAGCACAGAATATTGCCTATGTGCCGCAAAATAATAGGGCGGTCAGCATGACGGTGTTTGACATGATACTCCTTGGACGAAAACCGTATATCAAATGGGATGCGACATCAGAGGACAGGCAAATAGTGTGTGATTTAATGCACAAGATGAAATTGGATGATTTTGCACTGCGAAATGTATCGGAGCTTTCAGGTGGCGAAGTGCAAAAGGTAATGCTTGCAAGAGCGCTGGCACAGGAACCGAAGCTTTTAATGCTTGATGAACCCACAAGCAACCTTGACCCGCACAATCAGCATGAAGTGCTTCAAATAGTAAAAAATATCGCCCTGGAACACAATACATGCGTGGCTATCGTCATTCACGACCTCAACTTAGCTATTCGTTACTGTGACCGTTTCATATTCCTTAAGGATGCACGTGTCTTTTCTTACGGTGGTTTGGAAACAATGACTCCTGAGAACATCGAGACAGTTTATGGGATACGCGTTCATATTATCGAATATATGGGGATACCAGTTATTGTTCCCTTTCCTGATGAGAAAGTTACGCGGAATGACATTGTGGAAAATAATCAGGAACCGGTAAATGGGATCTGCGGCAATCTTTCCTGAACTACATCACGTAAACTTATAGCGTTCTTTGGTGTATAACCCTGCCAATGGTGTTTAGGAAGGCAAACATCCTCGGGTCTTTCCAGCCATGCTGACCAATCGGGTGCAAGCTCTTATATCTCGGCTTCTTGGAGCTTGTTGATGATCTGTTCGGTGTGATTTCCTAGCATCTGATTCCCCCTTTCGTATTTTCCTGTCTATCATGCAACTGGACTAAATACCAGTAAGCTCCGTTTCCAAACGGAGCTTACTGGTTTAACAAGGCGATTTGGGAGTATTGCCTACTGTATCAATGGTCGAAACTCAATAATTAGTTTTACGAATAAAAATGGTTCATCCACAAGACACATCGTAGGTCAAATATCGGGATGTCTGCCCTTTCATGCTTGCGTTTGTGATGATTTACACCTAAGTGATTCAGGTGCTCACTAATCCTATTTTTTCAATAATTGATCCGTCACTTCTTCCAGCGTTTGACGATTGAACGGCTTGGAAATGATCGGAACATTTTGAGTGGACATGTATTTCTTTAACGGCAAATCTGAAGTATCGCCCGTAATAAAGACAATATGCTCTGCTTGTTTTGGCCATCGCGTTAAGATTTCCTTGTGTAATTCCATACCGCTTACGCCAGGCATGCGTATATCAAGAAAGATTAGATCAAAGGATGTTTCTTCCATTAGCTTCAAAGCTTGTTCTGGGTTGTTAGCTTCATCAACTACATGCCCCTGAATACTTAATATAGATTTAATTAAAGCACTGACAGTGGCTTCATCATCAACCACCAGTATGCGGGCATTGGTTACAACCTTCCGATCGATTTTGATCACTTTTTTGGTTACTTGTGGTGTTTTCGTTTTATTATCTTCCAATTGGGTAATGGGTAGTGTGATTGTGAAGGTAGTACCAATACCAAGCATGCTGTTAACTTCTATGGTGCCTTGGTGCTCCAGGATGATGGAACGTGACAGGCCCAGACCCAATCCGGTACCTTCACCGGGGGCCTTGGTAGAAAAGAAAGGCTGGAATATTTTGGCTTTGACTTCATCAGTCATGCCGAGGCCGTCGTCCTTGAAATTCAGAATAATGTGTTTATCAGTCTGATAACTAGATATCGTCAATTTGCCTTTGTCGTGAGTCGTCTTCATGATATATTCGGCATTGATGATGAGGTTCAAAAACACCTGTTGCAATTGGCCTGGATCAGCATATATCCATGGTAGATCAGGATCGTAGTTCTTCACAATCTCAATATTGGCCGTTTTGAGGACATAGCCTCGCATTTCAAGCGTGTTATCAATCAGTTCGTTGACACTGACACTAGACTTCATAGGTTTCGCCTGGCGGGCGAAAGTGAGCAAGCGTTTGATAATATCTTTAACTCTGACGCTGCCGTCATTGATGATTCTGAGATTTTCCATCACATCTGCGGACAGATCTTTTCTTTCCATAAGAAGTTCAGAGAAGCCGATAACCCCCGTAAGAGGATTGTTGATCTCATGGGCGATGCCAGCTGCCATTTCACCCACTACCGTAAGGCGGTTGGATATTTCGGATTTGTCGCGAAGGATGATGTTTTCGGCCTCGGTGGTCTTACGATCAGTGATATCCCGGATATTGCATTGGATCACCTTAGAATGATCCACCTCATACATGTTGCTGACAAATTCAACTTCTAAGCGCTTTCCATAAGCGGTTTTGAGAGGAATGTCTTCATTTCGGACATATCCTTTTTCTTTAAGTTCTTCAAATTTTTCTTTGTTGTCGATAAAGTCTTCCATGAATTCCAGTTCCCAAATTGTCTTACCCAATAACTGGACATATGTGAACCCCAGCATCTTCACAAGGAATGGGTTCACATCAACCACAGCGCCAGTATCTGCGTCTAATATCAATATCCCATCTTGAGCTGCTTCAAAAAGGCGGCGATAACGTTTTTCAGAATTGGCCCAATCGGTCTCGGCTCGTTTCATTTTTGTAATATCGTGCGAATATATTCGGATCGTCTTAAGAGAATCAATATATTGGAAAGTCTGCTCATAGAAGTGACCATTGATTCTAATTTCACGAACCTGGCTATTTTTCTTCAAAATAAGTTCTGTGGTGATCTTTGGCCATTCAGATAAGCAGGGATGCATTGTTCCAAGAGACACTAAATCCGGGAATATAATTTGGCTAGCCGGATTAGAATAGTTGATATTACCGGCCAAAGTGATTTCAATCACCGGATTTGGGCTAAGTTCAGGAAAAGCTGCAAGATATTCGATCCTTGCCGATGATATTTTTAAGTTGGTGATATCAGTGAAGAACCCTAGCATGGCGGGGCCGTCGGATAAATCAACTCTTGAGACTTGAGTTTGGCACGGGAAGGAAGAACCATCCTTCCTCAATCCTTGATATTCGTATTGGGGATCGACGGGCAAGCCTTGTTCCTGATCAGTAGTTCTTTGAATTACTTCATCCCGGAATTGTGGGACGATTTGATCCAAGTGGCTTGTCCCATATACTTCTTCACGTTTTTCAAAACCAAACATGTCTAAATATACGCGATTAGCGTAGATTGTTTTACCATGTCTGCTTACTGCGATCCCAATAGGCACATTTTCGGCGAGTTGAGAAAACCTGGTTTCGCTTTCCTTAAGCCTTGATTGGGCTTCTTTGTGTTCTTTAAGGATGCGGAAGTTCAATTTAATCAACTTCCGATATTCGGTTTCACAAGGACTGCCGATTAGTTCCATATCAAGCACATCGCCTCGGGTGGTTATCAAAGGCAATTCTTGGTGGATGACAAACTCTTTTTGTTTTAGCTCGACCAATTTGTTCCTGTCAGAGAATACTTTTTGAAGAAATTTAAATTCCCAAACAGGTTTATTTACCAGGTCTTGTCGAGGGTAGCCAAGCGTCTCAGTGAAAAACGGATTTACATCAATCACATGCCCAGTTTCAGCATCGATTATTAGAATGCCATCTGTGGTGGTTTCAAACAGGTGACGGAAGTCACCTTCTCTAGTTGCTAAATCTTCTTTGGTTAGCGATGGAGTAGGATTTTTATAGCCGTTTAATTTATCCATTTTGTCCCAAAATTAACAAGGCACCAACGAAATATATGTTGATGCCTCAGGCGTCGGATTTAGGTGTTTTCTTAATTTCGTCCTTAAACCAATATGAGCCTTTTTGTTCCTTGTGTCAATAGGTCGTTAACAATAGTGACCTGCCCCTCTACGTGATATCATTTGCTAAATCGTTACAGTGACCGTTTCATATTCCTTAAGGATGCACGTGTCTTTTCTTACGGTGGTTTGGAAACAATGACTCCTGAGAACATCGAGACAGTTTATGAGATACGCGTTCATATTATCGAATATATGGGAATTCCGGTCATCGTTCCCTTTCCAGACAATCCATTTGCGCTTAATTCAGTTAAGAACTGAATTATAATCAATCCGCATATCGTTGACACCGTTATTCCAATATGTTACGATATATCGGTATTAATGAACTTTGACTATTCACGTTGTGTTTGTGCCATAAAACTTATAGGGCAAATAGGCGAAAAGTCAACGGAACTTGAACTCAAGAAGGCAGGGTACGATGCAACTATTAGATTCCAACAAGGCTAGCAAGCATTCGATGGGGGAATTTAGACCTGTAATAGACTGTTCTAAATGCGAAGGTGACGGCGACTGCGTTAAGGCTTGCCCCAACAGTGTATTTGAAATTAGCCCTCTGACATCTGAGGAAAAACACAAGCTGCCTCTTTTTTCACGCCTCAAGGTTGTGGCGCATGGGGGCAAGCAGGCCAAGGTTATACATCCTGAGTCTTGTGAAGGCTGCGGTGATTGTGTTAGCGCTTGCCACGAGAAGGCAATCAAACTGAGACGGGTAAATTAATCTTAGCCGTTTTATAGTTTGGATTTCACTGCTGCCATGTTGTTGCGGAAGCCGGGCATAATCTTCAATCCGAGCCGGATGAATGGATTTGAGGACATCCAGTCAAGGTATGCCATGTCTCCTATGCGTTTGATGATGCCTTCGGCGTAGGTGGGATAGGCGTGTGGCACGAAATGCAGACGATGTATTGGTTTGCCGAAGACCTTCACTACCTGGGCTTCATGTGCCAGTTCTTCTGCCCTGTCGCCAAGGATCTGTATGCCGACTAATTTGAAATTTTTGGTGCAGATAAATTTAGCCAGACCGAAGTCATTCTGTTCCATTTTGGCGCGTCTGATGGATTTATAGTCATAGCGGTAAATACGGATATTGTTACCGTATTTTGCACGGGCTTCTTCCTCAGTAAGCCCAGCATGAGCCAAGGGCGGTTCTGTGAAGGTTACCCAGATGAGATGTTTATAGTCTGCCTTTTGTTTCAACAGCGGTATCACGGCATTATTGGCAGCAACCAGGGCTTGATATTCTGAGGTGGCGGCCATCTGGTAGATACCGGTGACATCGCCGCAGGCATAGATGTTGTCGGCAGAGGTTTTTTGTCTTTGATTAACGGTAATCCCTTTGCCGGTATATTTTACGCCAGCCTTGTCCAAATTCAGGCCCTCAATGTTGGGTTGGCGACCGATGGTCAATAGTACCGCTTCAGCTTCCAGAATACTTGAAGCACCTGCTTTGTTTTGGACTTCCAGTTGGGTCATTGCTCCCGCTTTTTTAAGTTTGAGGCTTTTATGACCGGTTAATATTTTGATACCACGCTCAGTCAAATGACCGGACAACATGGTAACCAATTCCCCATCCTCCCGCGTTAAAATGGTATCTGCCAGTTCAACGACGGTGACTTCTAACCCTAAAAGATTGAATGCGGAGGCAAACTCAAGTCCGGCCGGACCGCCACCGATGATGATAATGGATGCCGGCATCTTATCAAGGTTGAATACAGTCTGGTTGTTGAGATATGGAGCATCTCTGTAGCCGTTGATTTCAATTTCCGCCGGACGTCCGCCGGTGGCAATGATGAATTTGCCACCTGAAATGGAATGTCCATCCAGGCGCACTCTATGGTTATCCAAAAACTCAGGTGAGCCGAATTTTATATCTATGCCCATCTCCTGAAAACTCTCAACGGTATCAAGTTTGCTTACATCGTCAATGACTCTAGTGACGTAACGAAAAACTTTGTCGGTGCCGATATGACCGGGGCTAAAGCCAAGACCAAATTTCTCAGTGGAAACCAAGGTGTCCCTTACAATACCGGCGCGGATGAGTGCCTTGGTGGGCATACAGGTATGCAGGTTGCAACTACCACCGAGGCGATCCTTTTCAATCAGAAGCACCCGTTTACCGATACCTGTGGCCATACCGGCGGCGGCGAAACCAGCAACTCCACCCCCGATGACTATGACATCATAATTGTATTTTGGCATAAACACACCGCACTTTCCGTTTGAAATAGGATATCAAATTTTAATATTTACCCAAAATCAGTAATCCTATGGATTGCTTGTCCAACTCAGTATCAGTGTACCTTATATACAGATCGATTGCTTTCTAATAGCACCGGCAAACGCCAGGCAGCGAAAACAATCCAGGCAAGATTAATTCCAGCTAAAAGACGCTCGTTTAAACCAACCAGTTTTACATCATTAAATGGTAATACCTGCCATGCGATAACAAGACTAATTGAAGCCATGATTACGGAGTAATTTATGATGGTTGTTGATTGAGGCTGTTTTGCAATAGCCCAGGCTACCAGCAAACAGGCCATGGGGAATAGGATTGAGATAGTAATAACAGTAGTGACATGGATACTGCGGGCCAGAGTGGCGACAGTCCCGGCTGGATCGGTCTGAAAAACCATGATGATTATGGAGCCTAAACTGATGACAGCGAACATTATCCCTGCCAGGCGTAGCCGGAAGCTGGTTTTAGTGAGGGCAGCGGAGAGGATGAGCCCGGCTATCAGAGCCTGCATCAACGCTGAGGTTCCCATAGCGGCAGTTTCCAGCCAGCCCCACGGATAATAAACCATGCTGCTGATTGATTGCTGCATCGGGTTGTAGCCGGGATTATGATTGATCGCTATCAGGTCACAGATAACCACGGCAGCAGTTCCGGCGATGGAGGCGACCGGCGTGATTGACGACAGGAATTTGAAGCTGGTAATGCGCAATATGTACTCAATTATATATTATAAGGAGTAAAACGGCTGTGAGGAATCAGGTGTTGTAGAGTAAACACAGCATTCTCCCTGTTTATTGTGGCCGCGAGCAAACAAAGCGAAATATCTGCCACGGAAGCCCCCGACAGAATTCAATTATTAATTAATGATGATCAAAAGATGTAAAAAAGAGCATTAGTCGGTCGTAATGTCAACTGCACGGTGACAGTAATTTGTGATGCCCCGCGGTCGACTGCCAATGTCAGGGAGTCCCCCGCTTCCAAACGCCATAAGATGCGTAGCAGGTCGATAGAAAGTCCAATCGTTTCACCGTTAGCGCTGGTAATTATATCACCGACCCTTAGACCGGCGGCGATTGCAGGCGAGCCAGGAGCGAGATCAGTGATTTCCGCACCGAGCAACTGGGTGGCAAACGTCTCTCCATTCACAGGTTTTTCGTAATCCCATATATCAACACCAAGATACGGATGACGGCCCTGATGGTAGGTAACCAGATTGTTGTAGACAGGTTCGGCAGTGGCTGAATTGATGGCATAATTAATACCGGCAGCCTCTCCCAAACTATTGATACCGATAACTTCACCGTCAAGATTGATGAGTGGTCCGCCGCTATTGCCGTTGGTGATGAAAACGTCGAATTGGATGAGGTCTGGATACCAATAATCATTGTCAACCCAATAGCTAAGGAGATTGCTAACAATACCCAGAGTTACGGTGCTGCCATAATCAGCAGGGGAATAACCCAGAGGATTGCCCAGGGCGATAATGGTGTCACCGAGTTGTAGATTTGTTGTATCTCCAAATTGTGCCGCCGTTAGATTATGGGCGTTTATTTTAATCACAGCCAGGTCCATGAGATCGTCCTCCCAAATATTGACGACATCATAAATCCGCCGGTCCTGGGTGATGACGAGAGCGTCTGTGGCACCGGCAACAACGTGACGATTAGTCAGGATATAGCCTTCGGTATCCATGATGACGCCTGAACCTGAGGCAACCCCGGAGGAAGAATAGGTCTCGATATACACCAAAGACGGTAAAACTTTTGAAATGGCCTTTTGGACGACGGTTTGTTGGTCAACCAGCTCAGCGATCTGTTGATTAACAGTATTAAGTTTACCATCGGCAGTGCCTAGTTGGTTTTGTAATCCACTGATGGTGTTTTGAGAAGTTGACAGCTGACTGGACAGGCTGTTGATCTCCTGTTGGGCATCCTTCAGATCCGCGCTAGTTTGGAAAGCCATGAAGCCACTTACCCCGCTGAATGCCAGCAAGGCGACTAAAGCGACAATAACGAATTTGCGGAAACCTGAATCCATAATGACGCCTCCATATGCCAGATTGACACTTTTAACAAGTGCGGGATTGACTGGGCAGACACGATTATTCTAGGCTTGCCTACATGTTGTGTCAATACCTTTTTGTGGGACCATAAAATATCAAACTAACCGACTGGGAGGCGGGTTGACCCTTAAACTTCATAATACCCCGCTCGTCCCGGTTTCACCGGTATAAGCAAGACTCTCTGCATGCTCCTGGCAATGCGCTCTCTTCCACCATGACATTTGTAGTTGTTGACGGCATACTAGTGGCTGTTATAATAGGGAGGTTCAGGAGAAATGATGGAAAAATTGAAAGCCGCACTCATAGAATTGGCTTATGTCCTGTTAGGGGCAGTGGCTATTTTTCTGGTTTTTCAGCTTACGCTGCAAAACTCAATAGTTGATGGCACCAGCATGGAGCCTAATCTGGTGGATGCCGACCGGTTGCTGGTGAGTAAGGTGAGCTATATCTTCAGTGAGCCGCAACGCGGCGATATTATTGTCTTTCCCTCACCTTATGAAGATGGCCGCGAGTTTATCAAGCGGATCATCGGTATGCCGGGAGAAACCGTTGAGATTATTAACGGTGTTATTTACATAAATGGTGAAAAACTGGAAGAGCCGTATATCGTTAACCACGATAATCGCACTATGGCTACAATCACAGTTCCGGAAGGTGAATACTTTGTACGGGGTGACAACCGGCCGGTCAGCCTGGATTCCACTCAGGGTTGGACGGTCAGCCGTGATGAGATTGATGGCAAGGCCTGGTTTGTATTCTGGCCGTTCGATAGTTTTGGCGGGGCGCCAAATTACAAATTTCAGATTACTGCTGTGGGCATTCTGATATTGCCGTTAATCATGCCGCGACGTTTGAAGGGCAACGGCCATTAACGGTGTCGAATCGTTATTCGTGGAAGCGGGGGCGGTGCTTAAAGGGCATTTTCTGCTAACTTCCGGCTTACATTCTCCTGTTTATTGGGAGAAATTCCGGGTAATTGAAAATCCGGTAGCGGCGGTGCCCCTGTGTGCCATGATTGCGCAAGAGTATAAAGGAAAAGGCGTGGAACTGGTGGTAGGGCCGACGACAGGCGGCATTATCCTGGCTTTTGAAGTGGCGCGTCAGATGGGATTGCCAGCGGCCTTTGCTGAAAAGACAGCCTCCGGTCAACGGGAGTTCCGGCGCGGTTTCAAGATCAAACCTGGTGAGCGTATCCTGGTTGTTGATGACGTGTTAACCACTGGCAAAAGTGTTCGCGAGGTCATCGAGGCAGTAAAAAAGCATAATGGTGAGATCATCGGCTTTGGCGTATTGGTGGACCGCTCGGAAAATGATTTAGGCTTTGGGGCACCGCTTTTCAGTTGCTTGCGCGCTGTTACCCCGGCCTATAAAGCCGAAGACTGTCCTTTATGCCGGGCGGGAGAACCGCTAACCAAGCCCGGGAGCAGTTGATTTGGATACGGTTCTCATTATAGTGGTGGCGGCGCTGGGGGCATTTCTGCTGGTTAGCGTCAATTATTATTTCATCAAATGGCGCTTTGAGGCGCGTTTCCGGGAGTGGCAGACGCAGGAACAGGCACATTGGCGGGTTGAGATAGATAGAGCCTCCAAACAGGCAGTAACCCAGAGCCGGGCGGTGTTGGGAGGCAAGTTCACCGAGCAGATGGCACCTTATCTACCGGAGTTTAAGTATGATCCGACCGAAGCCCGTTTTATCGGCAGCCCCATTGACCTTGTCGTTTTCCCGGGCTTGGCGACCGGAGATCCTCGGGAGATTATAATCATGGAAGTCAAGAGCGGACAGAATTGCCAATTAACGCCAGCCCAAAAAAAGATCAGGGAACTTGTTGAGGACGGCATGGTGCGTTGGGAGCTCATCGAGCGGCGATGCCCGGTAGATGATGACACAACGTCAGAATAATCACCGTTGATGACCTATCCGCTGGACATTCGGCCCCTGGCTGAATCTGAACTGCCGCAACTGACCCGCTTGATTCAAGATACTATCAAGCATTCCTACGGAGAGTGCTATCCACCGGGGGTTGTCCGGCTTTTCACCAACTACCACTCGACAGATAAGATTCTCAAGGATGTGACCACCAGAACCGTTCTGGTCGGCTGGCTGGATAGTATTCCTGTGGCTACCGGCAGTCTCATCGGCGATTATGTCTCCCGTGTCTTTGTGCATCGCACATATCAGGCGCGGAGCTACGGTAAAATGATGGCTGAAGAGATAGAAAAACTGGCGGCGGTACGGGATATCAAATGTCTGGAATTGACGCGGCTATCGGTTCGCGCCTTTTTTGGCAGACCTGTGGTTATCATGTCGGGTCTCATCAACTGGAACTGGTCGAAGATGAAACCCTGGAATAATATAAAATGTTCAAAAGGCTTTGACTATCCATCTGTGATCCTTTCTTTTCAGTTTCATAATATATAGATTTATTTTGACTTGAACCAGAACTGTGTTACTTTGGAATGAGAGCATCTAAGTGATGTATGGGAAAAAAACCCAGAAAGAGGTTCGAAATGGGAAAAATCAAAAGGATACTTAACCGCTCGGTAATGATTTGCGTCATTGCCATCGTAGCCATCGTGTTGCCGTTCGGCTGTTCCTCCGGTGATGAGTCAACTACGCCAACGACAGGCAACGGCGAGGTTTATTTTACGATATCGGATGCTTCAACTGACCTGCAATCGGTGACCAAGTATGAGGTGACCATTGATAAAGTAGAAGCGCATGTGGAAGGCGGCAGTTGGACGGTAATATCTACCGAGTCCAAAACCTATGACCTGATTCAGTTGAAAAATCAAAATCAGATCATGCTGGTCGCGTCATCCAGCATCAAGGCCGCCAATTACGACCGGGTGCGTTGCAATGTAGCCAAGGCGACAATTACCGACAATACCGGGGTGCATCAGGCGACATTGGTAAAGAACACCTGTGAGTTCGACAGCCGGTTTGAGATTAAATCTGACACCAAGGCCAGCGTCAATCTTGATTTCTTAGCCGATAAATGCCTGTATCTTACGACCGATGGCAAATATGTCATGGCAACTTCAATCCGTTGTGAAACCCGTAACAGCGCCCAGATTCAGGTCTCATCTAACAACGAGGTTCAGATTTCCGGTGGCCAAACACAGACCAATGCCCACTACGGCATGGGTATGGACGGGATGATGAAAAGCGGCTTTGAACTGGCGGCCGATGCCGCCCTCAAAATTGAAGGCAGCGCCGTTGTAGTTATCACTGGTCAGGCAATGTTCTATGGTACGGTAAGTTCAGTCAATATAGGCAGCCAGACCTTGACCTGCGCCCGTGCGGGTGGTAGTGCCATGACCTTGAATTTTGCTTCCAGCACTCAACTGCTAATTAATGGCACGCTCTCCCTGTTAGGTCTGGTAGACGTTTCCGGGCAGACAGGCAAACCATGTTGGGTTGTGTACGATACAACCACTAATACCTGCATTAAGGCTTTCATAGGTACCGGATTTACGGCTAGTTAGATAGTCGGGATAATAGATGGTATGGCCGCGGTGGTAAAGTCCAACTGCCGTCGGACAACCCTCTTCAACGGAAAATGGCATTGACGCTGTTGGTATAAGCGTACTGCACATGGACGTGACCGTTCATTCTACCCATACCTCGGTACTAGATGGTACCGAGGTATGGGTGTATACGTAGTGGAATCGGTTCCATCAACCGTAGTCCAAGGCAAAGTATCGTGCTGACGGGCATTCCAAGTGCACTATTTTGGCGGTTACAGGAAATACCACACCCTCAATCATTTCATTATCCCTCACCATACACCATTCCGACCTGAAATATCACCGGTCAGGAAAGCATACGGTCATCGCTTAGTTCCGGGTGCGCTGCGCTAAATTAAGTACTCAATTAACATAAAACAAGTATAAGTACCAATTACAATGCCGTTAAGACTATGAAAGAATGAAGTTGGAGTCACAACAAGAAGGAGCATCAAAATGGAAAAGAACGAAGTAAACGGGAAGATCAAGCAAGCGAAGGGCAAGGTTGAGGAGGAGATTGGCAAAATGAAAGGTGACAAACCGATGCAAATGCGGGGAAAAAGCGAACAAATAGTTGGCAAAGCCCAGGAGACCATCGGTAAAGTCCAGGGAAATGCCAATAAAGCTATCAAGAAGTTATAGTAAACAGAATAATGGTGTATTTAAGAAAGGCAGGATAGAATGGCTTCATTTAAATGTAGTGATATTGGCATGAAGTGCGGTTTTGAAGTGAAAGACGATAACGAAAAAGAGTTATTGCATCTAATCGGCCATCATGCGGAAGAAACACACGGCATGAAAACTATTCCAGCTGATACCATGGAGAAGATTAATAAAGCTATTAAACCACCGGTTAAAGACATGCCATCAGTATCCCACACACACGAAAAACACGATCACCACTAGAAAATAGGGTCAAAAGACAAGTGACCAGGCCAGACTGATGGCCTTACATGTTCAAAAGAGAAGCGCCTGATTAGAAATGACCAGGCGCTTCATTACATCATCGCCGATAGACACAACTGGTCTGCGTTTATATTCAAGCCAGTAGTGGCGGCGGGTTATTGAGGAACTAATCCATCACCCCTGATCCTCTTCATCCTCATGACGCCGTCTTTTTAGCAGGAATAAAATGAAGAAACCGGCCACTGCTACCGCGGCGATTATGCCGCCAATCAGCGGCCAATTGACTTCATCCGCTGGCGGCGGTACAGGCAGGTCGGTGACGGTAAAACTGCTGTTGAGACTAGCCACTGTCACGGTATATACACCGGAAATGTTCTTGATTACGCTGAAAGACGCCTCCTGGTTGCGGCCGGGGTCAACAGTTACTTCCCGGCTGTCGGCCACCACACCGTCGATATTGAGTATGACGTTGTAACTGCCGGTTTGGCCGCCGCTGTTGGTCACGACGACAATGACAGTGACCGCATTGCCGACATAGATATGTGTCGGGGTGACGGTCAAACCGGTGACCGTCAGCACCGCCGGGGATTCCGGCGGCAACGGTTCATAGCCGATAACGGCCAAGGACATGAAGCGCCGCGGCCGGACGGTGATAGTGTTGTTCTGGCTGTCAACCACCGATTCCAGTTCCACCCACAGGCCGGTTTGGTCGTCATAGTAGGCGATGACCAGTGACTCTTCATCGAAACCGGGCGGCAGGTCCGCCGGGTTGTAGTGCAAGGTGAGTATCAGCGGCGGATCGAAAGTAGCGCCGTGCGGTTCAAAGTCATATACAGGACCGATCAGCTCCGCCTGCGGCGGCGGTGGCGGCGGTTCCGGTAACGGCACGATGGAAATCAGCGTCAGCGGCTGCCCGTCGCCGGTCAGGCCGGTAGTGTCCTCGGGAATGGTCAGGCCAGCCAGACCGTCTTCAGAGGTGACGACCACCGGCCCGGTGAAACGGCCACCAGCGGTGACCATGCCGCTGACATCGGCGGTACCCGGCGGTAACGGCGTGGTCGGCGGCGGCGGTTCTTCCGGCGGCAGTGCCGGGGTGACGAAGGTGTAATCCAAGGAAACGGCGATGGATTCGCCGTCGCCGGTAAAGACGGACCTGACCCGGAAATGGTAGGTGGTGCCGGGGGCCAGCCCGGTCAGGCTGACGCTGTGACTCAGGACAAGACTGGTATCAACCGTTGTCTGACGGGTGTAATCGGCGGTATCAGCATGGGCCGCCGTACCGTAAAATACCTGCGAAGTAGCGGCGGCATTGGTCTGCCAGGAAATGACGGCGCCGGAGTAGCCGATATTGGAAACGGCGACACCGGTGATCAGCAGCGGTTCGGTGCTGGCTTCCTGTCCGGCAGCATAAGCCGGCAGGGCCGGAGCCAGGAGCAATATCATCAGAGTCAGGGCCAGGAGGAGACGGCCGAATCTGTTATTGTTCATGGCGTTTCACCGAGGATAGTAATCGTCGAGGTGCCCGACTTGAGGGCCACGCTGCTCAAGGTGATGGTGAGATAGAGGTCCTTCTGAGCGGCTGCCCCATCCGTTGCCTTGCCGATGGTCACGCCGGTGCTCTGATTTGAACCGAAAGTGACGCTACCGGTAACCGCAGCGGCATCGGCGCAGGCCGCTCCCTGGTCGTTGACGAGAAAATACTCAGCGGTGACGATGCCGTTGCTGAATTCCGTAATGTTATACCAGACGATATAGGCGATATCAGCCGTATTGACCAGAGTTACGACCGGTTTGGCGGTCCCGGCATCACCGAACAGTTGCGTCTGGCTGTGGTCGTTGGCCGGGTTGGTCACAGCGGTGCCCGGGGAGGCGGCGGGAAAAGTGATATCGGCGACCGCAAGCAAATAGGTCTGGTCCCGGACCTCAATGGAGGCCGAGCCGGTGGTGGCCGCGGTGGTAAAGTCCCAACTGCCGTCGGACAAGCCGCTCCAATTGGCGCCGTCGTAGACCCTGACCCGCCAGAAATACTGAGTACCTCCCGAGAGGGTAATGCCTACGCTGTAGGTGATATCGCCGCCGCTGTCCCAGGGGCCACCGGTACTATAATCGGTGACGTCAATCAGCGGTGAGGTAAAGTCCGAATTATTGTCCAACTGGATATCGAATTGAGTAGCACTATCAGATTCAGGGTCGGAGTAGTTGAAGACCAGGTCGGGGCTGGTACTGACACCTGAGGCACCGTCAGCCGGGGCGATCAGGGTGGGAATATCCGGGGGCTGGTTGACAGGGGCATAGGTTACTTCCAGTTTAGGCCAGAAGTCGCTGTCGGCTGATTCACGGCTGTTGAAGTAGATATACTGCGCCGATACCAATGTTTCATCAGAATCCTTGATAAGGAAATGGGCGTCTATACTGTTGTCGTAGGCGTACTGGACCTGGGCGGTAACCGTCCATTCCATCCAGACATCTTGGCCTGCCGGCACGTTGGTGGTGACGCCATCATCAGTAGTGTAATCTCCACCGGGCGAAGCCCATGCTAAAGAACCATCCTGCCGGGAATTCCATGAAGCCGAACCGGTCTCTACAGCGCCATCGGCGGTACCCTCCACCCAGTCGGTTGAGGTAACCCGGTAGGCCCCGTAGATTCTTCCCAGAAGAGTGATGTTTGTATTGATATACAACCTCAGGGTGGCACTGCTGATGACCTGACCGGCAGGCAGGCTGTCAACAGCGAATTTGAGTAGTATTCTCTGGTTATCGTCAATCAGACTCTGAACCCGCAGGTCAACTGCGCCGCCGTAGTTATTATTGTCCATAGCAGTTCCTAATACTAACTGCCGTATGTAAGTATCGCCGGTAGTATCCAGGGTAACGTCAGCCGCCGCAACCGGCCGCGGCAAAGAGGCGAAAGATACGACAGAAGCCGCCGCCAACAGCACCAGCGCCAGCCAGACATGCAGGGTTTTACGCCATTTTCCGTATCTTGTCATGACTTTACTCCGCGTTTCGTTACTTCCTGTTCAACGGCTGCTGCCAGCGCCTCTCAGTTTCAGAATCACACCCAGCAGAACAAGGATGACCAGCGCCAGGACGATGACCAGCAGGTTGTCGCTGAAAAAATTGGATGACGATCCCGGCTGGTCCTGATCCGGCGGCAATGTTGCCGCGGCGTCCTCCAGGACAACGACCGAGACCGGAATAAGCAGACCGGAATAAACATTGCCGCCGCTAGGGGTGTCCTTGAATACCACGTAGCTGCGGCGCTCAGCGGAATGACCGCTCTGCCCGGCAGTGGCGGCAGTGGCACCCCACAGACCGGGAGCGGCATCAGCGGGGATGTTGACACGGATATTGAAGGTAATGCTTTGATCTTTGGTAATAACGTATTCCTCAGGCTCAAAGGTGATCCAGGAGGTGATATCCATGCGCGCATCATCGCCGTCTGTCTGTTTGTAATATGCGTACCAAAAGCCATCCCGCGTCTCAGCTTCGTTACCTTGCAAGGTTACCGCCACCGTCAAGCTCTCACCGGCATGACCCTCCAGATTGCACAGCGCAACATGGTCAACCCCGGTGGCCGCCGCCGGTGACGGAAAACTGAAAAGCCACCCGGCCAACAGCGAAACAACCGCCAGCGTGTTCACAAACCATTTAAGCATCTATCCTCCGGGGTGGGGAGAAGAATATTGCCCGGCGGCTCCCCACCCCACCGACCGTCTTTACTATTACGGGGTTTCACCCAATACGCTGAGTGTCGAGGTGCCACTAATTGAAGTGACAGCACCTAAGACCACCTGTAAGTAGAGGTCTCCATATGCACCATTGGCAATTGTTAAACCAGTTACAACTGGTGAACCAGTCGAGAGTGTTTCCTCGACTGCAGCAACAGTTGTCGTCCCTCCTGCTATCAGCTCATAATTCTCAGACGACACAATACCGTTAGTCCAACTCGTGATCTCCAGCGTAACAGCAAGGGCACCACCGGTTTCATTCTTAATGCGTACCACCGGTTCACTGGCAGACACATCAAGCACCTGTGGATCACTACTGGTATCAACATTATTATACGGCGCAGATACGGTAGCACCGGGCGCCCCTGCGGGGAAGGTGATGGTGATTATTGCTGCGTCAGTCGCTTTGGCTACAACCAGCAGACTGGTAGAAGCAGTGGTTGTAGCTTCCTGACCGGAGGTGTTATCGGCCACTACGGCGGTAGGTAATGTCATGGCCAGGGTCAGTGCCATAACAGTTGCCAGAACCAAGATCTTATTTTTCATTTTCCTCTCCTTATTATTGGTCATGGTTATTTCCAGGCCGTATCTTTTTCTGTTTGTGTGTCGATATTCTCCTCCTTTGTCCTTAACTCAGATAGCACCTATTGCCAGGAATTCACCAGGCGAATAAGAAGTCCGGGAGATAGCGAAGCGTTTAGCAGGAGACAAGTATGCCGGGAAGCAGTACACACGGCAGGCACTAATTGGTATCGGGAATCAGGAGAGTTCAGGGCCAGGTCAATGCCGTCTGCGGCATGGTGGAGGATGGAGGGGGCGCGGAGTACCGGGTAACCATATCGGGAACCAGCCTTCATCATGGAGGTCCCCGCCAGTTCAATATTTTAGATACAGTCTTCATAATGCCCTCAGACTGATCTCAAGTGAAGTTTTAATACTTCCTCAAGATAGTACGTCTGTCTTAGTATGAATGTCAATACCCTTCTTAAAATTATTTTGACAGTTATTTATTGAGCCCTGGCTGTCTCAAACCCTTCATCCAACGATTGTGAATTTAAACAACACTATGATATATGATGACCTCTTACCAGATTCTTACCAGAATTTATCCAATTGGGCAGGACAGGCAACCATTCCGGGTTGTATGCGGTATAAACGCTAATACCTGCGTTAAACTGTAATCAGCGGCGGGTTTACGGCCGGTTAGGGGACGAGAGAATCAGTGAAGGTTTCTCAAGTGCGTTTGAAATGCCGCTCCAGGGCTGAGGTCTCCAGTTTCATCAAGGTGGGACGGCCATGAGGACAGGTGTTGGGCACCTCGGCTTTTTCCAGGTCAAGCAGCAGCGCCCGGACCTCTTCAGGCGACAGATTCTTGCCGGCTCTTATGGCGGAGTGGCAGGCGATGAGTTCTGCCAGCTTTTCTTCACCCTGATCCCTGGATTCCGGCGCATTCAGAAACTCGCGCAGTGCCGTCAGCCAATCATGACCGGATAGAGCCGATGGTACTGCCCGTACCAGGTAACTGCGGCCGCCGAAGGCTTCAACAATAAAACCGAACTGTGCAAGAAGTCCCGCTAGCACCTTGAGGCTGGCCGCTTCAACGGGACTGAGTTCAATGGTCTGCGGTTGGAGCAGAGACTGTGAAGACGGATTCTGCCTGGCCCGGGCAGCCAGTGTCTTTTCATACATAATGCGCTCATGGGCGGCGTGCTGATCTATAATATATAAACCGTCAGGGCCTTCAGCCAGGATATAGCAACCAGCTACCTGTCCCAAGGGACGCAGCGCCGGTAATGCCTGAGCGGGCGTAGCGGCGGTGGCGGCGTGCGATGCAGGACGACGGTCAAATAAACTGCCGGCGGAAAGTTCCGATTGGCGATAAGCGGTTGGGTGATAGGCGGCAGAAGATTCGGAGATGACCGGCACCGGTGCTTCACCGATAAGCGAGGAACGGACAGACTGGCGCACAAAGTTAAAAATATGGCCGTCGTCACGGAACTTGATCTCAGTCTTGGCCGGATGGATGTTAATGTCGATGTCTGACGGCGGCAGTGAGAGGTTGATAACGGCTACCGGGTAACGCCCGACGGTGAGCAGACCGTGATAGGCCTCCTCGACGGCGCGAGACAGCATCGGGCTTCTGACCCAGCGGCGGTTGACAAAGAAATATAATCCGCTGCGGTTGGCGCGGCTCATATCCGGGGGTGAGACCAGGCCGGTGATGGAAAAAGAACCGGCTGCCGCTTCAATGCTGATCATTCTGACAGCGATGTTCTGGTCTAGTATTTCGGCGCAGGTGTCACGCAGTTGGCCGCTGCCCGAGGTTTTGAGCGACGGGCGGTCATCAATGACAAGCTCAAAACGTACCTCCGGGTAAGCCAGAGCGTAGTTAGTGACAATATTGACTATATGACTGGTTTCGGTAGCGCCGGACTTGAGGAATTTCAGGCGCGCCGGTACCGCTTTGAACAGGTGAGACACGCTGATGGTGGTGCCGTGAGCGCGGGCAAGCGGTCTTTGAGAACTTTTACCGTCGTGCTGGGTGAATGAATAGCCCGATGAGGCACCATCAACGGCGGTGATAACCTCAACGTCAGCGACGGCGGCGATGCTGCATAAGGCCTCGCCGCGGAAACCCAGACTGAGAATGGTGTCCAGGTCATCGAAGGAACTTATCTTGGAGGTGGCATGGCGGGTGAAGGCCAGCGATAACTCCGCCGCAGCGATGCCGCAACCGTCGTCGCTCACCCGGATAAGCCCGGTACCGCCGTCCCGGATATCAATGGCGATGTGGCGGGCACCGGCATCAATGGAATTTTCCAGCAGTTCTTTGACCACCGAAGCCGGGCGTTCCACCACCTCACCGGCGGCGATGCGGGCGACGGTGCGGGCATCTAGTATGTGAATGGGCATAGGTTGATTGTACACGAGGCGAGGGTGGGAATTCTACAGGTGGATTGTAAGTTTCCAATTGAAAAATAGTAAAAAAATTTCAAATCCCCAATCCTAAAAGTCGAACAGGCGCATTTTGTTGAATACGCTGGTGGAAATATCATGCTTAGTGCCCGGGTTATCTTCATGGGTGTATCATCGAAAGGGAATTTCCAGACCCAAAAATCTGCGGGGAATTGAATTGACACAAATACCCGTTTTTTGGCACCTGGAGTTTTGATTCAAAGCAACAATTGGGTTGGCAGTTCTCAAGTGAGATTGCACCCTCGATTAAAGCTCTGGTATAAACACCCCCGGATGATGTGCGGGTTAAACCACGACCACTGTGGAACCGAGATTGCTTCGCCGTAGGCTCGCAATGACTGGGGTGTAGCCTTTCAGTTGATGCAGAATATAGATTATTCATAGGACAATACCTTCCAATATCCGGCCTCCGGCGCCAGGGTAGAGGTTGTTCCTCCGAAAGTGAAAATTACGGAAACAACCTCTTTTTTGCGATTGAAAGCGGCTAAAACAACCGGTTGTTTGCCGTAAATAACCTCAATAAACCCGAAAACAACCGATGACAAATACGCTTTATAACTACCAGAACAAGATGGAACATATGTTAGCACAGGGTTGGCGGGGTGTCAATGGGGTTTACCTCACCCCCTAGCCCCCTCTCCGTCAACGGAGAGGGGGGACAGGTGTCCCCAATGGTGAATTAAAGAGGAAGACACTTCGATTTTTGACGGACAGGGCTGGGGATAGGGCCGATCTCAGATCGGCCCCTACGAGAGACAGGGGGGCAGAATACCGCGATTGCTTCGCTGCGGCTCGCAATGACGGGGGGAGGGGTGTGAATAAGGATGACTCTTCGGTAAACTCCCCGAGTACTAACTCGGGACAGGCGGGACAGGCCCTTCGACAGGCTCCCCGAGTACAAACTCGGGATAAACAGGGCGAACGTATTGTTAACGGATCATTCGACTTTGGTTGGGGGTGATTTACGAGTGATTCAGCGGTAAAAGGACTTTAAAGGTGGTGCCTTTGCCCAACATGCTTTCAGCCTCCACCCGGCCATGGTAGATGGCCGCGGTGCCTCTGACGATGGAAAGACCAAGCCCCGTGCCGTCAAGGCTGCGGTCAATGCGGTAGAATCGCTCGAAAATCTCCGGCAGGTGGTTTGGGGCGATGCCGATGCCATTGTCGGTCACGGTCAGGACGATTTCAGTACCATCGGCTTTGAGTGAGACATCAACCGTACCGCCGTCCGGGGTGTATTTGACGGCGTTGGACAGCAGGTTATCAAACATACGCTCAAACTGCTCCGGCTCGCCGTAGATGGCGACACCGGGCTGGATGTCCGGGGTAAGTTTTATCCCTTTGGCAGCAGCCGGGGTGTGCCACATATCCACAACATCTGCCAGCAATGCTGAGAGATTAATGGTAGCGCTTTTCAACGGCCGGGGTCCGGCGTCCAGGCTGGCCAGAGTCATCAGATCATCAACGATTGACTGCATTTTATAGGTACGTCCGATGATGTTTTCTAGTGATTGGCGGTATTCCTCCGGCGTCCTCTTCCTCATCAATGCTACCTCGGCTGATGATCTGATTCCGGTCAGCGGTGAGGTCAGATCATGTGAGGCGTTGGCGGTGAAGCGGTATTGGCGGTCAATGAAGCCGTGGATGCGGTCGAAGAGCGCATTGAGCGTACCGGAAAGCTTGCCCAGTTCATCCTTGTGTTTGACGGGTATCCGGTCTTCCAGTCTGGCCGGGTCTATCTTTTGGGCGGTGTCGGTGATGGCCCTCACCTGTCTAAATGAACTGTGGGTCAGGAAGAAACCGGTACCGGCGGCGATTATCAGGGCGAAGGGGATCGTGGTATAAAGAACGTTCTGGTATTGGTCAAGAGTACTTATAATGTAGCCCGCGTCGCGGGCTACTACCAGCAACTTGACGGGGTTTGATGTGTCATACGGTCCGATGACCATGCGCAGTTGTCCGCTCGTGCTTTCTTTGAAATGGAGGAATGTTACTGGTCCTGTGGACATTAACGTTGATTGGACTTGATCGTTCAAGGATTGATTGCCTGTCAGCGTCCCGCTTTCGGTGTCATAGATAAAAAGTGAACTTGGGATGCTGTCTTCCAGGTCAACTAGTACGGCGGCAATGTCATCACCGTGGTGAAGTTTGATGGAGGTTTTCACTCTTTCATAATCCGCCATAATCGAATCATCCAGATTATGAAACAAGCCGGAGAACAGCAGTGCCCAGGAAACCCACCCGGTTGTTGCCAGTATTACCACCATCACTGCAGAATAAATCAGCGTCAGTTTTAACTTAACACTCACCGGTTCAACCTGTAACCGCAACCCCTTACCGTCTGGATGGGGCCTGTTTGGGAGTCCCAGCCCAGTTTTTGCCGCAACTTTGTAATGTGGCTGTCTACCACGTTGGAATTGCAGTCATGCTCCGCGCCCCAAATATGGTCTTCTATCGTTGACCGGGTGAGGAGGGTGTTTGGGTTGGTGATAAATAATTCCAGTATCCGGTACTCGGCGGCGGTCAATTTGACAGCAATATTGCCGCGTTTAATCTCATGCGCTACTGTATCGACTGTGATGCCTGAGATGGTGATAACCGGTGAGCGGTTCCCCAGTTGCCGCCGGTGGAGCGCCTGGATGCGGGCGAATAGTTCCTTATACTCAAAGGGCTTGCACAAATAATCATCAGCCCCCGAGTTAAGACCCTCTACCTTATCTTCAAGACCCCTTCTGCTGGTTAGCATGAGAATAGGGGTATTTACGCCCACGGCCCTTAAGCTGCGGCAGACCTCTATGCCGCTTTTATCCGGTAACATTAAGTCAAGGATAACCAGGTCAAAGTCAGAATACCGGGCTGCGTGTTCTCCGTCAGCGCCGTTAAAAACGCATTCGGTCACATGGCCGTTTTCAGTCAGCGCCTGCCTCATGTCCTGGCAAAGCTGTTGATCATCTTCTATAACCAGGATTTTCATAGTACTAATTAACCATGACTAAAATATTGCTAAAACGGGCTTTTCTTCATCAAACGGTCATCTTCATGTGCTACTCTGCTTTATATGACCCAAGGAGGCAACAAGATGAAAAGGGAGCTACTTTCAAGTTTATGCATCATGCTGCTGCTGGCTTTCTCTGGAACCGCTGTTTTCTCCGCCACCGAACTTCCTGAAAACTACACCTTTGACCAACCGGCTGTCAATGGTACTAATGACCGGCTACTCAAACCGTCGGAAATAGAAGTTTTGTATCCTATGTCTCCGGAAGCTGAGGCGGCCATAGTTCACGTTGTCCCGCCATGCCCGGTCATCATCGACGGCATCCGGTATGAGGCCGACGAGATCAATCTCTTCAATGGACAGCGTCTACGGTTCACCGTGGATAAGGCAGGCGCACTATACGCTTTCACCACCGCGAAAGGACTGGAAGTGTTTGCTGAAGCTGTATACGGCGAGATGATCTTTAGTATGGCAGGCGGTTATGGCACTGACGCGACAGGATTGAGCTATTCTGTCTTTTTTGTGGACATGTGGTACATGGGAACAAAAATCCCCGTTTACCCAGGCACGCAACTACCATCTCTTGACGCACAAGATAACACCATCTCTTCCGCCCAGATCTGCGACCAGGCAGGCGTTTATATTTATGAATACGCCAATTACGGTGGGTCCTACTTCTACATGCCACCGGGTTCTACCTGGACTATGCTCACCTTCCAGGGCTGGAATGACCGGGTTTCCTCTATTTGGGCGTTGTAGTGGAGTGACTAGACCGTGACCCTAGTGGCACGATCGAAGGAGGTGCAGCGATGAATGTATGAAAAGGGTTCCATGCGGCAGCCAATAGGTCTAAAATAGATGAAAGGAAAACTTAAAATGTCATTCAAAAAACGGTTTCTAATGGTTTTCTGCTCTATGGCGCTCCTTGCTGGGATGCTGGGGGGCGGCGGGGTGGCGGCGGAGGACGGATTGAAGTACCCCAGCGAGGTTAATGGTATGCAAGTAGTATTCGTGAAAACTGCTGAGAATACACCATGGCTCAGGGCAGGCGAAACGGTATTAGTGCTTCTTGATTCCGCCAGCGCTACACCCGGAGAAGCGGCGGCTAAGTTAAATTCCTATTCCGAAAAAGATCTTCTGCCAAAGGAATGGACTATTGAAGTATATGGGGGACCTGGAGTTACCAAAGAAAGTATGTTGAAAAACCGACAAGATACATTGGAATCATACGATAGAACTGAACCTATAATCTTAGGCCCTGCTCCCACTTTGGAAGAGAGGGCTCCCACTGGTCTGCGTCAGGCTGAATATCATGCAGCTATTGCCGGTGTCATGGACTGGGATGATGGTATTGAAGTACTGGGAGCGAATTGGTATGCACCGACAGTCGGTTCTTACCAGACTCAATATAGCGCGATGGTAGTAAATGGTTGGACTAACACTGATGCATTTGTACAGGCGGGACAACTATTCGCTACAAATGGTTCAGGCTATAACGTATGGACGACCAGTGATGAATATCACGAGGTACGGTACTGGGATGCCTTCCCCTATCGAGTGGGGCATAGCTATAGGTTCGAAGTTTGGAAAAATCCTGTAAGTGATGGATATTATTTAACGGCATACAATTGGTACACTCTTGAATGGGCTTTAACACAAGTGGCTTCTATTACCGGAACTCACTTCGTGCAAACACCCAACCTAGCGTCTGGTTCGAAAATGCCAATCCTAACGACGATTGGTATGAAGGCTTTTCTTCAACTATAACAGCCTTCAATGCTCAAGATCTTATACAACCAAACACGTTTACAGAGTGGAGTTACGGTACCAATTTCAATCATGATGCATATGGTATCGGATATCCACCAGGTAATGTGATCAGTGGAACACTACTCAATTATGGTACTGCGACCTTCACTCTCTCGCAAATCCTCTTGGCAGAGTACTACTAAGGCAATAGTGAGGAGGATGCTATCCCTCCTCACTATCATTCCAAGCATGTGAAATGATGGAGGGAAAATGCGTTCAAAGATGATTGTTCTAGCCATCCTGATTTTAGTTCTTACGACCCCGGGTTGTATTCCTGACACGACAGAGTCATCTACCTCGACAACTGTGGAAACGATAAGCAGCGAAGCGGCTATCAATATAGCTTACTCCACTATACCCGAAAGCGTGGCCGCCAAAGGCAGCTTCGATAGAGTCACATTGGACACGACCGAGGGCATATGGCGACTGCGGTTTGCATTACGCGAACAGGGCTCCGTAACTTTCGAGGAACTTGGCTGGGAAGCCGGACCCGATGTGGTGCTGGAAAACGTCGGACTTCTTCCTGATGGAGAGATATGGATATTAGTTATACATATCGATGCCTATTCGGGTGAAGTCCTGTATAGATTGGCTAGTGATAATGTTCCGTGGTCTGGACCGATCACTACTACCACCGGCAGTTCTTGAAGATAATGAAAAACGTTATATCAATGAGCATCAGCAGATTGAATAAAATAAATTGGAAATTCATGTTACAAATTCCAGCATCGTTACCGCCGCCGCTTACCCAGAAAACTACACCCATGACCTGTCAGGTGTCAATAGTACCGGAGTCAGGCCGCTCAGGCCATCGGAGGTAGAGGCCATGTACCCAATGTCCGCGGAGGCCGAAGCGGCCATAGTACACGTTATACCCATGGTGCCGGTCAATGTAGACGGTACCTGGTATAAAGCCGAAGAAATCACCCTGTTCAACGGACAGCGGCTTCATTTTACTGAAGATAAAGGCGGTTCCTTATTTGCATTTACCGATGCCAAATCCATGGATAATGGTAATTATTATGTCCTTGGGACTCAAGGCAGTAAAGAAGCATTAGCTTTGTCGTTTCATGTCCGGGCATATGCAGCCAATGCTGATAGTAGTTACCATCCATCTCTAGGTTATTACGTAATTGGTACTTCACATGTAGATTTCCCTCCATATTTTGGGTGGAGTGAAGATGCCGCACATGGAGCCGCAATACAAGCTGCTGAAACTCTAGGTTGGGATGGAATTTATGAAGATTCTTGGTGGATGTTCAATCAAGAAGAATACCGATGGGTCGGAGTAAATTTTATCCAAAACGATGGGTTGGCTGATTTCGTATATGTACCCTAACTGAGCATCGTTAAAGTAATGACTTAGAACCAGCAACAAAATATGCGGATGGCATATAATGCCATCCGCATACATAAATAGGTAACAACAGCATAAAAAATAAATATATGGAAACTTATTCCTATGGATTAATCAAGTGAAAAGATCGAATCATTTAATGCTTGTAGTTCTCGCGGGACTTTTAGTTCTCAGCATAGCATGGATTTACCACAATATTTACTCAGTCGGATCTTTTTCAGTGCTTTTAATTTGGTATCTCTTTTCATTGGCAGATCAATCTTCACTTAACAAATTTGTCAGACTATCACCTTATACACTTACCGGCCTTATTTTGTCCGGATTAGCTCTGCTCTATTATTTGGAGACCGGACTTGAAGGTGTGTTGTTCCTGTTATTTTTGGGATTTACTGGGATAGCATTTTTGAGTTATGCAGTTTTTCAAATTCATAGAGCCCTGTTGCCTTTGTTCGTCGGAATCATGTGGCTGAGTCTTATGTACTGGGTATTAGCTGGAGACTGGGCCGATAATACGCTTTTCTCGATATTAGCTATGGGTATTCCGTGTATTATTTTGATAGTGTATGCAATCCATCTGTTGAGGAAAGCTCCAAAGCAGTAGCTATGTTCATCTCCCGTTCATGTTGGGGTGGTATAATTTACCAAGAGAATTGAATTATTGAGATATTGTCATGAAATGGGTCCGGAAAAGAGGGATAGTGACTAACAAGAAGCCCCGAAAAGTATCGTTTATTTTACTGGTTGCATTGTTGTGTGTCACGAACGCTTGCACCGTAACCACTCCCACACCTTCCCCTATCAAACAGCCTATTTCCGAGGCTCAGGCCTTGGCGGTTGCAAACTTGGCAATGCCTGCTTCGGTCTTAGCTAACGCAGGATTTGTCGCCCCTTCGATAGATCACGGAACCTACTGGGTAATTAGAGTGAACCTGAGGTCTCCGGTTACCAAAGCCGACCTCCTCTGGCCGGATGGGCCAGAGGTTACCTTTGAGAATCACGGATTGCTGCCCAAAGACACTTTCCAGATTTTACTTATCAATGTCGACAGGCAAACATCACAGATTATCTCGAAATTAGCCTCAGATTCTGTTTTTCTGGGTCCCCCCTCAGGTACCCTATCGCCGGAACTAAATACCGCGCCTTTTGAGCTAGTTTCACTTATTGCCGTTGCGCCAGAGATTCCTGCAGGCCCTGTCCTTTCTTTAACCCTTAAAAACGTATCCGGCGAAACTGTCACCTACCTGAATGCCAAGATTGAACAGCCTGGGGTCGGCTTGCCTTCACCTTGGATTTTTGATTTTACCGCTATCTCTTATCCCGTTTTGCCAGATCAAGTTATATGCGTGAAGACGATCCTAATAGGCGGCTCGTGGAAAATTGGTATTCCGTACTATCCACTGACGATTGCGGGTTGCACTCAGTCCGGCGCTTTCTTCTATACCACCATACCGTTTGTGCCCATTCATTTTGGGGACATGTTGGATCCGGACGACCTGATTGGGACCCCCGGTGGCTGGGCTTATCGGGCTAATATCACTCAGCAAGGCGTGGTGAATTTATGGCCGCCGGTGCAGACTGTTAATGCCAACATCGGCACTTCTGCGAATCCAGTTGCGGTCAACTATCGGAACCTGATCGAGACTCAAGCGGGCACCACCCGGAATATCATCTTTACAGTGGTATTACCTAACGTATCCTCGTCTCAGCCGGGTAATCCTATTGAGGCGGCTATTTCAGCGAACGACACGCCGCAAGGGATATTGGTTGTCCAGGATCCCGGACCAGGTTGGCATGACGGTGACCCGCAGCGGCGGGTTGAGGAAATCGTTTACGTTCAGATTGCCGATACCGTGAAACCCGGAACCTATACGTTCTCGTTTACGGTGAGTATCGCCGGTGTCCAGCAAGGGACACTGCCTTGCACAGTTCAGGTCTTTACCGGAGCCACATCTTGACGAATTTTCGGGTAGTCTGACGGAGGAGATGAACTTTAATAGAATGCTGGAAAACCGTATTAGACCTTCTCTTGCTCCGGAAGTCATCGGCGGAATATTTGGACTGGCCGTTGCGTTGGGACTCGGCGGCCTGCGTGTATTTAATACGTTCTTCGGCGATTCCGGACCGTTCAATCCGCTGCGTTTCAATGAAGAGGCTCCGGGCAACCTTATTTTCATCCTCCTTTTAGCCACACCATACCTTGCAGCGCTTTTTTCAATAAAGATACCGGCAGGAACGCGGTGGATGGTACTCCTGCCTGCAGTGATTATTGCCCTTCCGGCGATTTTCATCAGTTTTTCCTTTATAGGTTTTTTGTTCATCCCCGCTATAGGCTTCTTGTTAACTGCTGCCGGGCGGTCGTTGAATAAAAACAGTGTTTCGGGAGCCGGAAAAGTCCTGGGAGTGGTGATGGCCGTTGCCATCATTGCCACGGTTGTCACCTCTGGAGTATCTTTGTTACGCGATAACGACGATGCCCGGGGTTGGAAATACATAACCTTTGCCGACGGGCATACCGAATGGGAAAGTGTGCCACAAACCCAGGGCCAACTGAGTATAGGATTCCAGGCACCTCAGGGAGGTACCTCCGGCGGGAGCACTACCTCTGATATCATCACCGTCACCGAAGCTGCGGCGGCTGGGGGGCTGTTACTCCTGGCCTGGATCGAGGCAGTTGGCCTCAGTCTATACGCTGCAAGACGCTGGCCTGACGAGACATCACCCTCCTCGACTGTATTGATTGAGGTATTGTAATGAGTACAACACACCTTGTAGGGTATGAGATAAAAAGGCTATTCATACATAGATTCCCATATATATTTGTCCTTGTTATGTGGTTGCTCTTGGCTCTTTGGTTAGGTTGGATACCGGAGCAAACTGAGGATTATGCTCCGGCTTTAAGGAGAATACAACAGGATAACTCTCTGGCCTTGCGTCTTGCCGATGAAGGGTATGACTTTGAACAATTTGAACTGCATGACCCTGGCTTCAGTTACCCAGCCGGGTATCTACTGCGGGACCAAAACGGCAACTTGATCCCGGAGAACATCACTTACATCAAGAATTATATCAACAATCATTATGAGGCGCGTGAGATTGCCCTGACAGCACCATACGGGCCATTTTCGGCCGAGACAATAATATCGGAAATCCAGTGGCGTTCAACCGGCCCTTTCCTGATAATCTGGGCCATCCTTGCGGTGCTGACCTTTGCCGTTGATTTCCGCGACGGGCGTTATGGCGAATTGCTCTCAAAAGGGGTGCGCCGATCACAGATTCTGGCCTCCAAGGTCATCCTGGCGGCGGTGGCGGCGGTGGGGTTTGCAGGGGCAATGACCTTGATTATGACGCATTTCGGCCTTGGCGCGTTCGCAAACATGACAGGGTTCGTTGTACCTTCGCTCGGTGCCATGCTAAATACCTCTTTTGTGTTAAATATCTTCTGGCTGAGTGCCTGGATGTTCTTCACTTATTTTCTACTCGGCGGACTGGCATCATTAATCGCCTTCAGTGTCACTAACTCATACAACTGGGCTATGGCCATCACCGTGGCGGTACTGGGTATTGCCGTTGGGACGACCCAAGGACTTACCCCATGTAATACCGCCGACTATGGTTTGTTTGCAGGTTCGGCGCCAGTTACGCTGGGTTTTAATTTCAATAGCCTGCATCAATTCTTCTGGCTGCATATGGAAAACTACGAATGTTACCGCACGCCTGTGGCGGCGGCGGTGATCGCCGCGTTATTCACCGTTCTGATTTATATGGGTGCGAGGTTGATATTTATGCGGGGGCGTTTGGCAATGGAGAATGATCGGTGAATAGATACAACCTCATCGTTTTATCACTGGTAGTTTTGTAGCCACCCTGGTTGCCGTGGTCAACATCCACAATGGATAGAAAAAGCTGCGGTGTGCCAGTAACGGGTTTTGAGGGGTGGACAGTGGCTGAAAATACGGGGCGGGTCAGGCATGACTGGCACCTATATATCGCGGACTGATTTGACAACGTAACACCGTTTGCGGTATTTTTAATCCAGTTTAAAAATTTAACAGCGTTGATCCAGACGAGTAGGTAGCTGGCGGACTTCAGAGAGCCGGGCAAGGTGTGAGCCGGTAGTTGCGCAGATACTGAATGGACTGGGGAGCTTCAGACCGAAAGCCGGAAGGCGAATAGGCTCTGACGGAAAGGGCGCCGTTAGCTGGCCCAGGGTATCGCCGTACCGTTGAGTACGAGCCGTATCCGGCAATGAGATGGTTTCTAGCTATCGCTTTTGATAAAGAAACCGAACCAGGGTGGCACCGCGAGATTTAAGGCTCTCGCCCCTAGTGGGCGGGGGCTTTTTTATTTGGTCGCGGGAGTAAACATAATGTACACACCAACCCTGGAGATGATTAAAGACTTTCAAGGTCAAGGCAATCTGGCGGCAGTCAGCCGTGAATTGATGGCCGACCTGGAAACACCGGTTTCAGCCTTCCTGAAGATACAACGCGGCGGGCTGTCATTTCTTTTGGAAAGCGTTGAGGGCGGGCAGCGCATGGCGCGGTACAGCTTTATCGGCACTGAACCGCGGCGGGTTATTACCGCTGATGCCACATCGCAAACCGATCCTCTGGTGGCTATTGAAAACGAACTGGCAAACCGCCGTATTGTGCCCCAGCCGGGGTTGCCGCGGTTCTGCGGCGGGGCGGTGGGTTATCTGTCTTATGAAGTTGCCGGACGGTTTGAGAAACTGCCCGCGCCGGATGCCGACTCGCTGGGTCTGCCTGAAGCCATGTTCATGCTGGCCGATACCTTTCTGGTGTTTGACCATGTAGCCCACCGGATTAAGGTCATCTCGCTGATGCCGCTGGATGGCGACCTGGAACAAGCCTATGCCGAGGCCACAGGCCGGATAGATGAACTTTGCCGAAGGTTGAGCGAACCTCTTAAATTAAAAATACCGCACAAGCAGGGGTGTTCCACAAGCTCTGATTTTACCTCCAGCGTCACCAAGGAATCCTTTGAAGCAAGCGTCGCCAGCATTAAAGAAGACATAACCGCCGGTGAAGCTATCCAGGTTGTGCTGTCGCAGCGGCTTTCCCGGGCGACCCACGCTGATCCCTTTGATATTTACCGCGCACTGCGGAGTATCAACCCATCGCCATATATGTATTATATGAATCTGGGTTCATTTCAGATCATCGGCGCGTCACCGGAAATACTGGTGCGGGTGGAGGATGGGGAGATCGTCACCCGGCCGCTGGCAGGGACAAGGTGGCGCGGTGCCACCGCGGAAGAAGATGCCGCCCTGGCAGTAGAGCTTAAGGCTGACCCCAAGGAATGCGCTGAACACATCATGCTGGTTGACCTGGGGCGGAACGATGTGGGGCGGGTGGCGGAGCCGGGGTCAGTGGAAATTTCAGATTTAATGAACGTGGAGCGCTACTCTCATGTGATGCATATGGTAAGCCACATCAAAGGAAAACTGAAGAAAGGGTTATCAGTGTTTGATGCGTTGAGGGCGACCTTCCCCGCCGGAACGGTAACCGGTGCGCCCAAGGTGCGGGCGATGCAGATTATTGCCGGGCATGAGCCGGAAAAACGGGGGCCTTACGCCGGGGCGGTGGGTTATTTCAGCTACAGCGGCAATATGGATATGGCAATTGCTATCCGTACCATGGTCACCAGCGGCGGGTACGCTTATGTTCAGGCTGGCGCGGGCATTGTTTATGACAGCCAGCCCGAGGCGGAGTACTACGAGACATTGAATAAAGCCCAGGCGTTGTTTAAGGCGGTCAGCCAGGCCGAAGCGGGCGGGAACTAGCGAGGCGATATGATATTACTGATAGACAATTATGATTCTTTTACCTATAACCTGTACCAGTGTTTGTGTGAACTGGGAGCTGAGGTTGTGGTCAGGCGTAATGACGAAATAGATATTGACGGAATTGAAAAACTTGCGCCTGAGAAAATCGTCATCTCACCTGGCCCATCGACGCCGGAACGGGCAGGGATATCCAATGAAGTCATCCGGCACTTTGGGTCAAGATTGCCGGTGCTGGGGGTTTGCCTGGGGCACCAGTGCCTGGGACAGGTGTATGGCGCTGAGGTGGTGCGCGCCAAATCAGTGATGCATGGCAAGGCGTCGGCGATTGAACACATCGGAAAAGGCGTTTTCAAGGGTTTGCCTTCCCCGTTTTCGGCTATCCGCTACCATTCCCTGGCGATACAGCGCTCAACGCTGCCCGCCTGCCTGGAGATAACCGCCTGGACAGATGACGGCGAAATCATGGGACTGCGGCATAAAGAATACCAGGTCCAGGGGGTGCAGTTTCACCCCGAATCCTTCATGTCGGAGTATGGCAAAGAGATACTCAGTAACTTTCTAAACGGAGGCGGGCAATGATCAGAGAAGCTATTCAAATGCTGGTGTGCGGGCAGTCAATGACCGCCGATGAGGCGGCAACGGTGATGGCCGAGATCATGGAAGGACAAGCGACAGCGGCCCAGTTTGGGGCCTTTGTGACCGCACTTAGATGCAAAGGTGAGACGGTGGCGGAGATGGTGGGATTGGCAAAAACGATGCGGGCCAAGGCCTTGCCGGTAGTGGCCACAGGGACTGTGGTTGATACCTGCGGCACTGGAGGGGATGGGGCAGGCACTTTTAACATCTCCACCGCCGCGGCTATTGTGACCGCTGCCTGCGGCGTTAAAGTAGCCAAGCATGGCAACCGCGCCATGTCATCTAATTGCGGCTCAGCAGATGTGTTGGAGGCGCTGGGAGTCAGGATCGGTTTATCGCCCCTGGAAGCGGCGGACTGCCTGGAACAGGTGGGAGTGACCTTTATGTTTGCACCGGTGTTTCATCCGGCGATGAAGTATGCCGGGCTGCCGCGGCGGGAGATAGGCATCCGTACCGTGTTTAATTTGCTGGGGCCGCTATGTAACCCGGCCGGGGCTTCGGCGCAGGTGGTCGGCGTGCCGCAGCGGGAACTGGTGGTCAAGATGGCTACGGTGCTGCGTGAATTGGGCAGTCATCATGCCATTGTGGCTCATGGCGCTGATGGCCTGGATGAGATAACAGTTACCGGTGCAACCCATATCTGCGAATTTAAGCAGGGAGAAATAAAGACTTATGATATCATTCCTGAGGACTATGGTTTGTCCCGCTGTGCCATGGCTGATATCAAAGGCGGCGATGCTTACTGGAACGCGGCGGCGATGCTGCGGGTGCTTCAAGGCGAGAATAGTGCGATGAGAGATGCGGTGGTGCTCAATACCGCGGCGGCGCTGATGGTGGCCGACCGGGTGGTATCGCTTGCTGAGGGTGTCGTTGAGGCCGCCAAAGCCATTGATAACGGCAGGGCGATAGCCATACTGGAGAAACTGGTGGAAGTCAGTCAACTGTTGGAGGCCGGGCGTGTTACTGGATGACATTTTGAAGGCGACACAGGTGTCCGTAAAAGAGCGCCAGAAAATAATGCCGCTTGATGATGTGATTGCCGCCATTGATGCCGTGCCACCACCTGTAGATTTTGCCCGGGCTATCAGCGGCCAGAGGATGAGTGTCATCGCTGAGGTTAAAAAGGCATCACCATCCCGGGGGGTGATCAAAGTGAATTTTGATCCGGTAAGTATAGCCCGTGCCTATGTCCGCGGCGGCGCGGCAGCGATATCGGTCTTAACCGAAGAGCATTATTTTCAAGGGAGTATTGATTATTTAAGGGCGGTCTCAGCCGACCTGGGCGGTAAACGGCCTCCGATATTGCGCAAAGATTTTATTTTTGAACCTTATCAGATATATGAAGCACGGGTGTATGGTGCCGATGCGGTGCTATTGATTGTGTCCATACTTACGCCGACCTACCTGGCGTCACTATTGGATATTACCCATGATTTGGGTATGATGGCGCTGGTTGAAGCGCATGACGAGGAAGAGGTAATGACGGCGGTTAACAGCGGCGCTCAAGTCATTGGTATTAACAATCGTGACCTTAAAACCTTTGCGGTTGACATAAAGACAACAGCCAGGCTGAGGCCGCTTATTCCAAGGGATAGAACGGTGGTCAGCGAAAGCGGTATTTGCTGCCGGAGTGATCTTGAATACCTGTCCGGTATCGGGGTTCAGGCAGCGCTCATAGGAGAAGCGTTAGTGACGGCGGATGACATTGAACAACGATTAAGGGAGGTGTTGGCATGACCCGGATAAAAATATGCGGTATCACCGATGTGGAGACAGCAGATCTGTGCCGCAGGTTAGGGGCTGATTTTATCGGCCTGGTGTTTGCTGACAGCCGCCGTCAGGTGACACCGGAAAAAGCGATGGAGATGACCTACAATTTACTTGCGCTACCCAAACGGCCTAAGTTGGCGGGTGTTTTTGTCAACGCACCGGCCTATGAGGTTAACCGTATTGCGGATTACTGCCGCTTGGACCGGGTGCAGCTTTCCGGCGATGAGGATGAGGATTATTGCCGCCTTATTGAACACCCGCTAATCCGGATGACCCATATCAGCAATGAGACATCGGTGGATGAGATCCAAAGCCGCATGGTGGTGTCACAACCACACAGCATTCAGTTGCTTGATGTTAAATCCAGTGACAGCTATGGCGGCAGTGGTAAAAGCTTTGATTGGAAGATACTGGCTGATCTGAATCCGGCGCTACCGGTGATGGTGGCCGGTGGTTTAAGTCCGGAAAATGTGGGGGAACTTATCATGCGCTACCGGCCATGGGGGGTGGATGTTTCCAGCGGTGTTGAAACACACGGTCATAAAGACCCGGTGAAAATTATGGCCTTTATCAGAGCGGTAAAAGAGGCTGATGCCAAGTTGAAAGGGGTTCAAGATGCTGCCAGATAACCGGGGCTATTTTGGGCAATATGGCGGGCGTTATGTGCCGGAGACAATCATGCCAGCCCTTTTGGGCCTGACCCGCGGTTATGATGAGGTCAAGGCTGATGCATTATTCCATGAAGAGCTGGATAGGCTGCTGGCGCACTACGCCGGGCGGCCAACGCCGGTCTATTTTGCCGCCAATCTGACGCGACGGTGCGCCGGGGCCAGGATTTATCTGAAAAGAGAAGATCTGGCACATACCGGTTCACATAAAATTAACAATGCTTTAGGTCAGGGACTGCTGGCCAGACGTATGGGTAAGCAACGGATCATCGCCGAGACCGGTGCCGGGCAGCACGGCGTAGCCACTGCGGCGGTGTGCGCCATGCTGGGGCTTAAAGGCGTGGTCTATATGGGTGAGGAAGATGTCAAACGCCAGGCACTCAACGTTTTTAGGATGAAACTCATGGGTACCGAAGTGCGGCCGGTAACTTCGGGGTCAAAAACACTCAAAGACGCCATCAATGAAGCGATGCGGGACTGGGTAAGCCATCCTGATGACAGCTATTATCTTATCGGTTCTGTCGTTGGGCCGCACCCGTATCCGGTCATGGTGCGTGATTTCCAATCAGTCATCGGGCAGGAGTCGCGGGCGCAAATGCTTGATGACCAGGGCAAACTGCCGGATTATGTGGTGGCCTGCGTTGGCGGCGGCTCAAACGCCATGGGCATGTTCTATCCGTTTATTAATGATACCTTGGTGAAACTTGTCGGTATAGAGGCAGGCGGCCACGGCCTTGCCTCCGGCGAACATGCCGCGCCGCTTTCGGCGGGGCGGCCAGGGGTGCTTCATGGCGCGATGTCTTATTTGATGCAGGATAAATACGGCCAGGTGACCGAAACACATAGCATTTCTGCCGGCTTAGATTATCCCGGCGTCGGGCCGGAGCATAGTTATCTTAAGGACAGCCATCGTGTAGAGTATTCGGCGGTAACCGACACTGAAGCTCTAGAGGCCTTCCGTCTGCTATCGGAAACCGAAGGTATCATGCCGGCCATGGAATCAGCCCACGCTGTAGCCGGAGCGGTAAAACTGGCGTCGTCGCTCAATGCTGATAAAACTGTACTCATCTGTCTGTCAGGACGGGGCGACAAAGATATGGATATTGTGATGAACGCACTGGAGGTTAAGTAGTGGGCAACCTTACGCGCAAGTTTATAGCTGGAAAGAAAGTGTTGATCGGTTATGTCACCGTGGGCTATCCCGACATTGAAACGACATTGAAGGCCGTGCCGCTATTGGAAAGCGCCGGATGCGATATTGTGGAACTGGGTATTCCATTTTCTGATCCTATCGGTGACGGACCGGTTATTCAGGCAGCCAGTTACCAGGCTCTACTGAACGGGGTAACAACCCAAACCTGCCTTGATGTTGCCAGACAGCTTCGGTGCAAGGTTAAGCTGCCGCTGGTTTTTATGGGCTACTACAACCCGATTTTGAGTTATGGCATTGACGCTTTTTGCCGCGACAGCGCTGAGGCCGGAATTAACGGCCTCATTGTGCCGGATCTACCGCCTGATGAGTCTGAGGTACTCGATGCTGCCGCTACAGATAACGGGTTGGATCTGGTGCATCTGTTGGCGCCTACCAGTACAGACGAGCGTATTGAATTGGTGGCGCAAAAATCCCGGGGATTTATCTACCTGGTATCGGTGACAGGGGTCACCGGCACCCGTGAAGGAGTACCAGACTACCTGCCGGGATTTGTCGAAAAAGTCAGGCAGCGGGCATTGCAACCACTGGCCATCGGTTTTGGGGTCTCCTCGGTATCCCAGGCGGTGTCCATGGCAGGACTTGCTGACGGCGTAATAATCGGCAGCAAGTTGCTTAAACTCATTGAGGAAGACCGGTCGCTGGGCAAACTGAAGACCTTTGTCACTGAAGTGAGGCAAACACTTGATGACCAGCTTTTCCCTTGATGGTAAAACACCAATGGAAACAACGGAGTAGGGAGCCGGATGCTATTTGGGGCACTGGAAAAGATGCAACAGACTGGAACGCTAACGCTTGGTGTTATTCTATAGGGATAACCTCACCGCATTTAGGACACTTAATGGTTGTCCGGTAGTATGCCTGATACTCTGCAACAATACCGTTTTGTGGAAATACGGCATACCGGACGCCTATATGCCCTTTGGCTAAAGCTATAGCTTTAGCTTGTGCTTGTTCAAAGTTTCCCAGGAATTCCAGGCGGGTGACGGTTTTAGGAGAGTATTTGGTTTCAACTATCTCGTATTCGCGCTCGTCAGTCATCAGTGTTGCCTCCAGCTAATACTTGCAATCTAATATCTTCAATGATTATAAGACAAAAAGGTAGTAAAAGAAATACCCGGATATTTTAAGTTGATGGAGCCACTCGGGGGTGGCGGTCAGGCATATGGTTTAACAACTCCAATTACCGATGAATATTAGTGGTCATAATGGCTTGGTTTTTCAAGAGTGTCGGATTTGATATAGTATGAATCGAATCTGTTCAATAAACCCTTGAACAATAGCAGGAGAACTGAATGCCTATTATAGATATGCATACCGGCAGGCAGTCATTTGATTTTGATTGTGGCCCTAAATCCCTGCAATTAGTACTTGCCTACTATGGTGTTGAATTGAGGGAAGACCAGCTTCTTTTACGGCTTGGAAGCAATCATCTCGGAACCAGAATTTCGGACATGACAGCATTGGCCGAATCATTCGGGTTTGTTGTTGAAGCTCATTCGGGGGTTTCTTTGGCCGAGGTTAAGAAGTACGTTGACGAGTTGCGACCGGTTATCGTATTGGTGCAGGCGTGGGCGGATAAATATATGTCGCAGGAGGACTGGCGACAGACTAACGAACACGGACACTATGTGGTGGTTATCGGTTACCGTGAACACACGGTACTATTTGAAGATCCGGCGACGTTTGGCAATACCTGGCTTACCGAACGCGAGTTTCTGTCACGATGGCACGATGTGGACCCGGTTTCAGGTGAGAGACTGGAACATTTTGCGATGGTGCTTAAAGGGAAAATGCCGGCGCCGATAGTTGCACGGCATATGGACTAACAATTTAACATACATTTTTGATGTTACGGTTGGACGGGCTATTTCTCAAGATAAGTTCTTAGTTTGTCCCAATAGTATGCATGCCAACCATTGGCTATTGACTCAGCAAACTCATCCGGCACCTTCTCTTGAGTGAAATGCAGAGTTGTGGTGCCTCTCTTCTCCTGAAACTCAATACTCACTTCTGAATATAGACCTTCCGGCCAGTCGGAGGTGCGCCAAAGTTCAACAATGCTTTTATATGGCGCTATTTTCAGAAAAGAGCCGGTGATATAGCCGTCATAGGCACTGAAGTGACCGCCGACGCTTGAGTCAATAGATGCCTTCTCTCCGGTGAAGTCACTGTGGCGGTCAGAATCCATCAGCGTGTCATACACCCGGCGCAACGGCACTTCAAACACCGCAAGCTGGACGATTGTTTTAGTCAAATCATGGCCTTGTTGTCCGCGTTGTTTGCCGTTATTTTTCGGAAATTTTGATGCCTTTAATAACCGGAGGTTCAACCGGACGCGATACCTCACCATGAGGGGCGCGGGTTACCTGGACGGAGGCGATCTTCTGTACGATATCCATGCCATCAACTATGCGCCCGAACTGGGTGTAATTAGGGGCTCCGTCGAGGCAAGTGGCGTCAGCACCGGTGCAGATGAAGAACTGACTGCCGTTGGTGTTGGGCCCGGCATTTGCCATGGCTACCATACCTACCTCATAGGAGTGTTTGGCCGGTAGTTCATCGGCAAAACGGTAACCCGGCCCGCCTGAGCCGGTACCGGTAGGATCACCGGTTTGAGCCATAAAAGTCTTGATGATACGGTGGAAAATAACACCGTTATAAAAGCCTTCTTGGGCCAGGAAGATAAAATTATTGACCGTTTTGGGACTCTCAGCTGATAACAGCTCAATGGTGAAATCCCCCAGGCTGGTTTCCATGACAGCCTGGTATTTTTTAGCCGGGTCGATTTTCATTTCCGGTGGAGTGGTCCAGCGTTTGGGTGCTTGATTTGAGCTCATTGTTAAGCCTTTCGTTTTATTGATTTGTGGTTCATCGTGCTTGTATTAGCCGGTGGCTTATGAAGTGGTAATGGTGACACTTATCATGTACGGCGGGTCTACCGGCTTGGACAGGTTACCGTCACTGCCGAGTACCACCGGCACGGCGGCAATTTGCAGCACCACGTCCATACCTTCAACAATCTTGCCAAATTGGGTGTAGGCAGGGTTGCTGTCGAGATATTGGACAGCCAGCGGGCCGGAACAAATAAAGAACTGGCTACCGTTGGTATTAGGGCCGGAGTTGGCCATAGCCACGATACCAGGTTGATAAGAGCGTTTGACCGGCAGTTCATCGTCAAATTTGTATCCTGGCCCACCGAAACCGGTGCCCAAAGGGTCGCCGGTTTGAATCATGAAGTCCTTGATAATACGATGGAAAATGATATCATCGTAAAAACCTTGTTCAGCCAGTTTGATGAAATTTTCGACTGTCTTTGGACTGTCTTTAGTGAATAACTCGATTTTGAAACTGCCCAAGTTTGTTTCAATGACGGCGTATTTTTGCTCCGGACTGGCAGCGCAACCGCTAACAGCCAGGATGGCTATAACCGGTAGAATCAGAAAGATTGACCTTAATAATTTCATCTTGCCTCAACTAACAACAAAATTGGCTTCAATAATACGCGAAACACGGTCACTTTGCCAAATCAGGCGCTACCGTCAGGTATCGCGGTGGTATATAATCAATCACAGCGGTCTGCCGCACTATACGGAGGGGCAATGAAGAACGACAAGCCAATTTCCAGCGTTTCAATCAATTATAAGGATGGCACCAAGGAATATCTTGATGTTTACGCCGTAGTGGGGCTTTCCGGTGATACCTGGTACAGCGCCCTCATGTCGCCAGCGGAAGAGGACGATAAAGTAACCCTGAATAATTTATTAGTTGACTTGTCTGACACCATGCTGAAAGACATTGCTCAGGATGAGGCAAGAAACAAAAAGTAGGCCGTACCGTTGCGTTAAATGGAGCTTCCTCATTTGGCAGCGATTTTGTTTTCCAGTTGGGCATTGGACGGTTCTACCATGATTGAGCCGTCCGGGAAGACAATGGTAGGTACGCTCCGGTTGCCTTTATTGATCTTTTCAACATAGGTGACAGCGGCGGTGTCTTGAGCTAGGTCTATCCATTTAAAATTGATACCATGGCTTTCAAAGACACGTTTGGCGCGGAGGCAATCAGGGCACCAGGCAGTGCCGTACACTGTAATTATTTCCGGATTTGTCATTTTGGGTCTCCTATAATTTTATTGTATATCTCATTGTTACACAGATATTGTAACTACTCGAATTAGAATCTGAAGTGAACGAAGATGCGTCCGAAATTCTTGTCGTCTTTTTCCAACCGATGATATAACTGTTTAATCTCAGGCTGGCTGAGGAACCGAAGTACGCGTTTTTTTAATTGGCCGGAACCTTTGCCCGGTATAATCTCCACCAGGGCAATCTTTTTGGTAACAGCGCTGTCAATGATGCGGCGTAGTTCAGCATCAATAGATGCGCCCTTGTTAAATATATCGTGCAAATCCAGTGTCAGTTTTGCCAAATTATTACTCCAAAGATTGAAAAAGTGGACATATCAGTAGCAGACCACGAGTCTGATTTTCAAACTTATCTGAATTATATGATAATCAAATTTCACATAAGTTGCCAATTCAAGTCATCCTTTTTGGCTCTGTATATTTTGTATGATTATAATTAAGCAAGTAAAATGAAGTACCCCATAAATTAAGCGGGTCTCTGTTCTGAAGCCATTCGATACGTTATCCTGAACGCTGTTCCTTTGCCTAGTTCGCTTTCAACATGAATCTCTCCGTCCGCTGCTGTGACAATGCTTTTGGTAATTGACAACCCCAGACCGAAACTTTGCTCAGAACTAGGGAGTTCGTTGGATTTGTAGAACCGGTCAAACGCGTGCGCCTGCTGGTCCTTAGTCATTCCCTTCCCAGTGTCACGTACCGTGATCTCGACACCCGAATCGGCCTTCACTGCACGTAAGTCGACCGTCCCACCTTCCGACGTGTACTTGAAGGCGTTATCGAGCAGGTTGGAAAGTACCCGCATATGAAGTTTGGCACTTCCTTTAATTATAAGGTCGGGTTGTATGCTGTATGTGAAGGTGATACCTTTGTCTTCGAACAGATCTTTGAAGGATTCGGCCGTCTCTAAAACAACTGGCGACAGATCAAGCACCCCGCTATCCGCCCCCAATCTTCCCTCGTCAGCACGGGCAAGGAATAGCAGATCATTGACCAGGTCTTCAAGTGTGCTTACGCGATTCAGGATGAAGCTGAGGAGTTGTTGATATTCTTCGGAACTCCTCTCGGCACTCATGGCCTTGGTCACCGAAGTCTTCAAAGAAGCCAACGGGGTTCTAAGTTCATGTGCGGCATCAGATACAAACTGCTTTTGTGTGACGAACGCAGCTTCAAGCCGGTCGGCCATGCTGTTGAATGATGCTGCCAAGCTTCCGATTTCGTCGTTTGACTTGGTATGAACCCTTTGACTTAAATCCGAACCTGTCATTCGTTGCGCGGTTTTGGCGACTACTTTGAGGGGTAATGTGATCTTTCTTGATATGACCTCTCCAATGAGGATGGAAAAAGCAAGAATAAAGGGCAGCAACAACATTGAGTTAAAATATATATCTCCAACCTGCAAGATGCTTGCCCAACTATGTACATCGAGTGTGGCGACAATTACAATATCGTTTCGGTCTGGGACGGATATGGAGAATACCGCCTTATCGCCACTGGGATGGGATATGACTGTACCTGGGAAATCTATCGCATATAGACGCACAGTTTGGTTTGTGTCATTGTTCGTGACGTCTAACCAATTGTCAGTTGGACCTCTACTGGAGGATCCAGTAGACCACCGAGAGAATTCCGAGAGAACCTGTTTCAACGTAATTTGTTTTATATTCGGTTTGTCGTTTATTGTTTCAGGATTAGCTTCGCCCAAATACCCGATACCCACTTCCATCGTTGCACGGGCGCTCCTAAACGCTGTTTGCTGATTATAAAATCCCGCTAAGGCAAATGAGCCAGCCACGAAGATAACAATAGAAATAATATATATTAGCGAGAGTTTTGACCTAAGGCTGGTGGTTTTCGATGGCATAACCCAACCCCTTTATTGTCCTGATGACTGATTCCTTTTCATCAGGATTAAGTTTTTTCCTAATGCGACCGATAAGTACGTCAATTACGTTGGAAAAAGAGCCGTGTTCGCAGTCCCAGACATGTTCCTGGAGCATTTCCCGCGTTACAACACCCCCTTGATTGAATGCCAAGAATTCAAGAACAGCATATTCTTTTGAGGTGAGTGAGATCTCGACCCCGCGGTAACGTACGGCTTTGTTTATTGTGTTCACTCCAAGTTCGCCAATTACGATCTCAGGCGAGCGGTGGTTCTGGAATCTCCTGATCAACGCCCGCACCCTGGCCTGTAACTCAGGGTAACTGAATGGCTTCACCAGGTAGTCATCTGCCCCGCAGTCGAGTCCCCGTACCCGGTCATCTTCACAGTACCGGGCGGTCAGCATCAGAATGGAGGTTTCTCTACCGGCATGCCGGATAGCCTTGCAGACAGAAAACCCATCCAACTTGGGGAGCATTATATCGAGGATGATTAGGTCGTAAGAATAGGCCAATGCCATTTCGGAGCCGATGGCTCCGTCACCGGCCCAATCAACGGCATACCCATTCTCCTCCAATCCGGTTTTAACCGGCCAGACTAGGTTTTCATCGTCTTCAACCAAGAGTATCCGCATGCCCCGATATTATCATGTCCGCAGTAAAAGGCAATCAAATTCATTTTGTGTTCATGTTGATTGGCGAAACGGCCGACGGGCGATGCCGATGAACAGTGTCTTTTATTGTCTCCGTTTAACATTACTGTGGTATCATGATAGGGGAATTAGTTCTGTCTTTTGAACAGTATGGTGGGTGGCAGTGTTCTCGAACCACTGACATCTGCGAAGTCAACGCAGTGCTCTAACCAACTCAGCTAACCTCCATGAAAAGGCTTAAGATTTTAGTTGAAGTACCACATGAATTAAGTGGGCTGTGCTGGTTGTTTTCCACCTCAATTCGTGTATTGTGCAGAATATATGACAAGTGATTTGACTAATCCAAGCACTGTTTTGCACCCTCGCTTTTTTGGGAGTTCGGGGATTCGTAGTCTGGCTGATCAGAATTTGGTTGAATTAGCGGGGAAGATTGGTTTTATTGTAGGTGAACGATATCGTAACATCGTAGTTGGTGGCGATACGCGCATTTCCACAAATACCATTAAACAGGCGTTGTTCAATGGTATTCAAGCGTCCGGCAGTATTTGCCAGGATGCCGGACTAATTCCGACCCCCACACTGGCTTATGCAGCCAGACATTTTGATGCCGGGATCATGATAACGGCTTCTCACAATCCTCCACAATACAATGGCTTGAAATTCTGGCACTCTGATGGGGCAGCCTTTGATGACCGGGAGGAAAGAGAAATAGAATTCATGGTCTCATCGTTTGATGAGCCATCATTTAAAAGAACTGGTGTCCCTCAGCAGTACCACAACGCGGTCAATGAGCATATTGATCGTATCCTGAACGGTTTCTCGGGTAGTCTGGAGAATCTCAGGGTTGTTATTGATTGCGGCGGAGGCGCTGGATCCGTAATTACGCCGCGCCTATTGTATAAAATGGGAATAAAACCAGTCCAATTATATTGTGAACCGAGCGGGGTTTTCCCGCGTCCCAGTGAGCCTACCGATGCCAATCTCACCGCTTTAAAGCAAAAAGTGATTGAGACAAAAGCGCGGGTTGGATTATCACATGACGGTGACGCTGATAGATTGGTTGTTGTGACCGAGAGCGGTGATGTTGTTTCTGGTGATAAACTTCTTATCATTCTGGCCCAACATATGATGGTTAAAAAAATAGTGACTACGGTGGATGCTTCAATGGTTATCGAAGAATCCGGACTTACGGTTCATCGGACTCGGGTCGGCGACAGCGCCGTATCGGCAGAGCTTAAAAAGACTCAAGGTGAATTTGGTGGAGAGCCATGCGGCGCCTGGATATTCCCCAAGCTTTCTTATTGCCCTGATGGTATTAATGCTGCGGCAATAATTGCCGTGATAGCTGGTGGGGGGCAGAGTCTGTCGAAGTTGGCTGCCGAAATTCCTTCCTACCCGATTATTCGCGGCAGTGTTAAGTATGATCCAACCAAGGATATGGCTAGTATAGAGAACAGTCTGATGGCATTTGACCCGATCGGCATAGACAGAACTGACGGTATAAAGCTTAAGCTGAATAGCGGCTGGTTGCTGGTTAGGCCTTCAGGAACTGAGCCGCTTATGAGACTAACCGTTGAGGCGCAGGGTGAACATACTGCAAAAAATATCTACGAAAAAGCGATGGCTTTAATAGTCAAATAGTGTAGTCAAACAAATAGACTTGCCGAGGTCATTAAAAGAGCAGATAGATTGGGTCTGTCTTTTTGAAGGTCATGGTTGGTGCTAGCAGTCAATATGCAGAACCGTCAGTCTGGTCTTTAGTCTCCTTCCTGGCCATATATTCGGTTGAAGGGACTGGAACCATCCGTCTGAGGGTAACACAATCAGCCCTGAATATTGGGGTAAATTAAACCCTGCGACACTTTCTAATCAGTGTTTTAAATTATATTTTAAGGTAGTTCCGGCACGGATAAGCTACTGGGGTTAGTTTCTTGATGTCCTCGGATAAGATTCCATTTAAGTTTGCCGCGCCCATTCACTGCTATATGAAACGCTTGAGTGTGCTTACTTAATGGGGTACAGTATATATATCAGATTCCAAGTTTTAACATATTGTTAAAGTGGTTTTAACCAAGTTTTAACATAATATACTTATACTGATGAAGTTAAGCGATATAAAGGATTTCATGTCAGAGACTGTTAAAACCGAGAAAATAGATTTAGATTCCCCCGCTCTGTTTGTCAATCGTGAGTTATCATGGCTACAATTCAATCGCCGCGTACTTGAGGAAGCTCAAGATGAAACCACTCCCATTCTCGAAAGATTGAAGTTCGCCTCGATCTTTACCTCAAACCTAGATGAATTTTTTATGGTTCGCGTCGGCACGCTTTTTCGCGCCCTCGAAGCCGATCTTAACGAACGAGATGCCAGCGGCAGAACCATACGTCAGCAGCTTGATGAGATTGCGGCAGGTGTAAGCAATTTAGTGGCTGAACAGTATGACTGCCTTCAGAATAAAATATTTCCAGCTCTACGTGAGGCCGGAATCTCCATACATAAACTTGATGACTTGAACGAACAAGAAAACGAAATCCTTGATAAATATTTCATCGACCAAGTCTTCCCGATCCTAACACCACTCGCCATCGATGCCGGACATCCGTTTCCGTTCTTAAGTAACCTGCGGCTTAATCTGATGATCGTCTTCAAAGAGATTGCCATTGCTAACGCTCCTCAGCCACATGCCTTCGTCGAAGTACCCTCCGTCTTGCCCAGGTTGACACCCGTTAGACTCAACTCTCAAGGATTTCATTTTGTATTGCTGGAAGATCTGATACGCAAGCATATCAAGATATTATTTCCAGGTATGGAAATAAAGAATACAGTTGCCATGCAGGTAACCAGAAACTATGACTATGATTTCACGGATATTGAGGTCCTAGATCTATTGAAATCGGTCGAAACCGAGCTTAAGAACAGATCGCATAAAGTTGCTGTACGTTTAGAAATAGAACCGGGAGCGCCGAAGAAGACCTTGAAAATGCTCGAAGAACAACTCGGGCTAGAAAGCGGATTCATTTACGAGATACCGGGACCAATCAATGTTAGGGACCTTCTGCCGATTCGTGAATTGCCCATAAACCCAAACTATAAGGAAATACCGTTTAATCCCAGGATCCCGAAACCATTTACGACCGACAGAGATATATTTTCGATCATTCGGGACGAAGACATATTGCTGCATCACCCCTATGATTCCTTCGCTGTAGTTATGGACTTTCTGAATACTGCTGCCGATGATCCGGATGTTCTGGCGATTAAGCAGACATTATACCGAATCGGGAACGATTCACCAGTGGTCAGTGCCCTATGCCGGGCCGCCGAAAATGGTAAACAGGTAACGGCAGTGGTCGAACTGAAAGCTCGCTTTGATGAGGAGTACAATATTGACTGGACTCGTCAAATGGAGCGTTCAGGTGTCAATGTAGTGTTCGGTTTTGTGCGCTGGAAGGTGCACTGTAAAGCCACTCTGGTTGTGAGGAGAGAAGGACGCACACTTAAACGTTACGTCCATCTGTCTTCTGGTAATTACAATACTTTTACTGCCCGGTTATATACCGATGTTGGTTTACTTACCTCAAATCCCGATTTTGGCCATGATGTTTCATCCCTGTTCAACGTCCTAACCGGTTTTAACTCGTGGGTTAGCGGAGAAATTTTCGCCGTAGATATCCTGAAAGCTATGTTTAAAAAATTCATGCTGTCTCCGGTAACATGTAGAGACACTATTCTTCATCTCATTGAGAGAGAAACCAAGAAGTCTACACAGAAGGATCCCGGGCATATCATTTTCAAGCTAAACTCACTGGTCGATACCGCCATTATCACTAAGCTTTATGAAGCTTCTCAAGCCGGTGTCCAGATTGATCTTATAATCCGGGGTATCTGTTGCCTTCGGCCTGGAATCCCCGGTTTAAGTGATAACATCCGCGTCATCAGCATCCTGGATCGTTTTTTGGAACATTCCCGCATCATGTTTTTTCTGAATAGTGGTAATCCGGAGATTTACTCCGGCAGCCCAGATTTCATGCCCCGGAATTTTGACAGCCGGGTTGAAATTATATACCCCATAGAAAACCCAGCTCTGAAAAACCGTATTTTGAATGAAATATTAGTCACATATATGAATGATAACGTCAAAGCTCGTCTTATGCAGCCCGACGGCACCTATCTCAGAGTTAAACCCGGTGATAATCAGGCTCCATTGCGCAGTCAAAGCGTGCTGATTGCCATCGCTAGGAGCGGCGGCATCAAGTCCCGACCTTATGAAGAGATGGTTAAACAGGTGGGTTCACGGAAAGTGTCGAAGAAGGGGAAGACTTAGAACGCAATGCCTCAAGCTGTCGCCTATAATAAGACCATGAATGCGGTGGAGGAGATATCTAAAACCTATGATGTCGACCCTGAGCACACTCAAAAGGTAGTCCAACTGGCTTTGGCTATATTTGATGAATTAGTGCCTCTCCACCATTACGGAGCACCCGAACGCCATCTCCTGGCGATGGCCAGCCGGATGCACGATATTGGATGGTCTAAAACAGTTTTTCAAGGCCATCATAAGATTAGCGCCGATATGATTATGAAACTTGAAATCCCAGGGTTGAGTGATAAAGACAGAATTATTTGTTCACTTATCGCCCGATACCACACCAAAGCCCTTCCCAACCCATCTCGTCACCGTAAATTCGCTTCACTCAATGCAAAAAACCGATCTCTCGTCGAGTGGTTAGCAGGGATGCTCCGAATCGCGGATGCGTTGGATAGCAGCCATACGGGTATCGTTAAAAACCTTAACATCATAATCAGCGATAAATCCTTAAGCTTTCAGTTAGAAACCGAGGTTGATTGTTGGGATGAAGTCAGACGCGCTCGAATTAAGCAGGATCTCTTAGTCACAAAAACCGGCAAGGTGATAATGTATCAATGTTGATCGCTTTTATTTCTGATATCCACGGCAATCTTCCGGCATTGAGAGCAGCTTTTACAGATGCCAGGCGCAAGGGAGCCGACAGAATAGTTTGTGCCGGAGATATTGTCGGATATGGCCCTTTCCCCAACGAGGTCTGTGATTTTCTCAAGGATAATGCCATCGAGTCAATAAGCGGAAATTATGACTGTAAAGTCCTCGACGTAATCTCCAATGGTGAGAAGTCAATTTCGAAAATATCAAAGAAAAAACGTGAATTGGTCAACTGGACAGCCAGTGAGCTAAACAAACCCAGTCGGCGGTATCTATCGTCTTTAACTAATCGTCTTGAATTTACGCTGCCGAACGGTAAAAAAGTTTTGGTGGTACACGGAAGTCCGTTGTCTGAAGACGATGACATCCTGCCAAGCATCACGGCTCCGGCATTGAAATCTAAATGCGGCGACACCGACGTCAACATCCTGGTATCTGGCCACACACACATCCCGTTTATAAAAAGACTGGCTGGTATACTTGTGGTAAATTGCGGATCAGTGGGATTGCCGGTTGACGGTGATCCCAGGCCCTCATATGGGCTGGTTTCTAGCGAGGAAGGTCATGTTCACGGTCAAATCGTCCGCTTTGAATACGATGTAAATGAGACGATCTCTGCAGTTAAAAAAACTTCACTGCCCAAGGGAATCCAACAAGATTTTGCTCAAGGATCAAAAAGGAGATACTTGCAATGAATGAAGCCCCAAAATGGATTGAAGTTGAATTGAAACTAATCCTGCCAAACAGTAAAACCGAATCGGCGGTAGTCGACCATCTGAAACATGGATGGTCATTAAATTTTCCAGACATGATATCCTCATTCATTTTCGATACCTTGAATCTTTTCGATAAATTTCAAGCTCTGTTAAAAATGACCGTAACCAACTGGTGAATCATCCTGTAATTTTCTTAATAGTTCGTTAACAATCTGATCAAATAGGTGCTGTGCTCCACGGTAGCCTACATGTAGAATCCGTTGCCCCCCGGTGCGGTCCAGAACCGGAAAACCGACCCGAATAAGAGGTATTCCTAGCCTCTGTGACGTCCCGTAGCCGCCGCTGTTCCCGACCAAAAAATCAGCCCCTGAGGTTGTGGCTGCCGCGGTGATTTCACTAAAATCTGCACCCTCTAAAATGGTGGGTTGGTCGATACCTGCCGGAATAGAATTGCGAATGGCTGCCTGAAATCCGTTTCCCTTTCCACCAGAGGCACATACCACCGGGAAAACACCTATTTCAGCAAGAAATGAAGTCAATCCGATGACAAGGCCTTCCTCGCCATAGATCACAGCTTTTTTGCCGAACAAATATTTATGTGCATCAACATAGGAATCAATAAGGCGACCTCTTTCGGCGACATATTTTGGTGGTATCTTCCGCCCTGATAAATCTGAAAGGATGTTGAAAAGTACATCTGTCTTTCCAATTCCGATCGGTGCGCCGACGATTATTTCAGGAACGCCAAAACGCGTTTCCAGGAGCGCTCCGCCGTCCATTTGCTTGGAAAGGGTTGAGCTTAATACCAAAGTAGCTGCCGCTCTTCCCATACTTGCAATACTAGAAATAGGAGTGCCTCCACGCGGAATCGGTTCATATGTTGACGCCGCGGGGGCATCCAGCGTGTCAGAGTAATCAGGGAGCATCGTATACACCAGTCCGAAGTCCTCAAGGATTTCCTTAAGATACCGGATATCTGCCGGTGATAATATGCCAGGCATTATATTTACCGCCCTACCAAAACCAGGGTAGGGCTCAATCGCCAGTCGGTCTATTATTGAATGCACGGCAGAATGGAAGCCTGAATCGTGCGTTCCGGCATAGCTAGGAGTGGCAACAGGGACTAGAGCCGGATGAAAGTCCCCGGTGAGTTGGCTTTCAAATTCTGGTACGAGCCTTTCCAGGTCATCCCCGATGGTTTCGGTGAGGCATGACGAAGCCACTCCGATGAATTGCGGATTATACTGACTGATGACATTACTGAGCGCTTTAAACAGGTTGTCCTTGCCACCAAAAATAGCGCTTCCCTCACTGAAGCTTGATGACGCCACATCTACAGGTTCACGGAAGTGACCTATTAAATATCTTCGGATATACGTAGCACATCCCTGGGATCCATGTATCAGCGGAATCGCGGCTTCGATCCCCCGGAATGCCAGACAGGCTCCCAATGGGGCGCAAGCCTTGCAGGCGTTTTGGGTGGCCGTGGGGGTAAGTTTTGTCAGGAGTTTCATGATGGGTTACCGCTATCTTCACAATTATCTCGGGGTACGAATTTCCATATCGGACTCATTATGGTAGCGTGGATTTCACGCGCAAAGTTCCTCATACCGATGAAGCCCGCAAGGGCTTCCTTACGTTCGTGATTGTGATCACAGAAACCAAGTCCCAGTTTATATGCGAGGGCGCGTTCTTTAACTCCGCCGATAAAAACATCACATCTTTGCTCTTTCAAGAATGAGCAAAGCTCCAGCGGATTGGCATCATCAACAATGATTGTACCAGGGTCGCAGATTTCCCTGAGCTGTTCATAATCTTCAGGGTTTCCTGTCTGGGTGCCCACTAGAACGGTACCCATTCCAAGGGTACGTAAAGCTCGGACAAGTGAAAAGGCTTTGAAGGCTCCTCCGACGTATATGGCAGCTTTTTTGCCTTCAAGATCGCGGGCATAACGTCTGATTTCCGGCATGATTGCCTGTGTTTCCTGGCGGACTAATTCTTTGGTTCTTGCCAACATAGAGTCATCCCCGAAAAACCTGGCGACGTCATAAAGCGCTGCGGCCGTATCTTCAATCCCGAAATAAGACACCCTTATAAATGGAATGTTATATTTTTCTTTAAGGCTGCGGGCCAAGTGGGTCATGGACCCGGAACATTGGACTACGTTCAATGTTGCCCCGTGCATCTTCTGGATATCATTCACACGCCCGTCTCCAGTGACCGTGGCTACAACATTCACTCCCATGCGCTGATAATAGTCCCGGATAACCCAAGTTTCCCCGGCGATGTTAAAGTCTCCCAAGATATTTATTGATTTCGCTGAGATGGTGTCTGTGTTAGCCGTCCCGGCCAAACTTAATAAGGCGTCACATGCGATCTTATAGCCATCCTTTTTTGTGCCGGCAAATCCCGGCGCCTCCACGGGTAGTACTGGTATGTCTTTCTCGGCAGCGACCTTTTTACATATTGATACCACGTCATCACCGATAAGTCCCACGATACAAGTAGAATATACGAAGGCGGCTTTTGGCTTATAGGCGTCAATCAATTCTATTAAAGAATGGTAGAGCTTCTGCTCAGCGCCATACACTACATCCATTTCATTTAGATCAGTGGAGAAGCTCATCCGATGTAATTCCGGTCCTGAAGATAGGGCGCCCCTGATATCCCACGTGTAAGTAGCGCAGCCGATTGGCCCATGGACCAGGTGCAGGGCATCGGCGACCGGATAGAGCACCACTCTCGAACCACAGAACACACAAGCCCTCTGGCTGACCGATCCCGCAACGCTCGCCTTTTCGCAGGTAATGCTCCCTGGTTCATCTCCCTTACGATGTATCTGGTTCCGGCGATCTTTAAGGATTTCCATTATTTTGCCTACATTACCAGTTCGAAGGACTCTTCTTTAGAGTCCCGATCCTGTCTATCCATGAACGCCGATAAAATCTTTTCCAAGAGGCGCAGCGCCCCCTTATAACCGACAGAAGGGAAGTAGGTGTGTCCTATCCGATCCATAATCGGGAATCCGAATCTAATAAGAGGAATATCTTCATCACGGGCGATATACTTGCCATACGTATTGCCGATCAGCAGGTCGACCGGATCATTTTTTATCCATTGGTGGAGCAGGAACATATCAGCGCACTGACCATTCTTGATATTAATATCAGGGACGACATCTTTGGTTATCGATCTGATGCGTTCTTCGAACCCCTTGTAGGGGGTTCCCGTTACGATGTGAGTAGGCCTCATATCGATACTGATGAGGAATTCGGTCAAAGAGATAAGTTGATCAGGGTCGCCAAATAAAGCGACTTTTTTACCGTACAGGTACTGCTGCATGTCGGTGATGACATCCACCAGTTGTCCCCGTTCTTCATTAATCGATCCCGGGACTTCGACACATGCTAATTTGCTTATCATGTCAATGAATCGGTCGGTGGCCTCCAATCCGATGGGAAGATCCAGTGTATGGCAAGGAACCTGACATTTAGCCGTAAGAGCCTCACCAGCAGCTTTTGAGGCGACTTCACCGAGTGCAATGGTGAACCTACTGTCGCCGGTATTCTTCAGATCGCTGACTGTCGTCCCTCCTTTAGGGTAAAAGATATGCTTACCGGTTTGAGGCGCGTCTAGAACCCCGGAGGTATCCGGGAAAATAATCGGGTTTATCCCCATTTCTTTGACCAGGCGTCTGATTTCACGCATATCTGATGGCTCAACCCAACCGGGGATGATGTTGATACGCCCGTTTCTTCTGCCACTGGATTCGGCGAAATAGTTCACCATTCCCTTGACCATATTGGAAAACCCGGTGACATGGGATCCTACATAGCTGGGGGTGTTGCAGTGGATAACATGCTTACCAGTTGGGATTTTTCCATCGTCATGGGCGGCCCTGACAATCTGGCCTACATCGTCTCCGATAGTTTCAGATAAACAGGTTGTATGGACGGCAATGATATCGGGGTTATAGATCTTGAAGATGTTCTGAAACGCTTCGATCAGATTAGCCTGCCCGCCGAAAACGGCAGAACCTTCAGTAAAGGCACTTGTGGCAGCCATAACCGGTTCCTTGTAATGCCGGGTCAGTGTGCTACGATGGTAGGCGCAACATCCCTGGGACCCGTGGCTGTGAGGCAAACAGCCATGAATCCCAAGGGCTGCATACATTGCCCCGATAGGTTGGCAGGTTTTTGCCGGATTAATTGTTAGGGAATTCCGGTCGGTAATCTTTTCAGGAGTATGTCTAAGCAGCATCGGCTGTTCTTCCTTTTCGTGAATTTTCTAAGCTGTGGTATAGCAGGCTTGCAACTCGGGGTATTTTTGCCACGGTGCTTTAATCAGTGCCCAAACTCTGGAATTTACGATGCGATCAATCTCCCGATAGTAGTTGATGGCACCTTCAAAGCCAGCATAGGGGCCACCGTAGTCATAGCTGTGCAATTGTTTGCAAGGGACTCCCATTTTCTGTACGGCATATTTCTCCTTGATGCCAGCGCAGAAGACACTTGGTTTATAGATATCTATCAATTGTTCCATTTCAGAGTGGCTGATGTCGTCAATAACCAGAGACCCTTCTGCCATATCGTTCATCAGCCCATCGTAATCCTTGAATTCCATGCCAGAATTGGTCAGGGTTTCAATCTGCTCCACCGTTCGTCGCGGTTCATAGCGTAAGGGATCAGCTTCAACGTCCAGTTCTTCGATATTTCGACTGTCGGCATCAACCTTGATGGTTGGAAGGACGGCTCTGCCTTCATAGTCATCACGGTGGCCGAACTCATAACCCGCCGCAACAACTTCCATGCCTATTTCTTTAAATAGTTCCTGATAATGATGTGCTCGTGAACCCCCTACGAAAAGCATGGCCCGTTTGCCAGCACAACGAGTGCGGACATCCTCCTGAGCTAACCTGACTGCCTCTAATTCATCGGCAATAACATGTTCGACTCGATTTATTAATTCAGCATCGCCGAAATACGCAGCAATCTTACGTAAGGCCTTGGCAGTAGCGGCCGCGCCGATGAAATTAACCTTTATCCAGGGAATACCGAATTTTTTCTCGATCATATCCGCGACATAATTTATTGATCTATGGCACATTACTGCGTTCAAGTCTGCCATATGTGAATTGGCGAACTGATCGTAAGTTGAATTACCGCTGAAAGTTGTAACCAGAGTGATGCCGCAACGTTTAAGCAGTTCCTCAATAACAAATGCGTCTCCGCCGATGTTATACTCGCCTAACAGATTGATCTTGAATTTACCCTCATGTTTCTGATCGTTTTTTCCGATGACGTGTTTGAATAGTTGATTATTGGCGATGTGATGACCAGCTGACTGACTGACACCCTTATATCCTTCACAACTAAACCCGAAGATATTGATTCCCAAAGTTGCAGACATTTCCCGGGCAACGGCGTGAACATCGTCACCGATAAGGCCGACAGGGCAAGTCGAAAAAATACCGATCGCCTTGGGGTGGAAAAGGTCATAGGCTTCCTGGATTGCCATACGAAGCTTTTTCTCCCCGCCGAAGACGATTTCGTTCTCCTGCATATCGGTTGAAAAGCAATATGGCATATAATTTTCCGATGAATCGGTTGGTGGGCGCGTTTGATTGCGGCGAGTCAACCAACTGTAAAAACCGCAACCTATCGGACCATGGGTGAGATTAACAATATCACGAGTGGGTCCCAGAACGACTCCCTTACAGCCGGCATAACTACAACCCCGCTGACTGATGATTCCGGGTATCGTGCGTACATTGGCCTGTATTTCGGGAGTGGCTTCATTATCGTTTATTACGATTGATTTTGAACGTTTGCGCAAGACTTTGACAGGGTAAATTTTAAGCAGTTCGTCTTTGACGGCAGTCGGGTTAAAATTATTATTTTTGGAAGAGACATTATCCATTTCAGTACACCTCACTAAAGAATTGCCGATTCACCTTGTTCACCGGTTCTAACTCGAACAGCATCTGATATTGAGCTGACGAAGATCTTCCCATCGCCCGCATTACCGGACTGGTTAACGGCGATGATTGTTTTAATAACTTCCTGTGCTCGGTCGTCTGGTACAACCAATGTAATCATGCGTTTTGGTATCAGACGAGGCCCCCAGCCCAACTGAGCTATCGCTTCGTCGTGCCCTTCCATGGCTCCTTTTATCATCCTGAAGTCAACGTTACCTTTGCCTCGTCCGACAACTTTTCGGGCGGTGAGGCTCGGGATATCTATGTCAACCAAGGCTTTTTTGGTCGCATTTATTTTATTGATACGAATTATCGCGGTTATTTCTTTCATTGACCCCTCCAGACACGCTTTCGGTTAATGATAGTTAGAGAGATATCTGCTCCTGTTTTTCTCCGGTCCGTACCGTAAATACCTCTTCGACACTTGAAATAAATATCTTGCCGTCTCCGAAATTTCCTGTTTCACCGGTTCTTGCCGACTTTGTGACGGTTTCCACTACCAGATCCTTATCTTTATCGTCCACGACTAACAAGAGGAGTACTTTGGGTAGTTCATCATATGTGGCAGTACCGACTCTCATCCCCCTCTGTTTACCACGACCATAAACATCCATTTTGGTGACTGCGGGAAATCCTGCTTCCAATAGCGCGGCGAGAACTTCATCATCCTTTTCAGGTCTGACGATGGCACGGATCATAATCATGGCATTCTCCTTAATTTATTCCCATATTGAGACCGTAAAAACATCATGACGCTAAACCGAATTTCATTAGAAGTTCTTCAAGCTCCGAAATCTCCAGAGGGGTCGGTATGACAAACAACTTGTTATTCTCCATTTTTTGCGCTAGTGACCTGTATTCGTCGGCTTGAGTACAGGTGGGGTTCCAGGCGATAACGGTTTGTTTGTGTATTTCTGCCCGCTGCACATCATTATGACGGGGGATAAAATGGATCATCTGAGTGCCCAGTCGCCGTGCTAATTCTTGAACAAGTTCACGTTCATAATCAGTGTTTCGGCTATTGCAGATCAGCCCGCCTAATCTAACTCCACCCGCCTGGGCATATTTCACGATACCTTTACAGATGTTGTTGGCCGCATACATCGCCATCATTTCCCCTGAGCATACGATGTATATTTCTTTTGCCTTGCCTTCCCTGATCGGCATTGCAAAACCGCCACATACCACGTCGCCGAGGACATCATAAAATACGTATTCAAGACCCACAGCGTCTTCATAGGCACCTAATTGCTCCAACAGGTTGATAGAAGTGATGATACCTCGACCTGCGCATCCGACGCCCGGTTCCGGACCCCCGGATTCGGTACACTTTGTTTCTCCGTATCCGGTCTTTACGATTTGTTCCAGACTTACGTCTTCACCTTCATCCCTCAGCGTATCCAAAACAGTACGCTGCACAAGACCACCGAGTAACAGCCTGGTTGAATCTGCTTTTGGATCGCAACCAACGACCATTACTTTTCTACCAATTTCGGCGAGTGCGGCTACGGTATTCTGTGTTGTTGTTGATTTGCCTATACCGCCTTTGCCATAGATTGCGATTTTTCTCATGGGAGCACCTCTCTTTATTTCATTCATTTATGTAGATACTGGGTCCGTTTGTAAATTATGCACGTGATTAATTTGCCGTATTCATTACCGTAATTATACGGCTGGAATATTTCTGATAGATTACTGACGGATTAAATACATGTTACGGGCCTAGATTTATGGGAAACCAAATATATAATTTGCCGGAAAGGCACGAATAAAATATTACAAGCAGATTACACCGGGAAAAATACGGGTAATTGTCCATTATGAATGACCGGGGGTGAAACAGAGACTATATGCAATGTGAACTATTGGAAATCCAATGAAAAACTGGGAATCACTATGGAAAGATATGGGCTTATATGGTCAAATGAGGAAACCTTAAAGTCAAATTAAGTGTTTTTTGGTGACTTTGAACCTGTTATAGGTAGCGCAAAGGTGGACCAAAACAATTGAGAAGCATGAGTATCATAAAAGATCAGTTTTTAAAATCAGAGTATTAAAACTGAACTCAAGGAACTCTGCTCTCGGATCGTGGCGGATATTAATACCTGCACGAGAGCCGACAAGAAAGAAGCCTTCACCTCTTTATACCTCAAGGTAAAGGCTTCTCCGCAAACCTGTGAAATTAAGGGTTATGTTGATTTTAACCTAATCACCACTGGACAAACATGAGGACCACTGTTCTGCTGTAGATATAGCTGTATTCCAGAAGCAGATTATTCTTTGCAGATCAGGTTTACGTTTCGAGACTAAGATGGTGGGCGGTACTGTTCAAAAGACAGAACCGCTTCTGTCTTCAAATTATCGTTTAAAGTGTAGCATTTGTATTGGACTCTTACAAACACTTGACTTATTGTTATTTGAGCTATAATATGTATCTAGAACCTGAACAACAGAATAGCTATCGAGAGTGACGGTTAGGGAATTGGCCCGATGATCCGTCCGGCAACCTTAGGTCTTTTCTTAAGGTGCCAAAGCCAAAAAGCGATAGGTCACGGTTAAGCCGTGAAAAGAAAAGACGGAACCTCCGTCTCGGGGGTTTTTGTTTTTAGCCGTCTCTTGATAGCAATAGCTGGAAAGGAGGCGGCTTTTGTATTAATGATAGTTTTTAAAGGGCTAAAAGGTCGTTGATCTCGGAAAAAGATAAAAAGTTTGAAGGAGACACAAATGGTCAAGGAATATTTACTAAGTTCTGAATCAGTATCAGAAGGTCATCCTGACAAAATTGCAGATCAGATATCTGACGCTGTTCTCGATGTGATGTTGCGCCAGGATAAGCAAGCTCGGGTTGCCTGTGAGACATTGGTAACTCAAAGTTTGGTAGTTGTGGCGGGAGAGATCTCAACTGTAGGCAATATTTGTGTGGAATCGCTTGTTCGCAATGTACTGAGAGATATCGGCTACAACGATGCCTACAACGGAATTTCCTACGATTGCTGTACCGTGTTATCCGCTTTAGGTAGACAGTCTAATGAAATAGTGGCAGGAATATCTCTAGCGAATGGGGCTTTGGGCGCCGGGGACCAAGGAATGATGTTTGGTTATGCAACAGATGAAACACCCGAACTGATGCCGCTTGGAATTTCACTCGCTCATAAACTGATGCAAAAACAGGCCGAACTTCGTAAAAACGAGACATTACCTTGGCTGAGGCCGGATGCGAAAGCGCAAGTAACAGTCAAGTACATTGACAACAATCCGGTTGAAGTCACGAATGTTGTCATCGCAACTCAACATGAAGACGTGCCGCCGTCGATGATAAAAGAAAGAGTAGTTGAGGAGATTATCAAAAGAGTAATACCGTCTAATCTAATTACGGATACGACTGCATTTCAGGTTAATACTGCCGGCAGGTTTGTTGTCGGCGGTCCAAAGGCTGACACAGGTCTCACGGGACGAAAGATAATCGTAGATACCTATGGAGGGATGTGCCCTCACGGCGGCGGAGCATTTTCTGGGAAAGATCCGTCAAAAGTTGATCGGACTGGGGCGTATATGGCCCGCTATATAGCTAAGAACATAGTGGCTGCGGGTATCGCGCGGCGCTGTACTGTACAGCTTGCGTATTCTATAGGAGTCCCAGACCCTGTATCTTTTATGATTGATACTCACGGCACTGGAAAAGCAGATGAATCTGGATTGAAAGAACTAATCCGCTGGTTGTTTAGGTTGGATGTCAGCGGAATGATTGAAACGCTCGATTTACAGCGTCCCATCTATCGCCAAACGGCGGCCTATGGCCATTTTGGCCGTGAGTTACCGGATTTTACCTGGGAAAAAACTGATAAAGCCGAAGTATTGAAGGAGTATTGCAAGACTAGCGGAGGAATAAGGAGATGACTACAGGAGCGGAAATCCGCAGAGTGATAAACGTGCCGATTAAACTGCCGGCGCCGATCATCTCACCTGTAAAGAACCCTGGCGTAGCGGTACCGGTAAAAACTAGGGAGGTCGTCAAATGATAGGCATCAGAAGAAAAACCGATATTAAAATTAAAATTACGAAAGCTGAACAACAGCGATATAAATACGATGCCAACATCGCCGGTAGTATTCAGCTGCCCGAAGAACTCAGTGGCATAATCGCTGTCAGGAGTTGGCATCTTATCAGCGGAATGCATATTGCTTCCACCAATCGAAATAGCCAGTATGATTCAACTTGCATCTGGGCGGATCAGATTCCGGAGCCTAGTAATGAGAGTGGCATATATGCTTGCCAGCTTCCGAATTACAATTGGATTACTTCTTCATACGAGTCGGCAATTGTTATTGGAATTGTGGAATTGGCAGGCAAGATTGTTGAGCATAAAGACGGAATATTGAGGGGTGAATTCTGTAAAATTCTTTTTTCCATAGCTCATCCTTATCATGCCACTAGGCTCAGCAAGATTTATGGAATACCATGCGTCACAGCCAATGATGCCGCGGAGGCGTTCGTTAAACTCACTGATTGGTTTAGCAGCGAAGACGGTATTAGATGCTTGCGCTGGAATAGACAGCTTGTTGTAGATTTACAGGCCAAGAGGTTGCTTGGCGGAATATTGTCTCCGGAGTTTCTGGGCGAGGACAATGATGTACGGCAAATGATTCCCGAACACATAAAAGATAAGGGTACTGCGATACCATCTTCTAAGTTATTCCCAAAACAAACAGCTTCAGTTAGGCGAGTTGCTTCAAAAACGGTCACAGGAGGCATTAAGTTTGGTGGAGAAGGCATTGCCATCAAGAATACGGCTATAGACGACCGTTATCCTCATGGGCTTAGAGGTTTTAGGCGTCAATACGCTTGTATATCAAACTCCAGCATCACCTTAGTAAAAAGGGGAAAACCGGATAACGCAGGCGAGTTGTTATTAGACCTAAGGCGAAATGGTTTGATCATCGGAGATGACTATGTACTGTTATCGGAAACACAAACCAAGGACGGTGAAAATGGAATCTTTTGCTACCCTAATTCTAAATGGTTACAAACTAAGGTTGTTAGATATGAACGAATAATTTATTTTAGTGAGGAAATCCATTGCTAAAAACACTTAGAACTGGTTCTTGTGGATATGTCAGGGTGAGCATTATGGCGAAAGAACTGGATGAGCCCCATCACTTATACAGGACAGGTCTTTATTAAGAAGGCCAAGCCATTCCTACTGTAAATACATGGGTAACTCAAAATCTATTTAAGGAACATGGTCGGGGGAATTACCGAATACCCCTCGCACATTGTATTGAAAAGATAAGTGTCGTAGGAGTATTCTGGGATAACCACTGGGCAACATTTGGAAATAATTCCATTAGGAAAGCACCAACAAAAACAAAGGATGGCGTCAAATGAAAAACTATAATATTGGTTTTAGCCCAGAAATAGTGGCAAAGACATGTCGGAGGATTTTAAAAACTGACCCAAATGATATTTTGGCACACTATTACTTGGGTCAAGCTTTCGAAGAACAAGGAAAGTTGCTTAAGGCCGTCGATGAGTATCAAGAAGTTTTAAGAATTGATCCACACAAAGGGAAGCCACACTATCATATTGGAAATATCTATCAATCCCAAGGTAAGTTGGAAGACGCCATAGACGAATATGTGCAAGCAATCAAGATTGTACCGAATCAGTATCAGTTTCACTTTTCCTTGGGAACAGCCTATGAACAGCAGGGTAAATTTCAAAAAGCTATTTATGAATATAAAGAAGCGTCTAAAACCTGTCTGGATTGTGACAGAGAGCGTATTTTAACATTACTTGGAAGTTTATACATACGACATGGCAAAATGGCCGCAGCTATTAGAGAATTCCAAAAAGTATTGACGATTAATCCCGACAAGGAATACGCCCATTTTAGTTTGGGAATAGCCTATAATACACAGGGAAAATTTCAAAAAGCGATTCAAGAATATGCAAAAGCGTTGGAGTTAAATCCAGATTCAGCTCGGGTACATGTTTTGTTGGGGAATGTCTATAAAGAACAAGGAAGGCTAGATGAAGCCGTAAAGGAGTTCCAACAAGCTCTGGAAATTGATATCGGTTACGTGAATGCCCACTATTTTTTAGGTGATGCCTATGTATCTCAAAACAACCTACCTGCTGCTATTGAGGAGTTTAGAGCAACACAAAAAATAAATCCTGATCATTTAGGAGCTCACCATGACCTTGGGATAGTTTTCGAGATGTTAGGTCAGGCCAATGAATCCATGCATGAGTGGAAGCATTTTATAAACAAAGCGACAGGTAATCTAGCCCATAAAAGTTTCGTCGATGATGCTAAGCGAAGAGTACTAGACTTGGAGATGAAGTTAGAGCTTCAGAGATCCAATAACCGAATCATATATGGCTTGATTAAAATATCCGAATCTGAACAAGGACACGCGCTATGTTTCTTGGGTGAAGAGCGAGCATTATGGTTAAATAATATTTGGAAAATAGCGAACGGGTCAAAAACATGGGGCGAATTTCTAAATCAATTACCACTTGATGATGCTCAATCATTTCGTGATGTAGGGAATTTACCATTACCAGAGAAAGACGAACCCCTTCATTTTAATGACCTTTGCCTTTTTTACCACGGCCAAAAACTTGAATGGCCTTTTTTTTCTATGTTGAGGTGGATTCCTGAAGAGATTAAAAGTAAATACGGCAAAATAAAAATGACCATGGTTTTTGGCGATTTCTTATATTTCAATCCAATATTTGAAGCTCCATTAGTAGCGTCATTAAAGCAACATGGCTATATTTTGGAAAGAAATGATGAGTTGATTCAAAGAACCAATGCAGACAACTTTTTCTATTTTGTTGATTGTGAGTAACATTCTTTAATCAACCAAAATAGTCAGGAGTATCCCTTGACAAAGAGCAATTCTCAAACAATCCCAACTACACTCGTGTATGGCACTATTCACGATTATTGGTCTGGAGAGGAGGGGTATACACTATGCTTTATTGAGAAAGAACGAGCACTTTACTTAAAAAGACTAGGGGAAATTCTTAAGGAAACCAAAACCTGGGGTGAGTTTGTGTCTAAATTGCCACCAGAAGAGATGGAGTATATTCGTGGTTGGATGACCGCTATACCAGAATCAAATCAACCTTTTGACCCGTGTGATATCGGCCCATATTGCGATGGCGACTGGCCTGAATGGAATAATCAATCGATGCTATATTGGATGCCGAAGGACATCGTCAGCAAATACGCTAAAACCGAAGAGACTGTGCTTAATGGTGGAGTCCTTTCTATTTCCCCCTTTGACCAAATTGGAATTATAGCTGCTTTAAAGAAACATGGTTACACCGTGGAGAGAGATGATGAACTTGTGCGTAGGGCACAAGCAGGTCATTCCGAATACCACGATGACCAAAATTGCTTCTCGGATTCTCCGGTGTGGGACCTAGAAGAAGAGGAAAAAGAATGACTTCCATTTCAAACATGGGAATCAAAAACAAGTTTACTTAATAACAAGATGCACTTTCTATGATTAAATGTCAGGGTTTTGAAGGCAAGGGTGTCGTTCCACGTTGGTTGTTTAACACGATATGGCCCTCACCAAGTAAGTAAGAACAACTAAACTAGAACGATACTTTTCTAAGATATTAACTCGCCTATTGATGGAGAGTCAAGGCAGTTAAAAGGAACCTTTATTGCCACTCCAAAAAGGTAATGCCTTGCGTCATATCTATGCCACGCCTATAATTGCCATAATCGAAAGGACTTGTTTTGAAACCTATCCTCCGACATGCAAATGAGTCATAAGGTTCAGACTCAGGATTCAAAACCAAGGTGACTCCAATCAATGCAAAACATTCTGCTAGGTTTCTCCTCAGCCAAAATTGGTGGTCACTCAGCACGGTCAATGATGTTGTTGGAGATGGATACTCTTGTTCATGCGTTACCTCCCACTATCACAAAGAACGATTTCACAAAGGCGATCATCGAAGAGAACCTTTTAAACAAACCTACGTTAAGTAGCCGGAAGAAGAGTTTTCGCCATTTAATGGACCTTTATGGTCTGGATCCGTCTAAGGCAATGTTCCGTGTTTTCTGGGATTTTGCCCATGCAGATATCGATTCTTTACCCCAGCTTTGTTTGGTCTGTGCGTATGCCCGAGATCCGCAATTACGCCAAAGCTTCGAGTTGATTCGTACGTTACGCCTGGGAGAGGTGCTTGTCAGGGCAGACATGGAACAGCATCTCGAAAATGGCTTTCCTGCCCGTTTTAGTTGCGCCACGAAAGCATCGATGGCCAGAAATGTGGACACTTCTTGGACCTTTGGCGGGCACCTCGAAGGCAGAGTAAAAAAAACTAGAAGGCTACCTCAACCGCGTCCAATTTCAGCGGCCTACGCTATGTTTGTTGGCTATTTGACTGGTCTGAGAGGCGAACGATTACTCGACTCCCTTTATGCCGCTCTTGTCGCATCAAATCGAGCCCAACTACAGGCGGCTCTTTCACTGGCTTCTGCAAAAGAACTTATTTCTATTAAACAAGCTGCTGGCATTGTGGAATTTGATTTCTCCAATCTCCTGACCCAAGCAGAACAGGACTTAATACATGAATCGAATTGATCAACTGCTCGAAAACTACCGCAGCCATATTCAAATGCCACTTCGACCTGGATTGCCCGCTTCCCAACGTGTCTGGTTTGCTGTCTATCCCGCTACAGAAGAAAGAAGACTGCTTAATTGCATCGGCGAATTTGAAATGGTAACAAAAGAAGCTGGCCATCCATGGGTTCCCATAGACCTGAAGGGAAGTCTAGCTCGATGGCTTTCTTCCGTTGAAGAGGGAGAGCGAGCGGAATGGTTTAATAATCCCGGTGATATCGAGTTGTATGCCAAAACCGAATGGAAAAGCGTCCTCACCGAGTTCTTCCGAAAAGAGGTAGCCCGTGCGACTGAGCCGGAGGGTACGGTCTTTGCCCTGACCGGTTTGATGGACCTCTATGACTTTCTACATGTATCCGAGTTGATTGACGGTTTGGAAAAAACCTTTCCTGGATTTTTACTCGTCTTTTTCCCAGGTGAAAAGGAAGGTAACACCTACCGCTTTCTTGATGCTCGAACGGGTTGGAATTATCTAGCAACTCCGATACTTTCCGATAAATGAAGTCAAAAGGAGACACCCCACAGTGAAAACCAGAGAAATCTTCATCAAAGACCCGTTGGATTGGAAACTTGTCAATGAGGGGGTCTCCAGCAATAACACTGAGGATCTCACCACACTGAGGTACGAACTTGAATCGTTCGTATGCGAGGGTGAATATCTCAACGGCATGCGTCGCATCCTTCAGAGTTATCACGATACATTCAAAGCTCCGGAGCAGAAGGCGGCCTGGATCAGCGGTTTCTATGGCAGCGGAAAGTCCCACCTCGCCAAAGTACTCCGATACCTCTGGATCAACTTTGAGTTTCCCGACGGAACAACCGCTCGCTCGCTTGCACATCTCCCTGAAGAAATCACCGATCTCCTTACTGAAATCTCAACCCTTGGCAAGCGTCATAACGGCTTGCATATGGCAGGCGGCACCCTTAAAGCGGGCACGGGCAACGTCCGCCTGCGGGTAATGAGCCTATTCTTCAAATCGGTTGGACTGCCTGAAGGGTATCCCTACGCCAAATTTCTTATTCATTTGAAACGTGATGGCAAGCTCGATGAATTTAAAAAAGCCATTGAAGATCAGGGTAAAGATTTCGATAAAGAACTCGTACGCTTATATACCTCCGGTGCGGTGGCGAAAGCCTATGTCCAGTGTTATGATCACCTGAAGGATCCCTCGCAGGTAGGCGGGCTGCTCAGGGCCGAATACGCTAATTTGGATGATGTCAGCATAGACGAGATGTGTAGTATCATCCGTGAAGCGATTTCAGGTAATGGTAAAATGCCCTGCACTCTTTTGGTTCTCGACGAAATTCAACAATTCATCGGCCAGGATGCTCAAATTGCCCTGGACGTTCAGGAAGTCACTGAGGCACTTAGCAAAAGTATGGATGGACGTCTGATAGTTGTTGGTACAGGTCAGAGTGCCCTCAACGACATGCCAAATCTTCAACGCCTGATGGGCCGGTTCACTATTAAGGTACATCTTAAAGATAACGACGTCGAAAAGGTCGTTCGTACGGTCGTCTTGCAGAAGCGCGAGGATAAAAAGGCGGATATCAAAAAGCTAATTGATAAAAACGAGGGGGAAATCACCCGTCAGCTCAAGGGGACTAAACTTGCCACCCAATCAGACGACAACCTTGCCTATATACCTGACTTTCCGTTGCTTCCCGTCCGCCGCCGATTTTGGGAGCGAGTTCTCCATTCGGTAGACCCCACGGGCACTGCAGCCCAGATGCGCACCCAACTCCGAGTCGTCCATGAAGCTTGTCGCGCTTACGCCAATGCCGAACTCGGTGCCGTTGTGCCAGGTGATTTCCTTTACGATCAGATTGCCAATGACCTTGTGAGTACCGGTGAAATGCAAAAACGTTTCCAAGAAATTATCGAATTACAAAAGACTAAACCGGATGGCGCTTTACGCAGCCGTATTTGCGCTTTGGTGTTTCTGATCAACAAACTTTCGCGGGAACACGGCACTGACATCGGCGTACGTGCTGAACCTGAGCATTTGGCTGATTTGCTTAGTGAAGATCTGGTCATGGGCAGTACCCAACTCCGACAGCAACTTCCCGGATTGCTCGTAGCCTTGGAGCAAGATGGCATGCTCATGAAGGTGGATAGCGAATACCGTCTGCAAACCACCGAAGGGGCAGCTTGGGAAGCTGAATTCCGCAAACGTCGCGCTGCGGCTTTAAATGACCAGCCTTTGATAGCATCAAGACTGTCTCAGTTCCTCGATAAAGCTTTGACTGACACTCTTGGTAACCCTTCAGTGCTCCACGGCGATGCCAAGGAGCGTCGGAAGATTACCATTCACCACAGTGAGGGCAAGCCGGAAGAAACTGATGCAATCACCCTTTGGGTACGCGACGGTTTCTCAACTCCGGAGTCTTCCGTGCTGGCCGATATCCGCAAACTAAGCACCGATGACCCAACGCTTCACCTATTCCTTCCGAAAATCCACGCCGATGAACTCAAGAACGCCATTGCCTCCGCGCAGGCCGCCGAAGAAACCCTGCACTTCAAAGGCAACCCCACCTCCCCTGAAGGAAAAGAATGCCGCCAGTCAATGGCCACCAAACAAAACGCAGAAGAGCTGCGGGTTGAAGAACTGATTGATCAACTCCTTAATAACGCAAGCCTCTTTCTTTCCGGGGGGCAGGAGCAACCGGTAATGTTGCTCAAAGAAGGAGTGGAGACCGCCGCCAAACAGGTACTTAATCGTCTGTACCCTAAGTTTTACGATGGCGATTCTGCGAGGTGGCCCCAAGTCCTGAAGAAAGCCAAAGAAGGTTCTCCCAGCGCGTTAGACCAGATCAGTTTTACCGGCGATCCCCAGAATCACCCAGTATCTGTGGCAATCATTGGCTTCATGGGCTCTGGCAAGACGGGCTTAGAGATCCGCAAAAAGTTTAATGCTCCGCCTTATGGTTGGCCTCAAGACGCCATTGACGGCGTCCTAACAACACTACTAGCGAGCAACCACCTCAGCGCCCGTATAAATTCCACTCCGCTCTCGCTTGCCGAAGTGGACCAGAAAAAGCTCGGGCAAGCAGCTTTCCGCATCGAGAGCCCGGTGCTTACCGTCGCTCAAAAACTAGCTATTCGCAAACTCTTCCAAGAAGCCGGACTTTCCAAGACGACTCCTGGCAATGAACATATCGATGCTGTACGTTTTATAGAACACGCCAAAGCGGTTGCCGCGCAGGCGGGCGGGGACCCGCCTGCTCCGATGGCACCCGGGGCTCCGGAGGTTAGCGCCTTAGAGTTTTACTCTGGTAATGATCTTCTCATGGCACTTCATGATCAGCGGGATGCACTACTTGAAAAGATTAAAGTCTGGCAATCCGCTGGCAAAGAAATCGCTAAACGTCTTCCCGCGTTCGCCCTGACCGAAAAACTCGTCGCCCAAGCAGTTGGTCTAGCGGGGCAAGTCGAATGGTCCCCCACTCTAGCCGTCATACGAGCCAATCGTTCCCTGCTTGATGATCCTGACCCTGTCTCATACGTCCTTCATGCAGTATCAAATGCGCTACGAGTTAGTCTCGCCCAGGCATATAAGGCTTACTCCGAGATGTTTACGGTTCAGACAATGCGCATTAACAGTAATCCGGTGTGGCAGAAACTGGCGGACATGAAACGCCAATACCTGCTCTCTAGTGTCGGAGCATCGCAACGGGCAATACCCACTACTGGTTCGGATGAACAACTCCTTGCGGCTCTTCAGTCTTGTTCTCTAGCGAACTGGCAATCGCAGACCGATGCTTTAGCTGCCCAGTTCGACAAAGCTCTCGCTGCTGCCATAATCGAAGCCGAGCCCAAAGCCCGGCGAGTTACACTTTCCGCTGCAACAATTCATAATCAAACTGAACTAGATGCATGGTTAATTAAGTCTAAAACTGCCGTTGAAGCTGCCCTGAAAGAGGGACCAGTAATTCTCTAGGAGTTTACGTTCTATGCCGACATTAATCTCCAAAGAAAATCGTAGACTTCTCGAAAAAGTCACCGCCGCCGCTCGCGTTTTAGCCGAGGCGTCATGTAAAGCTGCACTGGAAAACTTGGCTGTTCACGAGGGAGATTACCGTGATCACATGAATGTGGAGCAGCGCAAATTGCGAAATCGCCTGCGCGCTCGCGGAAAAGCTCTGGGACAGTCCCGAGACCCACGCACTGGTCTTCAGGACATTCACCGCCTCACTGAATCGGCAGCTTACGAACATTGGCACCGCCTACTGTTCACACGTTTCCTCACTGAGAATCATCTTCTGATTACCGATGAGGCTAATGGATTTGTACCCATAACCCTTGAAGAGTGCGAAGAACTAGCCCCAGAACTCGGTGCGCGAGATGGTTTCGATCTCGCCTGTCGTTTCGCTAGCCACACACTCCCTGGTGTTTTCCGACGTGACGATCCAGTACTCGATCTCCCCATTGCCCTCAATGACCAGGTAGAGTTGCGCAAACTGCTCGCATCCCTCCCATCCGAAGTATTCCGAGCCAACGACGCACTCGGTTGGACCTACCAGTTCTGGCAAGCCCAGCGCAAAGATGAGGTTAATGCCTCCGGGAAAAAGATCGGCGCCGATGAACTGGCACCGGTGACCCAACTTTTCACCGAAGATTATATGGTGGAGTTTCTCCTCCACAATACCCTCGGCGCGTGGTGGGCTGGCAAGATTGGACCAATCAAGGCAGACAACGAAGAAGATGCGCGAGCGCAAGCGGCATTATCCGCCCGTGATAGCGTGCCGGCAATCACGTGGCCTTATTTGCGTTTTGTACAGGATGAGAGAACAAAGACATGGCTCCCCGCCGCTGGCACTTTCGACGGTTGGCCAAAACACGCACGCCTCATTCGTTTGCTTGACCCCTGCATGGGTAGCGGTCATTTTCTCGTGTTTGCCCTCCCACCACTCGTTCGCCTGCGTATGGAGGAAGAAAAAATCAGCGTGCAAGCAGCAGTAGTTGCGATACTTAAGGACAACATTCACGGCTTAGAACTTGACGAACGCTGCACACAGATTGCCGCATTCAATGTCGCTTTGACGGCATGGAAACTGGCGGGTTATCAAGTCCTACCCAGTCTTAACTTGGCTTGCTCTGGACTTGCGCCCAGCGCCACGGAGGCGGAGTGGGTAGTCCTAGCGGGAAACAACGAACGTGCGAGCAGCGGCATGGTTCGCCTGCACAGTCTCTTTGCGGATGCCCCCGTTCTCGGTAGCCTAATCAATCCCCACGCGCAAACCGGGGATATGTTCGAGGCCGAGTTCCATGAATTGGCCCCACTGCTAGAAAAGGCACTGGGTCAGGAAACCGAAGACGACACCGCCCATGAGATGGCTGTGACCGCGCGCGGTCTCGCCAAAGCCGCCGAGTTGCTCGCAGGGCAATTTACGCTCGTAATTACCAATGTGCCCTACCTAGGTCGGGGAAAGCAAGATGACGTGCTTAAAGTTTATTGCGAACGCGTTCATCCCGAGGCCAAAGCAGACCTAGCAACTTGTTTCGTTGAGCGATGCCTGGATTTTTGCGCTCAGGGGGGAAGTACAGCTCTAGTGACACCACAGAACTGGCTGTTTATGGGCACTTACGTAGAATTAAGGCAAAAACTTTTAGTTGGTTCTAAGTGGGAATTTATCGGACGACTTGGCCCTAAAGGCTTTCAAACGCCGATGTGGGATTTCAATATCGTTCTCATTTGCCTGTCACGCAAAAACCCAATCCCAAGCTCTAAGTTTTTCGGCCTTGATGTCGCTGATAACGAAACACCTTTAGATAAACAAGTTGCACTTGTGTCGACCAACATTTTACTTTTAAAGCAAAATGTTCAAAAAAATAATCCAGACGCGACTCTGCGTCTGGAGGATGCGTCTTCTCTCCCACTTCTCAGTGAATATACGCTTGGCGTTCATGGGACTAACACAAAAGATAGCATTCGATTTATAAGAAAATTTTGGGAAATTCCCCTTTTGTTAAAAGAATGGAGTTTTGGACAAACCACAACAGACACGTCAATGGAATACGCAGGATACCATAATATCTATTTTTGGGAAGAAGGTAAAGGCATCTTATATGACCTTTATAGGCGTGGCATAGCTGTTCTTGCTGGCGGCTTAGCTTGGCACAAAAATGGAGTTCTGGTGAGCCAAATGAATCGATTACCCGTTGCGCTCTATATAGGAACATTGTTCGACCAAAATTCCGCAGCTATTGTACCGAAATCTGCTAAGGATTTACCTGCGATTTGGGCATTTTGTAACTCTTCAGAATTTAATCTCGAAGTCAGAAAAATTGATCAAGCACTCAAGGTTACCAACAATACTTTGGTTAAGGTTCCATTCGATCTTAATCACTGGCAAAAAGTGGCCTCAGAGAAATACCCCAACGGTTTGCCCAAGCCGCACAGTAATGACCCTACACAGTGGCTTTTCAATGGTCATCCCAAAGGCTCGGGGCAACCGCTGCACGTCGCCGTCGCCCGCTTGCTGGGTTACCGCTGGCCGCGCCAGACCGGCAGCAACTTCCCCGATTGCCCAGCGCTCGGCCCCGATGGTCTGGAATCCTTCACCGACGAAGATGGTATTGTCTGCCTGCCGCCGCTCAACCGTGAGCAACCAGCAGCAGCCCGTCTGCGCCAGCTCCTCACTGTCGCCCTTGGCACATTCGACGAACACGCCCTCATCGCCACCACCGGGCTCAAAGGCAGCAAATCAAAAACCGTCGAAGACTGGCTACGCGACGAATTCTTCGAACAACATTCCAAGCTTTTTCACGACCGTCCGTTTATCTGGCACCTCTGGGACGGACGCGCAGATGGCTTCCACGCCCTAGTCAATTACCACAAACTTGACTACTCTATGCTACAAAAGCTGACCTATAGTTACCTGGGCAACTGGATCCAACAGCAAGCCGATGACGCCAAGGCTGACAAACCCGGAGCCGCAGCACGTTTAGGAGCCGCACGTGAGCTTCAGTCCAAACTCGCTGCCATTCTCGAAGGTGAGGCGCCGCTTGATATCTTCGTCCGATGGAAGCCCCTTAAGGACCAATCTCAGGGCTGGCACCCCGACTTCAATGATGGTATCCGTCAAAATGCACGCCCCTTCCTCCTCGCTGGAGATGTCGGCAAACGCGGAGCAGGATTGTTCCGCGCCGTACCTCTTTCCCTGAAGGACAAGGATCGTGGCGCCGAACCTCAATGTTCCAAAGACGAATATCCTTGGTTTTGGTGTGAAGAAGAACCAAGGACCGATTCCTTGGGCGGGAAAGAATTCGTTGGCAACAGGTGGAACGATGTCCACCTCACACTCGCGGCTAAAAGAGCCGCGTTAGGAGATCTGCAATGATACGTTTCATCCACATCGCTGATGCCCACATTGACAGCCCGCTTAAAGGTCTGGAGGCGCATGAAGGGGCACCCGTTGATTTTCTCCGCGGCGCAACGCGACGGGCTTTCGTAAACCTGATCCAACTGGCAATTGATGAGAACATTGATTTTCTGGTTATTGCTGGTGATATCTATGACGGAGATTGGAAGGATTATAGTACCGGCTTATTTTTCCGGGGACAGTTGGCTCGATTGCGCGACAAAGGCGTTCAGGTTTATATGATTGCGGGCAATCATGACGCGGCCTCGGTGATTTCCAAGAAACTGAGCCTGCCAGATAATGTGCATGTCTTTTCCACTCGGACGCCGGAATCCATGGAAGTGGAGGGATTTCCCGTGGTGATTCATGGACGTGGATTCCCACACCGGGCTGTGCCCGAGAATCTGGTAGTTGATTATCCCGCTGCCGTGTCGAATAAGTTCAACATTGGGCTCCTGCACACCAGCCTGACCGGTCGCCCCGGTCACGACATCTACGCCCCGTGTTCGGAAACGGACCTGCGTCAGAAAGGCTATGGCTACTGGGCGCTCGGTCACGTTCACAAACCCGAGGTGATCAGTCAGAATCCCTGGATAGTGTTTGCAGGGAACTGTCAGGGACGGGATGTGGGAGAGGTAGGTCCACGCGGTTGCCGATTAGTGACGGTGAATGATTCCTTGGAGGTGGAGCATGCGGAGTGGCATGACCTGGATGTTGTCAGATGGCAGGTGCTTGAGATCGATCTCACTGGGGTTACAGAAGAATCAGAGGCACTCAGTCGCGTCACCAAATCGATGGCTGGCGCTGTCAGTGAAGCGGAGGGGCGATTAGTCGCTGCCAGAATTGTGTTCACTGGAGCCACACCTCTGCACGGTTCCCTTCACCGTGAAACGCATCGCTGGCACGCCGAATTGCTGGGTCGTGCCCAAGACCAGGGCGAGGAGGCCATCTGGATTGAACAAGTCAAGGTTTTAACATCTCCAGTGTATAGCCTGGCACAACTTGCTGAGCGAGATGCTCTTACCAAAATCGTTCTTGAGACGCTGGAAGAAGCCAGAGTAGAACCGGGAAATATTCCTAACGAGATTAAAGAGATGCTCGAAGTTCTGCCTCCCGAAATCCGAAACGAAGTTGAATATGACTGGGAAGAAAGCCAAAAGGCGACAGCGATGGAGGATGTTCGAGCCATCATTCTGGATGCCTTGGGCACGAAGGGGGGTAGCGCGACATGAGATTTGATCGATTACACATCCCGGCCTTCGGACCTTTTACCGATCTGGAGCTCAAGTTCCCCGCTCAGGGCGGTGATCTCCATGTCATCTACGGATCCAACGAAGCGGGTAAGAGTTCTCTGCTTCGCGCTTTTCGCGATCTGCTCTTCGGTATCCATGCTCAATCGTCCGACAGTTTCGTGCATGACTATAAAAAATTACGAATCATGGGAGATATAGTCAGTCGGGCCGGGGAACGGCTTACCTTTCAACGGCGCAAAGGAAACAAAAATACCTTGCTGGATGTCGATGGCAATGAATTGCCGGATAACGCCCTTATCCCTTTTCTGGGCAGTGTGGATCAGGAATACTTTTCCACGATGTTTGGCCTTGGGACGAGGGAACTTCGCGAAGGAGCAACAGAACTACTCCGTGGGGATGGAGATATCGGTAAAGCTCTTTTCTCGGCCAGTATGGGTGGAACCCCAGTTCAACGGGTCCTGGAGACACTGACGGCAGAATCAGACCGTCTTTTCAAGGGTCGTTCTACAACCAGTGTATCGATTCGCCCGGCGGCAAATGGGTACATTGATTTTCTACATAAAAGCCGCGGTGCCGTCGTAAGTCCTGAGGCGTGGGAGGAGATTGAAAAAGAATTGGCGACAGCTGAGGAGGCTAAGGCCAAACTGGAAGGTGAAATTTTAGCTTTTACTGGAGACCTGGAATGGATTTCCCGTTGTGAAGATGCGCTTCCCACCGCGGGACGTTTAAGTGAGGAGATGCGAAAACTGGAAGTGCTTCCTTCAATGCCCAATGTTTCCTCCGATTTCGTCGAGCGGGCGCGAGCCGCCCGGAAAGCAACCGGCGAAGCTCATGCAGAAGTCAACCGCCTCACGTCTCAGATCGCCAAACTTGAAGAACAATTGGCAGGTTGCCAGACCTCGCCGACCTTGCTGGCTGAGGCCGACGCTATGGATCGTTTGCATCAGGACCTTAGCGTTTATAGGGATCGTAAGAATTCCCTGACCGACCTGGAAACCGAATTGGCAGGACTTGAAGCGACTCTGCGGGCGGGCATGCAAAATCTGGAGCTAACTGGTAGTCTGTCTGAACTCGAAACACTGCGGCTCGGCAGTGCCGTTCGGCTAGCCTGCGAGGAGGTAGCCGATGATTTTCAAAAGGCACTGGATGAGCGCAAGAAAAACAAAGAGAAGACAGAAGACCTTAAGACGCAGATCAAAACTCTGGAAACGCAGTTGCAGGCTCTGCCGGAAACCGACCTTACCAATCTCCGGGAGACCTTATCCGTAGCGGCAGCAGCCACTGAGGCCAACCGCACGCTTTCGGCCAGCGAATCTGAGGTAAAACGCCTCACCCTTGAAGCAAGTGATCACCATCGGGAGTTGACCGGCGCCCCAAACGACTTGGACACGACGGGAAGCCTTTCAGTTCCTACCAAAGCGACCATCCGCCGAATCGGCGAGGAAATGGACGGGATAAATCGGGATATCAAGAGCGAGGAAACCAAAATCCTTGACGGGGAAAAACGGATAGAGGCCCTTCAAGCCGAACTTGGTCGGATGGGGCGCCGTGGAGAATTACCCTCCGAACAGACTCTCCGTAAAGCCAGAGAACATCGAGATCATGGCTGGAACCTTGTGCTGGCAGAGTGGAAAGGCAACGGCAGCGAGGAAGAATTAATCCCAGGCACACCTCTCGAGGGAGCCTTTCCACAAACGATTGTCCAAGCTGACGACATTGCGGATCAACTCCGTGAACAGGCTGAAGCTGTGGCTCAGGCGGAGGAAAAGCGTTTCCAGATAACCCTATCTGAAAAACAGCGCCACGAGGGGCAAGAGAAATTATTGAAACTCCAGAGCAAGCGGAGGGAATGCCAGACCTCATGGGAAGCGGCATGGCTGCCAAGCGGAATTTCGCCGCGGGCTCCGGCCGAAATGGAGGAATGGCGAGAAGCGTTGAGAAAGTTCAAAGACCTTCTGCTTCAATTGAGAGTTGCCGAGGAAACATTCCAACAGAAAAACATCCAGGTCCAAAACGCCAAGGAACAGCTCGCCACTGTTCTCTCCGACTCTGTAGAAAAAGAGTTTACGTTGCTTTTCGACAAAGCCAGAAGGCGAGTCCAGCAAGGTGAACAGGCAACAGGTCGAAGAATCGAGGTGATCAATCAACTCCAAGGACTGAAGAGTCCATTGGAAACCCTTGAGCAATACAATGCACGGTTCGCAACTGCGGTCGATGTTGCGATGAACAAGTGGGAGACACAGTGTCAGATAGTTGGCATGCCGAAAAACATGTCCCCCAAGCCTGGCCTAGTTCTGTTGCAGGAACGAAAAGAACTCCTCGCGAAATTCGACAGCTGGAAGGAAGCATCTACCAAATCGCAGAGAACTAAGGATGCAATCGGTCAGTACGAACAAGACATAAACGAAAAAGCCGTCGCCCTTGGCGCCAGAGGAGATACCACCGAGGCTCAGGAAATTGATTTGTGGAATACGTTGGCTAAAGCCCGCGACAACCAAACGCGCCGTGAGCAACTTGTTGGCCAAATCAAAGAAGCAAAAAGCACCCTTGGGGAGAATCAGGCATCCTATAACCAAGCGGTTCAAGCGTTTGAAGAGCTGATCAACCTGGCGAAGCTTGAAACGGCTGAAGCGCTGGAGCCGTTGCTTGCGAATTTGGAGTTACGCGACAAAGTGAAGAGTCAGATTGCCAACTTCCGTGACACTCTAAGCGGCCTCGCTCGTGGCCAAACAGTGGACGACTTCCTCGGCCGCATCAGGGAGGAAGATATCGAGGCCCTTCCCCGAAGGAAGGGCACGCTCCAGAGCCGGAAACAGGAACAGGAAGCAGCGCTCCAGACGGTGCGCGACACCCTGTATGCACTCAAAGGCCAGAGGCAAACGCTCGAAGTTGCCGGAGATGCCGCCGCGAACTATCGGCAGCAGGCCGAATCTTGCGCGGCGCGATTGAAGCAAGATGCTTCACGTTTTGTCCGTCTGCGTTTGGCTGCGCATTTCCTGCAGACTCAGATTGAGCGGTTCCGGAAGGAACATCAAGGCCCATTGCTGGAAAAATCGGGCCAAGTCTTTCAGAGTATAACTCGGGGCGCGTTCTGCGGGCTGGGCGCGGAGTTCAATGCTGATGATATCCCTATCCTGGTGGGTTTGCGCCCAGATGCGCCTTCAGTCTCTATTGTAGGAATGAGTGACGGCTCGCGGGATCAACTCTTTCTAGCACTTCGTCTGGCTGCGTTGGATCAATATCTTGAGAAACATGAGCCTATGCCCCTTATACTGGATGATTTGCTGATCACTTGTGACAACGACCGTGCCGCTGCGATTCTCCCGCAACTGGCCACATTGGCCCAGCGCACCCAAATATTTCTCTTCACCCACCACGATCACCTCGTCGAACTTTGCCGCAAAACCCTGGGTGAGGACACTTTTCATCTCCACCAACTGAACACACTAACCTCAGAGTAAAAGGCGATTAACACCATGACTATTCTTGAATCCATCTTCCAATCCCTTCGGAAGGCGGCCTCATACAACAAGCACGAATTAGCTGCACCACGGGTCATCCTATGGCCTGACGAGGAACGGTTGTGGACACAATGTTTCGAGCCGCTACCGGCGAGCTTTCCCTCTCTTTGGTCGCTCGGAGATTACGCTCCTGAGAAAAAGACCGGCCCGGCGGCTTGGTTGCGATTCCAACTGGAAAAGCAGGCCGGAAACGATATCCCGATAATTTACCTTCCAGCTATTGGACGCGCCGCTTTCCGTAGCGCAGACCAGTGCCCGATCAAAGCAAAGCATTTATTTGCGCTCCAGTTCCAAGGGCAATTCTGGACACAAAAGAACGGAAAGGACTGGACCCCATTTGCTTTCCTGTCGAGCGGGGATGGCGGGCTGGGGCTTGAAGTTGCCTCAGATCAAGACACGAAAAAAGCCATTCAGGAATGTCTTCGGGAATTACTGGAAGTTGAGGTAGATGCACTCAAGGGACGCAAGCTCGACGCTGGAGACTTCCGGGCTATCGTCATGAAGGATCCCGCGCAGACGCTTCTACGATGGATGGGAAATCCGCACAAAACTAGGATGGAACTTGAAAAACTCGGATCGGATTGGGTCAGTTTCCGGGCAGTATGCCGGGATATCTATCACTTCGATCCAGAGAAGGATGGAGCGATTACTGCGGCCGAAAAACTGTCCTGTAGCAATGCTGCCTGGACGCTTGTTTGGCGACGTTACAAAGAAGCCCCCCGTGCCTATCCGGGTGTTGAGAAGTTGCTGGATTCTACGGAACAGCTCACCCTTTTTGAACCCACGAGTGAGTATAAGCCGGGCTCGAATCGACAAGCGGAAGAAGGTTTGGAAAAAGAACTCCTCTCGTTGTCGTCGGCCTCCCATAAAGAGGCAATCACAAAAATCAAGGTCTTGGCCGATGAACATGCCCAGCGCTCCACCTGGGTCTGGGCAGCCTTGGGGGAATCACCATTAGCTACAGCCATAGGTCATTTGCGGGATATGACTGAGGTCATACAGACGTCCGGAAATCCTTCCACTTGGGAAGCCCTTGCTGATTATTATTCAAAAATTGGTTGGAGAGCCGACCGAAGCATGCTGAGGGCTTTGGATGTCGCCAGATCGCCTTCTGCTACCAAGGCGGTAACAACCGCCATCCGAGCGATATATCTCCCATGGCTTGAAAAACTTGCCGCACTCACTCAGACCTTAGCGGCTTCTTATCCGACAACCGGACCCAAGACTTGTCGTGTCTTAACTGTGGAAGAGAGTACGGTCTATCTTTTTGTTGATGGTCTCCGCATGGATTTGGCAAAAGACCTCGAGGAAAAACTTACTTCCTCCGGATTGGAGGTGAACAATTGGTATGAATGGTCAGCATTGCCAACGGTTACCGAGACAGCTAAATTTGCTTGGATGCCGCTTGCAGAAAAACTGGGGGGACCGCTGGAAGGAGAGGGTTTCGAGCCTAAAGATGTATCAAACGGGAAGTCGATCACTCACCCACGGTTCAAGCAACTTATCGAAGCACTTGGAATGCCATTCCTAGTATTTGATGGAACCTTATTCCCAACGGAGTGCGCTTGGTCTGAATTCGGTTCGATTGATACACGTGGCCATAATGAAGGCATGAAGATCGCATGGAGGGTTGAAGAAGAACTCATAGCGTTGCATCAGCGAATACTAGACCTTCTTCACATTGGGTGGACAAAAGTCAAAGTAATCACCGACCATGGTTGGCTCATGCTTCCCGGTGGGTTGCCTAAAACTGAGTTGCCCAAACATCTTACTTCATCCCGATGGGGTCGTTGCGCAATTCCAAATGCGGGCGCACAACACGGTTTTCCAATGACCTCATGGTTTTGGGATTCTGCTGAAGCGGTCGTACTCGCACCCGGAGTGACCTGTTTCACCGCAGGCTTGGAATATGCTCATGGCGGACTCACTTTGCAGGAAGCATTGATTCCTGCTTTGTCAATTTCAGTCAGTGAGACCAGCGACACCAAAGCCATTGTTCTGAAAGAAATAAAGTGGTCCGGCCTAAGATTGAACGCGATCTTCGAAGGTGCTCAAGGGCTTACCGTTGATATTCGCAGCAAAGCCGCCGATGCTGGCACCAGCTTGACTATATCTCCGGTGATTGCAACGGCTACCGGCCAAAAAACCAGCCTCCTTGTTGCAGATGATGACGCCCTTGGTTTAGCGGCTTTTCTCGTTATCGTCGACCAACAAGGCCAGCCCGTTTTCAAGCAACCCATTGTGATTGGAGAAAACTAACATGCAACTCGATCCGCTAGACCAAATCGCTGCCAAGGCGTTTGAAGGATACCTCGTTCGCAAAGATCTCGTACGCAAATTCAAAGGACAGTACCCGGTACCTACCTATGTTGCAGAGTTTCTTCTCGGGCGCTACTGCGCCAGTGTTGAGGAGGGAGAGATACAGGAAGGGCTCGCCATAGTCCAGCGACAGTTAGCCAGCCGGACTGTCCGGGCGGGTGAGGAAGAATTGTTTAAAGCCCGAGCTAAAGAACAGGGACGAGTAAAGCTTATCGATTTGATCAAGGCTAGGTTGGATGCCAAGAATGATTGCTTTGTAGCAGAACTCCCAAGTCTACGGCTTAATGATGTTCGGATTTCTGATGACCTGGTACATACGCATGACCGTATGTTGACAGGAGGATTTTACGCTGAAGTAGATCTCACCTATGACCCCACCATCGCAGAAGAAAAAAGCGGCCATCCTTTCGGCATTGAGTCCCTTCGCGAAATCCAACTCTCGAAGAGTGATGTCCTGGAGATATTATGCAAAGGGAGAATACTATTTACGTTCAAGGAGTGGAGAGACCTACTCATTCGTAGCATAGGGCTGGAGCCATCAATTCTCGGAGAACGAACGTGTGATGTGTTACTTCTTCGCATGGTGCCTTTTGTCGAGAACAACTACAACGCGGTAGAACTTGGCCCCCGTGGTACTGGTAAAAGTCACTTGTATCAACAGGTATCGCCTTATGCTCATTTGGTTTCAGGTGGCAAAGCTACTGTGGCAAAAATGTTTGTTAACAATGCCAATGGACAGCGTGGCCTCGTCTGTCAGTACGATGTAGTGTGCTTCGACGAGATCTCGGGTGTTTCTTTCGACCAAAAAGACGGTGTGAATATCATGAAGGGTTATATGGAGTCTGGTGAGTTTAGCCGTGGCAAAGAAAGCATTCGCGGGTTTGGCGGAATAGTGATGGTGGGTAACTTTGACGTCGACGTGGAACATCAACAGCGCATAGGACATCTATTGGGGCCACTTCCACAGGAGATGCGTGACGACACAGCCTTCATGGATCGTATTCACTCATACATTCCGGGTTGGGATGTTCCAAAAGTAAACCGGGAGCAATTAACCGACCATTTTGGCTTGGTAAGTGATTTCCTTTCATCTTGTTGGAACCATCTGCGGGTTCAAAGCCGGGTTAACAAACTCCAAGGGCGTATACAATTTGGTGGAGCCTTAAGCGGTCGAGATACATCGTCCACACACAAAACTATGAGCGGGCTGCTCAAACTCATGTTTCCAGATTCTAGAGTAGATGTTCCGGATGACGCCATTGAATGGGCTGCCAGGCTTGCCTTAGAAAGTCGTCGCAGAGTGAAGGAGCAGCAAAAACGCATCGGTGCCGCCGAATTCCGAAACACTCATTTCAGCTTTACTATTATTCCCGATGGCATGGAGCAATTCGTGTCGACACCTGAACTCCGGAGCGAGAACAGCATCGGCAGCGACCCGCTCCCTGCCGGTCAAGTATGGGCATTATCACCCGGGGGTATAGATGAAAATCCTGGACTATTTCGCATTGAGGTCACTGAAGGACCAGGAGGTGGGGTCAAGATTTTAAATCAAAGCCCTCCGGGACCACTAAAGGAGAGTGTGCATTGTGCTGCGCAGAATCTCTATACAAGGGCAAAAGAACTAGTTGGTGATCGTGATCCGCGTTCTCATGAATTCACTATCCAATTTCGAGCTTATGATGCCAACAAGGGTGCCACGGCAACTGGAATTCCTATTTTGCTTGCCATGTGTTCGGCGCTTGTAGAGCGCAGCCTCGAAGGTGGGCTTGTTATCGTCGGCGGGCTTAATCTCGGTGGATCAGTTGAACCTGTGTATAATGCTATAAGCATCGTTGAATTGGCTGCCGACAAAGGTGCACAAAAAATACTAATGCCAGTTTCAGTGCGCAAACAACTTTTCGAACTCCCTGATGACTTGGCCACTAAAGTGACCATTATTTATTACGCGGACACGAAGGACGCCTTGCTTAAGGCCTTAAACGATTAGACTCTAAATTAGCAATGAGGATATGCTATGGTGATACTTTTCGCTGATTTCAGATGGCTGGCAGGTACCGTATTCGTCCTTATGTACACTAGTGAATAAATGCTATTAGCAGGGATAGATTTAGCTTGGAACCCCGACAAGAATACAACCGCCATTTCGATTGGAGATTGTGATGGCAATATCATCTCCTTATCCAAAATCTTTCCAGCAGTGCACGGACTAGACGCCATCAAATCGGTACTCAATTCTGAATCCGGTCTCTCCGGAGTTGCGATTGACGCGTCCCTAATAGTCACTAATGAATCAGGGCAGCGGGAGTGCGAACGGTTAATTGGTGAACAATATGGATCCCGCGGGGCTTCATGTCATTCGACCAATACCAAACGTATAAATGAGGCCAGCCGAATGCTATCTAGTTATTTGTCATATAAAGGGTTCACGCATGGGCGTTCCGACTCGAGCGGTAAATTCCAAATCGAATGCTATCCCCACCCCGCCTTGATTGAAATATTTGAGTTGAATGAACGTCTGTGCTATAAAAAGGGCTCGGTACAACAAAAAAAGGACGGGCAAAAAGATCTAGCAAGGCGTTTAAACCTTTTACAAAATTCCGATGTAATCAAGCTCGACATTCGTGAAAATTGCAGCCATTATTTTAATCCCACACACATACAATCTCTTGCTGGGCACGGCCTCAAGGTCAATGAAGATGTTTTGGATTCTGTCGTCTGCCTTTACACCTGTGCCTTATATTCAATGGGGTTACCTTGCATTTTTGGTTCGTTATCCGAAGGGTATATTTATGTTCCACAACAAAAATGCGTCTGAACATTTCAATGTCCATCCATGGTACAAATCAAGCTCTACCACTCCAACGCATTCTTACTCTTCAATGAGAGAAAAGGGTTCCTTTCTTCGCAGACGCGATTAGCTTTGGCGGGATAGCTTTGGGAATGGGCGGACCTTTATTGCTCCGGTCGATCTTGCTTTAAGCAGTCGATATTGATAATCCTGTCCGTTAAAATCGTTCGCCGTGGTCTTACCGCCTGTTTCCCAAGAATATAATCGGGCTATTCGATTCCACTTAATCCTCCCATTTCCTCGATGAAATACCATCCACATCTATGGCAAATCAACTTATTAATTCGGAATGCACTTTCAAAATCGGGAACCCATTCGTCCTTAGTTTTCAAATCTATGCTACCGCAGTTTGGGCATTTATAATATGGTCGCTGAACAAGAAGATTCCCTTTTGATAGGGTCTCAAGCACGAGTATCATCGATAGACCAGAAGCTAATAAGCACTGAATTGCCATGGCTTCGGTTGCGTTTACATCGTGTTCGAGTTTATTGCATAAATCGAACGCGCCCTTCACCATATCCATGAGACTCGCATAGTGGATACTTTCCCTTTCAAGTATAGCCTCAATCAATCTTTTAACATCGGTGTGACTATGTTGGACTGTTGTGCCTTGCGGCACAAAAACACTCTGAGAAAATTCAATCCAGGCATCACGTACAACAATCCCGATTTGCTGACATTCCTCCACTGAATCCACCCGTTGCACTTGTTGTAAAGCAACCTCAAATTTTCTGGATGCACAAGGGCTTTGGGCACCAATTCCAATCATGACGTGTTGGGCAATTTCGTTTATTTGCTCACTAATCATATGGCATTATCTCTCTAAATTCGTTCCTATAAATAAAGCATCCACATTATGAAAACAAAAACAGAAGTACGGCTCCCGTTAACCCCGCAGTAACCGTGTATCCAATATAATAATTTTTCCTCACCTCATTGCTATCGAGGTCTAGTTTTGATCCAAAAAATGCGTTCAACCCCCAAGCAGGCCAATGCAGGATTATCAACAAAAGATCGATAAAGAATATCGCGATGGTATACACGGGACCAGTAATCCAGTTGTAAAAAAAGTGATGACTGATTCTCTTGAGCGCCTGTCCTAAATCATCAAGGATATACCTTTTCAGGCGTTCAACACTTGCTCTTTTATGTTTTATCTTTAATTCGATAGCGTATTGATTAACAGCTGAAAACAGATTTATCAAGCCAGCTCCGATAAACCATAGCACCAGCCATAGCACTGGAATATGAGTAGTACCAACGATATTTAATACGATAAAAACCCAAAAACCAATCATTAGGAACAAAACAATTGGCAAACCCATCAACCACAGTAACGCCACGTTCCAAATGTTGTATACGCTCTTGCTGGATTGAACCGTAAGCCAAACGTATCCAGGTTCTCTTGGGTATAGCGCCATCAGCATTGTTGATACAACACGCAGAAATACAGTGAATAACGTGCATTTGAATAGCAACTCGAATAAAACATAACCGCCTGTGGTTATTCCAAAAATAGTTAACACCAATCCGATAATGGACAACGTATGGTTTTCACTTAACACGCGCCGATTATACAGCAAAGGGTTCAAAACGTGTTCAAAGTGTTCTCGTATTTGGGCTAAGAACCCAACCTTGCGGCAAAGGATTATAATTACCATATGGACAAAGGCATAGTACAAAAACCAAAGAATAACGATGACTTTTGAAGACGCCTTCAATATCTATACTGACGGGTCTTCCCGATCCCACCCAAGAACCGGGGGAATTGGCATTCGATTGATTGTCGTTAACTCTGACGGAATAGAGGAAACGGAAGATATCGAACTTCCTGGTTATCATGGTTCAACGAACAACCAAATGGAGTTGTTGGCCTGTATTGAAGGAATAAAGCAAGCAATGCGGCATTTGTTATTTGGGAATTTCGGGCGGATAGCTATCTTTTCAGACTCGATTTACGTTGTTGAAAACCAGAGTAGGGCATTTTGGACATGGTCCAGAAACAGATGGCTCAATAACGATGGGAAGGCAGTCGACAACGCAGATTTATGGAAAGAATTATTACGCGTCATAAAACGATGCCAGAAAAGAGTTGATTTTTACTGGATAAAAGGGCATTCAAAAGATCAACACAACAAGGCAGTCGACAAAATGGCAAAACGATCTAGCAAGAACCCACTTAATCCCCCGGTGTCGATCATTAAAGTGCGCAGAAAACTGTCTGAACGTTCCGTCGACCCGGGCTGCGTTCCTATTAAGGGGCAAAGAATATTCATCAGAGTAATCAATGACACTTATCTCGCTCTTCAAAGACGTTTCAAATATAAGTACGAAGTGATTTCAACGGGTAATCCATGTCAGGGATATGTGGATTTTATTTATTCTGAAAAGGAGATCATGTTGAACGCTGGGCATTGCTACTCAGTAAAGTTAAATGACAATCCGAAGAATCCTATGATAATCAAGGTATTCAGGGAGTTGGAGAAACGAAAGGCTTGATGCAATCAATTTAAAGTTCTGTGAACGGCCCGGACGCGCGCATTCCTAAACCACGCATCCCGTGTTTGCACGGCACGGGGAGTGTCAAGGATCAATCAATAAAGGATGTCCGATAATACTGGCCATTGTTCAAGAGTAATTTGAACAATCAGACTCCATGGTTTAATATTCGAAATCAGGGAGGGACACCAGTGATGTCTGAGAATGCTTCCAGATTCATCGAGTTTCAGATGGAACCTCAGTTGCTGACAAAACAACTGGGATCAGACCTTTATCCTTCATCTGGTGAAGCGTTATGCCAGCTTATCGCAAATGCGCTTGATGCTGGATCTTCACAAGTAAGAGTTACAGTCAAGCGAAACGATCTTGATGCTCCTCAGGAAGTAGTTATTTCTGATGACGGTATGGGAATCACGATCAAACAACTTGACCAAGCATATAGGTGCGTCGGAAAACATTTTCAACCCTATGCATCCAAAAGAGAGACTATTGGCTCTCGTGGAATAGGCAGGTTCGCAGTTTTTGCCCTTGCTCCTGAATCATATTGGCGGACCGTCGCGTTAGAAGGCACACAGTTTTTTTGTCATGAATGGACCTTGGTGGAAGGGTCATTGAAATTCCAGGTTACGAGCAAAGCGGTTGACGAAAAGACAGGTACGACGGTCACCCTTCCCCTTAAACAAAATGAGGGAATTAGTCGATTGTTTGGTGGAACGCAATCCGTTAAAAGGCTATTGTTTAATGCCTTTGCTTGCTATCTTTTTCGATACGAGAACGAGGTTTCGATCTTTGTTGATGACGAACCCGTCAAGCCTTCGGAGTTTGTTGAACGTAGCGAATCCGAAGAAATCCCAGAATCCGAAAAAATCCCACAAGCTACTCTCCGTCATTTGGTACTTGGGAGAGCCGTTGATCAAGAATGCTCAAGTCTATTACGTTTTTCCACGCACGGAACGACCATTTCAAGTAAACCAATTGAAGGCGAACCCATTCCTGGAAGCAAATATTTGGGATTGGTAGACTCTCCATATCTTTCTGATTTGACCAACACCGCCAAATCAGAATTAGCTCATCTGGACAAACGCTTTCTTGAGCTTGAGAAGGAAACTATAACTCGCGCTCAACGATATATATTGACGCAACGGGCGAATAGAGTACGATCATTCCTAGAGGAGGCGAGAGAAAAGCCATATTACCCCTATAAGGAACCCCCTCGTACGATTATCGATTCTACGAGTCAACAACTCTATGACGGAATTTTAATGTCTCTTGAAACAGGTTACGGTATTCGTAGCCTTCAACCAAAACAACAACGTCTCGTTTTTATTTTAGCAAAACAGCTTCTACAAAGCGAAGACTTGGCCGACGTACTTACAAGCGTTTTGGGTTTGAGTGGAGATGAAATCACAAAGTTCGCTGATTTATTAAAACGCACCTCTCTGAGTTCAGTTATTGCGATTTCAGAGCTTCTCGTTGGTAGGTTTCAATTCATCAACGAACTCAAAGAGCTCATCTATGGAGCATCATCAGTGTTGGTAAAAGAAAGGCAGCACCTACATAAAATTATTGAAGGACATACCTGGATATTTGGCGAACAGTTTCATTTACTTGGTAGTGATGTTGCCATAAACACTCTACTACCAATAATAAACTCCGTTGTTAAAGACGCAACGGAAAGTGAAGCATTTATCACCGTAGGTGATCAGTTACGCGATATACCCGATCTATATTTAATGGGCACAAAATGGAACGAAGGGTCAAAATATCACCAACATCTAATTGTGGAAATGAAAAGGCCGTCTATCAAGATTGTTGCCGAACATATTGAACAGTTAAAACGATACGCATCGAAAATAGTTCAGCATCCGATGTTCGCTCAGCAACCAACTAGCCACAGGTTCACTTTTATATGTGTTTCAAGTGACGTGTCAGAGAATGTACAAAAAACGGAATATCAGGCTAATGAGGAACCGGGTCTACTCGGACGTCCACACGGATTTGGTCACCCAACTGAGTTGTGGGCTCTCAGATGGTCTGATCTTCTTGATAGACGCACCGGTGAAATGAACTATCTGAAAGACAGAATCGTGATGCAGGCGAACCCTTCGGATCTCGAATACTTACGAGAGCAGGTGGCTGGATTTCTCCCTAAACAGGTATTAGAACAGATTAATACTTCGATTTAACATATTCTAGTGAATTTATTTCGCCAAGCAGCTGCTTCAATGGAAGATCTCTGTTCTATCTTGAGGATTGCCTCCTGAATTCGATACTGTAATCCTGCTGTCTGGTGTAGGCGGTAGGCCTGTTTAAGGAATCCGTGATAATCCTTTGCTTCAAATGCACGATTAAGTAAAGTTGCTGTGTCATATGGAAGTTTTATATCCACTGTACCGATCATTGCAAGCAGAGTACTTGCGCACCCGCGCAGGAACATCTCTTTCGCAGTGGTATCTATATCTTCCTGTGGAATTACAAAACCTGCGACTTTAGCTTTTCTTATGGCTTTTGCTAACTGTCCTTGACGTAGAAGGGCTGTTATCTCTGAATCCTTGGTCTTCTGTGCTACCACTTGCTGACGGAAATCTTGCATTAAGTTGTTACCTCTAGGATAAATAGTTGTTTCACCGCTCTAGACATAGCAATATAAGCATCGATTGCTACACCGTAATTTCTACGCAAAGCATCAACCTTGTTTGTCGTCATTATGATTACTTGTCGCTCGTAACCACGAATTTCCGATGAGGAAGTAACAATGATACCTTTCTGGTTGAGATCGTTAGTGACGGGTAATTTTCGTTCAGCAAGTGCACGATAGACTTCTTGTGAATCTTGATCGAATATTATTAAACCAATCTCTTGAGGATTGTGACTGCCTAGTAATCGGTATACAAGACTCGCAAGAACATCGTTGATTTCTTTTTGCTTGACGTGGTGGTTGATGACCTCTCCTACCTCGAATACTGGAACATCAGCGAGGGGTTTTGCAGGGAGGGATTCGGAGAGAAAGGAGAGATAATGCTCGGCAATCTCACGTCCGTTTCTATAGTTTATGCACAAGCTGAATTTCTGAATTCTGGGAAATTGACTAAGCATATCCTTCCAATCGGTAATGCGCCTCCGGTAACGAGCGATATCCCCATTCGCAATATTCCCTCCAAGTTGATTAATATCGTAAAAAAGTGTTAATCCCACAGCATCTGGCATTTCCTCACTGAGTTTACGGAGCCAGGTCACGGGGATTTCCTGGGCTTCATCAAAAATTAGATGATCAACCACACCGGCAAGTTGTAGTAGTTCATCAGGGTGTCGCGGAACGAAAAAATAGTTTCGATCCTCATCCTTTCCGATCATATTTTGAAGGTGCTTCTTAGAGATACCAAGTGCTGACTCATTTGGGCAAACGAATCCAACAGATAAACCGCAGTCTGTCAGGTACTTGGTGCGATGCCATCCACATATAGTTTTCCCGGTACCCGCAGACCCAACAACTGCCGCACGGAATGGGGCTGGTAACTCCACAATGAATGACTGAGAAGGATGTAAATATAACTCCCAATCACCGCCACCATCTTCAAGAATCCGGGTCAAGTCTTCATCATTTTGGAGTATTCGAAAGCGAGCATGAGGGATAATAAGCCCACTAGTTTCATAAAGAGTCAAGGCAAGATTCGCTGTAGCTGAAGATACCTCAGATGCTGCTACAAGAAGGTCATCCTCAGTAGTACAATTACGAAATCGCTCGGCTTCACTCCCTGTCACACCGAATGAAAAAAGAGCCTTATATATTGCATCTGGCATTAATTGGTCAGTAGAAATTTGAGCAATTGGTACACCTTGATCATTACGATTGACTATTGCACGATCGGCCAAATCGTGCTTTACAACACGATGCAGGATGAGGCTGCCCCCATCCAATTCCCCTAAGATCCTGTAATTCATGTCTAATGAGAGGGATATCATATTGGATCCACTCAAACAATGCAGCCTCCAGCCAGGAAGTGCCTTTTGTCGTAATGCAGAAGGATCAATAAAGTGTAGTTCGATGGTAAGATCTCTACATTTATTTGCCAATGAAGTCGGTAAGGATTGAAAATCCCGAAGAAACTTCTCTGTGAATTTTATCTGCATTTTGGTTTCTTTCACTGATGGAGTAATAGTGACCACTCAACACATTATAACTGCCGAGAAATAGAATGCAATAGCTAGACTGAAAACTGAGCCTGGTTATCAGTCATTTCGAGATGGCTAACCAGGAGATTACAGAATACACCGGGGTTTTCTAGAATCAGCTGTGCTAGTAAGGTAATCTGGGGTATCTTTCGCTGGCGATTTTTACTCGGCAACATAACGCAAGATTGGTGGAGGCATGAATGGTTTGGTTTCCGAATTTGCCATCGGACCTCACTTTTGATCGGGATATTTTGGTAAGGACGAGTATAAACGCCGCTCCCACCTGTCACCAACTTTGAGAATAATCGTATATTTCGCCCCGGTCGGCGTCAACAATAATGCTCTGTCCTGATTTGATGGCATCAGTCGCCCCTACACAGCGGCTTATACAAGGAATACCACACGACCAACCTGCTGATTCGCCACCATGCCGGCCATGAGAAAAAATCGCGGCACTCGATCTGTTTAAAGCTGCTTGAAAAGCACCATACCCGCCAATTTGATGTGTTGCTAGTGTATGGGGACTAGGCTCCGGGGATTGTTGATTTGAAAGAAGATTCGGCATTGGGGTCATTTCCTGAAACCCGAGTTTCTCGTTAAAGCTTTGTAATGATTTTTCTTTGGATGGGGTGATTGCCCTTGGCATGCTAAACTTCTTGGTGAGGGCAGCAGCTGTCTCGTCGTCGCACTCACTGTAGATCACCCAACCCGGTCGATCCATTACCAATATTTGTCCATCCCGGAAGCCCAATAGATCCGCCATTTTCTTGGCTACTAAAGCAGTTCCGACAACAGTCCCTTTACTAACGGAAGTGCCCTTTGCCAATAGCGCATTTGAATAACTGTCCTTTATTAGCCCAATGATTACCGGGAGCAGTTGGTCTATGTTGCAATAATTGTCTTTCCAGGGTTCACCTGGGCGAAGTAGGCTGGAAAGTGTCAAAGTGATTGACCGGGCTTGGTCAAAGCTTACACAAAGTTTGTTTTCTTCGAGCAATCCCGATACCAATATCAGGTCAGCCCATTCTACATTAGCGTAAACACCCGGATCGGTAATATTAAGTCCGTATTCACTGCCTTCAATCAAGGATTTGCGGACCTCGACTCCGGCAAGTTTAAGGACTTGGTCTTCTCTCACCGTTTGTGTAAGCTGTCCCGCCAATTCGTCAATAATTCCTGGCTCGCAGTTGGCAAAGAGTACTTTTTTAATTCTTCTCACAGTATCGACCTCCTAGATGGAAATACAGGTTGCAGCTCCGGACTAAACAACGCATATATAGTCGAACCGGATTATAGCATCAAGAGTTCCTAACTGGAACATTCTAGCGGCGCTTTTACCCTAAAATCATCGGAATGGTTCGAAGGAATATTATTGGGCAGCAAGTCCGGATTGCACGGCTAAAGGCTAAGCCCGCGATAACACAGGCGGATTTAGCTGCCCGTTTACAGGTTGGTGGTCTACAAATCGAACGGGTTACGATATCCAAAATTGAAACAGGTTATCGCGAGGTCACTGACATGGAGGTATTCGCCATTGCCAAGGCGTTAGGCGTAACTATCAGTTGGCTGTATGGGGAGCAGCGTTAGCGAGGAACTGATTGAAAAATCCCACTTAACACCAAAACTACAGTATTGACCTTATCCTTGAAGTTGCCTAAACTCTTGCTTAGACGCCGCTGCTCGTAACCGCACTACCAATGCAAATGATCTTATCGAATCTTGACCTCATCTCATCCAATTCCTACACTCTCCTCATAGTGTGCTTCCGGATCGTATTATCGTGGTAATTCTTCACGTGGCTTCCCCCGTAGCACCTATTTCAAGTTATTACCTTCGCGTGAGAGCGTCTCCCATGCGCGGCTGGGGAAACCGTTAGCCATATACTCCGAAGAACATACCGATTGAAAATATATCAATCGGTATATTGTGGGATCACAAAACAGTCACAATAAAGTCACAAGAATTTCCCCCCTCATAATTCCCCGTGCTAGGATGAACTCAACAACAGGCGCGCGTAAGGCGCGCGTGCGAAAGGAGCGTTGAAATGCTAACCAGAAGTTACCAGTGCCAGAAGTGTAAAAAAACCTTTCGAACCCCAGGTGGCAGGGAATGGCATATCGCACATCGCCATGAGGCGCCGGCTACCCTTACCTCCATTCGAAATGAATACCAAACTTTAAAAGAGATGCTAACATCAGAAAATAAGGCACTACTTGAAAAAACCCAGCGGATGGAAACTGAGCATATCTTCGAGAAATTCCGCCTGCTCCGTGAACATGCTGCTGAGGCAGTCCGGGTGCAAGCTTTCTTGGACGAAAAAAGCCGTCTGGAACATGAACAGCAAGTCTTGGCGTTGGCCGTATTACTTCAAACGAAGAAAGCTGATCAGCCTGGCAATGCGAGTAACCGGGAGTGATGAAAGAATTTAAGATCACCCAAGGGGTTTCAATTAATTCGGAAAAACATTATCCGAATTAATCGGTGCGCCAAAAGAAAAGCAGTAATGAATCTAAGCACGAACTGCCATCCTTCTCAATCCAGCGGTTTAGTGGCTGAAATGCGCGTATTGGTATTCCGGCTTATCCTCAAGAATTGGCATGCCAATAGCTCAGTTGCTTGTGGACGGATCTTTCGGGACACATACTCCCTGTTCAGGTTAAGTTCACGACTGATTTTACCACGGGCCAATCCCTTGCAGGAAAAGTCGAGGAAGGTGAGCATGCGAGAATAACGCGCTTCCCCAGCCAAGTCTCTTTTTAGTTGCGCGACTGCTTCCAGAATCAGATGGCGCAAAGCCATTCCTCGGGGTAGGACACCCTGCGCGAAATTCGTCGCCGCGACTTCTTTTACATGTTTCAGACGAGATAAAGGGTTGAGATTCAAAGCTGATCTGTCGTCAAGATAACGCAAGGCGTGATCCATTAATGGTGCCCATCGTTTCGCTCTTGCGGATGGCTTAAGGATGGTCAATTCTGAATTCAATGGTTTCATTGAACACACCTTTCACACGGCCAGCGCTGGAATAGTATTACCACGCTTCCGAGGGGCTGGTAATACTATTCCATTTCCCATGGCAAGGGAGTCAGCCCCACTCATCGAACTGTCTTTTTAACGTCCAACTAATCCCCGCCCCAATTGTTTTTGTCGAGGTTGAGGTATAATCTAAGTGTAATCTGAATTCTGTTGGAACGGTCCCGCTTAAGCAGAAGTTAATTACGTTTGGAGGCGGATTGGCTAAACGCACCCCAGAGCAGCGCTGGAAAGATATTGTATTAGAGCGTTTTGTCGCCTTCATGCGATCAGAACAGAAAAAGGCGTTGACCCGAGAAGGCCTAACCGTGCTCCAACACCTTCTTGGCAAGCGACGAAAACTGACAAGCTGGGAGTACTTTTCCAGTTCTCGCGAGAGAAGAACATCCAGCAGGTACCAAGCCTGGCGGAAGAAAGGCCAAATAGTAGCCAATCAATTCGGACTTGCCCCTTGGACAATCGAAATGGCGTGCCTGCTCAAAGATTATCACCCGGAGCATACGGGGCTGGTGATTGAGGGGAGTTGGCCAACTATTCAAGTTGTCACAGGATGCACAAATCCCGAGTATCTCGAAAAACTCTCCGAACCAGTAGCAGAGGCGGGATTCCGAGTAATCACAGAAGGAAACGATTGTTGCACTCTCGGATCAAGCGATCAAATATCCACTGCCCATACGGCTTTCAGGGTGACTATCGGAATACCATCAGGCTTTCCGCCAGAGGCAGCTATCAATCTTCTGAAAAAGGCGTTACGGGTGCAAAACGAGTTGCTCAAACGAATTGGATATCCCGTAAAAAAACGGATTCGGTCATCGCCATTTATTCGCCAAGCGGGGAAATTAAAGGTAGGTCGTCCCATTGAGCGCAATGAAATATATAAGATCGCAGATGCGATCTACGGGGTCGACGAAACTGGACAACACGACCGCCAGAGGCGCTCAACGACCAAGTCCCGGAGAAATAGACTCACCCAACGCCTGGTAAGCCCGTACGAGCACCACGAATCGCCGGAATCCCCTTGTTTAGATCAGACCGGAGCTTCGCCTGATCAACCGAAGACCATAGGAATCTGCTGATTCAGAGTAATCATTTAATTGTCGCATAGCATTGATGGTGGAGGTGTGGCGGAACTGGTGAATTCGATCGGGAGCGGTTATCCCTTATGCTGGTCACCCGCACACTACTGAAATAATGTTTTTCGATATATCCAATTAGCTTTGACCAAGGCTGGCTGCGTATTCATGAACAGCCAATTCCTGGTTTTTCATCTCAATCGAGCCGGACCTCTTTTTGCTCACTTCTTTAATGGCCGTGTCGGCGTCATAACCCTTGCTGACCAGCACACAGGCCAAAATCGTGCCAGTTCTACCAATGCCGGCACGGCAGGAGACACTTACCGGCCTGCCGGCCTCCTCGGCCTTCTGAATGAACCGGATGATCCGATCTATCTGTTCAGGAGTAGGGGCACCAAAATCCGTAATCGGCTCATGGCAATCCCAAATACCCATTGCCTCGATTTGTTCGGCGGTTACTTCCGCCTGGTTTTTCTCAATCAGTCTAACCATTGCCTGAATACCCTGCTGTTTCAGCCACCTGAGGTCGTCAATGTTCACAACGCCCTGGTGTCCGGCCAGCTGGCCTTCAATAACCCAAGAAAAATTTAGTCTGTAGTTCATGCCAGCCATTTTGAGCTCCATTTCGATATATAGAATAATACATTAATATATACAGTATTGCAATATACTCATTATTGTAGTACAGTGTATATCACTCAGTGATAGAGACACTAAGCATTATATTAGGAGTGAGGAAATGGAGATACCATTCAGTATTCCGGTCACCGGAGTAATTCATCTTGATGGAGACAAAATCACCATCATCGTCAATAGAGCCGAGACGATAGTAGACTTACCCTTCCCAAATAGGTCGCGGCAAATCTTGAAACCGGCGTCAGGCAAGAGTACCGATAGTCTTATTCTGGAAGTCGCCAGAAAGTACGTTAAGAAATATCAAACCAATCGTTTCAGCGGGCCTGATTTATTCAAAGTAGCAGTGGAAATCAATCCCGGGCTGAATAAAAGGACTTTTCTATCCCGTATGGTTGCCGTAACACCCAATCATTCTTCATACCATCATTTCCCGTCTGGAAAAGACTATCTCGAGAGAATCGGCAAAGGACAGTATCAGTTAACCGAACCTTACCTTCCTGACCCTGTCACACCAGCTATACGACCGATAAGATTATAAGAAAACAGGGAGAACTGCAATGAGTGCCGATCTAAATCAACGACCTACAAACTCTGGCTTGGAAGACGGAAATCCATTCCACAACGGTCTAGCCATTCTAGCTCGAATTATTTTCAGAGTTTATCAGAGGGATTTGCAACTGCTACGGCTAAACATTCCAAATTTCGCTCACGAAATCTGCGGTGGCGTCCCTACTTATTGTGGTTATCAGCCCCATCTTGAGTGGGCTTTCATAGGTGCTGACGGAAATCACTATTTAGTCACTGCAACCCTGAACAATTAGAGTTGTTTACAAAGGTGAGTATAGACCAACAGGGAGATAGAACAATGAAAGTTGCCATATATGCCAGAGTAAGCAGTGTAGCTCAAGACGTTGATTTGAGTATCTCAGCCCAGATTAAAGCACTGCGGGAGTTTGCCAACAAAAACGGATATCAGATCATCAGGGAATTCATTGATGAGGCTGAGAGTGGTTGCACCGATTCTAGGCCCGAATTCAGGAACATGATTAATATGGCGCATGCTAAAGAAAAACCTTTTGAAGGCATTTTAGTTTGGAAGTTTTCACGCTTCGCCCGGAGTCGCAAGGATTCAATCGTATACAAGACATTGTTGCGCAAGAACGGCGTACAGGTGGTTTCCATCAACGAACCTAGTGAAGATACACCTACCGGCAGACTACTGGAAGGTATCATCGAATCCTTGGATGAGTTTTATAGCGACAACCTGGGCCAGGAAGTGTCTCGGGGTATGAAGGAAAGTGTCTCGCGGGGTTTTTACATCGCTCGTAAACCACCGTATGGTTACTGCAAGGTTAAGGTGAAAGACAGCGATCATGAGAGGACCAAACTAGCATTAGACCCGGCACAGGCTGAAGTCGTCAAATCTATCTACAATGATACTCTCGCTGGTATCGGCGTGATTGACATAGTGCGACGCCTGAACGCCCAATCAGTACCATCTCCAAAGGGGAAAGGCTGGAACAAGAGCGGTCTGCACTGCATATTGTCTAACGAGATATTTACCGGAACCATGGTTTGGGGGACAGCCGCAAAGAGAATGAGCGAACCCCTCCGTATTCCGAATTACTGTCCCGCCATTGTTGACACGGAAACGTTCGACAAAGTACAGAAGCTGATAGCCGGAAGAGCTCCCAAGATTTGCCATCCCAGGGTAACCACTAGCCGTTTCCTGCTGAGCGGCTTAACCAAGTGTGGTCACTGCGGTAAGGCACTGGTAGGGCAGGACGCTAAGAGTGGCAGGTTTTCGTATTATGTTTGCGGATCTCTCAGTAAGAAGGGTGCGGGTGCCTGCAATGCCAAATATCTCAATGCGCCTAGGTTTGAAGCCATTGTACTTGATAAAATCAGAACCCTCATCTTGAATGAAGAGAGAATCCGTGAACTGGTCACGATGGTCAATAATGATCTAAATGCAAATCTTGTCAGCCAAAAGGAGCAGTTGAACTCAGTTAAATTACAGATTGCAGACATACAAAACAGGCTGGATGGTCTCTATGAGGCCATTGAACTTAGACAATTCGATATGGAAGACCTTAAGCCGCGGATACTCCGCCATAAATCTACTATGGATCAACTCATGGCCTGCAAAACCGACCTTGAGACTCAGCTAAATCAAAATTGGACACCAGAAATCAGCCCTGAGATATTGCGTGCTTATATCGATGATTTTCTGGCCTTATTGGAAGAGGGAACTGTTGCTGAAAAAAGGGCTTTCATTCGTGGTTTCATCAAACAATTGACCGTTGTAGACGGGAACGCGACCCTTGAATATACACTTCCGCTGGCATCGTCAACCTTGAGTTTGAAGGAGACTAATGATGGAGTTCTGTCTTTCGAACAGTATGGTGGGCGGTAGTGGTCTCGAACCACTGACCTCTGCGATGTCAACGCAGTGCTCTAACCAACTGAGCTAACCGCCCATGAAAAGGTTTTAAGATTTTAGCTGAAGTAACCCATTAAGGCAAGTGCGTCAGCGTTTAGGGGTGATGGCCTGAGCAACGGTAGCGGCAGCCATGGTTTTAATAATATCGCCAGCGATGAATGGAATTATTCCCAGAGCTAAAACTGATGACAATGTAACCGTTTGTCCTGCAAAGCTGAGCCACAGCGCCAGCCAGATTGCCCCGGGAACATAGATCAGTAGAACAGAAACGGCGGCCATTATTCCGAACATTTTGGTGAAAGTTCGTGCTTGTATATATTTATCTGTTAAATGACCAATAACCATAGCCGCCAGAATAAAACCGATGAGATAACCAAAGGTGGCGCCTAAACCAGAGACATTGCCTGTGAACCATGGTATTCCAGCAATGCCAAGACCGGTGTAAAGAGCCATGGATGCTCCACCCCACCAACGTCCCAGCGTGACGCCGGCCATTAGGACAGCAAAGGTTTGCATGGTAACCGGTACCGGTGTAAATGGAAGGTAGAACTTTACTTGCGCCAGTAATCCGGTTAAGGCGGCAAAACTGAGAGCAAGCGCAATTTTTGCCGGCACTGACAATGCGATGCGCCTGCGGAAAACATCATATCTAACCTGTTCTATTTGATGGAGCAGTTCCATAATGATCTCCGTTGCTTATTTTCTAACGATAGTGGGCTTTTCGCTGGCTAATAGGTTGTAGGTGCTTACCCGCCCGCAACCAGAACAGGTTACAGATATAGTAATCGGTTGGCTCATGACTCTCTCGGCGACATTAGTGACGATGGAATCAATATTATCCAGCCGTTCATCAAACAGGGCCAACTGTTGCGCCATGTCTTCCAGCGTGGGTACGGCATCACGGCGGTGAACGTGAGGTTTGGGCTTATCGTCCAAAATACGCTCCGAGGCTCTTAGATTCTGCAAGACCCATTATAGGTATAAGGAGATGAGGTGTCAAAACTACCAAAGTTAACCAAGACTGAAAAAGTTTTGCAGGGTGGAAAATTAAAGTGATAAGAAATGGTCATGCCAGTTTTTTGAGCAGGTTGGACATTTCGATGGCCTGTACGGCGGCATCAAAACCCTTGTTACCCATTTTAGAGCCGGCGCGTTCGATAGCCTGCTCAAGTGTATCGGCGGTGATAACACCGAAAATAACAGGCACACCCGTTTCCAGACTCACAGAGGCGATCCCCTTGGATACTTCGCTGGCTACGTATTCAAAATGAGGCGTACTGCCTTTAATGACGGCTCCAAGGCAGACCACTGATTGATAACGGCCGCTTTGGGCTAATTTCTTGGCCACCATGGGTATCTCAAAGGCTCCGGGAACCCAGGCTAAATCTATATCTGCCTCGGCGACACCATGTCTGAGAAAGGCGTCCTTGGCCCCGCTCAGCAGTTTGCCGGTCATAAATTCATTAAATCGGGAAACGACCACGGCGAATTTAAGTCCCTGGCCTATCAGCGAACCTTCAAAATTAGCCACTTGTTGCTCCTTCAGCCTTACCGGCCTGTTTCAATATATGCCCTAATTTTAGGCGCTTGGTCTCTAGATATTTCACGTTATGAGGATTTGAGGGTATTTCTATTCCTATTGTTTCTACCACTTTCAGGCCATAACCTTCAAGTCCAACTACTTTTTTGGGATTGTTGGTCAGCAGTTTGATGTCATGGAGACCCAGATCGGCCAGAATCTGAGCTCCGATACCGTAGTCTCTGAGGTCGGCATCAAACCCCAAGCTTTGATTGGCTTCAACAGTGTCCTGCCCCTTGTCCTGCAGCGCGTAAGCACAGATCTTATTGTGGAAGCCGATGCCCCGGCCTTCCTGCCGCATATAGAGCAGGACGCCGCGTCCGGCGGCGGTGATCTGTTTTAAAGCAAAATCCAGTTGTTCGCCGCAGTCACAGCGTAAACTTCCCAGGACATCACCGGTAAGACACTCTGAATGAACGCGAGTGAGCACAGGTTCAGCATTTTCATGGTTGGAGATATCACCATAAATCAATGCCATGTGTTCCCCGGGATCGACTTCACTTTTGAAGCCGATGATGGTGAAATCACCATAACGGGTGGGCAGATGGGCTTCCGCCACCCGGTGCACCAGCTTTTCGGTACGGCGGCGATAAGCGATAATATCCGCCACGCTGCCGATTTTCAACCCCCACTCGCTGGCTAATATTTCCAGTTTTGGTCTGCGCGCCATTGTACCGTCGTCATCCATGATTTCACAGATGACGCAAGCCGGATACAGTCCGGCCATCCGCGCCAGATCAACCGAGGCTTCGGTATGGCCGGCGCGGACCAACACACCGCCGTCTTTTGCCCTAAGCGGGAAGGTGTGACCCGGCCGCAACAGGTCTTGGGGGCGTGTATTCGGGTTGATAAGTGTTTTTACCGTCTCAGCCCGGTCGGCTGCGGAAATGCCAGTGCTGACGCGGTGACCGGCCTCAACAGATACGGTAAAGGCGGTAGTATGCTTGGATGTGTTATCCTGCACCATCAAAGGGATATTCAGCTCGTCTAAACGGCTGCCGGTTAAAGAGACACAAATAAGACCGCGGCCGTTTTTGGCCATGAAATTGATGGCATCCGGAGTCGTTTTGTCAGCGGCTATAACAAGGTCACCCTCATTTTCCCGGTCATCATCATCGACAATGATAACAAACTTGCCGGCTTTAATATCGGCGATTATTTCAGTTACGGATGCTAATGCCATTATGTCACTGATCTCCTGTCGGGGATATTGAAATGAATGGATATCTTTTTCAAGTCTAGCTATGTCTATAATACAACAAAATATGTCTAATTACGATAAGAAACCGTTGTCCGCCAGGAAAGCCTCGTTCAGTACCGGTTCTTTGGACGATACAAATCTTTCAACATACTTGGCGATGATGTCGGCCTCCAGGTTGACCTGGTCACCAAGCTTTTTGTGGCCCATTGTAGTGTGCTCACGGCTGAACTGAACCAGGGAAACGGTGAAACTGTCAGTAGTTGTAGCCATGACGGTCAGGCTCAAGCCGTCCACCGCGATGAAACCTTTGCCGACGATATACCGCATAATTTCAGGCGGGGCTGAAATGGTCATCAGCGTAGCCGCATATTCTTGCTGGAGATATTTAATAGTACCGGTACTGTCGATATGGCCCTGTACCAGGTGGCCCCCGAGACGGCCTGAGAAGGTCAGTGCGCGTTCCAAATTGACGATGTCGCCGCGCTTAAGTGCGCCGAGATTGCTACGCCGCTGAGTCTCCGGCATGACGTTAGCAGTGAAGGTATTGATCTTGACTTCATTGGCGGTGAGGCAAACACCGTTGACAGCCACTGAATCGCCGGGTTTTAGTTGTTCGAAAATAAGACTACCTTTTATGGAGAGACTACCGCCGGTAACGGCTGTTACTACGCCTGTTTCTTCCACAATACCGCTGAACAAGTTAAATCAGTCCTTGGCCAGGTAGCCTGTAATGACAGTATCGGTGCCGATCTGGCTGACCCGGACATTCTCCAACCATTGTGCCGCATCTATCTTTTCCGCCCCGGTACCGCCGACCGGAGTTTTGGCCGTGTCACCGCCGATAATGACCGGTCCGATGAAGACAATAACCTTGTCGATTAGCCCGGCGTCAAAAAGGCTACCCAGAAGAGTGCTGCCACCCTCGACTAGTATGCTGGTTACCTGTTGCTGTCCCAGATACTTGATGAGTGCGGAGAGGTCAACACGGGAATGCCCGTCAGGAAATTCGGCCACCTTGGCACCGGCTTTGATGTAGGCTGACTTCAGTTCTTCGGACGTATTGCCGCCCAGGGCAATAACGGTCTTACCAGGCTCACCGAAAAGGCAAGCGGTGAGGGGGGTTTTGCCAACAGAGTCAACAACCACACGAAGAGGTTGTTTGTGGGACGTGCCGCCGCGCCCGGCGCAGCAGCGGGCAGTTAACTTGGGATCATCGGCAATAACGGTTCCGACTCCGGCCATAATAACATCTGCGTCATGGCGCAGGTTGTGGGAAAAAGAGCGTGAGTCCTCACTGGATATCCATTTAGAGTCACCGCTGCGGGTAGCAATTTTACCATCCAGGCTCATGGCGTATTTAGCAATGACGAAGGGAAGACCGGTGTTGATATATTTGAAATAAGCCTCATTAAGCTCACGTGCTGTCTCTCTGTGTTCGCCAACATGGACTTCAATACCAGCAGCTTCAAGTTCCGCTTTACCTTGACCGAAGACTACAGGGTTGTCGTCAAGCGTGGCTATATGTACTTTTTTGATACCGGCGGCGATGATGGCTTGAGAGCATGGCGGCGTGCGCCCGAAATGATTGCATGGTTCAAGGGTAATATACATTGTGGCCCCACGGGCTTTAACACCAGCTTGCTTCAAAGCGACGATTTCGGCGTGGTCATGACCGGGCGGCTGAGTATAACCCTGACCGATAATCTCATCATCTTTGACAATAACTGCGCCGACGGCCGGATTAGGGCTGACCTCTCCCAGTGCCAGCCGGGCTAATTTGAGTGCTTGTTCCATGTAGTCCATCAGTGGCATTCTAGCACTCGTTGCTTTAGAGGCGCAAACGCACTACTGGTATACCGGAATTTTGATTTCTGTATGTTTTGAGGCACTTAGCAAAAGAGGCTGCCGATATTGCGTTGTTTCTGACCGTGCGGATTAGTTGGAGGTTTTGACGCAAAAGTTCAGAAGTATGTTAGCCTGACGCTTGTATATTTTGCGGCTGAAACAAGATGATATAGTATTAATAGAATACCTGTTTGGAGATACTTAATGAAAGAGTACGATGTAATCGTTATCGGCTCGGGTGCAGGTTTGGACATTTTGGATGTAGCGGTGGAGCATGGACTAAAGTCGGCACTTATCGACAAAGGACCTGCAGGCGGTACTTGTTTAAATGTTGGCTGTATTCCTTCAAAAATGCTGATTTTTCCCGCTGACCGAATTACGGAGATCAGAGAAGCGGCCAAACTTGGCATCGCGGCTGAGATAAAATACATTGACTTCGGGGTTATAATGCGCCGCATGCACAAGGTTGTGGATACTGACCGCAAGCAGATCAAGAAATACTTAAGTGAATCCAAGGAATTGGATTTTTATGATGAGACCGCTGAATTTATTGGTGAATATATGCTCAAGGTGGGTTCAGAGACAATTAAAGCCAGCCAAATTTATATTGCGACGGGTACCAGACCTGATATTCCTCCGCTACAGGGACTTGGAAAAGTAGATTATCTGACCAATGAAACACTCCTGAAACTCACCGCACTGCCCAAGAGCCTGGTGATCATAGGTGGCGGTTATATCGGTATGGAATATGCCCATTTTTTTGAGGCAATGGCTACAGAAGTGACTGTGCTGGAAATGGGGCCGCGTTTGTTGCCAGCGGAAGAACCGGAGATTTCTGCTACTTTGCAGAGAGCTTTGGCAAGGCGTATGACAATCCACACTCATAGTGTAGCGGAGTCAGTGGAACAAACCCCTGATGGTATCGTAATCACGTTCAAGCATCTTGCTACCGGACAGGTGTCGCGTTTGAAGGCCGAGAAGCTGCTGATGGCCACCGGACGAAGATCCAACGCTGATCTGCTCAGGGTGGAAAAGTGCGGCATTAAAAAAGACAAACACGGTTTTATCAGGGTGAACAGTCAGATGGAAACCAACAAAAAAGGAATCTATGCTATTGGCGACGCAAATGGAATAGAGGCTTTTACGCATACCGCCCATGCTGAGGCAGCGGTGGCAGCGGCCAACGGCATTCACGGCCAACGGAAAAGAATGAATTATCACGCATCGCCGCACGCTGTGTTTACCCATCCGCAGGTAGCATCGGTGGGACTTACCGAGGAAGAGGCAGTCAAAAAGTACAAAATCATGGTAGGACGGGCAGACTTTGGCGATACGGCACTAGGTACAGCCATGATGGAAGACGAGGGGTTTGTTAAAATAATTCTGGAACAAACCAGCGGCAAAATACTGGGCGGGCATATTATCGGGCCGTGGGCATCGGTGCTGATTCAGGAGATTGTTAACGCAATGGCCAGCGGCGGTGGCCGTGACGGAATTGCATCGGGGATACATATTCACCCGGCTCTGTCAGAAGTGGTAATCAAGGCATTATTTAATGTGAATTCCGTGGCGTAATGACCAGTCCGACAAATAAGCATATTCACAAAACTGAGTGCAAACCTTAAAATATGGGTGGTTATAGAACTTGACGATTGAAGGTAAATACGATACCCTTCAATGACTGTCCCACGATAGGAGTCCACATTGGAAACACCAATCGGACGTTCGGCGCTTTCTGAAATTGAAGAATTATTGAAGTGGCATAAACCGCCACCGCTAAAGATTGGCCAGCATACGGCACGTCTGCCGATTATTCAAGGCGGGATGGCGGTAGGTATTTCACTGTCAGGTCTGGCTTCGGCGGTGGCCAATGCCGGCGGTATCGGTGTTATTGCCGCTCCGGGTGTTGGCCTTTTTGAGTCAGATTTTGCCAGTAATTTCTTTGAGGCCAATATCCGCGGCTTGCGCAAAGAGATCCGGCGCGCCCGGGCCAAAACCAGCGGCGTACTGGGTGTCAATATCATGGTGGCTCTGACTGACTTTGTCGAAATGGCCAAGGCGGCTATTGAAGAAGGCATAGATATTATCTTTGCCGGTGCCGGGTTGCCGATGAGGTTGCCGGAACTTTTAGGCAATAATCGTCATACCAAACTGGTGCCTATCGTCTCCTCCGGCAGAGCGGCGCGAATTTTGTGTAAGAAATGGCAAGACGACTTTGGCTATACTCCGGACGGCTTTGTGGTTGAAGGACCTTTGGCCGGGGGGCATTTAGGTTTCAAGGCGGAAGAATTAGACCAACCTGAAAACCTTTTGGAACGCCTGGTGCCTGATGTTATCGAGGCGGTTAAACCCTTCGCTATGGCTGCAGGACAGCCGATACCGGTTATTGCCGCTGGCGGCATTTATAGCGGCGCGGATATTTACCATATGCTGCGCCTGGGCGCCAGCGGTGTCCAGATGGCCACCCGGTTTGTGGCCACCGAGGAATGCGACGCTTCTCCACTTTTCAAACAGGCTTATGTGGCATCCAAAGAGGGTGATGCCGTCATCATCAAGAGTCCGGTGGGTATGCCTGGGCGGGCATTGCGGAATGCATATATTGACAGCGTCAGCGCTGGCCATAAGAAACCATTCAAATGTCCGCAGCGCTGTGTGAAAACCTGCAATTACCTTGAAAGCCCTTATTGCATATTTATTGCCCTGCTTAACGCCCAACGGGGTCACTTAAGCGGCGGCTTTGCTTTCTGCGGCGCCAATGTCCATAGAGTCAAAGAGATCGTCACGGTGAAGAATCTCATTGGTTCACTTGTTAAAGAATACAAGGCCGCGGCGGTGCAATCCCTGTTGGAACTGATGACCCGCTACATGAATGGTATGCTGGCGCCGTCAGTAGGCCGGAGTCTGGCCTAAAAGATATGAAGATAGCTGTTTACCAGATTGCCGACACCGGTGATGCCGCGGCCAATATTGCCAAGGCATATGATGCCATAATAAACACAGAAGCCGATTTTTTTGCCCTGCCGGAATTTTTTTCCATCCCCGGCGGTGATTTCCGCAAGCCCTATACCTTACAAAGCTGTCTTGAAGAAACCGCGTTACCAGCCTATGTGATGCTTCAGCGTGCCAGCCGACAATTTAAAGGGTATATTATCGGCGGGAGCATCCTGGAACGTGACGGAGACTGTTATTACAACACCTGTTACGTCTTTAAAGGTGGAGAACAGGTCACAAGTTACCGTAAGATCAAGATCACCCACGAAGAAGTTGAGCTTCAGATCTGTCCCGGCAAAGACACGGTAACCTTTGATACGCCCTTCGGGCGGGTGGCGTTGATGATCTGTGCCGACTGCATTTCCTGGGAACTGGTCGACAGGTTGTGTCCCGGTGCTAAATATGTTTTCCTGCCGGTCTCTCTGACCGACCCCAATCATCCGCCCTTCACCGGCCATCCGGTCTCAGACACGATTGCTAAGAAGTTCGGGGCGACGGTAATCAAGATTACCCGGGTTGGTACTTTTGGCGGCAAGGTGCTGTCATCAAGGAGCGCCATAACCACCCCCGCAGGCACTGTCTGGGAGGCTCCTGACGCCATGGAGCATCTGGCAGTGGTTGAACTTTAATCTGCCAAAGCCATTACATCTTCAATTAAAGGACTATTACAAAAGAGCATCGCCAGGCGGTCTATACCCAAGGCTCCACCTGCGGCTTCGGGCAGGTGTTCCAGAGCGGTCAGGAAGTTTTCCGGCATGTCTGTCTTGCGTCCCAGTCTCCGGGCTAGCTCTATCTCGGCATTGAAGCGTTGACGCTGTTCTACCGGGTCGGTCAACTCAGTGAAGATGTTAGCCAGTTCCAACCCGCCGATAAATATCTCCGTCCGCTCAGCAACCCGATCATCGCCGGGTTTAATTTTGGCCAGAGACGCCGCCGAGGCGGGGAAATCATAAAGGATGACCGGCCGTGACAGACTAAGACCGGTAACGGTGGTAGCCAGGTCCAGATCGAAACGTTCAGGATCGTTAACTGCAACAGGGTCCCAGCCGCATTCGGTTAAAAAGGCCTGCCGTACTGACAATCGCTGCCACGGGCGGCTGAGGTCAATCAATTGTCCCTGGTATTTAAGATGGGATGAGCCGTTGAGGGATTCGGCCACAAAAATAACAAGGTCTTCAGTCTCGGCGGCCAGATCCAGATAACCGGCTCCGACCCGATAGTATTCCAGCAGGGTGAACTCCTCACGGTGCTGGGCGCCTTTTTCACTCTTCCTGAAGGCATGGCATATTTGAAAAATATCGCCGTAACCGGCGGCCAACAGCGGTTTCATATACAGTTCCGGTGACGGCAACAGGAAACCACGCTCAGTGGCGACCGGCTCTATATAGGCCTCCGGTAACGGCCGGGAGGCTAGCAGCGGCGTTTCTACTTCCAGGAAATGGCGCTGGTAAAAAAATAATCGGACGAGGCGCAATATTTCAGCGCGGCGCTGGAGATTAGCTTTCCGGGCAGCCAGCCGCTCAAGATCCACTGGCGTCTAGCCTACGACGCGTTCCACATAAGAGCCGGTGAGGGTGTTGATGCGCAGTACTTCACCTTCTTTAATAAAGGCAGGCACACCGATCTCAAGCCCTGTTTCCATCCGGGCGATCTTTTGCTGGGCGGTAACGGTGGCGCTTTTCATGGAGGCTTCGGTCTCAACGACTTTCAGTTCTACGGCCTTGGGAAGGATGAGGTCAATAGGACGCTCTTCCCACATCATGACCTGAACGCCAAGATTGTCTTTGAGGTAGAATTTTTTATCGGCGACATTGGTTTCATCCATGATGTATTGCTCAAAGCTGCCGGTGTCCATAAAGTGGAAGTGGCCTTGTTCTTCGTAGAGGAATTGCATGTCACGGACGGTGATGCTGGCTTCATCGAACTTGTCGCCGGAGTGGTAGGTAGGCTCGGAGAGGACGCCGTTCATGAGGTTTCTCATTTTGAGGTGATAAATGGCGCGACCTTTGCCCGGTTTTACAAAACTGACGTTTTCTACGGAATAGGGTACGCCATCAATAAGTAGTTTATTATTCTTGCTGACTTCAGAGACTTCCACGAGTTTGGGCGTCCTCCATTTATTAAAAAAAATTTCAAAGGCTGAGACGATATTATATGCGCTTCATCGTAGGGGGGCAAGTGAGTGTATTCCAAATTGCCAGGGCTGAACAGCGAATTGTTTTGACACAAATACCCGTTTTTTTGCACCTGGAGTTTTGATTCAAAGCAACAATTGGGGGCGAATAATACCAATAATCCAATAATACCAAATCCAATTTCCAATAAGAGGGGTGGATTCTCCACGCGTTACCCTTTCGGTTGATGCAGAACACAGATTATTCATAGGACAATACCTTCCAATATCCGACCTCCGGCGCCGGAAAGAAGCCCTGCGGAGGTTGTTTCCCCGAAAGTGAAAATTACGGAAACAACCCCTTTTTTACGATTGAAAGCGGCTAAAACAACCGGTTGTTTGCCGTAAACAACCTCAATAAACCCGAAAACAACCGATGACAAATACGCTCTATAACTACCAGAACAAGATGGAACATATGTTAGCACAGGGTAGTGGCAGTGTCAATGGGGTTTTGGAACTTTTTGGCAGTTTATTTTTTTGATGGGGTGGGGGTGGTGAGGATACCTCTAAATAATCATCGGGATGTTTGTCCTTCCATGCGTATGTTCATTTACCTATCCCAAAGTATGATTAAAAAAAACGTATGCCAAGACGCCGATCACCATCGTTAAAACGCCAATTAGAACCACTAAACCACAAATCCGGATATAATATCCCAAGTTGTGTGACATTTGGTCGAATTCATCATTGATTTCCTCGTTTGAAAGTATATGGTCAGAAATCTTCCCGAGACCCTTTCGTTTAATCAGAACCCATGTTAAACCCACAATTAAAATTACTTCGAAACCAGTTAAAAAGGTGATAAAAAGAGCATCCTTTGTGTTTCCCATCATATTGTGGCCTATGATAGAAAGAGCCCATAAGGTTGTAATGAATAAAAGCAAACCATACACCCCAAGTGAAATGAATAAAATTCTCTTTTTGAGCGCACTTGATGGTTCAGATGCTTCTGGCGTTTTATCGGATACGAAAACGAAGAAAGCAGTTCGAATAATAGAAACAAAACGAGGCGCCAACAACAATGTGAAAAGTAATATAAAAGGCAAAGCATTCATATAGTTCTCATCTGGTATCTTAGTTTATTCCCTGATTGTAACGACTCTTAACCTTGCTGTACAATCTATGCAATACATTCACCAGGACAGCCTGAACAGCACAGCGCTGGTGACGGCGGGCAACGGAACATCACTGGGGACAACGGCTTACTATCCCTACGGCGCGACCCGCAGCGGCTCAGTACCGACGGATGAGAAATTCACCGGGCAGAAGCTGGACAGCACCGGACTGTACTACTACAACGCCAGGTACTATGACCCCATTATAGGAAGATTCATCAGCGCGGATACGCTGGTTCAAAATTTCACAAATCCGCAGACATTAAACAGATATTCATATACATCTAACAACCCCCTGAAATACGTTGATCCGACGGGACGCTACTGGATTTCAGATGATGGCGGGGGCGGTACAACAACTCTGGTAGAACCTCAGCCAAATTCAGGGAGTTCTGACGCAGACCTAGGCCTTCCGATGAGTTCCAAAGAGCAGGTAGTGCCGACAAAGCCAGAACCGTCCTTGGCGGCACAGGGACTCACCGGAGCTAACGGAACTTCTTCTGTTAATGCAGGAACATCTGCAACATTAACTTATTCACAGGCCGCAAAGTTAGCCGATCAATATGGAGGAAAGCCATCGGAATATATAAATGGGACGAGAACGGCGTCGGATCATCCTGTTGGAGCACTGGTTACAAGTGTAATAACTGGTGTTTTGGCTGTTGGTCTATTCATAGGAGGTGCTTATTTAGTTTCGACCGGAATGGGTGCTATAGTAGGCGTTGGAGCTATTGAATTGGGCATGGAGCTATTCGCTACGAGTGGTTGGTTTTTCGCTGGATCATTATGTCTCACTGGGGCATCAATAGCATCGTACAAGGCAGGTACCGGCCGAAAAGTAGGAAAATAAAATGATATTCGATAAAAATATTATCATTCCCGTTGTAAGTGCGGTTTGTTGGATTCTATTTGGAATTTGGCTAACGAGAGATGATCCAACTCATCTTTTTATGATCGGTTTTTTTATTTCCGGTGCATTAGGAGGACTATTAGGATACTGGCTCATTCGTTTACTTTCTGCCGGGATTATTATTGACCAAAGATGCGAAAAGAAATCATCAGGACCTTTTCATTTGAATTATACCCTTGGTCATCGTGATGTTATGGAATTTAGACTTCTGATAAATCGGTTCAGAAGAACAAGAAATCTAGCCTATGCATTAGCAGGTTCGATCTCTTTTTACCTAATAGTTCAACAGATATCAGATCGAAACTATTTATTGGCATTACTCATTATATTATTGAGCGCTGCTTATTTCTTGTTATATAAAAAGCTCTTTTTTTCTAAAATAATATCCCTCGAAAAGATGGCCGAGTATGTGGATGGCAAACATGAATTGCATATAGATTGTAAAAGTATAACCGATAATGATGTTATTTCAGATTGGCGCAATGTCTTCTATCATATTTCACAAGGTGAGTATATTTATATTTTCAGTAAACTCCCTTGGGTTTTCGTAATACCTAAAAATGTGATTGAAGGAGAATATTCTGCAAAGTTTAATGATTCGATTGCATGTTTTAGAAAATACTCCCTTTGAATGCCATTCATTTTGCTGATGATTTGAGGGTTTGGCAATAATATCCACTTAATCAATTAGGCATAGGTTGATAGGCTATAATTGAGAATGAAAGACTTCACTAAATATACTATATATTTCTATAGGTCTTTTCCCGATTCCACTTGTTATTAGTTTATTACTAATTTATGGCATCCAAGATGGTTTTGTTTACTAACTGGTCTAAGACAGACAAACTTTGTCTCTATCTGGACCTGAATAAATGACATAAATTCGGTTCAGTGCCGACAGACGAGAAGTTCACCGGGCAGAAGCTGGACAGCACCGGGCTGTACTACTACAACGCCAGGTACTATGACCCCATTATAGGAAGATTCATCAGCGCGGATACGCTGGTTCAGAATTTCACAAATCCGCAGACATTAAACAGATATTCATATACATCTAATAACCCCCTGAAATACGTTGATCCGACGGGACGCTACTGGATTTCAGATGATGGCGGGGGCGGTACAACAACTCTGGTAGAACCTCAGCCAAATTCAGGGAGTTCTGACGCAGACCTAGGCCTTCCGATGAGTTCCAAAGAGCAGGTAGTGCCGACAAAGCCAGAACCGTCCTTGGCGGCACAGGGACTCACCGGAGCTAACGGAACTTCTTCTGTTAATGCAGGAACATCTGCAACATTAACTTATTCACAGGCCGCAAAGTTAGCCGATCAATATGGAGGAAAGCCATCGGAATATATTAACGGGACGAGGACCGCTAAGACAAGTGATGTTTCTAAGAACATTACAAAAGCTGTCGGAGCGTTATCTTTGACTGTGGGTGTGGCATCGGTGATCGTTGGCGGTTTCTTTGTCGTAGCGGGGTTGGTGATGGTGGCTACGGGTGACCCACTCGGTGCTGTAGCAGTCTATTCGGGAACGCAAGCTGTGGAATTCGGGGTTGGTGCAATAAACTTAGGTTCTGCTGCTATGGAAGCTGACTTAACACTACCAAGTCCGATCAGACCATGGTATTATCATGATCCAAAGGACAAAACTAGTTGATGATTGAGGAGGGATAGCTATTGTGAGTCCTGGTAGTTTTTTATTGCAAAGTATCTTTACCTTAATAATGGGTATTCTGGTTTTCCGAATTGGCAATATTAAACCGGATATAAGTGAATCTAGCTTGTTAATTAAGGGCGGGGGGGTGTTCTTAATAACAGTTTCGACTATTGGAATAATTATTTCCCTTGTTCTATTTATAGTAAGTTAAAGCTAAGTGTATATTTGAGGATTAAATGAAACTGTATGTAACAAGCCTTTGGTTTACTAGTTTGTGTTTGATCACTATAGGACTGGTATTGTTTCCTTTGTTAGCCCCTCCCAAATTGTTAACGCTGTTCGAAGGTTCTATTGTCGCTATTATACTTCATCTTATAGCCTTCGGCACGATCATTACTGACTATCGATTGAACAAGTATCTAAAATTGACTAAGAATGATATAAACAAAACTCGCTCCATTTATATTCTCCTATTCTTCAGGGTTTGCCTGTTAATTATTCCAGCAATATTTGGTTTGGTGATGTATTATATTCTTGGCATAGCTTGGTATCTTTCCATGCCCTTAATTATTATTTCAATTATTTTACTTTGTTATTATTTCCCTACGCATAAAAGATTAGAATCAAAATATTCTGCTCGGACTTAACTATTTAATAGAATTTATTTTACTATGTAGAGATACTCTGAAATAAGCCTCGAAGTTTGCCAGATTAAATACTTGTATTGAATGCTTATGTGTATTGACTAACAAAGTACGATGTCAAGAAAAAAGGCCAGCAAATCCGAGCAGATATCATTTATGATGATGGGGAAAATCTAATATGGATAACCGAGACTAATAAACTGATACCCAGTCTTGTTCGTAAGAATATGAAGTACGTTACGGTGATCGTAAATAATACTCCAGTCACCATCGCGAATCGTACTTCGGTTCCATTTTCTTTGAAATCGGCCCGTGAAACAATGTCAGTTGTGCACGCTCATTGGCACTTCAAAGGGATGTACTTCTATTTGAGTTCGGATAATTTATCTTTTAGTGAAGCAGAAAACGTTATTGCGTCTTTAATTAATATATAATAGTGGGTAACGATCTTGTAGCCTCTTTAATAATGTATCTAGGCCATTATTGATGAAGGACAAGTACATGCCGTGTGCTTTATAGATGATCGCTAACCCTGAATCAGCGACATAAACTCGGCGCGGTGCTGACAGAGGAGAAGTTCACCGGGCAGAAGCTGGACAGCACCGGGCTGTACTACTATAACGCCAGGTACTATGATGCGGCGCTGGGGCGGTTTATCAGTGCGGATACGGTTATTCCGAGCTTTCTGAATCCCCAGAGCCTCAATCGGTATAGCTACTGTTACAATAATCCGCTAAAATATACCGATCCGACGGGACATTGGGGTTGGATTGGTGCAGTAGTAAATACTGCTGCTTATACGATAACCCATCACGATAATTTTTCTTGGGGGCTTTAACTACATATGCCGTGACTGGTGTGGTGAGTGGGGCAATTGGGAATTTCAGTCCGATAGTTGCTTCATTGGTGGGTATGTATTCTGCCGTAGTTCAAAATGTATCAAACGGAGAAGAGACAACGGCTCTTGATCTCCTTGCTGGGGGTGGAAGTGTTTTATTGGGGAATTTAGCGGGGACGACATTAGCGAATCACTTAATCAAAGATTCTGTTAAAGGAGTAGGTGCTTTTGACCTCGTGGTTGAGTCAAGTACACTTGAAATTACAGAGACTAGCATCACTATGGGTTCGAGTACGACTGTAATAAATGGTTTAATACTTCAAACAACTCCTGCTGTCTCAACTGCCGCTTACAATATAGTTCAAACTACTGTAGAGGCGACGGTTGGACAAGTCATTGATTTCGGATTGAAACAGGCAAGTATCCAATCAAATAGTGATTCTTATTACCAGCATAAAACCAGAGGGCTTCTTTTTGATGCTGACTGGTGAATTCGTTTTTCATATGAAGCAGTATAGGTAATGTGTTAATGAGTATGCGGTCACCTAATAAATCTTGGGTCGGTTGGGAAAATCACATTTTAAATATTGTCGTCATATCATTGATAATAGCCCCTTTGGCATATCTTCTAAGAGTGTGGGAAATCCCCCTGTTTTGGGAACTTGGATTATTCGCTATAATATTGGCTTTCTGTCTTGATCGTATTCCAAAGCGCAATCGTTGGTTAATAGTGATAATACTGACTTTACCAATTGTTGCAATAGTATACGCGAAAGCAGGTATAAGTCAGTATTTACTAGTTGATGCCGGTATATTTTTTTTAACCTTGGAATTAATTGAATATTATAAGGAAAAACAGCGGGTCCAATGAAGATCAGTAAGCTTAACAGATCCAATAATCAGACTGCCTGCCGTAGCACGATGTGTGCTTGTGTGATGATCACCGAATCAGTGACATAAACTCGGCGCGGGTGGCGGCGCGTTTGGCGAAGCCGCCTCGTAAGGCCGATGTGACGCCGGGCTTCTTGATACCGCGCATGGTCATGCACATGTGCTCCGCGGTAATGACGACACCTACACCGTCAGGGCTGAGACCTTCCATGATGGCATTGGCGATATCGGTGGCCATGCGCTCCTGAATCTGGGGGCGGCACCTCTTACGGCCTGTCTTTCGACGGGAAATAAGAAAATATATAGTTTACCTTAGTGGTATAAAGTAAAATAGGAATACATTTATTTTAGGGAAAAGAATCCTATTACCTGGGCGGTAGGCTGGTGGCGGAACGGGAAGGCACAGACCTGCGCTTCTTCCACCAGGACAGCTCAGTGTCAAGTGGGATTGTCCCACTTGACACTATTCCCATACAGGTCTAGAATTAACCAATAATACGTGAGGGTATGTCTATGTCGACCTTGATAAGAGATGAAGAACTCAAAAGAATCGCCGTTGGAGTAAAAGTAGATTCCAAGAGGCGGCTTCTCCTTCCAAAAGGTTATGTTGGAGGGGATAATATTTTCCATATATATGTGAACAAATTCGGACAAATTGTGCTGGATCCACAAGTGAATATTCCTGCATCCGAAGCCTGGCTATTTGAAAATGAACCCGCATTGGCTTCGATTGATAAGGGAATGCGCGAAGTAAAAAAGGGGCTTACTGTTAATCGAGGTTCCTTTGCGAATTTTGCAGATGAACCGTGAACTGCGGTTTACACCAACAGCGAGTGAACAGCTCTCCACTTTAGAGGGTGATCCTAATTTTCAAGGAATTTTAAAACAGGTAAGAAAAACCTTAGGTCTTCTTGAAACGGACCTCCGTTCAAAATCGCTACAAACCCATGAGTTTGAATCACTCACCAAGAGATACAAGAAAAAAGTATTTGAGGCATACGCCCAAAATCAGACTCCTGGCGCTTACAGAGTGTTTTGGCATTATGTCCCAGACGAAAAAGACCAACAAGGGCAAAAAGTAGCGACCATTACTATCGTAGCTATCACCCCTCATCCTTGATATCTGCTAAGGCCTAATCAAGGAGTTTGGGGGGCGAAGTAAGAGGGATTGTCATTCATGAGGTGATGGTAATGAACAGAACAACAGCACGGGGCTGGTGATAGTGGGGGAGTTCTAACCCTGAATCAGCGACATAAACTCGGCGCGGGTGGCGGCTCGTTTGGCGAAGCCGCCTCGTAAGGCCGACGTGACGACCCGGGAGCCGGGCTTCTTGATACCGCGCATGGTCATGCACATGTGCTCGGCGGTTATGACGACACCGACACCGTCAGGACTGAGACCTTCCATGATGGCATTTGCAATATCAGTGGCCATGCGCTCCTGGATCTGGGGGCGGCGGGCGATGGTCTCAACCACCCGGGCCAGCTTGGAGATACCGACGACGCGGCCATCTTTGCCGGGCACATAGCCGATGTGAACGACACCTGAAAAGGGCAATAAGTGGTGCTCACACATAGAATAAAAAGGGATGTCTTTCAGGATAACCATTTCCCGGTGACCGAGTTCATAACCAACCTTGAGGTCTTCCACCGGGTCCCTGTCCATACCGCTGAAAATCTCTGAATACATCTGGGCGACGCGGCGGGGGGTTTCTTTGAGACCTTCACGTTCAGGATCATCGCCGATGGCTTTCAGTATGCTTTCAACGGCGGTTTTTATGGCATCTTCATCAATCAATGTTCATTCTCCTATATAGCGCCCGGCTGGCCGAACTTTTCCCGTTCCATGGTTTCGATGGTGGCTTTGAACTTGGTGATGTATTTATCGTTACCCATGTAAAAGGCCGGAGTAACGGTCTTCAGATCAAGGGTCTCTTCTGCGGTGAAAGCCTCCGACAGGCTGTGGACGGCCACGACCTCACCGACGAGGAGTTGGTGATCTCCATAAGGGCGGTTGTCACTGAGTTTGCATTCATAAGCGGCGTAAGCATCGGAAAGGACGGGAGCGTTCACTTTTAGCGGGATGTCTTTGGCGATATTAAATGATTCAAATTTGTCGATGGCGGCACCTTTGCTGCCACCGATAGCGGCGATTAGGCCGGCTGCGGCGGCGGGCAGGAAGTTGACGGTGAATTCACCGCTTTCCAGAATCATTTTATAGGTTTGACGCCGGGGTGAAAGCGATACGCCGAAGAGCGGCGGATTAAACGATAGCGGGGAGTGCCATCCGGCGGTCATGGCATTGGATTTGCCGTTATGATAGGCGGTGACCACCACGGCGATACGCGGATAGTGGTGATAGAAAGCGCCGGTGTTTTCAGATACCTGTTTCATTTTTGTGTTACCTCGGGGCGGTTGTTTAGATTTATGACCGTGGAGTGTTATTCATTATATCATCCCTGGTGGCGGGCGGCGATGGGGGGCCTTCACGAAGCACAAATATCTAATGTCTAAATCCCTTCGGCAAACTCCCCTAGTGCTAACTCGGGACAGGCAGGACAGGCCTAAACAAGTCCAAAATACAAAGGTTCAAAGTATAAAACTGGGACGTGGATTCTCCGCTTTTGCGTAGAATGACAGTAGGGAGATAAGACGGGAAGAGGAAGACCCTTCGACAGGCTCAGGGCGAACGTAATTTTAAGGGCATGCCATCTACAAGTTCCCCGAGTGCTAACTTGGGGCAGGCAGGGCGAATGTATTGTTTAACGATGGATTTGTTGGTTGTATAGGTGCGATTGCCATCCATCGACTTCGTTCCCGAGTACTAACTCGGGGCAGGCAGGGTAGACGTAGTTTTAAGGGAATGCCATCTACAAGGCTCACCGAGTACTAACTTGAGGCAGTCATAGCAGACGGTGATTAATGGATTCTCCGCTTTCGCGTAGAATGACAATGGGGTGGGGCGCGCCCTGGCCTTACAGGTTGAGGGCTTTTTCCATGGCGGAAAGGTTGGCAGCTACTTCTATGAACTGACCGGAGAAGCCTTTAATGGCGGTGTCCGCGTCTTTAAGACCGCTGCCGGTGATGACACAAACAGCGCGGCTGTCGCTGAAATCATGGCCTTTACCCCGCAGCTTGATCAGCCCGGCCAGGGAGGCGGCGGAGGCCGGTTCACCAAAGATGCCGCCTTTCTCAGCCATGAAATGGTAGGCGGCAAGTATCTCATCATCAGTGACAGAGTCAATGATGCCACCGGATTCATCCCGCGCCGCAACGGCCTGTTTCCATGAAGCCGGATTACCGATGCGGATGGCGGTGGCAATGGTTTCAGGTTTATCCACCGGATGGCCCAGGACGATAGGGGCAGCGCCTGCCGCCTGGAAGCCCATCATCTTAGGGGTTGACATAACAATACCGGCGTCACGGTATTCCTTGAAACCTTTCCAGTAGGCGGTGATGTTGCCAGCGTTGCCCACCGGCAGGAATAGCTGGTCGGGCGCTGAACCCAGCGCATCGCAGATCTCAAAAGCGGCGGTCTTCTGGCCTTCTATGCGGTTAGGATTGACTGAATTGACCAGAGCGATAGGGTGCTTCTGTGCCAGCTCCTGAACCATCCTCAGGGCATCATCAAAGTTGCCGTCAATCATGATGATCCTGGCCCCATAGACGATGGCCTGGGCCAGCTTGCCCAGGGTGATCTTGCCTTTGGGGATAACGATAATAGATTCGATACCAGCGGAAGCGGCATAAGCCGAAGCGGAGGCTGAGGTATTGCCGGTGGAGGCGCAAACGACAGCCTTATAGTCTGATTCCAGCGCCTTGGCGACGGCCATGACCATGCCGCGGTCCTTGAAGGAACCGGAAGGATTGCAGCTTTCTAATTTGAAATAAAGCTCTTTGACGCCAAGTTCTTTTTCTAACCGGGAGGAACGCACCAGCGGCGTATCGCCCTCACCCAGGGTAATGAGCGGCGTTTTAGCGCTTACCGGCAAGTATTTTTTATATCGGGCGATGACGCCGTTTTTCATTTAAATCCCAACCCTGACGAAATTATTGACCGCCTTAATGGATGTCAACTGCCGCAGACTGTCAACGGCCTGAGTTACGGCGCTCTCACGCGCCAGGTGAGTCATGATGACCACCTCAGCGGTCTCTACCGCCTCATCTACTTCTTTTTGAATGACCGAGGCGATGCTGATGCCGTTGTCCCCGAACACCGAGGCGATATCAGCCAGAACACCCGGCTTGTCAGCTACTTCAAGCCGGAAGTAGTAGCGGGTTACCACGTCACTCATCGGCAACAAACGCTTGCCGCTGTTAAGACGCCAGCGCATGCGGTTGCCAGAGGATGAAGCGACATCCTGGGCGGCGGCCAGCACATCACCGATGACTGCCGATGAGGTTGCCAGAGCGCCAGCGCCCTGGCCGGAAAAGATGACATCACCAACCAGGTCTCCGGTGATCAAGGCGGCATTAAAGACACCATCTATATTGGCCAGGAAGTTGTCATAGGGCACGAAGACCGGGTGAACGCGCAGTTCCACGGCACCGTCAGCCTCCCGTGCAATGGCCAGCAGTTTAATGACAAAGCCCAGTTCAGCGGCGTACTCAAAGTCTCTGGATTCAAGTTGAGTGATGCCTTCACGGTAGATATCGTCGGGCTTGACCTCTGTCTGGAAAGCCAGCATGGCCATGATAGCCAGTTTATATACCGAGTCGAAGCCTTCAATATCGTTAGCCGGATTGCGCTCGGCGTAGCCCAATTGCTGAGCCTGTTTAAGGGCGTCGGCGAATTCTATGCCTTCTGACGCCATGCGGGTCAGGATGTAGTTGGTGGTGCCATTGATAATGGCGTAGATGCCTTTGATCTCATTGGCGGACAGGTCGTATTGGAAAGGCTGCAACAGGGGGATGCCGCCACCGACGCTGGCCTCAAACCTCAGCCCGACGTTGTGCCGGCGCGCCAAATCAAGCAGTTCAGCGGCGTGCTTTGCGATGACTTCCTTGTTTGAACTGACAACATGGAGGCCGGCCGACAGCGCCCGTTCCAGATAGTTGAAGGCCGGGTATTCACCGCCCATGGCTTCAATAACAATATCCAGGCCGGGGGTATTAAAAAAGTCATCGTCATCGGTGGTGAAAAGTCCCGGGGCGAATTCGGCAACAATCGGCCGGGTCAGGTCCTGGGGGGCCACCTTGATGCGGCGCAATTCAACCGGGCAGCCGATCTGCTCAGAAAGCCGGGCGGCGCGGTTACGCAATTCCGTGGCTACGGCACCGCCAATAACGCCGATACCTATCAGCCCGATTCCAATATTGCGTTTAGTCATATAAAAAAGGTTATCCTTTTATTTAGTGGACTGTTCGGCAATTAAATCACGCTGTTCTTCAGTCAATTCGGTTCTCTCGATGATATTAGCCGGATCGGCCTTGATCTCACCCAGCCAATCAGAGAAGACTTTGTCCAGGAGCGTATTGCGGTCATCCTCAGAATAAGCCCGGTCATCTTCAACCGCTGCCACTTGATACAGCCAGTATGCGCCCACCGTATTGGCATCTTTAGTCAAAATAGGCTGACTAAGTTCATCAAGCGGGGTGCTTTCACTGAAAACGTAGGTGTCATAGGCGGCTGCGGTTTCACCGAGGGTCAGCAGACCCAGGTCACCGCCGTTATCCTTGGAGGCACTATGCTGAGACATCTCCTCAGCCACAGTGGCAAAATCGTCGCCATCCAGGAGCCGTTGCCTGGCCTCTTCAGCTTTTTCGATAGTGGGTAGTAAGATACCGAACACCTGAGCCTTCAAAAGGTCGTTCTCAGTTTTTCGCTCAGTCACCTTGACGATCCAATAACCGAGTTGTTTGCTCTTGGCGTCATCGTAAAAATAATTGATTTCGCCAATAGCGGCATTGTTCACCGCTGTGTCCAGTCCGGTAGCGAAAAGGAGTCCATCTAGAATACCGGCGGGATGGAAGCCTATATCGCCCTTATCGGTGATGGTTGTGCTGTCCAGTGAGAGTTCTGCCACGATGTCGGCAAAGACCTCACCGTCGGCCAGGCGGGCTTTAACTTCTTCAGCTTGAGCGGCGCTTTCCAGAAGCATTATCAGTGATTGCCGCTGGCTGCCGGAGGTTGGAACGAGGGTGTCAAAATGTTCAGCGTAGAGTTTTTTAGATACCTCAGAAGCATAAACAATATCTCTGGTTGCGGCGTTATTATCTAAACTATATTCTTTGAGCAGGTCTTTGACCTCTTGATCACTTACGGTGATGCCCAGTTCGGCAGCAGCCTGTTTCATGAGCTCGTTTTGTTCAATTTGCTCCAAAGCATAGTCGATATATAAATAAGCATAGGTGGGGTCACCCCCGGTGAAGATATTCACCACTTTGGAAACATATCCCGCATTGAAGCTGGTGCCGTTAACCGTGAGCACGGTTTTTTGCAATGGGATGTAAACCGGCAACAACCACTGGGTGACCAGGCCTACACCAAGGAAAAGGACGACAATACCAATAACCCCCAATCCCACCCAGCGGGTTATTGCCTGGCGTTTACGCTGGATGGACAGTTTTGATTGAGCTTTTTGGGACAGGGTGATGCCCTGATGCGCGTGGTGTTTATGTTTCTGTTTGGACAACTGATTAACCTCGTTTCCTCGTATAACGTAATATTGTTACCAGATGATAGCAACAAACTATGTGAATTTTATGAAGGGCATCATTGTCACTTGTTCAGGCAAGCCGGTCTTGCATGTTCTGAGTGACCCACAAAAGCCACATTATAAGCTCACTCCAAATACCAAAAATCAGCCCATTATACGTTTAACTCAGTCACGTTTGCAAAGTACTATATCCTAGACATTGCGCCAATAAGCAAGTCCCAGCAAAATATTAAATAAATCAAACTTACTATTGACTTATTCTAAATATAGAGTATAATGTATGGATAAAGTTCATATGGAGGTCTGTAATGGCAAAAGAATGGGTTGAGCTGACAAAACTAACCGGCGGGCAAACGATAGTCGTCGAGCGTGTCCGGCTGCCGGAGTCGGGCATCGCGATAGAGGGGGAATTTATTCTGCCTTCGTTAGCCCAGCTTTCGGGAGACGACCAGGTTTTCATCATGGCTTTTGTGGGGGCACATGGTTCTATTAAAGACATGGAACGCTTTTTTGGCATCAGTTATCCTACCGTGAAGAATCGGCTGGACAAACTAGCTTCACAACTTAAAATGGTTGAAATGGTGCCTTTGTCCCTTAATGAGAGCAATGAAGATGTACTGGGGCTTTTGGAAAAGGGTGAAATTAATGCCGATGAGGCGCTCAGGAGGATGGGCAAATGAATTGGCCACCGTTACTGCTGCACCTGCGGATCCCAACCAGCGATGGTTTTTTTGGGCTATGGCTGCCATGGTTTTTGATTTATCCGATACTGCTGGCATTGATGCTGATAGCCTTGCCAATTGTTATCATCATTGCCTTGATATTGCTACCAACCGGAAAAGCGCGTCTGTTGATTATGGGCGGTCCATATGTTTGGAGAATACTATTTTCAATGCGCGGGCTTAACGTAGATATTAACGACGGCCCTAAACGGATGACCTTCAATTTTGTTTAACTTTAAATTCTAAGAACGGGAGAATAAAAATGACTGACAATCGAAAACGTATACTGGAAATGCTGGAGGCGGGTAAGATAAGCACCGCTGAAGCCATGAAATTACTTGAGGCTATGGAGAAAGCGGACACTGAACCTAAGCATGAAGCCCGCAAGATCAAATTCTTGCGGGTGTTAGTGGATAATCCGGGTGGTAAGAAAGGGGAGGGTAAAGCTGATAAAGTAAATGTCCGCGTACCGGTATCACTTATCCGCGCAGGCATGAAATTCACCTCTCTAATACCCCAGGACGCCGCCGGTCAGGTTGAAGGCGAGCTAAAGAAAAAGGGTATCAATCTGAACCTGAAGAATCTGAAAGGTGAAGACATTGAAGAATTAATTACCGCACTGGCGGAACTTGAGGTCGACATTGACGGTGGTGAGGGTAAGGTCCGGGTCTTCGCTGAATAGCTCAGAGAAAGTGTCGTACAGCTGAAATCTTATGTTTATAGATGAAAATACAATTGATTATGCCTTGGACAGGCATACCGGGTTCAGGCAAGAAGCTGAGCGGTATAGGACATCCTTGGGATTTACCAATAATATCACAGCCGCTGGAAACGAAAATAGACAAAGTATCCGAGGAATGGTTGATCTATTGAATAATTTAGAAATTAAATTCAATGGCAAACAGCAAGTTATCACAATCAGAATTGATGCTAGATAGATTAGTACAGTTTGAGTTAATTAAAATTAATATGAGGAGTGAAACATGAACAAACAATGTGGCGCCAGTGGAGGAGCTATCTGGTTTATCGGCTGGCTTTTTACCATTGGTTTTGTTGACCTGTCTTTTTGGAAAATAGTTCTGGGTATCATTGTGTGGCCGTTTTATCTAGGTCAGGCATTAGCTTAAATAGCCAGAGATAAAACCAGAGGTCATTTTGTGGCCAGCCTATCAATATACCGCGGCTGTGAGGCTGCGGGGGTGGCGGTTTTGGGTCATTGGCAGGGCGTAAAACCCAGCCATCTTGGTTAGGTAACAAAAAACACTGGTTTAGTGTTTTGGGAATATAATCTTTTTGCAGATCCAATTTTACAAGCATCTTCTTTTATGATATAGTATCAGTAACCTGGTGAATAACTAGGCGCATGGGCGAATGGTCACGAACCCTAGAAGCTAAAACTCAGCGAAATACTAGTCTAGTAGTTGAGGTTTGAGGAACTGCTCGGTAGCCCAGATAATCTGAGTCCCTGAGAAATCAGGGGCTTTTTTATTTTGACCGACCTTAGCCAAACCATTAAGTTAACATTGGGAAAAGTGTTTATTTGCATATACATAACAGTCACTTAAACGTAGCATCTTCAGGGGTTGTTATTCCTTGTGCCATGTTCTGATACCGGTTAGAATGCTGGAATGAAAATAATAAGGTTTACAACACCCGACACATTGGAGCGATACGGAATAATCGAGGGCGATAGCGTCAGGGAATTACGGGATCAGCCCTTCCGCGAAATTGATTACAGCGGCAAGTTATATGCACTAGATTCAGTGAAGCTGCTGGCACCGTGCATACCCAGCAAGATTGTGTGTCTGGGAGTAAATTATCACGGTCACGCAAAGGAAATGAAACATGCAATCCCTGACGCGCCATTGATATTCTTAAAACCGTCAACGGCGGTTATCGGTCCGGGGGCTGATATTCTGTACCCGCCTTCTTCACAGCGGGTTGATTATGAAGCGGAACTGGCGGTGGTGATAAAAAAACCTGTCTGGCGGGTCAGCAGGGCGGCGGCGCTGGATTGCGTGCTGGGTTATACCTGTTTTAACGATATAACAGCACGTGATTTGCAGAAACAAGACGGCCAATGGACCCGCGCCAAGGGGTTTGATACTTTTGCGGCTATCGGCCCGTGGATCAGCACCGAGCTTAATGCTTCATCTTTAACGGTAGAAGCTTGTTTGAACGGTGAACGTAAACAGCACGGAAATACGGCCGATCTTATCTATCCTATTGATTATCTCATTCACTTTATATCCCATGTGATGACCCTGCTGCCCGGGGATGTCATTGCCACCGGTACGCCCAGCGGTATCGGGCCGATGCAGATTGGCGATACCATTGAAGTTAGCATAAGCGGCATCGGCACCCTTACAAACCATGTTGTCTGTACGGTGCCATGATGCAATGATTTACAGAGCTAATTGATCAGTCGCACCAATGTTATTTTATATATTCTTTGATGTCACTCCGGGTCAGGTAAACGATCTGTAAAACCCCGATGACTGTGCCGACAGGGAAAAAGAGCAGGCTGATGCCGCCGTGTACCAGGCTCATGATGCGACCATATTCCCGCCCGCCAAGGAGTCCAAAACCAGCAGCCAGAGCGACGGCCATAAAGAGTAGAAGAACAAGCCCGGCGATGACCAGACTGAAATAGATCCAAGGGCCGGAAAGATCAAAGTCGACGCCTCGCTGCATCCACCATGACTGTGATTGAAGCGCAAGCATTAAAATACCACCAAGTCCAACCAGAGAGAAAAATGCAGTAATAAATTCCCAAACGGCAATGAGAATCAATAAATCTGATTTTTTCATGTTGCTGCTCCTTAAATGTAGCTAAGTTTCATTCTATGACCTGATTGAAATAGTGTCAATCAGGTCATAGAAGCAGAGTAGATCGGAAACATCGAATAGTACAAATAGTTACCCAGTCAAATAGCGGTATTTCTGATTCCTTGACACTACGAAATGGCCTTGTTAAACTGGATAAGTTTGAGCGTTCTAAGGTCTTTTCCCCGATGTTTGATACCGGAGGCTTGTGTTGACCCAGAGTGAAATATCCAATAATGGTTGCAGACTGGAAAAAGGTCTGGTTAACATATTCACCGGTCATGGCAAAGGTAAAACATCTGCGGCAATAGGCACCTCAATCAGGGCGGCTGGTCACGGTCTAAGGGTTTATATGCTTTTCATGTTGAAAGCCAATGAAGTCTTTGATCATGGCGAGTTCAAAGTATTGAAGAGTCTGCCAAACGTTACGGTGAATACCTTTGGATATCGGGGATGGGCGCGGAAAGGCAATATCCAGCCTGAGTATCAACTTGAGGCTCTTGCGGCGTTTGAAGCTGCCGAAAAGGCCTTGCACAGCGGTGAATATGATGTCATTGTTCTTGATGAAATCAACAGTGCCGTAAGCAGCGGTCTGATAGATATAGAAAAAGTCATCAGCCTGATTAAAAATAAACCACCTTGTGTTGAAATAATCCTTACCGGCCGCAATGCCGACCCGCGATTGGTGGCGATGGCCGATCTGGTATCTGAGATACTGATGATCAAGCATCCGCTTAATGAAGGAATTAAAGCCCGCAAGGGCATAGATTACTAATAATATTTTCGGAGGAGCGCCCCATGAAAATCACCCTTAGTGTTATAAAGGCCGACATCGGCGGCTATGTAGGTCATTCAGACTCTCACCCGGACTGCATGTGTGAGGCAGATAATGCCCTGGCTAAAGCTAAAAAGAGCGGATTGCTGATTGATTATCACGTGACTAAATGCGGTGATGATCTTCAATTGATCATGACCCATCAAAAAGGTGAGAACAACGGAGACATTCATGAACTGGCCTGGGATACTTTTGTGTCCTGCACCGAGGTGGCCAAGAAGTTAAAGCTCTACGGCGCCGGGCAAGACCTGCTGGCTGACGCTTTCTCCGGTAATATTAAAGGCATGGGGCCAGGTGCGGCAGAGATGGAGTTTGAAGAACGGCAGTCTGAGCCGGTGGTAATCTTCATGGCTGATAAAACCTCCTCCGGCGCCTGGAATATGCCTCTCTATAAAATGTTTGCTGACCCATTCAACACTATTGGCCTGGTGATTGCCGAGAATATGCATATGGGTTTCCAGTTTGAAGTCCATGATGTTAAAGAAAGCAAGAAAATCATGTTCTCCACCCCGGAAGAAATTTATGATCTGCTGGTTTTCATCGGCGCCGCCAACCGCTATCCGGTCAAGGCGGTCTATACCAAGAGCGGAGAGATAGCCGCCTCCTCATCCACCCAGAAACTGGCTCTCATCGCCGGGCGCTATGTCGGCAAAGATGATCCGGTGTGTATCGTCCGCTGTCAGGGTGCTTTCCCCGCCGTCGGCGAGGTTCTTGAACCGTTTGCCAAACCCTACTTTGTTGAAGGCTGGATGCGCGGTTCCCATTATGGACCATTGATGCCGGTAAGTGTTGCCGACAGTCTGCCGACCCGCTTTGACGGACCGCCACGGGTTATCGCTCAGGGATTCCAGCTGGCAAACGGACGGCTGGTGGGCCCGCGGGACTTCTTTGCCGACCGCTCATACGACAAAGCCCGTGAAATGGCAAATGATATGGCTTACATCATGCGGGAGCACGGGCCTTTTGAACCGCACCGGCTGCCGCTGGATGAAATGGAATATACCACCATGCCGCAGGTTTCCCGAAAACTCGAAAAACGATTCATGCCGATATAGCTTAAACACTGAATCCGATACCCCTGCTTTGCGTTGGACGTGGAGAGGGGTATCGGATTTTTATTTGGAGTTAAAACAGATGCGATCGCAGATTCCCTCTTTATTTCCGATTCTCGACACCAGCTCCATGGATGAGTGATGCCTGAATTATTATTGGCGACCAATAATAAGGGGAAAGTGCGGGAATACCACACACTGTTAAGGGATTGCGGTTATAGATTGGTCACTCCTGCCGATAAAGGTATATCAATTGAAGTGCCGGAAATCGGAAAATCCTTTGTTGAGAATGCCGTGTTGAAAGCCAAAGCCTTTGCCGCTGTGTCGGGGTTATTAACGCTGGCTGACGATTCCGGATTGGAAGTTGACGCTCTGGGCGGGGCGCCGGGGATATATTCTGCCCGCTACGCCGGTGATAAATCCAGCGACACGGATAATATTGACCTGTTACTTCACAATCTGACAGATGTGCCCGAAGACGGACGTTCCGCCCGCTTTCGCTGCGTTATCGCTATCGTCAGTCAGAGCGGAGGGACGCTTTGGACAGAAGGCAAGGTTGAGGGTACTATCGCTTCCGAAGCAAAAGGCCGGTATGGGTTTGGCTATGACCCGGTGTTTTATTTACCTGAGTTAGGCAAAACCATGGCTGAGCTTACGCCGGAAGAAAAAAATTGTCTGAGCCATCGTGCCAGCGCCGCATCGGCGGCATGCAGACTGCTGAAACAAATGAATAATAGTACTCAAAAGGGTATATAGTCTAGTAATAGGTAAAAAACAATATTGACTGGCATTTCAGTCGCCGGGCTTGATTTAAGAGTACTAGTTCCTATAAGATAGATATACTGCCTCAAAATTCAACCTGGACCCCATAATCAACCGACATAGAAGGTGAGTGCCGGTGTTTTTATGAAAGCTCTGATTCTTGTTGGTGGCCTCGGTACCCGGTTGAGGCCTCTCACCATCAATACCCCAAAGGCGATGATGCCTGTGTTAAACAGGCCATTCATGGCGCATGTCATTGACCATCTGCGTAAACACGGCGTTGATGAAATAATCCTTACCCGGGGACACCTGGCAAAGCAGATGGAAAGTTATTTCGGCGACGGTTCCAAGTTAGGGATTACCATCAGATATATCGATGAAAGCCGTCCGCTGGGTACTGCCGGCGGTATAAAAAATTGCGAACAGTATTTGAACGACACCTTCTTTGCGCTGAACGGAGATGTATTCTCGACCATAAACCTCACCGAAATGTTGAAGGCTCACCGGGGAAAAGGGGCTGTGGCTACCATCGCATTAACCCCGGTGGAAAATCCGTCAGCTTTCGGTCTGGTGGAGACTGAAAGCGACGGACGTATCAAGCGTTTTATCGAAAAGCCTAAACCGGACGAAATGACTACCGATATGATCAACGCCGGATGCTACATCCTGGAGCCCGAAGTCCTGGGATACATCCAACACGATACGGTCACCAGCATCGAACGGGAAACCTTTCAGTCATTACTTAAAAATCACAGGCCATTCTATGCTTACAATGACCGTGAATCCTACTGGATAGATATGGGAAACCGGGATAAATATTGCCAACTCAATATGGACATGCTGACCGGACGTTGCCCTTGCCCGGCACTTAGTTCTGGTGTGCAGACGGGCGAGGGTACCGTTGTCGACTCATCCGCTAAATTGGAGGGACGGGTTGTGGTGGGCAACAATTGCCGCATCGGGGCTGGCGTTACAATTGCGGGCCCGGCTATATTCGGCGACAACTGTACCATCAGCGATAATTCCTTCATCGGCAATGCGGTCTTCTGGAACGGAGTTAAAGTCGGTAATAATTCATCAATCGATAACTCGATACTGGCCGATAACTGCCTGGTCTCAGAATGTAGCCGGATTTCCACCTCGGCGCTGGCCGACGGTGTTTTTATCCCTTCAAGCATGATATTAATCGACTCTCAGATATGGCCCGGTACGATTTTAAGTAATTAAGAGGGAGGAAGAAAAATGACTCAAGCAGATTCTCGAGTAGCCCACTTACCCACCGGAAGTTACTACACCCCATCGGGCAAATACGATGATCTTTGCCGCCGCGCCGAGGAGGACCCTGAAGGCTTTTGGGCGGAACAGGCTCAGGACCTTGACTGGTTCAAGCCATGGGATAAAGTCCTCGATTGGAAAGTACCATATGCGCGCTGGTTCGTCGGTGGTAAACTGAATTTGTCCTACCAGTGTCTTGACCGGCACATGAAAACTGACACCAAGAATAAAGTTGCCTTCTACTGGGAAGGCGAACTGGGTGACACCCAGGTGCTCACTTACGCTGAAATGTACCGCCAGGTTAATAATGTTGCCGGGGCTCTAAAGAGGCAGGGTATAGGCCGGGGCGACAAGGTGGCGATCTATCTGCCTATGATCCCGGCGCTGCCGGTGTTCATGCTGGCCTGTGCCCGCATCGGCGCACCGTTCACCGTTATTTTCTCAGCGTTTTCCGGAAAAGCGCTGGCCGACCGGGTTGAGGATACCGATGCCAAGATTATCGTTACCGCCTCGGGAATGCACCGCCGCGGTAAGATCCTTCCGCTAAAGGACAACGCTGTCGAGGCGGCGAATCTCTGCAAGTGTGTAGAGAAGATAATAGTTGTTAAACACACCGGCCACAACGTCGAAATGGATCCGGAACGTGATGTCTGGTTGTCTGACATTCTGGCAGACAGCGACGAATACGTCGCCCCTGAGGAAATGGATTCCAATGATCCGTTGTTTATCCTGTACACTTCCGGCAGCACCGGCAAACCGAAGGGTATCCTTCATGGCACCGGCGGCTATTCGCTGTGGGTCGCCAAGACGATGCAATGGGCGTTCGATACCGACAAGGAAACGGTGTGGTGGTGTACCGCCGATATCGGTTGGATCACCGGCCATAGCTATGTTGTCTTTGCGCCTATGGAACTTGGTCTGACATCCGTGATGTACGAAGGCGCCCCGGATTATCCGACTCTCGACCGCTGGTGGGCCATCATCGCCAAGTACGGTGTCACTATTCTTTATACCTCGCCCACCGCCATCCGCATGTTCATGCGTCACGGAGAAGAATGGCCGGCAAAACACGACCTGTCCAGTCTGCGGATACTGGGTTCGGTCGGCGAGCCGATCAATCCGGAAGCCTGGCTGTGGTATTACCGGAATATCGGCCATGAGCGGATTGCCATTTCAGATACCTGGTGGCAGACGGAGACCGGTGGTTTCATGATCTCGCCGACTCCCGGGATTCAAACCCACCCGTTGAAGCCCGGTTCGGCGACCAAGCCGATGCCCGGCGTGGTGCCGGCAGTGCTGGATGCTGACGGTAAAGAATTGCCGAACGGTGAAACAGGCTTCATCGTAATTAAGAAACCGTGGCCTGGAATGTTGCTGGATATTTATCGCAATCCCGAACTCTACCAGAGCACTTATTGGTCACGGTTCCCCGGTTACTATCTGCCGGGCGACTATTGTATGAAAGACCAGGATAACTTCCTGTGGCTCTTGGGCCGCGCTGATGAGGTTATCAAAGTGGCGGGCCACCGTATCTCGACGGCTGAATTGGAAAGCGCTATCGTCGGACATGCGGCAGTGGCGGAAGCGGCGGCGACATCCCGTCCCGATGAGGTCAAAGGAGAAGCCATTATCCTCTTTGTGACCTTGCGCAAGGGAACTCCGCCTTCAATTGATATCAAGAATGAACTTACCCGTCACTTAAGGGCAACTATCGGCACTCTGGCAACGCCTGAAGAGATATTCTTTGTTAATCTGCTGCCCAAAACACGCAGCGGCAAGATCATGCGGCGTCTGCTCAAAGCTGTGGCCACCGGGGCTACTATCGGCGATACGTCCACTTTAGATGACGGCGCTTCTGTTGATGAGGCAAAGGCGGCCTTTGCCGAGCTTACTGACAGCGCACATCACTACAAATCGTCAGGGACGAAACCAGATATAAAGTAGGTTATTTCGGGAAAAAAGAGCGGCGGATTCTACCGCCGCTCTTTTTTATCATCACTGATTTTGGCGAAAAACTTCCGCATGTCACCAATCAGTGATAAGTAGTTCGGCCGCTGCTTCCGGTATAATATCCCGGTTTGAATTGAAGGAGAAAACAAGATTGCAAAAGACAACGATTATGATATTGGCGATTTTTATGGCCCTTTGGGTGATGGGTTGTGCTAATAATTCTAGCACGACGACGTCAACTGGGCAGATTATCGAAGAAGTCACCGTTACAGAGGCGTACAATCTTATTCAGGATAATAGTGACAAAGCTGCCTTTTTCATACTGGATGTGCGAACCCCCAGTGAATTTGCCTCAGGGCATATTGAGGGATCGATACTGATAGATTTTAATGCCTCTAACTTCAGGACAGAAGTGGATAAGTTGGATAAGAGCAAACGTTACCTGGTGTATTGCCGTACCAGTAACCGATCCGGCCAGGCAGTAAGTATCATGAAAGACCTGGGATTCAAAGAGGTTTATGATGTGGACGGCGGTATCGTGGCCTGGGAGGCGGCGGGTTTGCCGATAGTCACCTAAGAGTATTGATCTAACGGTCAGGAAATCAGCACCACTTCAAATTCAGTTTGAAGTGGTGCTTTTTTATCGATATCCCAATCGAATAGCAGGATGGCTGCTCCGGGTCCTGAGTAACCTATCAGCCGCTTACCATCTACAGCGACCAGGCTTGAAGCATCCTCAAAGCTAAGGGCATGCTCAACACCTGTCCGGTTACATACCCAAACAGGGACACCGGTCTCCTGACTGCGTTTTTCCCAGCAGCTCTCGGGGGGACATGGAGTTTCGCCCCAGTTGGCAACCGACACGATAATGTCGGCTCCTTTTGCCGCCAGGCCAGCTGCCAGGTCAGGGTTCCAGGCATCGGCGCAAATGAGTATACCAAGTTTTAACCCCTGGAGTTCGATAACTTCCAGTGACTTACCTGTGTCTGCCCATGACTCGGTGCAATGGGCCCGGTGAATATTGATCTTGCGATGTGTCCCGGCGACCTTGCCTTCAGGTGACAGGACGAAGACAGAGTTATACAGGGTATGGTCATCATCGTCATGCTCCGCGGTTGCAAGCAGGATTGTTATTCCGAGTTGTCCAGCAAGACCGGTCATGTGTTTGAGCCAAAGATCTGATTCAGGGCCAAGCCAATTGGTACCGATATAGTCGGCAAAGTGATAACCACTTTCAGCGAGTTCCGGGGTAATAACGAATTTAGCGCCCGCAGAGGCGGCAAGGCGCACGTTTCGCTCGATCAAGGCACGGTTAGCACTGAGTTCGCCCGGTCGCGGGTCAATATGAAGCAAAGCAACTTTTAGTTTAGCCATAAACTTAGTCCAATATTCTCTAATGACAAACACCCGTAAGTGGGGTGAATCACGCTTCGGTGCCAGGAAGATATTTGGTTATTCCGGTTTGGCTAATTGGTATCCGGCTCCAATGCGGGTTAACAACAGTTTGGGATCGGATGGATTTTCCTCGATCTTTTCTCTCAGGTGACGGACATATACCTTAAGGCTCTCGGCGGCACCGGGGTATTCTTCACCCCACAGGGCGCGGGCAAGGGCGGCGTGACTCACCGGATGGCCGACATTGCGCATCAACTGGCTCAATACAATGCCTTCAGTCCGGGTCAGGTTAATTTTATGACCTTTCAGTGTCAGGTCACGGATCGAAGGGCCGATACTCATGCCGCCCACAGTGAGCGGCAATTCATCGCTGGATGTTTCATGGCGGCGGAGAATGGCCTTAACTCTGGCCAGAAGTTCCATCTGGCGGAAGGGTTTGACGATATATTCATCAGCGCCGAGTTCCAAACCGCGGACAATATCTGCCTCGTCTCCTCGGGCGGTGAGGATAATTACCGGCACATGGCTGAAGCGGCGGATTTCTTTTAAAACGTTGAAACCACTGGTATCCGGCAACCCCAGATCAAGGATGACCAGGTCTGGATTGTGTTTTTCCACCAGGGCAATGCCCTCTTCCCCGGAGGAGCTTGAAAGAAAGGTTGCCTGCGACCACCTGATTTTAAAGGTCAGAGTAACGGCCTCTATGATTTCGTCATCATCTTCAATGAGTACTACGGTCATCTCCGGTTTATTCACTTTACGTTCTCCATCTTATTAGCCAGCGGCAGGGTAAAATAAAATATACTGCCCTGGCCTTTTTCACTATTGAACCAAATCTCGCCACCTTGTAAGGTTACAAGCATTTTACATAATGCTAACCCAATACCCATACCATCATTGGGATCCGCGTCCCTCTCGACTCTATAATAGGGCTGAAAAATATTAACCTGTTCCGCGGCGCTGATGCCCCTTCCGGTATCAGAAACACTCAGTCGTAACATTTTACCACTAACCTGGGCTGCAAGTGTAATCTGGCCGCCACGGGGGGTGAATTTAGCTGCATTGGTAAGCAAGTTCAGTAAAATCTGGCGCAGACGGTCTTCATCAGCCATAACCGGGGGTATTCTATCGGCAAGGACGAGCTCCAGTGATTGATGCTTGCGATCAAATTGCGGTGATATCTCGGCTGCCAGATCCAGGAGTAGAGGCGTAACCTGGAGTTGCTGGCGGGAAACCTTCAGGACACCCATCTCGCCGCGGGCAAAATCCAGTAAATCATTGATGCGCCGTTCTAAATTCAAGGCGCCGCGATATATATTGCCTGCCAAACGGAGTTCGACTTCACCTTCCAATATTTCCAACAGGGCTTCCCCGGAGGCAATAAGGGGGGTTAAGGGGGTTTTAAGCTCGTGTACCAGTGACCGGGTAAAGTCGATACGCTTGCCGATCTCTGTTTCTAATGCCTGACGTAATTCCTTTTCACGGTTATATAAACCGGTAAGTGTTTGTTCCGCCTTTTTCCTGATGGAAATATCACGTGAGATTGAAAGGGCTACCAATTTTTCCCCGAGTTGGAAAACATGGGAACTTACTTCTACCGGGAAATTTCTGCCATCACGAGCTCGATGGGTGGCTTCAAAAGTGCCGCGGTAGTCTGTCGTCAACTGAGGTGCGGCAGAATTGATATCTTCGGGTATACCGGTTGAGATATCCGAAAACTTCAATCCAGGCATTTCATGGATGTTATAACCTAGACTGCGCGCGGCCACACCATTAGCCTCAAGAAGGATTGATGGCTTGCCCAGATGCACTTCCCAAAGAAAAATAGCATCGTTGGCATTATGAAAAATGGTGCGGAACACCTCTTCATTTTCAAAGAGGAGGTGTTGTTCTGTGGCTTTACTTGAGGAGACCGTTCTAGGATCAGGCACGAGTTTCTTGTGGATACCTGGTAAACCAGCATCGCTTTCGTTCATGTCTGGTTCCATTATACAATATGAGAGTTATATTGACATTATTTGGGGGAACTATTATTGACGGATAAAACAGCGTCAATCAAAGCGAATTCTGAAATATTGCTGTGCCGTTGTGCTGATTGTCCTTTGAGCCCTGTCGAAAAGTGCAATAGCAGTCAGCTTAAGGAAGTACTGGCAAGTATCTTTGACAATGAAATACCTGCCAAAGCACCAGCGCTCTACTGTTTGCGGCAACAATCACCTTTGACTTGTCATAACACTGACAACGATGAAGGCTGTCTATGCCGCGAATGCGACCTTTTACCTGACCGGCATAGGGTCTTTTATTGCCGGTCAGGTGAGTCTTGATTGTTCTTTTTAAAAAAGATCACCAGATCATCACCCCGGTCATAAAAATCCGGGACACGCGCTATTTCTGAATAACCGCATCTTTGGTAGAATCGGCGGGTTTTATCATATTGAGGCGTCGAAGAGGTCTCAAGCATCACCTGCCAGCCGCCATGCTTTTGTATGGCTTTCTCAGCAAGGTCCATTAGTTTCCGTCCGGTACCCTGACCTTGGGACGACGGCTCTACAGCTATCCAGTATATTTCCCAATTACCTTTACAGAGCGGCGTATTGCCAAAGCATACATAACCGATGACACGACCATCTGCCTCAGCAACTATGGTGTAATACCCGGAGGTTAATGGATTCAATACACAGGCATCCAGCACCTCTTCGGCTACCGGCAGTTCATCCGGCGCGAATTCCGGGATACGGCATAATAGCTCCATTAAGGCAGGTTTATCATTGAGCTCCAGCGGCCGATAAATAACGCTCATTTATTTGACCAAACCGAAATCAATGATTTTGGACACCATAGCCTTATAACTAAGCCGGGCAGCCTTAACCTGACGGGCAACCCCTGTGCCGGGAGCTATATCAGGGTTGGCATTCACCTCCATGACCACTGGATGCCCATCCTTGTTGAGCCTCATATCCACCCGCCCATAACCTTGACAACCAATAGCCTTAAAGGCCATTAAAGCGGTTGATTGGATCGCCGCCCGCAAATCCGGAGTCACATTTGCCGGGCACTGCACCGCAGTATGTGCGAAATACATGCTTTTTGGCTCCCATTTGGCGGCAAAAGTGAGGATTTTGGGTAATCCTTCAGGCAATGTATAAATAATCTCTGAAAGCGGCAACACTACCGGTGAATCAACACCCCAGACGGTGGCATTGAATTCCCGCCCCTCCAGGAATTCTTCAACCAGCGCGGCTGTGCCGTCGTAGCGATTCACCATGGCATCAACTTCACGTGACAGAGCATCCATATCGAAAACGACGCTTTTTTCTGACAGACTGTGGGAAGCATCATCGGCGCGAGGTTTGACGATGCAGGGAAAGCCCAGGTGGAAGCGGTCAAGGTCACGCGCGGTCAAGAGTTGCTGATTGGCGGTACGGACGCCATTGGAGCGCAGACGTTGATTGGCTGCAGCTTTGTCCAGAGCCAAAGTAAGAGTTTGTGATGATGAACCAGTAAAAGGTAGTCCTAATTTTTCCACAAAGCCAGCTATCACGGCTTCGGTAGCCGGCATGCCGGCGAATCCTTCGAATAAGTTAAAGACAATATTAACGCGAAGCTTGCTGAGTGTTTCATAAACACTCTCTATTGGTAAATTCAGCGGTAACTCAACATAATCATAACCAAGCGCTCTAATTGCCCGCCGCACTGCTTTGACGGCGTCAAGCACGCCGTTTTCCGCCTCGGATTCACCCAGCATGTCATAACTTGAGGGCATGGGCTGATTATAGATTAAGGCTATCTGCATAGTTGGGGGTACCTTGCCAGGGCACTGCTGAAAATAGTCCGGATAAGTTTGTCATGACTCCAACCCATTTGAGTTATCAGTATATAGAGGTCACTGTCCACAGATAATCCTGGCAAGGGATTGATCTCCAGAAAATACGGCGTGCCATCGGTTGCAATACGAAAATCAATGCGACTGAAATCACGGCACCCCAGCGTAGTGAATACGGTAAGCGCCTGGGCTTTGATGTGTGAGATAATACTCGGGGACAGACGAGCAGGATACTCATAATCAACCAATTGCTTGTAGTCCCGTTTTATTTCCAGAGAATATATGAAGTGCCCGGTTTTTTGCCGCGGCACAATCCGCATCGGCAGTACCAGCGGTTCTGTCCCGTCTGCCGCAAAATTACCGATGATGCCGCAGGTAACCTCATCACCATCAATGAACTCTTCAGCCATTACCGTCTGTCCATAGCTGTTAAGGAGGGCGTTCACCCGTTCCGCCACTTCATTTGGGGAATTGGCCATTGAAGTCAACCGAATGCCTTTGCTTGAGCCTTCAAAAGCCGGCTTAATAAAAGCAGGGAAACGGAATCCGGCCCAATCCAAGTCTTTTAAATCATCAGCTGACCTGAAAACATGCCATTTGGGAGTGGTTATCCCCGCAGACCGAAGCAGTTGTTTAGTTAGTGGCTTGTCTAAGGCTATTGACAGCGTTTGAGGATCAGCGCCGGAATAGGGAATGCCCAGCATCTCCAGTACCGCAGGTACCTGGGCCTCCCGGCCGCGATAATTGCCCCGGCCTTCAGAGATATTAAAGACGAAATCAACACTTGTTTCCAAGATGTTATTCAGAAACTGCCGTCCACCGCCAAGCCGGACCGTTTGATGTCCGGCATTCTCAATGGCGGCGGCCAGGAGGTTTATTGTTTCTGTGGAATCGTATTCTTCTAAGGCATCATCAGGGGCGGCGGCCGTGGCGCTCACCTCTTGTTTAAGGTCGTACGCCAGCCCTATCTTCATTTTTTACCTCAATTGATTTCAAGTCTGGTTTGAGTTGCGGCGGTGTCGAGCCTGTCTTGGATCTGCGGGCCGGGATTGAACGGGTCGGGTTAGCGAAATGACTGATATGACCCTCATAATTTCTGACGACCAACTCTTGTTCATTATGGCTCAATACGTAATTGGGGGCCAGTGGAATTTTGCCTCGACCATCAGGTAAGTCAATAACATAGTTGGGAATGGCCAGACCGGAGGTATGTCCGCGCATGCCTTCTATTATACGCAAGCCGACTTCCACCGGCGTCCACAGGTGCTCGGTACCCTGTACCTGGTCGCATTGAAAGAGATAGTAGGGACGGACCTTGGCCTTGAGGAGTCCATGGCACAGTTTTAACTGGGTGTTCACAGTGTCATTGATGCCCCTCAGCAAGACGCTTTGGTTGTTGACCTGGACGCCAGCACGAAGCAGACGGTCGCAGGCGGCGGCGGCTTCCGGGGTTATCTCATTGGGGTGGTTGAAATGGGTATTCAACCAGATAGGTCCGTATTTGGACAACATGGAGCAGAGTTCATTGTCAATTCGCTGCGGCAGCACTACCGGGAAGCGGGTGCCGATGCGGATGATCTCCACGTGTTCAATGGTGCGCAGCGCGGCTAAAACTGTTTCTAACCGGCGCGTCGAAAGGGTCAGAGGATCGCCGCCGGAAATTATGACGTCCCGGATCTGGGGATTCTTGCGGATATAATCCAGCATGCGTTCCACTTCGTCCGGAGTATGAACCCATCCGCCGTTACGCCATTCACGTTTGCGAGTGCAATGGCGGCAGAGCATAGGGCAAATATCGGTAAGCACCATTAAGACCCGGTCAGGGTAGCGATGAACCAGGCCGGGCACGACAGAATGGTGGCCTTCTTCAAGAGGATCTTCCCGGCCATTACCGGGAGCTATTTCCAGGACACACGGTACTGCCTGTTGTCTGATAGGATCGGCGGGATTGTTGCTATCCATCTGGCAAAGATAGTATGGGGTAATTGAAAGAGGGTAACGTGAGGAAACCAATTTAAGACGGGTACGGTCTTTTACTGAAAGCGGCAGAAAACGGGATAACTCTTCTATGGAGGTGATGCGGTTCCGGAAGTGCCAGCGCCAATCATTCCATTCATTGTCACTGACGTTAGCGTAAAATTTTCTCCGGTTAAACTGTGACAGGGAAAGGGGGGGCTCGTCGGGTTCAGCACAGGGGGAGGGGGGGTCGGCTTCGTCTCCATTGTTGAGGGTTTCTTTGTGCATTTTATTAGCTCCTAAAAATTACTGCTTTAATTGTAGCAAAACTGGCTGTGGCGTCAATAGCGGATTAGCTTTGAGCCAGCTTCGGTGAAAAAATATTTTATAATGGCCACGGTGGATAAGGCTCTATCAAACGTTTTTGTTCTGGCTGTGGGGATTGAAATTTTACCATCCGTTTTTGGAGTATTAATGCAATCCAATTACCGGCAGACATAAGTAAAGAAATAACCCAAGCTATTACCGGACGAGCAACAGCGGTCAACGACCCTTTATGCTCTTCAATTAACATCCGATTGTGACCAGCCGATATGATCCGAGGTAATAAGGTAATTACCACGCTTCCCCGCAACAGTCCGGATAGAAGAAAAAGCGTCAGGAAGCTATACCCTGCTATCTCCGGCAGCCGTGTGGCTAAGAGACCGCCTAAGAGAGCCCCGGCACAAATGGCCAATCCGGACAGTGCATTAAAAAGAGCGATGACGCGCGTCCGGCGTTCAGGAGAGGCAGATTCATACAGCAGATTGGTGCTTGCCAGGTTGAAGCCACTCCAGGCGATGCCGGAAACGGCTTGGATGGCAATTAAATAGGGTAAACTGTGTCCTCCCAGCCAAAGCACAGGAACGAGCGGAATAATATATGAGGTCATGCGAACAACTTTTAATTGGCCGTGTTTATCAGCCAGTCGGCCCCAGAAGCCCATAAATAGAAAATTGAAAATAGTGGCAGAGGCAGTGACAATGACGAAAGCGCCATAACTGAAGCCTAGGTCTTTTAACATGTAAACGGTAAAAAAGGGTGCCGCAATATGTGTTGCCATCATCATTGCCGCTACATATAAACTGAGACGGCCGCCGCCGCTGACAGGCAGTTTTTTCAACTCTTTGAATGGGTTGAATTTATCAGGGCATCGGTGTGAAGGAGGTTCATACATGCGAGTTAGGAAATATGCTGATGCCAGCCGGAACAACATTGCACCGCCTAATAATACGGAAAATCCAATCATGACCTGTTGCCCTGACAGCTCCAGCACCAGTCCGCCGACAAGGAATCCGCCTAAAAGAGCCATGCCGCCGATCTTATTACGGGTCCCGAAATAACGGCCGCGCATGCCGGCTGGCACAAGATCGGCCATCATACTGCCCCAGGCAGGATTACCGAGAGCGCCGAATACACTGCCAGCGGTGAAAAGGACGATAAGCCACCATACCCCTGCGCCGTCGAATATTTGAGGCAGCAGCAATATTGGCAACCATAAAAATGCCTGTACCAATACCACCGGCAGGATGAACATCTTGCGAGTCTTCAGTCGCTCAGATACGAACGGTGAACCAAGTTGTGATATGGCCAAGGCCAGATTAGGCAGACTGGCTAACAGACCGATCTGGCCGGTAGATGCCTTGAGCGCCAGGGCGAAGGGGGTAATGAAGTCCTGGGTGAATCCCAGCATGGCGTTATAAGCCGCGCCATCGAATATCGAGAATCGGAGACTTTTATTAACTTTAGGATCGGCGGCGAAAGTTTTCATTCTAGCCTGGACTCGTTTGGAGAGGGCCACAGTGAGGCGATACAAGCTTTTGTGTTGGGGTTCTTTTAAGCTGGTAGCGACTAACCAAGGGATTAAGCATCACAGCAAAGGGGACGCAAGTGATGGCCATGAGGAATACATGCAATTTAGACGTCATATGAATATCGGCGGGAAAGATGAGCAGTCCTTTACAACAAATGTAAAAGAACCATGCTTTAACTCAGGCGTTTTGGTCAGTGGTTGGGGCAGTATAGCGGTAGTGCTAAAACCCGGTGCTGCGGGCCACAGAGTTAGTGCGCGAGGCTTTTTCTACTGCCTTATACCCCTCTAAAATTAAATATTCGGTAAAATGAAAACATGGCTAATAAAACATGAATAGTATATCATGTATTATCGGCCTGTTCAAGGGCGATATGGTTATTATGGAATTTGTTTATAGGAGAGACGAAATTGGCTGAGTGGGCTTTTTTAACCAATCACGCTTTAGTCTTGAGCATAATGGCTCAACATAATAGGGTAATTGCCCGGGATATAAGTCAAACAATCGGTATCACTGAACGAGCTGTGCGGAAGATCATTGCCGACCTGGAGCGGGACGGTTATATCTCAAAAAAGAAAGAAGGCCGTCGCGTCAAATATAAGATAAACTCTGAGATGACATTACGTCATGATACTCATCGGGAGATAGCGGTCGGCAGTTTTTTGGAAGTGCTGGGGTGGAAAAGGCGTCACCGTAAGACCAAGGCAGCAGTTGTTATACCACCTCCTGCCAACGATGCTTCACTTTAAGGTTGAGGATTCCCTATTTTTATAGGTAGCGATGTTATTTGGTTATTGTTTCCTTGTTCGCACTTTTGGAATGTACAATCCAACATAATATAGACGCTTAAAAAACCCGTTTGAGACATCAGGTTACAATCTGCTAGACTTGCCGTTACACATGGAATTCATAACGATACTTTTAATCGCGTTAAGCCTATCGGCTGATTGCTTTGCGGTATCTATCTGCGGCAGTATCAGCATGGGCGCTTCGCTTGACCGTGCCCGCCAGTTTAAGGTGGCCGCATATTTTGGTTTTTTCCAATTCGCCATGCTGCTGGTCGGCTACCTGGCTGGCAGTACCGTAGCTAGCCTGATCGAGAGCTTCGATCATTGGGTTGCCTTTTTCCTGCTGGTCTTTATAGGCGGACGGATGATTATAGAATCGTTTGAAAAAGGAAAAGAGGAAGTGCTGGATATTAGCCGGGGGAAGGCACTCCTGGGTTTGTCCGTGGCTACCAGCATAGATTCACTGGCGGTTGGACTGACTTTTGCATTCATACAAGTATCTATCATACCTGCTGCGGTTTTAGTGGGCGTCATCGCTTTATTTGCAACACTGGCTGGATTTGCAACCGGCAGGCGACTGGGTAATGTTATCGGCAAGCGGGCAGAACTGGTTGGCGGCCTGGTTTTAGTCGGTATCGGCGTTAATATATTAGTACGAGGGTTTTCAGGTGGATCATTCATGGCCCCAATTTAGTGAATGTTCATATACCTTATTAACAACGAATGGTTAATTAGATAAAAGATTTGCCGTTTCGTTGATTAATACCGATAGGTTTAAAATCTAAATACGGCAATGTTGGCAATAATATGCCGTATATTACATGTTACACGATTCTAATCGTGTGGAACGAAAGTGTTGCCGTGTTGTGTCGGTAATAAGTTTGAAATAAAACCGTAAAATGGCTATAATCGTATTGTAATTTCAGAGCTTGCCTCATATGGTAACGTACTGCCGTATTATTGACAAGGTAGGTGGTTTATGAAAAAGATTCATATCCAAAAAGACATATGTATCGGTTGCGGTCTTTGCCGCGTTTATTGCGCTACCCAGCACTCAGATTCAAAAGATATTATTAAAGCCCACCGTAAGGAATCTCCTAAGGCTATACCGAGGTTAAAAGTGGAGCGGCAGAACGATACCAGTTTTTCAGTACCGTGCCGTCATTGTGATGAACCTTGGTGTGTTTATTCATGTCTGACCGGTGCTATGAGCAAAGACCCTGTAACCGGCGTGGTAACTTCAGATCCGGATAAGTGCATAGGTTGTTGGACTTGTGTTGTTTCCTGCCCAAACAGCGCTTTGGTTAAAGACACGCTGACCAAGGTGGTGAAAAAATGCGATTTGTGCCCGGGTTTAGAAATTCCAGCCTGTGTTGCCAATTGCCCTAATGAAGCTATCGTTCTAATCACCGATGACACTCCTGTGGCGGTTGCCAAGAAGTAAACCTATGATCGCCATTATTGATTATGGGGCAGGTAATTTGCGCTCGGTATCAAACGCCATTTCGTTACTGGGTTACGAATCATGCGTGACTAGCGATCCCGATGATGTGCTGTCGGCTGACGCGGTCATTCTGCCGGGAGTAGGAGCGGCTGCCAATACTGTAAGTTCCCTCACCTCGCGCGGCTTGAGTCAGGCTTTGAAAGAGATAATCGCCCGGGACTCACCTCTTTTTGCTGTCTGCGTCGGGTTACAGGTGTTATTTGAGGAGACAGAAGAGGGTGGAGGATGCCAATGTCTCGGTTTGTTACCGGGAAAGGTCAAAAGACTCCATTCCGGGCTCAAAGTGCCGCATATGGGTTGGAATAATGTGACGCAAACCCAAAAGCACCCGCTGTTTGAAGGTATTGAGGACGGCAGTTATTTCTATTTTGTTCACAGTTACTATGCTGAACCGGACGACCGGGCATCGGTCATCGGTGAGACAGATTATGGCCTTAAGTTTGCCTGTGCTGTGGCATCCGGCCGGATGGTGGCGACTCAATTCCATCCTGAAAAAAGCGGCGCGGCAGGTCTTAGAATGTACGGCAATTTTTTAAAAATGGCGCTTGGGGGAAAAGAATGAAGACCAAGTATCTTGTTATCGGCAACTCGGCCGGCGGCATCGGCGCGGCGGAGGCCATTCGTGAAATAGACTCCCGCGGGGTGATTACCATCGTAGGTGAAGAGCCCTATGCCGCTTATTCGCGGCCGCTTATTTCTAAATATGTATCAGGAGAGTACACCCCGGATGCCATGCGGATTCGCCGGGCTGATTTCTATGATAAGAACTGTATTGATCTGAAACTGGGTCATAAGGCCTATAAGATGGACGTTACCGCGCGAAAAGTTACGCTGGATGACGGTACAGAAATCGAGTACGAAAAACTGTTACTGGCAACGGGTGGCAAGCCCATTGTTCCCAAGATGGAGGGTATGGGAAAGGCTGGTATTTTCAACTTTATTACCTTGGCTGATGCCAAAAAGGTTGAAGAGTACCTGCCAGATGTGAGACGGGCGGTGGTCATTGGTGGCGGTTTGATAGGTATCAGCGCCACGGAAGCCCTGGTCAAGCGGGGCATTAAAGTGACCGTGGTTGAAATGAAGAGTTATCCCCTTAATACCATCCTCGATGAGCCTGCAGGACGAATAGCCGAATATGCCATCAAAAAGTACGGCGTGAACATTATGACCGGGCGGACGGTGGCAAAGATTTTGGGTGAAGACCGGGTAACCGGCGTGGTCTTCGATGACGGACATGAAATGGTATGCGATATGGTTGTTGTTGCTGTCGGTGTTTTCCCCAAAGTTGAACTGGCTCAGGCAAGCGGCATCAATGTGAACCGGGGCATAGTGGTTGATAATCATATGATGACCAGCGTAACCGATATATATGCCTGCGGTGATGCCAGTGAAGCTTACGATTATGTTTACGGTGCTGGCCGGCTGTCACCGGTGTGGCCGAACGCTTATATCGGCGGCAGGGTGGCCGGGTACAATATGGCGGGATTACCGACCCACTATAGAGGTGGTACGGCTATGAACTCACTGAACTACTTCGGACTGGAGATTGCGACAGCCGGAATGGCATCGCCCCCATCACCGGAAGGCTACGAGGTCTTGAAGAGTGAGAGTGAAGACTCTTACCGTAAATTGGTGATCAATTCAGAAGATAAGCTTACCGGTTTGATCTTTATTGGAAATATCGACAAGGCGGGTATTTATTTCGGATTGATGCGTGACCGTATACCGGTAACTGCATTTAAGAATAAATTGTTGGCCGATGACTTCGGTCTGGCGCTCCTGCCCAAGGAAATCATTGAGGAACGTCTGACCGGTGCCACTGCTGGCCGGGTCAAGGTCGGCGAGGCTTAAGAGGAAGACATGAAAAATCTAGCTAAAGTCAGTAATACTTTTGGTGACGGCAAGGTTATCGACGCCTGCTCTATTTTTGGCATGATGGATACATCCGGCAAATGCTTTTCGGGCCGGGACATTACCCGGGCCATTGCGAACATGCATGACCGGGGCAACGGCTTGGGTGGCGGCTTCGGAGTATACGGTCTTTACCCTCAATACCCGGATTATTACGCTTTTCATATTATGTATGACAGTAAAGAAGGTAAGACCGCTACTGAGACTTTCCTCAACGAGTATTTTAATGTCCATCACTCTGAAGAAGTGCCTACTCGTCCGGTAGCAACTATCAAAGACCCGCCAATAGTATGGCGATATTTTTTGGATGCCGATAAGTGCCAACAAGAAGACAAGCTGTCACAGGATGACTATGTTGTCGCCAGAGTGATGGATATTAATTCCAAGATTGATGATGCCTATGTCTTTTCTTCCGGTAAAAATATGGCGGCGTTCAAGGGCGTTGGTTATCCGGAAGAGATTTCAGAATACTTTTGCCTTGAAAATTATAACGGTTATCTTTGGACGGCTCATGGTCGCTTTCCTACCAATACCCGCGGCTGGTGGGGTGGAGCGCACCCTTTCAACATCCTGGATTGGACGGTGGTACATAACGGCGAAATCTCCTCGTACGGTATTAACCGCCGTTACCTTGAACAATTCGGCTATCATTGTACCCTTCAAACAGATACCGAAGTGGTTGCCTACGCTGTTGACCTGCTGGTGCGCAAGCATAACTTGCCGATGGAGATTGTCGCTGAAATATTTGCCCCGCCATTATGGAGTGAGATAGAACGAAGACCACCGGAACAACGTGAACTGCTAACCGCGCTCCGCCAGGTTTACGGAAGCCTCCTGATGAACGGCCCATTTACCGTAATCATTGCGCATGAGGGAGAGATGGTAGGTCTGACCGATCGCATCCGTCTGCGCCCGCTCACCGTCGGAGAGAAAGGCAGCATGTTGTATCTTTCCAGCGAGGAGGCCGCTATCCGGCTGATTTGCCCTGACCTTGATCGCGCCTGGATCCCCATGGGCGGTGAACCGGTCATAGGTTCACTGAAACATCCGCTGGGCTGTCACAAAGAGGCAGTGGCGGGAGGCGTAAGCTAGATGTTGACGCGGCGTATCATACCGTGTCTGGACGTTACCGGTGGACGAGTGGTCAAGGGCCAGAGCTTCCTTAACCTCAGAGATGCCGGCGACCCTGTTATGCTGGCCCAGTTTTATTACCAGCAAGGTGCCGACGAATTGGCATTTCTGGATATCACGGCGACGGTTGAAAGCCGGAAGACGATGGCTTCCATCATTGCTGAGCTTTCCGGTAAAGTTTTCATGCCTCTGACTGTCGGCGGTGGTATCCGCACCATCGAGGATATGAGAGAGATGCTTATGTCCGGCGCTGATAAAGTGGCTATCAATACTTCAGCTGTAGCCCGTCCTGAACTGATCACTGAAGGCGCCATCAAGTTTGGCAGCCAGTGCATTGTGGTGGCTATCGACGCCAAGCGTGCCGGTAAAGGCAAGTGGATTGTGCGCACCCATTCAGCTACCCAGGAATCCGGTCTTGATGCCGTTGCCTGGGCCAGGAAAGCGGCAGAGATGGGGGCGGGAGAACTCCTGGTGACCAGTATCGACAGTGATGGTCATAAACAGGGCTACGATAATGAATTGAATCAGGCGATATCGGATTCAGTTTCCGTGCCGCTCATCGCCTCCGGCGGAGCTGGGACGTTGGAACATTTATATGACGCACTTACCATCGGCAAAGCCGACGCGGTGCTGGCGGCAAGTATTTTTCATTATGGAACATATACCATCGAACAAACCAAGGATTATCTATCCCAAAGGGGTATTGCCATCAGGCGCTAAGGAGCCAATTATGAGAACACTGGTACCCGCAAAATTTGTGGTTGAGCGAGACCCAAACAAGTGCATTAAATGTCAGGTCTGCGTCAACCAGTGCAGTTTTGACAGTCACTATTATGATGCTGACGATGACGAAATCCGTTGCCGTGACGGCAAATGTGTCGGTTGCCACCGTTGCGTCTTGTTCTGTCCCACCGGCGCTCTGACCGTCAAACGCAACCCGCTTGAATATCGGGAGAATTACGGCTGGAGTCCGGAATATATTGAGGATATTCAGAAGCAGGCCGAGCAGGGCGGCATGCTTCTTACCGGTATGGGCACTGATAAACCCCACCGCATCTATTGGGACCACCTGGTGCTTAACGCCTCTCAGGTAACAAATCCGTCTATTGACCCTTTGAGAGAGCCGATGGAAATGGTGACCTATCTGGGCAGGAAACCAGACAGGGTGGAAATTGACCCGCTTACCGGTAATCTGACCACCAGAATTGCCCCTCAGGTCAAGCTGGATTTGCCGGTCATGTTTTCGGCTATGAGCTATGGGGCCGTCAGCCTCAATGTTCAGCAGTCGCTGGCGCGGGCGGCGACTGAAATGGGCACCATGTGGAACACCGGAGAGGGTGGCCTGCATCCGTCCCTGGCTAAATACGGCAACAATACCATCGTTCAGGTGGCCAGTGGGCGCTTTGGGGTTTACTCTGATTATTTGAAATCCGGGCGCATTGTCGAGATAAAGATTGGTCAGGGTGCCAAGCCAGGTATCGGTGGTCATTTGCCCGGCGAAAAAGTGTCGGCGGAAGTATCGCTGACCCGGATGATCCCGCAAGGCACTGACGCTTTGTCGCCAGCTCCGCAGCATGATATTTATTCTATCGAAGACTTGTCACAGCTTATCTATGCCTTAAAAGAGGCCACTAACTATAAAGTGCCGATTTCGGTCAAGATTGCTGCGGTGCATAACTCGGCGGCTATTGCCTCCGGTATGGTCCGGGCCGGCGCCGACATCATCGTCCTGGACGGCATCCGGGGGGCTACCGGCGCCGCTCCCAAGGTCATTCGTGACAATGTTGGTATTCCCATCGAACTGGCGCTGGCTTCGGTTGATACCAGATTGCGCGCTGAAGGCATCCGTAACCAGGCATCGCTGGTTATTTCGGGCGGCATCCGCTCCTCCGGTGATGTGGCCAAGGCTATCGCACTGGGTGCTGATGCGGTCAATATCGGCACTGCGGCGCTGGTGGCTTTGGGTTGTCGCGTCTGTCAGCAGTGTCATACCGGCAAATGCGCCTGGGGTCTGTGTACCTCTGATCTTAAACTTACCAAACGAGTGAACCCGGAGATTGGGGCACGGAGAGCCGCTAACCTCCTTAGAGGCTGGGCGCTGGAGATTAAGGATATGCTTGGCGGCCTGGGCGTTAATGCTCTTGAAAGCTTACGCGGCAACCGGTTGCATCTCAGAGGTATCGGTCTTAACGAGAAAGAATTGGAGATACTGGGCGTAAGGATGGCAGGTGAGTAGCATGACTAAAACTTCAACGGCTCCCAAAACTGTTAAAATTGACACCGCCGGCATTTATTACCGCGACTTGAACATAAGGCTGCGGCAATTGGCCGACGAAGGCGTGGAATGCATCGAGCTTGAAAATGTTTGCGGCCAGCGCTATATCGCTACCGACTTGTCCCGTCCTATGAACTTCAAAATCACCGGCACGCCGGGTAACGACCTGGGGGCTTTCATGAATGGCTCTCGGATAGAGGTATTCGGCAATGCCCAAGACTGCATGGCCAATACCATGAACGCCGGCGAAATCATTATTCACGGTCACGCTGGTGACATTTGCGGCATGGCTGCTCGTGGCGGCAAGATATTTATCCGCGACTACGTCGGCTACCGTGCCGGTATTCATATGAAGGAATATGAGGATAAAAAGCCGGTGCTGGTTATCGGTAATACTGGTCAGGATTTTCTGGGTGAATACATGGCCGGAGGCGTTCTGGCGGTGCTCGGTCTCGGTCTTAAGGAAGGTGAGAAGCATAAGGCCAATTTTATTGGTACTGGCATCCACGCTGGTGTTATATATATCAGCGGCGACTTTGAACCTTATCAACTGGGTAAAGAAGTGGGTGTGGCTGAACTTGATGACCATGACCGTGAAGTTCTGGGTGGTCTGGTGACCGAGTATTGCGGCCACTTTGGGGGTGATGTTGGTCAGATCATGCAACGACCATTCAAGAAGCTCTATCCCAAGTTCCTGCGCCCTTATGGCCGGATGTATGCTTATTAAATCAACATCAAGCATCAAAAACCAGATTCAAAATAGACTTAAAATACAAAAATTTAACGCAATTAAAGTATCGGGATTTAAGGTTTGATTTTAGTCGTATTGAATTCAGGTAATTTTGTTTAGTATATTGATCCTGGCTGAAGAAACGGACAAAACCCGGGAAATTAAAGTCCGATTATCCCGGGAAGGCTATAATTGCGTTCTGGCTCCGGCAGGAGATAACCCCGGGCGTCTGCTGAGTCAATACTCTCCCAGTCTGGTGGTACTGGATGTGGCCACCGATGGGGAATGGCCGGATATTCTGGCTGACGTGCATGAAAAAAGGCCGCATCTGATGCTCATGGTATTCAGACACCGGCTGGGTGAACTCCTTGTTGATGATACTATCGATGATTTTGTGCTTAAGCCTTTTGATGTTGATGAGCTGTTGATCCGTATCCGGCGACAGGCGGTCAAAGCCAACGCCGCTCCAACCAGCGCAGTTATTACCGCCGGCGAACTGATCATAGATACCGACCGTTGTGAGGTTACCTTGGGGGGCATGGCGGTAGAACTGACCTTCCGCGAATACGAACTCCTCAAGTTCCTGGCCTCCAACCGCGGCCGTGTATTCAGCAGGGAAGTACTTCTCAATAAAGTCTGGGGTTACGACTATTTCGGCGGCGACCGCACGGTGGACGTACATATCCGGCGGCTACGGTCCAAGATTGAAGAGCTTGACCAGGTGTACGTTGAGACGGTACGGAATATCGGCTACCGTTTTAAACGGAATATTTAGCCAGTTACCCCAGTATTAAGTAGTAAAATATTTCAAATCCTGCATTCCAACCCAAGATGTCGTGTGAACGAATTGTTTTGACACAAATACCTGTTTTTTGATAGCTGGAGTTTTGATTCAAGCAACAATCCGCAATTATGGTCAACAGTAGGGAAAACGGGGATAAACCATCCTTTGACTTCACTCTCTGCGACTAGGAAACGGGAAAGGGGGCGACTCATGACACGCAACGAGTCGCCCCCTCATTATAACCGAGTTTAGAAATTGAATAACAATTTAGTGTAGCTCGGCATCGGCCAGTAATCGGCATCAACAACGGTTTCCAGCATGTCTGCATCCTGGCGCAACTCGCCCATTGCCGTGAAGACAAGGTCGCGATAGGCAACGGCCTGGGCTTTTGTATCGCCGTGCAGATGGGCTGAGGTTTTGATCGCCTTCTCAAGTTTTGCCAGGTTGGCGCTGAATGATTTCATGGAGTCGCTGATCTGGCCGAACAAGGCTTTCTCTACATCGGTGTTACCATCTATAGCTTCGACACTGCTGATGGAGGATGCCAGGTCAGCTCTGTAGCCGATAACGGCGGGCAGGATCTGGCGTTTGGACATCTCAACCATGGTCAAGGCTTCGATGTTGATAGTCTTGATATAGATTTCATATTGGATTTCGCTGCGGGATTCCATTTCGACGCGGGAAAAGACGCCGTGTTTTTCCATCAGGGCGATGTTCTTTTCGGCGCGGAGGACCGCGATGGCATCGACAGTGGTGCGGATGTTGGGCAGGCCGCGTTTCTCAGCCTCAACGACCCATTCCTCAGCATAGTTGTTGCCGTTGAAGATGACCCGCTTGTGCTTCTTGATGACCTCAAAGATGATGGCGCCGATCTCTTTCTGGACGTCGTCGGCCTTTTCAAGCCTGTCGGCGAACTGGTTGAGGCTCTCGGCGACGATGGTGTTAAGGCTGAAGTTAGCCTGGGCAATCGACTGCATTGAACCGACCATGCGGAACTCGAACTTGTTGCCGGTGAAGGCAAAGGGCGAGGTGCGGTTTCGGTCGGTGGCGTCCTTGGGCAGATTCGGCAAAGACGTGGTGCCCAGGTTCATGATGCCACCGGACTTGCTCTTGGTGGCACCACCGGCCTCAATCTGGTTGAGGATATCGGTCAACTGTTCGCCGAGGAAAATGGAGATAATCGCAGGGGGAGCCTCGTTGGCGCCGAGACGGTGATCATTGCCCGGGCTGGCGGCGGAGACGCGCAGTAAGTCGGCATAATCATCGATGGCCTGGATGACGGCGCTCAAGAAAACAAGGAACTGTAAGTTTTCATGCGGGTCCTTACCGGGATCAAGCAGATTTTGCCCTTCATTGGTGGACATGGACCAGTTATTGTGCTTGCCGGAGCCGTTGATACCGGCAAAAGGCTTTTCATGGAGCAGGCAGACGAGTCCGTGGCGCAGTGCCACTTTCTTCATCGTCTCCATGGTCAGCTGATTGTGGTCGGTGGCGATGTTGGTGGTGGTGAAGATCGGGGCTAGTTCATGCTGCGCCGGCGCAACCTCGTTATGCTTGGTCTTGGCGGCTACGCCCAGCTTCCACAGTTCTCTATCCAGTTCCGACATGAAAGACGCGATCCGGTCCTTGATGTTGCCGAAGTAATGGTCTTCCAATTCCTGTCCCTTGGGAGGTTTGGCACCGAACAGGGTCCGGCCGGTAAGAATCAGATCTTCGCGCAGGTCGAACATCTTTTTGTCGATGAGGAAATACTCCTGCTCGGGGCCGACGGTGGTGGTGACCCGCTTGACCGTTTTATTGCCAAGAACTCGAAGTACCCGGAGTGCATGACGGTTCAGAGCGTCCATTGAGCGTAGTAATGGGGTCTTCTTATCCAGGGCTTCACCGGTATAGGATGCGAAGGCGGTGGGGATGCACAGCGTGCCGTCCTTGACGAAAGCCGGAGAAGTGCAGTCCCAGGCGGTGTAGCCGCGGGCTTCGAAGGTGGCGCGCAGGCCGCCGGAAGGGAAAGAGGAGGCATCCGGTTCTCCCTTGATGAGTTCCTTGCCGGAGAACTCCATGATCATGCGTCCGTCAGGGGTAGGCGCAATGAAAGAGTCATGTTTTTCCGCGGTGATGCCGGTCATGGGCTGGAACCAGTGAGTGAAATGGCTGGCGCCTTTGTCGATTGCCCAGTCTTTCATTACCGAGGCCACCACTTCCGCAACCTGCGGATCAAGAGGGGATGCGTCCTCTATTGTCTGCCTCAAGGATTTGTAGATCTCTTTCGGCAACATCTGGCGCATGACAGAGTCATTGAAGACGTTACTTCCATAGATATCGACCAGGGAAACCGTCTCTTTTCCGTTTGGATGGTGCATTGTTGAAACTCCTCTATATATTAAATATGCTCTACACTAGATTGAAGTCCGGCGGCCGATGGTTGGAAGAGGCGTCTGGTTATGGACACAAGATCTGACGCTTCATTATGGTTCTTGGGCATTGATAACACGGGTTGAGTGGGGATGAGGAGAGCGGGGGAAATTTCCATTGCCTAATGATATTGAATAATGGGGCCGGGGTCAAGAAGAGGTTTGGATTTCTTTTTCGACATCCGCATATCAGGCATTACAATCTGTCAATTTTAATAAAACGCGCAAGATGCCAATGTGCTATTTCGAAGATTTATTTTTAATGGTGCCTTTTGTCTTGCCTGCCTTCAACTTGGCGCTGTTATAATTAACCGTAGATTGGATGAGCATCTTTAGTGAGTTCTCATTTATCTTGTCGTCTTTGTAGATATCGATAGCCCGCCACTGCTTGCCGCCCAATTCAGCATTGAAGATTTTGTTTGGATCTGAAAGGCTGGCTCCATTGGGAAAGGTTATCTTTACCTTGTCTTTAAAGGCCTTGGCTAAACAGACTATTCCATTGTGAGACCAGACAGGAGTTCCCATCCATTTCAATTCCTCTATTATCTCGGAATCGGCATCATGGATAATCCTTCTGATGCTGGCAAACATGATGCCGCGCCAATCAGCAAGATTTGCGATGATATCGTCAATAATTAGACTTGCGTTCATTTTTGTGTGGTCCCTTCTAATAACACTTTATCATATGTTGTACGAACATTGGGAGGTTGGTTTGATAGACGTTAATTAGCCTACCCAAATTCGGTACTTACCCCAATTCCTAGATGAATATGACTGACTTTTGCAATGATGTTGAAAATTGCATCGCGACCTTCTGTTAGTAGGTGAAGGAGGGATAAAAGCGGAACGCTTGTTAGTTATCATCCTAATTTCATCGAGAAAAACAGGGTTGTTGTGTGCTTTGTAATATAACCGAAATATAATGGTAACATCCATGTAACATCAGTGTAATCGGCAGGTAATAACCAGTTGTTAAACTAGTGTTAATAATTTAGAAAGGGAGGTGCTAATTTGGATACAGGTGATACGGCCTGGATTCTCGTCTCTACTGCCTTGGTGATGTTGATGACACCCGGAGTAGCCTTGTTCTACGGCGGCATGGTACGCAAAAAGAACCTCATCTCTACACTGATGATGAGTTTTGCCGTGCTGGCACTAGTCTCAATTCTGTGGGTGGTCTTTGGTTACACACTGAGCTTTGGTCCGGATGTGGCCGGTTTTATCGGCGGACTTGATTTCCTGGGACTTAAAGATGTGGGTATGGAAGCCACCAGCACTACCATTCCTGATCTACTCTTTATGATGTTCCAGGGCATGTTTGCTATTATCACCGTGGCGCTCATTACCGGCGCGGTGGTGGAACGTATAAAATTCAGCACACTATTGGTTTTTGCCATTCTGTGGCTCGGTCTTATATACGGACCGGTGGCACACTGGGTGTGGGGCGGCGGCTGGCTGAGTGAGCTGGGGGCGCTGGATTTTGCCGGCGGCACCGTAGTTCATATCAACGCCGGTGTTTCAGCGGCGGCGCTGGTTACCATCCTTGGCTCTCGCAAAGGATTTGGCAAAGAGTCAATGGAACCTAACAACATTCCTATGGTCATGCTGGGTGCGGCTCTGCTGTGGTTCGGCTGGTTCGGCTTCAATGCCGGTAGCGCTCTGGGAGCCAACGGCGGCGCTGCCAACGCCTTTGTCACTACAAACACTGCGGCGGCCGCAGCAGCCTTGGTGTGGATCCTTCTTTCATGGAGAACGCGCAAGCCTACTCTGCTCGGGGCTGTCACCGGCGCGGTGGCTGGACTGGTGGCCATTACTCCGGCAGCGGGTTTCGTAACCCCGATGGCAGCAATCGCTATCGGCGCAGTTGCCGCTCTGGTTTGCTACTGGGCAATGAGCTTCAAAGCTAAAAAGGGATTCGATGATTCACTTGACGTCATGTCGGTTCACGGTGTCGGCGGTATCTGGGGCGCTTTGGCTACCGGTATCTTCGCCACTGCCGCGATAGGCGGCGCTGACGGAGCCTTGTTCGGTAATGTGGAACAACTTGGGATCCAGGCCATAGCAGTGGCGGCAGTAGCTGCTTACGCCTTCTGCGGTACCTGGATTATTGGCAAGGTACTGGACAAGACGATGGGTCTGCGGGTCAAGGAAACTGAGGAAGTTGTCGGTCTTGACATCTCACAACACGGTGAACGCGCTTACGGAGGTATCAGGTAGATGAAAAAGATTGAAGCTATCATCCGTGAGGAACGGCTGGACGCGGTCAAGAAAGCCCTTGAGGAAAAAGGACTGGTTGGCATGACCGTCACTGAGGTGTCAGGTCGCGGCCAGCAGAAGGGCATTCCTCTTCAGTGGCGGGTTGGAGAGTACCGGGTGGACTTCCTGCCCAAACTGAAAGTTGAAATGATCTGCCATGACGATGATTGCAGCGTAGCGGTGGAGGCCATCATGAAGGCGGCCAAGACCGGACGTATCGGCGACGGCAAGATATTTGTCATGCCGGTGGATGCGGCTTACCGCATCCGCACCGGAGAGACCGGAGAATCAGTAGTTTAAATCAACTAATTGTTTCAGAAAAGCTGGCACAGACGAAAACCTGTGCCAGCTTTTCTGTTTTTAAAAGATGGCGCTTATAGAGATATAAATACCGGTATCCGTCATCTTATGGTCATCTTCATATGCTATAATTCAAACTATCAATAATTCCAAATAATTGGAGTGCATTATGTTGGGCTTAGCAGCGATTAAGCAATTGGCCGGGTTGGAACTCCGTAAAGTCTTTAAAGGTAAAGCTTTTTATATCGTGACGGCTCTGATAGTCATCTTCGTCGGGCTGGCAGCAATTAACACCAGCGGTATTCAATATCAGAGTCAAGAAGATATGATGCGGCAGCAACTGGATCAAAGTCTTTTAGAACTGGACAGAGGTCAGTTTGGGAGTGTTCTTACGGTATTCGAGAACGGTGGGAGCTTTGGCCCTCCTCCGGGGATCGATCCGATCGGTAAACCGCTACGGGATGAAACGGGCACACTGATTCCTGAGAACATTGAGTTCTATAGACAGATGTATACCAATTATGTTGAAGAGCAAATTGCATCTTTACCGCCTGAAAATAGCATTTCAGACTGGTCAGCTATTGGGAATACTGCCAATCAAGTAGCCAGTATGGTACCCATGATGGCGGCAGTTCTGGGTGTTGGCATCTTTGCCAGCGATTTCAAGGGAGGATACCGTCTCATGATAAGCCGCGGTGTGAGACGATCTAATCTAATGGCAGCCAAATTGTTTACATCATTGGGCGTGGCTTTATTATTAACCCTGGTTTTTACTGCGGTATTGACGTTTGGTATTTTATTTTCCGGCAATGCAGACGGCGTTTCTGGAATAACGGCATCATCATTGCTTGGGATATTTTGGGTGGGGTTGCTGATGTTTACTGCTTATATGCTTGTTGGTGGTGCTATTGGCGTAATTCTGGCGTCACCAAGCTCTGCAATGGGTGCAGCATTGGCTTTTGCTTTCATTTCCGCTAGTTTTTTCTTCAATTTAACGCCCAAGGATGATTTTTTCCTGGCAGCCTTTTCTCCAGTATCTTTAGGGTATAATTTTAATAGTTTGATGTACTACGTCTGGCGTGCCGGAGAAGAAACGGACCGCTATCGGTCTGTGATCCTTTCAGTAGTGATTGCCGTTACGTATATAGGCATTTATGTTAGCGCGATATACTACGTTTTCAACAAAAAGCAGTTGAAAGGCTAAAATCAAATGAGTACTGAATCAATTGTAAAAACCGAGAATCTTACTCGCCGTTTTAAGGAAATAACAGCGGTAAAAGACCTTAATATAGAGATCAAACGGGGTCAGGTATACGGCTTTCTGGGGCCCAACGGCAGCGGAAAAACGACAACAATTGCTATGATGCTGGGATTGATAACACCTAGTGCAGGAAAGGTAAGTCTTTTCGGTAAGGCACTGTCGCCTGACATGCTGAAGCGTGTCGGTACCGTGATGGATTCGGGTGGATTCTACCCCAATTTTTCCGGTTTTGATAACCTGCTTAATTTTGGAAGTTTGCATAAACCGGCTGACAAGAAAAAGGTGATGGAAGCACTTGAAACAGTGGGACTTGCCTCTCGGGCCAATAGCAAATATTTTACGTATTCCATGGGCATGAAGCAGCGTTTATCCATAGCATTAGCCATGCTGGATGATCCTGAATTCTTTATATTTGATGAACCGACCAATGGTATGGATCCGGAGGGTATTGCCGAAATCCGCAGTCTGATCGTGAAATTAGCGAAACAGGGCAAGACGGTCTTTCTGGCCAGTCACTTGCTGGCTGAGGTCGAGCAGGTTTGCAGCCATCTGGCTATTCTGAAAAAGGGTGTTGTGGTGAGGCAGGGATCTTTGCGTGAACTTCTTTCCAAGGATGACAGGGGAGAACTGGAAATAATACTAGGCGATCTTGTTCGTGCTGAAGCAATACTGCAGGGTGCAGGTTTTGATGTTAGAGTTGAAAATGACCGGTTGATAACCAAGGTGAGTGAAGGTGATGCTGAAAAGATATCAGTGCTTCTAGTCAGCGGCGGATTGCCGATTAGGGAAATGCGACTCAGTAAAACTAATTTGGAAGACGTGTTTATGGAAGCGACGGGCTGAACTGTTGCGGTTTGGGTGAACAAGTGGATGGGAATGTTATAGTTTAAGGACTAAGCAGTTAGCTATTTTGGTCAAATCGGCCCTATAAATCCATCCGAAATCTCTAAACAACAAAGACCCTCTTGGTGAGGGAGGAGGCAAAGTATGCGTTTAGAAAGAACGCGCCAAACTGAACATATAGGTTCTGTATCTATTTATGGCGTGCGCCGTGTATTGGAACTTGATTCCGGAGCCAAGAATCCTCAGATTAATGAAAACGCCGAAGTGCAGAAGATAGAACGTGAAGCCATCGATGAGATTGAAAAAAAGATGGTTATCGTTCTCCCGATCAAAAATGAGGACGTCAAGGTTTTCGAAGGTGTGTTGTCTGCCATGCCCCACGATTGTTTTATCATCGTTCTGTCCAATAGCCAGCGTGGCGAGATAGATACCTTCAGAGTAGAGCAGGATATTCTAAGCCGTTTCTGCCAGACTACCAAGCGGCAGGCGATGATTGTTCATCAAAAAGATCAGGTGGTTGCCAGTGCCGTGTCCGCAGCCAATTATCCCGAGATACTGGGTGAAGATGGATTGATCAGGGACGGCAAGAGTGAAGGGATGATCCTGGGAATCCTGATGGCTAAGCTGCTGGGCAAAGAATACATTGGTTTTATTGATACCGATAATTATATACCGGGTGCGGCGCTGGAGTATGTTAAACATTACGCCGCGGCTTTCAGTCTGGCCAAGACCCCATATGTGATGACCCGCATTCAGTGGCGCTATAAACCAAAGATTATGGGTGAACTGTATTTCAAGAAATGGGGGCGCGTCTCGGAGATCACCAACAAGCATCTCAATAATCTGGTTTCGGCCATGGGGAAATTCGAAACGGATGTAGTTAAGACCGGTAATGCCGGTGAACATGCCATGAGCCTGGCGCTGGCAGAACGTCTGAATTACGGCACCGGTTATGCTGTTGAGACTGAAGAGATTATCTCCATTCTGGAACAATTCACCGGCATGCTACCGATTACTAATAAAGATGCCTCGGAAAAAGGGGTGGAGGTGTTTCAAACCGAAACAGTCAACCCTCATCTTCATGCCGATAAAGGGGATGAACACATTGTTCTGGAGATGATGCAACCCAGTTTGTCGGTTATCTATCACAGCCCGCTGTGTCAGGAGAATACCAAGGAAGCGATTATAAATGAACTGGTCGAAGCCGGTGCCATTGAGGCCGGACAGGAACCCCCGAAGGTGAAACTTATGCCGCCGCCGCAACAAGCTGATATGGCTCGTTTTTCCGGGGCATTAAGCGCTGATTTATATCGATTCTTTGTACCTGAAGGACTGCCGCTGCCGATCAGCGGCAACCGAAACCTGAGTGAAGAGGTCAAGAAGGTCATATTTACCGATTTGGATGGGACGATGCTGCATCCGGCGACATATTCTTATACTCCGGTACTGGGAACATTGCGGCAGATTCAGTCTAAAAATATCCCCCTTATTTTCTGTTCATCCAAGACGCGCGCTGAACAGGAAATGCTGCGGCAGGAACTGGGTATCGGCGATCCTTTTATCACTGAGAACGGGGCAGCGGTATTTATTCCGAAGGGGTATTTCCACCGGCCTTATTCTTATGACAAAGTAGTGGGGGATTATACGGTTATTGAGTTTGGGATGCCTTATACTGAGGTAAATCACAAGCTGGGGCAGGTGCTTGAGGAGGTGCGTGAGGGATTACTTAGAAACGCCTGGCTGGGCAGCCTGACTGTCAGCTGCTTTGGCGATATGAGTATTGAAGAAGTGGCCATGGAGACCGGACTGAATCTAAAAGCGGCCGAGATGGCTAAGCGGCGTGAATATTCCGAGACGATGAAAGTTCAGGGCGGCCGTCAGGCGGTGGAATTGCTCTTGAGTGAACTCAAGAAAGCTGGATTAAATCACGCTTTTGGGGGCCGTTTCTATACAGTCTCCGGCGGTAACGATAAAGGCAAGGCGGTTAAGATATTGACCGAAATATATAAACTCAACTTTGGTGCAGTGATGACCTTCGGTATCGGTGACTCAGAGAACGATGCCCCGATGCTGGCCGCGGTCGATAGGCCGATGCAGGTGCAGAACCAGTCTCAACGCTGGGTTAAGCTCAAGGTTCCGCAAATGGCATTCATCAAAGGAATTGGCCCGGAGGGCTGGAGCCGCGGCATTGCGGAATTGTTGACATAACGCCTTAATAATCACTCGAATCGTCAAAGAAATAAGCGCCTCTCGAAGAGAGGCGCTTATTTCAATAACCGGACAGGAACTAGATATCAAAGTACATATGGAATTCCCACGGATGCGGCCGGAGGCGGATAGCATCCACTTCCTGTGTCCGCTTATAGTTTATCCATACATCAATGACATCCTTGGTGAAAACATTGCCTTTTAGAAGGAAGTCATGATCTTTCTCTAAAGCGTCCAAGGCGGCTTCAAGAGAAGATGGGACGGTTCGTATTTTGGCGGCCTGAGATTTGGGCAGATCGTACAGGTTCATATCCATTGGTTTGCCGGGATTTATCTTGTTCTGGATACCATCCAGGCCTGCCATCAGCATTGCCGCCATAGCCATATAGCCGTTAGCAGTGTTGTCCGGGCAGCGGAATTCCAGACGTTTGGACTTGGGGTTAGAGTTGTACATCGGGATACGGACCGATGCAGAGCGGTTGCGGGCAGAATAGACCAGATTGACCGGAGCTTCATACCCGGGCACCAGGCGCTTGTAAGAGTTGGTAGTGGGGGCGCAGATGGCCATCAAAGCGTCAGCGTGCTTCAAGAGGCCGCCGATGTAGTGAATAGCGGTTTCACTAAGGAGCGCGTAGCCATCTTTGTCAAAGAATAGATTTGTACCATTTTTCCAGAGGGACTGGTGAACGTGCATGCCGGAACCGTTATCTTTGAATAGGGGTTTTGGCATGAAAGTGGCTACTTTGCCCTCTTTTTTGCACATATTCTTAACGATGTATTTGTACCATTGCATCTGATCGGCCATCTTGACCATTGGCCCAAAGCGCATGTCAATCTCGCATTGACCGGCGGTGGCGACCTCATGATGATGAACCTCAACGGGAATCCCGGTTTCCATCATCTTGAGGATGATGCGGCTACGGAGGTCCTGCAGCGAATCAAGTGGAGGTACGGGGAAATAACCTTCTTTGTAGCGCGGTTTGTAGCCTAGATTATGAGAATTACCATCATTGTCAGAGTTTTCGACACGGGCAGTATTCCAAGAACCTTCAACCGAATCCACGTTGTAATAGGCAGTGTGCTCGTTTTGTTCAAACTGTACGTTGTCAAAAATGAAGAATTCCATCTCGGGACCCCAATAGCTGACATCGGCGATGCCGCTGCTCTTGAGGTAGCCTTCAGCCTTCTTGGCAATGAAACGCGGGTCACGTGAGTATGGTTTACCTGAAGTGGGGTCAAAAATATCGCAGATGATGGATAAAGTGGGTACTTCCAACATCGGATCGAAGATGGCTGTGTCGGGGTCTGGCATAAGGAGCATGTCGCTCTCATTGATAGCCTGAAAACCCCGGATGGAAGAACCATCGAAGCCGATGCCTTCCGACCAGATATCATCACCTAGTTCGGTTACCGGGATGGAAAAATGCTGCCAAAGACCAGGTAGATCATTGAATTTGAAATCGACGATCTGGATGCCTTTTTCTTTGCAATACTGATCAATTTCTGCTGGTTTCAAGGTATCTCCTCTCTCTTGCCGCTACCGGCCGGATATTTTCACTACATTTTACCTGATAAATATTTCTAATAAATTACGTTTTTGTTTCGACTGGTTATATATTAATGCTAGATAACCGTCTCACCGTTACGAATCTGGAACGCCGTTTCAACCAGCATGACGAAAACCTTGCCGTCGCCGATGTTGCTGGTCTTGGCCGCTTTTTTAATAGCTCGACGGCGCGGCGGAAGTGAGTATTCATGCGTGTCGCCGGCACTAGCCATGTGATTTTAGCTTATCCATATTTCCAAGAGATCATGCAATCATTAATTACCTGTAACATGAGTTTTCCGTGATATAATCGTATCGAATATATCAAGGAGGAGCGCAATTGGCTAAGACCCGGTCAGAGTCCATTGAATATGTCCTGAAGATAGCAAAGGATAAGAAGGTTAAATTTATCAGATTGTGGTTCACTGATATTCTGGGGCAGCTTAAAAGTTTTGCCATCACCGTCAATGAACTGCAAGGTGCACTGGAAGAGGGGATGGGGTTTGATGGGTCATCAATAGAAGGTTACGCCCGAATTGATGAAAGCGATATGATGGCCTTACCCGACCCCGACACCTTTAGAATTTTGCCCTGGCGGACTAACAAGGATGAACATAATGTCGCCAGAATGTTTTGCGACATCAAGAAACCGGGCGGAGAGCAGTTTGCGGGCGACCCCAGGTATGTGTTGAAACGGGTACTAAAGGAAGCGGCTGACCTGGGCTATACCTACTATGTCGGCCCCGAGCTGGAGTATTTTTATTTCAAGGATGAGAAAAAAGATCAGAAAAGTACCGAGTTTGTTGACAACGGGGGCTACTTTGATCTGACACCTCGCGATGTAGCTTCTGACTGGCGCAGAGAGACTGTCCTTACATTAGAGGATATGGGTATTGATGTGGAGTATTCTCATCATGAAGTGGCACCATCGCAGCATGAAATTGATATTCGTTACCGCGATGCCCTGACTATGGCTGATAATGTTATGACCTACCGGCTGGTGGTCAAAGAGATCGCCTTAAAAAACGGTATTTATGCCTCGTTTATGCCCAAGCCGGTTTTCGGTCAAAATGGATCCGGTATGCATTGCCATCAATCTCTGTTCAAAGGTGAACGGAACTCATTTTTTGACGTCGCCGATCCTTACCACTTGTCTGATACGGCACGGCATTATATCGCCGGTATCTTGAAGCACGCCCCCGAGTTCTGCGCCGTGACCAACCAATGGGTGAATTCCTACAAGCGCCTGGTGCCCGGATACGAGGCGCCGGTATATATTTCCTGGGCCCGGCGTAACCGCTCCGATCTGGTCAGGGTTCCCGAGTACCGGCCCGGTAAAGAAAATGCCACCCGGATTGAACTGAGGTCTCCAGATCCAGCCTGCAACCCGTATCTGGCTTTTGCCGTGATGCTCGCAGCAGGCTTGGAAGGCATCAAAAATAAATATGAGGTGCCTAAACCGGTAGAAGAGAACGTTTATGAAATGAGTGAAAAGGAGCGGCAGGCAAGGGGTATTGAAACACTGCCGGGCAGCCTCGAAGAAGCTATCAAACTGCTGGAGAAAAGTGATCTAATGCGTAAAACTCTGGGAGATCATGTTTTTGAGGCATTTGTTGCCAATAAAAAAATTGAATGGAATCAATACCAGGCCTACGTCACCGATTGGGAACGAGAAAGGTACCTGCCAATTTTGTAGTCCTTTAAAGAATGGATCCTTGGTTGAGGGCGTAGATTCACTCTCAACTCATTCATGACTTTGCAAGACTTTCAGGAGTCCTGTAGCGTATCAGGAGATACAAAAAAGCGATGGTGGTCAATTTGACCACCATCGCTTAAAGCTTTTCTGGTTCTTTTTAACTTCTATAATCTATAGTTTCCTCGACATTTACTGGAATCGGAACCGGAGACGGCACCAACCCACCGATCCCGTGGTTGCGTTTTGGTGCATGGTAATGCTCGGTTGGAGCATATTCCGCGGTCGTTTCTTCACCGATGCTTAGATTCGGTAACCAGTTGAGCCATTTAGGCAGATACCAGTTCCGGTCGCCTAAGAGACTCATTGTTGCGGGGACCAAAACAGAGCGGACGAGGGTGGCATCAACGAACACTGCAATCGCCAAACCGAAGCCCATTTGTTGGAACATCACCATATCACCCAGGGCAAACCCCCCGAAGACAGCGACCATAATAAGGGCGGCGCCGGTGATCAATTTGCCAGTTGATGACAGACCGAAGGCGATAGACTCCGCTGTGTTGCCAGTTTGCAGGTAACGTTCACGGATGCGGGACAACAGGAACACCTGATAGTCCATTGAAAGTCCGAATAACAGGGAGAAGAGCATTAAAGGCAACCAGCTTTCAATAACATCAACCTGCATGAAGCCTAAAAGGTCAGCGCCGATACCTTTCTGGAAAACAAGGACCAGCAAGCCGTAAGCAGCTCCGACGGAAAGGAGGTTCATCAGAATAGCGGTCGCAGGGATGACTACCGACCGGAAAGCTACCATAAGGATGATGAATGACAATGACAGGACGAAAGCGAAAATGAAAGGAGTGTAGTTATCTGTCGTTTCATTGAAATCCAGGGTACCTGCTGTAGCGCCAGTGACTAGAACACGAACAGGTGCCTGGTTGAATGATTGAGGAATCAGCTCCGTGCGCAGAGCAGCCACGGAATCCATTGAAATCTTGCTTTGGGGATCACCGGCGATAGCGGCGTAGATTATCGCCAGGTTCTTGTCTGGGTAAGTTTGAAGGTTGGTACCACTATAGGTGGAATCCGCATTGATAGCGGCGACGAGGCTGTCAATGGCCGACTGAGTGGCTGTTGATTTGATATCACCATCAATAACAATGATAGCGGGAGCATCAACTCCCATGTGGAACTCTTGTTGGAGAACCATATATCCGGCTTTGGCGCGGAGGTTATCAGGAAGGCCGGAGATGCCTGACATACCTGTGTTCTTATCAAAGTAGGGGGTCAAAGCCATGATCAGGACACCCGCCACCAGTACCATACTGATAACAGGTTTGTGAGTGACAATTTTTACTATTCCGGACCAAAAGCCGGTGGCTGTAGTTGATATATCTTTTTGATCAGCTTTCTGGCTGAAAGGCATACGGACCGCATTGAGCCTATCGCCAAGGAGGCTGATAATGGCTGGCAACAGTGTCATTGAGGCGACAATAGCAGTAACTACCACCAAGATTGAACCGATTCCCATTGATTTGAAGATTGATAACGGAAAAAATAAGAGACCGATGAGTGCTAAAACAACGGTTATGCCGGAGAAAAAGATTGATCGATTGGCGGTGGCACCCGTAATAGCAATAGCATCAATCTTGTCAAAGCCCTTTCGGCGTTCTTCACGATAGCGGGAGACAACGAAGAGTGAATAATCGATACCAACTGCCAGACCCATCATCGTTATCATGTTAGTGACAAAGAAAACCAGGTCCATTGCCTGCCCAACCAGAGCTGTAAGGCCCAGAGCGGCAACTATTGCCACGATACCCAGTGCAATAGGTAGAAGTGCGGCAACAATGGCACCAAATACGATTGCCAGCACGACTAGAGCGACCAGAATCCCGATAGTTTCACCTTTGGACATTGTGTCTTCGGCCAATTTCATTGTATCGGCATTGAAGGAAGCTGTTCCGGTATAGAAGATCTCTAAGCCGCTGGCTGCCGCGAAAGCGTCGCCAACAGTGTAGACCTGGTTGACGTAGTCGGCACCGTCTTCAGGCATGATCAGAGGGATGAGCATACTGTGGCGATCAGCGGATACCAGAGACTCATCGCCGGTGAGATAGTAGTTGACGCCACCCTTGATAACCCCGTCGCCCAGTGCAGTGAGGTCGGTGAAAAGCTTTTCGACACCGATGCGGTATGCTGGATCATCTACGGTAAGGGTAGCAGAGCGAATGATGATCATTTCATCGTTAGTCGATTCTGCTTGAGTGTCGGTCTGCGGTCCGGCGAGACGCTCTGTGATTAGAGTATCGGCTTGAAGTGATTCTGTATTATTGGAAATGGTTACTTCATTGACCAGCGCGCTACCCAATAAAGTAACCATAAGACCGATGGATACCACCAAAGAGGCTCCCCATATGCCGATGGTTACCCAAGGTCGGCGAGCTGAGTTTCGGGCCAGGGCCGCAATGCCCTTGTTTAGGTTCATGCTTATTTTCCTCCTTTTATTTACTGATAATATAGTCTCAATTAAGTGGCTCTTTAACCGCCGTCAGGGTGGATTTCTTACTGGTATGGATATTAGTTTTTTAGCTGGTCAAACAGACAGGTGATTTATAACGGATCTAATGTGAATTGATCTTTCTCTGGAAATATTGCTCATCTGTCCATAAACCGGTTCACTCCACCGTTCTGAAAATAGTATTCTCGGGGGTTATCAGGAGGTGAGCGCACAGGGATAGACTTGGTGTCTTGTCTGCCAGAATTACCGGTCAGAAGAATGATAAATCCAGTTACGACTATAAATACGATCAACATAAATTTGGTCTCCTTGATTTTATAAAAACAGCATAAAACAGAAACCCGTCAAGTTCTTCAGGCATTTGACGGGTTTCTGTTAGGACTAGAAGTCGGGTTTTTGTACTGGACAATTGGAGAGGTCAGGCAAGGTTTGCTATCTCTCAGATCGGACAGTTTCACAACGGTGCAACTGCCGAGTTGCGTTTACGATACCTGAGTACCAGGATTATTGTTAGATTCAAGGTTATTGGTGAAATTGCTAAGTACTGCCATAATATGTTCAGGGTTATCGCTTTTTGAAACGTAGTAATCGGCCCCCGCAGCAATAGCTTCATTGCGCCGATCCAGACAGCAATCCAACACAATTATACTTGTCTGACAGACGTTCTTTAACGCCGTGATTTGTCCTTTTGGCCAACAACCGAGCATTTCCCATTCAACCAGTATCAATCCTGGTTTGGATGAAGCGACAAGATTTAATAATCCAGCCAGTTCATCAGTTCCGCCAACAAATTCCATGCCGTCATACTGTTCAAGCAATAAACGCAAAGCCGAGCGCGCGCTTTGCTGACGGTCAGCAAGGATAAACTTCATCAGTTACCACCTTCCACGTTATAGGATCGATGTTTATAAACTATGTTATCGCAAACCAAACACCAGTACATCCAGCAGATGGGGGGATTTCATACTGGTCATCCGGACAGTATTGATCTGGTTTGCTTAAATTTTGATTAGTTTTTGTTTAAGAGCCTGAGAAACAGCTTCGGTACGGCTGGTAACGCCAAGTTTTGATAGAATATTGCTGACGTGAAATTTAGTGGTGGAAGGTGAAACGCCTAAGTTTTGCGCGATAGCTGTGTTGGGGAGACCTTCGACCATCAGTGACAGAATTTCTTTTTCCCGGGCTGTGAGGTCATAATCACGGGCGGTGGGGTTGCGCATTTCTTGAATTAGAACCTGGGTGGCTTCGGAAGAGAGTTTTGATTGACCGATGACTGCACCACGAATGGTGGCTATCAGTTCACCGGCTGTGACTGTTTTCAGCAGGTAACTCATTGCCCCTGCTTTCAAAGCTCCATCAACCTGCTCTTTTTCTTTGAAGCTGGTGAGAATAACGATCTTGAGATCCGGCCAGCGTTCGTGGATTACTTTGGTGGCCGTTACTCCATCCATGATCGGCATCAACAGGTCCATAAGCACCACATCGGGTTTCAGTCGGTCACATTGCCGTATTGCTTCAGCGCCGTCGGCGGCTTCGCCAACCATTTCAAAACCTTCTTCAGCCAAAAGCATTGCAGCGAGGCCACTTCTTACTACGCTATGGTCATCTGCTAGTAAAACCCGAATTGGATTCACGTTCATTTCAACTCCTCTTTATGTTCATCGCTCCAGATAACAGTAATTTCGGTGCCTTTATCGGGAATACTTTTTATTTGTAGATCCGCATTAATGTTAATAGCCCGTTCCTTCATAATCCCTAATCCTAAACTGGTATGAGCCGACGTGTCAGGGTCAAACCCATGACCATTATCAATGATGTTCAGTGTGATTGAGTGATTCGAGCATTCTAAGCTGACCTCTGCATGGGAGGCTCCCGAATGTTTGGCAATATTATTAAGTGATTCCTGAACGATACGGTAGAGCGCCATTTTTACATCAGATGGTGGTTCGGCACATTTACCACGAATTGTAACAGCGACGGGAATGCGCCACCTTCCTGTAATGGATTCGGCAAGCTGATGGATAAGATTTTCCAGTTCGGATTCAGCTAAAGCCGAAGGTCTCAATTCAAATAAGAGTGAGCGCATCTCCGCCAGGGCGCCACGCGTTAATTGCCTGACCTCTTCCAGTCGGCGGCGTCCTTCATCGGGATTTTTATCCCAGATTTTAGGAAGGACTTCGGAAATAATGCTTGCTGAAAACAATGTTTGGCTTACCGCGTCATGCAGGTCGCGTGCTAAACGATTACGCTCATCCGCAACGGCCTGTTGCCAAGCCTGGGTGGCCAACGTCTTTTCACTGCGTTTTTGTTCGGTACGATCAATACCGACACAAAGAATCTCCTTCAGCTTCCCACCGGCATAAAGATAGGCTGGTTAGTCCAAACTATCCAAACCCGCTCTCCATTTTTCCGCATGTTTTCATTTTCGTTAAGCCGGTATTCATCAGGGTTATTGACAAGGTTCTGGATCATCTTGTCTAGATCGGTGTTTGCGGAATCCCGAGGGGGGACAATAGTGCCAATGATGCTCCTGCCAAGGATTTCCGATTCTGTAAATCCAAAGAACCGTTGTGCAAATTCGTTGAAAAAAGTGACACGGGCTGTTGTGTCTATTTCCAAAATAATGGTGTTGCCGCTTTCAACAAGATGCCGGTATTTAGTCTCACTCTTACGCAGAGCCTGCTCAACGTTCTCACGGAGAAGTATTTCTTCTTTTAATTGTGTATTGGCTAACTGTAGTTCAAGAGTTCGTTCTATTACGCGGATCTCCAGACTCTCTCTGGTCAGTCGTAGTTCAGCTTCAGCTTTTTTGCGCTCGGTGATGTCCAATACTTGACCGACTGTTTTGTAATTCCCGGAAATATCTTGAATTAGAGTTGAACTGATTTCAACACGCCTTTTTTCACGCTGGGCGTTTATGATGTTAAATTCATATCGTGAAGGAACACTTTCCCCGCGTCTTCTCCGGTAGTACATATCGACAACAGTAAGGGCACTCTCTTCATCCATGAATTCACGGAAATCATGCCCGACTACCTGGTCTATTGGCAGACCGAGTAATAGGGAAACCATATCATTGGCATAAGTGACTTGAAACGAATCATCTATTGTGAAGATACCCGAATGTGAATATTCCACAATTGAACGGAACATTTGCTCCGATTCCATCCGAGCAGTTTCAGCGCGTTTAAGCGCTGTTATGTCGCGGTGAATGGCCAGTAAGACCTTCTTGCCACCAATTTCAATACGATTGAGACTGACCTCTGTATCAAATAGGGTACCGTCAAATTTTCGGTGCTGCCATCTGAAAATTTGGGGTGTGCCTTCAAAAGCCGCTTGAATAAAACTCGAAGCCTTGTCTTTGGAAAATTGTCCGTCAGGTTGAACCGCGGGTGAGAACCTTTCGGGGGTTGTCCCGAGGAAATGACCGCATGTAGCGCCCAGTAATTTTTCAGCCTCAGTGTTGCAGTCAATACAACAACCTGTTTCATCTAATATCAATATAGCCTGGTTTTCCAATTAAATGACCAGCCTCGTTTTCAAACCGGGTACCGGATGCATATTACACCTTCAAGTAAAGAACACTCAATCAATAGTATATGAAGTGGGCAAGAGATAAATCAACTCAAGTCTGATCTTTTGTCTAGTTAAAACCCATCATTCCGGCCGGTTACATGGCTCCGATAGATGAATATACTTTTTATAGTGAACGAATACATTCAGAATACAGAGTCCTTGAAGAGTATAACTGTACGTATTCCATGGTTTGGCAGAATGGTGGAAAGGGGATGTCTGGCATTCCCACTGCTTTTTTTAGCGGGTACCGCTATAGTAGAAGCCAGGTTACCGGAATACAACCGTATCTCACAAACCATAAGTCAATTGGCGTTGGGTTCTTGGGGATGGATTGAAAACGTTTTATTCGTATTATTCGGGTTACTGCTACTTGGGATTTCTTTAAGACTAAAAGAAGCCTGTATTCCATTGACTGTAGCAGGGATAGCCTTTTTTGTGATTGCGCTTTGTCCCACCCAGAGTATTGGAGATCCACGGACGTTTACTAATGCAATTCATGAATTTGCGGCCATGACTACCGCTGCAATGCTACCGGTGACTTGTTTCAAGATGACGAATTCAGGTGGTAATTCCTTGAACTTTGATTTGATCAGGACTGTTTGCGTGACTGTTGGGGTTTGTGGCCTCGTTTTAAATTTGCTCGGTTTTGTGATGTTTTTCGGCGACCGATCTTTGATGGGGATCGTGGAACGTTTGATCATGTTGAACGGATTGGTATGGCTGCAGGTGGTTGGAATATATTTTATGCAACTCAGTGGTGGAACTCAAAGACAGAATTTTTATAAAAGTTGGTTGAATATTTTCAACAGACGGCGGCCTATTGTTGTGGAAGTCGATCATCGTCACAGCAATCATTAGTGGTGCTTTAAACCCCTGATGGTATTATAATCACACAGTGTGTTAAAACTGAGATTCAATGTATCGGGTCAATGAAGCTTGATTATCAAAAATTGGAACAACCTTGGAACAACACCTGCCCGCCGCCGTGCTCTTGACATAATCGAAGCCGGTATTGTGCGGGTGTTGCCACAACGTCTTCTTGAAGACTCCCTGAAATTTGATGCATTAAATCATTCTCTTACGATAATGGGCGATGAATATCGGCTGAGTAGTGGCCGTTTGTTTATTATCGGCGGCGGTAAGGCGGCTGGTGCGATGGCTGAAGCAGTAGAAGACATTATTGCTCCGAGTTTAATTGAGGCCGGTTTAGTCGTTACCAAGGGTGGTGAATACCACACACAACGCCTTAAAACGTTAATTGCCGGACATCCAATTCCGGATGACCGTGGCGCACAGGCGGTTTCTGAGATACTAAAGTTAAAAACTGATTTTTGTATCGGGGAAGATGATCTGGTTCTTTGTCTCATATCTGGTGGCGCTTCAGCTTTAATGCCAGCGCCGGTACCTTGTGTTTCCTTAAGTGATAAACAAATTACCACCGGATTGCTAATACACTCCATGGCTAGGATTGAAGAGATAAATGTGGTAAGGAAGCATTTGTCACTGGTGAAGGGTGGTAAACTGGGGCAGTATTTCGCTCCGGCAACTGTAATCTCGCTTATTATCTCTGATGTGGTCGGTAACGATACAAGATCCATTGCGTCGGGTATGACAGTAGCCGACCCGTCAACATTCGGTGACGCCATAGCCATACTCGAAAAATATGGAATAATAGGTCATGTACCGGCGAGTGTCACAAGGCATTTGGAAAAAGGACTGAACGGGGTAGAGCAGGAAACACCAAAAGAACTGGCTAACTGCCGGAACTATATCATCGGTGATAATCGCATGGCGCTGGAGGCAATGGCAACCTCGGCCACCGGTATGGGACTGGAGCCTTATATCGGAACTTCCGAACAAACCGGTGATACCACGGTGGTAGCTTCTGAACGAGCGGCTCAATTCATTGGCGGGAAGTATGCCGGTTATGATGTTGTCCTGTTAGGTGGCGAAACGACGCTGAAAGTATCACAAAAGGCTGGAAGTGGCGGCCGTAATCAGCACTATGCCGCGTTATCAATGTTGGCGTTTTCAGATTACACCACCCCCTGGTTGGTTGCCAGCATTGGAACAGATGGAACCGATTACTTGCCTGATGTTGCAGGGGCAATAGTTGATCAGGAGTCTTTAATTTCAGTTCGGCGCCAGGGACTAGACATAAAGTCATATCTGGATAACTTCGATAGCAACGGGTTAATGAAAAGAATTGGGCACTCGCTTGTCTTTACTGGAGAGACGGGCACCAACGTGGGCGACATAATGCTTTATATGCGCTGAAGGCTAAATAATCTTTAAAAATCCTTTAATTTGGCTGGACGCGGTGGTATCATATCGATATGCTTGAGGGAAAGTGTCCAAAATGTGGTTATGAATGCTCTGGCTGGGGGCTAAGTTTCCCACGTCATCAAATGTGTGCTCGTTGCGGCGCTGGTTTGCTTATAAGTGAAGATGGACAGCCCATGGGGGTTGGTTATTCGCCCTTTAACGCTGAAAAAGAATTAGATAACGAAATACAAGACAGCATCAGCGTCAAAAAAAGCCCTCAGGAAAATCGCTAGTTTTTTGTACTTCTTACCTGCCACTGATACCCCTGATTTGCCAACTTCAAGATATTCCACCAATGGTGATGGGATCTATTTGATAAGAGAACTGATTGATTTAAACTGTTCTGCCTTGGCCGTCCGCAGTAATTCAAAAAGGGCCATCTCCACGCCGGTCAATTTTGCCCCTTCTGCGTTGAGCCTGTTTAGCGCAAGTTCTTTGTTGTCATGAGTTCTGGACGCGACACAATCAGTGATGACATGGGTTTCATAACCCTGGCTCAATAGATCGCTTGTTGTTTGAAAAACGCAGATATGGCTCTCAATGCCGCAGATTAGTATCTGTTTTCGTCCGGTTGCCGCCAATTGATCCATAAATGAGGATTCTGCACAGCAACTGAAGGTGAATTTAGTGATCCGGGATGAGTCTGATAGTAGCCCCGCTAATTCAGCGACTGTAGCCCCCAGACCCGCAGGATTCTGCTCAGTTACGATAACCGGGATTTCAAGAATAGCACAACCACGGATCAACTTTTGTAAATGTGCTAAAAGAATATCCTTATCAGGTATTACACGGAACAGCTTTTCCTGTACATCTATCACCACTAGCAGGGTGTCATCAATTCTTAGCATAACCCTATCTTTCTATTGAAAATTAAACTGCATTCTACACCAAGAAAGGTTGACTGCCAATTTATATATAGTAAAAGGATGTATAGTATTAGAATGTATTTAAATGTCTTATAAAATATAAATATGACAAAATATGTGGAAAATACTATTTGCAATATGGTACTAGTTCCTGTATGATACCAGCAATTAAATCTTCGGAGGAGGCGAAGTTACCACGGGCCTAATCCCAATGGGCAAGGTTCATAAGCGTAATTCGCACTAATCTCGTATCCGGTCAATATTTTCATAACTATCGAAATCTCAAGAAAGGAAGGAAGGCATGTACAAGAAAATTTTGGTACCGCTGGACGGGTCCAGTACAGCCGAGGTTGTATTACCTCATGCCAAAGCATTAGCTTATTCTGAAGGCGCTGAAATTGTACTTTTGAATGTAGCGTCAAACCCTGCGCAGGAATTTGCCTTCGAAGATCCATCAATTGCAGGCTATTCCGTGGCACAGCAAGGGGAGAGAGCTTCTAAATACATGGCAAAGGTTTGCGATGATATAAAATCAGCTGGGTTTAAAGTATCGTGTCATTTGCGTGAAGGCTCAGCAGCCAACACCATTCTCATGGTTTCAGAAGAAATGAATGTTGATGTTATCGCAATGTCTACCCATGGTCGCAATTGGCCCGCCAGCTGGTTGATCGGCAGTGTAGCTGAGCGAGTTGTACGTCACTCCAAAGTGCCAGTGATGATGATCCGGGCACCAGAGAAAAAATAATGAGCGAGCAGTTTATCGCTAAACTTTCAAAAATTAGTAAAAGACAATTTAGAAAGGAGGGATCATGGCAAACATAGTTGATTCCGCTAAACTTGGCGCGCAAAGTCTGAAAAAGGTCATCTTTGCTTCATCCGCCGGTACCATGATTGAATGGTACGACTTTTACATCTTCGGTTCCCTGGCCACTACCATGGCAGGCAAATTTTACCAAACCGGTACGGACACCGGAGATATTATTGCCTGGCTGGCGACCTTCGCAGTCGGCTTTCTGGTACGTCCGTTTGGCGCCATCTTCTTCGGCCGTATAGGCGACCTTATAGGGCGTAAATTTACCTTTTTGGTTACCATGTCCATAATGGGTTTGGCTACTTTTGCTGTCGGTTTGCTGCCGACCAAAGAGGTGCTGGGAGACTGGGCAGGTATTATCCTAATCACCTTGCGTATTCTTCAGGGTTTGGCTCTAGGCGGAGAGTACGGTGGCGCGGCTACCTACATTGCAGAGCACACACCACAAGGCAAGCGTGGTTTCTATACCAGCTTTATCCAAACAACCGCTACTCTGGGTTTGTTTATATCACTGGGTGTTATTCTTACCACTCGAAGTATTTTAGGGGCCGACGCTTTTGGTGAATGGGGCTGGCGTGTTCCATTCCTTGTTTCTATTTTGTTGGTTGCCATCTCAATGTGGATCCGGTTGTCTCTGCGAGAATCACCAATGTTCCAGAAGCTAAAAGATACAAAGATGATCTCCAAGAACCCGCTCAAGGAGAGTTTTGCCAATCCTTATAATCTGAAATGGGTGGCGCTGGCGCTTTTCGGCGCTACAATGGGTCAGGGTGTTGTATGGTATACTGGCCAGTTTTATGCGCTGTTCTATCTGCAAAAGATCTTTGGTTCACCACTGATAGATTCTAACTTCATTGTAGGCGCCGCTATTTTGGTGGCCACTCCGTTGTTTGTCTTCTTTGGATGGTTATCTGACAAGATCGGCCGCAAAAAGGTCATGCTAACAGGTATGTTGCTGGCTGTACTGACATACTATCCCATTTACGGAGCTATGGCGGCTTTTGCCCCAACTGATACCGGTCAGTATTTCCTGTTTGACTATATCGGATATCAGCCGGTGGTTCTAAGTGCCTTGGTATTCATACAGGTTGTTTATGTGACCATGGTTTACGGACCGATAGCGGCCTTCCTGGTGGAACTGTTCCCAACCAAAATCCGCTATACATCCATGTCACTGCCATACCATATCGGTAACGGTGTCTTTGGCGGTTTGGTACCCATCATTGGTTTGGCTCTTATTGAGGCAACGGGCAATAATTTTGCTGGACTTTGGTGGCCAATGTTCATTGCCGGCACCTGTTTCTTAGTAGGGTTGTTCCTTCTCAAAGAAACAAAGGATGTCGATATCAATGATCCAGATGCCTCATTTGGCGTACAGGCAAAAGCTGCCGCAGGAAAATAATAGTCTAAGTACAAACTAATACGTTGTATTAATAATGGAGGAGGCTCAGGCCTCCTCCATTATTTTTTATCTTCGATGGAATTGTCCAAGCGTAAATATTTTTCATACACCCCCGCTAGACAACAGACCATATTGATAGCCGTTCAATGACTAAAGAAGAATGAACCTTAGGTGATGAAACAATAGGGAAATCGACAGATTAAAATAGTTATAGGGTTTGTTGACGGATGAGGTTAAACTATTATTTCAACAAGGTGGTATAGACTATGGGTGGTCGATAGCCCAAATAAATGGTAGTTAAGTCCCCGATGCTTTAAGCAGAATGGAGGGTATTCGGTTGGATATAAACGGAATAGGAAAACCTACCAGAGTTCTGAAATCACTAAAGAAGAAACCACGTCACCGTTTGGCTACTGATATAACTAGATTTTATAGTTCTTCTCTATAGATTCGCTTAAGAGCCAGAAATACGAAAAGCGCCGAAAGTCCCAAGGTGATGGAAAATGTTAATGGCCAATACTCAGCACCCTCAGCGATGACAAAACTGGAGCCAATTTCAAGCAAACTGCCGGGTAGCAGGAATGGAAGCCAGTCGGCTATATTCCCTAACGCGCCGATCAGGAAGATTTGAATCAAAATTAGTGCCAGAGGAATGCCCATGACTGGAACACGGCTGTTGAACATGGTGCCAAGCATTAATGTTAGTGACAGATAAAAAATTACCGCTACAACAATGGTTAAGAAAGCCCCCAGGAAAGGGATGACTGGCACCATGGAATGCTGTGCTAATGACAACTGTCCGTAAGCGATGAAAGCCTGAAGGAAAACGGCCGTGGTTAAAAAACTGGAAGTCAACGCGAGGAATTTTGCAATAATAAAACCTGTCCGTGAGACTGGCTTTGAAAGGACCCAGGACGCCGTGCCGGATTTTTTTTCACCGATAATAGATCCCGATGCAATTACTGCGGCACCCATAGGAACAAGTACCCCAGAAAGCAATACATAAGTAATGAAGCTAGTAGTGGCTAGTTGGGTGTTAGAATCCAGTTCAACTACCATAGCCAAGATCATATTTATAAGAACCATCCACACCAGGCTGTGGGCGAGAAATGTTTTGATATTCCAAACCCGTTCCAGTTCACGCCGAAAGACATTTGAAAAACCAACCCGCCAGCCTCTGGCTTTGACCGGCTCCATTTCAGCCATATTGTGGAAAACGCTAACTTCAGCCAACGCGTTCTTCCTCCACCAAACTCATAAATACTTCCTCCAGTTGATGCTTGCGACGTCCGAAATCGACTACAAAAATACCTCCGGAATTTAATGCCAGCCGCAATAGATTTCCTTCAGCTAATTCAATGTTATTTACTACCACATCCCAAGTACACTGACCGTTATCGGAATCCCGTGACATCCTGCTGATCCAGGTTTGGGCGCTCAATGTCTGATGTAGTGCATTTGAATCTCCACGGGTTACCATAATATAAGATGAATCCCTGTCCGCCAGCAGCTTTTCAATACTTGACTGAGTTACCAACTGACCTTTGTTGATAATAATAACTTCATCGCTGACCCGCTGTACATCACTCAGGATATGGGTGGAATACAGGATAGTAGTCTTCTGCCGTAAATTCATCAGCAATTCCAGCACATCACGCCGGCCCATGGGATCAAGCGATGCTGCCGGCTCATCGAGGATAAGCAGGTCGGGGGCATGAATATAGGCCTGAGCGATACCTAATCTTTGCCTTTCACCAACAGAAAATCCTTTAATAGGACGGTCAGCTACCCGGTTCAGGCTAACCATATCTAATGTTTCATCAATTCGCTTCTCAATAAGATTCTTCGGGCCTTCATAAAAAAAGTGGCACACGAAGCGTAATGTCTGCCTTGCGGTCATATACTCATAAAATCTGGGATCCTGAGCCAGATAACCGACACGTTTTCGAATCTCAATACTGTCGTTGGCGATATTCATGCCAAAGACTGAAGCTGTACCGCTGGTTGGCTGCTGTAGTCCTAAAAGAAGCTTGATAGTAGTGGTCTTGCCTGCTCCATTGGGACCAAGAAAACCGATGATGGCATTCTCTCTGACAGTAATGTTCAGAGAGTTGACAGCCGTGATATCTTCGTTGAAAATTTTTGTCAGCTCTATGGTGCTGACAACCACGGCATCAGACATGTCATTAACCCTCCCGTCCGGGTAATGATAATCATGTGTTTATAAACCAAGATTAACTTTATGATTAAACTACATATTTGTCAAGAAATGTTTAGCTACCTGGAAGTCTAGGAAAAATATTTTATTTTTCCGCATAATTGTATAATATATAGGAACCTCTCCAGGAACAATACCAGACTGGTGGAAGAACCTGGCAGGGCGTTGTGTTGCAGGAGGTCTTCATGGGCGGAGAAGTCTTGGTTCTGGGCATCATCGCGATGGGTACCTGGCTTATCCCTTTTTTTGGCCTGCCTGTACCGATAATTGGTCTGGTCTGGGGTGTCCTCATTTTGCGGCGGCGACCTGCCAAAAAAGGTATGACTATTAGTGGCGTCATACTGAGTTCTATTGGTCTGTTCCTTGCAGTCAGTTACACTATTATTTCAGTCTTAGGAACTGCTCCAGATATCTTCAATACTTCACCAGGCAATAATGATGGGGTTGTTTCACCACCCCCAGGTTCGGTTGAATGGCAGGCAGATGGTGTAATTGAACCAGGTGAGTATAAGAACTATCAGAATTATAGTGCAGGTGTTCAGATTTATTGGATGAATGATGATCAGTTTGTGTATATTGGAATCAAAGCCGTTACTGAAGGTTGGGTTGCGGTAAGTTTTATTGAAGAGTTGCGTAGTGGTGGAGAGGACACCATTATGGGATATGCCGACTCATCGAAGCAAGGTCATATCTTTGATTTGTGGGCATCAACACAGCCTGATGGAACCAAAGAGAACGATCAACAATTAGGAGGTCAGTCCAGTATGCTGGATTGGGCGGCTGTAACCATCATACAGGTTGACGAAGAACAGGATGCTTCCAATACCGTGCTTGAATTCCGACGGCGGCTGAGTACCGGAGATGTGTATGATATCCAGCTTTTGGCCGGACCAAATCTAATCATCTGGTCTGTTGGCAGCACTGATGATATCAATAACAGTCCACTCTACCGGGGTTATGGCGTTATCGAACTGGAATAATAATAGGTAATGCTGTCATATTATTATTTAGTTGGCATGAGTAATTTCAGACTATTGTAGCCTGTAGTATCGGCATGGGATAGTGGATGTTGAGGGTGCTGAAGGTCAATCTCCAGTCGAGGATGTGATAGAAGGTGATTATATCTGGATCACCGCACGCTTTTTACGGTGACAATGACACCGGTCAAAGCTAACAATCCCCCAAGCGCGGCCACTAAAGAAGGCACTTCGTTTAACCATATCCAGGCTATAAAGGTAGCTACGATAGGGTTTAAATACATAAAGCTGGTTGCTACTGATGCTGTCGTCCGGGTGAAAACATAGTTCCAAACAAGATAGGCCAAGGCGGCCGGGAATACGCCCAGATAGATAATTGAAAGAGTTGGCCCGATTGGTGCTTCCGGCAGTTCCTGTATCAGGTCAGGCAGAAAGAACAGCATGAATAAGGTGCCTGCCCAAAAGGCATAGCAGGTGACTTCCAAAGGGCGATAATAGCGCAGCAGTCGCTTCTGAATAACAAAATAGATTGACGTGCAAAATGCCGCCAATAGTATTAATAAAGCTCCACCTTCTATTTGTAGATGCCCCCCCTCGCCCAGGGCTATTAGACCAATGCCGCCGAAACTTATGGCGATGCCTGCCCACTGGCGATTGCAGATGGTTTCTTTGAGGGTAATTATTGCCAGAAGACCGGTAAAGATGGGCACTGCACCTATTATGAAGCTCGCGGAAGCTGCAGTAACCGTGGTTTCACCAAAAGCAAGCAATACATGGTAAAGGGTGATTCCGACAAAGCCACCCAAAACAATCCATGGCAGGTCGGCCAGTCTTGGCCAGCGAATCCCTTTAGTTATAATCGAGTAGACCCCGAGGGTGACCGAGGCTACCAAAAAACGGAAGAGTACCAGAGCGCCGGGGGTGTAACTTTCCAACCCGGCACGGATACCGGCGAAAGAGGACGCCCAAAATATGAGAGTGATGCCAATTGCCAGCAAAGCCCGCTTGTCAACGCCGGTGATTGCTCCCAATTAATTGACCTTTAGACTTTCAGTATAGTCTGTGGCACAATCTAAAAGCTCTCTGGCTCCGGCACTATTGGCCGGCGAAACAGTGTTGCCATATAACATCAACGACAATTCTTCAACACGGTCCTGGCCATTGATTTCCTTCCAGCAACTAATAGTACGGTTGTCAACGATTTCTTTGCGAACGCTGAAATGGTGACTGGCATAAGAGGCGATTTGTGGCAGATGAGTGACACATATAACCTGGTGATTCAGTGCCAGGGCGGCCAATTTACGTCCGATTATATCGCCGGAGCGTCCGCCCACCCCGATATCAATCTCATCAAAGATGAGCACCGGTGACCGGTCAGCTCTGGACAGGGCGGTTTTAAGGGCCAGAGTAAAACGGGAAAGTTCACCTGTGGAAGCGATTTTTTCCAACGGTTTAGCCGGTTCGCCGGGGTTAGTGGCGGCAAGGAACTCGATACGGTCAACTCCGGTGCCGGAATAGGTCAAACAGGAGCCATCAGGCATCTTTAAACCACTTTCCGACTCATCCTGCCTCACAATGATTTGGAATTGCACCTTTTCCATACTAAGCTCGTGAAGTTCCTGGTTTACGGCTTGCTCCAGTTTAGCCGATGCGCTGGAGCGTTTTTTGGCGAGTTCAGATGCCATTACTCCCAGTTTTTGGCGCACGACAGATACTTTTTGTCGCAGTTCTGTAATCCTTTCGTCAGAACCATCGATTATTGAAAGTTCATTGCGGGCGTAGTCAGCAAATGCATGGATTTTCTCTACAGATTCACCATACTTGCGTTTCAGGTCACGGATCAATCCGATGCGAATTTCAATCTCCTCAAGAAGTGCCGGGTCATATTCAAGTCCGGCATAGTATGAGCGAAGATCGCGTACATTTTCTGTCAGATTGGACATTGCGTCCTGCACTGCGGCCGCTGTGGTGGCTAACGAATTGTCAATAAAGTTAAGCTTGTCCAAGGCGGAAACGGCTTGTGACAGCAGGAAAATGGCTGATATTTTCTCAGCGGTATCATCACCGTCGATTGCCTGAATGGCTTGAAAGGTTAATTCCTTGAGTTTTTCTGACGAAGAAAGCACTGTTCTTTCATTCTCAAGTTCAGTATCCTCATTGAGCTTGATATCGGCCTTATCGATTTCCGCGATTTGGAACCTGAGATAATCCCGTTGCCGGGAATGGTCGATGGTTTTTAAGGTGAGTTCATTGATCTGTTTTTCTAAATCATGCAGGGCTTGGAATTCCTGCTTATAAGCAGTCTTCAATTCCATCATCCCGGCATAGGCGTCAAGAAAATCAAGATGGGTTGACTTTTCCATCAGCGACAGATGTTGACTTTGTCCATGGATATCAACGAGTTGTCGGCCGAGTTCAATCATCTGGTGGCGGGTAACGATATCACCATTTAATCTTATCGTTGTCCGTCCACCGCGCTTTAGATTAAGGGACAATACAACCTGGCAGTCATGATCGAGCTCAATGCCTTTTGTTGTTAACCAGTCGGCGACATCGGATCGAGTTTGAATATCAAAAATGCCTTCCAACCGTGTTTCATCGGCACCATGCCGGATAGCAAATTCTTCAAGACGACCGGTCATGAGGGCGTCTACTGCGTCCACCACCAGAGATTTGCCGGCACCGGTCTCACCGGTTAATACATTGAATCCAGCGCCGGGCACCCAGTCAAAGTCATCAATGATACCGAAATTTTTAACTCTTAAACGTACCAGCAAATTTCAAATTCTACCGTAATTTTGGCTTCAATTGTGGCATAAATGGAGTAGGGGTACAAATAGAAACCTTGGTCAATCACTAACAACGAAATTGCGGTGAGGATTCTCAGGGGTTATTTTTAATGATAGTAGCGGTAATTCCCAAGTGATCTGACGCAGTACCGGTGACTAGCTCCACATTGGTCCAACCTAGGTCGGCAGAAACCCAAATATAGTCAATGCGCTGGTATAAGTCGTCAGCACGAAAAGTGAATGCTGGCGGCGGCTCAATTGACTGAAGGACATCCTGTAAACCGGCGGCACGCATAAGGTCGATCTCGGGATCCTCAGGTTCGGCATTGAAGTCTCCCATGATTATGGTATCACTGGTGTTGCCGAAGAAATCAAGAAAAGCGGTAACTTGTGCCACGCGTATATCTGAATCATCTGCGACGTGATGCAGGTGAATGTCAATCACCTGAAAATTTTTCCCTCCGACTTCAATAATCATAGAAATAAAACCGCGTTCAAGCGGCAGGTCTTGAGACGGCAGAGGGATATTGGTTGCCGAAATTATGGGATAGCGGGATAATATTGCGTTTCCCCAGAAAGCACCGGATGTAGACCCGAAATAATGTGGCATACCGAGACGCACAGATAACCACTCCAGCATATCTGTGCGGCCGCTTACCAGCCAACCTCGGGAAATCTCTTGGAGAGCAATTATATCCGCGCCGCTGCTTTCAATGCTTTTAGCCAAAGCTTCCAGGTCCAGCCATCCGTCAGCGTTAAATCCATTATGCAGATTGTAGGTGATGACCTTTAACGGGAAGCCGGTGTCCGCTGTACTGGGAGTTGGTTTGGTCATAACCAGTCCTAATGGCAGGGTCAGAGCAATTAAGCCGGTCAGGATGCCTAAAAACCATTGCTGGCGTCGGATGCGAAGCCTCGGCCCCATATGACGAAGTGAGGTCATTGCTCCGCCAGCCACTAACACTGCGGCCACGGTCAAAATGATGGAATTGTTGTAGGGAAGGGCGATTTGATAAACGGCATAATAGCCAAGGATAAAAATAACTAGCAATAGCATGCCGATGCCGTTGGCGAGTGGCAATGACATAGAACCACCGCGGCGGGTGCTGGCGGAAAGTCCGATAATAACCGCGAAGAAGAGCTGCGAAGTAGCAACAACACCGATGAAAAACAGTATCCCTTCAAGCCAGCCTGCCAGATAAGGGAAAAAGATGAAAGTTATTAGCAGACCTGCTGAGAACAGGGTGATAAAATAAATCGTATCTTCGTGTAAAGAATGGAAATAATAAGCTGCTATTATCCCGATTACCTGGGCGGCGGCAATCAATAAAAAGGTCAGACCGGTATCCCATCCGGTCAAAGTAGAAAGTGCGGGAATGTTCTGAAGGATGAGAAGTTGTAAAAAAAGGAATGGGCCGACCGAAAGCCAGGCCCCCGCCTTGTTTCTGAGGTTTGGGGTACTTATGGGATGCCGCTTGTAGTAGTTTTTAAAGGCAAGGAATGATAGTACCATCGCAATTATGGTGGTCACTAAAATGGGGAACAGACTTTGTTGCCAGGCAAGATCATAGGTTCCAGCTGCGCCGTAAATCAAGGTGTCCAAAGCAATACCACCCAAGAAACCACCGGCAAAGAGCGGCATAGCCAGGTTATCATGCCGTCTGACTTCATCAACATAAACCGGTAAAAAAATGGTAAAGAAGGCTACCCCGAGAGCGGCAAAAACCAGGCCAAAAATTGGGGCCCCCGGCCAGAATTGAAGACTCAACCTGAAAAATATTAACCCTGCGAGGCTGACGGTAACAAGTGTCCTGTAGTTGAGGCGGCGCTGTAAGGGTTCTACAAGAAAGGCAATCGAAAAAACCAGAATAGCGATTGCTCCCAGCGGAAAGGCTCCCAGGCCGTATTTATCACCGAGAGTCCAGGTCATACCGGAAACAAATACCCTGATGCTTTGTAATCCGAAGACCACAGCCAGCGCCGGAAGCAGGATAGCAGAGGCAGTTTCCGGCAGTTTTATATTTAGTTTGGATATTATTTCATCCCGGCGCACGGCGATAATCATAGCATGTCTAGCAACGTTATGGTATCAGATAACGTTGCTCCGGAGGATTATCAGGTTTTGGGTGTCTTCTTTATTATACTCAAGGAGTATTTGCAGAGCGGTCGAATCATAGTCATTTATGTAACGCCACCATAAGCGTACCGCCTCATATCCATTTACATCGGGGAGGCGGCGTTTGATGCCCAGCATCGGTTCAATTTTTTTAAGACCGCCGCGCAAGCCTCTTCGATGACAATGGTACATCAGGTCGCAGTGGCTGATACCATGGGCTTCCAGGTCAACACCCAGCCGTTGGCGAATATATGGTAAATCAAAACGTGAACCGTTGAAGGTATAGACGGTATTGACACCTGTCATAACCGTTAACAGCGCTTCAGCGGTTATATCGTCACCCACCAACTGGACGAACTCTTCCTCCAAGCCCCGGCAAAGATGAATCCCAATGACGGTTATATCGCAGGCATCCGGGCTTAACCCGGTAGTCTCGATATCTAAATAGGCGTCACAATGAATTCCTGTCATATTGCCTGATTATATCAAATTGAAGCAGTAAACGATGGAGACTGCCATAAAATTAACATAAAATATAGTTTTTACACATAAAATAAATATATTGCGAATCAACAAAACAGCGTTTTGATCATCGATGATGGCTGAAAAAGGTCGGATGAGTGCTGAGTTGTGCAGCTTTGTTTTGAAACAGGATTTTAATTTATAGCAAAGCGGAAATAGATTGCCGATTAAAGGTTTCTATCTATCCGAGCACAAAAAATCTATTGGTGATTATTTTTTAATTGTCGGGACTTTTTGGAGTAGTTCATCAAAGGCTCCGAACCACCGTAATTTAACTTCCTCAGTCCAAGTGGGATCAAATGCCGGAAATTTGGCAAGAAGCAACTGGCTTATGGATGGAGAAGCAGGAGTTTCACCGGATTCGGATGTCATGTTAAGGTCAGATGGATCCCCGTTCACTAAAGGATCAGAGGATTGCGTTAACCCTTTTCTGGGTTTTTTAGCGGGTGAGGTCGTCCGTGTATTTTTGGATTTTCGGGTAATAAATGGAGAAAGACTTATACCTGCATCTCCAGATATCCCGATAAAAAACTTAATGCATTTGTGGCCGACATCTGTCGTGATTTGGAAATTTTCCTTTAATTTTTCTTCCAGTTGGGAATATGTGGCAGCGGCGGGGTCGAGGGCTTCAATAAAAAAGGGATAAGCCTCACGCGTCAGCTGTTGCAATAAGTCAGATCGCTGTGGGCCTTTGGCGAATACTATTTGTCGCAGGCGAAGAGTGGGTACTCCGACACCATCAATAAGCCGAAGGTATTTTAATGCCGCAATCAACTGGCCGCCTGTACTGCCGGAAAATTTATCTCCCCAATAACTGCGATCTATGCGCGCTGGCACTGCGGCCTTCAGTCCGTCCAGGAAATTCCAGAACGTCCGGTATGAAATATAAGGCGGCAAAGATTTGGGAACAAGTAGATTCATAGCCAAGTCTCTCCATTTTAGGCTAAGAGGACAAAAATAACAATATCACCAGGACAAAATGGAACTGGACAATAGGACAAAAAATATTCAGAGCGGAAATAGCCTGGACGAATTTGGACAGTTGTTGACGGGTGCTTTGAGTGACGATTAGTATAGCTGCAATTTGTCACGAAAGGCGGGGAAAAACAAATGGGAACTGCAATCGACTACCAGAAACTAATGACAGAAATCGTGTTCATCAATCTGCCGGGACCACAGGAACCAATGCCGGGGATGAGCGGCGGCGAGTTGCTGCATGGATTTTTAGCCGAATTAAAACGAGCGCCGGACGCTAACACCAAGGCCTTCATTGATAGTGTAGCGGCCAAATGGAGTGTCCGTTACCGGGAAGGTGGAAAATAGGCAGCCTATCGGCGGCATAAGATAAGGAGACAATATGAAGAAATCGAGATTATCGGCTATTGATGTTGGCACGACTAAAGTATGCACCATTATGGCCGATGCTGACGAGGCCGGGATCCGTATTCTCGGCGTTGGCGTAACACCTTCCCGCGGACTGCAAAAAGGCATGGTGGTCAACCTTAATGAGGCACGGGATGCTATTAAGCGTTCAATCACTATGGCGGAACAATCGGCAGGTTACAAGGTCGACTCTGCCGTTTTGAGCATTACCGGGCGGCATATTCACTCTAATAATAACCGCGGCGTTGTTTCCATCTCCCGGAAAGAGGAGACGGTACGACCAGCCGATGTTAACCGGGTATTGGAAGTAGCTAAAAATGTCACTATTCCGGGTGACCGGCGTTTACTCCATCTTTTACCTTTGTGCTACACCGTTGACGGACAGGAAGGGGTAAAGAGCCCTGTAGGTATGCATGGTTTCAAACTAGAAGTTGAAACTCATATGGTGACCGCTTCTGCCACTTCGGTGGAAAACTTAATAAAGTGTGTCAAAGGCGCGGGAGTGGAAATAAATGAAATCATCTTTAGTCCTCTGGCCAGCGCTGAGGCGACGCTCTCGACCGATGAAATGCAGAATGGAGTGGTATTAGCTGATATTGGCGGCGGCACCACCGATATTGCCGTATTTAAAGATGGCACTATCATTCACACATCAGTTTTACCTGTGGCGGGTTATCAGATAACCCATGATATCTCTGTAGGTTTAGGTGTCAGTTGGGAATTGGCCGAAGAAATCAAGATGCGCTATGGTTCGGTTTTTCCAGTTGCCGGTGATAATGAACAGATGCTGTCGGAGGGTGGACATTCTTTTCCTCATTCTCAGCTTTCTGAGATTATCCGCTCGCGTGTTGAAGAATTGGTACGCCTGGCACTTATGGAAGTTCCCAGCGAAGACTATCGCAATTTGTTGAGGAGCGGCATGGTTATCACCGGTGGCAGCGCTAACTTACCCGGCCTGACTGAACTTGGTGCTGAGGTGACACGTCTGCCAGTACGCATAGGCATGCCGCCGGCGATGTATGGGGTTTCAGAGCGTTTAGGCGACCCATCATTTGCAACTGCATTGGGTCTGATTATGTGGAAAGCTAATGATCGTACTGAAGTGCCGGTTAAATCCACGTCCGGTGGTATTTCAGATGGTGGAGCCGGGAAACTTTTCGGTCTTTTTAAGAAGAAATAAAATTTATAAAAATAGTAGGAGAGAACATGGCTAAAACTATCTATGTCCCAAGTGGAGCCAGGATTAAAGTAATTGGCTGTGGTGGAGCTGGTTGCAACGCTATCACCCGCATGGTACGCGAGCAAATCAGAGGTGTTGAATTTGTCGCCATGAATACCGATGCACAGGCGTTAGCCATCACAGAGGCTCCGCTGCGGGTGCAACTTGGCGAACGTTGTACCCGGGGTCTTGGTGCCGGGGGTGACAATAAAATGGGCCGAAAGGCTGCCGAAGAAAGCAAGGAAGAGATCAAACAGGTTGTCGGTGAATGTGACATGGTGTTCGTTACCGCAGGTATGGGTGGCGGTACCGGCACCGGCTCAGCTTCAGTTGTTGCTGCTACCGCTAAGGCCTCAGGGGCGCTTACCATTGCTGTTGTTACCAAGCCGTTCAGTTTTGAAGGTACTCACCGCAGTAAAGTAGCCGAAGAAGGCATTGCAGAACTCATGGAATGTGTCGACACCCTGATTCTGATCCCGAATGACAGGTTATTTGAGATCTGTGATCAGAAAACTGGCGTTGACGGTGCTTTCCGCATGGCTGATGAAGTGCTGCATCATGGCGTCCAGGCTATCGCGGAGGTTATCACTGTTCCCGGTATCATCAATCTTGATTTCGCTGATGTGCGTGCGGTGATGAAAGACGCCGGTCCTGCCTGGATGAGTATCGGTCATGGCAAAGGTCAGAGACGGGCTGTCGAAGCCGCCAAACAGGCCTTAACCAGTCCCCTGCTGGATGTCTCCGTTCAGGGCTCCAAGGGTTGTATCTTCAACGTTGTCGGCGATAGTACATTAACACTGTTTGAAGTCAACGAAGCGGCTGATATTATCCGCCAGGCGGTTGATCCTGATGCCAATGTTATTTTCGGTGTTACTGTTGACGACTCAATGCGCGACGAAGTTAGGTTAACCCTTATCGCTACCGGTTTTGCTGACCGGACGACTTCTATCGACGGCCGTGATAAAGAAATTACAAGGCTTTTGCGGAATATAAAAACTGAGAAAGAACTGGAAATACCTGCTTTTCTGCGGCAACGAGGCCTTGTCGGCACCGCCCGCCGGCCTGAACCGGCACGACAGGTTGCCCCGCCCGTTTCACATAGCTACCAAAAGCGTTGGTGATCCCGGTTGTTCCCTTAGACAATGAGGTGGCGGTTGGTTACCGCCACCTCGCCTGGAGAAAAATATGGACTGTGGCATAGACAAAGATGAATTGCGCCAATTTATGCGGCAGTTTGCCGGGGACTATGAAAGCAGAGAGATGTTGCGCCTACTTGGTCGCCACCCGTTTACCCGTTTTAACAGATTGGCACTGGCGGACAGTTTGCGTATGAGGCTGTGTGATGTTGACAGGGCAATCAATCATCTGAAAGATAAAGGGTTGCTGATTACCATAGATGGGCAGAAAACTGCATTATACACTTTAACAGCAGTCGAACCGTGGCACGATATGGTTAGAAAAACGGCAGAACAGGATTATTGCCAATTTCTTCTCGAGGCAAGTTCCATTTAATTATTGATTTTTTCTGCCTCATTGATAAAAGAAAAAGACCGTTGGGACTCCTCCTCCCCCGACGGTCTTTTTCATGGAGAAAGAATATCAAAGATTAGTTTGTAGCCATGAAAAAGGGGGGGCCTTAATTGAAAGGCGCCCCCCTTTTTCAGATCAGTGTACTTAGATCAGTTTGCTAATTGCGGCTCCAAGGATGGCAGCAATGAAAATTATTCCCAGGTTGATCGCTAAAAGTACGGCTACCCATTCACCGGTAGTCAGGCGTTTAATGACCGCCTTGACCAGGGCTTCTTCAGCTAATGCCATAGCTTCTTTGGCAGCGGTACGAGCCGATGCGGCAATATCTGAGGCCCGAGCAGAGGCTTCCTGAGATGATTTAGCTGACTCTTCAGCGGCACGTATTGCCGTAGCAGCTGCGGAGCGGGCTGAGGCGTCGGCATGTTCCGCCCTGGCGCTGGCTTCCTCCGCAATTTTCCGGGCACTGGCGGCAGTAGTTTCTGCGTGTTTAGCTGCGGCATCCGCACGAGCGATGGCCTCGGCAGCTGAACGGGCAGCCTGGTCGGCAGCTTCTTTGGCGGAACGGCCTGCGTCTTCGGTGGCTTTCCTGGCAGCAGCCTCGGCTCTGGCCGCGGCTTCAGCAGCGGCACGAATAGCTTCCTCAGCGGCTGTTTTGGCGGAACGGGAGGCCTCTTCGGCGGTCTTTCTAAAGGCTTCTACTGCAGACTGGGCACCTTTATCTGCCATTTCTGCCTTTTGAGAAGCTTCCTGTGCGCGTCTGGTTGCTTCAGCGGCAGCGTTTTCAGCTTTACGGATCGCTTCATCGGTAGATTTTTTAAAACTCTCTACGGCTGATTGCGATCTTTGGTCGGCGGCTTCAGCCTTCTTGGCCGCTTCATCAGCAGCCAGACGGGCTACGCGAGATATTTCCGAAGCTTTGGCCGCAGCTTCTTCGGCGGATTTTTTTACAGCTTCAGCGCGAAGGTTAGCGGATTCGACTGTAGAAGAAGTTAATTTATCGGCAGCTTCCCCAGCTGTATCAATTAAGTTATCGGCGATAGCGTCGGCGTTTTCTGCCTTTGTCTTTGTTTCTTTGGCAACTTTATAACCACGGACGGCAGTTTCCTTAGCAGCAGAACCGGATTCATTGACACCAATGGCGGCATCGCCGCTAATATTGGTAGCGGCCTCCAGGGCGACGTCTCCGGCGATGTTGGCTAACTCACTCTTCCGAGCGGTATCCTCAGCGGCACGGAAAGCTGCGGCGGCCGCTGATTTGGTAACGCGTCCGGCTTTAAGCGCTTGTTGCACCGTTTCCCGGTTGGGATTCTTTGTTAGAGTTGTTGCCGCATTTCGAGCAGAAACAACCGCATCATCCGCCCGTTTCCCTGCGGCCAATGCGTCTTCAATGGATTTTTCCAAAGCTTCCCGTGTAGCCAGGGCGGTGAGTTCGGCCCGAGCAGCGGCGTCTTCAGCAGCCCTCGCGGCAGCTTGGGCTGCTTCGCGGGCAGCCATTTCAACATCCTGGGCCTTGGCGGTAGCTTCTTCGGCGGCATATTTAGCAGCCCGTGCTGTTTTTTCAGCTTGGGCGGCGGCTTCTTCGGCGCGGCGGGCGGCTTCAGATGCTATCTGCGATGCTTGTTCAGCGGCATCTTTGGCTGCGTTAGAGGCTGATTCTGACCTGACGGCGGCAGCTTCCGCTAATTTTCGTGCCGCTTCAGCTGACTCGGTTGCTTTTGCGGCGGCGGCATGGGCTTTGTTTACTGCGTCTGCGGATGCTGCCTGCGCGGCTTGCGCTGCAGCTTCGGCCTTCTTGGCGGCGGCTTCAGCAGCGGAACGGGCATTGTCGGAGGCCAATTTAGCTGCTTCAGCCATCTGTTTGGCGGCCAACCCGGCGGCCTCTGCACGTTTAGCAGCTTCATCTGACATCTTGGAAGCGGCTTCAGCGGCAGTTTTGGACGCCATACTGGCGTCTTCTGCTCTCTTGGAAGCTTCATCGGCAGTCTTCTGAAACGCTTTAGCAGCAGATTCAGCCCCTAATTTGGCCTCATCGGCCTTTTTCATAGCCTCTTCGGCGGCCTTTTTAGCTTCTGAGGCAGCCAACGCTGCAGATCGAGTTGCCTGTTCTGCCGCTTTTTCTCCTGCCTGGCGAGCTTCAACGGCACGTTTCTCCGCTTCCTGGGCGGCCTGAGTGGCGCTACCTGCTGCCCCTGAAGCCAATCTGGCGGCGGCTTCAGCCTGCCGAGCTGCTTGGGCGGCGGCCCGGATATTACCATCCATTTCATCCAGGATCTGGGGTAAGGGTTTGGTTAGAATCTGGGCACCTTGTTGGTCTACTAGATTTTCCTTCGGCACCATTTTTGCTCCTTCAAAATCGCATCTCTATAATTTTATGGTACTGTAAGTGGTATATTACCATAGTTTATCTAATATTAATCGGAATATATATGCTATATCGTTTACATAAAAAAATATTATGACATCTGGAATTTCGGCCTATTTCCATTTGCCTTTCTGTCGGCGACGGTGTCACTATTGTTCGTTTTATTCCACGGCCGGACGGGAATCTCAAATTCCCGCATATGTTGACGCAGTAATAAAAGAAGTAGAACTGACTTGCCGCACTGATTCCGTATTGGAGACTATCTATTTTGGCGGCGGCACGCCGAGTCTATTTGCATCTTCAGAAATTGAAAAAATGATCTCGGCCGTCTCAAAGTGCTATTTTATCTCAGACAATGCAGAAATAACTCTTGAAGCAAATCCGGGTACTTTCGATAAGGAATATCTGAGATTATTACATCGCACCGGTGTTAACCGGTTAAGTCTTGGTATCCAAAGCCTGGACGATGCTGAATTGCGGTTATTAGGCCGCAACCATTCTGCCTCTGATGCCTTGCGATCAATAACATACGCTAAAAATGCCGGATTTCAAAACATCAGTCTGGACTTCATTTATGGGGTGCCGTATCGGGCGTTGGATAGATGGAACCGTATGCTGGATGTCATTATTGGTTTGGGCACCGAACACTTATCGCTTTATGGATTGACAGTGGAAGACGGAACGTCTTTAGACAACGCAATAAAAACAGGTAAAGTACCGGCGCCTGATCCGGATATGGCCGCGGCGGAATATGAATTGGCGGTGAAAAAACTAGCAGCTTCAGGTTACCGGCAATATGAGATCTCAAATTGGGCCAGACCTGGCGCCGAGAGCCGCCATAATCTGGCATATTGGCAACGGAAGGAATACATCGGTTTAGGCGCGGCAGCTCATTCCTTTATTGATGGCCAACGTTTGGCCAACCCTGATAATTTGGATGAGTACATGACCGCGCTTAATCAGGGTAAACTGCCAAATCAATCGATCGAAACTATTGACCAAAACCTTGCCTTATCTGAGACATTGTTTCTGGGGTTAAGGCTCTGCGATGGAGTCTCGCTGGATGACATCGGGCGTAAATTTGGTATAGACTTACAGAATCGGTTTGTCCAAGAAATTGCGGAACTGTCAGCTTTACAACTGATTAAAGTTGAAGACCGGTACTTGAAACTTACGGATAGTGGCCGTTTGTTGAGCAATGAAGTTTTTATACGTTTTTTGCCATCCTAGAATTGAAAGGAATACATGGATCAAAGTTTAATCCGTAATTTCTGCATTATCGCCCATATAGACCACGGCAAGTCAACACTGGCCGACCGCCTGATTGAAAGTACCGGCGCTATGCGCCGTGAAGAGATGAGCGAGCAGGTGATGGACCGCATGGATCTGGAACGGGAACGCGGTATCACTATCAAAGCCAAGGCGATCCGTTTGAATTACACTGCTGTCAACGGCAAAACCTACCTGTTAAATCTCATCGATACTCCGGGACATGTCGATTTTTCCTATGAAGTATCGCGCACTTTAGCTGCTTGTGAAGGTGCGGTGCTGGTTATTGATGTCACTCAGGGAATCCAGGCCCAAACTCTTGCCAATGTGTATCTGGCAATGGAAAACAATTTAGAGGTCATACCGGCGCTTAATAAGATAGATCTCCCAAGCGGTGAGCCGGAACGGGTGATGGATGAAGTTAAGAGTGTTTTGGGATATAAAGAAGCGGAGACGCTTAAGATCTCCGGTAAGTCCGGTTTGGGGGTTCCCGAGTTATTAGAGGCAATAGTGGCGCGGGTTCCGCCCCCCCGCGGCTATCCCGAGAAACCGCTCAGGGCGTTGATATTTGATTCCCATTACGATCCATATAAAGGTGTGATCGCTTATCTGCGTATTGTGGACGGCAAAATCAATGACGGCGACAGGTTAAAATTGATGGGGCAGGGTACGGTGCTTGAAGTGCTCGAGGTAGGATACTTCAATCCCAGGGAGTGTCCAGTTGAGGTTCTTGGGACGGGAGAAGTTGGTTATATCGCTACAGGTCTCAAGACTGTGGGTGACTGCTCGGTCGGTGATACTGTGACTTCGGTGGTCAATCCGGCATTAACACCACTGGCCAGTTATCGGCCGGCGAAGCCGATGGTCTTTGCCGGTATTTATCCAACCCAGGCCAGTGACTATCATGAACTCCGGGAAGCTATGGAGAAATTGAAACTCAATGATGCCTCTCTTTCATATGAGATGGAAAATAGTCCGCTGCTGGGACACGGATTCCGGTGCGGGTTTCTTGGGCTGTTGCACATGGATATTGTCTATGAGCGCTTGGAGAGGGAGTTCGGATTATCTTTAGTGATCACTGCTCCTGGGGTAAATTACACTGTTACCAAGACCAACGCTGAAGTTATATCCGTGGTCAATCCCTCGGAGCTTCCGCTGCCGACGGAAATAACCAGGATAGAAGAACCATGGGTCAAGGTGCGTATTCTGACGCCATCAAAATACATCGGCCCAATAATGGAGCTTGAACGTGACGGCGGCGGAGTACACCGGCACACAGAATTCCTGGGGCATTCCATGGGTTTGGAGGGCAATCAACGCGTTCAATTAGATTATGACATGCCGTTGCGTTCCATGTTAACCAGTTTTTATGATCAACTGAAGAGCCGGTCAAATGGTTATGCCTCGCTTGACTATGAGTTTGATGGTTACCGTGATGCCCAGTTAGTGAAAATCGACGTATTGGTCAACAATATGCTGGTGGATGCTTTCAGCCGGATAGTGCCGCCGAATCAAGCCCAGGACGTGGGTAAAGCCATTGTACATAAGTTGAAAGAAGTGATCCCCCGTCAGCTTTTTTCTATACCAATTCAAGCTGCGGTCGGCGGGCGCATTGTCGCCAGAGCTGATATATCTGCCAAACGGAAAGATGTTTTGGCAAAATGTTATGGCGGTGATATTACGCGTAAAAGAAAACTGTTGGAAAAGCAAAAAGAAGGCAAGAAGAAAATGAAATCAATTGGTCAGGTTGAAGTACCCAAAGAGGCCTTTCTGAGTGTACTTAAAACAGAAATTTGATAGCGGTATGAATCTTAAGAAATAACCTGGTGATTATTGACACAGGTATGATTTTTGTTCTTTCTCTGGTCTATATGTTAACATTCATTATATTTGATATCTTTGAAGCGGGAGTATTTACAGATGAATCAAGGCATAAAACCAATTTGCTATATTGTGGGTATCGGTCCAGGTGGTTCTCCGAAATGGTTGACGCATGCGGCTGAGGATGCAATCAAGGCATCAGATATTATATTAGCCTGGGATTGGTCTCTTAAGCCGGTGAAGGATCTGGTTTCAGGTAAAGCCATCTATTTCCAGGTGACCAAGGATTATCTCAATAAGGAACAAGAAGCCGCTGAACGCGCGCTCCAGACCGGTGAATCGGTGGCTGTACTACGTGTTGGCGACCCCTGCGTGTCTTCCAGTTTGTCGCAGGTTCTGGAAGTCTTTAAAGATTTTGATATTCGTATTATCCCATCGGCCGGAGCCGCCCAATTCGCGGCAGCCCGGGCTCATATCTGTCTTGATGAATCGGTGTTGGTTTCGTTTCACGACGGACGTGAATCCATTAAGGAAGTGAAACTAAAATTTCTTATCGATAGTTTCAATATTGGCCGTCACCTGTTGATGTTGACTAATGAGACCCAAATACCGCGTCAAACCGCCCAATATCTTTTAGAGCACGGACTACCGGCAACAACTCCGGTACTGATATGTGAATATATGACTATGGATGATGAATGTGTTTATCATACCACCCTGGGTGATGTATCAAAGACTGAATATCGCCTTACATCAGTGATGGTTGTGAAGAACCTGGATGTGAATCAGTGCTGCAAATAAAATGAGTGACGCAAAAGATAGTCTTTCGGACTCCTATTGTCCTTCTGCCGCCTTGACCTATGAGCCTCTGAAACAGGGGCTAGTTCAGGTGTTTACCGGCGGGGGCAAAGGAAAAACGTCCGCCGGGATGGGCACGATATTAAGAGCCTCCGGCCGCGGCTATCGGATTTATGTGGTCTATTTTATGAATCGCAGTTATGATTCCGGTGAGCAGGAAGTGTTACATTGTCTGCCAGGAGTCAGCTGGGCAGCATTCGGACCCGGACTGGTGCGCAATCCTGAAAACCCGTCACCTGAAATTAAAGAGAAGGCGGGACAGGCATTGGCTGACGCAAGGCGCGCCATGCTTTCGGGTGAATACGACGTTATCCTCATGGACGAGATCAATATTGTGACCGGTTGGGGTTGGCTGGAGATTTCGGAGGTTCTTGCTCTTGTTCAGGATAAGCCTGTGAATGTGGAACTTATTTTAACCGGGCGCCTTGCCCCGCAAGAAATCATCAATGCCGCCGATCTTGTTACCGAAATGGTCAAAGTAAAACATCCATATGACCGCGGTATACCGGCACGCCGCGGTATCGAATACTGATCCGGCGCTATAGCTTCGCTTCAACCACCGGGGTCTTAACTTCCGGCGCTTCCTTATCCTCCCGCAATCTTAGGAATACCGGCGCCCGTAATAACCCGCCTTGTGTGCGTTCAGCAAATTTTATCTCGGCTACAAGCTCGGGTTTAACCCAGGTGATAGCAGACGGGAGCGGTAGCTGTAAGTTAGATGGAGCTTTTTTGGTTGTCAGTTCTTCCAATTGAATCATCAGATCATTGAGAAGGGCTTCATCAAAGCCGGTACCGACATTCCCGGAATAAACCAGATGTCCATTCAGATCATATTGGGCAAGTACAAGCGCGCCGAAACTGCCGTCGCGGGTACCCTGCCCTGGTGTATAACCGATGATGACAAATTCATCGGTCAACACAGCTTTTATTTTCAGCCAGTCTGCTGAACGCTTCCCAGGGCGGTAGGTTGCATGTTTATTTTTTGCTATTATACCCTCAAACCCGCTTTTTACTGAGGCAGAAAATATTTCCTGACCGTCGCCCTCAAATCGCCGTACCGCCTTTACCGTACTGCCAGTTTTTATGGTCTTATCAAGACACTTGACCCGGGAGGATTGTGGCACCTCAGTAAGATCGTAACCATTCAGGTACAGAAGGTCGAAAACGTAGTACTTCAGCATTACGCCGCCCGAATTCCCCGGATTCTTTTTAATATGATGCTGTAGACACTGGAAACAAGGCCGGCCTTGTTCATCCAGCGCAACTATTTCACCATCAAAAAGAGCCATATCTACCGGTTGGGTTGCCATTTCTGCGGCAACGGCGGGAAATTGGACGGTATAATCATGAAAATTGCGCGATTGTAATCTTACTTGCCCGGAGTTGACTGATGCTATCAGGCGATAACCGTCGAGCTTGGGTTCAAAATACCAATCAGGGTCATTGAACGGCTTTTCGGTCAGGGTGGCTAACATAGGCGGCAGACGCCCCGGCATCGGAGCTTTCCGGGCACCGGTCAAGTGGGCAAGATCAAACATATCTGCCCTGTCCATCATATCAGCCTTTACCGGCAGTCTCTTTTTTTCTAGCCAGGCTGGCTTCCAAGGCGGCCATAAGGTCAATAGTATCCTTTTCTGGGGTTGTTTTGGGAGGTTCTATCTTCTTACCCTTTAATTTAGCGGCAATTATCTTTTCAAGGGCGATACGGTATTCATCACGGTAGAGTTCAGGATTGAAAGGTTGAACCATACTATTGATCAGCGATTCTGCCATATTCAGTTCGTTCTTTGATAATTCAGTATTAGGCGGGTTGATTTCCGGAGGAGGCAATATTTCCCCGGGATACCGCATAGAATGAAGGATCAATCCTGTTTCAGACGGGCGGAGACAGGCCAAATGCTCTTTTCGAGAGAAAGTTACTTTGGCTACCGCCACTTTTCCGGTCGCCATCATCGCCTCTCTTAATAGTCTGAATGGTTTTTCTCCCATCGGCTGTGGTTCCAGGTAATGGCTGTCAAAAAAGTAAATCGGATCAATTTCAGCAGTATTCACAAAAGCCTGAAGATCAATACTGCGGGTAGTATGCACCGGCACATTTTCAAAATCTTTATCGGTCATGACGATGTATTGACCCTTGGTATACTCATAACCGCGCACGGTATCCTTGACGCTGAAGTATTCACCATCTTCCGGGCAATGAAGAACCTGGTTTGGTTTTACAAGATCCTTTTTATGAAGGTAACTGAAACGTATCGGGCGTTCACGGATAGCGACGGACATTGATACCGGTATAACTACCAGGCCAAAACTGATGGCCCCTTTCCAGAAGGCTTTCGGCATACGTTCCTCCAAGACCAGTATAGTAATAATATACTGTATAGTTAGCGTTAAGGCCATTTTACCAAGAACCGGGAGATTTCAAACAAATGCCAGCATTTGGTACAATGGGTCTAATATAATAAGGAGAAAAGATGTCACCGGAAGAACCACTTAATAAAAATTCAAATGAAATCAGGGTCATCACAGGTTGTGGTGAGGAGGAGCAAGATTGTCCCAAGCGTAAGCGGAAACGTGTTTCCAAACAGGAAGACATGGTGCTTACTATCCTGATAGAAATTCCCAAGGGCAGTCAGAACAAATATGAATATGATAAAGAGCGCAAGATAATCAAGTTTGACCGTATGTTGTTTTCTGCGGTGCACTATCCATCTGACTATGGTTTCATAATTGAAACATTGGCTGAGGACACTGACCCTTTGGACGCTTTGGTGCTTGTTTCAGAACCAACATTTCCGGGTTGCCTGATCGAAGCCAAACCGGTGGGTCTTTTCCGCATGACGGATGAGAAAGGGCCAGATGAGAAAATCTTGTGCGTTCCCATGGGTGATCCTCACTGGAATTTCATCAAAGAACTTTCTGATGTCCCGCCTCACTTGCTTAAGGAAATCGAGCATTTTTTTAGGATATACAAGGAATTAGAAAAGAAGAAAACGGGCGTTGAAGGCTGGGAAGATCGGGATTCGGCCATCAAGGCCGTCCATGACTCGCGGAAACGTTATCAGGACAACATAAAAGAATTGGGCGGCAGCCGGATTTAGATTACGGTATGTCTGCCTACTGCCGCCGCTTGATCAGTTCAATATAAAGCGTATTTAACTGGGCGGCGGCAGTTGCTTGTTTTCCGTTTGCCCAATCTATTTGCTCAATGCGGTCTTCCGGCGCTTCCATCTGCCGTAACGCTTTGACAATATCGTCTTTGCCGCCGGTGATTTTTTCAAACATTTTTAAGGCATGCTCCGCTGACCAGCGTGTCATGCCAGACCGCGCATCAACCAGTACATCCCGGCCGCTGGTGGTAAGCACCATAGGTTTAAAACGTAGAAAACGGCGGTGTACCGCCGCCATGATGCCGAATGTTGTTAAATAATGCGCATGGATAATATCAGGCTTTATTGACATAATCATTGGGGCGGCCATGAGGAAAGCTGCATAGGTCAAGGGGTAGGCAGGGCTGATCCACAGCCGGTGAATGGTTACATTGGGGTCTATCTTAAACTTAGCAGCCGGGGCATGGTGACTGATTAGGTGCACCCGCCAGCCTAAAGCCGCCATATGGTTTAGCAGGGTTAGGGTTTCAACTGATGAGGCATCGGCAAGATGTAGAACCGTCGGGATTTTGTTGTTTTTCATGCGGTCACTATACCCGAAATCATGATGATTCGTAAACGCAGGATAACTGAAACATGATTTATTATTTAGCGTTGACAGGTGTGACCGGCGCGCCTAGAATGGCTGGTAATAGCTACAAGGATAATTTGTTTGAATAATCCAACAGCCGCAGTGATTATGGCTGCCGGTGAAGGTTCCCGGATGCGTCCGCTTACGGCGACGCGGCCTAAAGTAATGCTACCGGTAGCTGGTAAACCGATGTTGGAGCACTTGATATTGGAATGCTGCCGGGCTGGTGTATCACAATTTATTCTGATCGTGGGCTACCATCAAGAGGATGTCAGGGCATATTTTGGCGCTGGCAAGGCTTGGGACGTCAACATCCGTTACGTGACACAACGGTGCCCCCAAGGCACAGCAGACGCCCTGCTGCAAGCCTTACCGTTACTGGATGGTCCATTCCTGTTGCTAAATGGCGATATTATGCTGAAGGCTGCCGATGTTGCCTCGCTACTGGGTTCTCAAGCGACCACCATGAGCCTAATTGAACTCCCAGATGTTTCGGGTATGGGTGTGGTCGAATTAGATGGGGAACTGGTAACGCGTCTGCACGAAAAAAGTTTGGATCCGCCAACAAAGCTGGCAAATGCCGGAGCGTATTATTTTACCCCCGAAATTTATATAACACTGAATGCCACCCCGCGGTCTGCACGGGGTGAATATGAGATCACTGACACCATCCAAATGATGATTGATAGTAGTGTGCCGGTGAGATACCAATTATTAACCGCTTGGCGTGACGTTGGCTATCCGTGGGAACTGCTGTCTGCCAATGAAGAATTATTAAAAGAAACAGTACCCGGGATTGCAGGCGTCGTTGAGCCCGGGGTTACGCTGCAAGGTGCAGTTGCAATTGGTAGCGGCAGTGTTATTCGTACCGGGGCTTATATAGTTGGGCCTGTTGTGATAGGCCGCAACTGCGATATTGGTCCGAATTGCTTTGTCAGGCCGTTTACATCTATCGGCGATCATTGTCATATAGGCGCCGGAGTTGAGATAAAGAACTCCATTATCATGGCTCATTCCAAGATTCCGCATTTAAGCTATGTCGGTGATAGCGTTATCGGTGAAAATTGTAATTTAGGCGCCGGTACCCAAGTGGGTAACCTGCGGCTTGACCGCGGTAATATCAGAGTGCAAGACAGGGATACCGGCCGGCGAAAATTGGGGGTTATGATGGGTGACGGCGTATCAACGGGCGTCAATGCAAGCATCAATCCGGGGACAACCATCGGCGCCAAGGCAATAATTGGGCCCGGGGCATTAGCTTCCGGGGACATAGCGGCTAACGCGAGAGTGTTTTAGTCATGATGTCCGGCTGGTATATAATAAAGCTATGAGACAAGCGATTATCCTGGCTGCCGGTGAGGGTTCCCGGCTTCGGCCATTTACTGTTTCCAGGCCCAAAGTGATGCTGGCTTCAGGCGGAAAACCTATTCTGCAATCCGTTATTGAGGTGCTGGCAGCCTGCAATATTAGGGACATAATTATTGTAGCCGGCTATCACCGTGAGCAGATTTATGACGCCTTGGGCAGCGGTGATGAATTCGGAGTCTCTATCAGGTATGTTACTCAGGAGCGGCAATTGGGTACCGCCCATGCCCTTAAACAGGCTGAAGCGTTAGCTGATGAGGAGTTTCTGGTCCTGCCGGGAGATCATCTTATAGAAGTGGAAACCATCCGGGATTTTGTTTCGCAATCGCCGTGGGCTTTATTATTAAAACGGGTGCCTGATAATCAGACAGTACGCTATGGTGTAGTGGCAGCCGAGGATGGGATTGTACAAGCCATCATCGAAAAACCAAAAGAACCGTGTGACGCTCCGGTAAGCACCGGTATATTTGCTCTCCGCCGGGAAATCTTTGATGCCATCGGCACTGAATCAGATATGCCCTCGGTGATAAACCGCATGACCTGTAGTGGGGTCCGATTTAAAGCAGTAGAAACCAGCGGCCTATGGCTGGATGCCGTATACCCGTGGGATCTTCTGATGTTGAATGATCACAGCCTCTTATCTATCCAGCCATCTCTTGAAGGTACCATTGAAAAAGGTGTTACCCTCAAAGGTCCCGTTGCTGTCGGAGTGGGGAGCGTTATCCGTTCAGGCAGTTATATCACCGGCCCCATCCTCATCGGACGAGGTTGCGCCATCGGGCCAGCGGTAGTTGCCGGGGCAGGTGTCAGCATCGGTGATAATGTTACTATCGGACCTTTTAGTGTCATACAAAACAGCATTATTGGAAACGATGTTGCCATTGGGGCAAGAGTATCTCTCCAGGACTCGGTTATCGGTTGCGGCTGTCATATCAGCACTGGCTTTTGTGGATTATCAAGCACTGCCGATGTCCGGGTGGCTGATGAATTTCACCGTATCAATGTGGGAGTGATGATGGGCCAGAATTGTGATATTGGTAGCGGGGTAGTTGCCCAACCGGGGACAATACTGGGCAATGGCAGCCGGGTGAATCCGCTAAAAGTGATTTCAGGCTATATCAACGACGGTAGTCAGGTAGTCTAGCGTGTGCGGCATTGTTGGTTATGCAGGTGCCCGACCAGCCCGTCCGTTGCTGCTTGAAGCGCTTTTAAAACTTGAATACCGGGGTTATGATTCATGCGGTATCGCGGTGGCCGGAGATGATCTGGTAATTTATAAGGACGCGGTGAGAATCACCGAATTTGCTTCCTCCGCCATGCCAGCCGCCGGAACAATTGGTATCGGGCATACCAGGTGGGCCAGTTGCGGCGCTCCTACCCGTGAAAATGCCCATCCCCATGCGGATTGCAGCGGGCTAATAGCCGTGGTTCACAATGGCAATGTCCTTAATTATTCAACGCTCAAACTTCGCCTGGAAAAGCTGGGGCATATTTTCAGATCCGAGACCGACAGTGAGGTCATCAGCCACTTAATCGAGCAGTATTATGATGGTGACCTGGCAGCGGCGGTTGAGCGGTCAATGGAAGATATTGAAGGGTCTTGTGCGCTGGCAGCCATACACCGTGATGAAAAGCGTCTGGTTGCTGTATGCCGCGGTAATGCACTGATTATCGGTCTGGGTGACAATGAAAACTGGTTGGGGTCGGATGTGCTGGCTTTTCTGGAACATACCAACCGGGCAATATATTTAGAAAATGGCGATTTGGCTGTAATCAGCGCAAAGTCTGTTGAAGTTCATCGTGACAAGCAGTTGATAACACCACAAATAAAGATCATTGACTGGTCGCCTGAACAAGCCGGTAAATCCGGGTATGAGCACTTCATGCTTAAAGAAATCCATGAACAGCCAAGGGTGATCCGTGAGAATATTGGATTTGGACATACGAACAAAAAAAGTCGGGCAAATCTTATTTTAGGACAAGCAGGCATATCATCAATTCTCATTCTGGGTTGCGGCAGTTCATATCATGCAGGGTTAGTGGCTAAAGGGTTTATCGAAGAACTTCTGGGAATCCCGGTAAATGTGGAATTGGCTTCTGAGTTCAGTCATGATATTGCTGTTTGCCAGGCCAATAGACTGGTCATAGGTCTGACTCAGTCCGGCGAGACAGCCGATACATTGTCGGCGATAACGCGCTTGAAAAAAGCAGGGTCAAAAGTAATTGCCTTGACCAATGTGGCAGGTTCAAGTATTACGCGTATAGCTGAAGAAACACTATTTCTGAAAGCCGGGCCTGAAATCAGTGTCGCCGCAACTAAAAGCTTCACGGCGCAGTTAGTGGCTATGCTCATATTGACTCTGATACCTGATCGTCTCGGCCGGCGGCTCTATGAGAGATTAACAACTGAATTAAAATCATTGCCAGCCAAAGTGCAACAGGTATTGGATGCATCGGCCAGTATTGAGGAAAACGCCAGATGGCTGGCAAAATACAATGATGTTATCTGTATCGGTCGCGGTCTGCAATATCCCATCGCCCTTGAGACCGCGCTCAAACTGAAAGAAGTGGCCTATATTCACGCTGAAGGTTGTGCTGCCGGAGAATTAAAACACGGGTCTCTGGCGTTGCTGACAGAAGCCACTCCGGTTATCGCCATACTTGGTCAAGATGAGTCTCATGAAGCTATGATTACAGCCATCAGGGAGATAAAAGTGCGTGGCGCGCCGGTCATCGCCGTTACACCGAACGCCGATAGCATCCTTGAATCGCTGGCAGATAGAATAATTGCCGTGCCAGCAACGGATAAATTGCTCCAACCGGTGGTTAATGCGGTTGCGCTGCAACTCCTGGCTTATTTTACCGCCCGGGAACTGGGCCATTCCATTGATATGCCACGAAACCTGGCCAAGAGCGTTACCGTTGGCTAGATATATAGAGAAAGGGAAATTTTAAAATGTACAAAAAGATTCTGGTACCCCTTGATGGTTCGGAATTATCTGAATCCATCCTGCCTCAAGTAATAGCTGTCGCCAAGCCCTCTAAAGCAGATGTCGTGCTGTTCCGTGTCCTGGAACCCATGGATAAAGGCGTGCGGGATACCCTGGGTGATGACCTGGCGCACAAACTGGATACGGTAAATATGGAAGAAGCGCAATCTTACCTCCAGAAGATTGCCGGCACGCTGCAGCAGCAGGGACTCAAGGTAAGTATTATCACTGCTACAGGCCATCCATCTGCGTCAATTATTGAATACGCCGGAACTCACGCCGTTGATTTGATTACCATGGCCACGCATGGCCGCAGCGGTCTGTCACGCCTGGCTTTTGGTAGTGTTGCTGATAAGGTTTTACGCCAATCGCCGGTGCCGGTACTGCTTGGTCCGGTGGTCGGTTCAGCCAGATCTTAACGGCTGTACAGGCCGGTGACCGACGCTTCGGCGATTGTAACACCTTTCCAAATTCCGCCCGGCGGGCTCTTGGGGCGGGGTCTTAGCCGGTAATTTCCGGTGATAACCCGAGGTTGGTGAAAGTGTATCGGTCAGGGATGATGCCGTTTTTGTTAGTTCGTAGATTAACAATTCCATAAGCAACAAGCATGTTAATCTAACATGCTTGTTATCTGAAACAGACTACTCACCCTAGGGCATTCCGCTGGAGCATCGCTGAATCCACCCCGGTCAACCAGTATACCTTTCATTCCGGCCGCGGTGGCGCCAAGTACGTCTATCTTATATTGATCCCCGACAAAGATGACATCTTCAGCCGCTATTTCCACCCGCCTCAAGGCCTCCTGGAAAATTTCCGGGTGTGGCTTGGTAAAGCCTGTTTCCTGAGAGGTGACCACGGTGGTGAGGAAAGAACTCAATCCTAAATCATCAAGTAAGCCTGTTATATCCTTGTCCACATTGGAAATGAGACCGAGTGTCATGTTCATTCGCTTTAATTCCGTGAATGACGGCAGAACATCGTTAAAGAGTACGTGATTGAGTTTGGTATCACGCCATCTTGCCAGCATTGACCGCACCAGGTCAGGCGCCGGTTCAATCCCGCCCTCTTTAAGAACTATGGATTGATGATGGAAATATACTTTAGCCACATCCTCCGACGGACGCTTGCTCAAGGGTTTTTTGGCATTTTCGGAGTAGAAATATTCGTCAGCTAAGGTAAAAGACTTATTAAACGCCTGAGGAGATGCTTTTATGCCTAGTTTATCAAGCATTTGGGATTCCCATTCTTCACGCGGAGGGTTATAACCGACCAGCGTTTGATAGAGATCAAAAAAAACTGCCTGGGTCAAAATGGTCTCCTTATTGAAATCAGTCTGCGCCCATTTTAGCCTAGGGGACAATAGTTGGCAAAAAGTCCCGTGCATTCAAATACAAAAATGCCAAATCAGCTTAGGCTTTTGAAGATTCCCCAAAATTGATACGCTATGCATTAATGGTGGTGTTGGACATTTATTCGCGGTACTAGCTATAGGGATTAAGACTTGACCCCGTAATAGACGTTCTGCTATGCTTTGGCGGGTTTTAAACAGGATGAACCGATGGCAACAACCCCTGAAGTTCGTCGGTATCGGGTGGTATATCAGCCTAAGTATCCTTGGGGGCATTCTCCTGGGAAGATGGCTTGATTCCAAGCTTGACACCGGCCCGTTTCTGTTGATTTTGGGTTTGTTTATTGGTTTGTTCATGGCCTTTTTCGGTGCCTACCGGATGATGCCGCGGCCGCCCGATAACAAGAAATATGACAAGGAAAACCGATAGTGCCTGAAACACCGAAAAAAAAGATAATCGGGTTGTCCAAACCGGTATTTATCGCTTTTCTGTTGGTACTTCTCGCTCTTAGTATTGTCAGCCTCCTTGGTGGGGCTATCGGTCGCGCCATTGTAGGTGATGTTGGTCTACCGGACTGGGTAATAGTTGATCAGCCACACCCTGAACTTCCGGCTGAAGCAATAGCGCACGTTGGCAGTATTCCCATTACCAATACGATGCTTGCCGCTTGGATCAGTATGGCAGTGTTGGGGATATTCTTCTTCCTGGCCACTCGTAAAATGAAGCTTATTCCCGGACGCTTACAGGCTACGGCCGAGTCTATCATCAACTACCTGTATGGATTCTGCACCGATATAGCCGGTGAAAAACACGGACGGCGTTTTTTCCCGCTGATGGCAACTATCTTTCTCTTCGTCATCACTAACGCCTGGATGAACCTTATTCCGGGCTATGGCTCCATACTGATAGGCGGTGAACATGGTTTCGTGCATCTTTTCCGAGGGGCTAATACAGATATAAATTTCCCGCTGGTTTTGGCGCTGGTCTCTTTTGTAATGGTAGAGTATTGGGGCCTCAAAACAATCGGTATTTTCCACTACCTTGGAAAGTTTTTTAACTTCAAGAAGTTTTTCTTTGGTTGGAAACAAGTTTTCAAAGGCAAACTTAAAGACGGTATCGTAAACATCCTAATGGGGATGATCGATATCTTTATAGGTTTGATAGAGTTGCTTTCAGAGTTCATTCGTATTCTCTCTTTTACCTTCCGTCTTTTTGGCAACATGACAGGCGGAGAGATACTATTAATTTCAATGCTTTTCCTGGCTCCTTTCATCGTGGCTGTTCCGTTCTACGTTCTGGAAATATTTGTCGGCTACATCCAGGCGCTCATTTTCGCTGGATTGACACTGGTATTCGCTTTCATGGCGGTCACTCCGCATGAAGTTGAGGCCGAAGGCTCTGATCACTAGTTAGTAAATTATAAATATACCGGTAATCTAAGAAAGGGGATATTTCAATATGGAAACAGAAGCAGTAAAATTCTTGGCAGCTGGCTTGGCGATGGGTCTGGGGGCTATCGGACCAGGCATTGGTCTGGGTGTTCTTGGCATGGGTGCGGTTCAGGCTGTTAGCCGCAATCCGGAAGCGCGCGGCACTATTTTCACTAACTTCCTGTTCGCACTGGCGCTCACTGAAGCCGTTGCCATTTATGCCTTGGTTGTGGCCATTATCTTAATTTTCGTCGCTTAACAGAACCCGGGAGGTTGGACTCATGGCTGAATTAGGTATTAACCTATCTTCTTTTATAGCGCAGCTGGTAAACTTTTTGATCCTTTTTCTGTTGCTTTCGGTTTTGGCTTATAAACCAATTCTGAAAATGATGGACGAACGCACCCGCCGGATAAAAGAAAGTTTGGAACAGGCTGAAGTTGTCAAAGCTCAGGCAGAGAAAGCCCAGGAAGATTTCAAGTTGCAAATCGCCGAGGCCTCAAAGCAAGGACAACTGGTTATAGAACGGGCTGCCAAGACCGGCGATGAAATCCGTGACAGGGCAAAGATTGAAGCTCAGGCTGAAGCTGAGGCATTGCTGACCCGGGCCAAGGCGGATATTCGCCGTGAGCGCGATGAGGTTATTGATGACCTGCGCAAAGAATACGCTGATATCATCATACTCGCCGCAGGTAAAGTTATCGGCAAGACTCTTGATACCAAGGCTCATCGTGAGTTAATCGACCAGGTGCTTGAAGAAAGCGCCGGGCTAAGAAAGAATTAGGGGAACAAGTTGGCTAAAAACGCCTACGCACTGGCTTTAAGGTACGGCCAGGCAGTTTTTGAAATCGCGGTAGAGCAACAGAATTTCAATACCTGGCTGGCCAATCTTGGAACATTGGTTGACATGGTAAATGATAAAGAAGTGCTTTATTTCCTGGAGAATCCCCGGGTTTCAATAGCCAAAAAAAGAGACATCATTGACATAAAACTCAAAGGTGTCAACCCGATGGCGGTGAATCTGCTCTATCTTTTAGTTGAACGGGGCGGCTTGGCGATGATGCCGGATATCGCGGCTGATTTTGGCCGTCGTTTAGATGACCTTAAAGGTATCGCCCACGCCGAGGTACTGGCAGCTGTGCCGTTGTCCGATACGGAAACAAATGAAATTCGCCAGCAACTTGCCAAAGTATTTGATAAAGAGATTCAGATCACATCAAAAGTGGAGCCGTCACTATTGGGCGGTATTATTGCAAGGGTCGGGGACAAGGTTATTGATGGCAGCTTGTCACGGCGTCTGCAGGATTTAAAACGAGAAATTAATCAAGCCAGGTTATAAAACCCTGGATAACTCCCGGAAGGAGACTTAGGAATGTCGCAAAAAGGGCTGGACATAGTAGCGGTCATCAAAGAACAGATCGAAAGCTTCGGCGCCGAAATGGCGGTCACTGACGTCGGAACAGTCATTGAGGTCGGTGACGGTATCGCCCGCATTCACGGTCTGGCTACCGCAGAATCCAACGAATTATTAGAATTCCCTGGCGGGGTTATGGGTATCGTCTTCAATCTGGAAGAAGATAGCGTAGCCGCGGTGTTGCTGGGAGAAGACACTCTAATTAAAGAAGGCGATGAAGTCAGGCGTACCAACCGTATCATAGAAGTACCGGTGGGTGAAGAGATGATCGGCCGGGTGGTTAATCCGTTAGGTGAGCCCATTGACGGTAAGGGTCCTTTGAAAACCACCAAAAGACGGGCCGTTGAGCGGGTGGCTCCTAACGTCGTCACCCGGCAAAGCGTTGATACCCCGGTTCAAACCGGTATTAAAGCCATTGATGCCATGATCCCCGTTGGCCGTGGCCAGCGTGAGCTTATCATCGGTGACCGCTCCACTGGTAAAACGGCTGTTGCCCTGGATACCATTATCAACCAGAAGGGCGGTGATTTGCTGTGCATTTACGTCGCCATCGGTCAAAAAACCTCTAAGATTGCTCAGATCGTAGGTACGCTGGAAAAGTACGGTGCCATGGAACACACTATCGTCGTAGCCGCTTCCGCCGCTGATCCCGCAGCGTTTCAGTACATCGCCCCTTTTGCCGGCTGCGCTATGGGTGAAGAATTCATGGACAGCGGTAAAGAGGCGCTTATCGTCTATGATGATTTGACCAAACACGCCTGGGCTTATCGCCAGTTATCGCTGTTATTGCGTCGCCCGCCCGGACGTGAAGCGTATCCCGGTGACGTGTTCTACCTGCACAGCCGTCTGCTTGAGCGTTCCGCCAAGCTTAATAAAGAACACGGCGGCGGTTCGCTGACGGCTTTGCCGATCATTGAAACACAGGCTCAGGACGTCAGCGCCTATATTCCGACCAATGTTATCTCAATTACCGACGGTCAGATATATCTGGAGCCTGATCTTTTCAACGCCGGTATTCGCCCGGCTTTGAACGTGGGTATCTCCGTCTCCCGCGTCGGCTCTGCCGCTCAGACCAAGGCTATCAAAAAGGTGGCCGGACGTCTTAAACTGGAGATGAGCCAATATCAGGCTTTGGCGGCTTTTGCGCAATTTGGTACTTCAGAACTTGATAAGGCTACCCGGGCTCAGATTGACCGCGGTCAGCGTATCACTGAAGTGCTGAAACAGTTGCAATACCAGCCGGTAGCTATGGAGAACCAGGTAATAATATTCTATGCCTTGTTAAACAGTTTCCTTGATGAAGTGCCTGTGGCCAGCGTGTCTAAATACGAGACTGATTTGTATCAGTTCCTACAGGCTAATTATGCTGATATTGCCAAGACCATTGCCAAAGAAAAAGCCCTTAGCGAGGCGACTGAAAAATCTCTCAAAGAGGCACTGGCAGAGTTCAAAAAGGGCTTTGTAGCTTAGGAGTATTTTTATGGCTAATTTAAGAGCCATACGGTTGCGTATCCGCGGTGTTAAAAACATCGCCAAGATTACGCGCGCCATGGAGATGATTGCCGCTTCTAAAATGCGCAAAGCGCAGGAGCGGGGTCTGGCAGGGCGGCCGTACAGTGAAAAGATAACACAGGTCATCGCCGCTTTGTCGGCGCAGTCCCGGGGTGATAGCGTTCATCCGCTTCTGGCTCAAAGACCGGTTAAAAAGATTGCCGTTATTCATATTACCCCGGATAGAGGCCTGTCCGGAGGCCTGGTCGGTAACATCAACAGGGCAACTCTGAGCTTTAGTCAGGAACACAAAAATACACCTCTTAACTTGATTGTCATCGGTAAGAAGGGGCTGGATTTTATGCGGCGTTCAGGGCAGAACATTGTGGCTGAATTTATCAATCTGGGTGACAAGCCAGGTCTGATGGATACTCTGCCGATTTCCAGAATCGTCATTGATGACTTTAAATCCGGGGCGGTAGATGAAGTTTATGTGGCTTACAGCCAGTTCGTATCCACCATGGTACAAACGCCGGTTTTAACTAAGTTATTACCGGTGGAACCGGCACAAATCGCTCCCGAACAAAATGTTGAGTATATATATGAGCCTGATCCAGGCACCGTACTCAATGCCCTTTTACCGGCTTATGTTGAAATGAAAATCTATCATTTGATACTTGAATCTATTGCCAGCGAGCAGTCGGCGCGCATGGTTGCAATGAGAAGCGCCACTCAAAATGCCAATGAGCTTATTGGCGAACTTACATTGGAATACAACAAGGCGCGCCAGGAATCCATTACCGCTGAACTGCTTGATATCGTCGGCGGCGTGGCGGCGCTGGCTTAATTCATTAGGAGGATTTGATGGCCAAAGGCAAGGTAGTACAGGTTATCGGCTCGGTTGTGGACATTGAGTTCCCGGCCGGCGAACTCCCCGGGCTTTTATATGCTCTGGAGATTATGAATAAAGACGAGAAGATCGTTCTGGAAGTCCAGGCCCACGTTGGCAACAACTGGGTCAGGGCGCTTTCCTTCATGCCTACTGATGGTTTGGCACGAGGTGCCGAGGTTACCGATACCGGCGCGCCTCTGAGTGTACCGGTAGGCCAGGGTGTGCTGGGACGTATCTTTAATGTCATGGGCGAACCGTTAGATAATGAAGGGGAGGTCAAGGCTGAAGAGCGCTGGCCGATTCACCGCAATGCCCCGCCATTTGATCAGCAGGAAACCTCAGCCCAGATGCTGGAGACCGGTATTAAGGTCATTGACCTGATCACCCCGTTCGCCAGGGGCGGTAAAGCCGGTCTTTTAGGCGGCGCCGGTGTAGGTAAGACAGTTATCATTCAAGAACTTATCCGCAACATCGCCACAGAACACGGCGGTTTCTCGGTATTCGCCGGTGTCGGTGAACGGTCCCGTGAAGGTAACGACCTGTGGCATGAAATGAAAGATTCCGGCGTTATTGCCAAGACAGCCCTCGTTTTCGGTCAGATGAACGAACTGCCCGCGGTGCGTCTCAGGATTGCCCTTACTGGTCTGACCATGGCCGAGTACTTTCGGGATGTGGAACACCGTGACGTGCTGCTGTTTATTGATAATATCTACCGTTACACCCTGGCCGGTGTGGAGGTTTCGGCTCTTTTAGGCCGCATGCCTTCCGCGGTAGGTTACCAGCCGACGCTGGCGACCGAAATGGGTCAGTTACAGGAGCGCATCACCACCACCAAGAACGGCTCCATTACCTCCTTCCAGGCCATTTACGTGCCGGCGGATGATTATACAGATCCAGGTGTGGTGGCTACGTTCGGTCATCTTGACGCCATTATCGCTTTGGAGCGGTCTCTGGCGTCACAGGCACTTTTCCCTGCGGTGGATCCGCTGGCCTCTAACTCCCGGATTCTGGATCCCGCTGTTGTCGGCGAAGAGCATTATAATGTCGCCCGTGATGTTCAGCGGGTACTTCAGCGCTATAAGGACCTGCAGGATGTTATCGCTATTCTGGGTATGGAAGAACTCTCTGAAGAAGACAAGGCTACAGTGGCCAGAGCTCGCAAGATTCAGCGCTTCTTGACTCAGCCGTTCTTCGTCGGTGAAATTTTTACCGGACGTCCTGGTAAATATGTGAGCGTAGCCGACACGGTACGCGGCTTCAAGGAAATTATCGAAGGCAAGCATGACGCCCTGCCTGAGCAGGCTTTCTATATGGTTGGTACCATTGAGGAAGCGGTAGCTGCTGCTGAGAAGATGTCTGCCTGATCTGAATGATGTTAATAACGGAGTGCGGTTGTGGCAACAATAAGACTTGAAGTAGTAACGCCGGAACGTCAGGTATTTTCTGATGACGTTGATGTCGTTGTGGCGCCGGGCATTGAAGGCGAGCTTGGTATTTTGCCTCATCACACGCCGCTTATGACCGCTTTGAAAACTGGAGAATTAAGAGCCCGGAAGGGATCGGAAGACTTCTTGCTGTGTATCGCCGGTGGGTTCATGGAGGTGCGTCCGGAGCGTGTAATCGTACTTGCGGACACCTGCGAACGCGCTGAGGATATTGATCTGGCGCGTGCCCAGGAAGCTCGCAAGCGGGCTGAGCAAAGAATGTCTGAAAAATATGAACCCGGCTTTGATGCGGCGGAGAGTGAAGCTGCCTTGCACAGAGCAATAGCCAGGTTGGCCATCGCCGAAAAATCCAAACACCGCCGCAAGGGTGGTGTCGGTGGTCCGCCGCAAGTCGGCTGATACACTCTATAAGACGTACGAAATAAAGCCCTCAGTGAAAACTGAGGGCTTTTTGTATGGCAAAAAGTGATAAGACTCGAAAAGATCAAAAATAAAAACAGGGTATATAAAATATACCCTGTTCAATAATCAGGTTGATATTTAGAGTATTTCGAGTCTTGCCTTGGTACCGGCCTTGGCCGCTTTTACTCTTATCAGTGAACGCATAGCCTGGGCAATACGACCCTGCTTGCCGATAATGCGGCCTTTATCCACATCATCAACCTTCAGGGAGATTTTAATGCCTTCTTCTTCCTGTTCCTCTGTTACCACCACCTCTTCGGGTTTGTCTGCTAGGGATTTGGCAATGTACTCAACTAGCTCTTTCATGGTGGCTCCTTCATGGTTCGAGTGTTACAGGACTCCGGCTTTTTTCAGGAGTCTGGCTGCGGTGTCGGTAGGTTGAGCACCTTTGACCATCCAACTTTTAGCCTTCTCAGCCTCAATCTTAACAGTTTCGGGGTTGGTCATTGGGTCATAATGCCCGATAATCTCTATAAAAGCGCCGTTGCGTGAAGTATGAGAATCGGCAACAACAATCCTATAGCTTGGCTTCTTCGGGGCACCCATTCTGCGCAGTTTGATTTTTAACATCTTGGTTTAGAATTACTCGCTTATATTTTTAAGCTATTATCCGATATGCCAGTTATAGTGTCAACTATTGGGGTAAAAAATATCCTGTGATAAATTTAGCTTTCATTTGGCAAGCCTGACCTTCGGCAAGTATAATGACATAACGATGAATTTTAATGTGTTGCATGATTTTCATTTAACCCCTGCAGCGGCCATAGCATTACAGACAGAACTGGCATTGAATGTAGAGGCAGTTGATGTTTCAGCTAAAGTTGAATTGATAGCTGGGGTTGATGTGGCGGCGGGGAGGCAGGGCACCATCGGCCGCGCCGCCATAGTGGTGGTGCAGTATCCATCATTGGAAATTGTTGCTGAATCCGTTTATCAGGGCGTTACCGTTATGCCATATATTCCGGGATTGTTGTCGTTCCGTGAACTGCCTTTGATTATACCTGCGTTAGAAAAGCTGGCTCTGACACCCGATCTTTTTTTGGTTGATGGACACGGGATCGCGCACCCCAGGCGGCTTGGTATTGCCTCTCATCTGGGGCTTATTACCGGGATCCCGACTGTCGGCTGCGCAAAGTCGAGGCTTTGTGGTGAACATAAGGAGATTGCAACAGTTAAAGGCAGTAGTACTGATTTATTAGATGACAATGAAATTACAGGCAGAGTGTTGCGTACCAAGTCATGCTGTAAACCATTGTATATATCTGTAGGTCACAAGATCACTCTTGAAACAGCGGTGGCATGGGTGCTTAAATTAGACAGGGGTTACCGGCTGCCGGAACCGGTGCGGCTGGCACATAAAACCGCTGGAGAATACTGCCAGGCGGGCTAACCTTAAGGCTATATTATTCGTTATATAAGTGAGAAATGACTTTGGAAGTACCAGCCAGATTTACTGACATCATTGCGCGGATTAATCAAGACATGGTGCGTCTTTGACGTTCCGGAAAAAGAAGCTGAGATAAAAAAACTGGAAGCTACGTCGGTTGAACCCGGTTTCTGGCAGGATAGCCAGCAGGCGCAAGTTGTTATGCGCCGTCTGACGGAGCTTAAAAAATCAGTTGTGCAGTGGCGCAGCCTTGATAAGAGATTATCTGACTTGATTGAACTTGAGGAACTCTCCAGGGATGATCCCGGGCTTGCAAATGATGTTGAAAAAGACTTTGTGACCATTGCAGATGAGTTAGACAGTCTTGAATTTGAGTTGGCCTATTGCGGTGCCTATGATGAACGCAATGCCATTGTGGCCATTCACGCCGGAGCCGGTGGTGTTGAAAGTCAGGACTGGGCTCAGATGTTGTTTCAGATGTATCTGAAATGGGCGGCAAAGAGTGACTTTGAAACAGAGGTCTTAGAGTCATCGGTCAGCGATGAGGCCGGCATTAAAAGCGCGACAATCATGTTTCGTGGCCGCTATGCTTATGGCAAGCTTAAGGGTGAACATGGGGTTCACAGGTTGATAAGGTTGTCGCCGTTTGATTCTGATCATGCACGGCACACTTCATTCGCTCTGGTTGAAGTCATGCCTGAAGCTGAGGCAGATACTGATATTGAGATTAACTCTGATGATATTAAACTTGAAGCGTTTCGGGCCAGCGGTGCCGGGGGACAGAACGTCCAGAAGGTTTCAAGTGCCGTTCGTCTCACCCATATACCTACCGGAACAGTAGTCACCGCGCAAACCGAACGCTCTCAATACCAGAACCGTGAAATTGCTATGAGTCTGCTGAAAGCCCGGCTGCTTAAGCTTAAGATAGCAGAGCAGGACGCTGAAAGAGCTAAGATTAAAGGCGAGCGCATTTCGGCCGAGTGGGGCAGCCAGATCCGTAGTTATGTTTTGCATCCATATAAAATGGTAAAAGACCATCGGACCGGAATGGAAACCGGCAATCCCCAGGCGTTATTGGAGCAGGGTGAATTGGACCCATTTATAGAAGCTTATTTAAGGGGACAGATTGGCAGTGATTAGGCGATTAAGCTATGTGTTTTTAACCTTCGCCATACTATTAGGTGTCGCTATACCGATACCACTGGCCGCTGACGACGCGATTGTTATCACCCGTTCAACACATTCGGTTTCTTTCCCCACCTATATCAGTTTTAGCCTTACAGCGTCCGGTGATGCTGATATAGTTGATGCCAGACTGCACTACCGCGTTGACAGGCAGAGTTTCGCTGATGTTGTAAATGAGGTATCCGTCAATGTTGTTCCAGCCAAAGAAGTTAACCTGAACTATTCACTGGACCTGCGTCGGGTTGGCGGTTTACCGCCGGGGATTTCTATTGATTATTGGTGGACCTTAACCGATGCCAACGGGCATGAGATTACCAGTCAAACAACTCGGATGCAATTTGATGATGCACGTTATACCTGGAAGACTCTAAAAGAGGGTATGGTCACTCTCTACTGGTATGCAGGCTCTGATTCATTCGCCCGGTCTCTTATGGACACGGCACAGTCGGCGTTAATCAAACTTGAGAAAGATACCGGCGCCCATCTTTCAGCGCCGGTATTTCTCTATATCTACGATGGCGCACAGGCGCTTCAGGGGTCGATGATATTCGCACAAGAGTGGACCGGTGGGGTAGCTTTTACAAATTTCAACACCATTGCCATCGGTATTGAGACTTATAATCTTGACTGGGGTAAACGGGCAGTTGTTCATGAGTTGACCCATCTGGTAACTAACCAGATGACCATGAATCCTTATAACTCTATCCCGGTGTGGCTTAACGAGGGGCTTTCCATGTATGCTGAAGGCCCGCTTGATGCCATATATGTGGTCTTTTTTAACCAGGCCTTGGATCAAAAAACTCTGATCTCGGTACGCAGTCTGTCAAGTCCTTTTTCAGCTTATGCCAATATTTCATACCTTTCCTATGCTGAAAGCTACCAAATTGTAAAGTATCTTGTGGATAAATACGGGCAGGATAAACTGTTGCGGCTATTAGATGCTTTCGCCCAGGGAGCAACCAGCGACAGCGCTTTCTTGTCGGTCTATGGTTTTGATCTCAATGGCCTTGACCAGGAATGGCAATCATATATTTATACCGCTTCGCCGGACCGGCCGCAGACTGGAGTAATATGGACACCGTGGTTAGCGGTGCTAATTGTTCTGGTTGCCGGTGCCTCGGTCATTACTGCTGTATGGCTTTTTTTCCCCGTGGCCGTAAAAAAAGCAGAGACCGGAGAAAAAGCTGAATGAAAAAATACTTAGTCGTCTTTATCGCCGCTTTGCTCATTTCTGGTTCATTATTGACAGGTTGTTCTGTTTCCGATGACCAGTCTCCAGACCAGAATACTACTGGCGGCCGTCTCACGCTGGCCGCCTCTGAGCCTTATAACCTGGACCCGGCGCGGGTAGGTGATGCGGGTGCTTTGACTTTTATCACCCAAGTTTTCAGCGGTCTGGTGAAAATATCTAATGATGGGGTTCTACCGGATATCGCGCAGAGCTGGACTATCAGCGATGACGGTACCGTCTACACTTTTAATTTACGCCATGACGTCAAGTTTCATGACGGGCGGCTGGTTACTGCTGCTGATTTTAAATTCTCCTGGCAACGTGCGCTGTTGCCGGCTACCGGCAGCACTACGGCGCGGACATATCTTGGCGATATCGTCGGTGCGGCAGCCATACTGGCTGGTGAAACCTCGGAACTGACTGGTGTGCGGGTCATTGATGATTACACATTGGAAGTGACTATTGATATGCCGCGGTCATATTTCCTATCCAAATTGACCTATGCTACCGCCAGCGTAGTTGATGAGCAGAATGTGTCCCAGGGTGGTGAATGGTGGCGTGCCCCCAATGGCACCGGACCATTCAAACTTACTGATTGGACTGTCAACGTAAATATAATATTACAAAAGAACCCGGATTATTATGACGGCGTGCCGGCTCTGGATAGTGTGGTTTTCCGCTTCCTGGCTGGTCGCCCCATGGATCTTTATGAGACTGGCCAGATTGACGTTGCTGAGGTAGATCTGGCCTATATTGATCGTGTGCTGGATATCAGCGGCCCGTTCGCCAGTGAGGCTCAAGTGGTCTCTCAGCTCAGCTTCTATTTTATGGGTCTCAATGCCGCTGCGGCACCGTTTGATGACCCGCTTATCCGGCAGGCCTTTGCCCTGGCTCTGGACCGGGAGGAATTATTGAGGCTTGTTTTCAATAATACACCTCAAGGTGCTGAGGGTATTGTGCCTCCTGGTATTCCGGGCTATGACCCCAATATTACTGGCTTGGGTTTTGATATCGTCAAAGCCAAGGCACTTATTGCCCAATCAAAATATGGCAGCGTTGCCAACTTGCCGGAAATTACTTTGACCACATTGGGCTACGGCGGACTGATATCAGCGGAATTGGAAGCTGTCATCTACCAGTGGCAAGTGAACCTGGGGGTTGAGGTCAAGGTTCGTCAGCTTGAGCCTGAACAGTTCCTTTACAATCTCAAAGAAGAGAAAGATCAGATTTACTATCAGGGTTGGATTGCTGATTATCCTCATCAGCAAAATTTTCTTGAACTACTTTTTAGAACTGGCGCTGACAACAACTGGGGTGAATACTCCAACCTTGAGGTTGACCGGTTGCTTGATGAGGCCGCAGGACTTACTGACATCTTGCAAAGCCAGGCATTGTATCAGCAGATTGAACAGATACTGGTAACCGATGCCGCCGTATGGCCGTATTATTTTGGCCGGAGCTTCATACTGGTGGCGCCTTACGTTAAGGGCTATGAACTCAATCCCTTGGGGGTGCCTCTGCTACAGAATGTCACCGTTGATCGTGTCATTACGCCGCCTAGCGGTCTTACCGTAAGCTAAGGATCAGGAAATCCTTCCTGCCATCCAGTATTTGTCTTGTAAACACAAGCGATGCAGGAAAATGGCGGAGGGTGTGGGATTCGAACCCACGGTTCTCTTGCAAGAACAACGGTTTTCAAGACCGTCACCTTAAGCCGCTCGGACAACCCTCCATGTTTTGGTCTTCGTGGGTTTGAAGACGTGAACGACATTTTAACATGAGCAAAAAGTTATTGCACTCACACCGGCATAATGATGCCCGGTTTCTTTTAGATCCTCCGAAATTTCATCCAGCTTTCGCAGGGATAATCCTGGTGTTCGCTGTCTCTGTTCTTGCTTTAAGTGAAACCGAATGTCTTTCATATTATTCTGCACTCTTCTTGTCACCAAAAATAAACCATCAAAAAGTTCCAAAACCCCATTGACAATATCACCACATGTGCTATATCATCTGTTCTCTATTCTTCCGATAGTTAAAAAGAGTATTTGATTTAGAGGTTGTTTTAGGCAAACAACCGGTTGTTTTTGCCGTTTTCAATCGTAAAAAGAAGGTTGTTTCAGTATTTTCCATTTTCAGGGAAACAACCCCCCGGCTACTCAACCACAGCCGCCCTGCGCGCCAAAAGTCGCACCTTGAAAACTGAAGAATTGAAATCCGGAAATAGTTGAATTGTTGCTTTGAATCAAAACTCCAGGTGCCAAAAAATGGGTATTTGTGTCAAAACAATTCGCTATTTTCCGTTCGCCCTTTGGGAATTGAAATTTTTTTACTATTTTTTTCGTGTAATTTGGAACTCACTGTCAACCTATATGACCAGTGCTTACAACAATATGGCCTCTACATTTGTGAATATGTTAAAATGACAGGGATATGCTTTCACATCACTTGTAACCTGACCCTTCGGAATCCCTCGTACATTCTATCGACTAGGGCTGTTCACAATCGTTTTTCATAGATAAGGGGTCTTTGTTGGAAATTATTTCTCAGGAATCTAAACCAGGATTAGAGTCATTTGCCAAGGAAGTATCGCGGCGGCGCACCTTTGCTATCATATCTCACCCTGATGCAGGTAAAACAACGCTAACTGAAAAGTTTTTACTCTATGCCGGGGCGGTGAATTTAGCCGGGTCGGTTAGAGCCCGCGCCAGCCAGCAGCATACCGCTTCTGACTGGATGACCATCGAAAAACAACGTGGTATCTCAATATCCGCAACGGCGCTGGAAATGGAATACAAGGGCTACCATATCAACTTGCTCGATACCCCGGGTCACCAGGACTTCAGTGAAGATACATACCGCACACTGATGGCAGTGGACAGTGCGGTCATGGTGCTTGATAGCGCCAAGGGTATTGAGCCGCAGACGGAAAAACTTTTCCGTGTTTGCCGTATGCGGCAGATACCGATTCTCACTTTTATCAACAAGATGGATCATCCTGGAAGGGATCCGCTGGCCTTAATTGATGAGATTGAGCGCATGCTGGGCATAACGGCTGTACCTATGAACTGGCCGGTGGGTGAAGCCCCTGATTTTCAGGGAGTGTATGACCTGCCCAACAATAAAATATTGCGTTTTCAGAGGACAGAACATAATAAGTTCAAAGCCCCGGTTCAGGTTTCCGGTATAGATGATCCGGTTTTACCAGGACTGCTTGGTGAAAAAGCCTACGATAAACTGGTGGAAGATACAGACCTGTTGGCTGGGGTAGTCAGCAAGTTTGACCAGGCAAGGTTTCTATCCGGTGACATGACGCCGGTATTTTTTGGCAGCGCCCTCAATAATTTCGGGGTGGCGGCATTTTTGGATGCCGTGCTTGAGTTAGCGCCGCCTCCGGTTGTCCGCAAGACCGAACAGGGTATCATTGATCCAATAGACGATGTATTTCGGGGCTTCGTGTTCAAGCTCCAGGCCAATATGGATCCAAAACATCGTGACCGCATGGCATTTATGCGCATCTGTTCCGGCCATTTTCAAAAAGATATGCTGGTCTTGAATCCCAGGCTGAAGCAGAATATCCGGCTGTCACAAGCCTTCCGGCTTTTCGGGCGGGAGCGTGAATCGGTTGAAGAGGCGTTTCCCGGTGATGTCATAGGCGTTATCAGTCCCGGGCTATTGACCATTGGGGACACGGTCACAACCGGAAAACCGATTGAGTTCGCAAAAATTCCGATCTTTCCACCGGAACATTTCGCTACCCTCTATAACTCAGATGTCGCACGCTACAAGCAATTCAACAAGGGCTTAGAGCAGCTGGAAGAAGAAGGGGCGGTGCAGGTGTTTTACGATGCAGACAGCATGCGGCGGGAGCCGATCTTAGCGGCGGTGGGTGAACTCCAGTTCGATGTGGTAATCGGCCGATTAAAAGATGAATACGGCGTTACGGCGCAGTTATCGCGTTTAGGCTTAATAGGCGCCAGGTGGGCCAGATCAACAAAGGCCACCCCTGATAAGATGTCTTTGTCCCGTAATGTGCGCCGCTGCCGGGACCGCAACGGCAACGCCGTGATTTTGTATTCTTCACAATGGGAACTGGATTATTTCATTAAGGAAAATCCCAATTTTACGCTGACAGAGATGATCTAGAGATTGTTCCCGTCTACAGAGGCAATTTGTCCAGGGTAATCTAAACAGATAGAATAATATCATGGGTTATAACATCAAAAAGGAACCAAAACTCAATAATCCTGACCTTATTGTCGGTTGGCCGGGCATCGGCAACGTCGGACTACTGGCGGTGGAAACACTTTGGCGACAACTAGAAGCCGAACATCTTGCTGAAATTGAGCCAGAGCAGTTTTTTTACCCCAATGGCTTGATTATCAAAAACAGCATATTAGAGAATTTGAGCTTTCCTGTTAGCCGTTTTTACTTTAAAAGATTGCCTCATCGGGATCTGATATTTTTTACCGGGGAAGAACAGCCAGCTGATGCCGGCTCTACTTATGCTTCAGGCATTAAGGCCTATGAAATGGCAAACCTGGTTTTGGACGTGGCTGAGCATTTCGGCTGCAAGAGAGTATTTACTTCCGGCGCTGCGGTAAGTGCTATACATCACAATGCCGTGCCCGGAGTTTGGGCTGTAGCCTCTGACACAGCTCTTTTGGCAGCAATCAATCAAAGCCGCGGCAATCATTTGAAAAGCGAACTTCAGGGACGGGGTGCTCAAGCCAATATCAGCGGTTTGAACGGTTTGTTGGTGGGCATGGCAGCAAGGCGGGGTTTACCTGCAGCCTGTTTGATGGGAGAGATTCCGGATTACCTTGCCAGGTCACCAATGCCGTACCCTGCAGCGGTCAAATCAGTGCTTGAAGTTATGAAAGGCTTTCTTGGTTTGACACTTGATTATTCAGAACTGGATGAAATGCACCGTCAAATGAAAGATGTGGTGGACCAGTTCTTTAACCAATTCCCTGATGAGATCAAAGAAAAATTATCCCAACGTCATCAGTTGGCGGCTCAAGTCCAAAGTGGAGATGCCATAACCGACGAAGATAAAAAATGGTTGGAAGATCATATAGACGAGTTGTTCCAGCCAGAAGCAGGTGGGGATGATCGGGCGGCTTAACTATTTGTGCTCCCCGCAGCTTGAAAGACCGGTGTTGGTAGTTGGGTGGCGTGAAGATTCCGGCAGTCTGGGTGAGCAGGTAATAAAATATTTGAATCAAGAGCTGTCTCTTGAGTCGTTGGCCGAGATTGACCCCGTGGGATACTTCTCACTTTCCGGTGTTCAGGTATCCGCGGATGTGGTCGGCTTTCCGGAAAGCCGGTTTTATTATTCGGAAAAAAGCTCGTTGATCTCTTTTATATCTGATATTCCTGTTTATGAGATAAACGAGTTTTTAAAGCTTGTATTGGAAGTGGCAACCCGCTACAACGTAAGCAGGATAATACTGGTCAATGGATTCCCGGTTATGGCATCCCACAATACCCCGAGCATGGTATTAGCCAATGTGAATTCATCTTTGGTAAAAGAGTGGATTTCTGGTGATGGCATAAATACCGATGTCAACTTTGAATCCCCGCCGGGACAGAAACCACCTGTTAGTACTTACCTTATCTGGAAGGCCGGACAACAGGATATACCGGCTGTTTCGTTGTGGCTGCCAGTTCCTTTCTATTTGGCGGCGACTGTTGATAGTATTGGCGTAAGGCGGCTATTAGCATTTTTAAAAGAGAAATTGACCTTGCCGTTAGATATGGACGCCGCGGTTGCCAATGAAAATCAGTTGCGGGAATTACTGGCAAACCTGCGATCAGATTCCCATGATGTGGAAAAGTACCTTTCCATGATGGAAAGAAATCTTAGTTTGACAGAATATGAAGCTGGCCAATTAGTTGCTGCGGTACGTCAGGCAACCTCCTGAGACATCTGCTTCACCTATTTTGGTTCAATTTTTTAACCGTGGTTAAAACAAGACACCGGGGATTGTCATAAATCCCCGGTGTCTTGTCCCTGGTACTAAAAATGATGGTTAACCCATATTACATTGAGGCAGATCTTTGAGTGCCTCTTTTACCTTGGCTTCCGGATACTCATAATCGGTGAGTTTGCCGGAGAGATAGGCCTCATACGCTGACATATCGAAATGGCCATGACCGGAGTGATTGAACAGAATAACCTTCTTTTCGCCTGATTCACGGCACTTGATGGCTTCATCGATAGTGGCACGAATAGCGTGATTGGTCTCCGGTGCACTAATAAACCCTTCGGTACGAGCAAATTGAATGCCGGCCTCAAAGGTTGGCAACTGATAGACAGCCCTGGCTTCTATGAGACCTAATTTATGAAGGTGAGATACGATTGGGGACATGCCATGGTATCGTAAACCGCCGGCATGTACGGGGGGGGGCATAAATTTTCGTCCCAATGTGAACATTTTGGTAATGGGGGCAATCCCTGCCACATCACCAAAGTCGTAAGCGAACAACCCCTTGGTCAAGCTGGGGCAACTGGTTGGTTCGACGGCGATGATTCGGGTAGTTTTTCCGGCAGTAAGGTTTTGGTGGACGAAAGGTAATGCCATGCCTCCGAAATTACTGCCACCACCGACACAGCCAATCACAATATCCGGATATTCTCCGGCCATTTCCATCTGTTTTATGGACTCCAGACCGATAACCGTTTGGTGCATCAGCACATGATTCATGACACTACCCAAAGAATAGTGTGAGTCGGCCCGAGGCGCAGCGTCCTCAACAGCCTCTGAAATAGCCAAACCAAGGCTGCCAGGATTGTTTGGGTCCTCTGCCAGAGCGGCACGGCCTGAATTGGTATCAAGGCTGGGGCTGGGGACGCATTGGGCACCCCAGGTTTCCATCATCATACGGCGATAAGGTTTTTGTTGATAACTTACCTTCACCATATATACTTTAAGTTCAATACCGAACTGGTTACAGGCAAAAGCCAACGAACTACCCCACTGGCCGGCACCGGTTTCTGTGGTCAGGCGTTTAACACCCTCTTTCTTGTTGTAATAAGCCTGAGGGACAGCGGTATTGGGCTTGTGACTCCCGGCGGGACTGGACCCTTCATATTTGTAAAAGATTTTGGCTGGAGTCTGAAGCGCCTTTTCCAATCGATGCGCACGGAAGAGAGTCGTTGGTCTCCAGCTACGGTATATGTCAATGACTTCGCCCGGAATATCAATGTAGCGTTCTTGTGAGACCTCTTGTTTGATAATTTCCATAGGGAAAAGAGGTGTTAAATCCTCGGGGCCTAGCGGTTTTTTGGTACCGGGGTGTAAGTAGGGCGCAAGCGGTACCGGCAAATCAGCCTGAATATTGTACCAACTGGTTGGCATGTCCTTTTCGTTCAGGAAATATTTTGTGCGATCCATAATGTCCTCCTCTTATTCTTGTTATTGCATCGCCGAAGGTCTGTAGTAGCATTCAATTCATGGCACCGCTCCTTTTTGCACAATAAAAAAAGCCCCTGCCTTGTAAGGGGCAGAGGGCTCTGCGGTGCCACCCTTTTTTAATCCTATAAGAAGGATATCTCTTCACAGGTACGTCCTTAATAAGGTTATACCCTGGGATTCTAACGCCTCCCCTGCGGCCGCGCCTACTCATCAGATACTTGATTTTAGGGCGGCGGCTCCCGGGTCCATTCAATCTCCGCTTAAGGCACCGGCTCCCACCTACCCCGGCTCTCTGGGCCTTGCTTAAGAGACTTACTAATCCCGTTCACAGCCATTATTATTCGATTAAGGGCAATATAAACCAAATAAAACAGGTTGTCAAGGACTCGAAAGCCCATAACATATTGAATTGTGGTGGTTCTTTTAAAAACTGACCCACGTGGTCAAGTAATGGTGAATCTGCCAATAGCACGGTACGGTCTTTCGGTATTGTACCCGTTAATATCAATGTCTGGAGGGGGTCCGAGAGTAGGGGGTACGTACCCGCTTTTGAAGAACTTTTCCACATAGATTTGTTTCGCTCGGCTTCCTTGTATCTGCCCTTGAGAATCCAGTATATTTCTGAAGATTTGTATGTTATCCTAGTATTAGTCCTTTAGGGTTAAAACCTTGACGAAAGAACATCAAATCATTATTATAAGCGTAGCAAAATTTTGGAGGCAACCTTGAAAAGTTTAATTGATAATTTGGTCTCCGTCGCTATTATAGCAGGGATGGCGTTTGTTGCCTTTGGCTTGTCTTATGTTATTTTCTGGGGCTTTATGACCCACAATCCCGGTTAGGCCTATAGGCCTACAGTTAACATAGCAACGGACTTGTGCTGAGTTCCTGATGGTTGCGGGTATTCGGTTGAGTCCGTTATAATGTCCGCACGCTGGGGATTCGTCTAGCGGTAGGACAGCAGACTCTGAATCTGCATACCCAGGTTCGAACCCTGGATCCCCAGCCAACTTTTCAAGGCGCATTCGTCTAGCGGCCTAGGACGCTGCCCTCTCAAGGCAGAAACCACGGGTTCGAATCCCGTATGCGCTACCAATCTGTTCGATATATAGAACGCTATCCCCATCTAATTCCAATAGTCACCCCTACTTAAGGTAATATTTCACCATTGCAGATTAACCCACCTCTCGGTTGTTTCTTGAATGCTCTATTGATAATTCAAATTATGCATGTAACTACCGGAGAGTACTTCAGGCTTGGTGGATTAGCTCTTATCAATTATTTATGCATGTTTTTCTTGTTTCTGCTTGTGACGCGCCTACTTTCAGTTGGTACAAAATTGGATACAGCCAGTCTAGATCCTGTTTCCACTTGACAACCATGAATCACCCACATACGATTACCCCTATGAAACAAATACGTCTTGCTCTCGCTCAGATTAACCCAACTGTTGGAGATTTTGAAGGTAATGTTCGATTAATAATTGAACAAATTACAGAATCTAAAATACTGGGAGTAGACATAATCGTATTTCCGGAATTAGCTATTACAGGTTATCCTCCCGAAGATCTATTACTTAAGAGCAGCTTCATCAAAGCAAATTTAAAAGCTCTGTCCCGGGTGATAGATTCCACTTGTGACATTACTGCGGTGGTCGGGTTTGTCGACAGCCAACCTGAAGGAATATACAACGCTGCTGCTCTGGTACAATCGGGGAAAATGGTAGGGGTGTACCACAAAACACATTTGCCTAATTATGGCGTTTTTGATGAACAGCGTTATTTTATTCAGGGAAATAGCTGTCCGGTATTTCAAATTGCCGGAGTGAATATAGGTATAAACATTTGTGAGGATATTTGGAAAGACAATGGCCCATGCACAGTTCAGTCTAAGGCAGGGGCTGAAATAATTTTAAATATTAGCGCTTCGCCTTTTCACCATGGCAAACATTTGGTTCGAGAACGCATGCTGTGTGCTCGTGCGGTAGAAAATGCGACAATTGTGGCTTTTTGCAACATGGTTGGCGGTCAAGATGAATTGGTGTTTGATGGTTCTAGTGAGATTTTTGATAGCCATGGTAACTTAATAGCGAGAGCAAAACAGTTTGAATCTGAATTATTAATTGCGGACTTGGTTATACATGATGATACCAACCGGAAGAATATAACCTCAAAGAAGCCATTAGAGAATGGGGTTGAACCCGAGTATACTTCAAGTTCGCGTTGCCAGGTGATGTATCCGGCGGTTAAAAACCCGATTGGCTCGCTGATGGAGACTAACGCTGAGATATACCAGGCTTTGGTGGTTGGCACTCGGGATTATATCCAAAAGAACGGGTTTGAAGGTGTTATCATCGGCTTGTCGGGTGGAATAGATTCATCAATTGTCGCCACGGTTGCTGTGGACGCACTGGGGGCTGAGAAAGTTAATGGGCTTATCATGCCTTCACGTTTTTCCTCAACTAAGAGTGCTTTATACGCTGAACAGTTGGCGACAAACCTGAGAATTAAGACTTTTACCATTTCTATTGAAGATTCCTACCAATCTTATCTTGATAGTCTGGAAGGGATTTTCGCAGGGACCAAACCTGATGTCACAGAAGAAAATATCCAGGCGCGTATTCGCGGAAATTTTCTGATGGCTTTATCCAATAAATTCGGCTGGCTGGTATTGAATACGGGCAACAAGAGTGAAGTCGCCACCGGCTATACCACTCTATATGGCGATATGGCTGGCGGATTTGCTGTTATTAAAGATGTGCCCAAAACTATGGTCTACCAACTTTGCAAATATCGAAATAGTCTTGCTGGTATTGATTTAATACCGGCATCGGTGATCTCCCGCGCGCCCTCGGCGGAACTGAGACCGGAACAAAAAGATTCGGACAGTTTACCGGCATATGACCTTCTTGACCCTATACTTTTAGCTTATATTGAAGAAGGCAGAAGTGTAGATGAGATCATTAAACTTGGGAATGACCCCGTGGTTGTCAGACGTGTGGCCAGACTTGTTGATCTAAGTGAATATAAACGACGCCAGTCTCCACCTGGCATAAAGATAACTCCTAAAGCCTTCGGTCGGGACTGGCGATTGCCAATTACAAATAAGTTCCGTGACTCAGGGCCGCTATGATTTGAAAACTGCCGATCATTGTCCCCATTTATTACGGTTGGGACACTCTGTCTGGCATCGCCAGTGAGAAGAGATGACAGGATGGACGCCGAGTTTCAACAATATATCCAACATCAAACATACCGGCAAACCGACTACGTTGTTATAACACCCTTTAATCCGGGCGACCGGATGGAATTCCTTATCCTGAATGCCATAAGCCCCGGCTTTGTCAGTCGATAGCCCGCTGTTGACATAATCTTGGATTTCTTCATCGGTGTAATGCCGCATTGTGACCTGGCTGGTACAGCTATCTGCGATCGTTTCACCGGTGGCGGTATCTGTCACCGCTACAGCAGTGACCACACGGTGAGTCCTTCCCCGAAGTCTTCCCAGTATTCCAATAGCTTCTTCTGGTGATCTCGGCTTTCCGAGCAATTCATTGTCTAAAACCACGATAGTATCGGCGGTGATGACGACGCCATTTTCATATTTTGACGCTACTGCTGTTGCTTTGGCCCGGGCAAATGCCTGTGCCTGGTCTTCAGGTAACAAACCATCGGTCGGTATCTCAGCAATGCCGGATTCTGTTATAGTAAATTTGAGCCCCATACTGGTTAGGATGTCGGCGCGGCGGGGTGATGCCGAGGCCAGAATAAGGCGCTGACGGTTCAGGAAGGCTTGTTCCTTCTCACTATTCCAACTTAGTGTAGACACTGTCTCTACATGGTAGGTTTGAGGAAAAAGATCGACTGGTGTAATACTTTCTATTTCATATGGCCCCCGACTCAATACCTTAAGATCACGAGCCAGGGTTTTGGGGTCACAGGAAACATACACCAACCGCTTGGGTGGATATAAATTGAGTGTTTTCAGGGTGGTATGGTGACAGCCATTTCGTGAAGGATCTATAATAATGGCATCAGTTAATTTGCCAAGATGTGGTAGTACCGATTCCGTTTTAGCTTCAAGTATTTCAACGTTTTGAAGATTCCGGACATTTTCACGGGCGTCCTTTACCGCAGCGCCTGATTCTTCGATAGCTATAACCCTTTTCACATGGGGAGCCATCAGTGCGGCAAAGGTAGCTACACCCGCATAAGCGTCAATAATTGTTTCACTACCGTTAAGCTTTAAGTATTCAATGATGATCAAGGCCAAACGCTCTGCCTGAGGCGTATTTACCTGGAAAAATGATGGTGAAGAAACACGAAAATGATGCCCCAGTAATACTTCATGGTAATACTGCTGTCCGGTGGTCACTGTCACTTCAAGATTAGTCAGCTTTGGCTGAATAAGATACTCATCAGTGTTTATGCCACAGCGGATAGAAAATTGGGTCGTCTCGGTGCACTGACCTTCCAAAGATGCCATTAATTTGTTGATACCTTCGGTCATGATAAGACATTGCGAAACGGGCACGAAACGCCGGGTGATGCGGTTGATAAAACCGAATCTGTTCAAGCGGCGGCGTACTGTAAAACGGGCATGATTTCGATAGCCGAATTCATCTGGAGAAGGAACTATGGGTAGCACCAGCGAGTCGTTCAAACCTTTTGCCAGGAGGGCGCGTCTAATCAGATCGCGTTTCAATTCCAGTTGGTGCTCATAATTAATGTGCTGCCATTGACAGCCAGAACATTCCCCAAATAGTGGGCAAGGCGGCATACGGCGGTGGGGAGAGGGAATGGTAGTATCTTCTACGACAGCCTCAATTTTAATACCGTTATGCTCGATGATACGCGCCGCCACTGTCTCGCCTGGAATACCGCCAAAAACGTTGACTTGAACGCCTTTATAGTCTCCGAGGGCATGGCCGAAATCATCTAAGCCACTTAGATCAACTGAGATGATTTCGGATTCCATCATCGGATAGATTTAGCCGTCGGAGGCTTCCGGTCCAGTACGACCAACACGTTTGCGGTCATGGGCGGACAATGATTTTTTACGAAGGCGGATATTTTTGGGTGTTACTTCCAATAATTCGTCGTCTTCGATAAAGTCCAGTGATTCTTCCAATGACATTTTCATCGGTGTTGTTAATTTGGCGGCAATATCTGAAGTTGAAGAACGGATATTGGTCATCTTTTTTTCTTTACAGACGTTTACCTCAAGATCAGTGCCGCGGGCGTGTAAACCGACAATCATACCTTCGTAGACATCAGTCATCGGATCAATGAAAGTAATACCGCGTTCCTGGGCATTATTCAGGCCGTAAGTGACGGCTGTGCCGGCTTGCGATGCTATTAAGACACCGGCACGGGTACTGCCGACCTCACCTTGCCAGGGTTCATAGTCTAGAAAAAGGGTATTCATTACACCACGGCCGCGAGTGGCAGTTAAAAAGCTACTCCTGAAGCCAATGAGACCACGGGTTGGGATATGGTACTCCATCCGGACATTACCCAAACCATCGTGGTGTAGGTTGGTCATACGGCCTTTACGTTTGGCCAACATTTCGGTCAACTCACCGATGCATTCCTCAGCAGTGTCAATGGTTAAAGCTTCCATTGGCTCCATGACCTTGCCGCCGATATTTTTGGTTATGGCCTCCGGCTTGGAAAGCTCCAACTCATAGCCTTCGCGCCGCAACGTTTCGATAAGAATTGATAGATGCAGTTCTCCTCGGCCTGCTACTAGGAACACATCAGGTGAATCAGTATCCTCGACCCGCAGGCTGATATTGGTTTCCAGTTCGCGATAAAGCCGCGCACGTAGTTGGCGGGAGGTACAATATTTACCTTCACGACCGCCGAAAGGAGAAGTGTTAACCCCAAAGGTCATTTTAACGGTCGGTTCACCTATGACGATGCCGGGCAATGCCTCTGGCCGCTCCGGGCTGGCTACAGTATCACCGATATTAACCGCTTCAAGGCCGGTAACAGCAACAATATCCCCAGCTTCGGCCAGGTCAATTTCCTGACGCGCCAGACCCATATGAGTAAATACCTCATTTATCTGATATCTTTTGACTTCACCATTTTTATTAATAACTACCACCGAGTCTCGAGGCTCAATTTTGCCGCGGTGGATACGCCCGATAGCGATACGACCTTTATGGGTCGAATAATCCAAGTTAGAAATAAGCATCTGCAAGGGGCCTTCTTCAATTTCAGGCGGCGGTATATGTTTTAGAATACACTCAAAAAGGGGCACCAGATCTGTGCCAAGTGCTTCCGGGTCGGTGGTAGCATAACCACCGCGGGAACTGGAATAAATGACAGGGAAATCCAGTTGAAAATCATGGGTTGCCAGCTCCAGAAACAGATCCTGCGTCATGGACAAAACTTCTTTGATACGGCGCGTCGGCCGGTCCATTTTGGTAATTACCACGATTGGTTTTAGCTTCTTCTCCAAGGCTTGTTTTAAAACAAAGCGTGTTTGCGGCATCGGGCCATCTACAGAATCAACTAATAGCAGGCAACCTTCGGCCATGTTAAGCACCCGCTCAACTTCACCTGAGAAGTCGGCGTGACCGGGAGTATCGATGATATTAATCTTAAAACCGCGGTACTCTACGGCGGTGTTCTTAGCCAGGATAGTGATGCCCTTTTCTCTTTCCAAGGCATTACGGTCCATGATAAGCTCACCCATTTCCTGGTTTTCCCGGAAAACATGACTTTGCTTTAATAATATGTCCACCAGGCTGGTCTTGCCATGGTCAACATGGGCGATAATGGCGATATTGCGTATATTGTCACGGTATTTGGGCACAGGTATCTCCTTCAAGTGGCGTGGTTAAAACTTGGGAAAATAAAAACGACGCCCTAATCAAGCGCGTCTAGTGTCGAAAGCGGCGCCGCCACCTTAACGGATGTGTTAAGCTCTGAGAATACATCTACCTACATTGTAGCGATTGCCATCTGTTTTGGCAATTAACATGGATCAATTGATATATTATCAAAATATTATTTCAAACAAATCACAGTAGCTCCGTCACCTCCCTGATCTCTGGGAGCACTATAAAATGATTTAACTAACGGATGCACAGCCGCCTGTTCACGCACCATGGAGCGTATCGCACCTGTACCAAAGCCGTGTATTATACGTACCTCAGTAAGATTGGCTGTGACTGCATCATTGAGGTATTCATCAAACATGGTTTCTATAGCATCTGCACGCTTACCCCTAAGATCCAGTTCCAGACCGATACTTCTTACTGAAGCATGTATTTGAACTTTAGGCTCAACTATTTTCTTGGCGATTCCGGTCATTTTAATCAAGCCAGTACGGTTGAGTTTGAAACGTAGGGAGCCAGTTGTGACCTCTATTTGGTCAGATTTTTCAGCTATACTTGCCACTGTTGCTTCAATTTCAGCCTCTTTGAGCCATACGCGATCACCGATACAGACAGTCTCATTATCGCTGGCGGACGCATTGGGTTCGGCTTGAAAAATGCCTTGTTCCAGGCGACTGCGAACCAGAGATGAGACCTCTCGTGCGCTGGCTAGTGTAGCTAAAGAACGCTCGTGCTCCAGTGCTGTCTTTGCTCGGCGCAATTCTTTTTGTAATTCCGCAACTTGCTCAATTACCGTGTCGCGGGCGGTTTTAAGCATGGCTTGTTTCTCTTCACGAAATGATAACAACTCAGCGTCAAGAGCCTTGTTTTGTCTTTGAATACTGTCTCTTTCTCTTGACAATGATTCGATTACATCTTCCAATCGCTGTTTTTCAGATTGCAGTTGAGTCAGCAGTTCTTCAAGCTGGCGTGCCCCTTCGGACAGCATCCCTTTTGCAGATTCAATAACGTCTTCAGGTAGGCCAAAACGCGCGGCGGTAGCGATGGCGTTAGAACCACCGGGCAAACCAAGAGTTAGATGATATGTAGGGGTAAGTGTTTCGGGATTGAAGTCAAAAGAAGCATTTTGCAACCCTGGGGTGACATGTGCAAAAACCTTTAAATCAGTAAAATGAGAGGTTGCGACTGCCAATGCCCCATTTGCGTTCAAATGCAGAAGAATGGCGCGTGCCAAAGCCGAGCCTTCCTGGGGATCAGTGCTTGATCCCAATTCGTCCAACAATACCAGACTGTTAGGTTGTATATTCTTGAGAATGCGGCTGATATTGCTCATGTGGCCACTGAAGGTAGATAGAGCTTCCTGCACACTTTGCGAATCACCGATATCGGCAAATATACCTTTCAATACTGGAATTCTGGTTCTTTCTTTAACTGGCACCGGCAATCCTGCCTGAGTCATTAAACATAGAAGCCCGATTGTCTTCAAGGCCACCGTCTTGCCACCGGTGTTGGGGCCGGTGATAACCAAGGTGGAGAAACCGTTACCCAGTTCTATCGACAACGGTACGGCAGTATCGCCCAGAAGGGGATGGCGGGCTGTATCAAGAGTAATTACCGCTGTTTCGGTCGCAGCGGCCTGGTAAACACTGGCTTCAATCGCACGGGCGCGCCGTGCGTAACGCGCCTTGGCAAATGTCAGATCAATCAGGGCGATGGAATTAAGACTTTGGATGATATTATGACTGGCGCTGCCGACCAGAATGCTGGCTTCTGTAAGAATACGCTCAATTTCACGTGCCTCTTCAATCTGCATTTCTTTGAATTCATTACCTAAATCCATAGCAGCGAAAGGTTCTACAAAAAGTGTGGCCCCGGAATTGGATACATCATGTACAATCCCTTTTATCTCGCCTTTATACTCAGCTTTAACAGCGATAGAAAAGCGGCCTCCACGTTCGGTGATGATTGGTTCCTGGATATAGCGGCGGGTTGTTTCTGATTGGATAAATGACTGCATTCTATCCATGATTTCAGCACGTTTGGTACGCAAGCGGTGGTGAAGGCTGGCCAGTTTGTCGGAAGCGTTGGGCAGTAATTCCCCTTCAGGTGATACTATCCGGTTAAGAGTCTTTTCAAGATGAAAAAGATCGGTGATATTTCTGGCAATATTATCTAACCGCGGTGCCACTGCTGCCGTTTCGTTGAGTTTGTTTTTTATTTGGCGCATCGCGCCAAGCGTGTCCCGTACCTCTGCCAGTATCTTTGTCCCTAATATTTGGCCCAGCGAGGCATAATGAGTATCTTCACTGATATCGGAAAGGCCATAGACTGGGATGTCTGTTTCGCCCCCCAGGACTTTACGTGCCTCGCTTGACTCTTCGAGCCAGCAAATAATTTGGCTGATGTCCGTCGAAGGTTCAAGCGCCAACGCCAGCGACTTGCTCAGGGAGAACTGACAGTATCCGGCAATGATTTCCCTCACACGGGGAAACTCCAATAGAGACAGGTCTTTTTCAAGCATCGTCACATTATCTTATAAATGTGTATTGTGGGCAAAATTATTGAGACGTATTGAGTGAGGCAATCGGAGAAAAGTACTGGTTAACAGGTTAATAATGGCGACCCCGACGGGATTCGAACCCGTGATCTCCACCGTGACAGGGTGGCATGTTAGACCGCTACACCACGGGGCCGCGCGAAGAGAAAGTGTATCCTAAACAGGCGTGAAATGTCAACCGTCCTACCGATGGTCTCGCCCGTGGAGTTTTATCTAAACCCGGCGTTGGCCTGATATTGAAGCAGTTTTTCAAGCTTCTCCGGGTGACTGCTCTTTAATAGCGCTTCATCTTTGGAAACAAGGTTTTTACGCAAGAGATTGGCCAGTGATTGATCCAGTGTTTGCATGCCTTCTTTACCCGAAAGCTGGATGACATTGGTCAGTTCATGGGTCTTTTGTTCGCGGATGAGATTTCTGACTGCCGGAGTAGCAGTCATCACTTCAAAGGCAGGCACCCGGCCTTTGGCATTCAGGCGTGGAACCAGTGTCTGAACCAGCACCGCCTCCAGCACCTGGCTGAACTGAAGCCGGATCTGCTGCTGCTGAGAGGGTGGGAAAATATCAATGACCCGGTCTACCGTTTGAGCAGCATCAGTGGTGTGCAATGTTCCAACCACAAGGTGGCCTGTTTCTGCGGCGGAAATAGCCGTAGAAATGGTTTCCAGGTCTCGCATCTCACCGACTACGATCACGTCAGGGTCATGGCGCAGGGCGTGTTTTAAGGCCACAGCAAAGGAATTGGTATCATCACCGAGGTCACGCTGAGCGATGAGGCACTTCTTGTTAGAGTGCAGATATTCAATTGGGTCTTCTATAGTTATCACGTTACGTGAGGCATTTTGGTTGAGATGATCCACCATGGCTGCCATGGTGGTTGACTTGCCTGATCCGGTTGGGCCACAGATCAGAATCATGCCGCGAGGTTTCATTATCAGGTCTTTGCAGATATCAGGCACACCCAATTTTTCCATTGATAGTATTTGAAAAGGAACCTGGCGGAAGGCGATAGAAAGACTGCCGCGTTGGCGCATGACACTGACACGGAAACGGGCCAGACCGGGTATGCCATAAGCAAAATCAAGCTCCTTTTCTCGTAAAAAGGTTTCTTTTTGCTCTGGTTTGGCAATCTCATCCAGCACCTGTTCAAGGTCGGTAGTTTTAAGGTTGGGATATTGTTCCTGAATCACCAATTCTCCGTCAATCCGGATTACTGGCGGACTGGGAATTCGTAGATGCAGGTCGGAACCACCATTTTCCACAAGGAGACGGAGCCATTCATTTATCTGTGACACTTTTGCCTCCTGAAATAATCCAATTATGCTTAGGCAAGACTACCTATAGGATTAAAAAACACGGTTGGCCTCGGCCTTGAGCAGTTCTATCTCTGTTTCAGTGAATAGCCGCCATCCGCGCCGGTCACGGGCTACCCCATTACCCAGGAGGTCATTTTTTAACCATCGGAACAGCGTGGTACGGCTGATACCTGCCAGTTCGCAGACCTCGGCCGTGCGAAAATATTTGACTCCTTTTAACAATAGTGGCATTTTCAACAACCTTATACGGCTATATTCGGATATACTTTACCTTAAATCGGACCAGAGGTAAATGGGTCAAAAGTACGGGATGTATTATCTATTAGTACTATGTTCGACACGGGGTACGAGCATCGATTGTTTGCTAACAGGATGGTTGAGTAAAACCAAACAGAAGGTTAGTGAAGACGACAGTACCGGGAATTATAGTTTTTTTAATTTTATATCTCCCCAGACTCCGAGTTGGTCATCTTTAATAGCTAAGGCTCCGGTCACGCCGCTGGTATTTTTTGCCAGTTCCAAAGCTAGCGGGATATCTGAAGCGGTTTGTATGAGGTTTGCGCATGCAGTTGCCGCTGCATCGGCCAGGCTGGCCGATGCAGCGATGATGGTCATCGCATCTGCTCTCCCAAAGGAGAGAGAATGCCCCACTGTGCCGGATGAGGTACAGATGCCGCATGGTGTTTCCCCGGCCTTAATCTCAAGACCAATTGTGCCGCTTAAGGGAGAATTCCCGGCAAAGATACCGATGATGCGGTCTTTGGTGCTACAGATATAAATATCGCCGCCGTTCTCAATTATGACATCGGGAGTGTATTCCCGTAACTCTTCACCAACAAACTTTGCAACCGCCCCAGCCACCGCCGCCATTGGTCCAACACCGGTATTCTGGGCTGCTTGAGCCATATCTAAAATTATATTCGGCGCTTGGGGCTCGGTCTCCACCGGTTTTAAAGATGTTAAAAAATCAGGGTGCTGGGCAATATACTGTTCAATGATCTTACGGTACTTAAGTACCAGGCGCTCCGTCTTGCGTTTGAGATCACAGCAGGCAGACACAAACAAATTAGTTTCTTTAATGCTGACAACAAAAGACACCAGGTCAGAGCTTTCTGACCGGTTACGGTAGGTTCTAGGTTGATACATGGTTTAAAAATGTAATTCCATGGCACGTGAAGGGCAGGATAGAATACATAGACCACAGACAATGCAGGTGTCTTCGTGGAAAATTACTTCACGGGTTTGAGTATCAACAATGAATGAAGACACAGGGCAAACAGTAACGCACGCGCCACAATCGGTACAGCGGTCTTCATTGCGGGTAATCTCGCGGCAGAGTGTGTCAATAATAAGCCCGGTTCCGGTCAGATAATCTATGCCCTTATCGAAATTGGCGCGTTCTCCACGCAGTTCCAGTACCATATGGCCTTCTTCGCTACTGATAGAGGCTTTAAGGATATTTAATTCCAGATTGTAATCTTTAATCAGGTGGTAGACCACCGGGCGATCAACCAAATGGCGCGGAAAACGAAGAGATATTTTTTTACAAGTTACGGTCATATCTATTTCCCATCCACTCCATTTATCGGGCGCTCATTGAGTAATTTGAATTTTATCCCGCTTTCAGGACCTGGTAAAGCCGCAACTGCCGCAGATAATTCGAACCCGCCCGCCTCTATCCATTTTTTGAGGGTCGCAGCAATTTCCCGTGCTCGCGGGTAGCTTGACAAGGAGGCGGTTGGAATTTCACGACGGTTGATCACCACTTTGCCGGATCGAAGTTCTCCATAGCTGACCTCGGCAACCACATCTGGATTGGTCTCCGGGTAAGCGTGGGAGTAATCAATAACAGCGGCAAAAATATCGTCGTCGGTTACGGTAGTGTACTTCAGTATTTCCTCATCAAGAATAGGAATGGGTATGCCGATGCCAACCGAGATGGTGGCTCCGTATCCCAGCATGCTGGCGCCCCTAAGATAGCGCGGATTCATTTGTTTAAGATCACCGATGACAGCTAGTGTTCCGGCGCCACGCTTGGGTACGCCGCCTTCAGTACGAATTACATCGGGGTTGAATTGAGTTCCAGGCCAGGTTACATAACCGGTTCCACCGCCCAAAAAAATCCGGGTGCCAATGCCAATAGTCTTGTAGAGCGGGTCGTTTAGCAATGGTGATAACTGGCCAGCGCTGCAATAGTTGATGTTACCCATGTTAGGTTTGAGAGTGCCCATATAGGTATAGATGGCGTGGTCCGAAAGGTTAACGGCAACATTATAGTTCTGGTAGCAGTTTCTCATGTTAAATAGAACGGCCTCGTTGAGGTCTTTGATATTTATCCAGGTCTCTAGTTTTTTACGCGGGTAGCAGTCTGTACCGTAGGCCTGGGCAACCAGTTTCACATCCCTGCCCGCCACCAATTCCTCAATAACATGTCCGCCACCGTAATTGAACTCACCAGGGTGCACTCTGTTTCGCGGATCATCGTCGGGTAATGCGTTGGCGCCTAGCATAATGTCCGTCGCAGCAAAGCCTCCATAAGCGGGAACATCATTTAGATATATTTTACCGCCGCCGAGTTTGATACGCGGCTTACTGTGACCGATATTGAAATAAGCGCCAGATGAACACATTGGACCGAAGGTGCCTGTAGTGACCACATCCACTTCTTTAGCGGCACGCGCCAGCCCTTTTTCCCGCACTACACCGATAATCTCTTCAGCGGTAAAAACCACCGCCTGACCGGTGCGAATCTTTTGATTGATCTCTTCAATCGTTTTGGCCATCAGTTACCTCAAGCAGTTATGAACGTGTTGAACTTTAATATAACATTGTACGTCCAAGGCGTAAAGCGCTTCAGTCTGTTTAGGCTTTTGGTTAACGAGTATTTAAAACATTGGGGAGGATTATTTGAAGCATACGTATGCCTAGTGTAAAATCAGGCATTCAATATTGAGGGAGAAGTGATGACTCAAGACCGATGTCGCGGTTGCCGTGATTTGATTCCCGATGAGATGCTTAAATTCCGCCTGGCGGAATCGGTGTTTATCGATACGACGCTAAAATGGGGCTATGAAGAGGTGCGAACTCCGGTGCTGGAATACCTGCACCTATTTACATCCACCGGTACTTTAACCCCTGGTATGCTGGGACAGGTGTATTCCTTCCTTGACTGGGATGGCTGGAGTGGAGAACGGGTGGTGATGCGCCCGGATGGTACGATACCTATTGCCAGACTGTTCATTGACAATCTGACTGACAGGGACGTGGCGCGTCTTTTTTATGTGATTAATATTTTCCGGTTTGAGAATGACCCCTTGATCAACCGGGAGCGATGGCAGTGTGGCGCTGAGCTTATAGGCGGTAATTCACCACTCGCTGATGCTGAACTGTTACGTATGGGATTAGAGGTTCTGGAGTTGCTGGGGCTAAACGTGCGTGTCAGTATCTCCCATTCTGGAGTCATCCAGGCGATACTGGCTCAACTTGAACCTAACTCTGAAGTCCGTCACCACATATTTGATCAGATTCTGGACGGTAATCAAGCCGTGTTGTCTGAACTGAAAGATAAGCATCCAGGTTTAATGGCTGGCCTGGAATTGTTGCTGAATGTTACAGGAGCTTCAGCAGAATATTTGGCTAATATCAAATCATTATTCACTTATTCCGATGAATTGAAAAATGCGGCCGATAGTTTTGGTAACACGCTTGATATGCTGGACAGTCTGGGGGTTGCTTATGATATAGACCTCGCCTCGGGACGCGGCTTTGAGTATTACACCGGAATTATTTTTCACTTCACTGTTGAGGGAAAAGCTGTTGGCGGCGGCGGCCGGTACGACAATCTTATCGGGCTCATGGGTGGTGAACGGCGGCCGGCGGCCGGCTATGCTCTCTATCTTGATGAGATAATGAATCACATTGATGTCTCGGAATACAGTCTTGATGAACCAGATCGTTTCCTTATTAATTTTGCGCCTGGCGACGAAGCCCAGGCTTTCAGTGTAGCCACAGATTTGCGTGATGCGGATTATACTGCCGAGATTAAAATGGGCGATCCGAATGTTCAGGAATACGATTGGGTGCTTAATATCACCGATGAAGGTCTGCTGATTCTTTCAGACACTGAAACCGACGAGGAGTTTGAGTTTGATTCAATAGATGAATTGATCGAAATGTTGGGTGGGGAGGCATCGGAAGAATGAGGATTGCCCTGCCTAAAGGTCGATTGCTGGCCGATACGGCTTCTCTTTTAGAAAGAGCAAATTGGCAGTTGAATGATTACCAGCCAAAAGCCAGGCTATACCGGTTGACCAGTGCCCGCTTCCCTGACCTGTCCGCTAAAATGCTCCATGAAAAAGATATTCCGATACAGGTGGCTATCGGCAACTATGACCTGGGGATCTGCGGTGCTGACTGGGTTGAGGAGCTCATCTCCCGCCATACATTAAGTTCACTGGTCAAAGTGAAAAATCTGGGTTATGGTTATGGAGCTCTTTTCGCTGCCTCTGCGGCTGGTGACGGAGTAAACTCGCTGCTTGACCTGTCAAAGCGTAGCGGTAAAGTAAGATTGGCCTCAGAGTACCCGAATTTGGCGGAAAAATTAGCTATTGATCTGCGGCTTAAAAATTTTGCCGTATATCCTTTATGGGGCAGTGCAGAGGCTTATCCTCCTGAGACGGCCGAAGTTGTTATTTTGCCCAGAAAAAATGCTGAAGAACTTGAAACCAAAGGTTTAAAGGTATTGGGCAAGGTTTTGGATTTTAAAGCGGTGCTGGTGGCCAACCGTAACAGCTTGGCGTCCAAAGATCTTTCAGCGGCAATTTCATCAATAGTTGAAAATCTCAATCCGGCTGTTTCCGGTGATCAGGCCACAATTTCCGGTGCTGGCGGCGCCCTTGAGGCTTACCATGAATATACTCAGGATGTGGTGCGTCTGGCACTGCCTGATGGCCATCAGCAACCTCACGTCCGCAAGATACTGGATGCGGCCAATATTAGTATCACTGACTACCCCTCTGATCGGGGATTGCGGCGTCCAGTGAGTGACATGGGTGGCTTTGCCATTAAGACTATCCGGCCTCAGGATATGCCTCTTCAAGTAGCCAACGGCAACTTTGATCTGGCTATAACAGGATGGGACTGGTTGACCGATCATCTGCATCAGTTTCCGGGCAGTCCGGTCAAGAGGCTATTAGATCTCAAATACGGTTGGGTGCGGATTGTGGCGGTAGTGGCCAATGAAGTGCCGGTAACCAACGCTGTCGAGCTTAAAGAATATTTCCGGGGACAAAACTTGCGGGTCGCCACGGAGTATATTAATATCGCTGACGACTATGCCCGGCACAATCACTTCGGCCGTTACCGCATTGCCCCCACCTGGGGTTCTACTGAGGCGTATATTCCTGAAGATGCTGATCTTCTGATAGAAAATACGGAAACAGGCGGCACCATTGCCCGTCACAACCTGCGCATCATAGACACACTGTTTGAGTCTACCGCCTGTGTTATCGGCAATACTCAGGCTGCAGGCAACCCGGTCAAGAGGCAGCGTATGGAAACCTTTGTGAAGCGTCTGTCTGCGGCGTTGGAAAAGGTCTAATTGTGGAAATTATCCGGGGTTTCAAAGAGGCGTCAAAGACACTAAAGAGACGTGTCCATGGTGGTTTTATCAGTGAGGCAACACGCCGGACATTATCTCAAAGATATCAGATACATGATCTTGAGGGTATGATCCAGGGTATTATCAATGAAGTATGGGAAAACGGTGATGAAGCGTTACGGCGCTTCACCAAAGAATATGATCACGCTGCCATTGATACAATTGAAGTCTCCAGGGCAGAAATTGAAGCTGCGGCGCTTTCAGTCGACACAGAACTGTTAGCAGCTTTGGAATTGGCTGCCGGGCGCATCCGTAATTTTCACCAACGGCAACACACGGCGTTGCTGGAGGCGGCAAAAAAAATGGACGGTGAACAAATGTATCGTCCGCTGTCACGGGTAGGCTGTTACGCCCCGGGAGGGACGGCTTTTTACCCGTCCAGCGTGCTGATGACAGCCATTCCAGCTAAAGTAGCCGGAGTATCTGAGATATGTCTGGTAACACCTCCGGGGGCAGACGGACAAGTACCGTCTGCAACTCTGGCCGCGGCAAAATTGGCTGGTGTTGATCATGTATATCGTATTGGAGGGGCGCAGGCGGTGGCCGCGCTGGCTATCGGAACTAAGTCGGTACCTAAGGTTGACAAGATCTGCGGACCAGGTAGTATTTTTGTCACCGTCGCCAAGCGCCTTCTATATGGCATGGTAGCCATTGACGGTCTGCAGGGACCGAGTGAAGTTTTTATTATTGCTGATGATACGGCTAATCCGGTTTTTATTGCCGCTGATATGATGGCACAGGCAGAGCATGACCCGCTGGCGACTACGGTTCTGGCAACAACATCTGAGCGTGTTGCCGAAGCGGTGGCAGCAGAACTTAACCGGGCGGTGGAGAGTCTTTCCCGACAGTTCGTTATTCACCAATCTTTGTCTAATATGTCCTGCATTGCCATTGTATCTTCGCCTGAAGAAGCGGTGGAGCTATCAAATATGTATGCTCCGGAACATTTGCTTATATTGACTGCCGGCGCAGAACAATTGGTACCTAAAATACAACATGCCGGTTGCGTCTTCATCGGCGATAAGGCATCAGTAGCCTTCGGTGATTACATCGCCGGTCCCAGTCACGTTCTGCCAACCTCCGGTACGGCTCGTTTCAGTTCTCCGTTAAACATTTTGGACTTTTTGAAGATTATTGATGTGGTCAGGGTTGATGACATAATGGTAAAAGAACTGGGACCGGCGGCAGCGACCATCGCTCATGCCGAAGGTTTGACTGCCCACGAAAACGCCCTCAGATTAAGAATGGAGGCGCTTTGATAGATCTCAGGCGTTTCATGCGCCGGGAATTAGATAAATTTGCCGGTTATGCCGCCTGCAAGTCTCCCGAGGTGCTTGATAAAGAAGTACGCCAGTTAGGCGTACTCAAACTGGACGCCAATGAGAACGTATACGGCGCATCGCCAAGGGTCAAAGCAGCTTTTTCGCATTTTGATGATGCTCACATCTACCCGGACAGTTGCCAAACAGAACTGAGAAAAGCGCTATCGGACTATGCCCATATCGGGGTTGAAAACATCGTGGCTGGCTCCGGCTCCGACCAACTCATTGATCTATTGGTGAGGCTCTTTGTCAATGCCGGTGATGAAGTCATAAGCTTCACGCCGACATTTGCCATGTACAAGTTTTATACTGAGTTGTCTGGTGGACGCTTTATAGCTGTCCCGCGGGATGCTGAGTATAATGTCGTTTTGGAAGATTTGACGCCGGTAATCTCTTCCCGTACCAAACTGATATTTATTGCCATGCCCAATAATCCCACCGGCACTCAGCCACCGATTCAGACGGTCATGAAACTCATTGATACTGGCTTGCCAGTGGTAGTTGATGAAGCATATTATGAGTTTACCGGCCAAACCATGGCAGCACAACTTGAAAAATACCCCAATCTGATGATTCTGCGCACCTTCAGCAAATGGGCTGGGCTGGCCGGTTTGCGGGTTGGTTATGGCCTCTTCCCGCGTGTTGTCGCTGAACGAATGGACGCTATCAAGGACCCATATTGTGTTAACGCCGCAGCAGTGCTGGCAACACGGGAATCGCTTAAAGACATTGGTTTCCTCATGGATAAAGTTCAACTAATCGTCAATGAGAGGGAGCGGCTTTTCCAATTATTGATTAAGATCGACTACCTTAAACCATATCCATCCAGCGCTAATTTTATCTTGTGTAAGGTCATTGGCAAAAATGCGCTGGATATTCAATTTAAATTAGAGCGCCGGGGTATACTGGTGCGTCATTTTGATTCACCGCAGATGGAAAACTGCCTGCGTTTCAGTATCGGCAGACCCCAGGATACTGACAGACTTATCGCTGAACTCCAGAAAATAAAGGAGCTATAACATGACTGAACGTAAAGCTACAGTTAAGCGGGAGACAAAAGAGACCACTATCAGCGTAACGGTGAATCTGGATGGCACCGGTAAGGATGAAATGTGCACCGGTATCAGGCTTTTTGATCATATGCTGTCTCAAATAGCCCGCCACGGAGTGATTGACATAAAAGTGTCGGCTACAGGGGATGACGTGCATCATCTGGTAGAAGATGTCGGTATAACGCTAGGCAAGGCATTCAACGAGGCACTGGGTGACAAACGGGGGCTGGTGCGGGCCGGCGACTCCACGGTGCCTATGGATGAGGCGCTGGCGACGGTAGCCATTGATATCGGGGGCCGGGGTTACTCTGTCCTTAGCATGGAATTTGAGAATAACGATATGTCCGGTTTTCCCGCTGATCTTATCCGTCACTTTTTAGAGAGCTTTGCGGCGGAAGGACGACTGAATTTGCACGCTGGTGTAGCCTATGGCACTAACGACCATCACAAGGCCGAGGCGGTATTCAAAGCACTGGGCCGGGCTCTGGACAAAGCAACCCGCATTGACCCGCGGATAAGTGACAGATTGCCGTCTACCAAGGAGTTTATTGAGGGGTAGATGGCTGCTTCCTCTTTATTTGAAAGACCTGTAATTTCGGGTTGTCTTCTATTTATAATATTTAATATGACGTTGTTGGTGATTGGGTTTGGTTGGGCATGTTGATTTTAGCAGTCTCAAACATTGGGATCATGCTAATTCCCTATAATCAAGCCATTGGCCGATTATTCATAGGAAACATGGGCTTTGAAAAGTTACGAGCTAACCCTGTTAAAACTTGGAATAAATGGACTTATAAAACTTTTTAAGTATAGTCTGGTTATTATTTGCCTTTTGGGGCCTTAGTACTGAGACTCGTGGCTTACTCTGGTATATTTTCTGAAATCCACTTGAATCAGATTAAATTCTTCCCTGTCAGCACCTCGTAGGCATGAATATACCTTTGGCGTGTGCTCTCGATGACTTCTGGCGGCAGTGCTGGAGCCGGGGGTTCCTTATTCCAGCCAGAAGCTTCAAGCCAGTCACGGACCGGTTGTTTGTCGTAGGAGTCCTGAGGCTCGCCGACCTTGTAGATTTTCTCATCCCAGAAACGGGAGGAATCAGGTGTCAGTGCTTCGTCGATAATAATTAATTTGTCATCTGAGTCAAGACCGAACTCAAATTTAGTGTCAGCAATAATAATACCGTGGTGGCGGGCATGGTCACGGGCATAGGCATACAGGGCAATACTGATAGCTTTAAGCTTAAGAGCAATTTCAGCGCCGACGGCCTTTTCCACTTCCTCAAAAGTCATGGGAAGGTCATGAGTGTTATCGCCTTTGGTAGTTGGAGTAAAGATGATTTCCGGTAACATCTGGCTTTGGCGTAAGCCAGAGGGTAGCGGCACACTGCAAATAGACTGGCTCTTTTTGTACTCTGACCAGCCAGAGCCAGCTAGATAACCTCGGACAACGCATTCTACCGGTAGACGCCTAACCTTTTTTACAATCATCGACCGGCCAACTAAATATGCCGGATAATCAAAGTGTTGAGATTCAGGGATGTATTCGTCGAGTTGGTTAACATCTTCAATGACCGCGACAACGTGGTTAGGGATGATCTTAGCGGTTAATTCAAACCAGAACGCAGAAATAAGATTAAGCACCTTACCCTTGTCCGGTATGCCTACTGGCAGCACCACATCAAAAGCCGAAATACGGTCGCTGACCACGATCAGAAGATATTCACCGAGGTCATAGGTGTCACGTACCTTGCCGGAGATAAAACGTTTCAGCGGAAGTTCGGTTTTGAGGATAACTTCATTCGCAGTGGCCATATTTACCTCCAGTTGTTTGACCTAAATTTTGAAGGGAAGAAACTACACAAAGCACCCTAAATTGACCGGGGAGAAAGTTTTTCAGCATCGGTCTCAGTGCGGCCTTTCCATTGGGCGGCGGTGAGACCGAGACGTTTGAAAATTTCATCCACGTGACGTGTATAAAATTTGTAATCGAAAAGCTCAGCCAATTCTTCCGGGGAAAGGGCTGCCATTACTTCGGTATCATCTTTCAGCAGGTCAATGAATAGCCGGTCTTCACTATTCCAGGTAGCCATGGCATTACGCTGTACCAGTTTATAAGCGCCCTGGCGGGAAAGTCCTTTGTCAATAAGAGCTAGTAGTACGCGCTGAGAGAATAACAGGCCACGGGTAATTTCCATATTTTTACGCATGCGTTGCGGGAAGACGGTCATTCCTTTAATGACTGAGGTAAAGATATTCATGGCGTAATCCAGTACCAGGCAGGCGTCGGGTAAAATGACACGCTCTGTAGAAGAATGAGATATATCCCGCTCATGCCAAAGGGCGATATTCTCAAGAGAGGTTACGGCATAGCCCCGCAGCAGGCGAGAGATACCGCTGACGCGTTCACATAACTCTGGGTTACGTTTGTGGGGCATGGCAGAACTGCCTGTCTGTCCGGTTCCAAATGGTTCTTCAGCCTCACGGAACTCGGTCTTTTGTAGCGCCCGTATTTCGGTGGAAAATTTTTCCAAAGAGCCGCCGATAATGGCCAGTGTTGTCATAAAGTGGGCATGCCGGTCTCGCTGGATGACCTGATTTGATATCGGTGAAGCGGTGATACCAAGCTTGGCGCAGGCAAATTCTTCAACCTCAGGCGGTACCGTGGCGTAAGTGCCCACCACACCGCTCATTTTACCCACCGCAATACCCCTGACAGCGTCTGCCAAACGTTGACGGTTGCGCTGCATCTCTTCCATCCACAGCGCCAATTTCAGGCCAAAGGTTATTGGTTCGGCGTGTACACCGTGAGTCCGCCCGACCATAACAGTGTATTTGTGTTCAATAGCTCGTTTACCCAGGGCCGTGATAAGTTCTTTGATGTCGTCAGCCAGAATTTTGGAAGCTTCTAATAGCTGCAAACTGGTGGCGGTATCCATAATATCAGAAGAAGTAAGTCCCAGATGGATAAAACGGGACTCTTCACCAACACTGTCCGCCACCGAACCGAGAAATGCCGTCATATCGTGGTGCGTTTCTTGTAGAAGCTCCTCCATGCGCTTGATGTTGAGGCGTGCCATCTTAATTTTGGGCAAAGCTTCACGGGGAATGACACCCTGTTTAACCCAGGCTTCACAAACAGCTATCTCAATATCCAGCCATTTGGCGAATTTATTCTCGTCACTCCAGACCTTTTTCATCTGGGGACGACTATAACGTTCAATCATAACCTAATGTCCTTTTAATTCGTTGCGGTAGTCTTCATACGTTCTGGCAATTTCCGGATACTTCAGCCCCAGCATCTGTGCCGCAAGATAAGCGGCATTCTTGGCACCGGCAACACCTATGGCTACGGTGGCTACCGGAATGCCGGCGGGCATTTGGACAATGGCATACAGGGAATCGACACCTTTAAGCTCACTTGAGGCAATGGGTACCCCGATAACTGGTATAGTCGTCCATGAAGCGATGACGCCGGGGAGATGGGCCGCAGCGCCAGCGCCAGCAATGATAACTTCTACCCCTGATTCCCTGGCGTTCTTACAGAAAGTCTGGACTTTCTCTGGTTGGCGGTGAGCCGACATAACCAGCACTTCCGGTTCAATTCCCATTTTCTCAAGGGCATCAGCAGTGTTTTGCATAACATCCATGTCAGATTTAGAACCCATAATGACGGCGACTTTAGGCATATTCATAACCTCCGAAAGGTTTATTGCTCCTCAGTGAATAGCGCAATATCGCGGCGATAGTGGGCGCCGTTAAAAGAGATGCAGTTGATATTCTCATACACTTTACGACGGGCTTCATCGAGTGAGTGGCCGCAGCCGGTAATTGACAGCACGCGGCCTCCGGTAGTAACCACCCGTCCGTTATGGGAAATTTTAGTGCCGGCGTGGAAAACGGTTGCCTCCGGATTAATGTCAGCCAACCCGCTTATTGTGACGCCTTTCTTATACTCTTCCGGGTAGCCGCCGGACGCCATAACTACAGCAACACAATTAGTGTCTGCCCATTCAATGTTTATCTTATCCAGTGAACCATCAATTACATGGAGCATAATATCCACCAGGTCTGTTTTCAAACGCGGTATGATGACCTGTGTCTCCGGGTCACCAAATCTGGCGTTAAACTCAAGAACCCTGGGACCAGAATCGGTCAGCATCAGACCGGCATATATGACCCCACGGTAGGTGATACCTTCATCGGCGAGTGCCCTGACTATAGGATACATCACTGTAGCATTCAATTGAGCTGCCATGTGTGGCGTGAAAAACGGCGGTGGACAGTATGCGCCCATGCCGCCGGTGTTGGGACCGTTATTTCCATCAAATACACGCTTGTAATCACAAGCCGGAGGCATCGGCAGTATAGTATTACCGTCGGTAAAGGCCAGATAACTCATCTCCTGCCCAACGAGACACTCTTCAATTACCACCGATGCACCGGCACTGCCAAATACCCGTGATTCCATTATCCTGGAAAGCGCCGACTCAGCCTCAATCATGGTGGTACAGATACTAACGCCCTTGCCGGCGGCCAACCCGTCGGCTTTGATTACCAAAGGCAGACTTTGTTTTTGCAAGTACGCTTTTGCCTCTGGATAGCTGGTGAAAGACCGCCCCTGGGCACAGGGGATGGCATATTTTTCCATAAGGTGACGGGCAAAGGACTTTGAGGCTTCCAGTTGCGCTGCTGCCCGTGACGGACCGAATACTGGAATACATCGAGATTGGAATTCATCCACGATACCGGCAGCCAGAGGTGCCTCAGGGCCGACCACCACCAGATCAATACCATTGGATTCCACGGCGGCCAGTAATCTGGGAAAATCAGTCGGTTCTATATCCAGATTATGGGCTATCTCAGCCGTACCGCCGTTGCCCGGTGCCACAAAAACAGCCTCCACCTTAGGGCTGCTCATGAGTTTCCAGACAAGGGCGTGCTCCCGCCCGCCGCCGCCGACAACCAGTATCTTCAGCGCAATCTCCTGTATAGTAAAATTGAAAAGACTATCGTCCGGACATCCGGCTTTTAGGTTTATAGGTAACTGTCCTGGGGCGCCATTTGTCTTGTTGAACAAATTGTTCTGCGCGGTCAAGAAGCTGGTCAATATCTGCGTCTGTGAGTTTAAAGTTCTTCATGAGTTTTTGCTCTTCATCCTCAGCTTCCGCACGTGAGTCTTCACTCTTCGTCTGAAGTTCCTTAACCTTGGTCATATCGGCAACCTCGTTGGCTGCCTTGGCGGCTATGGCATCCGCTTGAGCGGCGGCCCAGGCCAGATAATCATTGTAGGCAGCATGCCAGGCAAAAAACAACGAAGTAGCTTTGTCCGGTACAGAGGTTATGGCGTCCTTGCGACGCATCAATTCCGCAGCTGATTGCGCCAGCCGGTTGGCGGCACCAAGAAGCTGCACCAGCGCCTCAACGTCTTTGGAAGACTGTGGATTATAAGTTTCAAGCGCCTGAGTATATAACTCAGCTTCTTTCTGCTGGAAGGTCTTTAATTTCCACTCTTCACCGATATAGTCCAAATAGCTTAATAGTTCATCGCCTTCTATCTTTTTTTTACTAAACAGACCCATATCTTACTCCTGGCTACGGTTATTCCCATTCTATAGTGCCGGGCGGTTTGGAAGTTATATCATACACTACCCGATTAACACCTGGCACTTCATTTACGATCCGATTTGATATTCGGGCCAGCAGGTCATAAGGCAGACGAGCCCAGTCTGCAGTCATGGCATCATCACTGGTGACGGCACGGATTGCCACAAGATGGCCGTAGGTACGGAAGTCTCCCATGACACCGACACTTCTGACATCGGTTATAATGGCGAAACTTTGCCATACCTGCCGGTACAGGCCGGCTTTCTTGATTTCATGCATTACAATCCAATCGGAAGCGCGCAGCATCTCCAGCTTTTCTCGTGTTACTTCACCGATAACCCGAATCGCCAGGCCGGGTCCCGGGAACGGCTGGCGCCAAACCATTTCTTCAGGCAGTCCAAGCTCCATGCCTACCTGACGTACTTCATCTTTAAAGAGGTAGCGCACTGGCTCCAAAAGCTTCAATGACATATTGTCCGGCAAACCGCCAACATTGTGATGACTTTTTATTTTAGCTGAGGCAGTACCAACTGAAGATATACTCTCGATAACGTCAGGATAGAGCGTGCCCTGGGCCAGGAAATCCACTTGGCCCAGCTTGAGAGCCTCTTCTTCAAAAACACGTATAAACTCAACACCGATTGCCTTGCGTTTTAATTCCGGGTCGGTAACTCCGGCCAATCTTTCAAGAAAACGATCAGTGGCTTCAACAAAAACGATATTCATTCCCAGATTCTGTTTGAATACCTTGAGGGTCCGTTCAGCTTCTTCACGGCGCAGCAAGCCGTTATTGACGAAGATGCAGGTCAGTTGGTCGCCAATGGCCCGATGGATAAGTGTTGCCACAATCGATGAGTCCACACCCCCGGAAAGCGCGGCGATGACTTTGCCGTCACCGACTTGCTCTTTTATCTTGGCGATGCTTTCAGAGACAAAATGACCCGGAGTCCAGCTAGGCTGACAACCGCAAATATTGAAAACAAAATTTTGTAGTAGTTTTTTACCATAAGGGGTATGTGCTACTTCAGGATGGAACTGCAGACCATAGATATTATCATCATTACCCATTACTGCAAGGGGAGAGTTTTCGGTGTAAGCCAGTGATCTAAAACCCGGCGGTAGCTTTTCCACCCGGTCTCCGTGACTCATCCAGGCGGCTGAAGCCTCCGGTAGATCTTTAAAAAGAGGGGATTCAATTTCACTCAAATGCATTATTGCGTGTCCGTATTCACGGGCTTGACCCTGAGCCACGATGCCGCCAAGTTGTTGAGTGATAAGTTGCATACCATAACAGACGCCGAGTATCGGAAGATTGCGTTCGTAAATATAGGCCGGGGCCATTGGCGCTCCCGGGGCGTAAACAGACGCCGGGCCGCCTGACAGAATAATGCCTTTAGGATTTAAATGGGCAATTTTATCCCAGGGAGTGTCATGAGGCACCAGTTCACAATAAACATTAATTTCACGAATGCGTCTGGCGATAAGCAAACTGTATTGTGACCCGAAGTCAAATATGACAATTGATTCGCGTAAAGCACCGGAAACAGCTTCATCCGTAGCTAGGGTGGTTGAGGCTTGTTTGGCAATTTCCAGATAGGTAGCTACCTCTATGTCGCCGGACGTGGTGACGCGATGTGTTTCCGAAGATGCTGAGGCGTCTTTATTTTCTGTCATGTTGATAGTATAAAAGATTATCATCCTGTTATACTAGCGTCAAGAATATACGAATGGGTTGACATAAGCATTGGATTTAGTCAATAGCCCACATTACACCAGTCATGAATTAACTCTTGCTATTGAGACTTTAAAAAACGGCGGTGTGGTGGCGCTACCCACCGATACCGTTTATTGCCTGGCGGCAGCTCTGGATCACCCCAAGGCTATCAGCCGGATATTTGATATCAAAGGGCGGCAAACCATAATAGCATTACCGGTACTGGTGTCTGATGCTGATCAATTGCGCCAGGTGGCTGAAACACCGCCGCTGGCTGAACTTCTAATGCAGCGCTTTATGCCCGGCGGACTCACTATGATATTGAAACGGAAAGGAATAGTGCCGGACATTGTCACCGGCGGACGTGACACCGTGGCGGTGCGGATCCCGAACCACGCTCTGACACTGCACATTATCAGAGCCACTGGCATGCCTTTGACCGGCACCAGCGCCAATCTGAGTGGGCACGGCAGTGTCGATAACGCCCGGGATGTGCTGACTCAGCTCGGGAGCAAGGTGGACATGATTCTTAATGGCGGACGCTGTCCCGGTGGCAGAGAATCCACCATTGTTGACCTGACAACACCTTTCCCAACCATTGTTCGTGACGGAGCAGTACCCAGAGCAGACCTTGAAGCCTATTATATTTAAGTAGAGGATTTAGATGAAGATTGCTTTAGGTAATGACCATAGAGGATATACTTTGAAGCTAAAAATAGCTGAATGGTTGAAAGATAACGGACACCAGATTGTTGACCTTGGCACTGACGGTCTGGAACCAGCAGATTATCCAGATTATGCCCTTGCGGTAGCTAATTTAGTAGCCGTCGAGCAAGCTGAAAGAGGTATTCTTATCTGTGGCACCGGTATTGGCATGAGCATGGCGGCTAACAAATTTAAAGGTATCCGGGCGGCGCTTTGTTATAAACCTGAATTTGCTATCCTAACCCGCAAACACAATGATGCCAATATCCTGTGCCTGGGCGAAATAAACGGCGATGAATTGAATTTAGATGTACTGAAGGTGTTTGTTAATACAGAATTTGAAGGCGGCCGACATCAGCGCCGGGTAGACAAAATAGCAGATTGTGGTTGCTGACTAACTGGCATTTTAACTGCTCCAGAGATTCAGGACAATCGTAATTTCTTGATAAATTATATCCCCTGTGTTAATGTTAGGCACACTTGTCATCATCCGTCCCTTTGAGGACGGATTTTAGTTAGGCGATCTAATATGAGAAGCGACTCCATTAAAATCGGCCCTGAACGCGCACCTCACCGTGCATTACTACGTTCTCTGGGAGTTAGTCCGTCTGATTTCAAAAAACCCTTTATCGGTATTGTCAACAGCTTTACCGACGTAGTACCCGGGCACCAGCACCTTCGTGAAATCTCTGAGGCGGTCAAAAGCGGTGTTCGGACGGCTGGGGGCGTACCTTTTGAGTTCAATACCATTGCGGTTTGTGATGGCCTGGCCATGAATCACACTGGCATGAAGTACAGCCTGGCATCGCGTGAACTCATTGCCGATACAGTAGAAATTATGGCTCAGGCTCATGCCTTTGACGGCCTGGTTTTTATCCCAAATTGTGACAAGGTCATTCCCGGCATGTTAATGGCGGCTGTCCGGTTGAATATCCCGGCAGTATTCATTAGCGGTGGCCCGATGCTGGCTGGGCGTATCAACCAAGACGGTGAGATCAGAAAAGTTGACCTGAGTTCCGTCTTTGAAGCGGTGGGGAAGTTCGTCAAGGGTGACATAAATGAGACTAATTTAGAAGAAATTGAAGCTGCAGCTTGTCCCGGCTGCGGCTCCTGCTCTGGATTGTTCACCGCCAATACCATGAACTGCCTGACCGAAGCACTGGGAATGGGACTTCCCGGCAACGGCACAATTCCAGCGGTGGACCGCCGCCGTTATCAACTGGCACATCAAGCTGGAGAGACGGTGCTGCGCCTTATAAAGGAAGATTTGAGACCGCGGCAAATAATCACCCAGAGGGCTATCGACAACGCTTTTGTCGTTGACGTGGCCCTTGGCGGGAGCAGTAATTCAGTGCTCCACCTGACAGCAATAGCTCATGAGGCAGGAATAAGATACCCACTTAGCCGGATCAATGAGATCAGCGATAAAACACCATGCTTGTGTCGCATCCGGCCAGCTGGTGAGCATCATATTGAAGACCTTGACCTGGCCGGTGGTATTCCGGCAGTCATGCGTGAACTGAAAGACCACCTTTCCCTAGATTGCCGAACTGTTTATGGCGGAATCATCGCTGATATGATCCAAGTGGCGCCTCATGCCGATGGCAATGTCATCAGGCTTATAGATAAGCCTCATTCCGCCAAAGGTGGAATTGCCATTCTCTTCGGTAATTTAGCGCCTGAAGGAGCGGTGGTAAAACGATCCGCCGTCGCCCCGGAGATGATGGTGCATTCTGGCCCGGCCAGGGTTTTTAACTCTGAGGAAGCAGCCACTGAAGGTATCAAGACCAACCAGGTTGAATCCGGAGACGTTATTATTATTAGATATGAAGGTCCCCGTGGTGGTCCTGGTATGAGAGAAATGCTGACACCGACTTCGCTGCTGGCAGGCATGGGACTAGACAAGGAAGTGGCGTTGGTGACCGACGGACGTTTCTCCGGTGCCACGCGTGGTGCCGCTATCGGGCATGCTGCGCCGGAAGCAGCACTCGGTGGCCCTATCGCTGCCATTGAAGAAGGTGACGTGATTGACATTGATATTCCAAACCACCGGTTAAATGTTCGATTAAGTGACAAAGAGATTAATGATAGATTGGGCAAGTTAACTGTTTTTGAACCGAAGATTAAAACCGGCTATCTGAAAAGATATGCCGAACAGGTCTCATCGGCCAGCCTCGGCGCTGTTTTCGCCGATTAGGAGCAAATGATATGAAACAAACCGGCGCTCAAATACTTTGCGAAAGCCTTTTGAAAGAAGGGGTAGATGTAATTTTTGGTTATCCGGGCGGTCAGGTATTGCCACTGTATCATACGCTTACCCAGTACCCGGCGTTACGGCATATCCTGGTGCGTCATGAACAGGGAGCAGTACATGCCGCTGATGCTTATTCACGGGTGACCGGGCGTGTTGGTGTTTGTTTAGCCACATCCGGTCCTGGCGCCACCAATTTGGTGACCGGACTTGCCAATGCCTACATAGACTCAGTGCCCATGGTAGCCATCACCGGGCAGGTTCCGAGTAACATGATCGGTCGGGACGCATTTCAAGAAGCCGATATCACAGGTATCACCATCCCCATTACCAAGCACAATTACTTGGTGATGAATGTCAGTGATTTGGCGCGCACGGTTAAAGAAGCATTTTATATCGCCGGAACCGGCCGTCCCGGCCCGGTGCTAATTGATTTACCGCGGGATATCCAGCAGGAATGCACTGAGTTCCATTATCCTGAAAAGGTCAACCTGCCGGGCTACAAACCTACACTTGGCGGTAATCCGCTGCAGATAAAGAAAGCCGCTAAACTGCTGGCTGAAGCTGTAAAACCGGTCATCCTTGCCGGACACGGCGTCCGTATTTCTCACGCCTACCGTGAACTCAAACAATTGGCGGAAACGCTGCAGATGCCAGTTGTGACTACGTTATTAGGTATATCTGGTTTCCCTGAAAGCCATGAATTGTCTTTCGGTATGTTGGGGATGCATGGCTCGGCTTGCGCCAATCTGGCTGTTACTAACGCCGATCTCATCATCGCCATAGGCATGCGTTTTGACGACCGTGCCACCGGTAAGCTCAATGCTTTCGCCCCTGAGGCCAGAGTGATCCATATTGATATTGATCCGGCTGAAGTAGGTAAAAATGTCAAGGTAGAAGTGCCTATTGTTGGTGACGCAAGGACTGTCCTGGTTGAACTCAACAAAGAAATAGCACCCAAGCGCCATGACGCCTGGTTAAAACAATTGAACGATTGGAAAATTGAATTTCCATCTGGCTTTGATATCCGGGAATCAAAAGGTATTTTGCCTCAGTATGTCATCCGTAAGATATGGGAAGTGACCAAAGGGCAGGCAACAGTGGTTACCGGTGTTGGACAGCACCAGATGTTTGCGGCACAACACTTCTTTTACGACAAACCCAACAGCTTTATAACCTCAGGTGGTCTGGGCACTATGGGTTTCGAGCTTCCGGCGGCTTTTGGTGCCAAGATCGGCTTGCCGGATGAGACTGTGTGGTGCATTGCCGGCGACGGCAGCATTCAGATGACCATTCAGGAACTAGGCACTATCCGCCAGGAAAACGCGAATGTAAAAATCGCTATTCTCAATAACGGATTCCTTGGCATGGTCAGACAATGGCAGGAATTATTCTACGAACACAACTACTCAGCTACGCCGCTTTGGTGCCCGGACTTTATTAAAATCGCCGATGGCTACAGCATCCCGGCACGCAATGTAACCTGCAAATCTGACGTAGTGCCAGCCATTGAACAAGCCATGGCGGAACCGGGACCATACATCATCAATTTTGTTGTTGAACCAGAGGAAAATGTTTATCCCATGGTGCCGCCTGGGGCAGGCATTGACCAGATATTGCATGAACCCCGCAAGGAGGCTTGCTGATGGCCACCACTAAACATACCATTGTAGCCTTAGTCGCTGATCGTCCGGGTGTCCTCAACCGCATGGCTAGTCTATTCCGCCGCCGCGGGTTCAATATTGATTCCATCGCTGTCGGGCATTCGGAAACGCCGCATCTGTCAAGAATGACCATTGTAGCTGAAGGCTCAAATACCCAGGTGGAGCAGATTCGGAAACAGGTTGAAAAGATAATTGACGTGATTCGGGTGCAGGATATCTCCGCCCATGATATCGTTACCCGTGAATTAGCACTAATTAAGGTCAAGGCAGGCCCAGAAAACCGTTCTGAGATTATGCAGATAGTAGACATATTCCGGGCAAAAATAGTCGATGTCTCAGCCAGTTCGGTTATGGTGGAAGCTACGGGAGATGAGGAAAAAGTTGATTCCCTGTATAATCTGCTGAAACCTTTTGGTATTAAGGAAATGACCAGAACCGGTCGAATCGCCATGACCCGGGGTGATCAAACCTCGCGCCGCGAAGATAGCGGAACTGAATAGAAGGAGAGAACATGGCCGTCATTTATTACGAAAAAGATTGTAACCCGGCATTATTAAAAGGGAAAACGATTGGTATCATAGGTTATGGTAGCCAGGGTCATGCCCATGCGCAGAATCTTCGTGACAGCGGATTCAAAGTAGTTATCGGCGGTGTTACCGGTTCGCCCAGTTGCTGCCGTGCTGCGGACGAGGGTTTTGAAGTACTGTCCAACGCAGATATGGCTAAAAAAGCCGACCTGATTATGATTTTAGCTCCGGATCAGACACAGGCCAAGATCTACCGTGAAGATATTGCGCCAAACTTACGGCCGGGTATGACCCTGCTGTTCGCCCATGGTTTCAATATCCATTTCGGTCAGATTTTGCCGCCGGATAATATTGATGTTGCCATGATTGCTCCAAAGGGCCCCGGACACATGGTGCGTCAGGTCTATACCGAGGGAGCTGGCGTACCGGCCCTTATCGCCGTCCATCAGGATGCCACCGGAAAAGCTAAGGACATCGCTCTGGCGTATGCCGCTGGCATAGGTGCGGCCCGTGCAGGTGTGTTAGAGACCACCTTTGCCGAGGAAACTGAGACAGATCTCTTCGGTGAACAAGCAGTCCTCTGCGGTGGCGCTTCGGCACTGATCAAAGCAGGTTTTGAGACCCTAGTTGAAGCCGGGTATCAGCCTGAAGTAGCTTATTTTGAGTGCCTGCATGAACTGAAATTGATCGTTGATCTTATTTATCAGGGCGGGTTGAAATACATGCGCTACTCGGTGAGTGACACTGCCGAGTATGGTGACTACAGTCGCGGCCCGCGTATCGTCACCGATGAGACCAAAGACGAGATGTGGCGCATTTTGACCGAAATTCAAGACGGCAGTTTTGCCCGGGAATGGATACTGGAGAACCAGGCCGGCAAACCGCATTTTAATGCCTTGCGCCGTATTGAGGCAGGCCATCCCATAGAGTTGGTAGGCGATGAATTGCGCGGCATGATGAGCTGGCTGAAAAAACCAAGGAAATAATATATAATCTAAACTATGAAACATTTATCCGGAAACATTCTCATCCTTAGCGGCCCCTCTTCTTGGTAAGAGGAGGGGTAGCCGTTATTCTAAAATAACGAATATAAGGAGAGAATCCGGAAAATGAATAAGCTGAAAATCTTCGATACAACCCTGCGCGATGGTGAGCAAGCAGCCGGAGCCGCACTCAATATCCAGGAGAAACTGGAGATAGCCAGGGCGCTGGAAGCCTTAGGCGTTGACATCATTGAGGCTGGTTTTCCAATTACATCCCCCGGGGATTTTGAAGCCGTAAAAACTGTGGCCGCCAATATCAAGGGTTGCACCATTTGCGGCTTGGCGCGGGCAACCCCCAAGGATATTGACCGGGCTTATGAAGCGTTAAAGGCTGCCGCCAATCCCCGCATCCACGTTTTTATCTCGGCTTCAGAAATACACATGGTGCACCAACTCAACAAAAGCCGCACTGAAGTTTTGGAGTTGGCACGGGACATGGTAGCCAGGGCAAAGAGTTATATTTCCGACGTTGAGTTTTCCCCCATGGATGCCAGCCGTTCGGATCCTAAATTTCTATACGCATTACTTGAAGCTGTTATAGAATCCGGGGCAACGACGCTCAATATCCCTGATACGGTTGGCTATGCCATGCCTGGTGAATTCGGTAGTTTGATCGAAGGTATTTTTCAAAACGTTCCTAATATCGCTAAAGCGGTAATCAGCGTCCATTGCCATGATGATTTAGGGTTATCAGTCGCAAACAGCCTTGAAGCGGTCAAGCACGGCGCACGTCAGGTGGAATGCACTGTTAACGGCATCGGTGAGCGGGCCGGTAATGCAGCGCTGGAAGAACTGGTAATGGCAATCAAGACCCGGCCTGACTATTACGACGTTTCGACCTCAATCAATACAGAATTGATATATCCAACCTCCAGACTGGTCAGCCAACGCACCGGTTTCGCGGTACAGGCCAACAAAGCTATCGTCGGCGCTAATGCTTTCCGTCACCAATCCGGTATCCACCAGGACGGCATTATCAAAATGTCTAAAACCTATGAGATCATGGATCCGCACACGGTGGGTGTCCCCGCCTCAAGTTTGGTATTAGGAAAACTTTCCGGCCGCCACGCTTTCAAAGAACGGCTGGCCGAATTGGGTTACCATCTTTCGGAAACTGATTTTGACCGGACTTTCAACGCCTTTAAAGAACTTGCAGACAAAAAGAAGGAGATTGCCGATCGCGATATTGAATCTCTGGTGGCCGAAGAACTGCGTACCAGTGTTGAAGCCTATCATCTGGAACGGGTTCAGGTAACTTGCGGAGATCATGGCTTGCCGACGGCTGCCGTAAGACTAACCAGTCCTGACGGTACAGTGATGGAAGACGCGGCACTTGGTACCGGCCCGGTGGATGCAGTATATAAAGCAATCAACCGGCTGGTGGGGGTACCCAACCGTTTGACTGAATTTTCGGTAACTTCTATCACTGCCGGCATTGATGCCATTGGTGAGGTGCTCATTCGTATCGAGAGTGAGGGAATTTCTTATTCAGGACGTGGGGCCGACACCGATATCATCGTCTCCAGTGCCAAAGCTTATATGAACGCCCTCAACCGGTTGTTGGCCGTAAGAAAGAATGGCACTAGCAAAGCAGTAGAGCCGCGGAGGTAGAAGTGGCGGACGAGCTTATCATGATAGTCAGATTACTGCTGGCCGGAGTTTTGGGCGGGCTGGTCGGTTTTCAAAGGGAAAAAGCTGGTAAAACGGCAGGCATCCGCACACTGGCCTTAATTTCCATTGGAGCCGCTCTATTTACCACGCTTTCCATATTCGGTTTCGAGACTGCTGATCCGGCGCGGATAGCCGCAAATATTGTTACCGGCATAGGCTTTCTGGGGGCCGGCGCTATCATATTGCGACGTGAAGAAGGCATTGTTGAAGGGATGACCACCGCCGCCACAATTTGGGTTTCTGCCGCTGTCGGTGTTGCCGCCGGTATTGGATTTTATGTCCTTGCCACTGCCGCCACTATCATTATTTTATTGGTGTTGTTGCTACCACACTCAGTTCATAAAGGGAGTAATAAAAATGAATCTAGTTGAAAAGATACTAGCCGCCCATGCCGGTAAAGACCACGTTAGCCCCGGTGATTTTATCAGCGCCAAGGTTGATGTCATACTGGCCAACGATATTACGGCACCGATTGCCATACGGGAGTTTTGGAAGCTGGGACTTGAAAAGGTCTTTGATCCTAAGAAGATCGTTCTGGTGCCGGATCATTTTGTACCTAACAAAGATATTGCCTCGGCAGAACAGGCCAAGATACTGCGTGAGTTCTCCCGTGCCCAGGGAGTTAATTTCTTTGAGTGCGGACAGATGGGAATTGAACATGTGATCCTGCATGAAAAAGGGCTGGTAATACCCGGAGATGTGGTGATCGGGGCTGATTCTCATACCTGCACCTACGGGGCCTTGGGCGCCTTTGCCACCGGCATGGGTTCCACCGATATCGCTTCCGCCATGGGTACCGGTGATATCTGGATGAAAGTGCCGCCTACCATCAAGTTTAACTATACCGGTAAATTGCCGAAATACGTCGGCGGCAAAGACCTCATCCTCTATACTATCGGTCAGATCGGCGTTGACGGGGCTTTATATGCCGCCATGGAGTTTGGGGGCGAAGTCATTGAGAAGCTGTCTATGGAAGGCCGCTTCACTATGGCGAATATGGCCATCGAGGCTGGCGCCAAGGCTGGACTATTCCATGCCGACAAAAAAGCAGTGTCTTACGCCAGAAGTCGCAGTGAACGCAAACCCATTGTATTTGAACCAGATGCGGATGCCCGCTACCAGGCTGTTCATGAATATGATGTATCCAAGATGGAACCGCAGGTAGCATTGCCGCACCTTCCTTCAAATGTAAAACCGGTGAGCCAGGTGGGCCGGGTGTACCTTGACCAGGTGGTCATCGGTTCCTGCACCAATGGGCGTTTTGAAGACCTCCAAATGGCAGCCAGTATCTTGAACGGCAAGAAGGTCAACTCCAATCTGCGTTGTATTATCATACCTGGCTCGCAACAGGTCTACTTGGATGCCTTGCGTTCCGGCTATATTGAAGTTTTCATAAATGCTGGCTGTGCCGTGTCCACGCCAACCTGCGGACCGTGTCTGGGAGGACATATGGGCATTCTTGCCGCCGGAGAAAAATGTCTGGCAACTACAAACCGTAATTTTGTCGGGCGTATGGGTAGTCCTAAAAGTGAAGTCTATTTATCCAGTCCTGCCGTGGCGGCGGCTAGCGCCATTGCCGGCAAGATTATCTCACCGGAGTTATAGGAGGCTATTGTGCTCAAAGGTAAAACTCACAAATATGGTGCCAACGTGGATACTGACGCTATTATTCCGGCCAGATATCTAAATGTTTCGGCGCCTGATGAATTGGCCCGTCACTGCATGGAAGACATCGACTTAAACTTTGTAAAGAATGTTAAGCCGGGAGACATGATCGTAGCAACCACCAATTTTGGTTGCGGCTCATCCCGGGAACACGCGCCAATCGCTATAAAGGCATCAGGCGTCTCGGCTGTTATCGCTAAAAGTTTTGCCCGTATCTTCTTCCGTAACGCCATCAACATCGGCCTGCCGCTTCTGGAAAGCGCTGAGGCGGTGGATGTTACCGAAGCCGGTGATGAGTTGGAGATCAACCTTGCCGCCGGCACTATCAATAATCTGACCAAAGGCAAGGTCTTTCAGGCCAAACCCTACCCTGATTTCATGGGCGAGATCATAAAATCCGGCGGCCTTATTGAATATACTCGGCAGAGACTTGCGGGAAAGGCCAACTAAGCGTGAAATTCAATATTACTGTTCTTGCCGGTGACGGCATCGGGCCGGAGGTTATGGCCGAAGGCATCAAAGTGCTGGAGGCCGTAGCCTCCAGGTATGGTCATGTCTTCAAATTTGAACATCAACTTATCGGCGGTATCGCCATTGATAAAACAGGGTCGGCGCTACCGCCTGAGACTCTTGAATCCTGCAAAAAGAGTCAGGCAGTGATGCTGGCCGCAGTTGGTGATCCGCGCTTTGATGACCCCAAACTACCGGTACATCCGGAGGACGGTTTGCTGGCCATTAGAAAAGCGCTTGGGCTTTTCGCCAACCTGCGTCCGGTAAAAGTCTTTGATGAACTAGTGGATGCCAGCACGCTCAAACCGGAAGTGCTTAAAGGCACTGATTTTATTTTTGTCCGTGAACTGACCGGCGGCATATATTTCGGCAAACCCAAGAAACAATGGGTTACCGCCAGGGGACGTAAGGCTGTGGATTCCATGCTGTATTCCGAACAGGAGATAGAGCGTATCGTCCGAGTCGGTTTTGAACTGGCCAGAGCGCGCAACAAGAGATTGGTATCGGTCGATAAAGCCAATGTGCTTAAATCGTCCAGACTGTGGCGGCAGGTAGCTATTGAAGTATCTAAAGACTATCCTGACATAACCTTGACCCACGCCCTGGTGGACGCCTGCGCCATGCAACTTATACGCACTCCGGCTTATTTCGATGTTATTGTCACCGAGAATCTGTTTGGTGATATCCTTTCTGACGAAGCAGCCCAACTGGCTGGTTCCATGGGCATGCTGCCCTCTGCCAGCCTGGCCGGAATACCGGTTACCGGGCAGATAACCTTCGGTCTTTACGAGCCTATCCACGGCAGCGCACCGTCAATAGCCGGAAAAGATATTGCCAACCCGGTGGCTACAATTCTTTCGGCGGCCATGATGCTGCGTTATTCCATGGCCCTTTATGATGAAGCCATAGCCATTGAGCACGCGGTTGATAAGGTATTGCAACAAGGCTATCGCACCGATGATATAATGGCGTCAGGCAATACCCGCGTCGGTACCAAAGAGATGGGAGACCTGATAGTCGCCGGAATTTGATTATGATCAATGTAGAGCTTTATGACACAACGCTCCGTGACGGTGCCCAAAGAGAAGGTGTTTCCTTCTCGGTGCTGGACAAGCTGCATATCGCCCAAAAATTGGATGAATTCGGTGTGCAGTACATTGAAGGCGGTTGGCCGGGTGCAAACCCCAAGGACAATGAGTTCTTTCAAAAAGCCCTTGAAGATGGTTTTAAAAATGCCAAACTGGTAGCCTTCGGCAGCACCCGTAAAGCTGGCACCGCCATTGAAGATGACCTTAGCATTAAAGCACTGCTGGATTCAGGCGCCCCGGTGGTCACCCTGGTCGGCAAGAGTTCCGCCCCGCAGGTGGAAAAAGTGCTGGCAACCAGCCTTGATGAAAACATCAATATGGTGGTTGATTCAATAAGCTTTCTCAAATCAAAGGGGCGCACCGTTTTCCTGGACGCCGAGCATTTTTTTGACGGCTACAAAGCTGACAAAGATTATTCCTTAAAAGTTCTCACCGCCGCCGCTGAGGCCGGTGCTGAATGTCTGATCCTATGTGATACAAATGGCGGCAGTCTGCCGGATGAGGTTGCTGCCGCAGTGCGGGAGGTGGTGGCGGCAGTCAAAGTAAAAGTGGGCATTCACACCCATAACGATGCTGAATTGGCCGTAGCCAACACTTTAGCCGCCGTTGCGGCCGGAGCAAGTCAGGTTCAAGGCACCATTAATGGTTACGGTGAACGTTGCGGCAACGCCAACCTGTGCTCCATTATCCCGGCACTTAAATTCAAGATGGGATTGGATGTATTGCCAAATCTGAACCTTGAAGGTCTGACAGAACTGGCACACTTTGTCTCAGAAGTGGCCAACCTTGCACCTGACCCGTTCCTGCCATACGTCGGGCATAGCGCTTTCAGCCATAAAGCCGGGCTCCACGTGTCCGGTCTGTCACGTTGGATGTTTGCTTATCAGCATATAGATCCCGCCCTGGTCGGCAACAAGCCGCGGACGCTGGTATCGGAGCTTTCCGGCAGGACCAATGTCGTCCAAAGGGCTAAGGAAATTGGCGTAGATCTTTCAACTAAAGGCAGCGAGGTAAAGCTCCTTTTAGAACGTGTAAAAGAATTAGAGAGTCTGGGCTTCCAATATGAAAACGCCGAGGCTTCTTTTGATCTCCTGGTACATCGTGCTAACCCAAGCTATACTCCGCCCTTTGAACTCATTGACTTCATGGTGGTAATTGAGAAACGTCGCAGAGCCCCCATCATGGCCTGTGAACATGAAGATATGATGAGTGAAGCCGTGGTCAAGGTAAGAGTCAAAGACCAGGTGATGCATACCGCCGCTGAAGGCAACGGCCCGGTCAATGCGCTGGATATGGCTCTCCGGAAAGCTCTTTTGCCTTCATATCCGGAGCTGTCCAAAATTCAGCTTAAAGATTTCAAGGTTCGCATATTAGAAGAAAGCACCGGCACCGGCTCCGTGGTGCGTGTGCTTATTGAGTCAACAGATGGTGTAGAAGAGTGGCACACCGTCGGCGCCTCTTCAAACCTTGTTGAGGCCAGTTGGCTGGCGCTTGTTGACGGGCTGGAATACTGGCTGATTAAGAACCAGTCTTAAAGTGTTATTATTTTTCTAACGAATCGCGCTATTATACTTCAGTGCTGCTACCTTACATAACATCATCGGTGCCCGATTCAAGCTTTATTCTTTTAGCCGGAACGGCTATTTTGTATAATACAAGCAATAACTATTGGGGGTAATTATGGGAGACATCCGATCGGCCAGAGAAATCGCACTGGATAAGCTCAATGACTTGGGAGAGATTACGGCTGAAGACCGTTTACGTTGGAAATACACTCCCATCGGCGAAAAACTGGTGCAGCGCTATATGGTTGACGGCATTGATCTGGAGACTGAACTGGGCAAGTACACTGCAGAACAGCAGCGTTTTATCAAGCAGGGTTTGCTTCCCGGTTTGACTGCAATTTTGGATCTGCCCAGGCATGAGGCCGCTGAGAACCGTAACCAGAAAGTCATGACCGCCATCATGGAGTTAAAAGAAGACAAGGAATCAGTAGCTGAGGCTTTTGGCCAGTTACAGCAGATTTTTGATCATTATAAGCAGATTGGAGAACAGCAAAGGCAGCAGGCCTTTCAAGGGCTGAAGTCCAAGTTTGAACAAAAGATCCGTCAGGCAATGCGGGAGCAACAGGGCACTGATTATCAAGGCCAATTGAATGTTGAACAATACCCTCAATTTCAAGAGGAATGGCGTCATGCCCAAACCAAACTTGAGCTTCAATACATCTCATCAATTGACGGCATCAAGAAATTCCTCATAGAAGTAGTTTAGTTCAAGATTGACGACTATGAATGACAATGAGCGGATCAGAATGGCCGTGGCTCAGACCTATATCTTGAAGCCGCCGCAGCAGTTATTATCCACATTCGGCCAAACAAACATTCACTATTACCTGTTAACAGAACCAGTCTATTCAGAACTTGAACCCCAGGCACCGCCTGAAACGGTGCTTCGAGAAGGCCATGTCATTGCCGAACGCCCCAAGCTGGTAACGCCGCTATACATGCAAAGGCTGGAAGGTTTCGGCGCCGATGCCCAGCGTTACTTTCAGATGATGGCACAGCGGCATGGTGATCACGCGCCTGGCCTTCTGTACACTTATAAGAACGAACCCAAAGAACTAACTATTCTGGCCGACGCCCTGCCAACCGTTGCTGAACGCATCAGCGCTGAAGTTATCAGCCGCGCCGAGCCGCGGACAGCCATCATCCGCGGTCTGGATGAGATGTGGGATGTCTCCCTGTTCAAATTCATTTACGAGTTAACTGAACGTTCTCTCAGTAACAATGTGTTTGAATTGCAGCAAAGGGGACTGATGGGTGTTGATAACCGCGGCTTGCCCAATGAAGCCCGGATGCGCATAGAGCACATGTTTTGGCAGGTTAGACGTGATGAACTTGATCCGTCCGTTCTGAAAACTGAACTTGATCGCTGGGACCTTTTTGAAGACTATCAGGACCGCTTCTTCGATCTCATCCGGCAGCGCTGACGTCTTTCCCCCTTTTGGAAAAGGGGGACTAAGGGGGATTTTCCCCGATTGCTATTTGAGACAGGCCATCATCTATGACGCAAATCGCTAGATCAGGAGGCCTCCAATGAGAATATCAAATATCGTCGCCCGGGACCTTTCTGAAGCATGGTTTATGTGCTTGCGTGAGGTTCTGACTCACGGATATGAGTACACCATTGAACGCGGCAGTTACGCCGGTCAAAAACGCCGTGAGCTTGATATGATCACCGTCCATATTAAGAATCCGGGCAACCGGCCCATCATCCCGGACGTGCCGCCCGGTGTGCCGCCGCCGTCCACTATGGACTACCTGGATCACTATTTACCGTATCTAATGACCGCGCAAAGAGCCGATGGTGAACAATACACCTACGGGCAGTATCTGGAAGGCCAGATTGCAGAAGTTATCCGCATGTACAAAGAAGAAGGCTTTAACACCAATCAGGCCTTTATGACCGTTGGTAATCCGGAGGCCATCTACCTGACTGACCCTCCGTGCCTTAGAAGTGTTGATACCAGGGTAAGATATGGAAAACTGCATTTTGTGGTCTATTTTCGCTCCTGGGACCTCTGGGCAGGCTTCCCGTCAAACCTCGCCGCCTTACAATTGCTTAAAGAATACATGGCTTGTGAGATAGGGGTGGAGGACGGTGAGATCATCGCCGTCAGTAAAGGCATGCACCTCTATGATTACGCCTGGGAGATTGCCCGGACTGCCTGTGGACTGACCGGCAGTTAACTGAGCTTGCCGTTCGTAACGCCTTTTTGCTATTATTGTCAGGTTGTCATCCACGGGCCGCTAGCTCAATTGGCAGAGCAGCTGACTCTTAATCAGCAGGTTCTGGGTTCGAGACCCGGGCGGCTCATGTTCAACTTCTACCTGAGTTGCTAATTTATGTATTCCTTATATTTATAGTTTTAAAAAATCTATTGACTGTGCGAATTGTTAGGTTTATGCTTTTCGTAACAGAATGAACAGAGATTTCTCCAACTGGGTTTGCCTGTATGTCCAACTATTAAGCGGAGTTTAGTACTTTGCCTAGCAACTTAGAAGCTGCTTTCAACGATTATAATAGAGCCATTAAAGAAACTTGGGAACAAACAAAGCTTGTCATGATGGTATTTGGTCCAGACTATAAAACAAGTACACTTACCTTGGGCGCAAAATTGAGAAAATATATTATTGAAAAATGCACTGAACATGGGGATGTTTTTAAAACCGAACACCAAGAAGTAATTCGAGCTTATCGAACCGCAACTGGTTCCAAACATAATTTATGTGTCTGTGAAAAAATGGCTGCAAATACGGTGGATGCAATTGTGCATATCCCTGACAGTGCAGGTTCATTTGTTGAGCTTGGGCTATTTTCTCTCGTAGATGATATTTGCAAAAAATCCTTAGTACTTTTTGCTGATAAATATCGGCCAACAATTATGTCGAGTTTTATTGGCTTAGGTCCTTACCAAGCATATACAGAAAGAGCGGCACATGTAGAATTGGTTAACTATCGTGCAACCAAGTCAACATGGAAGATTGTTGATGAATTTTTAAAAATTAAACGCGTGGAAAAATTCGACAAATTAGCTACAAGAGGAAGCTAAAAATGCTGTGGAAGCAATACGAGAATAAATACCTTGTATTATTTGCAATAAATCTAACTGAACCAACCAGGTTAGAGGATTTGGCCCATGATTTGGTAGCGCGTCTTTCAAAAGAAGAACTAGATGCATCAATCGAACAGTTAGTCACTGAACGTAGGGTTGTTAAAGAAAGTGGTTATTTTCGACTCACCTATATTGGGACTAATTCAGTTGGGAAGAAGCGTTCTTCATATGTTAGAGATTTGCGTCGAATGTTTTACCTCCATCACCATAACCAGCAAGGGGAGCACGAATTATGATTGGGCGTCGTTTCGTCGCCCATGTGACAAGGCTCTCCATAAAATATCTCCTATTTCGAGAAATAGGAGATTTGCGACTCGTCCTCCGTTTGTTACTACGGAGCGAGCGGCAATTCACAAGGATTGGACAACATGAATAGTCTCCCCTTGCTGGTCTCCTTAGAACATACCCCGGACGTGATAGCGGCGCTAAATAGTGAATTCAATATGACGGAAATTGAAACCCGCAGAGCAATATCTCTGTTAGACAAAGGCCTTCCACCGCTTTTTCGCCCTGAAGTGATAGCTTACCTTTTTGGTGTATCACATCGTTTGGTATCTAATATGTCCAGATTCTCAGATAATTACTACCGTTGCTACAAAATACCAAAGAAATCTGGCGGATTTCGCAATATAGAGACTCCCCGAATTGTACTTAAAGTTATTCAGAGGTGGATTAACACTAGCATTCTCTCTAAAATCGTTGTGCCAGAATATATTACAGGGTTTGCTGAAGGGCGAAATATCTTCGTAAATGGGCATATTCATATTGGGACTCGCAATATGCTCGTCATCGATATCGCGGATTTTTTCCCAAGTGTTTTTGGGCGGAAAGTCATGTATATATTCAGAAACCTCGGTTTCCCTGTTCAAGTTGCAAGGTTACTAACGGGATTGTGTTTATATCAAAAACGACTCCCACAAGGTGCACCCACTAGTCCAGCTCTCGCAAATCACGCATTTCACTCTGTTGATGTTACTCTCGAGGAACTTGCTTCAGAATGGGGCTGTAACTATTCACGCTACGCGGATGATATCGCATTCTCTGGTGAACGTTTTTTCGAGGACTCTGATTTACATAAAATTGAAGATATTCTAGAACAACACAAATTTCGCATTAACCATAATAAATCTCATATAAGTGGTAGTGGTTCAAGAAAGATGTTGGCAGGGTTGGTTATCAGCGAAAAATGCATTCCCCCACGAAAAAAGCGGAAGATCTGGCGAGCTATATTTCATAACGCCGCTAATAATCCTGCGATTTTACGCGACAAACTACCTTACCTAAGAGGTGTCGCTTGTTTTGTCAAACAGTATGACGAAGAACTTTATCAAAAATACCGAATAATAATTGACAGCGTTGCCCCGTAATTAACGCGTTTGAGCCGGTTTTTACTTGCTAACTAGTTGGGACGAGAAGAATGAAATTGAACTCGCCGACAAGAGCATATCGGGCACTGCTAGTCATTTTGCAGTACGTTTAATCTGTATCTTTAATTAGCAGATTCTAATGTTTATATCCAGGTGGCTTACGTTCTGAAAACCCCATTATTTGCAACAATGTACTCCAGTTTCTAATCCCTGATCAGAAGTCAGACAGGTTTCCTCAATGTTTTTCGTCTTAGTGGCCGCTCTGTGCCCGTAGCACCTGATTTATGCGGCTGACGCGGTGCGCTTTTGCCGGTGACAATATTCTTCTGAATCTCTTTATTCCTGAGATCTTTTTCCACAAAAACAGACTTACCGGTGAAAGGGTCCAATCCGGTGTAATACATCACGCTGGACCAGGTAGATGGCGCGGGTAAAAATATCTGAACCTGTTCCGGGTTCATTTTCAGATTCTGGCTGATGAATTGCTTCAGTTGTTTCATATTAGCCGCCGTACAGCCAGGGTGGGCAGCAATAAAGTAATAGGTCAGAAACTGTTCTTTGCCTGCGCGTTCAGTTATCTTGTCAAATAAGGCTTTGAACTCCAAAAGGGCAGCAGTGCCGGGTTTGCCCATCGTCCGCAGCACGGCATTGTTAGTGTGTTCCGGTGCAATCTTCATCTGGCCGGATACATGATGCCCGATGACCTCTTTAAGGTAGGCCGTGCCGTGCAGCCGGTCGCTCAGAAGCAGATCGTAGCGGATGCCTGAGGCTACAAATACCTTTTTCACTCCTTCGATGCGTCTAAGTTTACATAATAGTTCTAATTGTTGCTGATGATCAGCCTTAAGTGATGTGCATACCTTCGGAGATAAACAGCGTTTATCCCGGCAACTGCCGCGCCTTAGCTTGTCATGGCATTCAAAACCGTACATATTGGCCGTCGGGCCGCCTACGTCACGGATGTAACCGGTGAAGTCGGGGTAGGCGGTCAGGCGCCGGGCTTCGGCCAGTATTGATTCCTGACTTCGCCACTGCACGGTGCGGCCTTCATGCACCGCAATAGCGCAGAAGTTGCACTCGCCGTAGCAGCCGCGGTGGGTTTGGATAGAAAACTTAATCGTCTCCAGCGCCTTAACCTTGCCCAGCTTTTCATAATGTGGGTGTTGCGCTCTTTCATAGCTTATTGCGTATATTCCGTCCAGTTCGGCCTGGGTTAGTGGCATGGCTGGCGGGTTATGCACCAGGTAACGGTTGCCCTGTTTCTGGTAAAGACCTCTGGCGGTTAGAGGGTCGTTGTTTTGATAGAAGGTACGGAACATTTCTGTAAATGCTTTTTTATCTTTTTCAACGGTCTCAAAGCACGGTAATTCAATATATTCTGTTGTCCTACCGGCAAGTTCGCTCTCGCTGGCCAGATAGCACAAGCCCCGGATGGAACGGGGATCATTGTTTTTGGATAATGCCGCCGCCAGTTCAATAACGGCGCTTTCAGCCATGCCGTAAAGCAGGTAATCCGCCTTGGCATCCAGCAGTATTGAAGAACGCACCCGGTCATCCCAGTAGTCATAATGAGGCACTCGTCTCAGACTTGCCTCAAGTCCGCCCAGGACGATGGGTTTGGTATTTTTAAAATTACGCCGGATGAGGTTGGTGTAGATGATTGCCGCTCTGTCGGGGCGGCGGGTATTCAGACCGCCGGGTGTGTAATCATCTCTCTTGCGCTTCTTTTTAAGTGAGGTGTAGTTGGCGATCATAGAATCTATGCTGCCGCCGGTGACCCCCCAGAACAACCGCGGTTCACCCAGTCGGGTGATATCACCAGCGGTCTGAATATCAGGCTGGGCGATAATTCCCACCCGATACCCGGCGCGCTGAAGCACCTTGCCGATGACGGCGGTTCCGATAAATGGGCTGTCAATATATGAATCACCGGAGATCAGGATGATATCCAGTGCATCCCAGCCCAGTTGTTTCATCTCCTCGGGGGTTGTCGGTAAAAACATGTTTTTAAGTCCAAATAACCTTTGCTGGTAACACCATTGGGAATGCGTTGTAACGAAAATGATTAAGTTTCGGCAGATACCTTACCCGGTGCGCTAACGCCCGCCGCTTCCAGCATACTCATGGTTTTGAAAACCAGCGACATGACGGCATAGTTGCACTCGCTCTGCGGGATAATGGTGCTTTTGCCGTCATCATTGACGCCTAGCGGCCAGACCCTGCAGGTATGCGGTCTATCATTGTAGATGGTGCACCGGCCGTTCCTGGGGTTCCACCAGCCACATGGATGGGCATCCTTGATCAGCCATTCCTTGCCATCAAACACAAACAGTTCGTCTCTTTTTTGTTTCAATTTGCGGCTGATACGGTCAGCGTCTTCTTCTGTGACCACAATGCGCTTGGTTTTTGAGCAGCACCAGCCGCAACAGCTACAGGCGGATTTTAAGCGCTTCATCATCCCCCGGGAATCAAGGCCCACTACATCAGCTATGGCCATTATATCTCTGAGTTCAGCATCGCTGAAAGAGGCCGCAGCCGGGAAATTAGCTTTAAGACCCGGTATTGATTTTATGATATAGCGCTCATACTTGGCGCCCAGGTTTTTGAAGTTGGCTGCCGCCATTTCTTCGGCAATGCCCAGATCTTCACTGGAAAAGACATTATTTATGATTATGGGTAACTTCATTATCTTGGCTAATTATAGTGGTGGCCGGGTGACCGGTCAAAGCTGTGTGCAATGTCGGTTGATTGTGACCTTAGTCACTTGATTTTATCCCAGAAACTTGTACAATCACCATTGAGTTTTTAAGCGGAGGGATTGTGCCAATTTACGAATATTCCTGTAAAAAGTGTGCCGCCAAATTTGAGTTATTGCGCCATTTTTCAGATACCGCCGAGGTGAAGTGTCCCAAGTGTGGTTCTACTGAAGCACAACGCAGGCTGTCAACTTTCAGTTGCGGTACTGCGGGTTCTGGCTCTGGCGGCGGTTGCGCGCCGCAGGCCTCTTCCTGAGGGTAGATTAAGGAGCCGGTCGGTTCCTATAAAACAAGAAAAGCCCCGGTCAACCGGGGCTTTTCTTGTTGTCAGCATTATTCAATTTCTTGAGATACGTATTATCCAACCTGCGAATATTTCAGGCTTGTTCATCTTGGGATACTTTAGGGTGGCTAAAGAGTTTCTTTTTCAGAGGCTTCGATAGCCTTGCGCAATTCAGCGTTGAGTGCTGGCGGCAAGCCTTCGATGTCCACCTTGAGAAAGCCGCGGATAATGGCGGCAGTAGATTCGTCACGGGTCAGGCCCCGGGCCATGAGATATTCCACCTCTTCTTCGGCGATCTTGCCCACTGCCGCCTCGTGGGATAATTCAACAGCCATGTTAGCCTTAAGTTCCGGGATGGCATGGATCATGCCCTTATCTTTCAGGATAAGGCCGCGGCATTCCAGATGACCTTTTACATCAATTGCGCTGCCTTCAATATAGCCCCGGGAAATGATGTCGCCGCCGGTAGTAATGGCTCGGGCCATTATCTCCGTACGGCAACCGGGCGCATCAAGGTAAACCTTGCCGCCCAGGTCCATATGAGAGCCCGGTGTGGCAACCATTATTGTATTGAACCGCACCGTGGCATTCTTGCCTACACAGCGTGCCACCGGGGCCGACTGGATTGAGCGCACCGGTTTCATAATGACGTAATTAGATAAGAACAGCCCGTCCTCTTCTATGATCGCCCCGGTACGTGGCCTCACTTCAATTTCCGGTGACCAGGTATGGATCATGCTGAAGGTGACCTTGGCGCCCTTTTTGATGTAAAACTCGCTGACCCCCAGGTGCAAGCCCATTTCCTGCCGATGGGATACGGCGCAACCGGTGATAATATGCAGTTCTGAGCCTTCCTCAGCGATGATGATGTTATGCACGTCCTGGACCGATTTTGTGCGGTCCAGATAGAGACAGGCCTGAACCGGGTAGGTAGTTTTGACGCCGGGCAGGGCACGGATAAAATAGCCGTCGGCACCCTGCAGTTCCACGTGGGCGGTATACTTGTCGGCATCCACTGCCACCGCCTTCCACCAGTAGTCCTTAAGCCAGTCGTATTTCTCCCACGCCTGACTGACGCTCATTACCTCGATGCCGTCTTGGGAAGCGCCGAAGTGGACCGGTGTGTTATCCATCTGAATGAATGTCCCGGAACGGCCGGAACGGTCATCCAGCATAATACCGGATTCCAGCATGCGTGATTTGTCTGCTTCCGAAATCGACTCCGGTGTTGTCACATATTCACGCTCACCTTTTTTGGGTGATTCAAATTGATCCAGATCGATATCGGGTCCGAAAGCTGCTTTTTTGGTATTAGCGGATCGGGCTTTTTCACCATGAACAGGGTTGTTCATCTTTTGCATATCTGGCATGAGGCGCACTCTCCGTAACCTTTTTCTTTTACCGTTTCCAATATTTCATGGGGGTCGCCTTCACAAATGATCTTCCCCTCAAACATTACATAACCTGTACGGGCATTGACATATTCCAGTATATGACCAGTATGAGAGATAATTAAACCGCTCCGTGTCCTATCCCGCATCGGATGTGTCTTCTCCAAAAGCGAGTTGATCAGCTCTCCGATCAGGGCGATATTTTCCAGGTCAACCCCTGACTCCGGTTCGTCAAGCAGCACCAGGTCGGGGCTTTGGGCTAAAAGCTGCAGTAATTCAGACCGCTTTGTTTCTCCGCCGGAGAAACCGTAATTGATATCCCTATCCAGGAAATCGGTCATATTAGTTTTTCGGGCCAGTTTTTCCAGCATTACGCCTTCTTCACGGCCGCGGAAACAGGCTTCAACCATATCCCGTGTTTTTACGCCGCGAACGATCGGCGGCCTTTGGAATGAAAGCCCTATGCCTGCCCGTGCCCGCTCATCGAGAGTAGAATGGGTTACATCCTTGCCTTCAAAGATTATCTGCCCGCCGGTTATCTTGTAACGGGGGAATCCCATCAGGGTCATCAGCAACGTAGTCTTGCCGCTGCCATTGGGGCCATAGATAACGTGGGTCTCACCGGCTTGGATTTCAAGGTTGATACCGTGCAGGATTTCCTTGCCCTCAATTTCAACTTTGAGGTCAATTATTTCCAGTAATTTATCGGTCTCCATACAGAACCTCAATCTATTTGTTAATGTCTAATTATCCGGCACTGTGACCACTTGGTCAAATTATATAAGTGCCGACCGCGCAATCGGGTCTTTCCCCCGTTCGTTCACCTTGAGTCTGTCGAAGGGTCGTCCTGTTTATCCCTCAAAATATACCTTCAAATAGTTCCAAAAGCTCATTGACACTTCGCCACTCGTATGATAACATATGTTCTTTGTTGTTCTGGTGGGGATAGAGAGTATTTGTAATGGTTGCTTTCGGGTTTTATAGAGGTTGTTTTTGCCGGTTTCAATCGTAAACTGAGGTTGTTTTATCAAATTTTCATTTTCGGAGAAACAACCGAATAAATCCATAAATACCCTCGTGCCCTTCCGTCACTGCAAAGTATCACACCAAGAAAGAGGGGTTATGTTAATAGTGTGCAGCGCTTTTAGCCCTTTAATTAAGATGTTATATTCAAAACAAAAGGTGAATCCGGCTTGAGAATCACCACCTGAATTGTTGCTTTGAATCAAAACTTCAGGTGCCAAAAAATACCGAATTGTGTCAAAACAATTCGCCTGCTTTGTCGTGCCGTCTGGGGAATTGATATTTTTTACTTTTTTTGCGCTTATAATTTGACCCGGATGTCACTGTGTTCGGCGCTTACGAATGTTTGAACTCAAGTTAGTCATCAGATATAATTAACGTTCATATCCTTGCATATTTAGGAGTCAGCTTGCTTAAAGACCATCAGTGCGGTGAAATTACCAGTGCAAATATCGGTCAGAAAGTTACCCTGGCCGGATGGGTGCATCGCCGCCGCGACCATGGCAATCTTATATTTATCGACCTCAGAGACCGCTCAGGGCTGGTGCAGGTGGTATTCAATCCGGAGCTGATCAAAGAGCCTCACCATACCGCGGAATCGCTGCGTTCTGAATTTGTCGTCAAAGTGAGCGGCACCGTAAACCAGCGGCCGCAAGGCACCGAAAACCCCAAAATGCCGACCGGCATGGTGGAAATCGCCGCTGAGACAATTGAAATTTTAAACACTTCCAAGACGCCGCCTTTTTACGTCAATGAGGATGTGGATGTTGATGAAGCTCTTCGCCTAAAATACCGCTATTTGGACTTGCGGCGTCCCCGCATGCGGGACAATCTGATACTGCGGCACAACGTCATACGCTTCATGCGCCGCTACCTTGACGAACGCGGCTTCCTGGAGATAGAAACCCCCATCCTCTTGAAAAGCACCCCCGAAGGCGCGCGGGACTATCTGGTGCCCAGCCGTCTGTATCCCGGCAAGTTCTATGCTCTGGCTCAGTCGCCGCAGCAGTTGAAACAGCTGCTGATGGTCGGCGGGATAGAAAAATATTACCAAATTGCCAGATGTTTTCGTGATGAAGACCTCCGGGCTGACCGCCAGCCGGAATTTACCCAGCTTGACCTGGAAATGAGTTTCGTCGACGAAGAAGATATGATGCAGCTTCTGGAAGGGCTGTTTTCCAGCCTGGTGCAAACAGTGACCCCCGATAAGAAGTTCCGCACACCATTCCCTCGTCTTAGCTTTAATGACATCATGGAGCGTTACGGCTGTGACAAGCCTGATTTGCGCTTCGGCATGGAACTGGCTGACGTGACTGACATCGCTGCCTCAACAGCCTTCGGCGTATTTAGCGGCACTGTCGCCAGGGGTGGCGTGGTCAAGGCTATCGCCGCTCCGGGATGCGGCAGCTACAATAAAAGCCAGGTAGAGGAACTGATAAATCTGGCCCGGCAGCTCGGCGCGGCAGGCCTGGTGCCCATCATACTTGGTTCCGAACCGGGCGATATTGATAGTCTGGAAATGGACAAGGTACGTTCAGTGGCCGCCAAGTATATGACCCTTGAGCAGATTAAAGCAATGGCGCGACGCTCAGGCGCTCAGGCTGGTGACCTTTTACTGATTGTCGCTGGAGAGCGTGAACTTTCCAACTCTGTCCTGGGCGGCTTACGCAGTGAGCTGGGTTGCCGCTTAAAACTGGCAGATCCAAATGAACTGGCCTTTGCGTTCGTAGTGGATTTCCCGCTGTTTACCTGGAATAAAGATGATAACCGCTGGCAGCCGACACATCATCCCTTTACTGCCCCCCGGGTTGAAGACATGGCGCTACTGGAAACTGATCCGGGTAAAGTGCATGGACGGCATTATGATTTGGTCTTGAATGGTTATGAGATCGCCGGTGGTAGCATACGTATCCATCAGCCGGAGTTGCAGCGGCAGATTTTCCGCCTGCTGGGACATAGTGAAGAACGCATCCAAAGTCTTTTTGGTCAGCTTTTAGATGCCTTTGAATACGGCGCACCGCCTCATGGCGGTGTAGCTCCGGGCATTGACAGGGTTGTCGCTATCCTTGCCGGTGAACCTACCATACGTGAAGTCATCGCCTTCCCCAAAAACCAGGCAGGCGTCGACCCGATGTTCGGCTCACCATCAGAAGTCAGCCAAACACAGATAGACCAGGTACATATTTCGTTAAAATTACCACAGTAGCTTATAATAACAGATAGAGGGTTTGATGAAAGTAACCGACAAAAAGATCGAGGCTTGCGAAGCGTTGCTGACCATAGAACTGGACAGTGACGACATGCAGGTAGCATTGGAGAATGCTTATCAGAGACTGGTGAAGCGTACTGAAGTGCCCGGTTTCCGTAAGGGCAAGACGCCTCGTCCTATTCTGGAGCGATACCTTGGGAAAGACCGCTTTATTGAGGAATCACTTGATGAGGTGCTCCCTAAGGCCTGCGCTGATGCCATCAAAGAGCAAGACCTTCAGAACTTCGGCACCCCCGGTGTAGAAGTTTTACAGAACGAACCTCTGATATTTAAGGCAAGAGTGTCGTTGCCTCCCAAAGTGGAACTAGGTGACTACAGAAGCATTAGACTAGAGCCGGAAGCGGTGGATGTTAAAGAAGAAGTCGTTGACGGTATGATCAAGCAGTTACGCCATGAAAAGGCCACTTGGGAACCTGTTGAACGTCCGGCCCAGGAAGGTGACCTGGTGGTAATGGATTTAGAAAGTACCATTGATGGAACGCCTTTTGTCAACCAAAAAGCTGCCCAGTTCGGTATCAGTGAAGAGTCAAAATACCCGGCGCCGGGTTTTTCACAAGCAATCTTCGGATTAAAGAGAGACGACACTAAAGAGTTTAAGCTTAAATACCCCGACGATTTTGCTAAAGCGGAATTAGCCGGTAAAGAGCCTGATTTCAAAGTGAAGGTCATTGAAATCAAAGAGGAAAAGTTGCCGCCGGAAGATGATGACTTCGCCAAGTCATTGGAAGTTGAAATGACCACTTTTGATGAACTCAAGTCGCGGATGAGAGATAATTACCGCAAACGGCTTGAGACTACAGCAGTAGATAATTTCCAGGCCAAGCTCATTGATGAATTAGTCAACATGAGCAAGGCAGAGTTTCCTTCCAATCTGGTAGACATGGAGTATGAGCGGCTGGTAAACCAACAACTTGATCGCTGGCAGCAACAAGTAAGCTCCCAGACTGAATACGAGGAGCTATTGGCACAGGTAAATCCTGAGGAACTGGCCAAGCAACTCCGCCCCAAAGCTGAGGACCGGATCCGCCGCTCACTGATATTGGGAAAACTGGCCACAGAAGAAAAAATAGAGGTCACCGCGGACGAAATTGAGGCAGATATCCAGAAGATGCTGTCTTCTATTCCTGAGGACAAACGGGATGAACAGCGGCCGCATTTTGAGAATCCTGAAGCGCGCGAGGAGATCAACCAGATACTGTTATCGCGTAAAACCATTGAAGCCCTGAAAAATATCGCCATGGGTGAAGAAACTGTTATAGAAAAGACAGAGCAAAGCGTCAAGGCGGCAACAAAACCAAAGAAATTAACCAAAACAAAAAAGAGTACCAATGCCGTAGAGGAGATAAAGGAGTAAAACTATGAATCCAACAAATATCATCCCAATGGTTATTGAAAGCAGTTCCCGTGGTGAGCGTGCTTTTGATATTTATTCTTTACTTTTGAAAGAGCGCATCATCTTTTTAGGTTCTGAGATCAATGATCAGGTTGCCAATACTATAATTGCCCAATTGTTGTTTTTGGACCGTGAAGACCCCGATAAGGATATAAGTCTTTATATTCATTCCCCTGGCGGAGTTATCTCTGCGGGTTTAGCAATTTATGACACCATGCAGCTTATACGTCCTGCAGTGTCCACCATCTGTGTCGGTATGGCCGCCAGCATGGCTACAGTATTACTTTGCGCCGGAGCCAAAGGAAAGAGATTTGCTTTACCCAATTCCACCATACACATGCATCAGGCTATCGGCGGCGCCCGTGGGCAGGCGTCGGACATTGTCATTCAGGCAAAGGAAATCACGCGCCTACAGGATATTATTCGGGATATACTTGCCGCCAGAACCGGCCAGACAATGGAAAAGATAGTTCATGATACTGACCGTGACTACTATCTCAACCCGGTTCAAGCCAAGGAATACGGCCTCATTGATGACATTCTGAAAAAACCCGAGGAGAAACCGGCTAAAAACTGATTTCCTCATGGTGTATCAAATAGTATCTGCTTGAAAGTTCACCGGCGTCAGGGAGAGAATCTCTGGCGCCGGGTTTTTTCAAACAGGCTTGGGCCATTATATCGCCCAAAAAACCACATTCTTCTATGGCTTTGCCCTTGATTAACCCAAAAAGATAACCGGTGGTGAAGGCATCCTGGGCCCCGGTTGGCTCTATTACATTCGGCCATTTGCGGATGGCCGACTCAATCAGGCATTCATATTCAGAATTACGTATATATGTAGTAACACTGGCTGCTTTGCCTTTCCTGCGAATTTTCCTAATCTCCTCACCGCAGGTCAGAAAGATGGCCGTGGCTTTGGCGCCGGATTGGCGGCACATTTTTGCAGCAAGTTTGAAATTTTTACCTGTCAGTTTTTCGATGGCGGTTTTACTGGCAAGGACCACGGCGGCACGCGCAATGATAGGCTCCCATATCTTGAATCCCAGAACCGCTTCACTGTCGCTGATAGATACACTGACCGCCACTTCTGTATTTAACTGTTTTAATACAGTTGCTAGCGCTTTTATTTGTTCCTGATCGATCAGCCCGCCTATGTGGATGATGGTAGCTGCATTTAACACATCAACCATGCTTTCATCAATGTGAAATAGTCTCCCGGCATCGTAACAGATATAACAGACGCGGCTGCCTTCAGAATCGTTTATCACCATAGCGCTATCGGTTTGAGTGTCGCAAATCAAATTTACATGGCGCATATCGACACCGATAGAACTCATTTCCGCCACTAGTTCCCGTCCGGCTGGATCGTTGCCAACTACTCCGATAAGACCGCATTTGAGACCAAGTTTGCTTAACCCAAAAACAGTGTTAGCGGCAGCTCCGCCGGAGGTAACGGCAGATCGCCGCACTGGATGCTCACCGTTAAGTCCCATGGTATCCGCAGAATAGATATGATCTGAGCGTAAAATACCCAGACCAATAACATCATAGTTGGTCATTTAGAACAGTCTTTACCCTGCAATCAATCTCGTTACTCAGGTCATAACCGTTTATGATTTTGCCGTCGCGGCTGGTAATTACACCATCGGTGATTCTTATTGTTCCTTCGCTAAAAGCCTTGACCGTACTCACAATAAGCGGGAGCTCACGGGCGGCGCCGTGACGCCTGATTTGGCGAAAAAGATGGTTTTGTTCACCTTCACGTGCTTTAATTTCGCTGGAATTGAGATTACCGATCTCCTGCCACAAATTATCGAAAGCCTTACCTTTAATAGAGAAGCGGCAGAAACTGACTACCGGACCTTTATCCAGTTCCGGTGTTACCAGATGTATCATAACGCCGGATGAGTCAGATCTATCGTCAATAAGTTTCCATATCACCTCCTGCCATGTGCCGGCAGGTCCATCTGGCGCTGCCGGATGCAGGTTGACCATTGAGAACCGGGTACACATCTCTGGCCCAACAATGAGCATGTAACCGGCTAAAACGCACAAATCAGGGCGTGGGAACCGCTCGAGCAGTTTCATTACCTGATGATCATAATCCAGCCGCCAATCCGGCAAAGAGTCGCCACAAGTGCCGGTGATGCCATGCTCCTTGCGGTAACGTTGATAAGAGATGGAAACTGTGGGAATGCTGTAAGAATTTGCCAGTTCGATAAACTTGTCGGTTTCTGCCGATTCACCGGATTCTCTGCTCAGAAAGATGAACTCGATCTTGGCCTTAATTTCACCGCGGGCGATACTCTCCTGGACAGTAGTCAGCAGGTCACGGGAACCTTGCCCTTTGGCAGTTGAAAACCAGCCGATAGAGTACACCTATGGTCTCGCCAGCTTACTCTTGATTTTGCGGGCAACTGTGCTTAGGTGTACCAAAGGATTCCTGGTCTTGCCGCAGATTTTGGCCTGGCTCAAGGCTTCAATGAACTCACGCTTGTTATTAAAAGCAGGCATTTCAAGATAAACGCTACCGAGCTCACCAGCTGTATGAGCGTCGCTGCCCGCGCTTCGAGGCAAGTTGTACAGTTCGGCGAACTTCCGGGCTTGTTTGATGCTGGATTGGAAAACATAGCGGGCGTTCATGACTTCAATCACATCCACTTCATACCGTTGTGCTAATTCTGTAAGCGCCTTGGTATCAAGAGCCGAACTGCGCACAGGGTCAAAGGGGTGAGGTACACAAACCAAACCATCTTGTTGCCGGATAGCCTTAACAGTATCTTCAACAGAAGAGCCGGAGGGGATGGTTTCTTTTAGGAACATGCCCATGATCTCACCATGAGGAGTTAGTATTTCTTCAGCAACGATGACTTTGAATGCTGGCGCCGTCTTCAGGAAGGCTATTGCTCCCTCAGTAGTACCATGGTCGGCGATGGCTATTGCGCCTAATCCAAGTTTCAGGCACTGCTCCGTCAACTCCTCAAAAGTGGTATTGGCGTCGGGGGAATAAAACGTGTGTACGTGCAAATCAACTTTGATCATTGTGATTCTTTCTACTTGTAGGATGCGGTCAACAACTTGATTTTACCACATTCCAGCACCGCATCGTCCTCAATTCGGATACCACCCCAGCCCGGGATGTAGATCCCAGGTTCGATGGTGAAAACCATCCCATCACTTAGCGGGCCGGTGGCACGGGCACTAAGACGGGGTAATTCATGGACTTCCAGGCCGATACCGTGGCCCAAGCTGTGACCGAATAATTTGCCGTAACCAGCCTGAGTGATCACATCGCGGGACAGTTTATCAGCTTCTATTCCGGTCATACCTGACCTTATGCCTTTGATCGCAGTATTTTGCGCCTGCAACACTATATTGTACAACTCACGAAACCGGGTATCTTCAGCGCCGAGCCATAACGTCCGGGTTAAGTCAGCACAATAACCGTCAAGTTTGGCCCCCATGTCTATTACCAGCGGCTCGTTTTTCTGAAGTGGCCGGCATGTGGGTTGGGCGTGGGGCCTCGCCGATGCCTCGCCACCGGCAACGATAATCGGAAATGATAGTTCCCCGCCAGTTTCTCTGATAAACTTTTCCAATTCCCAGGCCACCTGTAATTCGGTGACGCCCGGCTTAATGAAATGCTCTGTTACATATGAAAAGGCCTTGTCAGTCAAATTCGCGGCCGCTGAGATCGCCTGGATCTCCTGTTCATCCTTGACGGCACGCAATGTTTCAACAGCATCTATAATTGGCACAAGGTCAACTGCTAGACCTGCGCTGGATATGGCGGCCTCAAAGTTGTCATGGTCAGCAATAGTAAAAAAGCCAGCTTCCAACCCCAGGGATTTAATGTTAGATCCGCTCAAAAGAGCCGGGAACCATTCTGTGACCGGGCCGTCAATGCGTAGCACTTCACATTCTTTAGCTTGAAACGCAGCCTGCTCAACATAGCGGAAATCGGTAGCCAGCACCGCTGTTTCCATTGTGACCAGAACGTATCCTGATGAACCGCTGAAACCGGACAAATATCGCCGATTATCCGGTTGAGCCACAAGTATGGCATCAACATCCAAAGCCTGGAGCTTGTTTTTTAGATTTTGAAGGCGGATGGCATAGATGCTCATTCTTCTCTCTCCTCATGTGCCAGCGGATGGGATGACAGATAAACTTTCCGTGCCTGGTTACGACTAACGTGGGTATAGATCTGAGTGGTGGACAAACTGGCGTGGCCCAGCAGTTCCTGAACAACACGGAGGTCGGCACCGCCGTCCAGCAGATGGGTGGCAAAAGAATGACGTAACAGGTGAGGGTGTACTTCCTGTCGTATGCCTGCCTGATGGGCGTACTTAAGCACCAGTTTTTGCACCCAGCGCGCTGTTAAGCGGGTTCCCCTGTAATTCACGAACAATGGTGATTTTGCTGTTTCATCATTCGCTAATTCCTTGCGGCCTGTCTTTAAATATTCCTTAATTGCCCTAACAGCCGGTTGTCCTATCAACACCAAACGTTCTTTAGAACCTTTGCCCCATACCCGTAACTCTCTGCTATAAAGATCCACCTGGTCAAGCTGGAGGCTGGTCAATTCGCTGATGCGCAGACCGGCGGCATAGATCAGTTCTATGATTGCCCGGTCGCGGAGTCCTTGCGGACTAGCGGTGTCAGGCGCGTCTAACAGTTTTTCGATCTCTTCAATAGTCAGGAAAGCAGGCAGACGTTTATCGAGTTTAAGTGAAAAGGCCGATAGTCGTCCGCCATGTTTGCGAGCTACCGGCATCGGGCTATCAACAATCATTTCTTCTCTAAGCAGGTAGCGATATAGAGAGCGGATGGCAGAAAGTTTGCGGGCGACGCTGTTCTTGACCACATCCTGTTCCAGCAGCCAGGCCATATACCCCCGGATAACGTATTTATCCACCCCGGCGGGAAATTCAATATGGCGTAGTTCCAGGTATTGAAAAAAGCCTTTCGGAGCGCCGTGTTTCAGATTGCCCTTGATATCGTTGACATAATTTCGCACTGTGCGCGGAGACAGGTAAAGCTCCGTTTGGAGGTGTGACACAAAACTTGTGAAGTAATTTTCAGGCAGGGGTGATATTGCCATGATCCATTTTAGCCTTATAATCGCATTTAGAGTCGATACATTTCTTCTGTCCGTCACGGTATTCAGTCACCAGACCGCCACACTTAGGGCATGGCTCAGGCAGGGGGCGGGCATTGATGGCAAATTTGTGCTTGGGAAAGGCTGCGCAACCGTAAAAGAGTTTGCCTTTTTTTGAGAAACGGCCAATAAGCTCGGCATTTTCCGGGCAACCGGGACATGATACCCCAGTGTGGATGCGGAAAGATTGCCGGAAATTACATGCCGGGCATTCCATATACTTGCCGTAACGGCCCACCTTGATAATCAGTTTCTCCTGGCCGCATTGACAGCACATCTCCTCAGACACTTCAATCGGCAGCGGGATTTTTTCCAACTGTTCTTCGGCAGCCAAAAGATCTTTTTCAAACGGCATATAGAAATCACGTACTACACTCACCCAGTCGAGTCCTTCATCTGCCACTTTATCCAGACGATCTTCCATCTGGGCGGTGAAACCGGTATCAATAATATCAGGGAACTGCTGTACCAGAATGTCACTGATCATCATGCCTAATTCTGTCGGCTTTAAGATACCCTTTTGTTTTTCAACATATTCCCGTTCCTGCACCACGGAGAGTATGGGTGCGTAAGTGCTGGGACGCCCGATGCCATATTGTTCCAACATCTTTATAAGCGTGGCCTCGGTAAAACGCGGTGGCGGTTGGGTGAAATGCTGCTCCTTGTTCAACTTCAGCAGTGCCAGCGGTTCACCTTCGACAAGTTGAGGTAGCTTCGGTGTTTTCTGTTCTTCTTCATCATCCCGGCCTTCAGTGTAAAGAGCCATAAAGCCGGGGAAAGTATTTACTGAGCTCTGCGCTCTAAAGGTATATTTTGTCTTAGAAAGGGTCTTTTGTGCCTCTATATCGACGGTCATATTGTCAAAGACCGCTGCGGACATCTGGCTGGCCACCATCCGCTGCCAGATGAGCTGATATAGTTTAAACTGGTTAGAATCCAGGTACTGTTTAATGGCAACCGGTTCCCTGTCGGCGCTGGTGGGACGGATAGCCTCATGGGCTTCCTGTGCGCCTTTTACCTGGCGTGCGAAAACACGGGGAGACTTGGGCAAATAATCGCTGCCGTAGCGCCCGGAAATATAGTCTCGTACCTCCGCTACGGCTGATTGCGCCACGTGGGTAGAATCGGTGCGCATGTAGGTGATAAGACCAACGCTGCCTTCCTCACCTAACGTCAAACCTTCATATAACTGTTGTGCCAGCGCCATAGTTTGTTTGGCAGAAAACCGTAACTTACGCCAAGCTTCCTGTTGTAACGTACTGGTAATGAAAGGCGCCGCCGGTTGCCGCGGCGAACTCTTGCTGGTCACTTTGTTTACCATGTATACCGCTGGTTTAAGATCAGCCAGCAGGTCGGCGGCAGAGTTGGCATCGGGGATAGCTATCTTCTTCTTGACGCCTGCCCCGATAAGCAAGGCGCTAAAGCTTCCCTGAGACTCTGTTTTCTGTCTTAATTCTGCCTCGATTGACCAATATTCCACAGGCGTGAAGGCGCATACCTCACGTTCACGGTCTACAATGATGCGTAAAGCTACTGATTGCACCCGCCCGGCAGACAACCCGCGGCGCACTTTCTGCCACAGCAAAGGTGACAACTTGTAGCCAACCAACCGATCAAGAACGCGCCGTGCTTGTTGAGCGTTGACCAGATTCATATTGAGTTCACGTGGTGATTTGAAAGCCTGTGTAATGGCTTCTTTAGTTATTTCATGGAAGACGACGCGGCGGTAGACAACATTTTTTGTCTTGGATGCCTCCATCAAGTGCCAGGCGATCGCCTCGCCTTCACGGTCAGGGTCAGTCGCTAGAAACACGGTAGAGACATTTTTAATGGCACCCTTTAATTCTTTGAGTACGGCAGTTTTGGTGCGCATATTAACATACTGAGGGGTAAAATCATGTTCCACATCTACGCCGAGTTTGCTTTTAGGCAAATCACGCACGTGTCCCAGTGAGGCTTTTAATACATAACCGGAACCCAAATACCGGGCCAGTGTTTTTGCTTTGGCAGGGGATTCCACGATAACAAGTTTTTTAGAAGTTGTCATTTTAACCTGCTGTATTGCACTCCTTAATCTGTTTGAACAGGGCATAATTCATACCGCCCAATTGTTTAACCATACCCTTAAGTTCCATCATAGCCAAAGTACTGCTAACCATAGCGGTCGGCAAGCCAGAGGCGCGGCATACCTCATCTATATGCACCGGTTCCATAGCCAGATACTGTATCAATTGCTTCTCAATATCATTTTCCGGCAATATTTCTTTGAATTCAAGCTGTCCCACCATGGTTTTAATATTTAGTTCTTCCATAATATCGACGGTTCGGCGCACAAGTTTGGCTCCCTGCTGAATAAGTCGATTTGTACCGCTGCTTTGTGGCGATAGAACGCTACCCGGAACCGCAAAAACCTCCCGGTTTTGTTCCAGGGCATTGTTGGCGGTAATCAGAGCGCCACTACTCTCGCCGGCTTCAGTCACCAGAGTACCCAACGTCAAACCCGAGAGAATACGATTACGGCGAGGGAAGTTTTCAGCACGCGGGCCAGCATTAATGGGGCATTCGCTGATCAGTGCGCCGTTTTCAAGGATACGTCGAGCCAAAGATGTGTTTTCGGCTGGGTAGATAATATTGACGCCACTGCCCATGACTGCCAGTGTTCGACCACCGCTCTTTAGCGCAGTTTGGTGCGCTAAAGTATCAATACCCCGCGCCAGACCGCTGGCAATAGTAAGGCCTCTTACAGCCAGTTCAGCCACCAACTCTTCTGTGACTTGTCGGCCGTAGACGGTGGGTTTCCTGGTCCCGACCACAGCCAGAGAAATTTCGTCTTGCGGTAGCAGATTGCCTTTAATATAAAGTACCGGTGGGTAGTCATAGATCTCTTTCAGCCGTGCGGGATAGGCGCAATCAGCGATGGTCAAAACTTGGACACCTGACTTTTCAGCCTTCTCCAGTTCAAGCTCCGGTTCTATCCGGGGGCGCCAATACTCTATAGCCTGCAAAGTAGCGGCATCCACGCCAGTACGCGCCAATTCAACTGCACTGGCTTTCCAGGCGGTCAACAAATCACCAAAGTAACTTTCCAATAAAGACAATCGAGCGCGCCCGATACCAGGTATGAGGCTAAAACCTATATAACAGGCTTTAATCGATAAATCATTCAAAACTTTGCCATTCTAGCATACAGCCCTTTTTATTTAACAATCCTTAGTCAGTAAATTATATTTTGAGATATGTTCCTGGTTAAATTCATATTCCACCAATTGAAGGGACCATGGCAATCCATTTTCGACTGAATACTCTCTGGCAGTATCTCAGCGACAGAAAATATACCCTAAAAAAGTACCAAAACCCCATTGACAATCTTTCCAGTGGTACACTATCATTAGTACTAAGTATCGCTGTGGATTAACGAGAGTATATGAATTATTTGTTTCTTCAAAAAACAACCGGTTGTTTTCGCCGGTTTTAATCGTAAAAAGGGAGGTTGTTTTGGTTGTTTTTGCTTTTTCGAGAAAAACAATTCACCCTCCTCAATCACAGCCGCCCTACGCGCCAGAGGTCGCACCTTGAAAACTGAAGAATTGAAATCCGCAAATAGCTGAATTGTTGCTTTGAATCAAAACTCTAGGTCTCAAAAAACAGGTGTTTGTGTCAAAACAATTCGCCATTTCCCGTTTGCCTTTTGGGAATTGAAATTTTTTACTATTTTTTTCTTGTGATTTGGAACTCACTGTTTCTTGTCTGACTTACAGTCTTTTGACTAGCTGCCGTTCGCTTGCTATCATGGACACTATGAAAGAAACGCCTCCTTTTTTTCCTCGGGGCTCTACTATTAACAGACATGGGCATTTGTGTATCGGCGGCTGTGACACGGTGGCACTTACGCAGGAATACGGTACTCCGCTGTACGTGTTTGCTGAAGACGATTTTCGCGCCCGCGCCCGGGAATTCAAAAAAGAATTCACTGAACGTTACGCTGGAACACAGGTAGTGTATGCCGGTAAAGCCTTTTTGAACCGGTCTATCATCAACATGGTTGCTGAGGAAAAACTAGGGCTTGACGTTGTTTCCGGCGGTGAACTTGAGATCGCCCGAGCAGCAGACTTTCCGATGGATGACATTTATTTTCACGGCAATAACAAGTCAGACGCTGAATTAGAGTTGGCGATTGAGCGGCGGGTAGGACGGGTAGTAATTGATAATGCTGGTGAATTGGCACGTCTGGATGTTTTAGCTAGGCAACATGGTATTTGCCTGCGGGTGCTGTTCCGAATCCGTCCTGGCATAGACCCTCACACGCATGCCAAAATATCCACTGGCAATGTTGATTCTAAATTTGGATTCAGCCTGGAAGAGGCTGCGGCGGCAGTGCCTCAAGCTTTAGCTTCAAAAAATATGTCTCTGGCAGGGTTTCATTATCACATCGGTTCACAAATATTTGAGATAAAGCCTTTTTTGGATGCCTTAAAAACTGCACTTGAATTTATGGCTGATATGAAAAGGCAATGCGGCTTTGTGACAACAGAGTTGGATATCGGCGGCGGCTATGCCGTGCAATATCTTTCTGGTAAAGTACCGCCGTCGCCAGCCGAATACGCTGAGGCAATCATCACTAGTTTTAAAAGTGAATGCCAAAGACTGGGGCTGACACTTCCAGTCTTGACCATAGAACCAGGCCGTGCGCTGATTGCCCGCTCTGCCGTAGCCCTATATTCAGTAGGGGCTATAAAAAATATTCCCGGAATACGGCGTTATGTCTGTGTCAATGGCGGCATGGCTGATAATATTCGCCCGGCACTCTATGGAGCTGAGTATGAACCATATTTTGCAAACCGCATGTCTGATATCGCTGATCAAACCTACACTATAGCTGGCCCGTTCTGTGAGTCAGGAGATATCCTTGCTACCGATATCAAGTTACCACAAGCGATGTCACGCGATATTCTGGTTATGCCTGTCTGTGGCGCTTATTGCCTGCCTATGGCTTCAAATTACAACGCTTTTTTGAGGCCTGCCGTTGCAATAGTAAAAGATGGAAAATCGCGCCTTATACGGCGTAGAGAGACCGTTGAAGATCTCCTTCGGTGTGAAATGAATATATGAGCTCCAGATGGCAGCTCATCGGCCATGATAATATAGTCAGTTTTTTGACACATTCACTGTCTGCGGGATCTTTTTCACACGCCTATCTCTTAAGTGCCCCGGAACACAGCGGGAAAACAGCAATGGCTTTAAAATTGGCTCAAACGCTTAATTGTGTTGAACTTATGCCCGGTATGAGGCCCTGTGGAGAGTGTCAACAATGTCTGCGCATTGCACATGGCCAACACACTGACGTACAAGTAATCAATGTCGTCGCCAGTGCGGATGAAGGTAAAAATCGGGTGGAACTATCAATTGAACAGATAAGAGGTATTATCCATGCCGCCTCAATGCCGCCTTATGAGGGCAAGTATCGCGTTTTTATCATCGAAGAAGCTGAAAAGTTATCTCACGGAGCGGCCAATGCCCTTCTAAAAACGTTGGAAGAACCACCGCCTCAGGTGATATTTGTGCTTACTACTGCTCGTGAAAATATGCTGCCCGAAACAGTGCGTTCCCGCTGTCTTAGATTAAGTTTAACCGCTACATCTAGACATGACATTATGGTTTTTCTTGAAGATGAACTTGGCTTGTCTGCTGACCAGGCAGGACTTTTATCCCGTCTCTCTACTGGACGTCCAGGTTGGGCAATTATGGCCGCAAATGATGTCACTGTATTGAATGAGCGCCGTGATAACTTGGACCAGTTTATCGGCATCATGGGGGCCGGATATGATAGGCGTTTTGAAATTGCTTCCAAATTAGCCCAGCATTTTAGCCAGAAACGGGAAGAAATCTATAGATTATTAGAGCAATGGCTTTCTTTTGCACGTGATCTTTTGCTGCAAAAACTTGACATAACAGACGGAATTGCCAATACTGATTATATAACAACTATAGATAACTTAGCTAAAAATATTGAGATCATAGATGTTCGTTCACTTATTGGCTCAATCGCAGCTACCCGTCGTTATCTTGAGCAGAATGCAAACTCTCGCTTAGCGCTAGAAGTATTAATGCTTGGTCTGCCATTGTTTAGAGGGAGTCTGAATAAAATTGGTTAATGTGGTTGAAATTCGCTTTAAAAAAGCAGGGAAGGCATATAGTTTTGATACCGCAGGGTTGGAACTTATGGTTGGCCAGTTAGTGGTCACAGAAACAACCCGTGGTTTCGAGGTTGGCCGGATAGTCTGCGGGCCCAAAGAAATAGAAGAGGAACAACTGGAAGCACCTTTGAAACCAGTTATTCGCCTGGCCACTGATGAAGATATCGATTGTAAAAGACGTCTATGTTGCGCAGAATCCCAGGCTATTGTCGATTGCCGCAAGTTGGTAGAAAAATTACATCTGCCGATGAAATGTCTGACTGCAGAGTACAATATGGAAGAGACACATGTCACCATATACTTTAGCTCAGAAGGTAGAGTAGATTTCAGAGACTTGGTACGTGAACTGGGACGACATCTTCGGATGCGGGTAGAATTGCGTCAGGTAGGACCCCGCGATGAAGCTAAACTCCTTGGAGGGTTTGGCCGCTGCGGCAGAGAATTTTGCTGCGCAACCTACCTATCTGAATTTGCCCCGGTGTCTATTAAGATGGCCAAGGAACAAAATCTGCCGTTAAATCCATTGAAGATATCCGGCGTTTGTGGCCGGTTGTTATGCTGCTTGGGCCATGAATATGAAATATACCGGGAAATGAATGCGGAAAAGGCGTGTCATTGTGCCGATCAGTCGGCAAATCCTTCAACAGATGCTGCTCCAGTAACTCACCGCCCAGTAACACTTTCTGTGCCAAACTTAGAACTGTCACCAAATATTGGCGAAGAGGTAATTGCCGATGGGGTAGGCGAGGCCATCAAACAAATTCCTCTTAAAAGCCACCGCCGCCGCCGAAGGCGGTAGCATTACAGTTTACCTAGCTATTCCGCCTTTAAAACCAATAATCAGGTAAGTATTTTTGCCAAACTGGTGCGTGCTGTCCAAAGCGATTCAAAACACCCGCCATAGGCTGGCCTTCGGGCAATCCGGGTATCTTCAATAGTTTCATATGGGCTTGTTCCGGCGTACGGCCTGCTTTATGGCGATTACACGACACACAAGCGGCAACCAGGTTGTCCCATGTATGACCACCACCTTGAAATCGCGGCATAATATGATCAATAGTAAGCGGCTGGGCCTTTTGACCGCAATATTGGCAGGTAAATTCATCACGGTGAAATATACCGACTCGGGTAAGTTTGTAAACTGGGCGATGACGTTTTATCTGGCGTTGCAAGCGTATGACCGAAGGCATTGGAACAGCTATCTGCACAGTATGTGCCATCCCAAGACCATCTTCCAGCATTTCGGCTTTGCCCTGATAAACCAGCAAGATAGCGCGCCGTACGCGGCAAATATGAATTGGCTCGTAATTCTGGTTTAACACCAGCACCGGGTGATTAAGCATTTTAGCCATATCTCCCTAATGGCTCAATTGTAGGAGATTAGGTCAACGGGTGCAAGTATATGCAGTTAATACACTTGTTACGTGTTCTGGTTCTTCTTGTAAGCTGGTCGCTGTGTCTTTAGACGACGACTCTTACCGTAACCTGCGTCTCCACGGTAATCCGGAGCAGTTATGTTGAAGACCATGCTGAATTGATGGTCGATAAAACGAGAACTGATAGCTGGCTCAATTTCATCCAGCGTAGCACGTGTAGTGACCACCGTTGGTAACTGAGCGTTATAACGGTAACTTACTACTTGATACAATTTCTCCTGCGCCCATGGAGTAGAGGCTTGTTCACCAAAATCATCCAACACCAGGAAGGGGGTGGTCTTTACCTTGTCAAACATTTCGTCGTAAGAAACCCTGCTGTCGGGTGAAAAAGTGGACCGCAAATGATCCAAAAATTCCGGCACGACTATGAAAAGCGCCGATAGTCCTGTTTGATAGCGAAAGTTAATAATAGCTGAAGCTAGGTGAGTTTTGCCGCAACCTGTGACTCCTTGCAGAATCAGCCAGCCTTCCGGTGACCGCGCAAAATCATATGCCACCTGGTAGGCTCGTCCCAGGTTCTCACGCTCTTCTGTCGGCAAATTGAGGCGGTCATGGTCAAAACTCAAGAATGTCATTTTCTTTTGCAGAGTCAGACCTTCCGGCCAATCACTACCAAAGGCATCATGACCTACCAATCGGAACATCTTGGATAGTCTTGGATCTGTGATACGATTCTTCAGGCGTTCCTCCCAACTTTCTGGCGATACCGCAGTTACCAGTACCGTTGGTAGTTCCTGTTTGAAACGATAAGTTATCAGTTGGTCCAATTTTTCCCGTGCCCAGGCAGTGTCAGACTGAATACCCAGATCATCCAATACCAAAATTGATGTATTTTTGATATGGTCAAAGATATCTGTGAAAGCAGAATCGGCGTCGGTCGAAAAGGTCGCCCGCAGATCATCCATCAAGTCCGGAGCAGAGCGATAAAGGGCTGCATGACCGGCCTCAATCTGTCTATTTATAATTGCTGCCGCCAGATGGGTTTTACCTGCACCAGAAGGGCCCGTAAAAACTAAAAATCCTGTTGGTTTAGCTGCAAAAATGAGAGCAGCTTCGTAAGCCGCCTTAAACGCAGCCTGACATTGAAGCGACCCGTGGCGGCCTCCGGCTAGCAGATTCTCAAAAGTTAGGAGTCTTAAAGTTCCCAAATGAGAATACTCTACCAACCGTTTGGATTTCTCTTTATCTGCCACAATGTCCACACAATAGCAGGGAATGGTGCGGGAATAATCAATTTCACCTTGAGGCGTGCGGGCATAAACAAAACGTGCTCCGCGGCATAAGGAGCATTCATTTTCAGGCACCAGCGCCTTAGCGCTGGACGAAGCGGCCGTATTTACCTTTGACGTATTTGTCCGCACCTGCTGTAATATCTCGCTGATATGTTCCATCATTCCTGCCTTGGGTAGCCCAATTATCCAAAATCTTATTGATATAGCGCCAGTTACGTTTATTCAATCGGGCCGCTTCGCCAATAGCCTCTTTAAGCCAGACTTCAGGATAAAGCCGAAGTGCCTCTTTCAATTCATCTGCGATGATAGGGGTAATCAGCCCGATATTCTGCTCGTAAATATTGAAGACATCAGGAAGATCGGTCGGCTTGACTGGCGAGACCGGCAGGGCACTTATTCCTGGTAATTGAAGTTCCCCACATTTGATCCTTGCTATTACTCGACGATTATGTTCGTCATTTAAGAAGTACAATGTTTCATGTTCGGCGTATTTGAGAGGAATAATAATATCATGACCGACAGCTCGTTCGAGTGATCCTACTATTAGTTCCAGATCTAAGCTAGAGGAGGTATTTGAAGCAATTTCGGTGGCTGAAACATATACCGGCGAGCCCTTTTTTTGGTAAAGAAGATTGAAAAATTCCAGTATAACTTTGAGTTCATCCAAGTTATCAATTAACGGCATTACCTGAGATAAAAACGGGCGAGGTATAGCCACAAACTCAAAGCGTTCCGGAAATCCATCGAATCGTTTCATATCAGACTATTTCAGCGACACTTTGCAGATTTTCAAACTTGGTCAACGCATGGCGAAAACGTACCTTTACCATGCCTGTAGGGCCGTTACGATGTTTGGCGATAATGATATCAGCGATCTCACGCGGGTATTCCTTGTCAGGAAACTGAGCCGCCCATTCTTCTTCTTTAAAATAGACCTCTTCGCGATAGATAAAAATAACGATGTCGGCATCCTGCTCAATAGAGCCACTTTCTCGAAGATCCGAGAGTTGCGGCACATGAGATGAACGCCATTCCACAGCACGAGATAGCTGAGACAAGGCAACAATCGGTACATTGATCTCACGGGCAATTCCTTTTAATGACCGGGAAATATAGCTGATTTCCTGTACCCGGTTATCCTTACCACTACCGGAATCACCCTGCAATAGTTGCAGATAATCTACAATTATTAGATCCAGCTTGTGTTCAAAGTCTAAACGTCGAACTTTTGCCCTTAGTTCCGACACTCGGAGTTGGGGACTGTCATCAATGTATATTGAAGCCTCAGATAAATTACCAATGGCATGCATCACGCGGTTCTCATCATCCGGTGAAGAAAGACCTGGCTGGAAATAGCGTGTGTTTATTCCAGCTTCAGACGAAAGTAAGCGCTGTACCAGTGATTCCGACGACATTTCCAGGCTAAACAGTGCTACACAAGCATGATGGTCTACTGCCGCATTACGAGCGATGTTGAGCCCTAAAGACGTTTTACCCATGCTTGGCCGACCTGCCACAATGATTAGATCTCCACGATTGAGACCACCGATATAATCATTCAAGCCGTAGAAACCCGTCGGCACGCTTTCTAATTGCTCCCTTGTTGGCACCGGTTCCAGGTATTTATCCAGTATGCTTTTAATATGGATAAAATCTAAAGAAGACCGGTCGTTTCTAAGATTAAAAAGCAGGTTCTCTGCTCGTGAGATCGAGGTGCCGGTGTCAGGGTCAGCTTTATATCCCAGATTTGTGATTTGGATACCAGCGGTAATTAAAAGGCGTGAGACTGATAGATTATACACAATACGGGCGTAGTGCTCGGCATCAAGTGAGGTAGGGACCACACTCATCAGATGAGATAAATATGCCGCCCCGCCAACACGCTCAAGGCGTTGTTGCCGCTCCAGTTCTTGGGCAACGGTAACCTGATTGATAGCCCCTCCGCGTTGGAAAATCGTAAGAGCAGAATCATATATGTTCTGTCCGGCTTCAGAATAAAAATCTTGAGGTTTGAGGAAAGTAGCAAGTTCATAAATAACCTTGCCATCAATAAGCAGAGAGCCATTTACTGCCTCTTCTGCGCTGAGGTCATGCGGTGGTAGCCGATTTTCTGACAAAACTTCAGTTCCCCTGAGTCAAGACTTTTACTTTAATTACCGGTAAAAGACTGGCAGAAAGCCTGACGGTAGCCGGAAATATCCCAAGAGTGCGGATAGGCTCCGGAAGTTCGACCTTGCGTTTGTCCAAAGCATAGCCTGTGACCTTTTGCACCGCTGTAGCAATGTCAGCACTGGTGATAGACCCATATAGTTTATCTCCAGACCCTGCTTTTCCACTGACGGTGATTGTTAGTCCATCAAGCATTTCCGCGGTTGCAACCAGTTCAGCCTCCAATTTTGCCTGTTTATTACGTTCAGCTTCCATTTTAGACTTAGTGATGGCGGTAGTTTCTCTAGTTGCAGCAGCAGCTAGACCAGATTTTAAAAGGTAATTGCGGGCATAGCCATCAGGCACTTCCTTAATTTGGCCGGTCTTACCGACATTTGGAACGTCTCTTAGAAATACCACCTTCATGAATTCGTACCCCTATCGTTCGGAAATATATTTCTGAGCATAAATCGCGGCAGTAGCGCCGTCACCGGCAGCTGTCACTACCTGGCGCACTGAATTGGCTCTGACATCACCAGCAGCATAAATGCCGGGTACATTCGTTTCCATCTTATCATTGGTGAGTACCGCGCCATATGGATCCATTTCAACCACATTCTTGAGATATTCTGTGTTAGGCACAAGACCGATAGCAATGAAAACGCCGCCTACAGGCAAGTCAGATATCGCCCCTGTTTTAAGATTTTTGAGTTTGAGTCTTTCCACCATGCCGTCGCCTTCTATAGCGCTGATATCAGTGTTCCAGATAAACTCAATTTTAGGATCTGAACGGGCCTTCTCCTGTAGAACTGCCGTGGCACGGAGAGTATCGCGACGATGAATTATGTAGACCTTACTGGCAAAATGACTAATATGTGTGGCCTCATTAAGTGCCCCGTTACCGCCACCGGCAACGGCAACCACTTTATCACGGAAAAACGGGCCGTCACAGGTGGCACAAAATGACACCCCCCGACCCGTAAGTTCTTTCTCTCCCGGTACTCCCAGTTTGCGCCGTTCCGAACCGCCTGCGATGATGATTGCTGGAGCCTGGTAGTTCCCAACAGTGGTGTGGACAATTTTATTCCAAGCATCAAGGCTAATATCGGTGACGCTTTCCTGCGCGTGCTCAACACCAAATTTTGAAGCCTGTTCAAACATCTTCTGGGTCAGGTCATAACCATTGATTGGCTCGATAAAACCAGGGTAATTCTCAATTTCCCAAGCTTCAGCCATTCGCCCTCCGATGGCGCTACCTTCTATCAGAAGGGTTTTAAGCTTCGCACGAGCACTATAGAGGCTGGCGGTCAAGCCGGCGGGACCGCCACCGATAATGATGATGTCATACTGCGACGGTGTTGGCATTTTGCTTCACCTCCTCGGCAATAAGTTGCGGAATCTGTTGTTCTACAGTTCGCTTGGCAGTTAAAATAGCGTTTTTGATAGCCTTTGCGCGGGAACGGCCATGAGAAACAATAATGGTGCCTTTGACCCCAAGCAAACAGGCACCACCATACTCACGGAAATCCATTCCCTTCGCCATATGACTGATGCCCACGTCAGCCAGAAGCGCTCGGCCACGAAGGTGGGAAGCAGAGGAGACCGCATGACCAACCTGGCGTATCTTGATAAGGGAATCACCCAATCCCTCGAAAGCCTTAATGAGAATATTGCCTGTAAAACCATCTGTCACGATTACATCGGCGGTATCTCGCACGAGGTCATGACCTTCGATATTGCCGATAAAGTTGATACCCTGCATCTTTCTTAATAATTGGTGAGTCTCAACAATCAATTTGTTTCCTTTAGTATCTTCGCTGCCATTGCTCATTAAACTAACACGAGGAGTTTCAATTCCCATGACGTATTTGGCGTATATATTACCCAACCGGGCAAATTCCACAAGATGCTGTGGCCGACAATCTGAATTGGCTCCTGCGTCAAGAAGCAACGACGGAGCGTGAGGTACCAGTTTGATTATGCTCCCCAAGGCTGGCCGCTCAATACCGTCAATCTTACCAAGCAATAAATACGCGGCACCAAGAACAGCACCAGTGGAACCAGCGGAAACGAAGGCGTCAGCACGGCCTTCCTTGACCAACATAGTGCCAACCACTATAGATGAGTTGGGTTTATTTTTGAGAGCCTCCATCGGATGTTCATGAAAGTCAATGTTCTGTGGTGCATGCACGATAGAGATGTTCAGTTTCTTGAGATATTTGCCAGCCTGCACATGAAGCACCGGACGTTTACCCACCAGAATAAGCTCAACGCCTTTATCCTTGAGTTCTTGGGCTGCTTTAATTACCCCTTTAACTATTTCATATGGGGCATAGTCACCACCAGAGGCATCAACAGCAATCCGCATTTTATCCCCTTCCCATTCCATCCCACGATATTCGCCGAGTTTGACTCCGCAGTAAACAACCCTTATTATGCTCCAAATCCTTTATTAGTAGCAAGGCAGCGCCTATCGCTCCAGTTAATTCCGGCCGTACTTGGACGATAATTGTAGCATTTAAGATCTTCTCAAATGCTCTCACCATACCGCTGTTCAAGGCCACACCGCCTTGAAAAATAACCGGCTGTTCAACAACTCTAGCACGCCCGGCATCACTCAGAAAATTGTTGCAAAGTGCTAAACAAAGACCAAAAATCACATCATTTAGTGCCGCGCCGGTCTGTTGAGCATGGATCATGTCGGATTCGGTAAAAACAGTACAACGGCCCGCTATCTTAACAGGTGACTGACTGTTTGCCGCCCGGACGGCGAAATCAGACATATCCAGTCCTAGCCGCCTTGCCTGATGTTCTAAAAACGATCCGGTACCAGCGGCACACACAGTATTCATAGAGAAGTCCTGTACCAGACCATCACGAAGGAAAATAAGTTTGGAATCCTGTCCGCCGATTTCAATTATAGTCCTGGCGCTGGGATAGAAATGCGTTGCCGCAAGCGCCTGACAGGTAATCTCATTTTTGATAATATCTGCTTCTATGGCATTGCCAACCAACTCTCTGGCACTGCCTGTAACCGCGATACCCGAAATATTGCCCTCTAGCGTTTGTGATATCTCCCTTAGCGACCGGCTTGCCACCCCAAGGGGATCACCGCAAGTGGGGTAGCATATTGAGGTCAATAATTCAGAGTCTCTGTCACATAGCGCCACCGTCTTGGTGCTGACCGAACCAACATCGATGCCAATTACTATTTCACTCATATAATTCAAATAGTGACTAACGGTATCTGTACGGGTACATGAATTTTGAGGCACCTTGTGGTGGGATGTTTAAGGTGCGTTATTACCTGCAAATTCAGCTCTTATCCGCCCAAGAATATCCGGCTGCGTCATAATATCCGCCGCAGTCATTCCCAAGGCCGTAGCGGCATCCAGCATGCCCTTAAGACCTGATTCCGATGCAGCGGCATCAGCAAATTCACGAGTATGACCAATAACTTCCCTGGGTGCGATAGCAATGAATCCGTGTAAGCTGGGAGTAACCTGACTGACGTTGCCCATATCGGTGCTGCCAAAAGACTGGCTTTTATCTTCGATCTCAATTTCTAATCCCAACCCACTTACATTTGCCCTATAAAGTTCCGCCAATGCCATGTTGTTTTTGAGCGGATGATAGGCCATGGCATCCCATTTACATTCCAATCGGGCACCAGTCGCCTGAGCACCAGCTTTAAAACAGTTAAGAACTCGTTCTTTGAGTTCTTCCAGGTAATTAAGATCCAGAGCTCTAACGAGAAAATTGCCGGCAGAATGACCAGGTACAACATTGGCAGCTTTACCACCATCAGTGATGATACCGTGAACACGTGCCGATGACTTAATGTGCTGTCTTAGTAAAGAGACAGCAGAATAAGCGATAACCATTGCGTCAAGAGCGTTTACACCTTCTGATGGGTCAGAGGCTGCATGGGACTCCTTGCCAAAGTACTCTACATAAAGTGTGACACAGGCTAATGCCGTAGTGGTAGCCGTGTTAACACCTGATTCTGGATGTACCATAAGAGCAGCATCCAAATTATCAAAAATACCCTTCTGAACCATAATAATCTTGCCGCCGAATAATTCTTCAGCAGGCGTTCCGATGAACTGTATCTGGCCGCCAAATTCATCGGCAACTTGTTTCAAAGCTACCGCTGCACCTGCGCTAGCCGTACCAATGAGGTTGTGGCCACAGGCGTGACCTACCTCAGGCAGAGCATCATATTCTCCAACCAGGGCAATCACCGGTTTCCCTTTACCATAAATGGCCCGGAAGGCCGTTTTTAACCCGGCAATACCATGTTCAATTTTGAAACCTTTCTGCTTAAGATAAGCAGAAAGCCAGTCCGCGGCTTGGCTTTCTTTGAAGCCCAGTTCCGGATTAGCATGAATTTTAAGCGCAAGTGATTTAAGATCTGCCGATTGGGCTTGGACATTTGTTTTGATGTTATTCTTTATGGTATCTAAACTGGTTGCCATAGCTTAATTATATCGTAAGAAGTGCCACATGGCTAACTTATGTGATCAGCTCTAATAATATTGGATGTAGACCACAAGCACCAAAATAGTAAAATTTCAATTCCTAAAGGGCAACATAAAGAGTAGAGAATTGTTTTGACACAAATAGCCGTTTTTTGAGACCTGGAGTTTTGACTCAAAGCAACAATTCGGCTATTTACGGGTTTCAATTCTTCAGTTTTCAAGGTGCGACTTTTGGCACGCAGACGGCTGTAGCTGAGGAGCTTGAATTGTTTTTCTCAAAAAAGCAAAAACAACCAAAACAACCTCCTTTTTTACGATTAAAACCGGTGAAAACAACCGGTTGTTTTCTGAAGAAACAAATAATTCATATACTCTTCTTAACTACCAGATATATAGAGAACACATGCTAGCACAGGGCGGTGGGGTTGTAAAGAGGGTTTTGGGACTTTTTTGGGTTTATTTTCTTCTGGAAAGTCAAATAGATATCAATACTTTTGTATTGATATCTATTGCTATTGCCATCATTTAGTTTGGCCACCAATGGGCATCATTTATTCTGGATAATATCCATGCCCATGAACGGCCTCAATACTTCCGGCACAATTACAGACCCGTCTGCCTGCTGGTAATTCTCCATCACTGCTATAAGTACACGTGGCAAAGCCAGACCCGAACCATTTAAAGTATGTACATAGTCAACTTTGCCATCAGAAGCACGGCGATAACGAATATTAGCGCGTCGTGCTTGAAAATCTAAACAGTTTGAGCAGGAACTGACTTCCAGCCATTCTTCAATTCCCGGCGCCCATATCTCAATATCGTAGCTCTTGGATGAGGCGAACCCGATGTCAGCCGTACACAGTTGTTTAATCCGGTAGGGGAGACTAAGCGCCCGCGCCACATCCTCCGCGTCATCAAGCAGTTTTTCTAATTCTTCATTGGATTTTTCCGGCTCGGTAAACTTGTAGAGTTCCACCTTATCAAATTGGTGGCCACGCTTGATGCCCCGTGAGTCCTTACCTGCACTCATTTTTTCGCGGCGAAAGCACGCCGTATAGGCGCAATAGTCAATTGGCAATTGATCGTTTGCAAGTATCTCATCACGATGAAGGTTGGTCAGAGGTACCTCTGCGGTAGGTACCATCCATAAATCATCAATAGCGTCGCGGTATAAATTATCAGCAAATTTTGGCAGATTGCCTGATCCATACAGGCATTCCTTTTTTACCAAAAACGGAAGATACATCTCCGTATAACCGTGTTTACGGGTATGCAGATCCAGAAAAAAGGCTATGAGTGCTCTTTGTAACCGGGCACCGGCACCTTTTAAGACATAGAATCTTGTGCCCGACAGCCGAACACCACGATCAAAATCAATTATCCCAAGGCTTTCACCTAAATCCCAGTGGGGCTTGACTGGGAAATCAAATTGGCGGAGTTCCCCGCAATATCTCAGAACTATATTGTCATCTTCACTTTTGCCGTAGGGGGTGCTTTCCTGTGGAATGTTAGGTACTTGAAGAAGATAGTTTAACAGTTGTTCATCAAGGGTGCGCAAGACATCTTCGGCACTGCTGATACGTTCACGCAGAGCCCGGCCGACTTCAGGGTCGGATTGCCGGTTTTTTGATTGTTCTTTGCGTTGTCGCCGGAGTTCATCCAACTCCTGAGTTTTATCGCGACGCAGACGGTCAGTTTCCAGTATATCATCAATAGGGGCCTTGGACTGACGGCTGGCTACTGCCTGATGGACAAAGGCAGGGTTGTCACGGATAAGCTTAAGGTCAATCACCGGCTGACTCCTTTTCCTTGAGCGTTGGGAATAAAATGACTTCCCGAATCGAATGATTTCCGGTTAATAGCATGACCAACCGGTCAATACCTATACCAAGGCCTCCGGTAGGAGGCATGCCGAATTCCAAAGCAGTCAGAAAATCATCGTCTATAGTTTCGGTATCATCCGTCTGCTGAGCGCAGGATGCGTTTTGTAATTGCATGGCAAATCTACGTTCTTGCTCCAACGGGTCATTGAGTTCAGAAAAGGCATTGGCAATTTCCATACCGCTGGCAAAGGCTTCAAAACGTTCCACTACGCGAGATTCTCCGGGGCGCATTTTTGCCAATGGGGACATTTCAATGGGATAGTCAATTAAAAAACATGGTTGAAGCAGATTGGGTTCGACATAGGTTGAGAGAAGTTCATCAAGGAGTTTACCTTTATCCTTGGCCGGGTCAACCTGCAGGCCCATTTCTTTCATTTTATGCTGCAATGATTCCAAGTTATTAAAGGCCAAAAAATCGATACCGGATTTTTCGAGGAGCACTTCTCTAAAATCAAGCCTGGGCCACGGCGGCGCAAAGTCAAGGGTCTGAGTTTCATTTTTAACACTGAAGCCGCCAGTGAGTTCATATACAATACCGGAAATCATTTCCTCTACTAAAACCATTACGTCCTGGTAATCGGCATAGGCCTGGTAGCATTCCAACATGGTAAACTCAGGGTTGTGTTTGTGAGAAATGCCTTCATTACGAAAGATACGTCCAATCTCATAAACGGCGTCGAAGCCGCCGACGATAAGCCGTTTAAGGTGTAACTCCAATGCGATTCTTAGATACATATCTTGTTGCAGGGCGTTATGATGGGTGATAAACGGCCGTGCAGCGGCGCCGCAGGCCAGAGATTGAAGAACTGGAGTCTCGACTTCAAGAAAACCATGTCCATCAAGATAACGACGTATTCCTGAAATGATGTGAGCACGTGTCCGAAAGGTGTCACGCACCTCTGTATTGGCGATAAGGTCCAAATATCGCTGTCGGTGTCGTCTTTCAGTGTCCTGCAAACCGTGCCATTTTTCGGGTAATGGTTGCAGCGATTTAGTTAAAATGTGTAGTTTTAATACACTCACCGACGGTTCCCCGGCGCGGGTACGCATCAAAGTGCCTGTGGCTCCTATGATATCACCAATATCCAGATTAACTAATATGCCGAGGCTTGTATCATCCAGGTTAGCTTTGTTGCAGAATAGTTGAATCTTGGCGCTGCCATCACGCACGTCAAAAAAAGTTATTTTACCCATATCTCTACGTGAAACAAGGCGCCCGGCGATAGTAACTTCAGGCAGTCCTAAATCTGCTTTCTCCGATTCTTCTAACAGACAAACCGCTTGAGCATTAGAATGGCTTCGGTGAAAGGTATTAGGATACGGATCTATTCCCAACTCTCTTATACGTTGCAGTTTATCAAGCCGTTCCTGGGTTACGCGGTCAAGTCGTGAAGTCATAGCGCTCTTTCTCGTTCTTTCAATGGCATGGTAATTATAGGCGATGGTGGTAGCCAAGGCAAAGACCTCCAGTTTGTCCATCACGTATCTTATTTACTAATTCGCGTAGTTGATTGGCTTGCCGACAAGGACAGATAGTGATACAATTTCAACGTTAAATTCCAAAACGTGAGGGAATTAGAGATGCCGATTTACGAGTATATTTGTCCTCAGTGCCGAAAGACTTTCGAACTGCGCCGACCTTTCAGCGAGTGCGATGCGGTAACGCCATGTCCGACCTGTGAAGTGGAATGTGACCGCATTCTTTCCACTTTTTCTCGGGTGACTGCCACCCCTGCTGACAGCTACCTTCATTCAAAAGATCAGGCAGCTGAAAAGATGTGGCTCTCCCAGCGGCGTATGGAAGATGATAAAATTAAAGATCCAGATCCGCTAGCACGGTGGCGCCAAGAGCGTCAGGAGTCTTGTGGCAAAGGCCCTGAGGCTTGGGTGGAATGGGCCAAAGATGAAGTGGTAAAACAAGAAAAGGAAAAAGACGAGCAACGGACAAAAGAAACTGCGGAGACCGATTATGCAAATTGGGCACTTAAATCAACATCAGTTGACCCCCATGAAAAAGAACGCTATTTGGCCTTGAAGGAATTGTCAAAGCTGGAGGCTGAAGAGCAGGCCTTCAAAGAGAAACTCAAATGGAACCCTGATACAGAATCATGGGAAGCTGATAAACCGGTCTTTGACTATCCTCCTGTATTTAAACCAACAGGTGAAAAGAAGGAAAGCCGGTTTGAACGAAAGAAAAAAGTAGTCACCGAAGAAGATAACGACGAGATACCCGAAGGCGAACAATATCTCTAACAAGCCATCGGGCTCGTAGCTCAGTGGTCAGAGCGGGCGGCTCATAACCGCTTGGTCGCAGGTTCGAAACCTGCCGAGCCCACCACCAGAGTCAGAATATGATTAATAGGGAAATTTGTCTTTTCTGACAATCTACATATCATATCATCCTAATTTCCAGACAAGCTCCTCCAAAACTTCCTGCCAGCGATTGCCTAATCCAAGATAGTCCAGCCACACCATGTTCATTGAGGCACGGATACAATTCTTTAATGGCGATATCTTATTTATATCAGGATGTATGCCAGTCAGAAACCCGACCGAGATAAGCCCACTTTCAAGTCCAATCGATTTAATGCCAGCTTTAAGTCCGAGCAGCCGCAACCTGATGATGTAAGCAAGATTTTGTACTTCCGAAGGCTGGGGGCCGAAGCGGTCGACCAATTCGCGTTCGAAATCAACGAGTTCTTTACTATCTTTGATTGCCGCCAGCCGCTGGTACAACCCCAATCGTAGTGGTTCATCAGGGATGTAGTTATCTGGAATAAATGCGGTCAAAGGCAGTTCGATCGTTGGCGGTGGAATCTTACTGGACTTTAGGATTTCAGCCTCTTTGCCAGCTTTTTTGGCTTTCTGGTCGGCCACCGCCTCAGTAAGTAACTGAGTATAAAGAGTATAGCCAACAGAGCTTATATGGCCGCTTTGTCTTGTACCTAAGAGCGTCCCTGCACCTCTTATCTCAAGATCTTTCATAGCGATGCTGTAACCGGCTCCCAATTCCGCCGCTTCAAAGATGGTGCGCAGCCTTTTTTCTGCATCTTTTGTGAGACGCTTACCTCGTTCATAGAGGAAATAGGCGTAGGCTAAATTGGCGCCGCGCCCTACACGACCTCTTAATTGGTAGAGTTGTGTAAGACCAAACCGATCTGCATGGTTAATGATAATGGTATTGGCATTGGGGACATCCAGTCCACTTTCAATAATGGTGGTGCATACCAGCACGTCCACTTCACCGGCCGCAAAATGAGCCATTGTGGCTTCAAGTTCTGCTTCGGGCATCTGACCATGACCAATTATGAAGGAAGCTTCCGGCACCAGTTTTTTCAACTTCTCGGCGATATAGAAGATACTTTGGACTCGGTTGTGAACAAAAAAAACCTGGCCGCCGCGTTCCCGCTCTCTGAGGATGGCCTCACGTACTAAATGTTCGTCATATGCAGCAACAAATGTCTTCACCGGTAATCGTTCACTAGGAGGCGTTTCAATTACACTCATATCTCTGACTCCCACCAGAGACAGGTGGAGAGTGCGCGGGATGGGAGTTGCAGACAGTGTCAGCACATCCACCTCTTGCCGCATTCGCTTGATAAATTCTTTGTGCATGACGCCAAAACGTTGCTCTTCATCCACAACAAGCAGTCCTAATTTTTTAAATTTAACATCCGGTTGTAATAGACGATGAGTGCCGATGATGATATCAATAGAGCCAGCTTGCAGATTTTCAATAATAATCTTTTGTTCCTTGTCAGTACGGAAGCGGCTCAATACCTCAAGCTTAATAGGGAAAACTGTTAGCCGGCTACAGAAGGTAGCGTAATGCTGTTGTGCCAATACCGTAGTCGGCACCAGAACCGCCACCTGCTTGCCATCCATAACTGCTTTAAAAGCAGCACGCAGTGCCACCTCTGTTTTGCCATACCCAACGTCTCCCAGGATAAGACGATCCATCGGGAATTGTTTTTCCATATCTTCTTTGACTTCAATAAGAGCCCGAGCCTGATCTGGGGTTTCCATATAGGGGAAAGAACCTTCAAGTTCCCTTTGCCACAATGTGTCCCGGGAAAAGGCATACCCGGGGACTATTTGTCGTGCTGCATAGAGTTCAATCAACTCCGTCGCCGTTTCCTCCGCAGCTTCTTTGGCTCGTTCCTTACTGCGCACCCATTCCTGAGTTCCCAGACGGTTTAAAGCCGGTGCCTCGTCCTCGGCCCCGATATAACGGCTAACGCGGTCAATCTGGTCGGTAGGCACATACAGGCGATCGCCAGCCGCATATTCTAAAAGTAGATAGTCCCGAACGGAACCGCTGACTTGCATAGTCATTACATTAACGAAATGGGCTACTCCATGGTCAATATGCACTACAAAATCACCTGGATTAAGTTCGGGCAAGGTCAGACGACGTGCTTGGGAACGGCGACGCGACTGTCTTCGTTCCTTAACAAAGCCGAACAATTCGTAATCAGTGAAAAGGTAGGTCTCATCATCTATGACCCAACCAGGACTCATCAAGCTGTGGACCAGAGTAATCGATCCGTTTGCCGGGGGAATTTCCAGATAATCTGTTAGGGAAAAGGCAATGTTTTCCTCTTTCAATAATTCTCGAAGACGGTCAGATTGGTAACTGGCTATTATCAGGCGTTTACCCTGGTCTTTTAAATCATTCAGTTTTTTAAAATAGGCAGTCAGACGGCCAGCATAAGTTGTTGCCGGTGCGAAAGGCATCTCAATAAACACGCTACCAGTCCCCCAGGACAGCAACTCAATATTCTGAAAGTGGGGTAATTCTCTTTCAAGTGTGGTCCAAACGGCATAGGGTATAGGGTAATTCAAAGGCAAATTTAAACCCGAAATTTTTTCGATGCGGAGAGCTTCGGCTTCATCCTGGTATGAACAGGCCGTCCGTTTAATAGCCTCGGGTTCATCAAGAATAATGATCGTATTTTTTGGCAGATAATCTAAAAGTGTTGCCTGATTGAAATAGACATTCCAAAAAGAAGCTATTTCTGGGCGATGACCCTGTTGAAGATGCTGGAGGTCCTCTTGAAACTCTGCCGCTACTTCATCGTTGACACCAGCGAGGTTTATATCCGGCAAGTGTTCTTTATCAAAAAACAACAAAGTTGCCGGGCCGATAGTTATATAGTCGACCAATTTTGACGAGCGTTGGGAAACAGGATCGAACTGCCTGAGACTCTCGATCATATCGCCGAAGTACTCAAGACGAACCGGCATATCTTCGGTCGGGGGGAAAATATCCACGAGGCCACCGCGGCGGCTGTATGTACCGGGTATTTCAACAAGGTGTTCATAACGGTAACCAAGTTGATCGAGAGTGGCCACTAAATCAAGGGGAGTGAATTCAGCACCAACACCTATTGTGGTCCAATGTTCAAAAAAAACAGCTGGTGCCGGGAGTTTTTGGGACAAAGCATCAATAGAGATGACGGTGACCATCGGACGCTTCTCTGGCCGCCCAACAACGGACGAAAGGGCTCGGATACTTTCAAGTTCTACTGTGCGGTCATCCGACATTCTCTGGTATGGCAATATCTCCGGCTGCGGGTAGGGGAGAACAGATTGGTTATCCAACCATAATGACATCTGTTCAGCCACATCTTTGGCACGCTCTGCGTGCTGTGTGATGACCAAAATGGGGCGCCGTATTTCATCAAAAAGACAACTTAAAAGATAAGGTCTGGCCGCTTCGATGATTGAAAGACGGCTTAAAATGAGTCCGGTTCTGAATTCATCCGCCCATTGATGATATGTTAAATTATTTCTTAATAACGAAAATAACCCGCGTATATTGGTCATCCAATCCTCCAAACACCCCAAGGGCTAGATTATTCTATCTAGCCCGAACGCCATTTTACCGCAAAACAGGCTAGAGAGATATATTGACATAACATTATACCGCTTTCCCTTTCTCCTTAGGTTGGTATAATAAGTAATCAAGTCGGCATTAGGAGAATTCAGAATAGCTAAATCAATGATAGACACCGCCCTTAAACCCGAAAAGGTCATGTTGGTTGCTGTTGATTCAGGTGATGACGCCAAGAACATCGGTTGGACAGCAGAAGACTCCATGAAGGAACTTGAGCAGCTTGTAAGAACCGCCGGGGGGGTTGTGGTTGGGCACATAATTCAACGACTGTCGCACCCTCAAAAAACAACCTACCTGGGTAGAGGTAAACTTGAAGATCTGGTTTCCAGCAGGGAAATTAATAATTTTGATACTGTTGTATTTGACGATGAATTAACTCCATTGCAGCAAAAAACACTGGAAGACGCTCTCAAAGTCAAGGTCATAGATAGAGTGGCACTTATTCTGGATATTTTTGCCCGGCATGCACAGACACGTGAGGGCAAGCTTCAAGTCGAACTTGCCCAACACCAGTACCTTCTTCCGCGACTAGCTGGCCAATGGAGCCATCTTGAGAGACTGGGTGGTGGTATCGGTACCAGAGGCCCGGGCGAGTCCCAGTTGGAAACCGATAGAAGAATCTTGCAACGCAAGATTGTTACATTAAAAACCAAATTGGCGGAGGTTAGCCACCATCGTGAACTCTACCGTGACAAACGACGGCAGGGGGGTGTTCCAATCGCCGCACTGGTAGGATATACCAACAGTGGTAAAAGCAGTCTTCTGAAAGCTTTGACAAAAGCTGAGGTAATCATCGAGGATAAACTTTTTGCCACACTTGATCCGACAACACGTCGTTTGAATACTGGGGATAACCGGCCGTTTCTCATTACCGATACAGTAGGTTTCATTAAAAAGTTGCCGCCAGCAATTGTGAACGCTTTCCATGCTACATTAGAAGAATTAACCGAGGCCTCTTTACTCATCCATGTAATTGACATAACATCAGAGAATGCTGTTGAGCAATGCCAAACCGTCGAAAGCATCTTAAAAGATCTCAATATCTCAAATAAACCTAGAATTACGGTATATAACAAGATTGACTTATTACCAGAAGTGTCTATTGATTGGGATGAAACCAAGGCTCTGGAGCATCTTGCAGAATACGGTGACTATCGGCCAGAAAATACCATTCTCACATCGGCTGTAAAGCGTTGGGGGTTGCGGAATCTGATTGGGTCAATCGATAAGATGATTTATAGGCAATGACGTCCTGTAGTCTAAATTAAGATTCTATTGTTGCACAATTGGTGGGTCTGCTGATGGTTACACGCATAGATATAAGATATATTTTTGATGCCCATACACCCAATCAATTATGTCAAGTATAGAAGAGGAAATAATGGTTCGCACTATATATGTTATGGAAAGTCGTACATATATTATCGAATATTTCTTGACATAATCATTGGGTCTATAAATCACCACCTCACCGAGTTTTACTTCGGCCGATTCTACCAGGCCATGCCGATAATTTTGAAAGACCCTTCAAGAGATTGGCATCAGATACAGTCAGAGAAAGTCTGACGTAACCTTCTCCTTGTTTACCATAACCGGTACCCGGTGTCACGACCACACCTACTTTATCTAGGAGTTCTGTAGCGAAACTTGCCGAGGAATATCCACTGGGCACCTTTGCCCAGATATAGAGACTAGCTTTGGGTGTATCAACTTTCAGTCCCATATCAAGCAATGTTTCCACAATTAAATCGCGGCGGCGCTGATAAATAGCATTATGCCGAGCGATTTCCTCCTGTGACCCGTTCAGGGCTTCAATTGCCGCTAACTGTATGGCCTGGGGAATACCTGAGTCTAAATTTGATTTAAAACGCTTCAAGGCGTCTATCATGCTCGCATTGCCGACCACCATACCGATACGCCAGCCAGTCATATTGTAGCTTTTAGATAGAGAATGGAATTCAACGCCAATATTTTTGGCCTCAGAGGCCTGAAGGAAGCTTGGCGGACAATAACCATCGTAAGCCACCTCGGTATACGGGCCATCGTGACAAACGGCAATATCATGTGTCTTAGCAAAGGCAACAACCTTATCGAAGAATGCCAGGTCGGCAATAGCGCCGGTGGGGTTATTCGGATAGCTGATCCATAGCAACTTAGCACGGACGAGGATATCATGTGGAACTACGTTTAAGTCAGGAAGAAAAGCATTATCCGCTGTAAGCGGTAAAAAGTACGGTTCGGCATCGGCCAATATGGTGCTGATACTATAAACCGGATAGGCCGGGTCAGGAACAAGCGCCACGTCCCCGGGATTGAGCATACACCAAGCCATATGGCCTATACCTTCTTTGGAGCCTATAAGGGGTAACACCTCAGTACCAGGGTCAAGGATTACATTAAAGCGCCTATGGTACCAACTGGCGATAGCTTCACGAAGTTCAGGCAACCCCTCTGATTCCGGATACCTGTGATTAGCCGGTTCCCTTACTTCACGACATAGTTTATCGATTATATGTGATGGCGTAGGCATATCCGGGTCACCAATAGCAAAGCTGATGACTTCCTCACCACGCGCCCTTTTTTCGGCAATTTTTTTACTTATGGTAACAAAAAGATATGGTGGTAAATTCTCTATACGATTGGCGATTTTCATGGAATTAGTGCCTTTCAATACTAAATTATTCGAACCAGTGACCTGAATAAACCGATACTGCCTGCCCGCTAAGATACACTTCACCATTACCACACCATTCGGCTGTCAGAAGTCCCCCTGGTAACTTTATGTCTACCTTATCCCCGGTATATCCCAACATCCAGCTTGTGACAGCTACAGCGCAAGCGCCGCTACCACAAGCTAGGGTCTCCCCTACCCCACGCTCCCAAACTCGCATTTCTATAGTCATGTTGTTGAGCACCCTGGCGACCTCAAAGTTCGTCTTGCGGGGAAACAGAGTGTCGGTTTCTATTTGTGGTCCATAGACAGCTAATGGGAATGAGGCCACTGGTAGATCAGTAAAATATACTGCGTGAGGGTTACCCATAGAAACAAGACCAAGTTTTAATTCAGTGTCAGAAACGATGACCGGATAATTAACCGTCATTCCACATACCAATCCGCCCTTGCCTAATTTGATTTTTACAGGAATATCGTCTGGTTTGAAAATTGGTAAACCCATCCCAATGCGTATTAGCGGTGAAGAATTTACTCCTGGATGCACCTCTGCCGTCCTGATTCCCCCTGCGGTCTCGATTGTAATTATATCAGTGCAAGCCAAGCCTTTGGTGTAAACATAATTGACTAGGCATCTCAATCCATTGCCACAGGCTTCTGATTCGGAGCCGTCACTATTGAAGATACGCATGCGGAAATGCGCTGTTTTTGATGGCAACAGCACTAACAAACCATCGGCACCGATACCAAAATGCCGGTCGCACATCGTTATAGCCAGCTTTGGCCAGTTGACTGTAACACGGGTGGCTTCCACCAAAACAAAATCATTACCTGCACTTTGTACCTTAGTAAAATCCATGCTTATTACTCTCTTCTTTTAGAAACTCTTCCATCAACTTAATACATTTAGTAACATAGTTCTGCTGGATATCGAGCCAGTGAATACGAGTGTCATTCAAGCGGAACCAATTATTCTGATGTCTGATTAATCTGTGGGTCTCAGCTTTGATTCGCTCAACGGTCTCTGTGAGATCCATTTCGCCTGTAATATGACTTATCACCTCTTTGTAGCCAACACTTTTTAGCGCTGGAATGTCAGGGGCGTAACCTTGGGCAAGAAGTGAACGCACCTCATCAACAAGACCACTTTCTATCATTTTATCAATACGCAAGTCAACGCGGTCATAGAGTGCTTTACGTTCTGCGGTAAGACCAATGACCAATATGTGATATGGCGGAGGTTGTTTGCGCTGAGATTCACCGCATTTCACTCCACCACTTAGTCCAATTTCCAAGGCGCGAATAACCCTGCGCACATTGCGGGAATCGATTTGTTCGGCAGCAACAGGGTCAATCGATACTAAACGTTGATACAGTATCTCAGGGCCAGCGGATTTAGCCATTTCCTCCATTTCTTGCCGCAGTTCCCAATTAGGAGGCACTTGCGGGATCTGCCAACCTTCAAGAACAGACCAAACATAGAGACCGCTGCCACCTACAAGAAAAGGTAATTTATTTTGTGATTGAACATTTTTTATGGAACCACGGGTAATTTTCTGGTAATCCGCAAGATTAAAGTCCTTATCAGGGTCTATTATGTCAAATAGATGGTGAGGTATCCCTCCCCTGTCAGAAATGGTAGGTTTAGCTACACCGATATCCAGAAAACGATACAACTGGCGGCTATCAGCATTTATCACTTCACCGTCATAGATTTTCGCAAGACGGACGGCTAAGTCACTCTTACCACTGCCGGTGGGACCAACGATAGCAATGAGCTTGCCAGAATTATCTAGACTTAACAAAATAGATCCAAAGACTCAGAGGCGATAAGGTTGTGCTGCTTGTTTAACGATACTGATGAATTGTGTCGGTTTAAGACTGGCGCCTCCCACCAGTGCCCCGTCAATATCCGGTTGGGATAAATATTCAGCTATATTTTCTGCACTAACGCTACCACCGTAGAGAATCGGAATGGTGACGGCTGCTTCAGTGCCAAATATTTCAGAATATATAGAACGGATAAAAGCCATAACCCGGTTTGCCTGTTCACCTTGAGCCGCCAGACCTGTACCAATAGCCCATATAGGTTCATATGCTATCAGCATGTTAGGCGATTCCAGGTGGGCAAGCCCTTTAGTCATTTGTTCCCGTATGACCTTCTCAGTGTTGCCAGACTTGTTTTGTTCAAGGTTTTCACCTACACACATTATCGGCTTTAAACCATAATGGGTGGCTACTTTAATTTTCTTGTTAATGATATCATCAGTCTCGTAGAAATATTGACGACGCTCAGAATGCCCGACAATAACATATTGGCACAGGTCAGCTAGCATAAGTGGGGAAACTTCGCCGGTGTAAGCTCCTTTTTCCTGATAGTAAACATCCTGTGCTCCTAATTTGATACTGGTGTTAATAAATAATTCTTTGAGTCTGGCCAGCGATATAAATGGTGGACATATCACTTTCTCCACGCTTTCAATCTGGTCAAGCTCATAAATCATTTCGTTCACCAGTTCAACCGCCTCATCCAAAGTGGTATTCATCTTCCAGTTGCCCGCAATCACTCGGGGGCGTGTTTCATTTATCATATTTTTATGCCCCGTATTTCTCCAATTTCATAGCGTTAGCCATTGCCAGTGGCATCAAATGGTAAGCTGGCAACCGCCCTAGTCCACCACTCAAACAGGCTGTTTCATTGAATGCAACTACAGCATCAGGTCTGCAAAAACGGCCTGAGATCATTGCAGGTACCGGATGCCAACTGTGGCCACTCAACGACGACGGTGTCGAATGATCACCTGTAACCAACAGAACCTCCGGCCGCAATGCGGTTAACTGAGGAAGTACCTGATCAAAATATTCCAGCATCTTCACTTTATGAGCAAAATCACCGTCTTCTCCAGCGGTATCAGTTGGTTTATAATGCAAAAAGAAATAATCGTATCTATCATAATTATTTTTGAGAGAAGTTATTTCGTCAACTATTGTCAGTCCTGTTTTTACAACTGTCATGCCCACTACTCTGGCGAGACCACGATACATAGGATAGCTGGCGATAGCACATGCATCGAGCTTATATATCTCCTTAAAGCCGTGGAGTTTTGATTTATGGGAAAAACCTCTGAGTAACAACCCGTTGGCCGGATACTTTCCAGCCAGAAGCTCTGTGGCTTTCTCAATAAATTTATTAGCGATGTATGCCATCCGATCAGCGTTCTCAATCCTGGGCTTAATCAGCGATGGACTCAAACCTACATGTTGCGGGTCAGAATCAGTTACCGAATCTGAAAGCCCTTCACCTCGGAAAACAATTACCAACCGATGGTCCTTGACTGGCTCTACCAATATTTCAACACCGCCTATTTGCATGCCGTTCAATAGTTCAGCCAGAGAAGCGCTTTTGTCTGTGGTAATCCTACCAGCCCGACGATCTGTAATGATCCCATTTTGATCAATAGTGCATAGATTACCCCGGGCAGCAACGTCACCGTCACGAAGGTCAAAATCTATACCTAACGCTTCCAATACGCCGCGACCGATAGTATAATCCAGCGGGTTATAACCAAAAAGGCTCAGATGACCAGGGGCGCTACCGGGGGTAATGCCAGGCATTACAGGGTCAGTCATCCCGCAGACACTTCCTTGTGCCAGAGTATCCAGATTGGGCGTATACGCCGTCTCTAACTCGGTTTTACCGGTATCCGGGTGCGGCAATCCCCCAAGACCATCCAGCACCAGCATGACTATCTTGCTTTCTGTCTTAATTGATAGCTCCCGCATGAGCGATAGTTGGTCAACCACTAACATGTGCCTCCGTTATTATTTTTAGGTTTATTAAGAAGCACCTCAACACCAGGCAGTTTTTCACCAGAGAGGAATAACATTGACGAACCACCACCTGTTGATACAAAACTCATTTTGTCCGCCAATTTCAATTCAGCCACAATTTCCGCTGTTGAGCCGCCCCCAATTATAGTAGTAGCATGCAAACGGCCAATTACTTCTGCCACAGCCTTTGTGCCTTCTGAGAACTGAGGTATTTCATAAATACCCATCGGGCCATTCCAGAAAACAGTGCGGCAACGTTCCAATTCCTTGGTAAAAAGGCTTATTGTGAGCAGACCGATATCCACTATACGCCCGAGAGGCGGGATTCTCTCAATCGGCACACAAACACCCCTTGCCTCTGGAGTTAGATCACCGGTAACGACTACATCACGTGGTAAAAGTAATTTGATGTTATACTTCTTGGCTTTAGCCATGAGCTTAGCTGCCAGTTCCAGGTTTTCATCTACTAAGGATTTGCCAACTTCATAGTTGTTAGCCTTTAAAAAAGTAGCGGCCATACCGCCGCCTACCAATATAGTATCAACTTTATCCATGACATTTTCTAGCAATTTAACCTTGTCTGATACCTTAGCGCCACCGAAAAGTACACAAAATGGTCGGGCTGGATTTTCTAAAATATGACCAAGAGAATTGAGCTCCTTTTCTAATAATAAACCAGCTACAGCAGGCAAGTATTTAGTCACGCCGACAATAGAGGCATGACTCCGATGTGCCGTACCAAAAGCATCATCAACGAATACTTCTCCTAACATGGCTAATCGTCTGGCAAACTCAGGATCATTGCTTTCTTCCTCAGGGCAGAAGCGAAGGTTCTCAAGGAGGAGTATGTCACCATCATTCATTTCAGCGACTGCTTGTTCGACCAATTTACCAGAGCAGGCATCAACGAATCCGACTTTCTGCCGCATCAACTCAGCTAATCTTCCAGCAACAACTCTCAGGCTAAGCGCCGGTACGACTTTTCCATCGGGGCGGCCCATATGGGACATTAATATCACACGGGCTCCACGCTCCATCAGATAATCTATAGTGGGAATGGCTGCCCTGATGCGACCGTCGTCAGTTATCTCGCCTTCACTGCTTAAAGGCACATTAAAATCGACTCTCACAAGGACTTTTTTACCATTGATGGCGACATCACGCACTGTCATCTTGTCCATATCAGCTCCTGATTCCGAGTTATTGGTGAATACTTGTCAATACAGCCTAACTAATATGAACCGGGGGTAATTCCCGGAAAACTGAAGTATCTAATTGGTCTATAAAAGCGAGAGTCTCAAAACAGATACCCTCTGCATCAAGGTGATATTTTGCGCGCAACTCAGTCTGAGTGCCATGGGCAACGAATTCATCTGGAATACCGATGCATTTCAAACAGATAGCAGAAAAGCCCATTTCTTCCACTAGGAGAGCCACTTTGCTTCCCAGTCCACCGCTGAGAACATTTTCTTCAATCGTGATGAAATGCTTGTTTTCTTTCGCAAGCATTCTTATCAGGTTCTCATCTAACGGGCTAATGTAACGCATATTAAGCACGCTAACCCGGTGCCCTTTATCAGCCAACAAGTCAGCGGCCCCCAATGAGGCGGAGACACTGGCACCGGTGGCAATCAACACAACATCACCACCCTGCCTTAATATCTCAGCTTGGCCAATTGGTATTTCATGAAGTTCATCATCCATTTCAATACCTAACCCAGCACCACGCGGGTATCTTACAGCCATAGGCCGACCACAACGAGTGGCCGTATAAAGCAAGTGTTGCAATTCATTTTCATCCTTGGGAGATGCGACAATCAGGTCGGGAATAAGCGAAAGGTAAGAAAGGTCGAATATTCCCTGATGTGTTTTGCCATCTTCACCTACAATGCCGCTGCGGTCTAACGCAAAAATTACCGGCAATTTAGGTAAAGCCACATCATGGATGATCTGGTCGAATGCGCGTTGCAGGAATGTAGAGTATATAGCCACTACCGGTGTCATTCCCTCCGCCGCCATCCCTGCGGCAAATGTGACACCATGCTGCTCACATATACCGACATCAAAAATACGCTCAGGCATGACTTGCTGCATATGCCCTAAGTTATATCCGTCTGGCATGGCTGCGGTAACCACTACCAGTTTTGGATCGCGCATAGCCAAACGCTCTATCGTAGCGGCAAACACTTCGCTGTAGGAAGGCGCTTCATGACTGTGGCCATTCTTTTTTGGACTACCTTTGGGAGCAATACCGTGGAAATGAACAGCATCGCTTTCAGCGGGAGGATATCCCTTGCCTTTTGTGGTTACCAGATGAATAAGGGCAGGTTTATGGGTATAACTTTTTGCCTGTTCTAATGCTGCAGTTATCTCACTAATATTATGACCATCAATAGGACCGGTGTAGGCAAAACCAAATTCTTCCCACAATGTAGTTTGCATAACCATTTTCTTCATGCTGCCTTTGATCTTCTGGCCGAAATCCCAGAATCGGCTGCCGAGGCTGCTCTGCTTCAAAATATGGCGACTTTTCTCACTAACTCGATAGTAACGCCGATCAAACCTCACCCGACTGAAAAGCCGCGACATAGCCCCGACGGTGGGAGATATAGACATACCATTATCATTTAATACCACGATGAGCCGTTTCCCCAGATGCCCGGCATGATTAAGAGCCTCCAAAGCCATACCGCCGGTAATTGCGCCATCACCTATAACAGCAATCACATGATTATCATCCCCAACGACATCCCGAGCCACGGCCATGCCAACTGCGGCAGAGATTGAGGTGCTGGCATGGCCGGTAGTAAAAGCGTCATAAGGACTCTCATCTCTGCAAGTAAAACCGGAAATGCCGCCATATTGCCGTAAAGTAGCAAACTGTTCCCTACGGCCGGTCAACAATTTATGGGCATATGACTGATGCCCTACATCCCAGACTATTTTATCCTTTGGACAATTGAAAACTCTATGCAGAGCAATAGTCAACTCTACTACTCCCAAACTTGACGCCAGATGCCCGCCATTGGCTGTCACCCGTGTTATCATCTCTTCCCGGAGTTCATTGGCCAGGCGATCAAGGTCCGCGTCCGTAAGTGGTTTTAAATCAAGAGGTGAATCTATGCTATCCAGTATTTTAGACAATATTTTTTGCCTTTTCTCCAGCTTGGGGCGCATCATTTATACTAACAGTGCATACTTCTACTGTCAAGGAAAAACGTTCGTATTGACGATTGAATAGAGGCTCTGTTAGACTCGGCGGCACATGGATTTACAACAGTATTTTCTTGACCTTGGCTTACCACCAGCCTTTGTGGTTATTGTTATCGCTGCTTTGCCTATAGTAGAACTCCGGGGTGCTATCCCGGTAGCTATCAATGCGTTGGATATTCCGTGGTACAGTGCATTGTTTTTTGCGGTTCTTGGTAATATTCTGCCTGTGCCGTTGATACTACGTTTTCTAAACTGGTTAGTATACGTACTAAGCAGTTATCCATTTTTCAACCGCTTTTTTGATTGGCTCTTAACCCGTACCAGAGCCCGAAGTGGACTGATAAAACGTTATAAAAATCTGGGGTTAACACTTTTCGTTGCAGTGCCTCTCCCGATGACCGGTGCCTGGACCGGCGCAATTGCTGCAGTACTCTTTGGTATCCCTTTTGGTGAAGCTCTACGCCATATATTTATTGGCGTCATCCTGGCTGGCATTATAGTGACTGCCCTTTCTGTTATGGGGTGGTGGGGGGCTTTTATTGCAGGGTTGGCTATTCTGACAATACTTACAATAAATATTGTGCGTCGCCGTCCGCTTTCTTGACCGTGTCGCAAATGCAATGCTACTATCTATCGTGTGTCCCAGTAGCTCAGTGGATAGAGCGGCTGCCTTCTAAGCAGCGGGCCGTGGGTTCGAATCCCGCCTGGGACGCCACAACTCCTCGAACTAAAAAGACACCCTGCTTGGACGATTTTGCCACAAATCGCCCTCTACATTAGCCATCCCCTGCTTTCTCATGGTGATTTTGCCGTGATGACCTTGCAGGCTGGGCTGGTGGCCTACAAAACATACGCCAGGGGCTGAAGGCATTCAGCCTCAAGACAATCCGATGGATTATGTCTAGTGTTGGCTATTTTGCCGATTTCCTGAACTCTAAAACTCAGGATCCGAGCGCTATCTCGGGACACGATCTTAGACGTTTCATCATTGCCCTTCGGGATAAACCCAAATTCAGCAATCACCCCTACAACTCATCACCAGGATGGTAGGCCGCAGTCCATTCCTTTCATAGTTAGTCAGCCAAGCGTTTAGTGCGGTTTTTCTTTACTTCTGGAGGCGTCAAGGCGTTCGTGGACTGAAACTTCTTTAAACTCCAATTCCCCTACATTGACATTAATTGTGCCCTTCGAGGGCCCTTCTATTGCTGTAAATGGCAACCAAGTTTGGTCCCATACCTTTCTAACCCGGTTTCGGATACTTTCATATTCGCAAACGAGATGATAAGTTACTTGTAGCTCGAGATTGGTAGGAACGAAGGTTAACGCCTGTTCGTTATTGCGTAAAAAGCCTAGAGTCTCATTTTGCAGGACTGTCTTTTGTGAGCCAATCAAGGAGATTTCCAAGCCTATAGCCGGGCTGTTGCCAGCATTGAACAGCTCAAAATGGGAAAAATGGGAAGTCAGTGGGTGTCCGTCAGATTGTGCCATGCACTTAGGCGCGGATACGATATGCGCTTCATATGTTGTTGCTGCTTCATAAACTACTGCCCTTATTACCAGCAGGGGACGTGAGGCCATAGCCATCTCGGTTTTGGTCTCTGCTAGGCTTTTTTCTAATTGTTTCTTTGATTGGATGGAATAATAGAGGCCGGTTACCACAAGTACCAAGGTTAAAACTGCAGTTATCATGAAATAGAAACTATCCATTATCTGGACCTCTCGGCCTCCATCTCAACTTTCGGTATCCCTATCACAACCCTACGATTCTTTAATCACAATTTGGGTTTGGTCTGAAGTAATATTGCCGTAGCAGAGCTTTGAGTTCTGGAATATCAAAAGCCTGTTGATCATCCTCACCGTTTTGTTTCGTTATAGACAGTATCTCTGCTTGAATTGCGAAGAAAGCGTCCACCACATCTGGATCAAAATGGCTTCCCTCCCCTTCTTTGATAATGGACAATGACTTCTCAAAAGATAATGGTTCTTTATAAGGCCGCTTCGAGATTAATGCATCAAATGCATCTGCGACTGCAGCTATGCGGGCTGCGATTGGTATTTCTTTACCTTTCAGCCTGTTTGGATAACCACTTCCATCCCACTTTTCGTGGTGGCTCAAGGCCATCGTCTCCCCTAAACTTATGAATTCTGCGTCTGAACCATGGAGGATTTTGGCTCCGATGACTGTATGCAGCTTCATTATTTCCCATTCCAATGGGTCGAGCTTGACTGGTTTCAACATTATCGCATCGGGTATACCGATTTTCCCCAGGTCAAGCATGGGTGCCGCATAAAGAATACTCTCGATAATATTCGTGTTTAGTCCCATATGGCGCGCTATGGCAACGCAATAGCTACTTACCCGTTTGATATGTATGTTGTCATGGTTTTTATATTCAGCGGCCATAGAAAGACGGAAAATTGTATCAAGTGAAGCTGCTTTAATCCTCTCCAAGGCTCGATTCAATTCCTCGGTTCTTTTTCTTACCTCAGACTCAAGTTCTTCTTGATAACTATTCATCAAATCATTGTAGGCTTTTACTTTCAGTAAAGACCGTACCCGGGCCAAAAGCTCCATCTTGTCAAACGGTTTTGAAATGAAGTCATCACAACCAGCTTCAATTCCCTTTACCCTGTCTATGGTTTCCCGCAACGCGGTAATCAAGATTATGGGAATCAAACAATTTGTGGTGCTTTGCCTGACCCTGCGGATAACTTCAAATCCATCCATGCCGGGCATCATTACGTCCAACAGAATAAGGTCTACTTGATTAGTCGAAAGCTTTCCCAGAGCTTCCTCACCGTTTGCCGCCTTGATAATTTCATAACCCTGCGGAATGAGGAAAGCCTCAAGCAATTCAATGTTCTGAGGTCGATCATCTACTGCCAGGATAACCGGCTTGTCTTTTTTTTGATTGTGGCTTTTCATTATGACAACCATCTCACTTTATAAATCCGAGGATTTCTTTAGCAAAGGTGCGCGTATTTATGGGCTTGCCTATGAAGCCGCTATTAGTTATGGAGCTTATCGCTTCTCTGCCTTCTACCATTACAGAGGCGGTCACAAAAACAATGGGAGTACAACATGTACCTTTGTCCTGGCGTATTATCAACGCCGCCTCGGTACCGCGCATATCGGGAAGCCGCACGTCCATAACGATAATATCCGGCTTTTCTTTCCTGGCTATGACAATTCCATCGGCAGCATTCTCAGCTATAAATACCTCAAAGCCGCCGACCTCCAGCAGATCTTTTTCTAGTGTCAGATTGTTTTCGTTATCATCAACAACCAATACTCTTTTCCCCATCTTACGCCACCTTCCTGGATACGATGGGCAGAGTAAAGCGAACCAGCGTGCCTTTGCCCAGCCCCTCTGATTCTAAAGAAAGCTTACCGCTGTGCAGTTCAACCAGTTTTTGCGACAGCGGCAAACCGAGTCCCGTGCCCTCGGTTACCCGGGAATATGGGGTATCGACACGGAAAAAGCCTTCAAATATTTTCCCCATGTTTTCAGATGCGATACCAACCCCGGTGTCCCAGACTACTATTTCTATTTTAGAACCAACTTTCCTGGCCCGCATGCCAATCTTTCCACCTTCTTGGGTGAACTTGACTGCATTTGAAAGCAGGTTGTAGAGTATCTCCTTTACCTTGAGCTCATCCGCCTCAATATCTGGCAGATCATGGGCTATTTCAAGTGTCATTTCAATCTGCTTTTTAGTGACCATATCCGCTACCAGCATGGAAATCTCGTTTAACAAGTTTTTCATGGGTAAGCAGGATAATGACAGCTTCATTTTGCCGGCTTCAACCTTGGCCATATCCAAAATTTGGTTTATCAACAGCAGCAGGTGTTTGCCGCTGGTTAAGACATTATTAACGTATTGCTTCTGCTTTTCGTTAAGCGGTCCGAACGTTTCATCGTACAACACTTCGGAGAAACCGTTGATTGAATTAAGCGGAGTTCTGAGTTCATGCGACATATTCGCCAGAAATTCAGATTTTACACGGGCAGTACGTTCCAATTCGGCAGCCAATTCCGTCAAATCTTCATGCGCTTTTTCGAGCCCCTCTTCTATCTCCTTGCGCTTAGTGATATCCTCAATAGCCAGCAGGATGGTTCGTTCCTTACCCATTCCCCGTTCAATTTGACGTGCATTAAGCAACATTGTGCGACGTCCGATGGTGGCAAAGTTGTGTTCAACCTCATAGTTATCAAAGGTTGTTTTTAGGGGCAGGATAGTCTCCAGCAGTTCCCTTAGCTTTGGGATATTCCACTGTTTATTGCCGAGGTCATAGATGAGTTGTCCCACGGTTTCTTCTGGCTTGACTTTGAAAAACTCATAGAAGGAGCGGCTGACGGTAACTACCCTGAGGTCCTGATCTAGAGAAATCAAAGGCTCACGCACAGTGTTGATAACACTCTCGGCGAATTCCCAAGTTTCATCTGCGGACTTTTTAATAACCTCCAGTTCCTTACGCGTCTTTTCGAGGCCAGCCTCTATCTCTTTACGCTCTGTGACATCCTCAATAGCCAGCAGGATGGTTCGTTCCTTACCCATTCCCCGTTCGATTTGCCGGGCGTTAAGCAACATCGTGCGACGTCCGATGGTGGCAAAATTGTGTTCAACTTCATAGTTATCAAAGGTTGTTTTTAGGGGCAGGATAGTCTCCAGCAGTTCCCTTAGCTTTGGTATATTCCACTGTTTATTGCCGAGGTCATAGATGAGTTGTCCCACGGTTTCTTCTGGCCTGACCTTAAAGAACTCATAGAAGGATCGGCTAACAATGACTACCCGTAAATCCTGGTCCAGAACGATTAACGGTTCACGTACGGTGTTTATGATGCTCTCGGAGTACTCGCTGACTGTCAATAATTGCTTGGCCTTTTTTTGTTCGGTTATGTCATGCATGATGGCCGACACACCATATATATTTCCGGCCTTGTCCCTGATTGATGAAAGGGTCAGAGAAATATCAATCACCACTCCATCCTTGCGCACGCGTTTGGTTTCGAAGTTTTGGATCCGTTCTCCGGTGCCCAGCCTTTTTAGCTGGTTACGTATTTCCCTTTTGTATCCGGGAGGAGCCAGGCGCGAGATATTTTTCCCCTGCATCTCCTTTTCGGTGTAACCCAGTATTTTTTCAGCCCCCTTATTCCAACTAATGACTTCACCCTCGAGCGTTTTGCCAATAATACCATCAATAGATGTGTTAACGATTGCGGCTAAACTAAGATAAGATTCTTCCGCGCTCTTGCGATTAGTGATATCTTCGATAGCCAAGAGAATAACTTTTAGCTTCTGCGGTGGCCTGGGGATTCTGCGGGCATTTAACAGCATAGTGCGTCTGCCAATGCCGACAAAATCGTGTTCCACCTCAAAGTCATCAAAGCTTGCTTTTTCGGGAAGGATGGTTTCCAGCAATTCCCGTAACCTGGGTATATCCCATTGGCGGTTTCCAAGGTCATATATAAGCTGCCCTACGGTCTCATCGGGTATGACCTTGAAGACTTCATAGAAGGATCGGCTGGCTGAAACTACCCTTAAATCTTGGTCCAGAACAACCAAGGGTTCACGTACGGTGTCGATGATGCTCTCGGCATATTCAAGGGACTGGGATGTGGTAGCAGTTTTTCCCCGGGGCATTTTCTGTCTCCTTACTTTTCAGTAATGCTTGGTTTTGTTAGTTTCTTTCTTTCATCAATTGGTAGATAGTCTGGTCCGAGGTTTAGAGTGTTCATGTCCCCGATCACCTTTTTTAGCTGATAGAGTTCCTCAAGCACATGTGGTCTGTGACTATTATACTCCTGATAACGCCGAACCTCTGCTTTCTGATCGTTTAGAAACCAGAAAAGTCTTTCTCTAACTGGTACTTAAAATGGGGCAAGACTAGGTGCCTGACCCCCTAAAACGAGTCCAGTTGCATGTCAGACTGGAAAATACTAAAGGGCAACAGATGCCTAGGAAATCATTCACGCCGGAGCAGATCATCAACAAGCTCCTAGAAGCCGATATCATTATCAGTCAGGGAGCCACCCTTGCCGCTATGCTTAAAAAGATTGGGGTAAAAAACCGAAAAGGAGTTTAAACTATGGGATAAAACCCGCTGCTTCACCAAATTCACCGACCCTCTCACAGCTAATGGAATTATTGGTCGCAAATCTAATGAAGAAAATAACGGCACTATGTAAGCAGCGGGCTTGGGGTTCGAATCCCGCCTGGGACGCCACACCTTTATCAACCACTTTTACTCCTCGGACCTGAGCGGACTCACTGGATTGGACAATTTTGAGCCAAACATCCTTCAGATCAGATCTCCCCTGCGCTAACATTGAATCATGGTGATTTTAAAGTTATGACTTTTAGGAATGGATTATGTTTAATTATTACAGACAACAAAGTTGGTTCAATGTCAGTCCAGAATAAAATCGGTAAAATACCACTGGCAGGAAAATAACCAACACCGCACACTACCCTGTACAATTTGATATTGCACTTAAATTGATGGAGAAACCCTTGGTCTTAGAGTTATTATATTTTTAGAAACTGCCATACCAAGATGGACAAAAAACAAAGCATACCTGATAAAGCAGCTAAAGCTATTTAGTCCTTTTTACGGCTCTTGAACAAAAAGAACAATACTACAATGATTACTAGAATAACAATGAATTCTGTTGGTCCCAGACGCATATACTTTATCCTCGCTTCCTTTCGGAACTTGCTCATTATATAACAAAAACCCCATCAGCATATAGCTGCATGGGGTTCTATCTCTAAGATAATCTAGTTCTGAGCTTTTTTAACCAAGTCAGCAAAAGCGGCAGGTTGGGTAATGGCTAAATCTGCTAACACCTTACGGTTAAGAGTTACGTCGGCTTTAGCCAGACCAGCAATAAACTGGCTATAAGTCATGCCATTTAATCTGGTGGCGGCATTGATACGGGCGATCCATAAACGACGGAAATCTCCCTTGCGGTCACGTCGGTGGGCGTGGGCGTAAGACAAGGCATGAGTCAAACTTTCTTTAGCACGACGAAAATTGTGATTTCGTTGGCCGCGGTGACCCTTTGTTAGTTCAAGTACTGCTTTATGTCGTTTTTTAGTGGCGACTCCACCTTTAATACGTGTCATAATTTTTCCTTATACTCTTTATTAATCAAGGTGTTCCATAGGGAATGAGGCGGCTCAGGCGTTTCACATCTTCCTTGGCTACAGGAATCATCTCGTCAAACTGACGGCGGGTGCGGGATGATTTATTGCGGCGCAGATGGCTTTTAGGGCCCTTCACGCGCATTAGCTTGCCGGACCCGGTGATTTTAAACCGGTTTTGGGCTCCTTTATGCGTCTTTATCTTCGGCATTTTCGGTTTGTCCTTCCTTTGATTTTGGTTTGGCGCCCGGCTTGGGAACCAGCATAAGATGTATGCGTGAGCCAAGGAGCGTCGGTTGTCCTTCCACTAAAGCAATATCCGAAAGATCCTCCGCAGCTCGCTTCAATATCTTAATGCCTAACTCTGAATGAGTAATCTCTCGTCCACGGAACATTATAGTCAGTTTTACTTTGTCGCCGTCTTCTAATTGCTTTCTAACGCTACGCACCTTAGCTTCATAATCATGAATGCCTATCTTTGGGCGAAGACGGATTTCCTTCAAAAGCGATAATTTTTGGCCTTTTTTGGCCTCTCGTTCTTTTTTTGTCTGCTCATAGCGATATTTTCCATAGTCCATCAGTCGACACACAGGTGGGACTGAAGTGGGAGCTACTTCAACCAGATCAAGATTACCGCGGCGGGCTAAATCTTTAGCTTGTGCTACTGTTAACACGCCTAGTTGCTCGCCATTTTCTCCGACAACCCGAACCTCCCGGCCCAGTATCTTGTCATTGATTCGAAGTTCTTTAATTATGTGCTGGCTACCTCCCCGGATAAAATAAGACTACCGGAAAATATATCATATTTACGATGACCAGTACAAATCTAAAGAAGCAAATCACAGAGGCGTTGTTCTATCGTTTTCAGTAAGCTTTCTTTAAAGAGATCGTATGAGATGCCAAATTTCTGCTCACCTGTGCGCAGCCTTACTGCTACAGTGTTGTTCGTTACTTCTTTATCACCGATGACCAGCATGCAAGGTATTTTCTCCATTTGGGACTGGCGTATTTTTTGATTGACCGTTTCTGAACGGTCATCCAGCGTCACCCGGACTCCTGCTGATTTGAGTTCAGAGGTAATCTTGGCGGCGTATTCCAGATGGCGGTCGGCGATGGGCAGCACAGCTACCTGGACCGGATGGAGCCATACGGGGAAAGCACCGGCGTAATGTTCTATAAGTAGGCCGAAGAACCTTTCCCATGAACCTAGCAGAGCGCGATGCACCATGTATGGCCTGTGTTCTTGCCCGTCCTGACCGATATAAACCATGTCGAAACGCTCGGGTAGGTTGAAATCAAATTGGATGGTGGTCATCTGCCACTCGCGGCCTAGCGCGTCGCGCACTTTGATATCGATCTTGGGACCGTAAAAAGCTCCTCCACCCTCATCGATTTTATAATCAATCCCCTGCGCATCCATAACTCTTCGTAAAGCATCGGAGGCAGGTTTCCATTGTTCCTCCGTACCAAAGGCTTTTTCTGGCCGCGTAGCTAAATAGAGCTGAAGATCGGTGAAACCAAAGGTGCGCCACATATGGAAGGAGAAGCGCAGAACTTCACTTATTTCGTGTTCGATCTGATCGGGCGCGCAGATAATGTGTGCATCGTCCTGGGTAAAGCCCCTGACCCGCAGCAGGCCGTGAAGGACCCCGCTTCGTTCATAGCGGTACACCGTGCCTAATTCTGCCCATCGGGCCGGAAGATCCCGGTAGGAATGGACCTGGGATTTATAAAACATGATATGAAACGGACAATTCATGGGCTTAACGTAGTAATCTTGTCCGTCGATGTCCATCGGAGAGTACATTATTTCTTTGTAGTTTTGAAGGTGACCAGAAGTTTCCCACAGCGTCGAGCGTCCGATATGCGGAGTATACAGTAATTCGTAACCGTTGTTATAGTGTTCCCGGCGCCAGAATTCCTCAACAGCGGTACGTATTCGTCCGGCTTTTGGGCCATATATAACGAGCCCGCCACCGACCTCTTCCGGCGTTATAAACAAATTAAGCTGTTTGTTGATTCGGCGATGATCTCTGGCTTCGGCTTCGGCCAAACTGGTTAGATATTCGTCGAGATCGCTCCGGTTCGGAAAAGCGGTACCGTAAATCCGCTGCAGCATCTGACGCTTTTCATCGCCTCTCCAATATGCGCCTGCAATGGATAACAATTTAAAGGCCTTGACTCGGGCGGTATGGGAAACGTGAGGGCCGCGGCAAAAATCTACGAAATCGCCGTTTCTATACACTGTAATTTCTTCACTCTCCGGTAATTCGGAGATCAGTTCCAATTTATACGGCTGGTCAGCAAAAATATTTTCAGCTTGGGCTCTGGTAACTACTTCCCTGATAAATGGCAGATTCTGTTTGACTATCTCGGTCATACGGGCTTCGATGATAGGTAAATCATCCGGTAACAGAGGACGGGGCAGATCAAAATCATAGTAAAAGCCGGTGTCAATAGCTGGCCCGATGCCGAGTTTGGCATTTGGAAAAATTGAAATAACCGCCTGTGCCAGGATGTGAGCCGCTGAATGACGGATAATTTCAAGTTGCGAAAGAGAGTGTTCCATGTCTTTTAAAGTACCTCATACAAAGACAGAGCCTCTCACCTCAAAATGAGAGGCTCCGAATCTTTAGAATTATACTTGCCCTGCTTTTCAGGCGCAAGCTACTCTTCCCAGATTTAAAGCATAGCGCCCAATGCCGTAGCAAGTAAAACTGCGGCCATGACAATGGCCAGATTGATGACAATTAATAAAAATATCCATTGACCACTGGTAAGCCTTTTCACGACAGCTTTAAAAAGAGCTTCTTCAGCTTTACTTAGGGCTTCATTTGCAGCCCTGGTTGCAGCTTCAGCCAATTCCTGTGCTCTTTTGGCCGCTAGCTCGGCATGATCATGCGCGGCTCTTGATATTTCATCGGCGGCAACACGGGCTGATTGACCGACGTTTTCAGCACGTTTTATCATGTCCTGTAAAACACCGAGGGAAGCATGAATGGCATCATCACCGGATTTATCAGCCAGGTTCGCAGATGAAATAGAGGCATTGGTTACTTTGTAACCTTCACTGGCTGCAGCTAATGCGGCTTTTCCAGCCTCTTGAACCTTCTGAGCTAAATCACCGGACACTTTAGTAGCAGCTTCAAGCGTATCACGACCAATTCTTTCAGCAGATTCAGTCTTGCGTGCCACTTCTTCAGCCATGTGGTAGGCTTGACTGGCTGCCAATTTGGCATCTCGTCCGGCTTCATCCGCCTTGCGAACTGTTTCATTACTTGGATTTTCCCGCGCATTTTGAGCTGCTTCGGCGGCAAATTTTGTAGCCGCATCAGCCGCATTAGAGGCTTTTACAGACTGAACTATGGAAGCCTCCAGTGATTTTTTAGCTTCAAGCGCAAGGTTTTGAAGTCTCAAAGCATTTTTTTCAGCCTCAATTTTTGCTGACTGCCCCAGACTTTCTGCTCGATTTATCATATCCTGCAATACGCCAAGCGCTGCATGAATAGCATCATCACCGGATTTATCAGCTGATTTTGCAGAAGCATTAGTCGCCTCTATTATTTTATGACTCTCCAACGCAGCAGATAGTGCAGCCTGTCCTGATTCTTCAACCTTGCCAGCGATGGCTTCCGTTACTTTGGTGGATACCTCAACGGCATCACTCCCGATTCTTTCCGCTGTTTCAGATTTGCGAGCTACTTCTTCAGCTATATGATATGCATGGCTGGCAGCAAATTTAGCGGCACGTCCAGACTGGTCGGCATGACGTGCGGTTTCATTACTTAGATTATCTATGGTGTTTTTTGCAGCCACGTTGGCTATACCCGCAGCTGTATCAGCATCCTTAGCTGCCTTTATAGCCCGTCCCATGGAGTCATCAAGAGAGTCTTTAGCTGCTAATGCCAATTCCTGGAGTCTTAAAGCATTCTCTTCAGTTGCCCGTGCCAGTTCTATTGCGGCTTCTCTAGAAGCAAGTGCAACTTCCTCTGCTTTAGCAGAAGCCTCTTCGGCTGCATATCGAGCAGCACGAGCCACTTCTTCTGCACGCCGAGCAGCTTCTTCAGCTCTGGCAGATGCATCATCTGCAACTTTGCTGGCAGATTCAGCTTTATGAGAAGCTTCGGTTGCCGCTTTATCTGCAATTGCTGCCTTTTTTGAGGCTTCTTCAGCTGCCGCTTTGGCGTCAAAAGCCGCTTGTGCCGCAGCACGTGTGGCAGTTTCTGCTGCGTGTTCTCCAGCTTTACGAGCATCCTCTGCTCTCTGTTCAGCTATTAGGGATGACTTGGTGGCAGCATCGGCAGACGACCCGGCACTTTTGGCTGCAATTTCAGCCTTCTTTGCCGCCTCAGCCGCCGCTCTAATATTGGAGTCCATTTCATCCAATATTTGCGGAAGAGGTTTAGTTAAGATCTCAGGTTCAAATTTTTCCATGACTCTCTCCTCCACAGTATCTTAAATACGTAGAAACCTTACTGATTTCTACTCACTGCCTTATGAAGGAGTGACCCGCCTTTACCTCATTTTCACCAACTGGCTCCCACCAAGCGTCCAGTCACTCTCAGCCGTAACTCCACCACCGATTGTCCTATTTAGGACTTAAGTTTATTCTATGTAATCACCATAGTCAATAACCTTGTCGTATAAAAATAAAATACAGCGCCTGCAAATGATCAGTTTTTATAGGCACTATTATTGTTTATTCTGATATTTATGGTGTCTCTTTTATTTGACCACGGACACCTATGGTCACTTCGTTAACCGGAACAAATATACCAGCCGTTGATGCCGCTTCTCTTACCATGTGCGTTAGTCCACCGCAACACGGCACTTCCATGCGCAACACTGTTACGCTTTTTGGTTTTGCTTGCCTGAAAATTTGGGTAAGCTTGGCAAGATGAGCATCGAAGTCATCAAGCTTAGGACAGGCGATAAGCAAAGTTTTACCCTTAAGAAAGTCTCGGTGAAAATTTGGATAAGTAAAGGGAACGCAGTCGGCTGCAAGTAAGATGTCGGAATCTTTTAAAAAAGGGGCGTGTGGCGGCACCAGGGTTAGTTGAACCGGCCAGTGCTCAAGTGCTGACTCCTGAGTCTTCAGATTGGGTTCATATTCAACGCGTTTTTCCTCAGAATTCATTAGACTGTTGAAGGACATCAATTGGCTTGATGGGCAGGTGTGAACAGGTTGTACCGATTGAGTTCCTGCCAAATGTTTCATAGCCGATATCTCATCAAACTCCGGCGCTTCCCGTTCTTCTATTGTTATGGCATTCATTGGGCATTCACCCAGACATGCCCCCAGTCCATCACAATAGGTCTCACTTATTAGCCTAGCTTTGCCATCTATAATTTTGATAGCGCCTTCCGCACACGAAGGCACACAGTCACCGCAACCATTGCACTTCTCTTGGTTAATGCACACTATCTTACGTATCGGCATATTTAGACTCCATCTCCGGTTCCATCTTCAGTGTTTGCCAGCGTTCCTCACCCATGCATTGTCGTACTGAAGCACACCACTCTATACAGGATGGCATTGTTTCCCGATAAACCAGTTCACCGCATTTATGACAGCGCGCCCGAGTTTCATCAGAAAATATCTCTACCCCGGCTTTGCACTTCGGACAACGATGAAGCTCAAGCCTGAGTTTGCGAAAGTCTTGTCCCGGACATTGACCAGTCATATCACCTCACACTAAAGTTATGAGATGATTATATGGCGTAAAAACCAAAAATTGTATGATATATATCAATAATAGGGGGCAAACTAGAGCGGTCCCTCAGCCAGCAGCCGAAGTTTGGTTGCATCCTCAATTATGACCATACCACGGCGTGACGTAATGATCTTGCCTTCTTTAAGCCTGCTGAGAAAACGGACCGTAGTTTCCAGCGTGGTGCCGGACATATCGGCCAGGTCCTGTCGGGTAAACGGCAGTTCCCGGCCTAATTTGGACGCCAGCCGTTGCAACGTCCGCGCCAGCCGCTGCTCTACCCTTTCTCCTGAAAGGTCATGCAAACGGCTCTGGGCTTCTCTCAGACGAGCACTTAACATACCAATCATAGTCATGGCCACACCCGGGTGATGCTGGATAAAACTATGGAAAACCTGCAGACTGACAACCATGACTTCAACATCTTCCACCGCCAGACTGGAAGCCGGATAGGGTTTGTTTTCAAATACCGCAACTTCACCGAAGACTTCACCCGGGCCAAAGAAGGCAACTACTGTCTCCCGTCCCTGTGAACCATGTTTGACCACTTTTACCCTTCCCTGAGTTAAAAGGTAAAAATATTTCGGCGGACCATTTTCCCAGAAAATATACTCACCCGCGGCAAACTGTTTGATCTCACCTGTATTGACCAATTCAGTAAGGTCTGCTACTGACAAAGTTGTAAATAGGTAGCTTTTCTTAAGGGCACGGATTAATGCTGCGCTATCTTTCAATTCTTCCCCTGTTCAGTGCCTAAGAGTAGCTGCAAGTTACGTGGCAAAATGTCGTAATAGGCGGCCAGATGAAAATTACGTAGTTTCCTCTGGGTGACCACAGTAAGGTTTTCAAATGTAATTCCTGACAGAATAGCCTCGGTCTCAGTTTCAGAAAATTCGGCGGCTGTCTCAGTGTTATTGAAGAGAGTCCGGTTCATTGGACAAACCTGCTGACAAATACGGCAACCTATAAGAGAATTATGCCATTTCTGATGCACCCATTCGGGGAAATCGGAGGGTTCTTTGCTTAACAATGACAGGCAGTGGCTAACATCATATCCATCTGGCCGGAGACAACCTGTAGGACAAGCCTCAAGGCAATTACGGCAATCAACACAACTCTGGCTTATCCGGTGTTCTCCCCACACCATCGTGCCGGACGGCATATCGGAAAAAAAAGCTGAAAGACGAAAGAAACTGCCCATACCGTCTATATAACCCATATTATTGTAACCGTTCTCCAACAGACCGGTGTGGCTTGCCAATAGTTTTGTTGGAATATTTGCTTCAGCAAGCCGATAACCTTGAGCGGAAATAATATTGAGGATAGAAGCAATAATACCATTCACAGCATCATCGTGATCCGCGGACAACGGTGGTACTTCAAAAGCATAATGTCGGCCAAGGTGAGTAAACCCAAGTTTGATTGGAGTCACCGGCACCGCCACGACAAAAACCGACCTCGCATCTAAAAGATTCTGTGGCGGTTTAAAGTTAAAATTATGCTGTGAAAGGTGAGGCGAACTCTGCCATACTTTTCTGCTGGTAATTATTTTATATTCGGCTTCAAGTGCGGCTAATCGCTCAACAGGAACGACACAAGCACCATAACCCAGTCTTGCCAACTCAGTGATGACAGTATCGGCGAGCGACATCACGTCTGCCCTTCCAAGATGGCTCTCAAATTACGCGGAATAACATTATAATAGGTGTCCAGATTATACTTGGTGAGTTTTTCCTTGAGTTCAGGGCTTAAATCATCAAAGGGAGTTGCCTCAATTATTGCCATAGTCTCTTGTTCGTTAAACACCTCACTCACCTTTATATCACGAAGCAGTGGTCGGTCCACCGGACAACTTGACTGGCAACGCATACAACCAATAATAGCATTGTGCAAATGGAGACCTAGCCATTCAGGAAAAGTCCCAGGTTCCTCATTGTATAAAGTGATGCATTTTTCCGAACGGGCAATGAATCGTCCACCTTCTGACATAGGAACGAGACATCCCGTAGGACAATTCCCCCGGCAGAAACCACAATCAGCGCACGCATCCATTAGTTGAGAGGGGATCCATAAATCTTCCGGCGCCGTTAGTGTTGAGTAAAAGGCCACTAAACGGTGGAAACTACCCATACCATCAACATAGGTAAGATTGTTTTGACCATATACAGCGAGGCCACATCTTACCGCTGCCAGTTTGTAAGGGATACGGGCATCAATTATACGATGCCCATCTGCCCCTAGACTTCTTCCAAGTGCTTTACGTATTCGGGTTAGGTTATTACTAAACGTATAATATGGCGGGATACCTGCAAAATATATTTTACCTCGATATGAGAAGCTGAGTTGGATAAAGGGCAAAGGCGCGGCAATAATGATGATTGAACGTGCTTCGGGCATATTTTTAGGTGGGTCACCATCAAGGCGCTTCAAATTGCGGTCAAAAAATGATTCGTCAAATTGTCCTTCGATAAATCTGTTCCAAAGTTCTTCTTTGAGTTCAGTAACACGCTTTACATCAAGTATCCCGTAACGGCATCCTATAGTTGAAAGCTCATTGGCAAGCTTCTCATAAACAGTCATCCCGACTCCAGGCACCATCGTTCCACCCAATCTGCATCCATTTTTATCAATCTGTTCTTCTTGAGGTTTTCTCTCATCACCCACATGACATCGTTATCTTTGCTAGCGAACCAATGCTCCATCGCGATTTTACCTTGCTGCGGTAATGCGGCGACCGCAACGCTCCAGCAATATCCCAAGGCCTGACGCAGAGTTTTGAAACTATCCTCTCGCCTGTCTTTAGATGCGATGATGGACTTTGTTATATCTCCCAGTATCTCAAGCAGCTCAACTACTTCATACTCGGTCTTCAAGAGTCTTGGTTCGCACAATGCCGCTACCGCCGCACGCTGTAAGTAGCGGTTTCCGGTAGACCACTCTTTCATCCTGACCAGCAGTCCTGCCATATCGCGGTCGCCAAATGCCTGGAGCGCCATGGCAACCGCTTCCCTGGTTCGCCACCGGGGATCACTGGCGAATACCTTCAAATCTTCCCATGCCGGCAGATTGTCACGGGAAAGGAATCGGCCTTGTCCGTAAACACCGCAAAAAGCAAGGAATTCCTCCGGAGAATTTGCTGGCGCTACATTAGAAGTATATTTGATAAGGTCATTAAACAATGAAGCATTGCCCTCAAGGAAAACCGCCTGGGCTAACTCAAGGTTGCCTCGGGGACCCGGGAGTCTGGACTCCGCCATGAGAAAGGGCTGCCAACTATCAAGCTTTCTTAAGGTGTGTCTGTAGGCTTCAATTTTGTCCGTAGTATTTCCCATAATGACCTGATATTCGTCGAATCTGAGTGTAATAAATTGGTGGGGAAGCGGGGACTTGAACCCCGACGTCTTTCGACACATGATCCTAAGTCATGCCCGTCTGCCAATTCCGGCACTCCCCCGTGTAACGCGTTATTTTAGCATATGCCACTCATGGAGTCATCGGGATGCAAGCACACTATGCCGCATCGCAGCCCATAGATCAAAATCACAAGAAATATATTGTAAAAAATTTCAATTACCAAAGGGCAAACGGAAAATGGAATTGTTTTGACACAAATACCTGTTTTTTGACACCTGGAGTTTTGATTCAAAGCAACAATTCCGGTGGCAGATTTCAGGTGAGATTGAACCCTAGGCTGACGCTGGGTATAAAACACGGCTCCTACGGAGGCTCGCAATAACATATCGGATATGTTTTTTTGCTCTTCCTGACCGGACGGGCTCATGAGTATCCCCTACGAGGTGGATTCTCCGCTTTGGCGTAGAATGACAAAGGGGAACCGGCGAAAACAACCGGTTGTTTTCAGAACGAACAAACAATTCAAATACCCTTCTTAACAACAATATATACACAGAACAGATGATACAGTAACGCAGATGTATTGTCAATGGGGATTTGGAACTTTTGCGGGTTTATTTTTACTTATGAAGACCCTTCGACAGGCTCAGGGCGAACGTATTATTAAGGGAATGCCATCGACAGGCTCCCTATGTACTAACTCCCCGACTCGTCGGGACAGGCGGGACAGCAGGGCGACCCTTCAACTTCGCTCCCGGGTACTAACTCGGGGCAGGCAGGACAAACGCGGTGCGGTTTGACAAACTGAATGATGGTGTACATACTCAATTATGGTTTTTTTATTCGGCACCAAAAATTATGGTGAACATTTAGGATACATGGTTACCATGTGCCCTGCTTGCAAGACAGACCGGATATTCAGCATTGAACAACACAGACAGAAATTAACTATGTACTTTGTACCCACGGTACAATACCACTCCAAACAGTATATGACCTGCCAGGGATGCAATGAAAGCTTTGAGATTGCAGACCAACTCAAGGAAGAAGTGGCAGCACGTCTAATGACTGAAAATGAACTAAAAACTACCATGGAAAACATGGCTATAGAGAGTCTTCCTCTTATACCTATATGCCAAACCTGTAAGCAGCCGGTAGGACCCCGGATGCGGTTTTGCCCTAACTGCGGTAACTCTTTGTTATAACGCTCATGTACCAACAAATTCAAAACAAAGTCCATGGGCTTCTATCGGAGATACCCTCTAATGTGACGATTGTAGCCGCAGCCAAAACCCGTACTGCTGAAGAAATCACGGCCGCCATTAGCGCCGGAATACAAATAATCGGTGAAAACTATGTTCAAGAGGCAGAGGGGGCCATTAACAGTCTCGGTGACAAAGCCCGCTGGCATTTTATCGGGCATCTGCAACTCAACAAAGTGAAAAAGGCAGTTGAGCTTTTTGATCTGATAGAGACGGTCGATAGTCTTGAACTGGCTGAGGCCATCAACCGTCATGCAATGACTGCCGGGATAATAATGCCGATACTTATAGAAGTGAACACCGCCCGCGAAACAACTAAACACGGCGTATTGCCTGAACATCTAAAGAATTTAGCGGAGTCAATTCTTAAGCTTCAGAATGTAAGACTAGAAGGCCTGATGGCCATGGGACCCCACCCCGAGTCTGGTGATCTTCGTTCCTGTTTTGCGGAAACTCACCGTTTATACAATCAACTGAAAACAGATTTCCCGGATGCCAACATCCATTATCTTTCTATGGGAATGAGTGATTCATACCAGACAGCTATTGAAGAAGGAGCGAATCTAGTCCGCCTTGGCACGGCCGTCTTTGGCCTCAGGCCGGCAAAACCAGCGTTTCCAAGCCTTTGACGATATCATTGAGATCATTGAACGGTGTATGAGGCATCTTTTCCCGCTGGTAGTAATCCAGTAAAGACTCAGTTGCGAAGGTATGTGCAGCCAGCTTGGAAGCGGGAATGTCCGAGGGCCCGTTACCTGCATAATATACCTGGTAGCCCTGGCCAATAAACTTTCTGGTGTATGACTCTTTAAATTCACTAAGCAATTCCCGGCCGTGGTGATCATAATAACGGGCGTCCAAACCCGCAGGGGTAAATACGGTTCGCGCGGCGGTAATATCCAGGTGGCCATAGCCGTTATGATCCAGCAGCGTTTTAATATAGAAGTCCAGACCGTTGGAAACCACTGTCATTGTTATGTCATGTAACTGACAGTAACTGACCAGTTTATGCAATCCCGGTCTTAATTGACCTTCGTCCCTGACCAGTTTTTCCAAGACTTGCCGGTCTTTTTTGACCATAGCGAAGGCGCGGTTGTTGAAATCCCCGACCGGGATCTTACCTTCCTGGTAATCTTTGAGTACGGCACGCCAGTCACCTTCAGCGTATTTCTCCAAGATCAAAAAACTAATGTCGCCGACGCTTAAGGTGCCGTCGAAATCACATTGCAGTAACTTCCGGCTGTTCAAACTGTGGGTACACCGTTTCTTTCAACGACATCAACAGCTTCGGCAGCGCCGGATACCGGTTGCTCTTTTTTATAAAGCTTATCTTGAGACTCCACCCGGTCAATAAAAAGGACTCCGTTTAAGTGATCTATCTCATGTTCCAGCGCTTGTCCCAGCAATTCTTTGCCTTTAACTCTGAATGGTTTGCCACGACTGTCAAGACCTTTCACAATCACGGAAATAGACCGCTTCACCTCTCCTGCCAGTCCGGGAACGCTAAGACACGCTTCTTCAACGCAACGTTCCCCTACCCGTTTGACTATCTCCGGATTGATAATAGCAAACGGTTCTTCTTCAGGCATACCGATGACAATACACCTTAGAGACACCCCTACCTGCGGGGCAGCCAAGCCACAACCATTATTGGCAAACATTGTTTCCATCATGTCATCAATAAGCACCTTAACGCTCTTATCAATCACGGGTACCTTTTTTGCCTTTTGCCGCAGTACAATGTCAGGATGTTTATTAACAGGTCTGATAGCCATGAAATAGTCGTCCTTAGAACAATTTACGTTCGTATTATACCTGTTTTCCGATTTTCGGACAATGCGGGTTGCGGTTACAGGTAGTCTGTGATAACATCTTTAGGCTTCAAAACGGGGTGTAGCGCAGCCTGGTAGCGCACCTGAATGGGGTTCAGGTGGTCGACGGTTCAAATCCGTCCACCCCGACCACTACTATCGATTAAGGAATCTTAGTAAACACAGCGGTTGCTGCTTTATTAGAATTCATGTCAATAATCACTGAAAGATTAATCCCCGATGCGTCACCTTCCCAGTGTTCAAACTTGTAACCCTCTTTTGGGGTTGCAGTAACTGTTACTTTACTCCCTGTATCGTACGATGTCGTTCCGGGTATTGTTACAGTTCCCCCGTCACTGGGGCTGACACTCACTGTCAGAGCAAAGGTTTTAATAAATACTGGTGTGATATTTTTATTTGAATTCATATTTAGCGATATCGTCGAATTGGTGCCAGTCACATCTCCACTCCATCGGTCAAAACGGTAGCCCTCTGTCGGAACGGCAGTAATATTAATTTGAACCGCTGGGGAATACAGACCATCTATACCTGGTGTTTGGCTAATATTGACTGAGCCACCTATGACATTAACACTTGTTCCTGTAGAGACCTGACCTCCAACACTGAGCGAATAATGTGGCTCAAATACGATAGAAATATGTTTATCGCTATTGATAGTGATCTGTGTAGGATTAATTGTATCTTGTCCCGTGCCAGACCAGTCCTTCCAACCATATCCTTGAGAAGGTATCGCTGAAATAGTCACCTTTGTACCATAGGCATATTTGCCATCATCTCCGGGAGCTGGATTGACCAAAACTGTCCCCTGCGGGAAGTCGATACTTGAGTCAATCACCAATTGTGTATTTATGTAAATGAATGATCGAGGTTCAAATACCACGCTAACATTTTGAACTGTGCCATTCATCACGATAGATGAAGGGTTGAATGTATCGTTAACAGTGCCAGCCCAACTAAACCAGTCATATCCTGAATTTGCCCGTGCGGTCAAACTAAGCGACTGGCCTTTGGAATATTTACCATCCGCTCCAGGTGCCGGGTTTATTGTAATTGACCCTTCGTCGAATCTAACAAATGATCCAATAACAAGTTGGTTATTGATAATCAGAGCAACACGTGGTTCGAAAGTCACTCGTATCTGATTTGTCTGCCCAATGGTGATGGAAGATATAATCGAGGTATCTTGCTCGGTACCGGTCCAGCTTATCCAATCATACCCAGGTCCAGGGATAGCCGTAAGGGTAATTATTTTACCTTTAACGTAATCACCGTTGACTGCTGGGGATGAACTAAGCTGAACTGTACCTCCGTTTAAGACAACAGTTGCCGAAGTAACTTTTAGGCCGTTAATGAAAATACCTTCGGTCGGAGTGCGTAAAAAAGCGAAACCAAATAAAGCTAGTACGACGCAAGCTAGTATCCCAAGCAACCATACTTTCCGGTGGAGCAGGTAAAGCCGAAATAGAGTGTAAATAGCACTTAGGCTTACCAGAGCCGTGATACCCAGTAAAATATCACGCAACTGAAAGAATACATAAGATACAAGACCTAGGATCAATGGGACCCAAAAGAAAGTGTATACTTCTTGTAAATATTTTTTCAAGTGGTGATCTCAATAACGCGAAGGTACGTATTCTATCACTAACAGATACTTTTGTGTATCAAAGCTAAAAGGGCTACTTTTTAAATCAAGTGGCAAGCGGCCTCCGCCTTTCCCGATTCAATCACGGGATTCATCAGTAGTCGATTGTTCAAATATCCACCCCGACCACTTTCCCAACTAGCGCTGTTTTATCTCTGACTGTTCATAACTGGATTTATGGATAATCCCATGTCTAAACGAGATTACACCTTTGGCAGTTGCACTGTTATGAAGCATTTTGATAAACTCATCCTCACGGGCCGCTAGCTCAGTTGGTAGAGCACCTGACTTTTAATCAGGTTGTGCTGGGTTCGAGCCCCAGGCGGCTCACCACTTCTCCTCCATTTTATAGCTAAATCAAAGCTAAGAAAAACCACCCAAAAATCGGGTGGTTTTTCTATTTTCATTCAAGATGACACCCTGATTTTTTATTAGGCCAACCAATATTTTCCGCTTCTACTTGCCTGCTGGACATCTATTCAAAAAAGGGAGGCAAGTATCTAATGAAAAATGGAACGAAAAACGGTCAATGGATGGAGGACAAGATGGCTGATATTGAGATCAGTAAATTGATCACTCATTACGCCCATTCGAATCGAGCCGAGGGAAAATCGCCACGTACCATCGAATGGTACACGGCGATTCTCGATGACTATCTAGACTTTCTTAAAACGCGGGGTTGCGGCACCACCCTATCTCAACTGGGACTAAGTTCGGTGAGAGAGTTTGTAGTGCAGGAGCAAGATCGGGGGCTATCTGCATATTCTGTAGCTGGGAAAGTTAGGTCGCTTAAGGCTTTTTCCTCTTGGCTTTTCCGGGAGGGTTATATTTCTGAAAATATCCTCACCAACTGCAAACCGCCCAAAGTGCCGTTTGTAATTGTCGAGCCCTTAAGCAGTGTCGAAATTGACCTGTTGGTAAGAGCCCACGACCCTATGACGCTCACCGGGTGCCGAGATATCGCAATCTTGACTCTGATGCTAGATACAGGTATTCGCCTAAGCGAGCTATGCGGTTTGCGTCTAGAAGAGGTTAATGTAGACGGGGGTTACTGCAAGGTTTTAGGCAAAGGCAATAAAGAGCGTGTCGTACCCTTCGGTGCCCTGACGCAAAAGGTGCTCTGGCGCTGGCTTATCCATTTTCGCCCAGAACCACTAGCTGCCAAAGATAAATACTTTTTTCTCACCATCCACGGAAACTACATGATGCCTAACGCAGTTAAATTGCTTATGATCCGCTGGGGTAAGAGGGCAGGTGTCCCCCGCCTTCACGCTCACCTCCTTCGACATACCTTCGCCACAAATTATCTTTTATACCAATGTGGCGACGTATTCCGGCTACAACTAATTTTGGGTCATACCAGCCTTGGGATGGTTAACCGTTACGTGCATTTAGCCTCTACCCAGGCCATGGTCAACGGCAAAGTCGTTTCGCCGGTTGACCAGTTGGGTATCCAAAAGCTCAAACGTTTTGGCACCGACCGTTCACCCCACTCTGGCTTCAAAAAATAATCGTTGTTGGGAAAATGGAGGCGAATAATTGTTGTTCAATTGCCGGCCAAATCACGGTCAAGAGAAGTTCAGGAGGTGCCCAAAGTTCGCCCAAATGGTGCGCATGTTGTTCAAATGTTACTACCCTGTTTACGGTAAATCATAGCTAAAAGGAGGGTTACTATGGAAACTATGACCATGAAAAAACGGTTGCTAGTGATCTATTTGTACTTGTGCGGCTTGTCATTTGATCAGATAGTCGCCAAGGCCGGTGTCGGTAAGGGAAGCGTCGGAAATAGAATCGCTGAGTTAAAAGCCGGCGACTATCCCCAGACCGCAGACGTGACCGATCAAATCGAGGCACTGCGGGAGCTTGCGGTCAACCTTAATAAGTTAAAACTGCCCGCCGGGCAAGCCGCCGTAGGTATTGCCGTCCTCAAACGGATGTACGAACTAGGTCTGGACCCAAGTGATATGGAACGCTGGCCGTTGCTGCTCAGTGCGATCAAAACCCAGGACGATGCCAATGAACTCATCCAGGCTGCTTACGCGGTTCGAGGTATTCAAAAGGAATCAGGGCTGTCCCTGCCCGCTCTGGAAAACAAGGTCACACAGCTCGGTGAAAAGAAACAGGAACTAAATACCTTGACGGTTAAAGTTACTGAAGAGGGGGAAAAGCTAGGTAACCTGGGCACAGAAAGAAAAGACCTCACTTTGAAGGTTACAGCGCTGGACGACAAATTTAAATGGCTGGTACCAAGGGTACAGGAACTCGAGCAGCGAGAGAAGCTCCTGTTGGACCGTAACAAAGCGATGCTAATCGAAACGGAAAAAGCCAAGGAGACACTCGCCACTCTTAAAACAGAGACAACCAAGCTTGAGAAAACCGGACTGTCGGTGGATGCACTAGTCGATATTAACAAGAAGCTGGAAACCGTCGCCAAGCACCATGGCATCAAGGGGCCAGAGGTGCTGGAACGCCTGCTCGGGGAATTGAAACATCTTAGCAAAGGCCTCGGGATTGAAACGCTGGTAAAGAACCGGCAACAGATATTGAAAGAAACAGACTTGGCTATAGTGAAAAGTGAACACGAGAAATTAAGTCTCCAAGCGGTGGTGGGTAATTTACAGCAGCACAAACAAAACCTAGAGGGTTATATCCAAAGCACAATGGCCGCCGTCCGGCTTGAGATCGAAAATCTGGTACCTGCAACCAGGTCTACAGTTCAGCAAGTTGGTGCAGACTTAAAGAACGGGTGCGCAGAGGCACTCGAAACTGTTCATCACCTGAAAGAGGAATCAATCAAGGTCGGCCAGGATATCGGGCAATACCAGGCTGTCTTGAAAGAGAGCCAGTGGGTGAAGCAACTCACGGCATTACTGTACGGAGGCGATGGCATTGATGGTTCTGTAGTCAGAACCATCGCATTGATGGTCAACCGGGGCCTTAACGCATGGTTTGGGCAAAACGAAACGAAATCAACTGCTATTGGGTCACTGGCGATGCATGCCGCTAAATTCTTAAAGGAAGTGGAACAATGGCAGCCGAAGGCATAACCGTCCAATATTTACTGAATCTGAAAGAGCAGTTACGAGAGCGTGGATCCGCGTATCAAGGACTGGAGGACTTTTTAGCTACCGGTGCAGACCGCATGGCTCGGGAGGCGGACGTAATAATATTGCAGAACTTGGCCGCCCGGCTAATGCGCCACAAGGAAGAGGCAGTATCGAGTGAGCATGGAGCCCAATGTGTATCTATTGAGGGGAATATGGTGGGTGGAGTAGGTGGATTCATGGTCAAAGGGCTGTTTTCGGCAATTGCTGGACCTATCTGGCGAGAGGATGCTTTCGAAAAAGAGCGCATAACAAGGCGTACCATGAGGCAAAATACCTTCGGCACAATCATGGTCTGTGTAAGCAAAGGAGGTCTGCCGGATGATGTTCACATCATTTCGATCTCTAAAATATCACGCGAACATAATCGGCCCGAAACTGAAATTATCCGGGAACTTCGGAAGCGGGGCGAAACGCTATTTACCCTCAAATTGTTTGATGTGATTCTTGGTACTTTGAATGAAAAGCTAGCAAAAGGTACATTGCATTTACCGATATCAGTTCAACAGTTATTAGCCGTGGTGGCTATTCCCAGCAAGATTACTGTCACATTACTGCCATCAGCCAAATAGCATCGCGCCTGTCATCGACGAAAGGCCCGAGTACTGAAGATTAGTCAGAGTGCCTACTGACTGCCACGGGAGGATTTGCGCACTTGCCGAAACACTGCTTGACGCCAGAGCAGCAGTAACCGATGTTCAGACCCTGATGGGCCACGATGATCTGCAAACCACCTCTTCCTATCTTGGGTTGTGTCCCGATGACCTCAGGGCTTTGTCGTATGTCTGCCGTGGGCCTTTCATTGAATTGCCACCTCAATCGCGGTTTTTGACGGGATACGTATAAATCAATTCATTCTGGCCTAGCTTGAGCAATAGTCAAGGTTTTTCATGGTTAAAATTTTGCTATCAGGTGACAAAAACAATAGTATATCAAGACTATGATTTCAATCACACCCATAAATCTACCTCGCCATATCGGAATTATTATGGATGGCAATGGTCGATGGGCTATAAAACGCAGCCTCAGCCGGCTAGAAGGACACCAGGCGGGTTTTGCCACCGCACGAGAGGCTATTATTTATCTCAGTGAATTAGGCGTACCATGCATAACTATTTTTTCCTTCTCCACCGAAAATTGGAAACGCCCCAAAGATGAAATCACCGGCCTGCTAAAACTATTGGAAATCGGATTAAACGAACTTTCAAAAGAATTTTACGATCATAACATTATAATTCGCCATCTGGGGCAACAGGATAAACTTCCCCTGTTTCTTCGCAAGGGTATCAACAATATGATCGAAAAAACCCAATCCAATACCGGAACCATAGTTAATGTAGCCTTCGACTACGGCAGCCGAACCGAAATTATCAATGCTACCAAACAAATGATTCAAGATCATATTTCAGTAAAAGCTATCGATGAGGTCAGTTTTGAAAGCTACTTATCCACCAAAGATTTACCTGATGTAGATCTTATAATTCGCACCGGAGGCGAACAACGCCTTAGTAATTTTTTATTGTGGCAAGCCGCCTTCGCTGAATTATATTTTACTGACACTCTATGGCCGGATTTTGGAAGAATCGAAATAGATAAAGCGCTTGCTGAATACTCCAGTCGAACCATTGGAAAAAGATAGGCTTTGTTTGTTGATGAAAGGGGTGTATTATAATCGCCAATATACCGTAATCCGGTAATGGGGTACTTGGATGAAATTGAGATTGATTGTTTTAGTGGGTCTTGTTTCTTTGATGACTCAACTATTGTCGCCTGTTTTGCTGTCACCCAACTTGGCTCATGCCGAAGTCGCTACTATAACCATTGCCAACGATGATAACGATCAAACCCCTATTTCCCTTTCCGTGCCAGGAATTGGTGTTACGGCATTTGAACAGTTCTTCCCCACGTCCAGCATCGTTAACCTTACCGACGGGGCTCAAGCTGAGACATATGCCCTCGATAGCTGGGTTGTCAAGAACGGCCCTAACGATTATGAGATGTGGTATACCCATGTGAAGACATCTCTGGATCTATTTGCTTTGATAGATAGTTTGAAACCTCTTCTCACTTCCCAAATACTGGAAGACCTTGCAGCTTTAGACTTGCCGGGATTGATTCAGGAACTTGTGATCATGGCTCAAAGTTCAGATTTTGACACACTTTGGAACCTTATCGAAAACTTCACAACAGTAGTTGGATATGCCACTTCTTCAAACGGAATCGATTGGACAGTTGTTGATGATGAAGTTTATTCATTGGGTAATACTTTATGGAATGCAGTTGCCGGACCCAGAGTAGTCAAGAATGCTGACAACGATTACGAGATTTGGTTTACTCATGGGACTTCAAATCTAAGCAAATCGGAATTTCAGACATTGCTAGTTCAACTTGGTGATTCGGGTACCATCAAAAATGCCACCCTTGAACTTCTGGGAAGTACGCGCACCATGATAGGATATGCCACCTCTACGGATGGAATCATATGGACCCCGCAGGCAGACGACGTTATACATCCATCAACAACTGGCATCTGGGATAGCACAGCTGCTGGGAGTGTTGTTAAAACTTCTTCAACGGAATACCAGATGTGGTACTCTCACGCCCTTACCGATCTTACTGATACAGATCTAGATGAAATTATAGCCAATCTTTCGTCATATGGCATTACCGAGTTTCTCCAATTGCTCGATGGAACCTCAATGGTTATCGGATACGCTACTTCAATCGACGGACAAAATTGGGTGATAGAGAACCCATACGTTATCTCGGAAACGAGTGGCATTTGGAATAGCATAGCTACACCCAGTGTAATCATAAATAATGGTGTATACGAGATGTGGTTTACCCGACTCGAGACAAACCTAGTAGGCGACGATATCTCTACCTTATTGGATATTGTTTTAGCGCTAAAACCGCAATTATCAGATTTATGGGATTCTTTCAGTGCTGAGGATTTCGAACTTTTCATTTCAGGTCTTGATGATCTCCTGGTAAATCAAATCGATGACTTGCGAGCCTTGGTATCCCAAACAAGTACTGTTATTGGATATGCCACCTCTCCCGACGGAGAAAATTGGGATGTCGCCGTCGATCCGGTTCTTAGTGGTCCAGTTTCCAGTCCTTGGGGTAGTATTGGGTTGCCGTGTGTGGTTCTAGACGGCGGTATATACGAGATTTGGTATACCCGAGGCACCGGAACCCTTGATGCACAATTCCTGGTAGATCTTCTTCAGGGTACATTCCCTCTCCTGGCATATACTTCAACGACGCAAACCGTGGTATCAAATATCTCAGATGGTTGGAACCTTTTCGGCTTACCAGTAATGCCAGCTTCTACGGCAACTGGAGATGTTTTAGGCAGTATATTAAGTGATTTACGAACGGTTTGGACCTATAACGCCGTGACGATGACCTGGTCATATTACACGACTATCTCCGGTGCTCCGCAAGGTGGACTTACCTCAATGGAACTTGGGCGGGGGTACTGGATCCAACTCAATACGCCAGCAATATTTACTATCACAGGAACAGAGCCCTCATATCCATTTAGTATCGGGCTTGTAACAGGATGGAATCTTATTTCCATTCCAAAAACACCCTCAAATGCATCAACCGGTTCCATTTTAAATGGCATACTTGAAAATGTACGGACGGTTTGGGCCTACGATGCCGCTACATTATCCTGGAGTTATTTCACCACTATACCTGGAGCCCCTCAGGGTGGATTAACAGAAATGGTCGAAGGCAAGGCATATTGGATTCAAATGACAGCACCGGACACTTTAGTTTTAGGTTAAATTAAAAGGTTGTTAATATTATGTTGAATATCAGACACAAAATATGCTTAAGGATTTAAAAATGAAGCTACTCGTTAGAAGCATTTTTCTCTTCCTACTTGTGGGGTTGTTACTCCCAACACATGTGGTTCAGGCGATACCTCCTATCGCTGAACAATACTATGGCAGTGTATCTCTCGATGGATCAGCGGCCCCCGACGGCACCGGTGTCTCCGCTCAAATGAACGGCCGTGAAGCTGGCAGCGGCAGTACTAGTGGGGGCACCTACAGCCTTACTATTAATACAATCGAGGGTGATCAAGCCGGCAACAGTATTTCCTTTTTTGTTAATGGTCTCAGTGCTGGCAGCAGTAGTCTCAGCCCTGGAGGTATCACCTCACTCGATCTTTCAGCCACTACACCCATCCCAACTTTCTCTCTGACAATCCAGATTTCAGGCAGTGGTTCAACCAGCCCGTCGGCTGGATATCATACTTATAACGAAAATACGACAGTTGATATTTCGGCAACCGCATCCTCTGGTTGGGTTTTCGATAGCTGGAGTGGTGGTGTGGTCGATCCGTCATCACCAAATACCTCGATATTGCTGGATTCAAATAAAACTATTACAGCCAGTTTTTTGGAGCTTCCTCCAGGTCCGACCTATAACCTCACTATGCAAATCACGGGCCAAGGCACCGTGAACCCCTCGGTTGGTAGTCATCAGTATGCTGAAAATAGTGATGTTACAATTTCTGCAGTTCCCGCTGAAGGCTGGCGGTTCGATAGCTGGACTGGAGATGTCACTGCTGCCAAAAATGCTACTACCAGTGTCTCAATGAACCAAGATAAAACTGTTGTGGCTAATTTTGTCCTCTTGGTTGACGAAACTCCTCCAGTAATGAGTGGCGTCCAAGTTATCAATATCACCAAAACAAGCGCGGTGGTCACGTGGACAACAAACGAGAGGGCTACCAGTATTGTAAACTACAGCCCAGGAACGTTAAACGTTACTGACACGGCCCTGGTGACTGCTCATTCAGTTGCTCTATCAGGACTAAAACCAGCAACTACTTACACTCTCAGTGTTAGTTCTTCTGATGGGGTTGGCAACAAAAGCACTTCTGAAGGACACACGTTTACCACCATAGGTTCACCTGCGACATTTGAAGTAACTGATTTACGGTTTGATTTGGTTGACACTGCCGACGGTGGAAAAACAATTAATGTCGAATTTGTCGTTTCTAACGTCGGAGACGTAGCGGGCACGTACGAAACCGAGCTCTTGATAAATAATCTGTCTGCAAACACCAAACAGACCGTTGTTAATCCAGGAAGTAGCGAGGTCGTCAAACTTACATCTACCCAAACCACTCCCGGAAATTACATAGCAAGGGTTGGAAGCCTTACTTTTACTTTCAACATCATAGAAGGAAATGAAAATATCGAACCTGACGGATTCTCATGGTTGCCAATAGGTATCGTCATCTTAGTTGTTCTTGCGATTGCCATTGCATTCCTGCTATTGAGTCGAAAGTATTACTTCCTTATATTTGCCCCTAAGGAATAGAGGCGGAGATGGTAACTCCAAAACGCTATTGGACTTCCCGTTCTTTTCGTATTGTACTGGAGGTGCTGGGCTCTGGCCTAATGTTGTGCTTGACAGGGTTTCCAATCCAACCAGTTCATGCATTAAATCCGTTCGACTATTTCAGCGTTGAATACCATTCTTTTGTATCTAAAAGCCAAGTCCTAACGAATCAAACATTTGATGTTACCGTTACCGGAACCGCGATATGCATCAAGGATTTGCCTTTTTCTCCTGGTAATGCCATTGTATCGGGACGGATCGTAGCCATTCACGAAAATGGCACCAGCTATATTTTGGACAGTAACTATACCGTTGGTCTTGGAGGATTCCCGACTAAAGCTGGACAATCGGTTCAGGCATCTGAAACCGTTAGCATCACCTTTTCTTCCAGTTATCCACTGGGTCATTACACCTTGAGGGGTGAATTGATCCAAGCCAAAGTCCAGATGGTTGTGTGGTTTGACGTAAGTTCTTATTTACCTCCATCTCAAGATTTTGGAACCATCGACTTAATCGCTGCCTCACCACCCCCTCCTACAACGCCGGTTCCTATAGTTCTAGAACCCGAACCCCCTGTTACAATACCTTCAGCGACGAATCCCATAATCACTGGGGAGCCTAATATCACCGTTTCTAGATTGGTCCTATCTTCAATTGAAGCGCGTGTTAATGGTTCGATTACAGTTAGCACTGATATTACCAATTCAGGAACGGCCGCTGGGAATTCTGAGCTTAAGCTTTATCTCGATGACATATTATTGACCTCAAAATCAGTTTATCTCGTTCCGAATGAAACACAGCGCGTTGACTTTATCATTACCCCAGATTCACCAGGATTTCATAAAGTTCAAATAAACAATCTCAATGCCACTTTCATCGTTCTTCCAAATGGCGTGATCGACACCGAATCCCCCACTCCTCCAATACCAGAATCATCGATCGATTTACACGCTGACAAAATGAAATCAAACAGTTTAATGACATATGTAATTTATATATTGAACGGGGTTTTGATCGTAATACTATTCCAGCTTCTACGCCTCAAAATTTGGCGTCGAAAATAGGTCATGCCTTATCTCGTTGACTCGAGCGAAGTCATAAAGTGTTAGGGTAACAAATACACAAGTTTCTAATTGATGGGCATTTCAATTACAATAGCCCCTTAGATACTTCAAATTAATGAGGGGTGGACTTGAACTCCAAACTTAATCCTTATATATGGGCAGGTTGGTCGTTATTTATTGCTGGTATCCTTATTTCTGCATCATCCTATTTCATCTTGGAACTCACCTGGTTTACAGCGTTTGGTCTCTCTCTTTTAATCATTTCCTTCATATTATTAGCGCTGTCAAAAAGTATCCCCAAACTATCGCCAGAATTTAGCCAGTTGCTTTTTGAAACTGGTGGTGAAAACCTCGGCGTATTGTTCGAAGAATTAGCAGTATCGACCAAAGCCATCTATATACCGCCAAGTTATACCAGCGGTAAGAGCAAGGCTCTTATCCCTTTGGCAACAAACCCAACGGCGGAAACACTGAAACGACCGTTGTCTAACCGTCTGATTGTGCGTTACGGACCAGAATTACAAGATATCGGACTGTTGGTTAGTACACCGGGCACGGTTGCGATGGCAACAATGGAGACGGGACTTGAAGCGGATGGCAGTATGGTTGGTGCAATTCTCACATCCTTTTTCAATGGTTCTTTGGGCATCGCTGATACGGTAATGGTTTCTAGTCAAAATGATGTTATTAAAGTTAGCTTTTCTCAATTGAAACACGAACGTATAAATGATCGAACAGACCAGGTACTTGGTAGTGCTCCGGCTTCAGTGGCTGCGGCGGTTTCTGCCGCAGCCTGGAACCGCCCGGTAATGATTTCCAGCGAAGGTGGTAATGCCCGAAAGTACGATGTAATCATTGAAATGCTTAAATGAAAATTTTCAACAATTATATCTTAACTGTATCAGTTACCCTCATGGCGACGTTAGTGATACTGGCCGGGTTTGGACAGCAACAACTTGATGTATATTACACCCTGTTTATTATTGAGGCCTTGATCATCACTGAACTTTATGTCCACCTAAATAATAAATCCAGACGTTCCTTGAATATTGTCAGTCTGGCATTATTCGCTGGTTTCATGGTCATTGTTCTTCAGAAAGTCGTGGCCATATTAGTATGAGTCACCACCGTCATCGACCAACGGCAACGGTGGTATTTACCTTCCTGCTGAGTTTGGTCGTAACTTTAGGGGCTTTATCCGGTTGCGTTAAGGTTGATTCCGGACCCCAGCATATACCTCATCAGGATCCGGCAGTCGCCACTCTGGAATACGATCTCAGTAGCTTGGTTTCGGCTTATACCGGTGTTCTAGAACTACTGATAAGCGGCAATTACCATGATATAGATTTGGTTATAAAAGACCTGCAATCAGCTAACGCTAACTCGGAATTACTTGGATTGTTTGACCGTTTCAGCTCATTGAGCTTGGAGCTTTCCGAAGCACTTAGTCAGGCGGAGGATTTACTGGATCTGGCAAGTCGTTTCATCACAGAGAATGACCCTTCTAATGCTGCCAGTTCTCTTAATTCCGCTGCGGTCAAATTGACGCAAATATCTTATATACCTGCTGAGATAAGGGTGGTCAATGAATCAATCGGTGTCTTGTTGAATATAGCAGTGCTTTCTGGATCTAACAGTCTTCATCAAGCGTATCAAGCACTCCTTGATTCAACAGATCGCCTTCAGGGTGCCATCGACCGTTTGGCACTACTGAGAGAACAATTGGCGGCTCTAAACTCCTACGCCCAAGCAAACCTCGTGGTAACGGAACTCAGTTTAACCGTTTCACCTTCAAAGGTATTTGTAGGTGACAGCATCAAGGTTTTCGGCCGCTTAAGTGCCGGAGATGACAACCTTGGCGGTCGACAAATCACTATTGATATAAGCAGCCAAGTTTACCGCACCACTACTGGACCTGACGGGACATATGAAGTTGCCATTGCTGTCCCCTATTCTTATGCTCCTGTTATGACCATACAAGCGAGTTACCAGCCGCTAGATGTAGACACCGACATATATCGCATCGCCTACAGTCTGCCAATTGGTATTGAAATTGAATATTATGACACCCAATTAGCCGTCAATTTGCCCAAGGAGTTGCATCCCGGGTTCGTTTTTGAGCTAATTGGAACGTTATCGACTGAAGCTCCTGATCAATTACGTAACATCAAAGTGTTTCTTAACGGTCAATTGATCGGGACCACAACCGCGGTTGATTCGTTTGTATTGAATATCACGCCACCCGAAACTATAAAATTGGATATGTCTCTTCTTTCTATATCTGTGGTACCAGAGAGACGTTATGCTGGGACTTCAGTCAACGTTAACATGCCCGTTACCCAACTTCCGTTAGAGGTCAGTATAGATATTCCAGGGTTTTTCCTGATCCCTGGAACGCTCAATATTGCTGGAAGGATTTCCGGGGATATTGGAGACGTTTCTGAGGCCAGTATTGAACTTTCATATGCAGGCAAGAGTATTAGTGTCAGAAGTGACTCTACTGGTCGCTTCAAAGGTGTATTGGAGTTACCAATAAATTTAATACTGTTTGGTTCGCAGACCCTTGAAGTTCAAATAAATCCATCGGAAATCTGGTATTCCCCACTCGAATTTCAGGAAAAAATCGTAGTCGTAAATCCTATCAGTAGTGCCTTGATATTTGTGTTGATAATCATTCTAGCCGTTGCAGGCATAACGCGTTCAAGAAACACCGGGGTTACTCGTCATAAAATAGCCGTGACAGCATCGAATCCGGCATTTTCATTGATAGCCACCGAGGCATCACCGATTAATGGCGATGGCCTCAAGAATAGTATATTAAGAATGTATCTCTCAGCCCGTCAGTTGGCACAAACCTTGACCGGAATATTTATTCGTCCAAGTGACACCCTTAGAGAATACATGGGTTTTGTGTCCAAACGGCTCCCATCACTAACTTCTGTATTCACCGAATTGACCGTTTTAGCAGAGATAATGATGTATTCCAAATTAGAACCCGGTCAACCCACTCTCCTGAGGACGGAACAATTACTGAAATCTATGCAGAGAGACCACAAAATTGGACCTTCGTAGATTTCTTTCACTGCTCACTCTACTAGTAACAATCACGCTTGGCATTGTGGTTTACCTGGTACCGCCTAACGGTGATTTTCAAGCCGACAATCCATATTGGAATGGTCTTAAAAGTGAATTCGAAACAATAGAGATCACAAAGACAAAATCGCTAATGGATATTTCACCCCCCTATACGGACAAAGTGCTGATGGTAATACCCTATCAGGAAATTTCGACAAATGATCTCAAAATACTTGATGACTTTATCAATGACGGTGGAATTTTGATACTCGCTGATGATTTCGGCCATGGTAATCTTCTGCTGAGCCAGCTCGGTTTAGAAGTACGTTTCGCGAATACGCCTCTGCTGGACCCGGTAATTTGTCACACAAATCGTTGGTTGCCCATTATTGTGCGTTTTGCCACTGATCCGGTAACAGCAGACATTACTGAACTAGTGTTTAATCACCCCACCAGCCTAATTGGTGTAAGCGAACAGGATGTTATTGCGTGGTCATCATCTATGAGTTTTAGTGATGCCAATAACAACGGGAAATGGGATAATGGCGAAGAGTTTGGTCCTTATCCTGTTATCGCTCGGTACCACCAAGGCAACGGACAACTTATTCTTATTAGCGACCCAAGTGTTTTTATAAATTCAAATCAAAACCTTGGTGACAATTCCATTCTGCTGGGTAATATCGCTGGTTTGGGAGAAAATGGCTTTTTTATCGATCAGTCACTGCTCCCTTCAAATGAATTGGTACTGGCCCAGGTTTTACTGCATAATCTCAGACAATGGTTGGTTACCCCTACCGGGACCATCCTGTTAATAATTGCTGTTATCGGCGCTGTAATGATGCTATTGTGGCCAATTCGGAAAATTTAAACTCTACCGAAAGGATTTTTCATGTCCAAGAATTCGTCTGAAATCATCAAACAACTTATGGACGGTCTCGACCAGGTGGTTTTATACCGTTCAGAGGTCAAGCAGTTATTGCTTTTAGCAATGATTAGCCGGGGTCACTTACTAATCGAGGGTTTACCTGGAACGGCGAAAACCCTTTTAACCCATACCTTTGCCCGTCTTTTAGGAGGCGAATTCAAACGTATCCAAGGTACTTCAGATATGTTGCCCTCAGATATCACCGGGTTTTACCTCTATCGTCCTGAGAAAGAAGGTGAAGGTGAATTTAAACCGGGTCCTATTATGGCCAATATCGTCATGGTAGACGAACTCAACCGGCTTTCACCTCGCACTCAATCAGCTTTACTTGAAGCAATGCAGGAACATCAGGTTACGGTAGAGGGTTTTACCCACCATCTTCCTTCTCCCTTTATGGTTGTTGCCAGCCAGGTGCCGTTTGGAGGTTCAGGCACGTCAGTACTGTCCGATGTTCAGGCAGACCGTTTTATCTTGCGGGGCTGGAGTGGTCAACCAAACTTCGAAGAAGAAGATGAGGTACTTAAAAATATCGATCGGATCAACGATATTCAGGTCTCCCCGGTGGTCAATGAAAATCAAGTAATAGCCCTGCATCAAGAAATGACATCGGTGCGGTTAGCTGATAGTATTCGACACTATATCATCAATATTCTTCACCGTTTACGACAACATCCTGATATTCTGATTGCCCCCAGTACACGCGGTAGCATCGCTCTCATGAATGCTTCAAGGTCACTGGCACTGGTTCTTGAGCGCGACTATGTAATTCCTGACGATATTAAACAACTGGCGATACCTGCATTGCACCACCGATTACACCTTAAACCTGAGGCAGAAGCCGATGGCCAAACGCCAGATAAGTTAATTCAAGAGATCTTAGGCGATATTCCGGTGCCAAAAGTTTAGTATAGTGAAGGGTATTTGATGCTGGTATCATTCATGCGCGTCTGGTTATTGGTCATTCTCAGCTTCACTGCCCTGATGGCTCCTTCGCCCTTTGCTTCGTTTGCTGCAGTGCTTTTAGTCGGTCAGGGTCTTAAGTTGTTCGTTGACAAAAGATCATGGTCCATCACCGCCATAAACTTGGGAACAATGGTTATTTTACCAATTTCTTTAACGGCTGCATTTCAAATTATCATGCCCGATCAGACGACGATACAGCTGCAATTATCATTTCTCACACAACCGCTAACAGTTAATGTCCTTTTAGCCATTCTCCTCAGCTTACCGTCTATCTATACAGTGCTATTTGACTTGGGCCAGCTTAATGTCACCATTCGACCAAACAACCGCAGAATGGGTTCTCGACTTACACAATCCTCATTTATGTTAATCCTAGTTATTGCAGCATTTTATTTAACAGCAGTTGTGATCGGGAATGCTGTGGTGTTCCTTGTCACCACGATATTCGCTTTAGTGGTGCTTTTTGCGCTGTGGCGTGCATTGTTAATTGCGAGAAAGGACTCTATTAAATTAACTGGTCCGATGATTCGTTTGTTGGCTGGAAGTGAAAAGCAAGTTGACGTTACAGTCCACAATTTAATCGGGCGTAAATTTTTCGCCTGCATCTTTCCTGAACCAGATTGGCTCAGAATTGAGCCTAGTTGTTTTATTCTCAACGATCGGGCAAGTATCGTGATGAATATAAACCAACCACCTCTTTCCGGGCCGCTTCAGCCAATTTTCCATTTGGTAGTATCTGATTTATTGGGACTGGTGCAATGTCACCGGTCTGTCCAACCGGTGCAAGTAAAAATCATTCCCCGTGCTCGTTACGCTCGACAATTGGCGTTACAGTATCTTTCTGGAGGGATAGGCACTGGTCTTGTTGGTCTCGCACCTTTGTCGGGAAATACCAAACCTGGTAGAGGAATGGATTATATTGGAAGCCGTCGATATCAACCCGGTGACCGACTAAAGGACATTGACTGGAAACATAGTTTGAAGTTGAAGGATACTATTTCCAAAGAATATGCCCGCTCCGGTGGTCAATCAACCGCTATCTTGGCAAATTTTGATGTCACTGATCCTCAGGAAGTTGACGATCTTGGTTTTAACCTCATCTCTGCGGCCATAACCTTGGCTCAAGACGCAGTTCCAACAGCACTGGCCTTTTATAATAGAGACGGCGTTATTCTTGTAACTGATACCGAGAATCCTGAATTAATACTGCGTCGATTATTGAGCCTTATCAATAATATTAGAACTTTGCCAGTGGTCAAACGGCGACTTCAACCGGCTGAAATCACGACACTAAACCGCAGTGTCAATCTACTGGAACAATATACCTCTTCGAATTTTAGCGGCTTAAAAGCACTGCTGGACTTTGAAAAAAAGGCTATTCGTTTGGCAACCACCACACATCCACTGACTAAAGCTATCGATTCACTTGTAACCCGTCTTAGTCCACCATCAACAGTTGTTGTGGCTTCTAAACCCGGGGAAGATGCTGACGTTCTTTCTTGGACGTTGGATCAATTGCAGCGTAAAGGCTATGAGATAATCAGAATGGAAGAAACACGTGCCTTTGAATCCGAGAGGAATTAAACCTCATTACAGATGTTGAACTCCGATATCGCTGACGTGATCATAATTGGAGCCGGACCGGCAGGCAGCCGTTTGGCATGGAGGTTAGCGCGGCAAAATCGCACCGTTATACTTATTGAAAAGCGCAAAATGATGGGAGAATCAGTGTGTTGTACCGGGCTCATAAGCCCACATTGTTTTAATGAGTTTGGATTAAACCAGGATTTGATAATCAACCGTTTCAATAGTGCCAGGATTCATTCACCCTCGGGCGAAATTGCACACGTAAAGCGCCGTGATACTCAAGCAGTAGTTGTTGATCGTACTATTTTTGATCAAGCACTAATGCAAAAAGCTATGAATGCCGGGGTGCAGCTAAAACTGGGAATGATTGCAGAAAATATCCAGATCTTTGCCGACCGTGTGGTAATTAAAACGTCCCAAGAGGATAAACAACAAGAAATCAGCGCCAAAACGGTGGTGATCGCTTCGGGTCTAAACCAAAGATTTACCTCTATGTTGGGATTAGGTACCGTTAGGGATTTTGCTATCGGAGTTCAGCTTGAAGTTGAGGATGTCAACATCACTGACGTGGATGTCTACCTGGGTAATAGCTTAGCCCCAGGTTTTTTTGCCTGGATGGTTCCTACTTCAACCCGCCACGCCAAATTAGGCATGATAGTACGACACCACCCGATGGAGCATATGCATCGACTGTTAACGCGTATTAATGAGGATAACGGCACCCAGATTCCTTTTGAAAAGCCCGTTTGCCGTCCCATCCCCTTGAAATCACTGAGAAAAACCTATGGTGATCGTGTATTGGTAATCGGCGATGCTGCCGGTCAAGTGAAGACCACTAGTGGAGGTGGGATATACTATGGCCTTCTATGTGCAGATATCGCGGCAGACATTCTAAAAGAAGCAATTCCCCAAAACAAGTTGCTAGATCGAGACCTAAAAAAATACGAATATACCTGGCGTAATCGTTTACAGCGAGATATGTTTGTGGGACAGTTGGCTAGAAAATTTCTCCAACATACCGGTGATAGTCAACTTGACAAGCTTGTGAGAAAAACCCATACAAGCGCCCTCTTGGAAAAACTGTTAGATGATGATCGGTTATCATTCGATTGGCACGGTCCGGCTTTTATAAAATGGTTTTCGGGAGTATTTCGCGCATAGATGGGAAGGTAATTTATGCACAAGCCATTTTTAGTATATATTCGGCTTTTTCAAAGATAGTTTTGGCTTCCATCGCACTTTTTGATTCTACGGTCAATCTGATAACCGGTTCTGTACCAGAAAGCCTGACTAATAACCACCCGTTTTGCAGATTGAATCTAATTCCGTCTGTTCGCTCAATACTGTTCGGCTCAAACTGCATCAGACTCTTCTCGATATCAAGAAGATCAGGGTGTCTATCCAACTTGATAGTACCGCGAAAAATGGGGTAAGAAGGAATGTCGTTGACCAATTTGGCTATATTTTGATCACTCGCGATTGCCGCAACCATAGCGGCAGCGTAGATTCCATCAGGACAGAGGGAAACTTTTGGGAAAATCCAAGCTCCACATGGTTCGCCGCCAAACCCGCTACCGGAAATTTTTAGCTCAGCTGAAATAGCACTGTCACCAACCCGTGTACGCTTAACTTTCAATCCAGATTCCTCAATAATCATTGAAGCATCAATGGCCGTCACAACTTCTTGAACTTTTAACTGACGTGCCAGGATGATAAATAGCTTGTCGCCAGGAACTAAAACCCCTTCATCAGTTAGTACAACCAATCTGTCGGCATCGCCGTCATGGGCTAAACCTATCGTTGAACGGGTTTCTAATATCTTTTGCTTAAGGTCTTTGAGACTTTCATTCGTTGGTTCACTTGCCCTGGGAAAGTAAGGCTTCGGTTTACAATACAGCTGATATGGTGTTGCCCCCATCAGCTGTAAAAGTTCAGGAGTAATCACTGAGGCCGCACCACCCCCACAATCAATAACAATTTTAAGTCCAGCTAAGTTGCCGTTAAAATCGTATAGGATCCTTTCGATGTGTTGATCAACTGCATCGGGAAATTGTTTCACCAAAGTTAGTTTAATGTTTTTACTATCAAACAACGTTTCTAGCACATGAATCCTGGATTCAATCTGGATTTCTTGTTCATCGTTGAAGGCGGCACCGTCTGGGTTCCAAAATTTAATGCCATTGTACTCTGGTGGATTGTGAGAAGCCGTAACCATCAGCCCTACATCGAAACGTCTAGCGGCGTAAGCTAGCGTGGGCGTTGGTATCATCCCAGCGTCATGGATTACGGCATCACCGGACAAATTTAGGCCATTGAACAGACAACTTTTTAAATGTTTAGTTGAAAGCCGAGTGTCTCCGCCAACAACAACTTGCTTATATCTTTCACCAATCGCTATTCCCGCATTAAATGCAATACTGCTCAGCCCGTCATCGGCGAGCCTTCTGATACCTGAACTGCCAAAAAGACGCTGTTTCAACACCATTTCTTGTTATCATTTTATCACAATCGAGGATGACTAAGATTGATATGTTTTATATTTATAGAATTTATAGATTTGCTTTAATTTAGCTTTAAAAATATACTTGGTAAGAATTTGGTAAGAGGTGACATGATACCCTTCAGAATATTTCTTCAACGAGGTTTCGGATAGCAGTTATTTATTGAGTGGATAGTGTACAAAATCCAGAGTAAGGATTTGTTATGTGCGGTTTGACCGGCTATTGTGGGCACGAACCCGCAGCCCCCAAAATTTTGCAGGGCCTGAAGCTACTTGAATATCGTGGATACGATTCAGCAGGATTGGCCACCTTACACAATAATAAGATTACATCCCGAAAAGCAATCGGTCACTTAAAAGATGTCGAGTCAAAACAAAACCTGTCTCAACTCAAAGGTCAGGTTGGGATTGGTCACGTACGATGGGCTACTCACGGCAGAGCAACTGAACTCAATGCTCATCCTCAACTTGATTGCTTAGGCGGAGTTGCTGTTGTTCACAACGGCGTCATAGAAAATGCCACAGAACTGAGAACACTGTTATCTGGCAGACATAGATTTGTTTCAGATACGGATACCGAGGTCATACCCCACTTGATCGCGGATCATCTTCGAGAAGGGCTTACTTTATCAATGGCAGCCCAAAGAACCGCCGGGCAACTTCAGGGACCATATGCATTTCTGGTAATTACCGAATCCAATCCGGATATTATCGTAGCTTGCTGTAAGGATATGCCTTTGTTGATTGGAATTGGCGATGCAGGGAATTATGCTGCCAGTGATGTTATCTCGTTTTCTGGAGCATGTTCCCAGTTTATGGTACTCGATCATGGAGAAGTAGCGGTCATCTCCGCAAAGGAAGTCAAAGTTTATGACCAATGGAACCAGCAGATCATAAAACCTCTAGAGATTGTTGAATCTAAATGGCAACAAACTAATGCTACTGAATACCCATATTTCATGTACAAAGAAATCATTGAACAGCCATGGGCTATCAGCCAAGCCTTGCTTCAAAATTTTCACCAACTAAATCAAATAGCAACCCTCATACAAAACGCTGAACAAGTGATTTTTACGGCCTGTGGTACATCAAGGCATGCCGCGTTGCTGGGACGATATCTTTTTTCAAAGGTGGGCAAAAGGTTCAGCGATGTCATTATTGGCTCGGAATTCATGTACTACACAGATTCCATAACTGATGGCACGTTGGTGATCGCGGTATCTCAAAGTGGCGAGACGGCTGATATTATCGAGGGTGTTCGAGCTGCTCGCCAACAAGGTGCCAAGATTGTATCCATTGTCAATCGTCCAAATACTCAACTGAGCCGCTTGAGCGACCATGTGCTGCACCTCAATTGTGGGCCGGAAACAAGTGTGGCTGCCACCAAATCATTTACTGCTGAACTTGTTATATTCTACCTGCTAAGTCACGCAATGATTGGAGAATTGGAAAGTGTGACAAATTATTTGAGAGAGGTAGCTGACCTCATAGAAGAGAATATCTTGCACAACAATACAAATATTGAAGCCCTGGCTTACGAACAACAGCATTGCGATAAATGCTATTTCATCGCCCGCGGTTCCAATCTCCACATCGCCACCGAAGCCGCTCTGAAGCTCAAGGAGATCGCCTACGTCCACTCAGAAGGCATGCCGGCCGGTGAACTAAAACATGGCACTCTGGCCTTGGTCGAAGAGGGAACACCCTTCATGGCTATCTGTCCCCATGACCATACTTTTCAAGACGTAATCACTAATGTTAACGAGGCTAAATCTCGCGGTGCCTATATTATTGGGGTGTCTGATCAATGTGATCCCATTTTTGATAAATGGATCGAGATTCCCACTGTGGATCCTCTGTATTTCGGTCTTGTAAGTATCATTCCTCTGCAGTTATTTGCTTATTACTCGGCTTTAGCTCGTGGTTTGAATCCGGATAAACCCCGGAACCTTGCCAAATCAGTAACGGTAAAATAAAAGAATTAAAACAGAGTATACTATAACGAGGTTAACGTAAATCATATTCCAGATTGGGAGAAGATAAAGGATTTTTCCGGTTACAGACCTCGGAACGCTGGGGTCACGTGTTTATTTCCCGTTTATAGAGGCAGTTTAATAATTTAAATTAGGCGAAATCCCTTTCGCCATAGGTATATCCACCATCTTAACTTGAATCGGATGTATTGCTGTGAACAGAAACGATCAGTCAGTTGCGATAATCGGTCTTGGATACGTTGGCCTGCCCCTAGCTGTGGCCTTTGCCGAAGCAGGGCTCAGCGTCGTCGGCATCGACCGTTCGGTAGAACGAGTCGATAAGGTCAACCTCGGGGTTTCATATATTGATGACGTTTCCTCTCCCCGCCTTCTTGAGGTTGTCAACCAAGGCCGGATGAAAGCCAGCACCAATTTTGATTCCATCACCGGTGTGGACGCCATGTGCATTTGCGTCCCCACCCCTCTTACAAATACAAAAGAGCCGGATATTTCATATATCGTTGCCGTCACCAAGGAGATCGCTCCGCGGTTAACAAAAGGGCAATTGGTCATCCTGGAGTCCACTACCTACCCGGGTACTACTCGTGATGTTGTTCTTCCGATGCTGGAAAGTTCCGGGAAAGTCCACGGCAGGGATTTCTACCTCGCGTTCTCCCCAGAACGCGTGGATCCAAATAGTAAAAAGTTCAATATTAAAAACACCCCTAAGGTTGTCGGAGGAATTAATCAAGCCGCAACAAAACGGGCTTGTAAACTATATAGAAAAGTAGCCGACAGTTTGGTTCCAGTATCTTCCCCGGAAGTAGCAGAAATGACCAAGCTGTTTGAAAACGTTTTCCGAAGCGTGAACATTGCTTTAGTCAATGAACTAGCCCAACTTTGTGACCACATGAAAACCTCGGTTTGGGAAGTTATCGATGCGGCCGCAACTAAGCCATTCGGCTTTATGAAATTCTTACCAGGTCCGGGAGTTGGTGGACATTGTATTCCCCTGGACCCGTATTATCTGGCAGCCAAAGCTCGAGAATATGATTATCACATGCGTTTTATCGAACTCGCCGCTGCCACGAATGAACATATGCCATTTTATGTAGTCTACCGCATTATGGATGCCCTTAACGCTTTCAACAAATCATTAAAAGGTGCCAAGATCTTAATTTTGGGTATCGCCTATAAACCCGATGTGGCCGATGAACGTGAATCCCCTGTTTTAAAAATTATAGAGGTGCTTTGTCATAAAGGTGCCCAAGTTAGTTACCATGATCCCTATATTACATCGATACAATCTGGTGGTGGGATATCTTCGGTTGAACTTACCAAAGAAACCCTGCACGAAGCGGATTGCGTAATCATCGCTGCCAATCACTCGTGTTTCAACTATGGTTGGATCGCCGATAATGCCCAGTTGATTTTTGATACACGTGGAGCCACCCGCGGCCTGAATAACACAACAATAATGAGATTAGGGGAATCTGGTTTCCAAGAATATATCGGCTGCATGGATTCAGATGTCTGAGGCGAATATTGCCGTTGTTGGTTGCGGGTATTGGGGCAAGAATTTGGTGCGAAATTTCGCCTCTTTAGGGGCATTGAGATCGGTAGTTGATTGTAGCCCCCTAAACCTTAAACAGGCAAAGGCGAATTATCCTGAAGTTAATACGTTTGCTGATATCAAAGATGTAATTAATGATCCACTTGTCAAAGGAGTGGTCATAGCCACACCAGCGGTCACTCATTTCGCCATGGCAAGTCAGGTGCTAGCTAGTGGTAAGGACGTGTTTGTTGAAAAACCACTGGCTTTAACCGTCGATGAAGGAAAGCAGCTTGTTGAGCTCGCTTCAGCGAAATCCGCAATTTTAATGGTCGGCCATCTACTGCGCTATCATCCCGCCATTGTTAAACTCCAAGAACTACTGAAAACTGGTGAGTTAGGAAAGCTTCAATACATTTACTCCAACCGTCTTAATCTGGGTAAATTCCGAACTGAAGAAAATATCTTGTGGAGTTTTGCCCCTCATGATATAGACGTTATGTTAAGTCTTGCCGGGGAAACCCCACAGTCGGTTTCCTGTCACGGTGGCAATTACTTAAATCACGATATTGCCGATGTAACTGTTACCAATCTGAGTTTCCCCTCTGATATCCGTGGCCACATTTTTGTTAGTTGGCTGCACCCCTACAAAGAACAACGCCTGGTGGCCGTTGGCAGTAAAGGTATGGCGGTTTTTGACGATCTGGCCACTGATCACAAACTCACAATTTATCGCGAACATATTGACTGGAGTACTGGCATACCAGTCCCCCAAAAGAACGGCGGCCAGGTTGTTGAGATTGAGTCTATCGAACCTTTAAAGAGCGAATGCCAGCATTTTCTTGATTGTATCTCTACCCGGCAACAACCTTTGACTGATGGTCACAATGGTCTTGCAACACTCAAAATCCTAGCTGCGGCCCAATCTTCGCTAGAGAACGAGGGTAAAATTGTCAGATTCGACTAATGAATTTTACGTCCATAATTCAAGCTATATTGATCCCGGCGTAGTCATCGGAAAAGGGACTAAAATCTGGCATTTCTGTCACGTTATGCCAGGTGCTGTCGTCGGTCGGAATTGTAATATCGGTCAGAATGTATTTATCGGCGAGGGCGTTATTATCGGTAGTCGGGTAAAGATTCAAAACAATGTATCAGTGTATGCTGGCGTTACTCTGGAGAATGACGTTTTTTGCGGCCCGTCCTGTGTCTTTACCAATGTAAATACTCCCCGCAGTGATATTGATCGTAACGGTCAGTACACCAAAACTCTGATCAAGCAAGGCGCCACCATCGGTGCCAATGCTACAATTGTCTGCGGGCACACGATCGGTGAGTATGCTTTTATAGGTGCCGGTGCGGTAATCACTAAGAATATACCCGCGTATGCCTTGGTTTTTGGTAATCCTGCTATTCAACATGGGTGGGTTTGTGCGTGCGGTAATCGTCTTAGCTTTAAAACAAATCAAGAGACATGTTCAATATGCGGGGTCAAATATCAGCATTCGGTCGGTGAAGATGGCATAATCGTAGAGGTCATGATCTAATGACCATTCCGATATTTGATCCGATTGCACAGTTACAACCGATTCGAGCTGAAATAAATGAAGCTATAAAGCGGGTACTTGATAGCGGTCAATTTATTTTAGGACCAGAAGTCGAAAGTTTTGAAAGTGAAATCGCCACGTACCTGGATACCAAGTATGCCATCGGAGTTGCTTCAGGTACAGATGCTCTTCATCTTTCGTTATTAGCCTGTGATATCGGCCCTGGAGACGAGGTTATTACCACTCCATTTACGTTCTTTGCCACAGTTGAAGCTATCGTTCATTGTGGAGCGAGGCCGGTTTTTGTTGACATCAATCCTGTGACATGCAATATGGATCACTATCTTTTAGAAGCAGCGATAACACCAAAGACAAAAGCCATTCTCCCAGTCCATCTCTATGGCCACCCATGCAATATGAATTCCATAATGGATATCGCCCAGAAACATGGATTGAAGGTTGTTGAAGATTGTGCACAATCCCTTGGTGCGGAATACAGTGGAACTAAAGTCGGATCCATTGGCGATGCCGGGTGCTTAAGTTTCTTCCCATCAAAGAACCTGGGAGCCTATGGTGACGGTGGTATGGTAGTTACCAATAATCCAGTAATTGCCGAAAGGGTTCGTTCTCTCAGAAAACATGGCGCAAAGAAAGCCTACTATCATGAAGAATCCGGCTTTAATAGTCGTCTTGATGCATTACAGGCAGCAATATTGAGAGTGAAACTCAAACACCTACCCGAGTGGATTTCGAAGCGGCAAAAAGTTGCATCAATTTACTCATCAGCTCTTCATGACATTGAAGGTCTGATTTCTCTGCCGTCAATATCTGAAGGACAGGCGTGGAACTACTACACTATTCGTCTGTCCAATCTGGATCGTGGTAATCTTCAAATGTTCCTCACAGACAGAGGTATCCAAACCGCTGTGTACTATCCGTTGTCTCTCCATTTACAGGTAGCCATGAAAGAGTACGGTTACCAAATCGGTGATTTCCCAATAGCTGAACAAGCGCAGAATGAAGTATTGTCACTACCCATGTACCCGGAACTCACCCAAAACCAAATCGATACCATTGCTCAATCCATCAGGGGATTCTTCAAGGTCAGCCATGTATAACGGTAAGACGGTCGCGGCGGTGGTGCCGGCCTATAACGAAGAAAACCTGATCGCCGACACCATCAAGTCGATCCCGGAATATTTCGATAAGGTCTATGTGGTCAACGACGGCAGCAGTGATCGTACCGCTGAAATCGTTTCCGCCTTCACCAACGGCCGCGTCAAACTCATCAATCACCCGGTGAACAAAGGAGTTGGCGGAGCCATCATATCCGGCTACAAAAATGCCCTGGACGACAACATGGATATCGCCGTGGTCATGGCGGGTGACAACCAGATGGACCCCGATAATTTATCAGCTTTACTAGCCCCGATATTTTTTGATGTTGCCGATTACACCAAAGGAGATAGACTATCCAAGTCCGGTTTTCAAAAAGGCATGAGCCCCTGGCGCCGCCTGGGCAACTTCCTGCTCACCTGGCTCACCCGCATCGCCGCGGGCAACCGGAGCATTCAGGATCCGCAAAACGGCTACACCGCCATCACCAATGAGGCGCTGAAGAAGATCAACCTGGATGATGTTTACCCCTGGTACGGCTACTGCAATGACATGCTGGTAAAAATGAGTGCCTATAAAATGCGGATAATGGATGTTCCCATGCCCGCCAGGTACGGCAAAGAACGGTCCAAGATCAGGTACCACAAGTATATCCCCAAGGTGTCGGGGTTATTAGTGAGGTTGTTCATCTGGCGGCTGATTGGGAGCCGCCGCCGATGAGGATCATGGTCGATATAGGCCATCCGGCGCACGTCCATTTCTACAAGAATTTCATCCGGGAAATGGAGAAAAAAGGCCATGAGATCCTGGTCACCGCCAGAGACAAGGATGTCGCCGTTCATCTACTAAAGGCGTATGGCATCAAACACACAGTGATCGGGAAGATTCGCCCGGGCAAACTCAATCTTATCCGGGAGTGGATTGGACGTGACCTGAGCATTTATGCCATCGCCAGAAAATTCCGCCCCGATATCCTCACGGGGATTGGCAACCCCTGCGCTGCCCACGTGGCCAGATTGATTGGAGCTAAATCGATAATCTTCAACGACAGCGAATGCGGCGGACTGGGTAATTCAATCACTCATCCCTTCGCTAATGTAATCTGCACTCCCGCATGCTTCAACAAAGAATTGGGCAAGAAACAAGTACGCTACAACGGATACCATGAACTGGCGTATCTTCACCCCAACTATTTTAAACCCGATCCAACGGTACTTGAAGAACTGGGACTGAATGAGAATGACAAGCTTATCATTATGCGTTTCGTAGCCTGGGGTGCCAACCACGACGTTGGACAACACGGCTTCAATATGCAATATAAGAAGCGACTCGTAGAAGAACTGAACAAATACGGCAGGGTGATTATTACTTCAGAAACCCCTTTGCCCCAGGAATTCGAGCAATATAAAATGACAGTTTCCCCGGAGAAAATACTCGATCTGATGTATTATGCGACGCTGCTCATTGGTGATACTCAAACAATGACAACTGAAGCCGCCGTCCTGGGGACACCGGCAATTCGCTATAATTCATTCGTGGGTCCCAATGATATGAGCAATTTCATCGAACTCGAGAATAAGTACGGTTTGATTTATTCCGTTTGTGATCCGGATCAAGCAATTTCTAAGGCAGTAGAACTTCTTCAGATGACGGATTTAAAACCAATTTGGAAGGAAAGAAAAGACCGACTCATCCAGAATAAGATCGATGTCACGCAGTTCATGATGAATTATTTCGAAGCCGCCGCTGGGAACTCTTTTAGAGGTAGCGCAGGCAGTTGAAAACCATATCTGTAATCGGAGCCCGTCCCCAGTTTATTAAATATGCTCCTCTATCAAAAGAGCTGCACAAGCATTTTACGGAAAAACTGATCCATACCGGCCAACACTATGACTACCTGATGAATAAGATATTTTTTGAGGAACTGGAAATCCCGGAGCCTGACTATTACCTGGGAGTTGGATCGGGAACCCATGGGGCTCAAACCGGAGACATGCTCAAAAAGATCGAGGAAATCCTGGATTTAGAAAAACCGGATATGGTTCTCGTCTATGGTGATACCAACTCTACCCTGGCCGGTGCCCTGGCTGCTTCAAAAATGCAGATTAAAATAGGTCACATCGAAGCTGGCCTCAGGAGTTTTGATAAGTCAATGCCGGAGGAGATCAACCGGGTATTGACCGACCATTGCTCAGACCTCCTCTTCTGCCCCACCCAGACAGCGATTGATAATCTTCACAAAGAAGGGATTGCGCAAGGGGTGCATCTTACCGGAGACGTCATGGTAGATGCCTCTCTATACGCTAGAATCCGGGCTGAGAGCTCAGATATTTTGGAAAGGTTACACCTCAAGAGTAAAGAATATCTTCTGGCAACCGTTCATCGCGCGAGCAATACAGATGTCAAAGAGAATCTGGCAAACATCGTGGAAGCCTTCTGCCAACTCGACGAAACACTAGTATTGCCGCTTCATCCCCGGACCACCAAACAGTTAAAACATTTTGGCCTCTATGAAAAACTCGCATCAAAGGTTAAATTGACTGAACCATTGGGTTATTTAGAGTTTACAAAACTTCTAAACCATGCTAGTAAAGTGCTGACTGATTCAGGGGGAGTTCAGAAGGAAGCGTATATATTAGGGGTTCCGTGTATCACTTTGAGAGATACCACTGAATGGGTGGAAACCGTGGATACGGGCTGGAATACTCTGGCAGGCACTAATGCTGAAATCATCGTTGCCAGTGTTATTGAATTTCAACCTCAAAAACACTTGGCTAATTCTTTTCCATGTGGCGCATGTGATCGAATAATCAAGACAATGGAAGAGACAAGCTTCTAATGTACCCAATTATTGCAGAAAATATCGTGTACCCTCTTGGAGATTTGATATTTCAAACATCTGTGATAAAGTACTTCCACTGGTTACAAAAGACCCAGTGGTGGTCCCCTGAGCAACTTAAAGATCTACAGGATCGGAAATTACGAACTCTCATAACCCACGCCTATAATAAAGCACCATACTACAAGAAACTTTTTAGCAACTTAGGTTTGATGCCGTCCGATATTCAAACAACTGAAGATTTGTCTAAGCTTCCAGTTTTAACAAAGGAGGATATCAGGACCCACTTCGATGAATTGAAGGCGGCTGACTTCGATAGTCACAAACCTATCCCCAACGCCACCGGTGGTTCAACCGGGGAACCTTTGCGTTACTATATCTCTAAAGACGTTTCATCAATTAATTGGGCTAGTATGTATAGAGGTTGGAGCTGGGCTGGTTACGGTTTTGGTGACAAAAGGGCTACCTTGGCCGGTTCTTCGTTAATCCCAGGGCAATCACCGTCTATGTTCACCAGAATGAGATCGGCAGTCGAAAGAAACCTGCCATTATCGGCTGTTCACCTGAATAAAGAGATCCTATCTTCATATGCCACTAGACTCGCCTCTTATAAACCTGATTTCCTGCGCGGTTATCCGTCGGCAATATATACAATGGCAGACTACCTAAAACATACAAACATAGACACGATAAAACCTAAGGCAATATTTACCACGGCCGAGATGTTATTGCCGAACCACAGAGAAGCCATTGAAAGCCAGTTCGGCTGCAAAGTGTTTGATCAATATGGTGCCTACGACGGTGGCGGCCAGGCAATGGAGTGTGAACTACATCAAGGTTTCCATATCACCGTAGAGAAAGCCATTATGGAGATTCTGGATGTCAAGGGTAATACGAGTCCGCCGGGGGAATCTGGCCGGATTGTCGTCACTGATCTTCATAATTACGCTATGCCTTTCATTAGATATGAGGTAGGCGATATTGGCATCATGAGTAATCAACCTTGTGCCTGTGGTCGCAGTCTTCCATTATTGAAATCAATCGAAGGGCGAACTACGGACATTATAAAATTTTCAAACGGAGTTACGATTGCCGGGCCAGCGGTAACTTTAATGTTTAAAGATCGTGAGGTCAAACAATACCAACTAGTTCAGGAAGCGCACAATGAACTGACTGTTAGTATTGTGAAAAATAATAATTATACAGATGTTGATACTAATAAACTCTTGGGTGTGCTTAAACACCATACCGGATCAGGAATCCATATTCATATCAATTTCTGTGATCATATTCCAAATGAGCCAAATGGTAAATACAAGTTTATAATACAGAAACAAGGTTAACCTCAGTTTGCGAGATTATTTGGTAGCAGTACAGGTTCAACGATTATTTAGTTTTTTTGCGTCGCGAATTAGGCTTCTGATAAAACATCGTAGTACAGTAGATATCTTTGCCAGTGCGCTTATCAGGATGGGGGCGGGGTTTTTATTCTGGATTGTAGCAACCCAAACCCATTCTGCATCTGATGTGGGAATCGCGACAGCCGTCATCTCTGCAGCCTCTCTCGTGGTTGCTATATCAACGTTCGGTTTTGAATATGGGCTCCTTCGTTTCTTCGATCAGTTTAAGAATATTCCGCGACGTCTTATTGAATCAACCGTTTCTTTCGTTCTTGTCAGTACATTTGTTTTTTCGTTTGTGTTTGTTATTGGTATGCCCTTGTGGGCAAAAGGATTGCAATCATCCTTCTATTCCCCAGTCATGGGACTCGTTTTTATTATCCTTGCACTTGTTACTAGTCTCCATCTATTGTTTCATCGCATTTATATTGCCGTTTCAAGAACCGAGTTCACGCTCCTTCAATCTACGATTGCCGGTTCAGTACGCTTCATCCCGCTGTTTCTCATTCCTGTTGCTTTCCACGGAAGCCTAACCCTGTCCTGGATAATTGGTATCGGAACCTCGGTTTTTATCGGTTTGGTTTTTATAATTCCACGTTTCATGGGTAATAGGTTTATTCGTTTTAGAATAGAAAAGGATGTGATCGGTACCATAGGAGCCTTTTCGTTCAAAAGCGGTGTAGGTAGCTTTCTAAATTCTGCTACGGCGTTGATAGTACCACTTTTGGTCGTTAACATTTTGGGGACTGAGCAAAATGCTTATTTCTATATGTCTTGGGCATTGGCTAACATACTCGTTAATATCCCTGTTTCTTCTGCATGGACTGTATTAGCTGAAGGTTCGCGACAAGTTGCTATAAAACAAGGGGTTTTCAGACGCGAATTGAAGCTCTCTATTTTAATCTTAGTTCCCCTCATAATCATCGTGTTTTTATGGGGAGATAAGATTTTGTCCATATTTGGATCCGAATATTCATTTTACGGATATGATGTCCTGAAATTATTGGCGATATCTTCTCTTCCAATGACTTTTAATTATTTGTATCTTTCCACGCTGGCAATCGACATGAAGATGAAGGAAGTAATAACATTCAATGCTGTTATCACTTCTATTTCGCTTGTGGGTTCCTACGCCTTGCTTCCACTTATTGGGTTGAATGGTGTTGGCTTAAGTTGGTTAACTGCTCACTGTTTAGTGCTCATATATATCTTGATTCGAAAGTACTCAAGGCAGATTAGTACGTCATGAATAATGGTGTTCCAACGCGATATTCTCTGACCAATGCGCTTAAGCACCTACCCATTGTTATTGTGGCCTTTGCCGTAGTAACAATATTAGTCTTAATAGCTTTTGACAGCCTTTCCCTGATCAAACGTGGGTCATTGTATATATTGCCTGCTGTGTTGTTGTTATTAGTGTACTTCCAAAGAAGGAAAATCGGCGTCGTGCGCATTGTTTCGTTGACTGTCTTGATTAAACTTAATAACGGACTATTTGCCCGTTTAACGGGTCTAAACATTTTAGTTCAGCTTATAAGCATCATCGCTGTTGTATTGTATCCCCAACAACGTCCCGTTCTTTACTTCGTATTCATTATCATGGCTGTGATTATCACGATAATCCAAATTATGTCAGTCACCCGGGATGACAAATCAAAACGTGCCATTATAATTATCGAGACAATGGCGTTGGCCTTGAATATTATGCTTTGCGAGACACTCCGTTATCCCTTATATTTTGGAACCACAGATCCTATTTATCATATGAGTTATATTAGTAGTGTTATTAACCTTGGACATACAAGTAACTTTTTAGCTGATTACGAACATTTCCCTTTGTATCAAATATTTGGTGCTTCAGGGGTGCTCACGACCGGATTAGATATAAAAGTCATCTATTTTCTTTTATTCTCCCTGTCTTTTATCGTAACGGTACCACTAGTCTATCTTCTTGTCTCCAAATTAACAAAAGATATGCAACTTTCTTTGTTTGCTATGCTCTTATTTGGTCTCAGCAGTGAGGTTCTCTTTGCCGGTATGAATGGTACGGTACGGGCTATAGCATTTGTACTTCTTTTGTTCATTATCTACTTACTAATAACGCGCCGTGGCAACCCGATAAAAACGGTATTAGTAATTGTCTTTGGAATTGCACTCACATTAACCCATCCCACAACCACGGTTCAAGGTATCATGATCCTCACGGTGTTGTATATAGCTGAGCGTGTTTTTAACAAACAAGCACGCAATTTTACTTTCAGCTACATTCTATTTTTAGTGCTAATTAATCTGAGTTATTGGCTATATGCAGCCGATTTTGTGCTTGCACGACTATCCACTGTAGTAACAAGTTTTTCCGAGTTGTCTGCTCTGCCAGATTTAAGTAGTATTGAAAAATCTCTTTCCGCTTCGCTAATAGGTGGCATTGAGCAAGCTATAATAGCTTTCTTAGCGATCGTGGGCATAATGAGTCTAGCGAATAGGGCCGGGGAAAAAGACGGTTACTTATTAAAGCCTTTGATATGGTTCACTCTTTTTGGGTTACTGTTATACCTGGATACCCCATTGCAATACCTAGCGTACATTTTCCTCACAGCCCGCTTACCTTTGATGGTTGCCCCATTTATATTCTTGGCTGTTGCTGAAGGGTTACTTACTATAGTTTCTAAGCGTGCAACCAAAAACAACTGCAATAGGCCTGCCTCTAGCTTTATTCCTGCGCTGACTACGTCACTAATCTTGGTTCTCTTTGGATTATCGTCCGTTTTAGGGCTTGCAAACTCAACAGATCGGGACTTTTCATCAGTTTTGGGGGCTGAAAATCGCCGCTACTTCATAGAATCAGAAATTTTCGCTTTTAATTTCGTGGCTGAGAGCCTATCTGAAAATGATCATGTCGTCTACTCGGATTGGCAATCTCAACGGTACTTAAGCGGATTATTGGACCTTAATTCAACGTCCGTATACTCGAATGTTCAAAATGGGGTTAATGAACAACAGCAAGTGTATGTCCTCCGGGATCTTGAAGCTTTAGAAAAAGGACAATTACGTTTTCTAGATTTCCCTGAGAATGCCGGACGTGCTGTTGGGATTATTGTACCAACCGATGAGTTGTTTAACAATGGATTTGTCCACTATTCCAAGATCTATGTGAACTCTTCAACCTCAGTTTATGTAAAAACATAAACACGCCATCGCTATTTACCAACAACAACATTCAACAATAATTGAAGTAAAAGGTATGGTTCTTCGGAGTCCGTCTTATACAATGCAAACTCAATTTTCTGATCTTGACCACTCGTGGTAAGGGTAAAAGTTACCGGCGTCTCCACCCTTTGATCGTGAACCATGATGACAGAGTCCAGAACGGTGGCAGGTTGTCCATTAATAGTCACCACGACAGTATAGCTGGTCGTCTCCTGCTCCCGATTCACTATGCCCACCGTGACTTCCGCTCTCTCTCCCAGTGTGATCTCCGTTGGGTAATTATCAGCCTTGCCGTCGGCCCCTAGGATATAGAATTCGGTAAACTTCTCCCCCACCTTAGGATTGGCCACCACAAAGCCCAGTGTCCCTATAGCCCCCACTATGGCCAGTACCAGAATGACGGACAGCGCCCGGTCCAGTTTCCCCTGGCTGGCCCATGACTTCTTCAGCGAAGGCAGTCTTTCGGCTATTTTTACCCGGAACCGGTCATCCGGCTCCAATCGGCTGCGCCGGTACCAGGCGATGGCCGCCATGATGACGATAAAAGCCAGTACGGATAAAAGTATTGGGGTTTGCCTAATACCCCATTCTGTATAATTGAGCGCCAGGCCGATCAGCGGTACCAAGGCGATGGAAAGGCCGAAACTGAGGGCAATGCGCTCGATGCCTCCCAGTGAACCATTACGCGGGAAAAGAGCCGCAATAAGGCTGTAGCCGGGTGAGAAGAGGATAAATATCAGGCCAAGAACAATACGCGCGGTGCCATCGGTGAAATTTACCAGAGGCACCAATAACACGGATAAAACCGCGATGATTATAAGGTCGAGCATTGAAGTCCGTCGGCTAAGATCATCCCAACCCCGTCTCTCGATTAATGCTTCAGCTTACATGGCCGCTGCGGATGAGGGCCGTCATTCGGCCTCGGCGGATTATATCCCAAAAGAAGACCGCGAGTAAAAGCCCGCCGATGATTTCTGGTATGTAGACACCAGGATTCGTTGCCAATGTATGAACGATATTTCCCAGCCAGTTCTCATATACATGATGTTCAAACCCTAAACCGAATACCGGCCAAAAAAGCGTCTTGGGTGTCAGCCACATCCCGTCGAGGATCAGGTGAGCCAGCGAGCCTGCTGCCAACACAAGCACTCCCAAATAGCTGCGCCTGTTGTAAAGATATATTCCTACCGCTGTCAGCAGTAACACAAACAATAAGGTGTGGCTGAAAATGCGGCCGTTGCTGAATTCATCTGAAAACAACCACATTCCCAGGGGTTTGTCGATAATATCGGGCAGCATAGACCCGATGAACAACATCCGGTAATCTAAGGACGATTTCAGGTTATGGAGTGACCATAAAGATCGATCACCACTGCTATTCGACAAACCTGGTGCCCTATCGCCTGAGGCAACCGGCAGTCTTGAAACTGCAGGAACCGATTTCAGCGCTAACCAGACACAACCCACCGTTATTCCAGTATGTGCAAGAAGCAACATTTATGTAAAACATGATAGCATGCTTTTAGCCAGAATACACATACAGATTTCCCGTAGCATCTCAGGGCATAGGCTTCCTAGTTCTCAATCAACCTTCCGCTCTATGCTAGGTCGAAATGTTCTTTAATTGCTTCGTTTACGGCTACACGAATTTGTAGATCTGTAAGATAGCCCAATCGATTACCCAACCTCATCTTGGAAATCGTTCTGACCTGGTGAATCATGGCAATCGAATCCAAAGGTTGACCGGCAATTCCCCTTGAAAGCAAAACCTCAGAAGGATACAACCGCCGTTTTGTTGAAGTTAGAGGAATGATTGTTACGTTTGGCATAATCTGATTAAATTCTTCGTTGCTTACGACCAATACTGGACGAGATCCTTTTTGTTCAGCTCCGACCACCGGATCAAGATTAGCCTCCATAATAGCCCATTTTAAGGTTGACATCAGTCTATCTTTCCGCCAGTTTCGGCATCGGCAGACCTAAAAGAAATCTCAATATCTGATATATCGTTTAACAATAAGGAATCTTTTGAGCCTTTCTTCCACTCAGCCTCTCTTATCTGTCTCCGAAATTCTTTCAATTCTTTAATCAACGCTTCTTCGACAAAAGCATTTTTGCTAGTTGCCACACCCCGAGCCATAGCTTCATCTAATTCATCAAGAACATCAGAATGCAAACTAAAGGTGGCTTTCTTTGTTTTAACTCTCATACGCTTTTCCTTGGCTCCCGATTTCGTTCGCTGATTATTATAGTAGCAACGGCTTCCATTTATAGCAAGCTTTTGTGGGAAGTTATCCAGTCAATACTGGAAGTTTCAGGGATAGTTCGCCGCAGGAGGATAAACCTTCCAACGTAACCTGATCTTATGGAGACAAACCGAAAATCAATCAGACTATTCAGCTTCATCAATCTGAGAGATAACCCCGTGATGAGATCTGCTATCTTGTGATCTACCAGACCCGTCAAGTAACCCTACCGCCCATGATTTGTTTAGGTCAGTCACCGCGAGGTAGCGCTCGGTAATCGCTAAACTTGAGTGAGCAATTAGTGGAATTACCTCATAATGCTAAATAATTCAGAATATTAGTTGCCTTTTTGTTCTTTCTGTGAGATATTCTACTCGTAACCATTTCTTACCCACCGCAACTATGTGAGAGGTTTAAAATGGACAGCAGCGCCCCGAAAGTGATTTCCCCAGACCTTACTTCGATCATTGAACAAATCAGCGAAAATCTTAGCCATATCATTGAAGAGGAAGGCGACCGTATCCGGGAAAGAGTCGGCGCTGAAACAGCACCGATCATTGCCCGTGCCAGAGATGAGTACAAGGAACGAATGTCACAGTTCCTTACCGAACAGGCTAAACAGATCAGGGATGAAGCGTCATGGGCTTCTTTCGATATCCTGACTAAGGCGATGGAGGAGAAGGAACAAATTCTCGCAGCCGCCAAATTAGAAGCCCAGGGAAAAGGCGAAAAATTAATTGCGGAAATGCGGGTTAAAGCCGAAAAGGACATTGCGACCGCCTCCAGTGTTGCCAGACAGGATGCAGAGCGTTCATTAAACGAATATCTGGCATTAAACCGCCGGAAAGCAGAACAAGAATCAATCAAGCTTATAGCTGAGGCAAAAGACAAAGCTGAAAACATAATCATCGAAGGTATCGAACGTTCGAAGAAGCAGGCTGAAGAACAAACTAAAGGGGAGATCAAACGTATCATCGATAATGCCCAATCGAAGGCACAAGAAATACTCCTTCAAGCTCGTCGAACAGCAGAGGATGAAACAAAGAAGACCCTAGACAAAGCAAGCCGGGATGCCAAGATTTTAGCTGAGCAGGTTGCGGCTGAAGCGCTTAAAGAAGCCATGTCCAAGCTTGGTTCGAAACTCAAGGAATCTTTTGAGAAAAAGATCTCAGAGACAGGTTCCAATTCTTAAATAGGATGGCTCCAATGGTGATTGTTGTTCGTTATTTAGTAGAACACCACTGTTTCCTGGAAAACTAAACTTCAACCGTGCGAAGGTCAACTTGGAGGGATTATGTTGAATGTGTGCCACTGATTTCCAGGACCCCAATTCTAAGAGTACCGTGGATAGTAAATTGCGCCGGGTTAAGGCGCTGGTTTTCACCGTTAATGGTCTTTTTAATGGCTATGCTCTCTGCCAGCAAAATCAACGTTTATTAGATGCGCTTAACAAAGGCTTCCTCACCCCCAAATTGCACGTTGTCGGGAATTATTTAGCTTTATATGACGTTGATATGTACGGGTCTGAAAACGTCAGGGAGCATATGGATACAGTTTATCTTCGGAAAACCAATATATTGTTTGTTGGAGAACAGGCAACCAAACCTGAAGTAATATCGCCCCCTGCCTGTACCTTGCGTAAGAAGAAAAGAGTAAAAGTTGTAGTATCTTTACCGCAGGTTACACTTAAAGGCGAACTGTACAGTGAGATGTGGGAAGAACTTCAAGATACTATTAATAAAAATGATCAGTTTATTCCAATTACCGACGTTGAACTTTCAGTACCCTTGCCCAATGGACTGAGTAATCTCCCATTCGTAGCAGTGAATATAGACTATATTGTGTATGTCGGCAACTAATTTAGGTGCCTTAGTATATTGATTAATGGATAACAAGGGGTGATGGCTCCAGCTACAATAGAAAGGTGTTAGCAAGCACAAATCTATGTAGGATGAGCCACCAAATGAAGAATAGCGCCGCTAGGAATCGTAAGCAAGTCTCAACTGGGTACTTGGTGATCGGGATTGACCCACACAAAAAGAAGCATGCAGCAGTATTTATGACTCAGGATTTCACAACCCAGGGCAAGTTGAAATTCGATAATTCCAGAGAGGGCTTTGAAACGGTACTCAGCAGGGCTAAGAACGAGATGCTGAGGATGGGGACAATTTTTTAGCTTTGTTGGTGGAGTTGTGGGGACGCGAACTATTGTGTCCGGTGGGATAAGTCTGTGGATTAGGTCTAACCCAGCTTTTATTTTATGATATCCTCCAACCGGTTTTTTATTTTATGCCGTTCGGAAGCGACCAACCTGCGCCTCCTTTCGTCGTCGGAAACATCAGCGCGAGGATTGAGACGATCTATTATTTCATATGCTCTACCTAATTTCAGGGGTTTCCCAACCTCGAGTTTGTCTGCAATATTAACCAGCGCTGACGGTCGTGACCGCTGAGGAATCCGATAACCAAGCCTCCTTAGCAATTCCCTTATTTGTTGTTGGGCTTCTCTCTGTAGCTCTTGTGCGGCCTCCGGAGGATAATCTGGCGGTGTTTCCACCCTAAGGATAAAGGCAGTGCGCCAAGGCGGCTTTTGTAAGGGCTCAAGTTTGGTTTCTGGTTGGAAATGGTTCACGATTTTATTCTCCACTTCACCACACTTCTGATTAACATCAAGCCTTAGCAGGCCACCTTCATACGATAACCATCTGCCAAAAAGCTCATCTTGGCAATCCGTCACGACCGTTATACGCGGCCAAACGGTTTCCACCGGGAACGGCAATTTCATCGGATCATAGTCGCTAACAAAGCAAAGCATTTCCAGGGTCCAATCCGTCAGACCAAACTTTTTGGCAACTGCCCTGCACTCTTCGTACCACTCTCTAAATCCGGGACGTGATAAACGTTCTCGCGTCGGGCTCTTTGCCCAGGCATCTGAGGTAAAACGTTTCGTCCTACCGATTATCGCCAAGCCCCTCCTTCGTAGTCTGTCCACTTCGCCCGATTGCTGTAAAGCTATAAGACGCTCCTTTGTATTTCGCCTCCATCTTTCTTCTGGACTTAACTTGACCATATTTCGCCTCCTTGTAGCTAAACAAGCGCCGCTTAACGGGAACCAATCCAAAATATACTAACTTATAATTTATATTGAAACCACAAATAGCACAAGGATTTAAAGGGTTGTAATACTAATGGGCAGCGGTATTTATCACGATAATTTTTCAGAGGTCTTTAAGTGGCTGCTGGATAAAACCGGCGTCTCCTGTTACCAGATTTGCTTTTTCACGCATCTGGACCAGGGATACCTCAGCAGGCTCAAGAATGGGAGTAAAACTAATCCTAGTGCAGAAACCGTCATCAAGATAGCCCTAGCAATCTGTTGTTACTCAAAGGCCGTTAAACTGTCCGAAATCGAAGCCCTTTTTCGCTCCGTAGGCCGTTCCTTGAATTTCGTATCTGCCAAATTCTAAATGTAAAATCTTTATGTAATGTACTAAAATAAATCACATCCAAGACATACTTGTCTGGCTTCTGGTCGTGCTATAATGTCAGACAAGTACCAGCGGTAAAAAGGAGCGGAAACTGACACCCTGACTTAGGGAATAAATCAGGTGGTTTTTGCAAGTTTTAGCTTTGAAACCAGTTAGAAAAGTGACCCACCACAACCGCTAACTTTTAATCAGGTTGTGCTGGGTTCGAGCCCCAGGCGGCTCATTCTATCACCTACTCTGAAAGAAAAACCGGCATCAATCATAATTTAAAGAAGTTGATGCCGGTTTTTTCTGTTAACTCTTATATCAACAGCAGTATTGTAGTGCTCATGTTATAATATCCAACAAAATGATGCGCCGAGAGATATTGTAAATGGCTGACATACTCCACAATAAAAACGCTTCCACCAGGTTTCAAATATTAGTGGAAATAGCTTCAAAAGGGCCTGCAATTGAACAAAAAGCGATTGCCACCCAACTTGAGATCACCCCGCAAGCAATATCGGAATACCTTAAACATATGACGGCCGATAATTTAGTGCTTTCAGAAGGCAGGTCCAGGTACAGAGTTACCTCTGCCGGTGTTAACTGGATGCTTAAAGAACTCCGGGAACTAAACCTTTATGTCAATCTAGCCGAAAAAGCAGTAACCGATATATCAATAAATGCTGCTTTAGCGTTGGAAAACATCGAGGCTGGTCAGGAAGTCCGTTTAATGATGAAAGATGGCATCCTGGTTGCTTCTGTGACAAAACTCAATGGCGGGGCAAAGGGCAGAGCTTTCAACAGCGCCAAGGCCAACAGCGACGTTGGAATAACAGATGTGAATGGTATTATTCCCCTGGTTAGAGGCACTATTACGATTGCCGCTGTTCCAAGTATCGCCGAAGGCGGCTCCATAAAAGCTGATACCAATCGTTTATCCAAACTGGTTAATAATCAACACCATGTGGCTGCACTGGGCATAGAAGCCTTTGCCGCTTTACGTGGCATTGGTATTGAACCCCGTTATTTTTATGCGGTGCCGGAAGTAATTATAGATGCAGTCCGTTACGGGTTGGCACTTACTATCGTGTGTGCTTCAGAAGAATTACCAGAGCTTACCAGAAAACTTAAAGAAGCCAGTGTTGACTCTGTTTTCATTGACCTGAGACTATGATATCGCTCTAAACCAAGGGGCAAACCAAATAATTCCTGCAGGTGTCCATTTTGCTAATTCCAAGAATTGTAATTGCGGGTACTTCAAGCGGCGTCGGGAAAACAACTATCGCTACCGGATTGACCTATGCCCTCCGCCGCCGGGGCCGAAAAATACAACCATATAAATGCGGCCCGGATTATATTGATCCCGGTTACCTCAGCATGGCGGCCGGAGCGCCCTGTCATAACCTTGACACCTGGATGTTACCCGAAGCGCACCTTAAAGAACTTTTTATGCAATTTGCCCGGGATAAAGATATAGCTCTCATTGAAGGAGTAATGGGGCTGTTTGATGGCCACCGGAAAACCAGCGGCGGTGGTTCTACTGCCCATTTGGCCAAGCTTTTAAAAGCGCCGGTGGTTTTAGTGCTCAATATTGCAAAAATGGGCGAAAGCGCCGCAGCGATGGCCCTGGGATATTGCTCTTATGACCCCGACCTCAAGATAACAGGCATTATCTTAAACCAGGTGGGAAGCCAAAGCCACCTGAACTCAGCGAAAACAGCTATTGAAGAACGATGCCACATACCGGTGATCGGTGCTCTTCCAAAAAATGCCGAATTAAACATTCCCGAACGACACCTTGGACTAACACCTGTGGCTGAAAGTGAGACGGAGACTGCTTTCCTGGACAAATTAGGGGATATAATTGAAGCTAATATTGATATAGAGTTGCTGATGGAGCTGGCCGGACAGGCACCGGATTTCCCGTCTATAGACAATCCCATCCTTTTCCCCAAGAGTCCTATGCCACGTCGTTGCCGCATTGCCGTGGCTAGAGATGCCGCTTTTAATTTTTATTATCAGGCCAATATAGAACTGCTCAACGCCTGGGGCGCGGATATTGTTTATTTCAGCCCTATTGCCGATGCCTGCCTGCCGGCAGGAGTAAACGGTGTATATATCGGCGGCGGTTTTCCTGAGGTTTTTTTACAGGAACTTGAAGCCAACTGCTCTATGAAACTGGCGATACAAAGCGCGGTGGCAGCAGGACTGCCCGTCTATGCTGAATGCGGTGGCCTGATGTATCTCTCTGAAAGCATCACTAATTTTGCGCATCAATCATTTAAGATGGTCGGTTTATTACCCGGCGGCTGTGTGATGCAGGGCAAACTTCAACGGTTAGGGTACACTGTCGCCGAAGCGCTCAAAGACACGCCACTGGCCGAAAAGGGACAGGAACTTAGGGGGCATATGTTTCATTGGTCACACCTGGAGGCACCGGGCACCGCAGAAGCGGCTTACCATATCATAGAGCCCAATAATCATCTTGAAGGATTTGTAAGCGGCCCAAAGAATAATCTGCTGGCTAGCTATCTGCATCTGCATTTCGGGAGTGACACCCGGCTATATCACAGATTCATTGAGCATTGTTCCGCCGTCGTCTAGCTCAGTTTGCTACACTACAGTTTTAATCAAAATGAACAATTTATCTTCAAGTCCGTTATCCATCCTGGGTATGACTACCAAAGAACTGCGTGCTATAGCGTCAGCCGAAGGGGCGGAAGCCTTTAGGGGTAATCAAATGGCTGAATGGCTTTATCACCGCGGGGTACATAGCTTCAATGAAATGGCTAATCTGCCGGAAATGCTGCGGAACAAGCTGGAAGCCGGATATACTATTGGCCGTTCACGGTGCATTAAAACACAACGGGCTTCTGACCAAACTGTCAAGCTGCTTCTTGAGACAACTGACGGCGGCCGGCTGGAGAGCGTAGGTCTGCCATATAAATCATTCTATAGTTGCTGTGTTTCCACACAGATCGGATGCCCGATTCATTGCGCTTTTTGCGCTACGGGCCAAAGTGGTTTCAAACGGGACTGTACCGCTGGTGAAATTATTGACCAGGTGTTATCAATCAATGAAACGGCCTTAGTCAAACAGAGTAACCAGGTGGGAAATAGCATCAAAACCGACCATGTAACCTTTATGGGCATGGGAGAACCGCTTCTCAATTACGATCAAACAATTAAGGCTTTGAGACTACTCATCGGAGAAATGGACATCAGCGCCAGGCATCTGACAGTCAGTACTATCGGACATGTGACTAATATCCGCCGTTTGGCACGTGAGGGAATTCCGGTAACCCTTGCCATCTCACTACATGCCCCAAACGATGACCTGAGGCATGAATTGATCCCAAGTTTCACCCGGTGGACGATCAACGAAATTATTGAATCCGGGCAGGATTATGTATCAAGAACCGGCCGCAGGCTAACTATTGAGTATTGTCTGCTTGAAGGAGTAAATGATCATAAGGTTGAAGCCCAACAACTGGCACAACTGCTTAGAGGCATCAATTGTCATGTCAACTTGATCCCGTTTAACCCTGTTGAAGGGTTACCCTTTAAAACATCAAGCCCTCAAAGAGTGGTAGTTTTCAAAGACACTCTCATTAAACTGGGTATTCAGGTCACTGAACGCGCCCGCCGCGGCGTTGATATTGATGCCGCCTGCGGGCAACTTCGCGGCCGCAGTGAAAATTAGCATCTGCAAAAAAGCAGCGGTTACTCTAATTTGTACAGGTAGAGATTGATTGTTATCATAATGCCTGTTTGCGAATACATTCGTGGCTCGGTTACAATGGTTAACATCGAAAAGTAGTTTCATATTTGAGGTGTTTATGTCTAGCAAGGAAGAACTTGAGTCAGCTGGTGATAAATCTATAAATGCTTCTAAAGAAGCTGTCCGGGAAGCTGCCGACCTGGCGCGGGCCGCCCGAAACATAGTTGATAATGCCGAAAGACAGGCGGTTGAAGCCGTAAAACAGGCGGAAAAAGCGGTAAAAACCGCCGAAGATACGGCCCGCAATTATGTAAAAAACTATGACCGGGCAATTGCCAGGGCGGATGATGCCGCCCGGAAGGCTCAGGAAATTACCGAGAAAAGCGGCCAGGATACGCAGGAGACAGTTAACCGCGCTGACTCTGCCATCGCTACAATGAAGACTGCGATTGATGAACTTAACCGTAACTATCGCGACAGCAGTCAAAAAGCTGAACTTACAATCAAAACTATTAAGGATGAAGTGTCTGAGGCAAGAAGAGAAGCCACTCAGGCGCTAACGGCAGCTGAATCAGCAACAAAAAGCATCAGTGCTGATTCTTCATCCGCCCTGCAGGCAGCTAAGGAATCAGTTGAAACTGCTGAAGAGGCCCGCCGCAGTGCCAAAGCTTTCTCTGAAAGCGGCATCAAGGCTGTCAATGAAGCTAAATCAGCAACTGAAATGGCGGTCACCGAAGCCAGAAAAGCACTAGAGAGTGTAACTGCTGAAGCTAAACGAGCGATTGAAACTGCTGAAGCAAAAGCCAAAGAAGCCGTCAGACGCGCTGAAGCAGTTGTCCGCTCAACTGAAGAAAATTCCACCACGTATGCAGCGAATTACGAGAAAGCTATCAATGCCGCGGAGAATGCTTCAATAACTGCCCGACTGGCTGCCGAACAGGCAGACAAGCTATCTAAAGAAGCGATCCAGCGGGCAGATAATTCCGGCCTCAAGGCAAAAGAAGCCGCAGAAAAGGCAATCCAGTTATCAAATCAAGCCAGCGAAGCCGCGGTTAAAATTGCTGAACAATCATCTGAAAATTGTGTCCGCGCCTCATCTGAAGCTATTTCCCGGGCAGAGGCAGCAGCCACTAAAGCAAATAAACTGGCCGAACAAATCAGAATCAAAGTTGATAGTGCAACGGCCAGCGCTGAAACTGCCGGCAGAACTGCCGCGGAAGCTAGTGTACTGGCTACAGGGGCAAAGGATCAGGCTAAAAAAGCCGAACAACAGGCTACAGAGGCTTTTACCCAGGCTGAAGCATCTGCGCGGCAAACCGAGCAGACGATTGCTAATGTAGTTACCAAATATGACCAGGCAATTAAAATTGTTGATGTCGCCGCTGCCGACGCCAGAAAAGCCGGTGAAAAAGCGGTTACTTTATCTGAAGAAGCGGCGCGGACCGCGGAATCCGCCGGGACTGCAGCTAAACTTGCGGCTGAAAACGCCGCCAAACTTTCTCAAAAGGCCAGTGAAACCGCGGTTAAAACCGCAGAAAAAGCACTCGACACCAGCGTCCGGACATCTACAGAAGCTATCGCTAAGGCAAATGAAACAACCAACCTGGTGGAGAAGGTCGCCAAGGAAGTTACCGAGCTGGCAGCAGATGCTGTTGCCAGAGCTGAGTCTGCCTCAGGAGCCATCACAGGGGCAGAAATGGCATCTGCCGAAGCAAAACGCGCCGTCGAAACCTTTGAAAGCAAATCAAAGGATGTGGTCAAACGGGCGGAAACGCTGGCACGCCTGACAGAAAGCACCATTTCTAATAATGCCAAAAATTATGAGAAAGCCATAAAAATAGCCGAGGATACCGCCCTGTCTGCCCAGACAGCCGGAGAACGGGCTATTAATTTATCCCAGGAAGCTATGAAACGGGCAGAAAGTGTCGGCCGTTCAGTCAAAGAAGAATCAGAAAAAGCCGCAAAAATGGCTGTTACCGCTAGTGAAAATGCGGTCCAAGCGGCCGAGATGGCCAGCGAAACCTGTGTCCGTACTTCAGCAGAAGCAATCTCTAAGGCAGAAGACGCTACCCGTGCGGCGCGAAGGGCGGCGGAAGAAGCAGGGCGTAATGCTAAAGAAGCTGCTGTCAAAGCAGATGAAGCAGGAAAAGCGGCTACCGCTGCGGCTGAAGCATCTGTAAAAGCGTCTCAAGAAGCCTTGGAGCGTGTGGCACGGGTCACTGAGGCCGCCAAACTGACTGTTGCCACCTGGATCAAAGAAGCTCAGGTTCACATTCAAACAGTTGAAGAACAGAGCCGTACCACGCGTGAAGCGGCTGAGGCTTCCGCCAAGTCTTCACAAGAAACCATGACCCAGATGCAGGCGCTTATTACGTCAGCACGGCAGGCAAGCGACGAATCTACAAAAGCCGCCCGCGACGCTGTTAAAGCGGCACGACGCGCCGCCCAGGAGGCTGCGAAGGCCTGGATTGATACTTTTCAGGAATTATTACAGAGTGCCGGTGAAATTGGCGGTTTTACACGCCAGGTAATAACCGAAACCGGCCAAGAACTGAAGCGACCGGTTTCAAATACCACTTTAAAAACCAGACGTTCTAATCCGGTGAAAGAGGAACAAATTGTAGCTCCCGTTATAACGCCAACCCCCAATCCGGAACCGATTAACCAGACACCGCCACCTCGTGAGATACTGAAAAACAGAATGGAAATACTTGAGCAAATGTTTAAGGATGCAAAAAATCTGCCACCGGAACCGGCAGATGAATAAGTGCTGATGAGACTATTGGCAATAAAAAGCGGCTGAAGCACGAACCTCAGCCGCTTTTCTGTTATACAAAACCTGGTTTAAAGCAGTGACGGAATATCCTTGAATGATTCTTCCACTCCCCGGAAACCATACTCCAATCCTGACTGACGGCGGCGGGAGTTGTTGATATAGCCAATAGTTTTACTGAAGTAGTCCATCACCCGGCTGGAATTAACCAACTCTGAAAGCACGACAGTAACATCCAACGTTTTGTCACCTCGGGGATAGTCGCCGGTACGGATGGTAGCCTCGGTCGCCATGCCCTTGAGCGCGCCTGACATTTCGTTGATAAGGTCCATACTCATATCATCATTAGATGCAGTTAAGAGATATAGACCTCTTTTGGCGTCGGTTGCGTTGCAACGAAGGGAAAGATCGGCAAGGGCAGCACTGATCGCCTCAGCCCCTTTCCTTGTTTCATTGTTTTGTTCCCTGAAGTCTGCATTTTTGTTGAAGCGCAAATTCGGTGTTTTGGTCTGACCAAAACCGATAACTGTCCAGCCGGACAATGTCTGTATGATATCTCCGCCATCCATCACCTTGGAGCCCACATATTTCGGATTTTTTTCTTCGCCGGCACAAAGCAGGTTGTAAAACGGCTTAACCATATGATAATTAATTTTATCCAGATTTGCCCGGAGCGAATGACTGGCTTTGATGAATCGCTGGTTGTCCACTAGAAATATCGCGTCGGCAACCAGATAGCAGGATTTAAGACATATACCGACATTAAAAATTGAGCGCTCCTCTGTAGCCTCTTCATATGCAAAAGGCAAAACAAGCATATTATAAACCGGCTTTTCCGGAAAGCGTTCTTTAATCTGTTGCGATAATACGGATATTGAACCTGAACCGGTGCCGCCGGCAGCTCCGGCTATGAGTAGAAATGCGTCGGTCTCGGCATAATGCGGGGTATTCTTTATCGCTTCAATGACCTTGTCACCGTCATCCCGGGCGATTTCGGCTCCCATTTCGTTGATTTTACCAACGCCATGACCCGAAGTCTTCTGTGACCCGATCAGGATTCGATGTTGATAATCTGATCGGATATGTTCCAACCCGGATAAATCAGTGACATCACTATTTACGGCAAGCACGTTGGTCGCAATTTCCACACCGCGTTGAACACGGGCTACTCTGTTTAATTTCGCAAACTGATCAGCTATACGTCCGCCGCATTGTCCACAACCGACTATCATTAATTTCATAATTGTTCCTCCGTTATCTTCCCAAGGGTGTCTCTAACAACTTTGGTGATTTTAGCACATGCCATCATCTGGATGGAAGCACGACTGATATTTTATCCAATACGGCTGTTGCTGTCATACTATTTAGCATAATACACTCTATAAGGTCATGCAAAATTGGATGATTCCAAAATATCTACTCAAGTGATATAATCCCGTAAATGTCAGGAAAAACATTTTATGTTCTCTAACGCTGTCGTCCAAGAGGCTTGGGTAAGGTCCTCTGGGAGATGCGAGTGTGTCCGTGGCAGTCACCAGCATGCTGGACGCTGCAATCGGCCTCTATTTTGGGAACGCCGTTCTGAGAGCGGGCCTGGCGGTTGGGTAGCAGACAGCAAAAGCGGTCTTTTTCAAAAAAGCGTAACGGACTGTGAAATAATTTGCTGGTATTGCAGCGCCAATACCTAATCGGTAGCTTTGCGCTCATTTATTACCGTTATTCCATAGGAAAATAATTGACACTTTCAGTCGAATATTTTTTACTGGTTCTGTTTGCCGCCTTGGCTGCCATCCAGTACGCCGTTAGTTCTGGGGGTTTTCGAGGGCTGATGTTGATTCAGGACACGATGTTGAATCGTGGACTGGCAACTGTTATGGCAACTCCAACAATGATTGCGCTATTTACCTGGAATGACCGCAACCCGGTAGGCGTTATTGAAGGCGCTCAGCAGGCCGGACTGTTCACCTTAGCCTCCCTGTTGGCCGTAATGCTTGTTTTATTTTTAAGCTCTATACTGAATCATCATAGATTCTCAAGTCCAACCGAAAAACAGGTTTTCGGTTTGGAAGCCCTCAAGAACATGACCTTTTTTCAAGCTCTTTTAAAGAGATTCACTTGGAAACACTGATTCACTTAGATCAACTGCTGGCACAAGCCATTAATTCTTTAGCCGGACAGTTCTGGTTATTGGACGAACTAATGAAAGGCTTGGCGAACGATTATTTCCTCATTGTCATCGCAAATTTAGGGTTATTGTATTTATGGTTTGGTACCTCTGAGCCAAAGCAAAGGGAATTAAACCAAAAACTGTCATTACAGGCAATGGCCAGCCTGGGGATCAGTACCGGTCTAGTGGCTATAATTAACAACTTATTATTCCGTCCCCGTCCTTTCTCTGAATTACCCATTACAGTCCTGCTATATCGCCCAGGGGACTCTTCCTTCCCAGCCAATTCTGCAACGGTGCTATTTGCCATAGCAATGGCAATATGGCTGGGTAACAGAAAGGTGGGAAACCTGTTTTTTATCCTGGCAGCTATTCACTCTTTAGCTCGTGTATTTGCCGGTATGTATTACCCACTGGACATCATCGGGGGCGCTATCATAGGTGTAGCAGTTGCTTTCTTTGTACGCTGGCTGTTCAAAGTCCTTAATCCGGTTGTATCATGGCTCTTGTTTCAGGCAAAACAAGTTTTTCTTGCCTGAAACAAGTCCGCTTTGAACATGTTCAAAGCATTTTAAATTTATGTTGTTTTTAAGAATACAGCCAGGGCAGTGCGCTGACTTGCCACAAGGTTGAATTGAGGTTGATGGGTGGCGATAAACGCCGCAAGTTCTACTTCTGTAAGTCCGGTAATACGGGGCGAATCCTTGGTTATCGCCGGACCTTCTATTCCCTGCCGGTCAGCCCCATGGCAAGGCGCACAGTTCTTAATGAAGAGTTCAGAAGCAGTGAGCACTGTCTCTGAAGGCGCAATAGTTGTTGTTGGCTCGGAATCCCCAGCACAGGCGCTCAAACCAATAACACTAAGGATACTGACCAGGAGGAAAGTTATCACCATGACACCTTTATTCATCGAAGCTTATTCCTTTCAATTTTTCCAACAACGACTCTATTGTAATTCAAATCATGCCGTATCCCAATAAAACATCATTGCAGGGCTATTTCATTATTTCCCCTCTCCGGAACGAATCGCCGTTAAGAATGGAAAAGTGTAAAATTACGGCATGATACCAGTCCGCCTGAAACTCAAGAATTTCCTGCCTTATCGCGGTGACCTGCCCGCCTTTTCGTTTGATGGGATTCATCTTGCATGCATTTCTGGCGACAACGGCAGCGGTAAAACGTCTATAATTGATGCCATCACCTGGGCGCTCTGGGGCAAGTCACGGCTGCGGAGCAAGTCCACCTCAGATGACGACCTCATAACTCAGGGTGAGTATGAGACATCAGTCACCTTTGATTTCAGGGCTGGAGACAGTCAGGTTTACCGTGTTGAGCGCCGGCGTACTAAACCGAAACGTGCCGGTGGTGCAGGGCAAAGCGCTCTTAACCTCTTCATAGATTCCAAAGAAGGTTTCAAGACTGTTTCCGGCAATACTATAGGTGAAACCGAGGAGAGAATTAAGAATATCCTTCATCTTGATTATGAGACATTCATTAACAGTGCCTATCTGAAACAAGGTGAAGCCGACCATTTTACCGAACTCCGCCCCAGCGATCGCAAAGAGGTATTGGCCAAGATCTTAGGTTTGGATATTTATGATCAACTAGCCGAGAATGCCAAACACAAAGCCAGTGACGCCGCTGCGACCAAAAATCTTCTCTCTGACAGCATCGGGTTGGAACAACAGCAACTCGAACGAAGGCCAGAGTTGGAAGCGGCTCTGCAGATGGCTCAAAATGAACTGTCCGACAGTGAGGCTGCCCTCAACCAGAAACGTAGCACTCTTGACGGTCTGCGAAACGCAAAACAATTACTTGAGTCACAAGAGACAACTTTGCAACAGTCGGAATCGACGGTTAAAGACATAGAAGCGGACATTCATGCGAGGCAGTCTGATAAAGCCGAGATGGCTAAACGCATTATAGCGCATCAGGTTGTACTCTCTGGCCGTCAAGCCATTGAAGAAGGCTTTGCTCAATACCAGAACGCCCGCCGCCTTAACGATGAATTCAATCAAAAACTAGGCGAATTACGCCGAATAGAAAAGCGCCGTGATACCCACGAAAAAGCAATCACCGAAATTAGGCATAAACTGGAACTCACCCGTGACCGCTGGCAAGTCGCTCTGGATGATTTGAAGACCAAAGCGGCCAGAGTTGAAGTTACCAAGCAGTCTCTCTATGAACTGAAGCTGGAAATCGAGAAACTTGCTGCCGGGGAACGGCAGATGGAAATAGAGAGGCAAACACTTAACACTCTCAATATTCAACTGGCCACTCTGACCGCAGAGGAAACAGGCCATCAGCGGCATCTGGCTGAGATCGCCGAGAAATCGGGGTTGCTCGTCAAGGCGGCCGAGGCTATATGTCCTGTGTGTGAGGCAGAGCTTCATGAGGACCGTTTGGAAATGGTCCAGGCAAAATACGCCGCCGACCGTACCGCAACACAAAGCCGCATCAACGAAATCGCCGCTGCCAAAGCAGAGCAAATGGCGCAGATCACCGCATTGGAACGACATCTGGCAACAGATACCTCTCTCAAAGCTGACCAAGCTAAATTGACCGTCCGTGAAGCTAGACTGCTTCAAGAGATTGATGAAGCGGAAAATGCCGCCAGACGGCTTCCCGAAGGTGAGAGACAAATTAACAGCTTAACCTTAGAGATAGCTCGCGCTGAATATGCTCCTGATGAACAAAAGCTCATCTCAGTGCTGGACGCGGAGATAAAGGCTTTAGATTACGATATAAAGGCCCATGAAAGGGCAAATTCAGAAACAAAAACGCTGGAGGCTTTCGAGCATCGATATCGTGAACTCACTGAGGCCGATAAAATGCTGGCTTCAGAGGAAATCGCTTTGCGGAAAACCGAGTATGCCATAGCAAGCCTGGAAGAACGGCTGGCAACGCGTCGTTTGGAAGTTCTAAAAAACAAAACTCTGCTTGATAAACTGCCGCGTATCGACCCCGCTGAATTGACCCGGACTGAATCTGAGGTTAAAGCGCTGGCGGCGGTCATGAGTGCCGCCTCGGAGCGGGTAGGCAGCTTGAAACAAGGTCTCATTCATCTGGATGAACTTAAAACCAGACTTGCCGATAAAGCATCTGACCTTAAACGATATGCCGCCGAAGAAAGCCTTTATAAGGAGCTGCAACAAGCCTTTGGCAAAAACGGCATCCAGGCCATTCTTATTGAAAACGCTATACCTGAAATGGAATCAGAGGCAAACCGGCTGCTGGCCAGGATGACCGACAACCGTATGAGTCTTAAGATTGAGCCGATGAGAGCCACCAAAAAAGGTGATATGATCGAAACCTTTGACATCATGATCGCTGATGAACTGGGCACGCGTGATTATGACCTGTTCAGCGGTGGAGAGGCCTTCCGCATCAATTTCGCCTTACGGCTGGCACTATCCCGTTTGTTGGCCCATCGCGCCGGCGCTCCCTTACGGACGCTTATTATTGACGAGGGTTTCGGCACTCAGGACGCCTCTGGAATCGAAAAATTGAAGGAGGCTATATCCAGCATCCAGAATCAGTTCGATTGTATCCTGGTCATCACCCACATTGAGGAGTTCAAGGATGCTTTCCCGGCCCGCATTGAAGTCTTCAAGACCGCGGACGGCAGCAGTATCAAGGTAAGTTACAACTAAAGACCAAGGTCATCGGAAATACTTTGCATAGCTTTCAATGAAAGTTCAATGAATTCCTGCAGTGTCAGCCCGATATCGGTACATTTAGCTATCTGCTCACGGTTGGCTCCTGCCGCAAAGCTCTTTTCTTTGAAACGCTTCAGGATGGATTTGGTTTCAACAACCGCTAATTGTTTCTCTGGCCGGATGAGTGCCCCGGCTGTTATTAGTCCGGTAACCGGATCAGCACAATAAAGTGCTTTATCCATAAGCGTCTCAAACGGTTCACCCAGCATACCGTGACACAAAATGGCATGACATACGCTTTCTGAAACACCCATATCTCTTGCCATGTCTGCCGACATCCGCCCGTGGACGGTCATATCACCTTGGCATTCATCGAGATCAATATCATGTAGCAGACCAGCCAGCCCCCACTCCGCCACATCCTCGCCAAAGTTCTCGGCCAGGGCGTGCATCACCGCCTCGGTAGCCAGCATATGTTTGATCAAATTTGGGTTGTTTACCCTGGTTTTAACAGCCTCTAAAGCTTGTTCTCTGTTCATCTTATTCTCCCTGACGCCATATTAATCAGGCAAGAGCACCATTGTCAAAACAGGTGGCTGCTGTTATATTAAAGCCTGTGTCTCACATAGAAAACACTTTTAAAGTCAGCCCCAAAATTGAACTTTTCTATCAAGCATGGCTGCCCGATTACCAGGCGAATGCGGTTGTTGTCCTGGTCCACGGCCTGGCTGACCATTCCAGCCGTTACGGCAATGTAGTCAATCACCTGTTACCCAAGGGTTTTGCGATATGGAATTACGACCAAAGAGGGCACGGCCGTTCACCAGGTAAGCGCTGTTATACCAGCCGTTTCACGGACCTTGTCAATGATCTAGATAAGTTTGTAACCCTGGTTAAACAACAGAATCCTGAGTTACCGCTATTCATCATCGGACACAGTTTGGGAGCGTTAGAAAGTGTCTCCTTAGTGGCAAAGCATCAACCTCAGGGTATCGCCGGACTGGTAGTATCCGGATTGGTACTCAAAATAGGTCAAAGCGTGCCACAAATAATGCTTTCGCTGGCAGGAGTGATTTCAGTCCTGGCACCGAGGCTTGGGGTGCAGCATCTTGATTGCAATGCCATCAGCAGTGATGATTCTGTCGTTGAAGGCTATGTTAAAGACCCACTGGTTCATACCGGTAAAATACCTGCGCGTATGGTGCTGAGATGATTAACGCAATGTCTTCAGTACAGTCAGAGTTGCCTGCTATCAAATTACCGGTGCTTATCCTGCACGGTGTGTCTGATCGGCTGGCAGAACCGTCAGGAAGCCAATTCATGTATGATAACGTCGGTTCAACCGATAAAAAACTGCACCTGTTGCCGGACTGTTTCCACGAGATATTCAACGAACCTTGCCGTGATGTCGTACTGAGTATAACTGCTGATTGGCTCTTGGAACATTTCCCGGCTAGGCCGGCAGCACCTTTTTGAGATACTCTCCTGTTGCCGATTCAGGCACTTGTGCCACCTGCTCCGGTGTGCCCACCGCAACAATCTCACCCCCCCGGTGCCCCGCACCGGGACCCAGATCTATGACCCAGTCTGCGTTCTTGATAATATCCAGTTGGTGTTCGATGACCACTACCGAATTGCCAGCAGTGACCAGTCTCTGCATAACCTTGAGTAATGCCGCTACGTCGTCAAATGACAGCCCGGTAGTCGGCTCGTCGAGAATATACATAGTGTGTCCCACCGCCCGGCGCGCTAGTTCTGAGGCTAGTTTGATGCGTTGCGCTTCACCGCCGGACAGCGTCGGTGCCGGTTGCCCCAGCCGGATATAACCTAACCCGACATCATGCATGCTTTTCAATTTTGATTTGATCGACGGGACATGCTCAAAAAAATCCAGGGCGTAGTCCACTGTCATATTTAGAACTTCGGCAATGTTCTTGTCTTTGAAGCGGATATCAAGCACTTCCCGAGAATAGCGTTGGCCATGGCAAACTTCGCAAGGCACGGTCACATCAGGTAAAAACTGCATCTCGATCTCAATATAGCCCTCGCCGTGGCAGGTCTCACAACGTCCGCCTTTGATGTTAAATGAGAACCTGCCGGCGTTATAGCCGCGCATCCGTGCCTCGGGCAAAGTGGCAAATATCTCACGGATCGGCGTGAAGGCGCCGGTATAAGTTGCCGGATTGCTCCTGGGCGTGCGGCCAATAGGAGACTGGTCAATAGCGATAACCTTATCAATATATTCCAGCCCGTCAATACCATCATGGTCGCCGGGTTTTTCCCGTGTTCCATTGAAGGCTTGCGCCAGCTTCTTAAATAGGATTTCGTTAACCAGTGTGCTTTTACCAGAGCCGGAAACACCGGCGATACAGACCAAATTACCGAGTGGTATATGAACATCAATATTCTTCAGGTTATTTTGGCGTGCGCCACGGATAACCATTTCCTTGCCGTTACCCGGCCGCCGGTGCTCCGGTAGCGGTATAGATTTACGGCCGGAGAGGTACTGGCCGGTTATTGAATGCGGGCAGGCAAGGACTTCTTCAAGAGGTCCTGAGACAATAAGGTGTCCGCCGTGTTCTCCTGCGCCGGGGCCAAGATCAATAATCCAGTCTGCGGCGCGCATCATGGCCTCATCGTGTTCCACTACCAGAATGGAATTTCCCAGATTGCGTAGGCGCTTCAATGTCTCAATCAATCTGGAATCGTCAGCCGGATGCAGTCCCACTGTCGGCTCATCGCAAATATACAGTACTCCCATCAGACCAGAGCCGATCTGGGTAGCCAGACGGATGCGTTGTGACTCGCCACCCGACAAAGTGGCAGAGGCACGGTCTATTGACAGATAATCCAGACCAACATCCTCCAAAAAGCCCAGCCTGGACTTCAATTCCTTGAGTATCTGGCTGGCAATAATCTGTTCCCTCTCCGAAAGAACCGTTTTTATATCTGCAAGCCGCTCAACCCATCCCAGGCTGTCTACTATTGACATGGCACTGATTTCAGCTATGTTTTTACCGTCAATGAACACCGAAAGCGCTTCCGGTTTTAGGCGTTTACCGCCACAGGTGGGACATGGGATAGAAACCATATAACGGGCGATACTGCTTTTCACCTGTTCTGATTCAGAGTCTTTGTAAAGCCGCTCCAGCCGCGGAATGACACCTTCAAATCCGGAGGAATACTGACGCGTCTTACCAAAGCGGTTTTTAATTTTATAATTCTCACCGCCTTCACCGTAGAGAATTATCTCCATCTGATCTGCAGTCAGGTCTTTTACCGGTGAGTTAAGATTAAAGTGGTGGCGCCGGGACACCTCCTCAAGTTGAGAAAAATACCATGTCTGCCATTGGTACGGGTGAATAGCACCTTCGGCCAGGGACAATTTTCTGTTTGGGATAACCAGATCAGGGTCAAACTCCATCTTAACGCCCAAGCCGGTGCAGTCTGGACAGGCACCGTGGGGTGAGTTGAAACTAAAACTCCGGGGTTCTATCTCCCCCATGGAAATATTGCAGTCCGCACAGGCGAATTTCTCGGAGAACATGAATTCTTGTCCGTCTAGAATGGAAATCATGACTATGCCGTCGCCCAGTTTTAGTGCCGTTTCAATAGAATCAGCCAAACGGCTTTGGGTATCGGATTGACCGATGACAAGCCGGTCAATGACCACTTCTACGCGGTGTTTCTTCTTTTTATCCAGCTCAATATCATCAGCAAGATCGCGCACCATACCATCAATGCGAATGCGGGCGTAACCTGACTTCCTGAGTTCTTTGAACATGGCCTGATGTTCGCCTTTGCGGTCTTTTACCACAGGCGATAGCACCATTATACGTGAGCCTTCCGGCAATGATCTGACCGTATCTACAATTTGTTCCACAGCCTGCATGGTAATCTCGCGCCCGCAATTTGGACAATGCGGATGACCGATCCGGGCGAAAAGTAATCTCAGATAATCATATATTTCTGTGGTAGTGCCTACGGTTGAACGCGGATTACGCGAAGCGCCCTTTTGATCGATGGATATGGCTGGTGATAGGCCTTCAATGTAGTCTACATCCGGTTTTTCCATGCGCCCCAAAAACTGCCGGGCGTAAGCAGACAGAGACTCCATATATCGGCGCTGACCTTCAGCATAAATGGTGTCGAATGCCAGTGAACTTTTACCCGACCCCGAAGCACCGGTGATGACAACCAGCTTGTCCCGCGGTATTGTAACGTCTATATTTTTAAGATTGTGCTCTCTGGCACCTTTGACGATAATCTTATCTAAAGGCATCTCGGCTCCTGACAAACAGCCTTAGATTATACCCCGCTTACACCATTTTGAACAATCTGCAGATTGGATATCAATCGTAAAACAGCTTGATATTTCGGGTTAGTTTTGTGATACGCCACGAAACCTTATGACCCAATCAATTATAATCAAAATAGAAACCTCTGCTGACATAATTATAGGAACTCTCTTTAGTAATGCCTCACTATTTAAGGTATAATCACAGCGCTTATGTCTTGCCAGGTCTATTATCGCAAATGGCGCCCCCAAACCCTCGGTGAGGTGGTGGGACAAGCGCCGATAACCACTACTCTGCTCTCTGCGCTTCGGCAACGACGCATGGCTCAGGCATACCTGTTCTGTGGGCCGAGGGGCACCGGCAAAACCTCTACCGGCCGCATTCTGGCTAAAGCCGTTAACTGTCTCACCAACGAAGGTCTGGGTGAACCATGTAATACCTGTGATATGTGCCGCGCCATCACTGAAGGCCGCGCTATGGATATCATTGAGATTGATGCCGCTTCCAATACCGGCGTTGAAGATATCCGGGAGCTAAAAGAACGTGCCAACTACTCCCCCGCCGAAGCCCGCTACAAGGTATATATTATTGATGAAGTCCATATGCTTTCAACCAGTGCCTCTAACGCGCTTTTGAAGACCCTTGAAGAGCCTCCGCCGCAGGTCATATTTGTTCTGGCCACCACGGAGTTGCATAAGATATTACCTACTATTATGTCACGTTGCCAGCGTTTTGATTTCCGCCGTTTATCAACCACTGACATAGCAGCCAAACTCAGTGAGATTGCCTTGGCGGAGGGTGTTGATATTGACGCTGATGGCGTCGCTTTGCTGGCTCGCGCTTCAGGCGGCAGTCTTCGTGATGCTGAAAACCTGCTTCAACAGATCGCCACCGTGAATTTAAGCAACATCACCCTCCGTCAAGTACAATCCGGATTGGGACTAACCGGTGATGACCGGTCAAACCGGCTGATCAATCATCTGATTGCCAAAGACGCCTCAGCCGGGATGCGTCTTATATCGGAAATAGCCGCCGATGGTGTGGATTTAAAACAATTTAACCGTGAGTTGGTTGAAAAACTGCACCATTTATTGATGGTCAAGGCCGGTGCTGCCGGAGCAGTGGGTCTTACTGCAGAGGAACTCTCCGAAGCCAAATCCAACGCCGCAACGGCTACTATTGAGCATATTATGGCGGCGCTTAAAGGCTTCACTGCCTTGTTCAACGGCGCTGACATGACCAGTCCCCTGGCAATGGAGATGGCGTTGATAGACGTTACCAACAAACCGGGGCCGGCAACCGCCGCACCGGAAATTGCCAAATCAACACAAGATAAACCTTTATCAATTGAATCATCACCACCAAAGATACAGGCACAACCAATATCTCCGGTGATACAAAAACCGGCACCGGCAGTAACAACAACGGTTCCTGAAACTACAGTAGTTGCATCTATTGAAGCTCAGGAGCAAAGCCCGCGAAAGCCTCCGGCTGAGCTGAATGCCAGTCCGATAAAAACCCTGGATGAATTGGTGGCTCAATGGCCTCAGATACTCACAGCAGCGCCGCCGCAGCTAAGGCGCTCATCAGCGCTGGCTATTTTACGCAGCGCCGGCGTGCAGCCTGTTGCTTTTGAAAACGGTATGGTGACATTATGCTTTAAATTTCCTATTCACATGAACAAGATCAATGAGATAGAGAATAAGAAGGTTACATCAGAAATTTTATCAAGCTGTTTGGGCATCACATGCCAGGTGAATTGCATTCATGAGGCACCCAGTAACCATTTAGTCAAAGAAGCACAGCGCCGCGGTGCTGAAATAATAAGCGTGGAGGATAAATGGACTTCTCAAGGGTAAAACAGGCAATGGAACTTAAATCACAATTGGATAAAATACAGAAAGAGTTAGCCAAGGTGGTTGTTGAAGCTGAGAAAGGGCCGGTTAAAGTCACTGCAAACGGGCAGCAGAAGATCCTGACCATCACTATTGATCCCGATGCCTTAAAACCTGAAAAAGCCAAACAGCTTGAAGACACTGTTCTAAAAGTGATCAATGATGCTCTGGAAAAAGCCAAAAAGGCCTCCAGTAAGGAAATGGCCGGTATGATGGGTGGCATGAACATCCCGGGTCTGACCTAAAATCATGAAAGAAGGTCCAAAGTCCACCGCGGCGGCGGTCAATCGTCTGACCGATGTGCTTGGCCGGTTGCCTGGCATAGGGCCAAAAAGCGCTCAACGTCTTGCGTATCATATTCTTAAAGCAAACGAGGAGCAGGTGAAAGACCTGGCAGCCGCCCTGATTGACGTAAAGACAAAGACCAGGCTTTGCCGGATCTGTTGTAATATTACTGACGCCGAAGTTTGTAGTATTTGCGCCAGTCCTGTGCGCGACCAGACACGTGTTTGTGTTGTAGAACAGCCTCAGGATATGTTGACGCTGGAACATACCGGTGCTTTCAAAGGCGTCTACCACGTACTGCACGGCGCCATCTCACCCACTGATGGTATCGGTACTGATGACATCCGTCTGAGAGAACTTCTAACACGACTGGAAAGCGGTGCTTTGACGGAGGTGATACTGGCCACTAACGCCAACGTGGAAGGTGAGACAACGGCAATGTATGTGCAGCGTCTGGTCACACCACTCGGCATTAAAGTCACCCGGTTGGCTCGCGGTCTGCCCTTTGGCGGTGAGATAGAATATGCTGATGATGTTACCTTATCTCGCGCCATGGAAAATCGGCAGGAGTTTTAAGCGGAGTAAGTCATGCCCCGAGAAGTTTTAAACCAGTCCACTAAGGCGGGAACGCTCCCCGGAACGGTTATACATGTCGGTAAAAGACGGACAGAGACACCCCGGATAGTCCTTTTTAGATATGATGCTTCGCAATATCAAGAAAAGCCGTTGGAAGATATTGCAGGAGAACTCGAGTCTGGTGACACAGGCTCAGTCACCTGGATAAATGTTGACGGTCTTCATGAACCCTCAATAATAGAACAATTTGGCCGTCATTTTGAACTTCACCCTCTTATACAGGAAGATATCGCCAATACCCAGCAACGTCCAAAGTTGGAGGATTACGAGCAATACCTGTTTATAGTTCTCAAAATGCTTTATCGTGACACAACTGAAGATGAGATTATTGCTGAGCAGGTCAGTCTGGTAATTGGCAATAATTATGTTTTATCCTTCCAGGAAGGTGCAGGAGACCCTTTCGATCATGTACGTGAACGTTTACGTAATAATAAAGGATTATTACGTAAACTAGGTTCTGATGCTTTGGCCTACGCCCTTATTGATGCCATTGTAGACAACTATTTCGTTGTGTTGGAGAGTTTCGGTGAAATTACCGAGACACTGGAAGAGAATCTCCTGCTGTCGCCGACCAGCGATACGCTTTCAATTATAAAAAATCTTAAACGAGAGATACTGTTCATGCGTCGAAGTGTCTGGCCGCTTCGAGAAGTCATTGGCGGTTTGCGCCATTCCGACTCACCGCTTATCCACGACGTAACCCGGCCTTATATTCAGGATGTATATGATCACACTATTCAGGTGATGGATAGCATTGATAACTCACGTGAAATGCTATCTGACCTGCTTGATATCTACCTTTCCAGTGTTTCCAACCGCCTCAACGAAGTGATGAAAGTGCTCACTATCATCGCCACTATTTTCATTCCGCTGACCTTCATCTCGGGAGTATACGGCATGAATTTTACAAATATGCCCGAGCTTGACTGGCGCTGGGGATATTTTAGTGTATTGGTATTTATGGGAATTGTAGGCTTAGCCTTGTTGTATTATTTCCGGCGTAAAAAATGGTTGTAACCCGTGGAAACTGTCAATTATGATATTTTGCACGGCTCGATACCAACATGTTTACAGATGACAACCATGTTCTACTGGTGCCGCCAGATGGGGATGTCTACCCGGGGTGCCGAATCTTGTGAATCAATCCGGTGAACTTATCAATGAACTTAGGAAGCTTTCTAATCCGGCAAATATAGCCGGTATGGCCCGTTTTGGCATAAGCCCAGATAATACGCTAGGCGTATCAATGCCTGTTTTAAGGTTAATGGCCAAAAAACATCGTCATCAACATTCACTGGCGATTGAGTTATGGAATTCGGGCGTTCATGAAGCAAGGATACTGGCAAGCCTGATAGATGATCCTGCCCTGGTTTCCTTAAAACAGATGGATGATTGGACGCATGATTTTGATTCCCGGGATGTTTGCGACCAGGTTTGTGCCAATCTATGGGAGAGGACTCCCTATGCTTATACCAAGGCTTTCGAATGGTGCCGTCATCAGGAAGAATTTGTTAAACGCGCTGGTTTTGTCCTTATGGCACGATTGGCAGTCAGCGATAAGAAAATGCCTGATGAAACAATAGCTACATTTCTTGGTGAGATCGTAAAAGGATCGGATGATCGGCGTAATTTTGTAAAAAAGGCGGTCAATTGGGCGCTACGCCAAATAGGAAAACGCTCAATTGAATTAAACAGACAGGCAGTTAACACCGCCGCAGAAATTGCAGTGTCTGATAATCCTGCAGCCCGCTGGATTGCCGCCGATGCATTGCGTGAGCTTCAAAGCACAGCCGTCCAGATCCGTTTAAAAACGAGAAGCGATGACTGAACCTCGTGAGATCAAGACCCCGGCAGTGGTCATCAGAAGGTTCAGACTTAATGACGCTGACCGAGTCATTACTCTTTTCACCCAGGAAATGGGTAAAGTATCTGCCATAGCAAAGGGTGTCAGAAAGTCAACAAGCAAGCTCGCCGGTCATCTGGAGCCACTTACCTTCACCAGCATAACTCTGACTCGGGGTAAAAATTTAAAAATCATCACCGGCAGTCAAACTATTAAACCGTTCCTGCATATCCGCAATTCCCTTGAAGGCACTGCCCATGCATTATACTATACCGAATTAATCTACCATTTCACCCCGGAGGATCAACCAAACCCTTCAGTCTTTGGTCTATTGACTGAGGTTTTGGATACTCTGGATAACGTGGCCAGCCCCGCCATTTTGAGCCGCTACTTTGAGCTGAATTTATTAAAATATCTGGGTTATCAACCAGTGCTCAGGCGCTGTCAGGATTGTGGTGCGGAGCTTCAGTCTGTGGTTAACTATTTTTCTGTTGCCCATGGAGGCATACTATGCCCAACCTGTACCACTGCATCAGCATTGCCGTTGTCCTGCAACGGGCTCAAAGTAATACGATTTATTTTAGAGAATGAATTTGACCTTGTAAGAAAATTGAAATGCGACCTGGTTTTAAACAGAGAGATCCAAAATATTTCCAGGAGCTATCTACGCTACCTACTGGAAAAAGAGCCAAAAAGCGCTGCGTGGCTCGATGAACTTAATACCAACATCTCTCAATAAGGAACTCTCTATCTGTCCCGTGTAGTCATACAACTCGTTGACAATAACGTAAGTATTAATTACCATACACGGATTATCCTACAAGTAATCTTGGAACAGGTTTATTTTCTTTGCACTAATCTCTTGATTGAAAGGTAGATTGGGTGAATAGTAAATTTATCTTCCGGTGGTTGCTCGTTCTAATATTCATTCATCCTTTATGGGACTTTGAGATACAATCCGGTCTATCATCTGATGAATTCTTGCCCCCGCCATCAATGCAAATCAGTCAACAAGCCACTGATTTAACGATACGGCCAACCACGTTGTTTACAACCGTTGTTGGTGCTCAGTTGGCAGATACTGGTCGGCAGATGACAAACATTGCAGTTCTTACCAGAACACCCTCAGCCAATGCCCTGGATATCCCTGTTGACTCCAACGTAGAAGTACACTTTAATACCAACATAGCTGAAGGCAGTCTAAATCCCGCCAACTTTATTACATACGGGTCTATCTCCGGTAGGATCAATGGTGTTTTTTCACTAATTGACGCGGCGACAGTCATATTCAATCCCGCAACTTATTTCAGTCCTGGTGAAACTATTACTATCACCTTAAAGAGTGGGCTTCAAAGTATTGACGGAGGGTATTTAGCTGCACCCACAATATGGCAATTCTCTGTGGCGGGAGGGCAGGGACCAGCGGTGTTTTTGCCGGGGCAGATTTCAGGCGAGTTCACTAGCAATGACGTGGCATTAGGCGATCTTAACAATGATGGCTTTATTGATGCCTTCATAGCTAACAGCGGCGCCAATCAGGTATATCTTAATGATGGCAATGGCAGCTTTAGTGACAGCGGGCAATCACTGGGTGATTCGGTCAGCAATGGGGTTAGTTTGGGTGACCTGGATGGCGACGGCGACCTGGATGCCTTTGTTGCCAACGGCGATGCCAACAAAGTATGGCTCAATAATGGTGCTGGGATTTTCGCCGACAGTGGACAGGTTTTAGGTAATACGGAAAGTTTGGATGTGGCTTTGGGTGATCTCGATGGTGATGGAGATTTGGATGCTTTCATTGCCAACTTCGGAAGTAACAAAGTGTGGCTAAATAACGGAGCAGGAATTTTTACTGAAAGCCAGTCAATGACCGCTGCCAACAGCAACGGCGTCGCGCTAGGCGATCTTGATTCAGATGGTGACCTGGACGCATTTGTGGCTAACAGCGTCGTTGCCAACGAGGTTTGGCTTAACAACGGCAACGGGGTTTTTACCAGAAGCTGGATCTCAACCAACGCCGTCACAAGCCTTTCTGTTTCTCTGGGTGATCTCGATCACGATGGAGATTTAGACGCCTTCATCGCCAACCGTTATGCTAACGAAGTTTGGTTCAACAGCGGCAATGCCAGTTTTACCAACAGTGGGCAATCTATCGGAGGCAGTATTTGGAGCACAGATACCGCACTCAGTGATTTTGATGGTGACGGAGATTTGGATGCTTTCACCACAAACGGGGTGTTAGTCAATACAAATAAATTATGGCTCAACAATGGAAGCGGCGTATTTAGCGCCACTACTCAATCATTAGGTAATACCAATAGCACCGGGGTTGCTTTGGGAGATTTCAATGGTGATGGTTATATTGATGTCTTTGTTACCAACACCACCTCCAACGAGATCTGGTTGAACGCCAATCCTGGCATTACTATTACATCTCCAGTCAATGGAGCAAGTTGGCCAATTGCATCATCCCAAATTATCAGATGGACATCAGTTGGTATTTCAGAAGATATCACAATAGAAATATCCCGCAATAACGGTCTTGACTGGGCAACTGTGGCAACCTCAATCACAAATAATGGCTCCTATCCCTGGGTGGTGTCGGGACCTGTCACCAGTCAGGCCAGGATCAGGATAAGTTCATCAACCAATTCCTCAATCAACAGTGTTTCGGCGTCTTTCACTATTGGCGGGTTGCCGTCCATCACCCAGCATCCCCAAGGGCAGACCATAACCTACGGCGCCGATGTCACCTTCAATTCATCCGCCACCGGTGACCCCGAGCCAACCATCCAATGGCAATTAAGTACTGACAGCGGAGAATCCTGGTCTGACATACCAAATGCAAACGATACCAGTTATAGCGTGACCAAACCGACTATAAACATGAGTGACTGGCGCTACCGCGCCGTGTTTGAGAATAGCAACGGCACCGTAATCACAGACACCGCAATATTAACCATCACTCCTCGTTCCGTAACGGTGAGCGCTGTGGCAAAGAACAAAATTTACGGTGACACGGACCCTGAACTAACCTACATTATAACCAATGGCACACTCATCGGTGGAGACAGTTTCTCAGGAGATTTAACCCGCACAAGCGGTGAAAACGTCAGTATCTACGCTATATCACAGGGAACACTGGCACTAAACTCCAACTATGTATTGGGTTTTAACGGCGCCAGTCTGAATATTAACAGCAAAGCCGCCTCTGTATCTCCGGGTGCTGAAACCAAGATCTACGGCGAAGCTGATCCTGTCTTTACCGGCACGCTCAACGGATTTCTTCCAGCAGACAACGTAACAGCAAATTACAGCCGGGAACCGGGTGAGGTAGCTGGAACTTATATCATCAGCGCCACCTTAAGCCCGTCAGGTGTTTTGGGTAATTACAACATCATTTACCAAACTGCCACCTTTACCATCATTGCCGATCCGGCCCCGGTCTTTACTCAGCAACCGTTGGATCAACAAGTAATCTACGGTGCCGTTGCCACATTTGCCGTCATTATTACCGGAAATCCAACGCCGGATATTCAATGGCAGACAAGTACTGATCATGGCATAACCTGGATGGATATAGCAGAGGCGGATACCACTAGTTATGTAATAAGCCGTCCGACGGTTGCTATGAATGGATGGCAATACCGGGCACTTCTTAGTAACACATCCGGAACAGCTATATCCAACACCGTTTCACTTTTAGTTGATGCCCGGCCAGTCACCGTTGCCGCCGATGCCCAGGCAAAATTATATGGCAATAATGACCCTTTTCTAAGCTATCAGTTAACTGTAGGTGCATTAGTAAATGGGGATGCTTTTTACGGTAACTTGAATCGCACCAGCGGTGAAAATGTTGGTCCGTATCTGATTGACCAAGGCACCCTGTCACTGAATTCTAATTACATATTGCATTTCATAGCAGGCAGTTTGTCCATCGCACCACGGCCTGTCACAGTTACCGCAGACCCTCAAGCCATAATCTACGGCGATGATGAACCTGTATTAACGTGGCATGTCACTAATAGTTCATTAGCCTTTAATGATGTTTTTATCGGCAGTCTCAACCGCGACGTTGGCAATAGTGTTGGCGAATACGTTATTTATCAAGGAAGTCTTGATATTAATCCAAATTACTTGCTCAGTTTCAGCGTCGCTTCACTGACTATTGGAGCCAAACCCGCCGCAGTAAACCCGAACCCGCTGAGCAAAATCGTTGGTACCCCGGACCCGGAATTAACAGGCATTTTAAGCGGATTTTTACCAGCAGACAACATCACCGCCAGTTATCAACGCGTTGGAGGTGAAACCCTCGGCAGCTATATTATAAACGCCATTCTGAACCCTGTATCAGTTTTGAACAATTACAGCATTACCTATAACACAGCTAGTTTTGTTATCACCACTGATCCATCTCCAGTCATCATCCAACAACCGGTGGCTCAAACAATAACATATGGCAACAATGTGTTCTTTTCCTCTAATGCTAGCGGTACTCCCATGCCGTCTGTACAGTGGCAGGTAAGTACCGATCAAGGTAACATCTGGACTTATATTCAAGATGCAGCCCAGTTAACCCTCACAATCATCAAACCCACTGTTGATATGAACGGCAGACAATACCGTGCGGTTTTTACCAATTCAGCAGGTTCCCGATATACCGATGCTGTTCTCCTAACGGTGGAGCCTAAATTAGCCACACCTTCTGTTTTGATTGCCAGCAAGACTTATGACGGCACACTAACCGCAACAATAGTCTCAAGGTCACTGTCCGGCGTTATTCAAGGGGATGATGTTACCCTGTATGGCGGTAGCGCTGTCTTTACTACTAAAGATATTGACAACAACAAAACTGTTACCATTACTGGTCTGACCCTGGGTGGTTTGCAGGCCGGTAATTACCAATTATCACTGAATGTTATCTCCACAATAGCCAACATAACCACACCGCTGTTGGCCGGAACCAGCTTTACCGGGTCACAGATTGGAGGTTACGGCTTTACCGGCAATTCTCCCTTTATAGATGATAGCGGCAAAACCGTCACCGCCGGGATGTTATCCACCGAAAACGGCCAACTGAGTCTATTTATCCCGGACGGTGTGTATATTTGGAACAGTGCCGGTACGGTTCAATTATCTCTGTCAGTCCTCAGTCTAACGGAACCGCCTGACCAGTCGCCTCAAAACGGATTGTTGTTTGCTTATGAACTTGGTCCCAGCGGTAGCATCTTCAACCCGGGTATTTCTCTAACCTGCTCTTATACAGCCTCATTGCTGCCGTCCGACAGTATTGAAACTGACCTGTATATTGCCTGGTGGGATGGCTATCAATGGATTAGGCTGGCTAGCGCAGTCGACACAAACAATCACACTGTCACGACATTAATTAAACACTTTTCCACCTACGCTCTTTTTGCCCAAACACCCACACCGGTTGCTGAGGTTGTTACTCCGACTCCAGATATAGAAGCGGATGTTACTTCAATACCAGTTCCAGTGACTGACATGACCCCGCCTCAGACCGATGCATCGTCGGCAACCCCTGTTATAACTCCATTGGATAATCATAAATCTGACACTTTAACATTCATTCTTGTAGCCCTGTGTGCGGTTTCAGTTTTAGGTATCATCATGCTCAGATTAAGACGAAACAGGCGGTACAATCATTATCCTTAGATTTAGCCCAGTTATTTACGGAATCAGCTCTAATAATCCTTCTTTTCAGTACCACGATAATCTATCAGGTTATTGACAAACACTCATCACCCCTTTAGACTCAAACTTGAAATAAGTATCAGGAGGAACCCCTAAATGAAGCTGGTCGTAGTCGGTTTGGGACAGGCCGGGGGCAGACTCGCGGATGAATTCGCCCGGATCGCCATCAAAGCACGGCAGGAGCGGAACTTGAGCATCGCCACCGATATCCTGGCGATAAATACTGATACTGCTGATCTTTCCTCTCTGACTAGAGTGAAAAAGGATTCCCATCACCGCATTCTCATAGGTGTCGGCCAAACCGGGGGTCACGGTGTAGCCAAAATATCCGAAACTGGCGCCGAGATAGCTAAAGAGGAAACCAGCGCCCTCATTGGTATAATGAAAAAAAACAAGCATTTTTATGACGCTGATGCCCTGCTGTTGATGGCTTCAGGCGGTGGCGGAACTGGTTCAGGCAGTTTGCCGGTACTGGCACAGGCATTCAGGGAAAATTTTCGGGACAAACCGGTCTATTCTATGGTGGCTCTGCCTTTTGAGCACGAACGGCAGAATGAAGAGCGTGCCGTTTTTAACACCGCCATGTGTCTCAAATCTGCCAATCAAGTGTCAGACGCAGTGATCCTGGTGGACAATCAGCGATTCATCCGCAAGAACCAGACCCTTGCAAGCAATTTTCAAAAGATCAACGAAATGATTGTCACGCCGTTTTTTAATCTGCTTTGCTCAGGCGAGGAACGTAAAACAAAGTCTATCGGTACATCAGTGCTGGATACCGGTGACATAAAAGAGACCCTCAGAGGTTGGACTGGTATTGGTTATGGCACTGTGCCACTTGATCTTATCGTATTGCCGTTTGAAAAGACCCGTGATTATCTCAAGAAGAATTTTGAGAATCAGCGTGGGCTTTACGCCATGGATGAGGCGCTGGCGGAAATGTCGGTTGCCTGCAATCCTGTAGATACAGGCCGGGCTGGCTTGCTGGTGTCCGGTCCTACCCGGGAAATCAGTGTGGAACTAATGAAGGATCTTTCTGAACGGCTGCGGGAAGTGGCTCCATCGGCTCAACAGCGTATCGGCGACTACCCCCGGGAACGTGGCATCCTGGATGTCACTCTTATTTTATCTGATCTTTCAGATGTCCCTATCCTACGGCAATTTTACCAAGACTCAACCGACCTGGCAGCAGAATTCAAAGCGCGGCAGAAGACCCACGCTGCAAAAAGCGACCTGACTATGGAAGCCGCCGAAGGTATCCCGACGCTGTTAGACTAACCACATCTACCGTCGGTCCTCGTAAGCCAATATCAGATTGCTAATAAAATAGTGTAAAATACACTGGTAACTAGTGGTAAGGTTGTCATTTCCAGCCAATTAGTTATATACTGCCTATAACTTTTGGCCTAGTACCTCCCCGGAGGCTAATGTTATGTTAACCCAGTTCGCCTATGTCGGGCTTTTTTTAATTATAGCCGTGGTGTTCATTTTAGTGACGCTGTTGATTCCGATTGTCCTCGGCCGGCTAACCAAGATCGTTCCCAGAAACCCGTCTCAGGTTAAACAGGAGACTTATGAGTGTGGCATGGAAACGACCGGACGCTCATGGGTGCAATTCAATTTTCGTTATTACATCTATGCTCTGATGCTCATTGTCATGGACGTACTGGCAATTTTCCTTTACCCTTGGGCTGCCAGCCTGCATGAACTGGGCACTGCTGCCTTCTTTATGATGTTGTTCTTTCTCTTTGTTGTAACCGTGGGTTATTTTTACGCCTGGAAGAAAGGGGCGCTGGAATGGCAATAGAGCCACTACGCAAGTTTGCCTATTCCGATATAGAACTTGATATGCGTGAAGGTGAGATAGTTGAGAGTTTTCTCAAAGACCACCAGACCGCCATCTCTGACCCGGTGGATTGGCTGAACGCACCCCCTTTGGCATCCAATGTCCTGTTGACCAGCGTTGACAAGGTTATTAACTGGTCCCGCCATTATTCCATGTGGCCGGTAACATTCGGGCTTGCCTGTTGCGCTATTGAGATGATGTGTACCGCCGCCTCCCGCTTTGACCTGGCACGCTTCGGCATGGAAATCTTCCGCGCCTCACCGCGGCAGGCTGACTTGATGATCGTGGCCGGTACCCTAACCTGGAAAATGGCGCCCTGGCTCAAACGCATATATGATCAGATGCCTGACCCCAAATGGGTATTGGCTATGGGTTCTTGCGGTACATCCGGCGGCCTTTTCAAGGGCTCTTACTCTGTAGTGCCCGGATTTAATCAAGTGGTGCCTATAGATGTTTATGTGCCCGGTTGTCCGCCGCGGCCGGAAGCGTTGCTGCAAGCTATCATGGAAATCCATGCCAAAGTGGATAAAATGAGCCCGACCAGAAGGGCTGTCAAAAGCTGATGCGGCACCTGGACTTACCGGCGGTCCAAGAAAGGCTGAAGGACAAGTTCGACGAAGATTCAGTTGCCGCGGATACCGGGCACCTTGTCATTAAGGCGCTACGGCTTGCCGAAATTGCCGCCTTCCTACGCGATGACACCGAGTATCAATTTGACTATCTGAACTCAGTCACTGGTGTTGATTACAAGACCCATTTCAGCCTGATCTATCACCTTACGTCTCTCACCTTCAAGCACCACCTGGAGTTTAGAGTCGATATCAACGACCGCAACCAACCCGCGGTTCCTTCTGTGACCCCGGTGTGGCGCGGTGCCGATTTACAGGAGCGGGAGATTTATGATCTATTTGGTATCGATTTTACCGGTCATCCTAATCTGAAACGTATCTTTATGTGGGAAGGCTTCCCCGGCTATCCCCTCAGGAAAGATTGGGTAAACCGTGACGCTTAAGACGGAACATTATGTCATCAACGTCGGGCCGCAACACCCTAGCACTCACGGCGTTTTTCGTTTGCGCCTGACGCTTGATGGTGAGGTTATCGTTGATGTGGAGCCAATCTTCGGCTACCTCCACCGGGGTATGGAAAAAATTGCCGAAAGCAGAAATTACACCAAAAATATCCCCCTTACTGATCGCCTTGACTACCTCACTTCAATGATCAACAACCAGGCATACTGCATGGCGGTGGAGGCACTTTTAAAGATCGAAGTACCGGAGCGGGCTCAGTATATCCGGGTCATTATGGCTGAATTGCAGCGCATCGCCTCCCACCTGGCCGGAATCGGTTTTTTTATGAACGATCTCGGCGCTTTTTCCACACCGTTGCTTTACATGTTCCGGGAGCGTGAAAAGATAGTCGAGTTGTTCGATATGGTCTGCGGGCAGCGTCTCAATTACAATTATATGCGTTTCGGTGGAGTCTCAATGGACTTACCGGAAGAGTTTTTGCCGGCGCTGAATAAACTCCTAAGTGAATTTCCTGGCTTTATCGATGAGTACGATAAGCTGATTTCTAGCAATGAAATCATGCTGGTACGCTCCAAAGGTGTGGGCATCCTTACTAAAGAACTGGCCATCAACTCCTCAGCTGCCGGGCCGGTATTGCGGGGCAGCGGCGTCAAATGGGACTTACGCAAGGATCAGCCCTATTCCATCTATGATCGCTTTGACTTCGATATCCCTGTCGGCAACAACGGTGATACTTATGACCGTTACCTGGTGCGACTTGAAGAGATGCGGCAGAGCGTTCGCATCGTAAAACAGGCAGTTGAACAAATACCAGAGGGTGAAATAATCGCCAAAGTCTCCAAGTTGATCCGCCCTCCGGCCGGTGATGTTTATACCGCTGTCGAGGGAGCCAAGGGTGAACTGGGGTTTTTTATTGTTGCCGACGGCACGGAAAACCCCTACCGCTGGCACGTGCGCGCCCCCAGTCTTATCAATTTGACCGCTCTGCGCGAAATGCTGGTTGGCTGGAAAGTGGCTGACTTGATGGCCATTTTTGGCAGCATCGATATCGTCATGGGCGAGGTTGACCGCTGATGGACTGGCTGCATTTCTTCATTTTTACTTTGCTTCTTTTTGCCTTCGTTATCGCAGGTGTTCTCTTCTTCATCTGGTATGAGCGCCGCGGACTGGGCCGTTTTCAGATCCGCCCCGGCCCCAACCGCGCCGGCACTTTCGGACTGTTGCAGCCTCTCGCTGACGCTATCAAGATTTTACTTAAAGAAGACATTGTTCCGGCGTTGGCCGACAAACCGGTTCATTTCCTGGCGCCGCTGGTAGCCTTCGTACCAGCGATGGCTGTCTTTGCTGTTATACCTTTCGGTGACGGAGCGCTCCTTGCCGACCTCAACATCGGCATCCTCTACATCATGGCCATCAGTTCAGTCGTCGTCATCGGTATCTTCATGGCTGGTTGGGCATCCTCCAATAAATATTCTCTCCTTGGAGCCATGCGCACCATTGCCCAGGAAGTCAGCTATGAAATTCCGCTTGTCCTGTCGATACTGGGGGTAGTCATGCTGGCCGGGTCGCTGTCACTTAATGATATTGTCAAAGAGCAAAACATACCCTTCGTTTTCCTGCAACCGTTGGGTTTTCTTATCTACATCACCGCCGCCATGGCCGAGATAAACCGTACTCCTTTCGATTTGCTGGAAGCGGATTCTGAAATCATCGCTGGCTTCCAGACAGAGTATTCAGGGATGAAATTCGGCCTGTTCTACCTTACCGAATATGCTGAGACATTGTCTGTTTCCGCAATTGCCAGCACCCTTTTTCTCGGCGGCTGGGCGGGGCCATTCCTGCCCGGCTTCATGTGGCTCATTATCAAGATATTAGCCGTTTTTACGCTGATCATGTGGGTGCGTGCCACTTTCCCGCGCCTGCGCATAGACCAGGTCATGGCTTTCGGTTGGAAGTTTCTTCTACCTCTAGCGCTCCTTAACCTGTTGCTGACCGCGGTGCTGGTATTAACCGGCGTATCCGATCAGTTATGGCTGGCAATCCCGCTTAATTTTGGACTGGCGGCCACTCTTATATTCATAATGAGCAGGCAGTTCCGCACTGGAGGCGGTCATGCCGTCACCTAAACATTACGGTGAAGGACTAGTCCGCGGCCTCCAGACTACCATCAAACATCTGGGGCGCAAATGGATCACGGTGCAGTATCCGGAACAGCGGCTTACCATGTCGCGGCGACTGCGCGGCACCGACATCATCTGGGACCGGGAAAGCTGTATTTCTTGTAAAGCCTGTGAAAGAGCCTGCCCTGTCGGTGCTATCAAAATGGAGGTATCCCGGAACGAAGACAGAAAACTCAAAACCGATGATTTTGTCGTGGATCTCGGATTATGCCTTTACTGCGGGTTGTGCATTGAGGCCTGCCCCACCGGTATCTCCATCTATCTGGGCTACAATTACACTAATACCACCTACCGCTGCACCAGTTTCGAGGGTGCCAAGACCGGCAATACCCCTTCCGACGGCCGCTGCCTGGAGCTAACCAAGAGCAACGATGAACTGCTTGTCGATGATACCAGACGGCCTCGTTCCGGCTATTACCGCCCCGATACTGCTGCTGCCTTGCCGCTGCAAACTCTTCTTATCAACCAGACAACTTATGCCGAAGATCGCCGAAAGAAGGCCAAAAAATGGAAATAGGCTTTTTCATTTTCGCAGCAGGCATCATTTTAAGTGCTTTAGCGGTAGTGATACTCAAAAACGTTTTCCGCGCTTCTTTGATGCTGGTATTGTGTTTCTTCCTGGTGGCTGGCTTATTCATCACTCTTTCCGCTGATTTCCTGGCAGCTATTCAGGTATTGATATACGTCGGCGCTATCTCCGTTCTTATTATCCTTGCTATCATGCTGACCCGTGAGATCCAGTTAGGCAGCCTCAACAACAAATTACGGCTACCAGGTCTGTTGGCCGCCGGAGCTATTTCAACAGCTCTTATTATCACCACCCTGTCCACCGACTGGAACATTTCTTCAGCGCTGCCGGTCGATGACACCACCCCCGCATTGGCCACCCTGCTATTCTCCCCCGATGGTTACATGCTGCCGCTGGAGATGGCTGGCGTACTGATGTTGACCGCCATCATCGGCGCTATCATTCTGGTGAGGGACAAGTAATGGAAGTTGGACTGAACCACTATCTGGTACTTTCGGCGATACTGTTCGGCATCGGGCTTTGGGGTGCGTTGTCAAAGCGCAGCGCCGTAGTCATCCTGATGTGTATTGAGCTGATGCTCAACGCCGCAGCCATTGCTATGGTCGCCTTTTCCCGTTTCATCGTCCCGGAATTGCTCACCGGCCAGATATTTACCATCTTCATCATTGTCGTTGCTGCCGCGGAGGCTACCGTAGCCCTTGCTATTATTATGTCAATCTACCGCAGCCGAGACACCATTGATGCCACCAAGATAGATCTAATGAAATGGTAAAGAAAGTGACCAGGAATTGATAACGGCGCCGTTCATCTGGGCCATCTTTGTGCTGCCTCTGGCGGCCTTCGCCCTTATCGCGTTGGTCCTCAAACCGCTCTTAAAACTGCGGCCTGAGGTCAGCGGTTATATCAGCATTGCTGCTATTGGCGGCGCACTCCTGCTTTCCTTGTGGGCGCTTACCGGCGTCATCGGCGCCGAAAACCATGAAATATTTATCGCGCCTATCAACTGGGTCGCCGTTGCCGGGCTTGATATCCACTTCGGCATCATCCTTGATGGCCTGACTGCCGTCATGCTGGTGGTCATCACCTTCGTGGCTCTCATGGTCAATATCTACTCTCAGGGTTACATGCACGGCGATCCAGGTTATGAGCGTTATTACGCCTTTCTATCGCTATTCAGCGCCGCAATGATCGGGTTGGTCCTTTCAGACAACCTGTTTATCACCTTCGCCTTCTGGGAATTGGTCGGCCTTTGTTCTTATCTTCTTATCGGCTTCTGGTTTGAGCGCCCCGCCGCTGCCGCGGCCGCCAAGAAGGCTTTTATCGTTACCCGCATCGGCGACTTTGGTTTCCTGGCCGCCCTCGTACTGCTTTTTGCCAATAGCGGGACTCTTGATATTCGTGAACTTAACCAACTGGCAGTAGCCGGCATTCTGGCCGGCAGTGTTCTCACTTGGGCGGCGCTGGGGGTTTTCCTGGGGGCGGTAGGTAAAAGCGCCCAGTTCCCTCTCCACGTCTGGTTGCCGGACGCTATGGAGGGTCCCACCCCCGTCTCTGCTCTGATCCACGCCGCTACCATGGTTGCCGCTGGGGTATTCCTGGTAGCCCGCATGTATCCCATGTTTGAGCATTCAACGACGGCGCTGACCACCGTTGCCGTTATCGGTGGTATCACCGCCATTTTCGCCGCCACTATGGGACTGGTGATGCATGACATGAAGCGGGTTCTGGCCTACTCTACCGTATCCCAACTTGGATACATGATGCTGGGTCTGGGCACCGGCGGCGTCGCCATCGCCATGTTCCACCTGATGAACCACGCTTTTTTCAAAAGCCTGCTCTTCCTGGGTTCCGGCTCGGTCAACCATGCTACCGGCACCTTCGACATGCGGCAGATGGGGGGCCTTAAAAAGGTCATGCCCCGGACCTATTACACCATGCTTATAGCCTCAGTATCGATGGCGGGAATCTGGCCGTTATCCGGCTTCTTCTCCAAAGACGAGATCATCAGCGGATCTTCGAGTCAGCCGATATTATTTACCCTTGCTCTGATCACTGTCTTTTTGACCGCTTTTTACATGTTCCGGCTGATGTTCCTGGGATTCCATGGGAAGTACCGCGGTCATAGTCATCCGCATGAATCACCGGCGGTGATGACCGTTCCATTGCTTATTCTGGCTGTACCCGCTGCGTTCTCTGGTTTTTTGAATCTGACTGGTGGTTTCGGAGCGCTTTTTGGCCACGGTGAGTCAGTGAGTCTGATCGAAGGTCTTTTTGGCGCTTTCACGCATCCTGTTACATGGTTATCACTGGCTTTGGCCGCCGCTGGAATCTTCCTGGCTTACTCAATGTACATTAAACAGTGGGTTTCCGCCGAAGCTATCTCCCGCCGCTTTGGTGTCCTTTACGAGCTGGCAAAGCGGAAATACTTCTTCGATGAACTTTATGAAAAGATCATCGGCGAGTTGGTATTGTTACGCGGTTTATTCGCTGGGATGCAGTTTTTCGATAGCCGGTTGTTAGACAACGGTTTGAATACCATAATTGTTGAGAACGCTATCACCCGCAAACTGTTCGGTCGCTTCAAGCATTTTGATGAAAAAGCGGTGGACGGCACGGTCAACGCCGTAGCAGACACCGCTGTCGCCGCCGGTTCGGTCTTGCGACGGGCACAGACTGGCCAGCTGCAAACTTACGGCATGTTTATAACTTTCGGAATTTTAACTATCATCGTCGTAGTATTTCTCACTGGCTAGAGGAGGTGTTGTTTAATTGGATATGCCGTATTTAACGCTCACCATTTTCATTCCCATCGCCGGAGCGTTGTTGATAGCTCTTTGGCCGAGGTTGTCGTCCAAGACAATCAGATATATCTCCATTCTGGCGACGGCGCTGCCGCTCCTTCTTTCGATTATCGTTTTCGCCGGTTTTGATCGCTCTCCGGAGATGAGCGGCGTCATCCAGTTCGCGGAAAAGGTTTCGTGGATTCCGCTGATCAACGCTAACTATTCTCTGGGTGTGGACGGACTGTCGTTGCCATTCCTCCTCCTGACCACCCTCCTCGGCTTTCTGGTGATTCTGATCTCCTGGAAGATAGATCTTAGAGTCCGTGAATACTTCGCCTGGATACTATTGCTTCAGGCTGCCATCACCGGCGTTTTCATTTCGCTGGATTTCCTGCTCTTTTTCATTTTCTGGGAACTGGAACTTATCCCAATGTACTTCCTCATCGCCATCTGGGGCGCCGGACGCAAAGAATACTCCGCGCTTAAATACGTCCTGTACACTCTCCTCGGTGGCGCTTTTATCCTGGCCGGCATTCTTATCCTTTATTTCGGTACCGGTTCGCTGGATATGACCACAATAATGAATACCGACCTGACCGAGCTTTTGAAATCCGGCGCCCTGGCGCTGACATTCATCTTTTTCTTTTTGGGCTTCGCCATCAAGCTGCCGGTCTTCCCTTTCCACACCTGGCTGCCTGACGCTCATACCGATGCTCCCACTGCCGTTTCGGTAATACTGGCCGGTACGCTCTTGAAAATGGGTGGTTACGCCATGCTGCGTATCAATGTCGCCATGTTCCCGGACGAAGCGCTTAGATTCGCCCCGATTATCCTGGTTCTGGCAGTCATCAATATCATCTACGGCGGCGCCGTAACTCTCAGGCAGACAGACATCAAGCGATTGATCGCTTATTCTTCCATCAGTCACATGGGATTCGTACTGTTGGGCATCTTTGCCTTAAGTAATTTATCGATGATTGGCGCTTCATTACAGATGGTCTCCCATGGCATTATCACTGGTCTGCTCTTTGCCATCACCGGTGTGATAATGCACAATACACACGAACGCTCCATTCCCAAGCTGGGCGGTCTGGCGCACCAGATGCCGAAAACCGCTGTTATTTTCATCCTGGGTGGTTTGGGCGCCATGGCAGTCCCGGCTACTTCCGGCTTTATCGCGGAGATTTGGACTTTCCTGGGGGCCTTCTCCAGCGGCGTCGTTGACGGCATCCAAGTCTTTACCATGTTCAGCTTACTGGGCATTCTGCTGGCCGCTGCTTACATCCTTTGGACTATCCAGCGGGTATTCTTCGGGCAGCCATTACCCCGCTTCGAGAAAGTTAAGGACGCCGACCGCGTTGAAGGCATTTTCGCTACCGTTTTCATCATCGCTATGTTCATCATCGGCCTTTACCCGCGTATCCTGACCGACGTTTTTGAAGGCGGTATCAAACCGATAGCCGCGCTATTTGGAGCAAGTTAATTGGATTTTAGCTACTTGATACCAGAACTCATTATACTGGGCACTGCCATTGCAGTGATCCTGACCGATCTCTTTATCGAAAAAAAGAAGGTAATCATCGGCATGTCTCTGGTCGGTGTATCCGCCGCCGTGATTGCCGCCATAATTCAGTGGCCGGATTCGTCACAAAGCCTGTTCGGCGGCATGATCTCCCATGACGCTTTCGCTTCATTCTTCAAGATATTCTTTCCGGTGATGACCGGCCTGGTTATCATGGCGTCTGTTGATTGGACGGACAAGTTTCGCCGCTTTCAGGGAGAATATCACGCTCTGGTACTCATTGCCTCACTGGGCATGATGCTCATGGCCTCGGCTACCAACCTTATCACCCTGTATCTCGCTCTCGAGATTACCGCTGTAGCCTTCTACGTACTGGTCGGTATCCAAAAAGACAAAAAAGCCACTGAGTCTGCCCTCAAATATGTGCTGCTGTCCGGCGTCGCCTCAGCGGTGCTGCTATACGGCATGGCGCTGGTATTCGGCTTCACCGGCACCACCGGTTTGGCTGAGATTGCCGCCTCACTGCAATTGATGTCTCCTGCCGCTATCCTTGATTCCCCCGGTCTTCTGATGGGGCTGGTGCTTATTATCGCCGGCGTGGGCTTCAAAATCGCTGCGGTACCTTTCCAGTTCTGGGTGCCGGATGTTTATGAGGGTGCCCCAACGCCCATCACCATGTACCTGTCTATCGCCTCTAAGGCCGCCGGTTTCGCCCTCATTCTACGCATTCTCGGTACCGCTTTTATTGACCCCAACGCGTTGGCGCAGCAATGGGCTCCAGTCATCGCCGCAATAGCCGCCATCGGTATGACCCTTGGCAACCTCATGGCCATCCCTCAGAAAAACATCAAGCGCCTGCTCGGTTTCTCCACCGTGGCCCATGCCGGTTATGTCCTTATCGGTCTTGCCGCCATGGGCAATGAGCCCGCACTTTCAACACTGGCCGTTGGCAGTGTTATTTTCTACCTCATCGCCTTCGCCGTAAGTGACTTGGCCGCCTTCATTAGCATTATCGCCATTTCTAAAAAGCTGAAAAGCGATAAATTTGCAGATTACGCCGGTCTGGCACGCACCTCACCATTCATCGGCGGCATGTTAACGTTGTCCCTGTTATCTCTCATCGGTTTCCCGCCTACTGCCGGTTTCCTGGCCAAATTTTATATTTTCAGCGCCGGTGTTCAGGCGGATCTTCTGTGGCTGGTGGTCATTGCCGCCATCAACACCGTCATTTCAGCTTATTACTATTTCGGCGTCATCAAGGTCCTATGGCTCAAAGAACCGGCGCAGCAAAGTCCGGTGCCTGCCTCTGGTTCTCTGAAAATTGCATTAGCCGTTTCGTCTTTTGGTATCCTACTCTTCGGTATCCTGCCCGCCGCTGCCATGAAACTGGCCGAAGCAGCGGCTTCGGTATTCATCCCGTAATTGAACCTGTATGAATGGCGCCATGCAACGCCCGCGCCGTCATCTTAAATTATATAAAAGAGATACTCAGCACTTATGAAACTGATTGATTCCCACGCCCACCTTGACCTGCCGGAGTTCGCCCCGGACTTTGACGATGTTCTTAAAAGAGCCGCATCTGCCGGTGTGGAAAAGATCATCACTATCGGCATTGACCTGTCTTCAAGCAAAAAGGCCGTTGAATTGGCCGCCACCCATACCGATATTTATGCTACCGTCGGCATTCATCCCTGCGACTCCGCAACGGCAACCGATGAAGCTTTGGCGGAAATTGCCAACCTGGCAGCCAGTCCCAAAGTTGTCGGCATCGGTGAAACAGGCCTGGACTTTTACCATAAGCCTTTTTCGGAAGCCGACCAGCTTAAAGCACTGCGCTTCCATTTGCAGCTTGCCGCCAGCACAAACCTGCCGGTAGTCATCCACAGCCGACAGGCAGACACAGCCATAATACCGGTGCTGATCAATTGGGCTAAAGCCCATCCATCTCACCCAAAAGGCGTCTTCCACTGCTTCAATGGCAGCATTGAAACCGCCAGTCAATACCTGGATGCCGGTTTTTTTATCGCTCTTGGCGGTTATGTCACCTACCCGTCCGCAAAGAAGACTCATGACGTGTTCCGCTACATACCGCTGGACCGCCTGCTATTGGAAACAGACTGCTCTTTCCTGCCGCCGCAATCACATCGCGGTCAGCGCAATGAGCCTTCATACATCGTTCAGACGGCACAGACGTTGGCGGGGATAAGAGACATGCCTGTCGAAGAACTAGCTCGGACTACAGTGGAGAATAGCAGGCGGTTGTTCGGTCTGGGCCGGTGAACTCAACCTGCTGCGACAGGTTACAATCGTCTCGTTTTAACCGCCATTTATCAAGTAGTCAAAATTGGTAGTTGCAGACTGCTTTGGTAATCTATTCCAGCCTCCTCCGGCGGCTTGTACCCGGCAGGTCGCTGAAAAAGTCGGCCTAAAAATAAATGCACCCCGTGATTAAGATAAATAGAGCCCTTTGATCTTAATATCATGAATCCGGCATTTCATGTCCTCTCAATCAATAGTCCATAAAATGCTCTGAAAGCCGCACTACTCAAAAAGGCTAGTACTAAAGTTAGGAGGGGATACTTTAGTACTAGCCTTAAGTTTCCTCAATAATAACAGTAGTTACCAAAGTACTATATGAATATACCCAGATACCAGCAATAATATATGCTTGTGTAGTCTCAACTACCTCCGAGGCAGTAAGATAGTAATAAGAGGTGTAATTAAGTACTTTAAACCAGCAGAAGTTTGCAAAGAGTTAAATTGAGCAGGGCGCTTTGCTGGTTTCATGGGGGTGACCTTACCCCACCTTTAGTAGCATTCCGGAGTAGAGTCCAGAACTAGCCTCAGCATACTCCTGCGGTGTTTGACCTTTCAATGAAGTGTGTGGCCTGACCTCGTTATAATCAATCCTCCATTCCTCGATGATTTCCCGGGCTTCTTTCAAGCTCATGAACCAGTTTTCATTCAGACATTCATCCCTGAATCTACCGTTAAAGCTCTCGGCGAAGGCGTTTTCTATCGGTTTGCCCGGACGTATAAAATTCAGTTTTACACCCCTCCGATAAGCCCATTCATCAAGTGCCCGGCCGGCAAACTCAGGTCCGTTATCGATCGTGATGACCTCGGGCAAGCCTCGAATCTCAGCCAACCTTTCCAGAACGCTCACCACCCTGGCGCCGCCGATAGATGTATCCACTTCAATCGCCGGGCATTCTCTGGTGAAGTTATCCACAATGGTCAGTGTCCTGAAACGCCTCCCGGTCACGGTGGAATCAGAGACGAAGTCCATGCTCCACCTCTGGTTAGGTCTATCGGGCAGCGGCAAGATGATCCGATTAACGGCTGTGCCTTTACGTTTGCGCTTCCTCCTTAACGCCAATCCTTCTTCCTTGTAGATCCGCTCGGTCCGCTTGTGATTGACCACCAGCCCCTCCCGTTTAAGCATGATGTGGAGCCGCGGGCTGCCAAAGCGCTTCCGCTGTCCGGCCAGATCCCGTAGACGATGGCGCAAGGCAATATCATCGTCTAGTTTTGGCTTGTAACGGTAGGCCGATGGTGAAATACCGACAAGCAGACAAGCTCTTCTTTCACTGAGCCCAAGATTCCCCCTGGCAAACTCCACCGCCTCCCGCCTGACCTTGGGCTCTAGAAGTTTTTTGCGAGAAGCTCTTTAAGCGCCCAATTATCAAGCGCCTGGTCGGCCACGATCTGCTTGAGACGGCGGTTTTCATCTTCCAGAGTTTTAAGCCGTTTAAGCTCACTAACGGAAAGACCCGCATATTTGGCTTTCCACTTATAGTAGGTGGCGTCACTGACTCCATGCTTTCGGCACAATTCGCCGATTTTAGCCCCGGCTTCGGCCTCTTTGAGCACGGTGATGATTTGCTCTTCGGTGAACCTTTTCCTGATCAATTGAGCCCTCCTTGAACGCTTTATTTTAGCGGAGGACTCTACATCTCGGCGATACTAATTACGGGGGTAGGGTCAGGGGATGCTTAATATCTTTTTGAAGACCAAAGGGATTGGCAGTTTTTTCTGAACAAGTTATAGAAGCAATTAAGACTAAATCAACCAGTACCTTTTCTAGCAAAGTTTGCGTAAGTTCATTCTTGATTATAGATTTCTTTCCTTGACAGAGGTGAATATATCACGTTGAAATTGAAAACTAATCAAATCTGCGTTTTTATTGATGATAACGAATCTTATCCTCGAAAACGGCGGTTAACCTAAATTGTTCTTCGTGCGTGACCGTTATTTCTGGTATGTCATTATTCTAATGGTCCTGATTGGAATACTGAGCTTTCCTATATCTGCTGGCCGGATTGAATTTCTTATCCCGTTACAACGGGGTACCTTCCTTCTTACTATCGCTATTGCTGCTTGGCGATTCGGTTCGATAACCGGATGGTTAATAAGCGCCATTGCTGGTTTCTTAATACTGGCAAAATACATTCTTCCCAATACAATTATTCCAACCTCACCTGACTTAATTGTTGAATCAGGGCTAATCAGTTTGGGGTTTTTAAGCAGCTGGTTTTTCGGTCGATACCAAACAGGCGTGAACCAGCTTCATATGTCTGAGCAAAGATTGCGCTCTGCTGCTGAAGAATGGCGAACTACTTTTGATTCTATCACTGACATGATTGTGATCCTTGACTCTGACCGCATTATTCAAAGGGTTAATACAGCATTTGCTAATGCTGTATCAAAAACACCGCAGAAACTCATCGGCAAACACTGTTACGAAATAGTCCATGATTTAAAAGAGCCCCACCATCTTTGTACGTTTGATAAGGCTCTGTCTCAAAAACAATCATGCAGCCATGAATTGTATGAACCCACCATGGGTAAATTCCTTGAATGCACCATGTCTCCTATTTTCGATGAGAGCCACAATATCAAAGGAGTAGTGCATATTTTCAAAGATATCACCAGTCGCAAGAAGGCTGAAACTGAGCAACAGCAACTCCGTGAAAAGGCAGAAATATCCAGCCGATTAGCCGCTGTAGGCGAGATGGCCGCCGGTATTGCCCACGAGATCAATAACCCTTTAACCGGTGTTATTGGATTCTCGGAATTATTATTGGGCCGAAAAGATCTTCCTCCAGACATTAGAGAGGAACTCGAGATCATAAATGACGGCAGTCAGAGGGTGAAAGACATTGTCAGGCGCATGTTAACCTTTGCGCGGCAGGATAAACCTTCAAAAAGCGCCGTCAGTATTATTGAGCTTCTGGAGCATGCCCTTGGACTTCGGAGCTACGTATTACGGACTGCCAACATCGAGGTCGTTAAAAATTATGATTCTGATTTACCATGGGTTACTGCAGACGCCGGCCAATTGCAACAGGTATTTCTAAATATGATTGTTAACGCTGAATACGCCATGAAGAAGGCTCATGATAAAGGCATACTAACTATTAAAACAGAAAGTCTTGTGGACTATATTCGTATCTCAATTGCAGATGATGGGACAGGTATACCCAAGGAGATACAGGATAAACTTTTTCAACCCTTCTTTACAACAAAAAACCCGGGGGAAGGCACTGGGTTAGGTCTGTCTCTCTCGCTGGGCATCATACAAGAGCATGGCGGCAAGATCAGTGTTGATAGTGAACAAGGGAAGGGTACCACGTTCAATATCGATTTACCTATTAGGTTAAGGACTAAAATAACTGAGGTCCCAGAATCTGTTGTTGATAGAGTTCGATCAGTTAAAACAGGTAAGATATTAGTTATTGATGATGAGTTGTCTGTAATAACGCTTATTAAAACCGTTCTGGTTAAGGATGGACATGAGGTAGAGAGTTGCCAGAATTCAAAACAGGCGCTGGAGAACCTTCAAAAGAATAATTACGATGTCATAATTTTAGATATCCGTATGCCGGGAATAAGCGGTATTGAATTATACGAAATAATTGCCAACCGATGGCCGGAAAAATCTGGTAGCGTTATCTTTATAACCGGGGATGCCTCTGATTCTATAACCAAAGAATATCTCAATACGCACCGGATACCTTACATCGTTAAACCCTTCGAAATAATAGCATTGGAAGATAACGTCAACTCTTTCTTGCAGAGGAATCAACCTTATGATTCAGTTTAAAGAGTCCAATCAGGTTTACGAGCGGTTTAAGAATAAGCCAGAGTAAGCATCTCTGGCTCAATGCATTACGCTTAATTAATCTTAAGATTTACCGATTCTAACATCTGGGTGCCGCAATCAGAGTATATTCTTGTTTTTTTTGATATAAATTTGCAAAGCCTTAACGGTCAAATTTAGTACATAAAGTAAACCTATCAGCAATAGAGCGCCAGCCACAAAGAAAACAAATCCTAATCCAGCCATGTCACATATCCTCCTGGTTAAACTTTACTACTACTACACCTTGAACGCTGACGGGCAGATATCATTCAAAAAGCACTCTGCGCACTTAGGTTTCCGCGCTATGCACACCGACCTGCCGTGATCCTGCAGCAGGTGGGCAAAGCGGCCCCAGTCTCCATGCGGTACTATCTTCATCAGGTCGCGCTCGATCTTCACCGGGTCTTTTTGTTCGGTGAAGCCCAGGCGCTGCGATAGCCTCACTACGTGGGTATCCACCGCGATACCCTCAATCTTGCCGAAAGCGTTCCACAGCACGATATTGGCTGTCTTCCGCGCCGCGCCGGGGATCTGCACCAGTTCTGCCATCGTCTGTGGCACCTGTCCGTCGAATTTCTGCTCAAGCGTCTGACCCATGCCGATCAGGCTCTTAGCCTTATTATGGTAGAAGCCGGACCGCTTGATGATATTTTCGAGTTCTGTGACGTCGGCCTCGGCATAGTTTTTGGCTGTTTTGTACTTGGCAAAAAGTGCAGGAGTTACCGAGTTGATGGCAACATCCGTAGTCTGTGCGGATAGAATGACAGCAGCCAAAAGTTCCAGTGGGCTGGAGAAGTTCAATGCGATATGAGTCCGGGGATACCCCTTCTTCAGTCGATTGATGACTTCGGTAACATCAGCAGTTTTCTCAGGCATGGATTAATTTTATTCTCCGTATCTGTGTTTATCAATAATTTTCTCCATTCCTCATTTTTTCAGCTATCATCATCATGGCTTTTGCAAATCCCTGTCCCGTCGTCCTGTGTTCTGACGAGTCGAGGAGCGAAGTCGAAAGGTATTCCTTTCCAGAATTTTTGCTTTAAATCAAACCTTCAATTACAAATAACAGGTATTTGTGTCAAAACAATTCGCCCATCCGCCTTTAAGCATCTTGCGCTTGCGATTTGAATTTTTTCATATTTTGGGGTTCGTGATTCGGAATTTCTCTGAAGGGGGAATAATAGCCAATTCAAAAGCGAAATTGATATAATGTAGATTATGTCTAACACAAAAGTTATTATGATCCAAGGCACTTCTTCCAATGTCGGCAAAAGCGTCCTGGTTGCCGCGCTCTGCCGTATCTTTAAGCAGGACGGTTATAAGGTGGCACCCTTCAAGTCCCAGAATATGGCTCTGAACGCCTTTGTGACGCCCGAGGGCGGCGAGATTGGACGCGCCCAGGCAATGCAGGCGGAGGCCGCCGGTATCGCTCCCAGCATCCACATGAACCCTGTGCTCTTAAAACCGGAGGCCAATTCCCGCTCCCAGATCATCCTTCACGGCAAGGTCTATAATAATACTTCCGCCGCGGATTATTATCAGCACACCAAATTTCTCCTCGACAAGGTCGAGGAATCCTTTAATTATCTTAAAGAAAGATATGACATCATCGTCATTGAGGGTGCCGGTTCTCCGGCAGAGATTAACCTGAAGTCACGTGAGATCGCCAATATGCGCATGGCAAAACTGGCTAAATCCCCTGTGCTGCTGGTCGGAGATATTGACCGCGGCGGTGTTTATGCCTCATTCGTCGGCACTCTTGAGCTCCTTGACGACGATGAAAAAAAGATGATCAAAGGCTTCATCATCAACAAATTCCGTGGCGATGTCAGCCTCATCAAAGACGCAAATGATTACCTTGAGAACCGCACCCAATTGCCGGTGCTGGGCGTGGTACCTTACTATCGCGATATTCTCCTGGCGCAGGAGGATTCGGTCTATCTCGATGAACGTCAGGATGGGGTGTCAGAGGCGGACCTGGACATCGCCATTATTCGCAGCCCCCGCATCTCCAATTACGATGATTTTGACCCGCTGGCAGAGGATGGTGCCCGCCTGAGATATATCACCCGCCCTGAAGAATTAGGCAACCCTGACCTCATTATCATCCCGGGTTCCAAGACCACCGTTCCTGATCTCCAGGCCATCCGCCAATCAGGAGTCGCCGCCGCCGTAATAAAAAAGGCAAAGATGGGCACTCCAGTCTTCGGCGTCTGTGGCGGTTATCAGATGCTGGGTAAGCTCATCCACGACCCGTACCACATGGAGTCGGACAGTGACACTGTGGACGGTTTAGGTTTGATCGACGCTGAGACCACCTTCGCCAGGGAAAAAGCTACCACGCAGGTCAAAGGCGTCATTGTTGATGACCGTGGTCTGTTGTCAGGTCTTAAAGGTGAGATACTCAGCGGCTACGAGATCCATATGGGGCGCACGGTGAGTCCGCACCGGCCGTTCCATATCAATGAGACACAGGAGGGTCCGGCAGACTACGCCGACGGCAGCATCAACGAAAATGGCACCATCATCGGCAGCTACATACACGGCATATTTCTAAGCCATGGCTTCCGCCGCGGACTGCTCAACAATCTGCGCCGGCGCAAAGGCCTGCCGGAGCGGCTCTATGACGCGCCACTGGACAAAGAGAAGCACTATGACGCTCTGGCCGACCTGGTCAGAAAATCGCTGGATATAGAAGCCGTCTACCGCATCCTCAACCAGGGGTTGGACGTTTGAGTAAGGAAAATATTGAGATGCTTCGGAGCGGCAGCGCCGTCGAGCCGGTGTGGCGTTTTCTCGGCATCGAACTGATCGAAATCGAAGAAGGTTATGCCAAAGCAGGACTTAAACTGAAACCGGAGTTTTTAAACTTTGCCGGATTGGTGCACGGCGGCATTATCATGACATTGGCAGATTCGGTATTCGGCTATGCGGTAAACACCCTGCACTTTCCCACCGTAGCCTGTCAATTTAACACCCATCTTTTAGCTCCACCGCTGCCCGATGATAAACTCATCGCGGAGTGCCGGGTGGTTAAATCTGGTAAACGTATGGTCATGGCTGAAATAAGCGTGGAAAATCAGGATGGGAAAATTATCGCCAAAGCTACCGGCACCAGTATCCCGTTAGAAAGACGTCAAAAATCCAGTAATGATTAACACCGAAAAAACTATAAGGTATAATAACGCGTTATGAAGAAGCCTGACTGGCAGGTCACCGCCACCACCATCAAATGCGATGCCGTGGAAGATGAAATCACCATCATGGTCCACCCCGATGGTTCTGCTAAATGCGCCAGCTACGTCAAATACGGGGCAACAAAGAATAAAACCATCTCTGATATGGCCAAAAGAGCTAAAAAGATGGGCTTGACCCTCAAATGTGAAGGCCCGCTGTGCCACCGTGTAATTGACTACCGTGACAAGATTATGGCAGAAGAAGAGACTGCTGTTTAATTGGCGGCGCTCTGTCCCAAATAGGCTGAAATAACCTCGGGGTTGTTGCGTATCTCTTCCGGTGTCCCTTCTGCAATCTTACGGCCAAAGTCCAGCACCACAATACGGTCTGCCAGATCCATGACCACGCCCATGTCATGTTCAATAAGGACAATAGTACGAACACCGTCACGGAGCACCGGGGTATCCGGATAACACGCACCCTGGCCTTCAAATATATCAACGATAAAACGGGCAATGTCTTCCTTTTCTTCGTTGTTCATGCCTGCCATCGGCTCATCGAGCAGCAGTGCTTTGGGCTCAAGCGCCAGGGCGCGGGCAAACTCAATACGTTTTCTCATGCCGTAAGGCAGGGTGGCAACCACTTGGTGGCGCACCGCTTCTATCTCCAGGAAGTCAATAATATCTTCCACCACCCGGCGATGCTTTATCTCTTCATTATGCGCCGGACCGAAGTACAAGGCACCGGTCAGGAGATTCTGTTTCATAAATACATGGCGCGCCGCCATGGCATTCTCCAGAGTGGTCAGGCCGGAGAATAACTCAATATTCTGGAAAGTGCGTGCCAGTCCCATTTTGGCGGCCTTGTCCGGGCGGATACGGCTGATATCCTTGCCCTCAAAGATGATCTCCCCTTTCTGGGGCTTGTAGAAGCCGTTGAGGCAATTCAGCAAACAGGTCTTGCCGGCGCCATTAGGCCCGATGATGGCTAATATCTCATTCTCCCGGATATCCACCGATACGTCTTTAAGCGCCGTAATGCCCCCGAAGGATAACGTCAGATTACGCATGCTGATCTTAACCGGCTTATCTACTTTGGTGTCGCCGGGCATGATATTATCAGTCATATTAGTCCCATTTCCGTTCATCAATGACAGTTTTAGCCTCAGCGGCAATATCTCCGGGTGCTACCACTTGGATGTCATCCAGTTTGATTACACAGGCATTTTGAAAAGCCTGGCTAATCCTACCTTTTAGAGCGCTCATATCCTTAGTATCAGGTCGGACTTCCAGTTTCAGCGTCAGATTGTCACGGTTGACGTCACGACGGACAATTAACTGGAACCTGCCGACTTCAGGTAATAGCGCCAAAATCCCTTCAACCTGTTTGGGGACGACGAACATACCGCGGACTTTCACCGCCTCTCCGGAACGGCCAAGTAATCCTGCCAGTTTTGGCGCAGTACGACCGCAGGGGCAGTTATCAATGATCAATTTAGATAGATCCCCGGTGCCGAAGCGCAGCAAACCCCAATGATGATTGTGTAAAGGAGTGACAACCACTTCCCCGATTTGGCCGGGAGCCAGTTGTTTACCACTGGCAGGGTCGACTATCTCAATGATATAGTCATCCATCAAATGTAATCCGGATTTATCGGCACATTCGTAAGCCAATGCCCCACCCGGTTCAGTCACGGCATAGGCCTGATAAGTATCAATACCATATTCACCTTCAAGTATTTTCCTCATTGACGGTGAAAGCATCTCACCGGTAAACCAGGCTTTTTTAACGTGAAAATCTTTTTTGAATTTGCCGGTATCTTCAATTTTATTAATGACCGTCATCAGATAGCTTGGCGTACCGACAAAACCATCAACCCTTAAATCTTTCATCGTCTTAATATGAACATCGGTATTGCCCGCCCCCGCCACCACCACCGTTGCACCGCAGTGCCGTAACGCCTCGCCAAAAAGCGTACCCGCCGGCGACAAGTGATAAGTGAAGGTATTGATAACCACATCACCTTTCCGGAAACCCGCCGCCCAGAAAGAACGGGTGAACCACTCAATTTTTGAGGAATGCAAAGGTTCATATACGGGACCAGGCGAGATAAAGATACGTTCTATATCTTCCGGTTTTCCGATGTAATAGCCGCCATATGGCAGATTTTTTTGCTGCATCTCAATCAGGTCAGGCTTCCGGGTGATAGGCAGTTTTTCCAGATCTTCAATCGTCTTGATCCCTGACGGTCTAACTCCGGCACGTTGCATCATTTCTCTGGCAGCAGGTGCACCGCGGTAAGCGCGGGCAACAGCCTTAACCAGTCTGGTATCAAGATATACCTGTCTTTCCCCGATGGTCATTGACTCAAGTTTATCGTAATGCTCATTCATAATAAGGAGTGTCTATCTTCATTTTAACAATCTACTAATATCAGGCTTAGGATACCAAATTTAACTGCGCCTGATTAAAGCCATCTCTTGCGTCTTTTATAATGCTTGACATCACGGTAGCTTTTTTTCTGGCCTACTGCGGATAGTCCCATGTAGAACTCTTTTACATCCTCGTTATTCTTAAGAAAGTCGGCGGTACCGTCAAGCACCACTCGCCCACTTTCCATGACATATCCATAATGGGCAATAGACAATGCTATACGGACATTCTGTTCCACCAGCAATACTGAAGTCTGTTGTTCATCATTAAACCGCTTGATAATGGAGTAAATTTCATCTACCAGCAGTGGCGCCAGCCCCAGTGATGGCTCATCCAGCATCATCAATTTCGGTTTGGCCATCATCGCACGGCCGATAACCACCATCTGTTGCTCACCGCCGGAAAGGTAACCTGCGGTATTATTACGCAGGTTTTTAAGCCGGGGAAAATAATTATAGACCATTTCCAGGTCATCTTTGACCGACTGACGGTCTTTACGGTTAAAAGCCCCAACCATCAGATTTTCTTCCGCAGTCAAATGCTCGAATACACGCCGGCCTTCCAAGGCTTGAACTATGCCCAGGCGCCCGATATGTTCAGGACTCCTCCGGTCAATCCTTTCGCCATTCCATTCTATATTACCGTCGGTAACTTCACCCTCTTCTATGTGCAACAAACCGGAAATTGCCTTAAGGGTTGTCGTTTTACCAGCGCCATTGGCTCCTAACAAAGTAACAATCTGCCCATCCGGCACCGATAATGATACACCGTGTAATACACGGATGACATTCAGATAAGCGACTTCAATGTTGTTCAGTTTAAGCATTTTTCTCGATTATCACACTTGATTTGATAGGGCAGGAGGAGATGCTTTTAAAGGCATCTCCTCCTGCCAGGCATTCTGTTAACTGAATCCGTAGTCAATATAGGCCGCGTTGATCCAATCACTAATGGCGGTAATAACACCGCTCTTAACTTGGAAGACACGCATTGCTTTACTTAGCCGGTTATCACCGGGAGTATAGTCCACTGGACCGTGCAAACCCGCCACATCATAGTTCAACATTTGAAAACCGTATTTCTCTACGTTTTCCGGGGTCAGATTAGCTGCTCCGCCGGGGGTATTTTGGATAGCTGTTTCCAATATTTTGGCTATGAGCAGGCCTTCAGCCCAGGCAGTAATATAGTCCATGTTATTAGCAAAGTCGGAGTGGTATTTATTTACGTATTCGGTCATCTTGGCCATACCGGCCACATTTTCACCCCAATTGGCTGTCGGAAAAACGCCATAAACACCTTCGAGTTTGGCAGCCCCAGCTAAGGTGACCAATTCGCTGGTATAGCTGGCATGACCGCAGCCAATAGTTACACCAACTAGCCGTGGGTTGGCCGTATTTGATTGAAGAGTCCGAATATTTTGAACAATAGTTGAGGTTGGCTTTGGCGTGCTTGAAATAAAAATCACATCTGGATTCTTGGCAGCAATATTCACCAAAGCTGTCGTTTCATCGGATGTATCCGAAGCGTGAGTTTCAATAGCCACAATTTCAATACCCATTGAAGCAGCTAATTTATCGGCAGCGTCTTTGGCTCCTGAACCAGTTGAGTTATTGAGCAGCATCAAAGCCATTTTAGGCTTACCAGTGCCTTTCCATATATTATCCATATAGTACTGGGCAAATACTGCCCAACCATCGCCGTAATCCGGCATTTGGGCGTAAATATGCTTGGCTGGTTGTGTTATCGCCGGTGCAGAAAAGACGGCAAAACCGGGTAATGAGGCTTCATTGGCAATGCCCATGACCGCGGTCATCATGGCTGAGGCTTGGGTTGTGAACATCAACACGTTGCTTGAGATAAATTGACTAATAATTGTAGTGGCCGTAGCCGCACTATAGCCGTTGTCGCGCCCGATAACCTCAATTTGATGGCCCAAAACACCGCCAAGTTCTTCATTAACATATTTGATGGCATCCAGCACACCCGCAGACATCGGCTGTCCTTTTGACGATGCTCCACCGGTCTGGGGGTACATGATACCGACTTTAAGCGGTTGCTTCACCGTGGCGGTTGGATCTACTTCCTCATCGTTGCCTCCACAGCCCGCGGCTAATACCGGCAGACTAACCAACAATAGTGTCAATACCATTATTGATAATTTTTTAATCCGGTTCATTCTTCTCATGGTTCTCTCCTTTCGATACTTATTGCATCACTGCTAGATTTTCGTTCTCACATAAATCTATCCCTCCAACCGTCAATGTGAAAACGGCCACAGCCGGTAGGAAGCTTTAAATAGATGCCAGCGGTGTGCCAGTCCTCTTGGTTCCAGTATCAGGAAAAGTACAATAAACAAACCAAACACAAACGGGGCCAACCCGGCGGTGAATCCGGACGGCAACTTATCAATCGAAGATTCAAGCAGCGGTGAAACAAATGTTACCCCTTGCTGCAATAGGCGGATGGCAATGGCCCCAAATATCGGGCCCACAGTAGTACCTGCTCCGCCTATGATGATCATACCTATATATAAAATAGAATCAGTAATGGAAAAATGTTCTGTACTGACATAGCCAATCCAATGTGCGGTTAGTGAACCGGCAATACCAGCTAAAAAACAACCAATAAAAAAAGCCAGCAGCTTGTAACGGAACAGGTTGATACCCATGACCTCCGCAGCCAGGTCGTTATCCCGTACCGCCACAAAAGCCCGGCCAATGCGGGTTCGTGCCAGATTCTTGGCAAAGAAAACAACTATTAAGGCTACAATCATTATCAGAAAGAACAGGCTCTGTGGTGACCGGAAAGTAATACCAAAGATTTCCGCCCGGGGTACACTCATGCCGGAAAAACCGCCGGTAACGCCCAGATGGTTGATAACCCATATAATGATAATCTGAGCAGCGATAGTGGCAATGGCCAGATAAAAACCTTTGACCCTTAGAGAAGCGATACCAAACAGCAAACCAACCAACCCTGCGCCAAGGCCGGCCAGCGGTAGAGCTATCAGGAACGGCAGATTTAGTTGGGCAGTAAGCACCGCCGAGGTAAAGGCGCCAACGGCGATGAAACCGGCATGCCCCACTGACAACTGTCCGCAGTAACCGGTTAATAAGTTAAGACCGGTGGCAGCAACGATGGTAATACCGATCAGGTTGACCACTCCCAGCCAGTACACCGATAAGTATAATGGTGCTGTGAAAAGCACAATCAACCCGCCGAGGAGTAAGGCCCAATGTGTCTTGGTGCGGAATATGGCCATATCCGCCGCATAATTAAAGTTACGCGTGCCGCAGGGTAAACCGCTGCTCATATGATCGTCAGTCCATTCAAAATGTAATATGCCGTTGCGATATGCAAGAACTAAATCCTCTCTATCCGCACCTGACCAAAAAGGCCATAAGGTTTAATGAATAACACGATGATGATGATGATAAAAGGAATAACATCCTTGATACCTGACCATGTCAGTTGCGTCAGATAACCGCCGCCCAGATTTTCCGCCAGGCCTATGATCGGGCCAGCCACCATTGCCCCCAGGAAAGAGTCCAGGCCGCCAAGAATTACCACAGAAAATGACTTCAAACCGGTTTCAACCAGGCCGTAAGTAATGCCGCCGATACTAGACATCAGAACCCCACCGATTGCCGCCAATGCTCCGGCAAACATCCATGACACAGAAAATATCTTAGTAACCGGTATACCGCAGGCCCAGACCGCCATCTGATCATCAGCGGTAGCCCGCATGGCAACACCCATTTTATGGTAGCGGAAGAAAATACTGACCAGGATAAACAACACCAGGGCAATGCCTGCCGCCCATAGGTATTCCTGGGAGACAACGGCGCCAAATATCTGCACCGGTTCATCGGGGATGAAATCTGGCATAGCGGCGGTGGAGATTGGCCAGAACATGGATACCAATCCTTCAAAAACAAAAGCTATTCCAAGGGTAACCGTGATCAATGATAGTATCGGCTGCCCGATCAACGGCCGAAGCGCCACTCTTTCCAGTATCCAACCCATGGCAGCCGCTGCGGCAATGGTCACCGGCAGTCCCGCCCAAAAGGGCAGCCCTGCCTGATGCATGGTACCGTAGGCTATCCACGAGAATAAAAGTACCATCTGCCCCAATGCCAAGTTGGCCACGCTGGATGACTTCCAGATAAAAGTAAACCCAAGCGCTATGAGAGAGTAAACCATGCCCACTGTGATACCGGTCAACACAAACTGCATCAGGTCGGCCATTATATCTCCCTAACCTTAATTGATGTCGTTACTACGCCCTTACGTCCGTCGCGGTAGGTAACGGGCGCTTCTACTTTAACTTCTCGACTTTCCTCCACATACATGGCATCGATAAGTTCCTTATAACGCTCGTACATAGCGCCCCGCCGCAGCTTTCTGGTGCGCGTTAATTCAGCTTCATCAGGATCAAATTCTTTATGTAATATAACAAACTTTTTAACCCTGGAATGCTCCGGTAAAAAGCCGTTGACCCGCATCACATCCTTGGCCACCAGATCAGCAATTTCCTTTCTTTGTGACAGGTCAACATAGGTAGTGAAATTAAGATGGTTATTCTGTGCCCACTTGCTGACCATAGAAAAGTCGATATTAATGATTGCTGACACATGTTCTCGGTCTTTATCACCCAGCACCATAGCGTCCTTGATATACGGCGAAAAGCGCAACCGGCCTTCAATATACTGGGGCGCAAACTTCACCCCGCTTTTAAGTTCACCCATATCCTTGAGACGGTCAAGAAAGATGACATGTCCCGCCTCGTTGATGTTAACCGCATCACCGGTGCGGAACCAGCCGCCGTGTGCGAAGCTTGCTTTAGTCTTAGCCTCATCTTTGTAGTACCCGGTAAACATGCAATCAGAGCGGACAAAAAGCTCACCTTCACCGGTCAGCCGCACCTCCGTATTTAGTGCGGGTCTGCCGACACTCTCAAAGGCAATCTCACCACCGGAATGAGATGAAATAAAACCAGCCTCAGTACTGGCATAATTCTGTCTTAGTTCAATTCCTATAGCATGAATAAGTTTGAAAGTATCCAGGGCAAGCACCGATGACCCGGTGACGGCGCAACGTACCCTTGATAATCCCAGCCGGTCCTTAAGAGGTCGAAACATCAACCCATCTGACACCTTACCTAATGTCTTCCATAGCAGGCCGGGTTCTTTACCCGATAACCGCGCTTCTGCCAACCGATAACCGACTGGCAATAATGTCTTATACGCCAGACGTTTGAAAGGGTGGGCATCCATCATCTTCACCTGAATATCAGAAACCACACCTTCCCACTGCCGCGGGCCATAGATAACAAAATGAGGTCCAATCTCTCGTGTGTCTGCCGCGATGGTTTCGGGTTCCTCAGGAAAGTTCAATCTGGCGCCGGAGATCAAATGCGGCACAGTAGCAAAAAAACTATCACCAACCCAGGCCGCCGGGAAATTAGAAATCAGATCGCTCTTAGCATCCAGCGGATACCGGGTGACAAAGCCTGAAGCGGTAGATATAAGCGCCCTGTGTGTCAGAATAGCAGCTTTCTGCTGCCCGGTGGTGCCGGAGGTGTAGTAGATAAAAGCAGTATCTGTCGGTTTTATACTAGCCAGATTGTGTTCAAATATGTCTGGATGCTCTTTATCATAGGCCTTGCCCAGTTCAATAACATCATTAAATTCCGCCAGCAGCGGGTCGTGGTAATTCTTTAAGCCTTTGGGGTCCCAGTAGATTACTTTCTTAAGCTGTGGCGTCTCTGCTCTTATCTCTAAAAATTTATCAGCTTGCTCCTGATCGTTGACTATGGCAAAACTGGTCTCAGAATGATTTACAATGAATTTAACTTCATCTGGTACTGCATCAACATAGATACCGGTCGGTATCGCGCCCGCCGCCTGTACGGCAAACTCTCCCCAGAACCACTCTGGTTCATTATCTCCAATGATGGATACTACATCGCCGTACTCAAGCCCCAGGCTCACCAGACCGAGCGAGAAATACTTTACCTTATCATAATACTGCCGCCATGAATAACGGTGCCACACACCGAAGTTTTTGTAACACATAGCCGGTCTATCCGGCCAGCATTCGGCGTTTCGCTTAATTAATCCCGGTATGGTTTGCGGCTCCAACTTGTTTTGGCACCCCCCATAATCAGAAACCACCCCCGCTTGGGAGGTGGTCTTTAAGTTTCGCCTTCTTTGAATGTTGTTAGTTGATTTTCGACCCGCCCAAGCGCACTCTGGTGCGCTTGGTAAAGGCGAATGTGTAGCTAAACCTGCCTAAATACATAATGGCGATAGACTAGCACATACTTTTAAAAGGTGTCAAATCAGACTATGACTTTAGAACTAGTCCTGATAAAGCTATTCCATAGTGCTATTTTAATGGAGCATCTCGTAACGCCACAACAACCTTACGCTCTTCACCAATGCCGACACTCTGAGTGGTGACAGCCGGATCATTCGCCAAAACCAAGTGAACAATTCGCCGCTCAAAGGCTGGCATAGGTTCCAAAGAAAACGGCATCCGCTTGATGCGAACCTGCTCTGCAGTACGCCGAGCTAATACTTCTAAGGCTTTAAACCGCCTTTGCCGGTAACCATTAACATCAACAACAATAGGTAAATATTCCCCAATCCGCTGAGCGACTAAAATGCGCACCAAATATTGAAAATTGGACAATGTTTGCCCATGTCGGCCAATCAATAATCCTAAGTCATCACCCAGCACATCAAAGACCATGCCTGACTCATTCCCAGACTCTTCGGTCACCATGGCATCGGGTAAGTATTCCACACCGGCGTCCAGATCCATGTGGTCTAACAGATTTTGGACTACCTCTGTGATAACGGCAACAGCATCATTAGCGCGGGTAACCGGCTTGGATACAGAACTATCTTTAAATCGCACAATAATACAAGCCTCTTCAGCCCCCAAACCAAACAGACCGTGATTACCTTCGCTTATGACGTCTATCTCCACCTCTTCCCTGCTTGCTTTTAGTTTGTCCAGAGCGCGGCTTGTCGCTTCTTCCACTGTCCGCCCGAATATCTCCAGGTCTTTCATCAATTAACTCCTCAGTCTGGTCCACCACCACTTGAACAGGCGGCTTGACAGTTGCTTTTTGAACTCTGGTAACGCGTGCTTTTGCATCTTTATCACGATCAAAACGAGCTATCAATCCTTGAAACCAAGGCTTAAGTTCACCGGGGCCGGTGGCAAAAAACTGAATAACTACTCTTAACATACTGGATGTCAACCAATATAAAGCCAAACCGGCTGGAAAGGTAATAGAGATAAAGACAAACATTGCCGGCATCATGAACAACATCATCTTACCTTGTGCCGCCACTTTGGGGTCAGTGGAAGCCGGTGTTGTCATTTTTTGTTGGAGAAGCATGACAGCACCAACCAGGATGGCAAGTGCGTAATCCGGAACAGACAGATCTATCCATAAAAAATGACTGTTCAGAGGCAATGACTGGTACAGTACCGGCCAGTTATATAAACGTTCAGAAAGGTTGAGAAAATCTTCCGGAGTTACCGCCAGCACCCGTATTATTGATTGATACAGGGCAATCCAGACCGGCATCTGAATAAGCATCGGCACCAAACACCCAGTGGCGCTGGTGCCGGATTCTTTCATCAATGCCATTTGTTCCTGGGCCAACCGCTGACGGTCCTTGGCATATTTTTTCTGCAGCGCCTGAATTTTGGGCTGTAATTCCTGCATGGCTTTTGCAGCCCGCATCTGTTTTAAGGTCAACGGGTACAATACGGCAAAGATAATCGCCGTCAGCACAATCACGGTTAAACCAAAATTATGAAATAAGATACTGGATAGCCATACCATTCCGTTTATTAACGGGTTGAGGATGATCAGATCCCAAATAGCGCCTATACTCACTAAAATACCTCTTTTTTACTGCGCCTTATAAAGCCACAATTGAGCACCACTGGTGGTATCCAAAGCATAGATGGCCTCATTCGTCTGAGAATGCACATAAATTATGTTGCCGCTAGCTGCCAAAGGTGCACGCACAGTGACTTCCAAATCCGCTAGTTTTCTCACCAAACCTGAGATCGGATCAATAATACTTATTAGTCCACCCTGTGTGGCTACAACGATCTCACCGTTAACAACCACCGGAGATGATGAAACGGATGCTGCCATATCATATTGTTTTAACTTTGTACCGTCATTAACATTGATAGCATACACGCTTCCGTCAGTATTGGGGGCATAAATTGTATCACCGAAAACTACTGGCGTTGCCCAAAACCAACTTGCCGCAGTAAATTGCCATTCTTTATTCCCTGTTTGTGTATCCAGAGCATATAAACTCCGGTCAAGAGAGGCAATAATAACTGTATTGTCAGCAATAATCGCCGAAGCGGTAAACACGCCTTCGGCTTCAAAATCCCAGAGTTCGCTGCCACTATCAGCAGACAAAGCATAAAAATGATTATCAAAGGATCCAATGTAGAGTACACCATCGTCTACTACCGGTGAAGCCCAAATCTTATCTTCGGTGGTAAATTCCCAGACTTTGGCACCGGAGTCGGCATCCAGCGCATACACTTTGCCATCTGTACTGCCATAATACAGCCGTCCACTGTCATAAACCAATCCGGTAACAACTGAATGTGGCAGTTTAGTGTCAGTTGGGTATTTCCATTTCAGATTGCCAGCGCTATTGACGGCAAATATAAAACCACTATAAGTAGCTATATATACTGTATCACCAACCACAAGCGGCGACCCATACACCCCTTTGGCATTCTCCATATCATATTGCCACCGCGGATTACCGGTTGCTATATCAAGGGAAATCAGACGTCCTGTGAGAGTAGCGTAGTACAAGTCATCACCAGATACGGTCGCACCGCTCCAGCCCAAAGGCTTACTACCGCCACCCAGACAACCACTGGTTACAACAATCAATAAACACAGCGAACCAACTAATGCCGCTGTTTTCTTAAGAACACTCAAGGGATTCTCCTTTTATAGCCGTTCCGGCACAGGATCATAACCACCTTTATTTAGAGGGTGGCAACGTGCTAAACGTTTAATACCGAGCCAAACGCCCCTCAGTACCCCAAACCGGCTAATTGCTTCATAGGTATAATGCGAACAGGTTGGTTGAAATCGGCAGGAAGGCGGCAATACCCTAGAGATGGTGTGCTGATATAACCTAATTAACCAGAGCGCTGTCTTTTTCATTTTCTGTACTTAATATTCCAATGCGTCCAATTTGTTTCAGGACACTTGCTCTCAGTTCCATGAATTGAGCATCACCAGCCGCATGCCGGGCTATCACCACTACATCCCAGCCGTTTCGCAGACTCACTTGTTGAAAGATCGCTCTGAGCCGCCGCCTGACCAGGTTGCGGTCAACCGCTCCCCCCACCTTTTTGCTTGTCACAATCCCAACCCTGCTCTTGATGCCACATCCGGCAGCCACCTTCAGCACCAGATATTTATCCGAAACACTTTTCCCCAAACCCATTACCCTTTGGTAATCCTCACACCTGCGTAAGCATCCCTCTCTTTTTCCCGTATATACCTCCAAACAGTAAGTCCGGTTAAACGACAGTCAGACGCTTTCTTCCCTTAGCGCGACGTGCTTTTAGCACATCACGTCCGCCCCGCGTGGCCATGCGAGCCAAAAAACCATGTTCCCGCTTACGGGGAATCTTTTTAGGTTGGTACGTCCTTTTAGGCACTATAATACCTCATTCAAATCTAAGTAATTTATTCCTGTGAAGGGTTTACTACAATATCCACTGTCTCTTCGACGGCAGTTTGCACTTGGTCTTGAACAGGCATTACTGTTGATTTATTTTCAATACCTGTTTCCGCCGCTTTTGGAACGGCAGGACTCATAGTCCAGAAACTACCGGCCAGCCGGATATGCTCAGGGACGAACGGTAAAAGTGCTATAGTACGTGCCTGTTTGATGGCCGTAGCCAAAACACGCTGATGGCGGGCACACGTACCGCTGCGGCGTCGTGGATTGATTTTACCACGTTCGGAAATATAGCGGCTAAGCCGCGCCGTATCTTTATAATCTATTGTAATATTCTTGTCAGCACAGAAAGCGCAAACCTTGCGTCGTGCCTGAAAACGCCCCCGGCCCCCACCGAAACGGCCAGCTGGGCGACCGCTTTGCGGCCTCGATCCAAAACTTCTCGCAACTACCAAGTTCTATCTCCTGTATATTAAAGTATAATGTACTACCGTTAAAAAGGAAGGTCTTCGGGAGCTATCTCACCACTAACATCGCCACTGGAATTATCTCCTGCCGTAACCGGGGCTCGATCCAAAAACAACACCTTGTTTGCCACAATATCAATGCTAAAATGTTTTTGACCGTCCTGCCCGTCCCAGGTACGTGACTTCAATCGGCCTTCCACATAAACCAACTTGCCTTTTCCCAGCATTTGGTTACACTGTTCAGCTAATTTATCCCAGGCGGTCACATTGAACCACTCGGTTTCTTTCTTGCGTTCGCCTTCTGAAGTGTTGGTAATCCAGTTGGTGGCCACGCTGAAGGATGTTACCGGATGACCGCTGGGGGTGAAACGCATTTCTGGTTCACCACCCACATTACCTATAATAATGATTTTATTTAGACTGACCATGGATAACTCCAAAACAAATTTAGACAGTTCAGCTTTCCTGTAAGACCACCATATCTCTTAAAACATCTTCCGAAATACGCAGGTCCCCGGTAATCTTCTTAATCAGTGAAGAAGCGGCGCTGAATTTGAAAAGAACATAGATTCCTTCAAGTTGATGTTTTATTGGGTAAGCCAGCTTACGCTTGCCCCACATGTCTACAGCACCAACGGCTCCGCCACTAGCGTTTACCATGGAGGTTAAATGAGCAACACCTGCATCTATTTTATCCGGTGTCAACTCAGGGCGATAAATCACCACTAGTTCATAATTACGAACCGGCTCCGTACGAGTACGCAGCAATTCGGTCATTGCTTGATTCTTTTTTTCTTTGACAGCGATAGTAGTGTCCTCCCGTAAACGCTTGTTATCAAAAATACCGAGGCATTATAGCATAAGGCTAAGTGGCAAACAATATTCAGTAAGCGTCTTTAACATATCCGGGCACTTTGATAAACTGATTGCAATGTCAGCTTTATTTTGAAAACTCTTCAAAGTAGTCTTCAATTTCCCCATGGCAGAGCAGAAACGTTTTTTAGCAAAGGTTTTTTGTCGGCCAGAACCTGACCTGCAGGCTGATCTCCGTCCCTTAAAGCAATTAAACCTCGACAGGAGTTTTTCCTGATTACCTGAACAAGCAATACACTTGCACCTGGCATGGACAAGTGTTATCATCAAATTACAGTGCGGAATTCCCACACTGCGTTCTTGTCTTGGCTTGACGGAGGCGGTCAATGGAGATTGAGTGGGTTCGTGATCTGGTAATTATCATTGCCGGTATTCTTATTATCTTAATAAGCCTGGTAGTGTTGCTCTTGGTTATTTACATTTATAGAAAAACCAATACGGTTTATGACAAGTTTCAAATAGTGCTGCAATCCCTTGAAAAAACAACAAGCACTGTTGAGGGCTTTACCAGGTACGCCGCCCAGGAACTTATTAAACCTGTTATCGAAATAGCAGCCCTTTTTCAAGGTATTAAAGCCGGTATGGATACCCTATTCCACAGGAGAAAATGAATTATGAGCAATGATTCTGGAAACAATTTCGCCTTGGGCCTTATTTTAGGAACCGCCATTGGTATCGGTATCGGGTTGCTTTACGCTCCGTCAACCGGCTCTGAGACTAGAGCATTACTTAAAGAGAAAGCATCAGAGTTCAGCGACAGAGCTGATGAGTTCGCTGATAAAGTCAAAGAAGGCGTAACGGTGGCAAAAATCAATCTTGAATCCCGTTTGCCATCCACACAATAAAATCGTAAAAATTTAATCTACCCGGCAAAAGTGTTTTTCTGGATAGCCTTTCTTTATGAGTAGCCCCGAAAGACGAGAGGGGAATAACCAGTGCAGTTTCAGCACATAATCACACGCCATTGGCGGATGATCGTATTCCTTATAGTCTTATTAACCTTTTTCGCGCTTGTTTACACTCTGAGAAGCGTGCTATTGCCCTTTTTACTGGGTCTTTTGTTAGCGTATATCATTCACCCGTTGATACTACTGCTTGAGAAACATTCCACTTTCCCAAAAAGACTGGAAAAGCATAAAAGATTAATAATCGTTATTAGTGTTTTACTGGTTCTACTGACTCTTATCGTGTTGGTAGCCAGCTATATGGTCGCGACGCTGATCAACACCGTTAATGAACTCTTGAATAACGGATCCCAAATATTCGCAGCCGTCACTAATTATTTTTCCAATTTGCTAGACAGCGTCCGTTCCCAGTTTTCACCCGATATTCAAGCCCGTATCGATGAGTTTATTGCTAGCGCCGCTGGAGATTTAGGCAACGCCATCCAGAATATATTTTCACGTAGTTTCGAATTAGTCCCGAACACCATTGGTTTTATTTTCGGTTTTGCCGCTTTGCCGATGTTTTTGTTCTACCTCTTGAAGGATTGGGAAAAACTAACTCAAGCTCTGTATCACGGATTACCCGGATTAGCTGCGGTGCACACTCGGAATGTACTTAGCATCATCGGTAACGTATTAGGTCGATATATTCGTGCCCAGTTGCTTCTTGGCAGCATCGTAGGCAGTCTATCATTCATCGGTCTTCTACTGATGAAAGTCAATTTCGGACTGGCCTTATTACTAGCTATTGTTGCAGGTCTATTTGAGATGGTGCCTACCATTGGTCCCTGGATCAGTGGCCTTTTTGCCGTGGTCATTATCCTGGCAACATATCCGGATTTACTGATTTGGGTTATCGGCCTCTTCCTAATGATCCAATTACTTGAAAACAACCTGCTGGTACCCCGCGTCCAGGGGCAACTGCTCCATATTCATCCTGCTATAGCACTGTTGCTCCTGGTGTTAGGCGCATATCTGGCAGGTTTCTGGGGTATTCTGCTAGCCATCCCGCTGATGGCCACAGTTGTCAGGTTATTCCAATACACTAACGATGTTGCCCGCCTGGAAGATCATAGACCACTTTTGCATTATGACGCTAAACAGTTTGAAACACACCCTTAATACTGCAAAGGACAAGGCGCTTTCTGTCAAGTATATCCGAGTAATTGTCGGGACGATTGAAGCTCTTGGGCGTGATGATGCCTCTCATTTGGCTGCAGGTGTTGCCTACTTCGCAGTATTATCCTTGTTTCCCCTGTTACTGGGATTCATTTCTCTGGCTGGGCTATTTTTACCATCGGCCACAGTACAACAAGCTATTTTTGAATTTATGGAACAAAATCTGCCAATCGGCAGTGATATCATAGTAGGAAACATAGAAGACATTATTGCTTCCCGGGGAGTAGTGGGGTTAATCAGTTTAGTGGCTTTATTCTGGACAAGTGCCAACATGTTTACCGCCATCGGTGTGGCTTTAAACAGAAGCTGCGGTATATTTGAACGTCATCCTTTTTATCTCCGCAAGCCAAGGGATATTCTACTTTCTCTGGCCGCAGGGTTATTGTTTCTGGTTTCGGGAGTAATACCAACACTAATCAGTCTGTTGCCTGATATCAGTCTGCCAATAATTGGCAGCACAAATAACATCTTTGTCCTTTTAATTGGTGCCGTTTTTGCCTGGGCAGTCTTTTTTGTGTTGTATACGTTCTTGCCCACCATACGTAATAAATGGAGCTATGTTTGGCCGGGGGTTTTTCTGGCGACAGTGTTATTCGAAGCTCTGCGTTATGTCTTTGTTCTTTATGTATCCAATTTCAATTATCAATTACTATACGGCACCATCGGTTCAGCTATCGCGCTGATGATTTGGATTTATCTCTCCGCCTTTATCCTGTTAATAGGCAGCGAGTTCAATGGTCAATTACAAAGGTTGAAGGAAGGCACCCTAAAATTGGATGCCGACAAACCTATTTGACCTTTATATAAACGATTTCATAACACCATGAAATCGCACCTGAAGCACAAATGTATTCACAATTATGACAGCCTCGGCAGTCACATCTCTCTGCCTTAACTACAGTATTCTGAATCAACAGCAGCCCGCCGCCTGGGCAGGCCGCTATACATAAATGACAACCGCCGCATTTCTGCGTATCAATTACTATTTGATTCATATATCTAATGGTATTCTGTTAATTGCAGGTTGTATGTGATGAAAATCATTATCAGACGGCTATTCTTTCCAATTCATCTTTGTCAATAACAACAATGCGCTGGCGTTCAATCCGGATTACGCCATCAGATTCCAGAGACTTCAGGGCTCTGGCGATTACTTCACGGACCGTACCAGCCATAGCTGCCAGATCTTTTTGTGTCAATTTCACTGATCCGGCATGGGACAGTTGTCCCAACAGGATTTTAGCAAGCCGCCCGGTCACCGGACGGAAAGACAGATCAGCCACAAGATCACCAAGTTCCCGGACCTTCTTTCCCAGGGTAACTATGATATTTGCTGCCAGTGGCCCGTAAAGGCAGGAACGCGCTAAAAGCTCGCGTCCGCTTAGACGGTAAACAATCAGCGGCGTCAACGCCTGCACGCCCGCTGTGGAGCTACCCCCATCAAATGCCGCAACATCGTTGAAACTGTCGCCAGGACGGGATATAGCCAATATTTGTTCTTTGCCCTCAATAGAAGTCCCGAAGACTTTAGCAGCCCCGCTGGACACCAGATACAAATATTGGTTCTCATCACCTTCGTTGAGAATTATGGCATCCCGTTCGTAGCCTTCTTTTGTGATTAGTCCTTCAACCTGTTCCAGGTCGTTTGTTGACAAGTCTGAAAAATAAGGACTGCCTTGCAATACTTCCCTTATACCGAGTAGCGGTAAGGACACGGGTAAACTTGGCGTCAATTCCATCATCTTCCGCATTATAGAATCATGCTTAGCGGCTGGCAAGGTTATGACTTCTTCTGTATTTATATCCCTTACCGCTTAGCGAAGCTGCTTTTTTGGGCTTGACGCAATTGCCCGGCTCAGCTAGCATTAATCTCCTATGAACAATGACAAACCACGCCTTAGCATCATCATCCCCACCTATAACGAAGCCGGCAATATCTTGCCTCTTATTGAGGGCATTCATCAAACCCTCGGGGATTATCCTTATTATGTACTGATAGTTGATGATAATAGCCCTGACGGCACCGCAGAAATAGTTAGACAACTCAGTTCTCGTTTTCCGGTTGATGTTATAGTCCGCACCGATAAACGTGGCTTGGCATCCGCAGTCGTTGATGGCTTCCAGATTGCCAAAGGGGATTTATTGGCAGTAATGGACGCTGATTTACAGCATCCTCCGGGGGTTTTGAAATCGCTTTTGGATCATGCTCTAGCTGGCGCAGATTTAGTGATTGCCAGCCGTTATGTCATTGGCGGCAGTGTCGGTAATTGGTCAGCATTTCGCCGCTTTATGTCCAAAGGGGCTGGCTGGCTGGCTCATATGGTACTTCCTTCTACCAGGGGCATTAAAGATCCGATGAGCGGTTGTTTCCTGTTTCACCGTGAGATATTGTCAGGCGTAACACTGAGTCCGGTAGGTTATAAGATATTGCTGGAGGTTCTTTGCCTATCAAATGCCAGAAAAGTGGTTGAAGTACCATACCGTTTTGAGAACCGCCGCGCCGGACAAACAAAATTGTCCCTATTTACTCAAGGCGACTACATCCGCCACCTGTTAAGTTTAATGCGGCGCTCCGGAGAACTAAAAAGGCTCATGAAATTCGTCCTGGTAGGCGGTAGCGGAACGGTTGTAAACCTTGGACTTCTGGCACTGCTGAGAGAAGGCGCTGGCCTACATTACTTAATCTCAGGTGCCATAGCCTTTGAAGTATCTGTTATCTGGAATTTCTTACTCAATGACCACTTCACCTTTGGTGATCGGCGTCGTAAAAACACCGGTCTTTTAGGGCGGCTCAGCCGCTTTAACGTAACTAGTCTGGGAGGTTTTGCCATCTATATTGCTATCCTGGCATTCTTGACCGAGATAACGGGACTTCACTACCTGGCATCTGCGGCGATAGGTATCTTATCCGCCTTTGGTTGGAATTTCCTTATAAACAGTATGTGGACGTGGCGTTAGTCACCAATAATCACCAGCACCATTCCTAACCACAGTCATTAATTTTTGAGGAAAACGGATTTTTGTTTCAATCATGGCAGGCTATCACATGCCTTGTCTTAGATAGTAATCCTATCTATTACAGTACCATGGCAGCAGTGATAAATAAATTGCTTTTTTCTAATGCATTATGATAGTTTATTAATGAAATTGAACTCTTAATTGAAACGTGGTGTATCGTTAGAATGTTCAACGGAATTAAGCGCAACGAGACGATATTATTAGTAGATGATGAGCCAATTGTAAGACGGCTGCTCCATCAAAAACTTACTAATGAAGGCTATGAATGTCTTGAAGCTGGTTCGGCTGATGAAGCGTTAAATAAACTTAGCAATAATCCCGACATTGCACTAATTATCTCTGATATGAAAATGCCCGGTAAAAGCGGGATGGAGCTTCTTTCCGAAGTTAAAATCATGTATCCGGATACTGCCGTAATCATGGCCACAGCCATTACAGAGACAGCTGTTGCCATTGAGTGCATGAAGCAAGGCGCTTATGATTATCTTCCCAAGCCTTTTAAGCTTGATGAAGTAGTATTTTCTGTTTGGCGGGCGCTGGAGAAACGTAGATTACAACTGGAAAACCGTGAGTATCGCCAGAGTCTGGAAGACAAAGTAGAAGTACAGGCAGAAAAAATCCGGGCATCATTCTTCAATTCCATCACATCGTTAGCCTATGCTCTTGACGCCAAGGATGGTTATACAGCCGGGCACTCACAAAGAGTATCTGAAATGGCTGTCGGTATCGGTATAGAGATGGGATTACCCCAAACATTGATTGAACAGATACGTCTGGCTGGTTTGGTTCATGACATAGGGAAAATCGGCATTGATGGAAGCATTCTGCATAAACCCGGGATACTTAATCCGTCTGAACGTGAAGAAATGGAAAAACACCCGGCCATCGGGGAGCATATACTGGCGCCCGTTATAGACGATGGTGAGATACTGGCAATGGTGCGCAATCATCATGAACGATGGGATGGTACCGGTTATCCGGATCGGCTGGCTAGTGAAAGTATCCCTCTCGGCTCTCGTGTTCTTGCTCTGGCTGATACCTTTGATGCCATGACTTCCGAGCGGCCATACCGCACTGCCAGAGGCGCTGGTTATGCCCTTGATGAGATCCGACGCTGCTCGGGAACACAATTTGATGTGGCCGTGGTGGACGCTTTCTTTCAAGCCCGCAACGTCATAACTGAGGTAATGGGGCTCAGTAGCTGATAAGTTTCGTTACTGTTGATTCCATATATAAAAAAATCCAGTAATTCTGTTGGGTGCATTGTCGGCATTTTTTCACAAGCAACCACCAATTCCTACCCTGAATTATATTGGCCAGTGGTAGCCGTTTTTTGTACAATGAGTTCATAATATTTTTAATTGAGGTTCCATGGAAAGAATTAATTACGCCGCCGTACTTGACCCCCATAAGTATCCCTTTCCTGTAATGACTGTTGGCGTCATGGGTGCAGCTGGCGGTACAATTACTGAGGAATCAAAGGCTAAAATGCGTGAACTTGGTAAGTGCATTGCTCGCCGTGGTTACGTTCTGGTCACCGGCGCGTCCCCTGGTATTCCGCATGAAACGGTACTGGGCTCCTTTGAAGAAGGTGGCTTTACCGTGGGTATCTCTCCCGCTTTGAACTTAGAAGAACACGTTGTTAAGTACAAATCACCTACACAGGGTTATCGTTCTATTATCTATACCGGCAGTGGTTTAATGGGCAGAGAAATTGAAAATATCAGGTCCTGCGATGTGGTAATTTTTGCCGGAGGACGTTCTGGAACCCTCGGTGAATTCGCCATAGCATTCGACGAAGGCAAGATTATCGGTGTCCTTGAGGGTACCGGCGGCATCTCGGAACATTTGAAGGATATTATCAAAATGATTGATAAAAACACCGGTGCAATCATGAGTTATGATGCCGACCCGCTAAAACTGCTAACAAAGCTGGAAGACCTGTATAGGGAAACACTGTTGCCGCAGCACGTGCGTCTGATGGAAATCCATAATCCTGATGGTGTTCTCAGTGATTAAGAGCTACCAGGTTTTGATCATAAAGCTATCCGTAGCATGTATGATAGGACATCGAAAGGTTAAACATGAACGAAAAAGAACTTGAACACCTGTCTATCAACACTATCCGTTTTTTATCCGCGGATATGGTACAAAAAGCAGTCTCCGGACATCCCGGCGCCCCCATGGGCACCGCGGTCATCGCTTACGTTCTGTGGCAGAATTATTTAAAACACAATCCTTCTGACCCCGGCTGGTTCGACCGGGACCGATTTGTACTCTCGGCTGGACATGCCTCTGCTTTATTGTATTCAATGCTTCATCTTACAGGTTATGACCTGACGATTGATGACATCAAGCTATTCCGGCAATGGGGGTCTAAGACACCGGGACACCCTGAATACAGACTGACACCTGGTGTCGAAGCCACCACCGGGCCTCTGGGGCAGGGCTTTGGCAACGGTGTGGGAATGGCCATCGCAGAAAAATGGCTGGCATCGCATTTTAATAAACCCGGTCATGATATTATCAACCATTTCACTTACGCCATCGTCTCCGATGGCGACCTGATGGAAGGTGTGTCCGCTGAAGCGGCTTCGCTGGCTGGCACTCTTAAACTGGGTAAACTCATATACCTTTATGACGATAATAAAATTACCATTGAGGGCGATACCACCAACTACTTCAACGAGGATGTCCCTGCAAGGTTCCGCGCCTATGGCTGGCAGGTTATTGGCCCCATTGACGGTATGGATGCAACGGCCGTCAACAACGCACTCGCTGAAGCTCATAAGAATCTGGATAAGCCTAAACTCATCGTATGCCGTACTATCATAGGTTACGGTGCGCCCAATAAAGCAGGTACCAGTTCCGCCCACGGTGAAGCCCTGGGAGAAAAGGAACTTGCAGCAGCCAAAGAACGCCTGGGATGGTCTTCTAAAGACACCTTTTCAATCCCCGCTGAAGTAGCAGAGCATATGTCGGCAGTGACGACCGGGCACTCTTGCCAAAATGAATGGCAGCAACGCTTCGAGTCTTACATGAAGACGTACCCGCAGGAAGCTGCCCGGTTGAAATCATTTATTGCCGGCAAGTTACCTCTGGAATGGAAAAATGGATTAGACAAAACTTTTCAACCGGAAGATAAACCGCTGGCTACCAGGGAGGCATCGGGCAAAATTCTCAATCTCATCGGTAAAAAGATTGAAAATGTCATCGGTGGCTCAGGTGATCTTACTCCGTCAACCAAGACGTTTTTAGAATTTGATGGCATTTTTAGTCCGGCTAATCCTTCCGGGCGTAACCTGCAATTTGGTGTCAGGGAACACGCTATGGGCGCCATCTGTAACGGCCTGGCACTCCATGGCGGTATTATCCCCTATGCTGCCACCTTCCTGGTATTCTACGATTATATGAGACCCTCAGTTCGTCTGGCAGCCATAATGGGTCTCCACGTGATTTATATATTTACTCATGATTCCATCGGTTTAGGTGAAGATGGCCCTACCCATCAACCGGTTGAACATCTATTAGGCTTGCGTTCGGTGCCTCATATGGTGACAATACGTCCTGCCGATGCGGCTGAGACCGTAGTTGCCTGGGAGTCAGCCATTGAGCGTAATGACGGACCAACTGCCCTTATCTTAACCCGGCAGAAATTACCAATACTGAACCGGGTTGCAATGGCACCGGCTTCACTTGCCCGTCATGGCGGCTACATTCTCTGGCAGGCTGACGCTGAACCCAAAGTCATCATTATAGCCACCGGCTCTGAGGTTCATTTGGCCCTTGAGTCCAGCCGCATTCTTCAGGCAAAAGGTATCTCCACCCGTGTCGTTTCGTTGCCATCCTGGGAGATTTTCGACGCTCAATCCGCGGAATACCGGCAGGAGGTGTTGCCTTGTCATATTTGGAGACGAGTAACTGTTGAAGCCGGACGAACTTTAGGCTGGGAACGCTACGCTGGAGATCGGGGCATTAAGATTGGCCTTGATCACTTCGGAGCCTCAGCCCCCGCCGATATCCTATTTGAACAATTTGGCATTACCTCCGGCCATATTGTTAAAGCGGCAATAAAATTAGCAGGAGAGCCTGATGAAAAACGGAATTGTCATTGCATCTGATCACGGCGGCTTTGCCTTAAAACAAATGCTGTTGCCTTTGCTGCAAAAAGATGGTTACAAGATCAATGATTTGGGTGCTTATGAATTCCTTCAGGATGATGATTATCCGGACTATGCTGAACATCTGGCCAGGGAGGTCAATAGCGGTAAGGCAAGCCGGGGCATACTGATTTGTGGTTCAGGAGCTGGCGCTGCCATGGCGGCTAACAAAGTGCCTGGCATCCGTGCCTCTGTCTGCCATGATACCTATTCCGCCCACCAGGCAGTAGAACATGATGATATGAATGTCCTTTGCCTCGGTGCCCGGGTATTGGGGTTGTCGCTGGCCCAGGAACTGTGCACCGCATTTCTGTGCGCTTCTTTCAGAGATGAGCCTCGGTATCGCCGGCGTCTGGACAAACTCAATGAAATAGAGCGCAGCGCACTTCTTAATCGTTAAGTAAATTGCCTGGTAGGTTTAACAGCTTCCGGCATCAACAATTGCTTGCAACCGCCGGTAACTGGCTGCAGGATCTACGGCACGAAAAATGCCGCTGCCGACACAAATGTCATCCACACCGCTGGCAGCCACTTCAAGGATATTATCAACCTTGATACCGCCGTCAATAGCTATTCTGATATCTGGTGCCAACGCTCTTAGCTCACCAATTTTATTGAGCACATCGGGAATATACTTCGCGCCATAAAATCCTGGGTCTACTGACAAAATAAGTATCGCATCCAGCAGCGGCAGATATTCCGCAATTGCAGACACCTGCGTCTCGGGATTGATAGCCATACCAACTTCCAAATCCAGTTTTCTGGCTGAAGCAATTACGGCTAACGGTTCAGTCACAGCCTCAAAATGAAAAATAACCCGCTGCGCTCTGGCAGATTTAAAGCCGCTGAAATAAACCTCAGGGTTCTTTACCATTAAATGGGCTTCCCAATTGAATGGTAACTTGGCGGCCTTTACCGCCTGCCAGTTGATGCTGCATGACGGGACAAATTCACCATCCATGATATCCACTTGAACCCAGTCTGTTGCGCCTTTTATTGCTGCCGCCATCCTTTTAAACGCTTCAGCGTCATCAGTCAGGATGGCTGGTACTACTCTAACTTTTCTCATACACTTGTCCCGTAAAAACATACTTACAATGAGCTGGAAGCAAATAATATATTAACTTCGATGTGTTAAATATAATGCTTTAATTTCGATCGTTGCCGCGCGCCAAAAGTACCGGCAGTTTTGTTGCCGCACCCACAGTGGTGGCAACACTGCCATAGACCCAGCGGTCAAGACCTGTGCGGCCATGAGTGGCCATTGCTATTATGTCAACACCTTCGTCTTCTGAAACCTTGAGAATACTCTCAGCGATACCACCAAATACCACCTTTATTCTTGAAGTAACTCCGGCGTCCCTAAATATGGTGGCCGTACGCTCAAGATAAACACTGGCTTGTTCACGGACTTCTTTCATCAAAATCAGAGCATACTCCTCCCAACTTGGCTTGGCGGACGGAGGACGGTCTGAGGGTATTTCAGGAAAACCACTGACAGACATCAGCACTATTTCAGCCTTGGTAACCTTTGCAAGCCGGATAACATGGGGCACAACGTTTTCGGAAATGATGGATCCATCTAATGGTAATAATATCTTCGCCAGATTTGGCTTTACCGTGCCGGGTTTGACCAATAAAAGCGGACAGTTATCCGTAACCAGGTTCTGCAGCACTTTAGCCTCGTGGTTCAGGTCAGAGTAGCTCTGGCGGCAAACGACAACAAGTTCCACACCCTCTTTTGCCACATAATTCCTAATACGTTCAACCAAGTCACCTGGTTCGGTATGGCTCACCGCTCTGAACCCATCTACGCCAAGTATTCTACCTTGCACGTCAAGGTAGGCGCTGTTGAGGCGGCAAAGGCGCAATTCATCCTCGGGACAGACGCTGAAAAGCACCATGGTAGTATCCGGCCCGGCTAGTTTCCGAGCCAACGGTAGTGCCTCTTCTGCTGACTCTGACCCATCTAATGGGATCAGTATCTTCCGGTAAACCATTTTGTCTCGCCCCCAAACTTAACTATCCCAAATTATACCGGAATTATATCCGTCAGCCAAAGGTAGCAAAGCCCGTCGTCATTGCGAGGAACAAAGCAATCCAGGTAAACGTTCACCCTGCTTGCCCAGAGTCTGCACTCTGGGAGCTTGTCGAAGGGTCATCCTCTCAGAATCCTCCCCATCGTCATTGCGAGGCTACGCGCTTCTCCCTTTCGTAAAGGGAGATTGAGAGGGATTTCCTCCACCATTGCGCGTCTCGGGCAAAGCAATCCCGGTAACCCTGCTTGTACTAAGCATAGCGTGAGTGAACTGTGGAAGGCTCCTCATTAAAATCCCACCCCAATCCCCAAAAACGTTCGCTCTGTTTATCACGAGTTAGCACTCAGGAGACTGTCAAAGAGTCTTCTTCTGAAGCCCCCTCAGTCCCGTAACGGCATCCCTCGGGCATCCCTATTCAAAGAGCCTGTAAGAATAAGAATGCCTTCGATGAAACCCCAGATCGCACCAAAACCAAATGTGATAATGGTAACCGCTATCTGGGCAATGCCGATTCCAGTGTATCCGAGATAAAAGCGGTGGACGCCAAATCCGCCGAGGAAAATACCCAAAAGCCCCGCCGCGATCCTTGATCTCTGTGTCGGGTTATAACAAGGTACTGCGCCATTTACCGGAGCCCCGCAGCTTGCGCAAAAAGCGGCGCCATCCACCATTTCTTTGCCGCAGCGGCTACAAAAATGAGACCCACCGTTCGCGTCATGGGTGGAACCAGGTTGGTTAATCGGCTGGGTATTCACTGGTCTCCGGTTTGTCAGGGACACGATTAACACAATCGGTAATATGATTAGCGCTATTATCACTAAAATAATTAAGATTTCCATAGGACCAATTCGCATAGTTTTTACCTGCCTTCTACGGTTTTATAATTCTTGTTTTTTCAAGGCAATCTCAGTCCCGTAACGGCCTCCCTCTGGCATCCCTGCTCATAGACCCGGTAAGAATAAGAATCCCTTCGATGAACCCCCAGATCGCGCCAAAACCTAGAGTAACGATGGTAACCACTATCTGGGCAATCCCGATTCCAGTGTATCCGAGATAAAAGCGGTGGATGCCGAACGCTCCAAGGAAGATACCAAATAATCCCGCCGCAAGCTTTGATTTCTGTTCAGGGTTGTAACACGCCACCGGACTGTTGACCGGCGTCCCGCAACTACCGCAAAAAACCGCCCCTTCCACAACTTCTTTACCGCACTTACAACAAAACACAGATGTCCTCCTCTTTACCAGAGTAATGGGATGATTATACGACGAAGTTAGGTTGATTTATAGAGTCTTTTTACAGAATAGATTGGTAGTCGTGGGGCGGTTTTGGCAGCGGGCATATCGGTGGTGGTGGTGGAGACAGCAAAGACTGATAGGTAAAAGCTCGATGCGAGGAGCGCAGCGACGTGGTTTATACTCTAGCGTTAGCGAGAGTATTTATACTTGGCAAAGCGGAGAATCCATAAAAACGTTCGCCCTGCCTGCCCAGAGTCTGCACTCTGGGAGCTTGTCGAAGGGTCCTACTCATTGAACCGTGCTGAACGCATCCCTCTCTTACCCAAAAATAAACCCTCAAATAGTTCCAAAACCCATTGACAATCCCACGCTGATGCTATATCATCTGTTCTCTGTATATCTGGTAGTTAAGAAGAGTATATGAATTATTTGTTTCTTCAGAAAACAACCGGTTGTTTTCATCGGTTTTAATCGTAAAAAGGGAGGTTGTTTTGGTTGTTTTTGCTTTTTTGAGAAAAACAATTCACACTCCTCAGCCACAGCCGCCTGCGTGCCAAAAGTCGCACCTTGAAAACTGAAGAATTGAAACCTGCAAATAGCTGAATTGTTGCTTTGAATCAAAACTCCAGGTCTCAAAAAACGGGTATTTGTGTCAAAACAATTCTCTATTCTTTCTGTTGCCCTCGGATATTTGAAATTTTTTTACTTTTTTCGCTTGTGACTTTGGAACTCAGTGTTCAAACCATCTATCATAGACACAGACAGGTAATTGACACTGCTGCGCGTTGGTACTTAGAATAACAAAGTGATGAGTGATCTGAAGAGGTTTGATGAACGCTGAAATTACCGAGGTGTTGGATACAGCGATGCTCAAAGAGGTGGCCTCTGCCGCTCTCTACCATCAGGCCGCAAAAAAGACCGACGACCCGGCAGCTGCCGCCCTGCTGAAAGAACTGGCCGCCTCTGAGGAAAAACATCTCAGCGTTTTGAAAAATCTACCCAAAGATATAGTTCTAGTTCCTACGTTAAAAATAGAAACCGTGACTGACCTTAAACTTTCAGATTACCTGAAAGGACCGGATGAACTTAACGGCGCTGATCTTACTGATACCCTGCTCTTTGCCATCAAGCGTGAGGCTGAATCCGCGGCTTTTTACGTCAATCTGATGGATATTTTCAGCGACCGGCAAGCCAAAGATTTTTGCCGGATTCTGGCAGACCAGGAACAGGATCACAAGAGACGGCTTGAATCGTTATACAGCCGGATTGCATATCTGGAAAATTAGCTCCAAAGGAGAATATTCATGTCTGAAGAACTCGGTAAAATTGAACGGCCTGAAGCTGCGGCTTTCAGTGGCAAGCGCAAACTATATCTAGTGCCTTTATTGTACAGATGGCCTGAAGCTCCTGTGGAATATAACAATCTTTTCACCACCTATTGGCAGGAGATAGAAAACCAACTGCGCCACCTGGAAGACCGTATCGGCAAAATATCGCATGTTTACCATGAAGGTGTTGATAAAACCGGCGATGAAGCAATTCACCAGCTTGAACAGTTCGACACTCCCAGTCTTGATATCACTAAAAGAGCCATCAGCGCAGGAGCGGCTCTTAATCCCATTGAAGACAACTCTCTCCTGGCCGAAAGCATGGATTGGGAACGGTTCGTAATGTTAGGTTTCGCCTCCCAAAAAGTTGCCAAAACAGCAACTGATGCCTTAATGAGTGTCATGAAAAGCCGCTATGAGTTGATTACCCGCCGCATCTCGGAATCTTTAAAACCGGGAGAAGCTGGAGTCCTGTTCGTCCGTGAAGGACTGCCGATACAATTTCCCGGCGAGATAGAAGTTTTCAGCGTTTTCCCGCCTTCGCTAGATGCTATTCACCGCTACCTCCGGGATCGTCCCCAAGGCACGGATGAACCGGCGGAATCGGAAAAACCGGTGAAAAAGACAAGAACGAGAAAAAAATCTACACCTAAACAAAGTGAGAGTGCAACAGGCATCTAATCCTGTTGCACTCTCTTACGGTCATTATCAAGGCTGAACTTTAAAAATTAAGCTTTTTTCACGCCTAGATTAACAATGTGACCTTCGAGTTTATAGCTTTCAGAGGTCACGGTTCCGTCATCGGGAAACCCCTTCACTAAGTTTGTGGATAGTGTTTCCCGTTGTATGTAGTCCTGCCAGATGGATATTACTCGTTCCGCGTGCTCATCTGCTTCAAAGTAGGTGATGATGCTGTCAGCAATCTCGAAATTAGCGTTCCGGCGTAGTCCTTGAAGCCGGTGAGTGATTTCCCGGACCAGTCCTTCGTCGGCAAGTTCTTGTGTCAAGGTTTTATCAATAGCCACTGAAAGAGTGCCCTCCGTAACAGTGGCGCTATTTTCAGGCAAATCCGCTACATTTGAGACGAAACTCAGACGTTTAACGTTCAGTTCATCGATTACTGAATCAGCCAGTTTTTCCAGTCCAGCCTGTTCTGATGGTGCTACACCTACGATAAAGGCTTCCGCCAACGGTTGGCGGACTTTGATACCTGCCTGCGCCCGAGCGGCCCTACCGATACTCGATACTTTCATCGCCAGTCGCATAGCAGATGATAGTTCGTTATCAATTAAAGACTCATCGGCTACGGGATAGTCGGTCAGATGAACGCTGTCCGGTGCTTGAGGATCGACCGAACAAATCATATTGCGGTAAATTTCTTCCGCCAGGAAAGGAAGGAAAGGAGCTAGTAGTTTCGATACCTTAACAAGGCATTCGTAAAGGGCGCTGTATGCCGACAGTTTATCCGCATCGCTTTCGGATTTCCAGAAGCGCCTGCGTGATCGTCTGACATACCAATTTGAGAGGTAGTCAACAAATATTTCGATAGCCCGCGCCGCTGCCACCGGATCGTAAGAATCAAGATCGGATGTCACTTCTTTAATGAGTTGGTTTAGTTCAGATAGTATCCAACGATCAAGTTCGGACACCGTGGGGTATTTTTCCATTGATGGTTGATATTTGTCGATGTTGGCATAGAGTATGAAAAATGAATAGACATTCCATAAGGTGGACATGAAGGAGCGCGTCACTTCGCTCACCAGCTTCTCCGAGAACCTCCGTGCATTACCGGCCGGTGAAGCGGTGAATAAATACCACCTGACCGCATCAGCTCCATATTTACCGATGACGGTCTCTGGTAACACCACATTACCCTTGGACTTACTCATCTTCTCGCCTTTTTCATCGAGGATGTGCCCTAGGCAGATTACGTTCTCGTAACTCGGACGGTTGAAAAGGAGCGTAGATAACGCATGCAGGCTGTAAAACCAGCCGCGGGTCTGGTCCACTGCCTCACAGATATAGTCCGCTGGAAAGCGGCCGTCGGTAAAGATATTCAAGCTATCAGGATCGAATGGATAGTGATATTGAGCCACCGGCATGGCACCCGAGTCAAACCAGCAATCAATAACGTCGGTAACACGTTTCATCTCACCGTGACATTGGGTGCATTCATATGTTATGTCATCCACATACGGTCGATGAAGGTCAAGCGGATCCTTGAAGCCTGAAAATCCTGGCTTACCCTGGAGTTCTGCCAACCCTCCGATACAATCGGTAGACTGGCAAGTCTGACATCTCCATACTGGAATAGGTGTCCCCCAGTACCTTTCTCGGGAAAACGCCCAATCGACATTATTCTGTAGCCAGTCACCAAACCGCCCGTGTTTGATATGTTCGGGATACCAGTTGATACTCTCATTACCGCTTATGAGCGCCTCCCGGCAGGCGGTCGTCCTGATATACCAACTCTGCTTTGCAAAATACAGCAGCGGAGTTCCGCAACGCCAACAGAACGGATAAGTGTGATGGATGGTTTCGCTTTTGAACAACAGGCCCCTATGTTTCAACTCCTGTGTTATCAACGGGTCAGCCGTTTTTACAAACTTTCCCGCCCCAGGGTAGGTGCCGGTGATTTTGCCCTGCAAGTCGACATGATGAATGAAATATAACCCGTATTTTTTGCCAGATTCATAATCGACTTCACCATAAGCCGGAGCCGTATGTACTATCCCTGTACCGTCATCCATGGAGACGTAATCAGTAGCGATCACGTGATAATCCAATGATGTCGTCGCCGGAACGACCACGAGTTCACCATTTTCAAGACGGGCAACGCTCATTTCATATTCGAAAGGATTAAACAGGGGCAGGTATTTCAGACCTACCAGATCACTTCCTTTCACCCTGCCCACTTCATGGGCTGCTTGCAGACCATTTGCTTCAAGTCTGGCCGCTGCCAGGACTAAATATTCTTCGCCCATGTCTAGTACAGCATATTCAGCCGAGTCACATATAGCCAGTGCGGTATTTGCCGGCAGGGTCCACGGTGTAGTGGTCCAGGCAAGCAATGAAAATGGTTTGTTCTTAAAAGCACTTAGCGTTCCCTGGAGCGAATTGGGCGATATCCTGAATTTAATGTAAACAGACGGATCTTCAGTATGTTCCTCATAGCCTAGTGCGACCTCATGAGATGATAAAGAGGTTCCGCAACGGGGGCAATGGGGGGTGACCTTATGACCTTGGTAGATCAGACCTTTGTCCCACAGCTGTTTAACCACCCACCAACCGCTTTCGATGTAGCTATTATTCATGGTGACATAGGCATTATCCAGATCAACCCAGTAGCCGATGCGTTCAGTTAGAGCATTCCAGTCTTGAACATATTTAAATACGGATTCCCGGCATTTTTGATTGAATTCAGCAATACCGTATCGTTCTATATCTGTTTTGCTTTTAAAACCGAGGGCTTTCTCTACTTCGAGTTCGACCGGAAGACCATGTGTATCCCAACCGCCGATACGCGGAGCATAAAAACCTTTCATGACTTTATAACGTGGTATGACATCTTTGAAAACACGTGAAAGTACGTGGTGAATGCCAGGCTTGCCGTTGGCCGTCGGAGGTCCTTCGTACATGGTAAAACGTCTGTTGTTTTTACGGTTTTCGACGCTTCGTTTGAAAACATCCTTTTCCGCCCATAGTGCCAGCGTCTTTTCTTCCAATTCTCCAAAGTTGACCCTACTACTGACTGGTTGAAACATCTATGAACCCCTTTAAAATAATAAATCCCGTCCCTATAAGGGACGGGATGAACCCGCGGTACCACCCTATTTCCTCTGGTATCTTATCCAGAGGCACTTTTACGGGCACAAATATGCCCTGCCGCGATAACGGTCGGCATCCGTCACGGATTAATCCCTTCTTATGAAGGTTTCATCCAGAAGCTCGGGAGTGATTTTCAAAGGAATTTTCCCACCCGCTCTCACTATACCGGGTTCGCTGTGGGTCTGTACCCTCTACTCTTCTCCGTCGTTGCTGTTAACGAAAAGAATATCACAGGTATTGAATATAGAGCAAGGAAAAGGCCGAAGTTGGCTTTTTTAGGCCAACTTCGGTACAATTCAAACTCGTCTATTCTTGTGCCAGCATCTCAGCCAGGTTCACCAGAGTCGCCACAGGCACTCCGCTACCGCCCTTTGTAAGATGTCCTTTTTCTTTATCGCCCCATGCTGTCCCGGCAATATCGAGATGCACCCAAGGTGTTTCACCGATGAATTCGGATAAAAATAGCCCGGCTGTGATTGTTCCCGCGCCTCGTCCGCCGACATTCTTAATATCAGCATATTCACTTTTATATTGCTCTCTGTATTCATCCCAGGCGGGCAACTGCCATATCCGCTCTCCCGCCGCGGTACCAGCCTTAATTACCTTATCAACAAGGCTCTGATTATTGGTAACGGCAGCACTTGTAATGCTTCCCAAGGCGATGACACAAGCACCAGTCAGTGTCGCCATGTCTACAATAGCTTTTGGATTTTCTTTGTTTATATAACCCAATGCATCAGCCAGAATAAGGCGGCCCTCGGCGTCTGTGGAAATAACTTCGACTGTTTTACCGGTGAACATTTTCAATACATCGCCGGGTTTGAACGCACCGCCATCCGGCATGTTCTCCGTGGCAGGCACCGCAGCAATAACGTTGATTTTAAGTTTCAACTTGCCAATAGCACCCATAGCGGCAATAGTAGCAGCACCGCCGCTCATATCAAATTTCATTTCCTCCATTTTGTCAGAAGGCTTTATTGATATACCACCACTGTCAAAAGTGAGCCCTTTGCCAACTAACGCCAGATCCCATCCGTCATCACTACGACCTCTATAACGCATGATAATAAGCTTGGGAGGATGCACGTCCTTTGATGCTTGAGAAACCCCCAAGAGTCCACCCATACCCAATTTTTCCATATCACGGCGTTCAAGTACCTCAATTTTAAACCCGGAATCACGGGAGACCCGCTGAGCAGTGGCGGCCATATCCTCGGGAGTCATATGATTTGAAGGTTCATTGGCCATATCCCTTGCCAGAATAACTGCCTGTGATACGATCTCGCCTTTTTGAACACCTTTTTTAAACTCGTCATGGTCAAGTTTCCCCTCAGATATGACCGTCAGAGACTTCAACTCGCCGTAGTCAGCTTCTTTGGTTAGGTGTTTGCGGAAGCCATAGGAGCCCAGAAGGGCCGCCTCAGTTATGGCCCTGCTGATTTCGGTTGACCTGAGTTCCAGTTTGGGCAAGGCTAAAACTAAATTCAATGAATTCTTCTTCTGTAAGTTGCGGCATCCATCCGCCACCGCCGCCCGAAGTTTTGTGGCATCAAAATCCTTTTGCTTGCCTAATCCTAAAATCACCGCTTTGGTGGCAACAATTTTTCCCAGTGAGTGAAACAGCGTGAACTCACTGGCCTTACCCTTAATCTCCTGGCTTTTCCTCAAGAGAGCAATATTCCCCCCAAGTGCTTTGTCCAGTGCCTTTTCAGTATCCGATCCTTCGACATCTTCGAAGATGGCCAAGATAACAGCATCGGCCTTGATTTTGGTGACTTCACCGGTTGCCAATTTGATTTCCATTTTACTCCTCTATTTCAGTCTGTTGACTTCAGATACTATTCTATCAATTACAGGGGAAATGTCCATGTGGCTTTTCACGGTAAGGTGAGATGACTTGATCGGTTCATATTTTCCTTCAAGCATCTGGTACACTTCCCAATTGGCATCAGAATAACTTTCTCGCTCCGCAATTCGTTTCGTCAGACGATTTTGGGCTACTTCGCGAGGTGTTTCCATATAGATGATTATAGATTTGGCATCTGTTTCCTCTGCGATCTTCATCAGTGGTTGCCGGTACTCTTCGTTGAGATTAGTTGCGTCCAATATGACGCTATATTTCGCCTCCAAAAATTCGCGAGTTAATGCATGAATAGCTCTGAATACTCTGAAATGTTCCTTTGGGGAATAAATCGGACGCTTAACCAATGTTTTCCTCAAATAATCACTCTCAAGTATTACAGCGGGAATTTGGAGAATAAGTTGAGAAGCAAAGTAACTTTTACCACTGCCTGGTAAACCGACCATGATGATTAATATAGGGTGAGCGATTTTTTGTGGCAACGAAGACGCCAGTGCAACACGTAGTTTGTACACATCCCGGGCACTTAGAGAGCCATGTTTCATAATGGAATTATACGCTAGCCGCCCGGAAGTTCAAGAAACTCGACCATGGAAAGGTTAAATTATTCCAACAATCCGAACATAGCCAATTGTCCGTTCGGCGACCGTGAGATATCCGAAACGAATAGCACTTTCTTGGGACATTTGTAATTTGCCAGCCGGTCAAGGCAGAACTTTTTCACTTCCTGTTCAGTCATCGTCGCGCTTTCTTTCAGTTTGACCACCGCTAAAACTACCTCACCTCGCATTTCATCAGGGTCACTTATACCAGTCGCGGCTGCGTCTTCCACCAGAGGATGAGTAATCAACACGTCTGATATGTCGGAAAAGTATATATTCTGACCTTTGGTAATTAGCATTGGCTTTTTCACACCTTTGATGAAAAGCTCTCCTTTTTCATCAATCACCCCGATATCATCGGTGTAAAGCCAGCCGTCGCGAATATATTTAGCTGTATCTTCCTTTCGGTTGTGATAAGCCTGCATAATCGGCCCGCGTATAATTACTTCACCCGGTTCACCCGCTGCCATGGAACCACCGTCTTCATTGACTATTAGTATTTCAAATCCTGATATGGCAGTGCCGACTCCACCACTGATACCGGTCTTGGTAACGTCCTGACAGGTGACATGGGTAGTTGATTCAGTCAGGCCATAGTATTGAACCAGATGTTTGCCGGTAAGGTATTCGAAGTCCGTAATTACGCTTATCGGTATAGGAGCACCAGCACTGCCACAAAATCGTAGAGAGCTGATATTATATTTAAGACCATTAGTTTTGATGTGGTTAACCACCATCGCGTGGATAAACGGCACGCCATGGAACATGGTTGCACGCTCTTTTTCGATAGCACACAATAATGCATCCATTGAAATTCCGTTAAGCATCACCACTCTGCTACCAGCATAAAGCGCCGTCATCATGATAATAGCAATGCCCATAGTATGGTGCAATGGCAAAGCAAACAATACCACGGTATCCAGTTCACTTTGCCCAAAACCTGCTGCCGACCCCTCAGCTGCTTTGATGAGACCAACCTGAGTTATTTCGGCACCGTGCGGTCGCAGTGTCGGACCAGAGGTATAGGCGATATGCGCTAATTCCGGGTATTTATTGATCTGTGGCGCGACCTCAGCAGCGTTGAGCAGCGATATGTAAGAGTTATATTCAGATGTACCGTCACCCATGCTTATCACATTGACTAGTGAGGCAAACTGGGGTAATTCCGATCCAAGGGTTTTAAGTATAGATGCCTCAGCAATAAGAGCTTTAGGAAGGCAATCGTTGAGTACCGCCTTGATCTCTAACAGCTTATATTTAGTATCCAGCGGTATGGCAATTGCGCCCGCTTTTATAACACCAAAGTAAATGATTACAAAATCAGGTGTATTTTCTAAAAGCATGGCCACTTTATCACCGGTTTTAATACCAAGGTTGATCAAACTATTAGCCAGACCATTCGACAACCTATCCAATTCCTTAAAGGAGAGTCTCCGTTCTCCCATCTGAAAAGCGGTTCTATCCTGATGTTGCCGACTTATGCCAGCTAAGAAAGAGATTAAATTCATATAATTCCTCAGATATAAATCGTTCTGAAGTCTATCAAATCCTTGTCTCGTTGCCAATCAAACTAAAGGCTCTTCTACCCTGACCTACGTAAATATCTATTGCATGTGATATAGTGGCTCATAGAATTGACAGCTACCAGTTAAAATTCTATTCTACTTTGTATGGCAGATTTAAATAAACTACAAAGCAGAATTGGGGTTTCATTCAAGAAACCTGCGTTTTTGGAGTTGGCACTCATTCATAGCTCTTACATTAATGAAAAGCCTGGTATAAAAATTGAGTCTAATGAACGTTTGGAATTCCTTGGCGATGCAGTCTTAGGCCTTTGGATAGCCGAAAAACTATTTCATCTATTCCCAGAGGTTAGTGAAGGCGTTTTGACGCATTATCGCTCACTTCTTGTGCGACGGGGTACTTTGGCCCGGTTGGCTGAAACTATCGGCTTAGGAGAATATCTATACCTCGGCCGCGGAGAAGAATCGAGTGGTGGCCGAAATAAGCCTGCCAACTTGGCCCGGGTATTGGAGGCACTGATCGCTGCCATCTATCTGGATCAAGGTTACCTGGTCACTGGTCAGTTTGCCGAAAATCTTTTTCAAAATGATTTGAAAAATCTGGAATCACTAGGCACAGAAATAGATTATAAGAGCAAACTCCAAGAAATAATTCAGGCTACTTATCATAGCACGCCTAATTACACTATCGTCGAAAGCACAGGGGTGGCTCATCACCGTCTTTTTACCGCTCAGGTTAGTGTTACAGATTTGCTTCTTGGCCAAGGCCAAGGCTACAGTAAAAAAGAAGCTGAATCCAAAGCTGCTCATAATGCGATCCTTATAATTAAGGATACTTTACACCTCGACGACTCTTTGTTAACATTAGAGAAAATCAGAAATGAGGCAATAAATATGGGTCAGCGTGATAAGGGCGGCCGTGAACAAAAAAAGACAAAAAAAGACTCTAAAAAACCAGAGATCACCAGCCAGTTCATTCAGCCTCCACCTCCTGTGGAAGTTCTGAAGGTGAAAGGTAAAAAACCCAGGGGCGAGTAATTGGAATAATCGGCTAGGCTTTTTTCCCATTGTGTAATTGGTACTAGGTACGCGGGTTTGGAAGCCAACCATAACAGAATCAACCGGTATGTAACCCATAATTAGTAGGTTCGATTATGGTTTTTCTAGATAACGGACTGTTTGATGGTAGCGGAGATAAAACCGATGATTTAGTTTTCCGCACTCAGTTTATTTATCTCCGATTCAAATGCTATATCTCAACCTCTTCACGCCCAAGCTTGATATTTTCCAAATAATCCGCTTTGATACCCAACGTCTCAGTTACTTCTAAATCAACATCAAAAGGCTTGCCTATAAATATCTTGCCCACTTCTTCAGCGGTACCGTGGATAGAATCCTCATCAGTAATAAATTTCTGCCGCGCTTCAACTATCCCCATATCGAATGGCAAAGTAAAATAAAGGTCAGCCAAGACTTTATCCAGCCCTAATGCATGAAGATTTTTCCAACCATCTTTGTTGCCGCCATACTTTACAACCGGTAACAGCGACATCAGATTTGCTATAGTCATATGGCCTTGTCCTTTAATCACTTTAAGAGGTGCTACGCTGATTAAATAATCGCTGGAAAGTATGATATTTGGTACCCAGAAAGTAGGGATAATAAACGGTTTTTGCAGAGGGTTATCCACTTCTACCCAGGTTGAATCCTTGACATCAAGGGTTAATACCCTCGGGAAATCGTAACCCAGTGACTGGTAAATTGAGGTAATCGGTGCCCCATTCGGTGTTCCGTCAAGAAGAATAATATCAGCGTCGCTGATCCAACGAATACCCTTAATTATGCGTGCAATAATGTCCCTGCTGGCTGTCACGGGGTAACCAGCAGCAAAATGGGCGCATGGTTTAATAAGTACACGTCTTGCCCTTGAAATAGACTCAGGAGCTTTAAACACGAATTGAGAGGCGTTGTGAATCAAGTTATATTCCTTCTATTATTAGTAAATTCCGATTTATTTTGGCCTCAACCCGCTCGAATAGCCTTGGCTGCTGTCAACTTACTTTTGTGAATTATCTTATGGGCAAGGTTTAGATCATTTTCATTATTAATGTTAAAAAAAGAAAGATGGTCCGGGTCAAATTTATTAATCTCAGGACTTTCCATATAACGCACTCTGACCCGCTTAAACAATTCACTTACACTATACATTCCCTCGTCTAAAAGATATTTGGTCTGAATGAGGCAATTCTTGTCGTATACCGCATGCAGTGGTTCGACATCCGTATCCAAGCGTGGCACTACGACATCAAATCCATCCGATACAACCGCCATGTGGCTTAACAGGTTTGGATTGAGAAAAGGCATATCACAAGCCACCACCAAGTTCTTCTCAGAACGCGAATTCAACAACCCCGTGTAGATACCAACCATCGGACCGCGCCCTGGAAAGGCATCAATGACCATACGCGTATGCCTGAAACCATCAAGTCCCAATTCCGTGTTATGCGGACCGGTAACAACAATAATCTCAGTGCCTAAAAAAAGAAGACTTGAGACAGTACGTTGTATAAGTGTCTGATGGTCAACCATCTCAAGTACTTTATTACGTCCAAGCCTCAGCCCCCGGCCTCCGGCCAATACGATACAGCTTAAATCCAATTCACGGTTCAAGCTTGAGTCAAGCCGCTCCTATAATTAATTCTACCATAAACGTCAATAGGTGAAGCTAAGATAAAACCTTTTGCTCGGATACTATTAGATATCAAATCACAACAACAGTCGGCATAGCATTATTAGTTTGACATTGATCATCTCTTAACCTATCCTAATTTGATTCTCCATGGAGGTTAGTTTGAAGCGTCAATTACTCTCCGGCAATGAGTCTATTGCCATGGGCGCAGCCCACGCAGGCATCCGTTTGGCCGCCGCCTACCCAGGGACACCCAGCACTGAGATACTTGAAGCGGTGGCCCGTTTACCACAGATCTACACCGAATGGTCGTCCAACGAAGCAGTAGCTGTTGAAGTCGGACTTGGAGCCAGTTATGCCGGTATCCGGGCGTTGGTTTCAATGAAACACGTCGGGCTTAATGTGGCTGCGGATGCCTTTATGTCAGCCGCGACAACCGGCGTCCGTGGTGGCCTGGTTATTGTTTCCGCAGATGACCCTGGCATTCATAGCTCTCAAAATGAACAGGACAGCCGAAACTACGCCCGTTTGGGCAAAGTGCCGTGTCTAGAACCGTCTAATTCTCAGGAAGCGTATAATTTCACCAGGGCGGCCTTTCAGATCAGTGAAGATTTTGACACTCCGGTCTTACTTAGACCAACTACACGAGTGTGCCATTCAAAAAGTGTTGTTGAAACCAAAGAAACCATCAGCAACGATGCCAAAGCCACATTTAAACACGACCATGGTAAGTTGGTAATGTTGCCTGGCGCAGCACGAGAACGTGGCCCAAAACTTACTGAGAGATTGAAGAAACTGGCGGAATATGCCGAGACTTCACCATTAAATACAGTGATCAGTGGCTCAACGAAACTGGGTATTATTACCAGCGGAATCTCTTTCCACTACGCCCGTGAGATTTTTCCTGAAGCTTCATACTTAAAATTGGGCATATCTTACCCATTACCAATCAAGCTGATAAATCAATTCTCGCAGCAGGTTGAAAAAATAGTGGTCATTGAAGAGCTTGAAGGTTTCCTTGAGTTACACATTAAGGCCATGGGGTTGTCCGTTCACGGTAAGGATTATTTCCCTATTGAGGGTGAGTTTTCACCCGATGTCGTTTCTGCCGCCGCAATCCGAGCCGGATTGCTTGACGTACAACCTCATAAAAGCGTAGCGCCCGCAAGTAGTCTGGCTAAACGGCCTCCTTTGCTTTGCCCCGGTTGCCCTCATTCCGGCATCTTCTTCACATTGAGCACATTAGGACACCGCTCTACTCTTCCAGGTAAAATTACCCGAACCCCAAAGCTTACTATTTGCGGCGACATTGGCTGTTATACATTGGGTGCTTATCCGCCGCTTTCGGCCATTGATACTTGTGGATGTATGGGTGCCGGTATTTCTCATGCTGCTGGCATGACCAAGGCCGGGCTGGAAGAAAAACCACTGGCTGTCATTGGCGACTCTACCTTTATGCACAGCGGTATAAACGGTCTTCTGAACGCCGTCTATAACCAGTCCAACATATGTATTCTCATTTTGGATAACAGTACTACTGCCATGACTGGACACCAGGGACATCCAGGCAGTGGTGCTTCATCTGCGGGGCAGCCAGTCACCAAGATAAGTATAGAGGAACTGGTGCGTGGTGCAGGAGTTAGGCAGGTAACCGTAGTTGATGCCTTTAATCTGAAGTCCATCCGAGCCGCATTAAAGCAGTCAATGGATTCACCGGAACTTGAGGTTATCATTATCCACGGTGATTGCCCGACCTTAACCCGAAAACGCGGCAAACCGCGTCAAATAAACACCCGTTGCGATGATTGTGGTGCGTGTCTTCTCATTGGCTGTTCAGCCATCCAGCGTGATGGCAGCAGCATCATAATTGATCAGAGTGTCTGCGTTGGAGAATATTGTACTTTGTGCCAACAGATTTGCCCCAAAGACGCGATTACCGATTTGGAGTCCACGGTATGAAAGGACTGAATATTATCATCGTCGGCGTCGGTGGACAAGGAGTGATACTGGCTTCTAATCTTCTGGCTGCAGCCGCGCTGACCGCGGGTTATGACGTTAAAAAAACCGATACCCTAGGTATGGCGCAACGTGGCGGCAGCGTGATAAGCCATCTGCGTTACAGCAACGCCGTAGATTCCCCTTTGATACCCCAAGGAGAAGCCGATGTACTGTTGGCTTTTGAAAAATTAGAGGCAGCACGTTGGGTGCATTTTCTCAAACCAGACGGTGTGGCCGTGGTGAATGAGCTTGCCCTTCCACCACTTTCAGTAACACTTGATATGGATGCTTACCCGACCGACAAGGAAATTGCGCAAATAATGGCACGGATTACTCCATCCTTTTTCCTGATCAATGGAACTGCTACAGCAGCCAAATTGGGGAATCCTAAAATGGTCAACACGGTTATGTTAGGCTTCTCAGTCAAGTTCCTAGAAATAGACGCTGAACATTTACAGAAGACAATTGAATCAGCCTTACCTCAAAAACTCCGCCAAGCCAACCTTGCCGCTTTCCAGGCCGGACAAAATTTAAGCCCACTGAAAATCTAGCCGGCTTAATGTCTTGTAAATATCTTACAGTTGACAGGTTGGAGTTGTTTCCGTTGTCTTCTCCAGCAGTTTTGCCAGAAGTTGAGTAAGCCTTATTTCACCGGTCAATTTACCTGTATCATCTACCACTGGTAATTCCAGTAATTGTTCCTGCACCATTAAGTGTAATGCCTGTTCCATGGTATTATCACCTTTGACAGATACTGCGGGGGAGATAATATCGCCAATGGTCTGTGACTGACAAAGCTTCATGATTTCAAAAGCGTGAAAGGTTCCAGCTACCCGCATATTGGAATGATCTACGACATTGATGCCCAGTTTAAGTTTCACCCAGTTTAAAATATAATGCAGTTTGACTAGACCTTTAAGTTTATTATGTTCATCAACGATGAATATGGTATGGACGTCCGGTTGTTTTACAAACTGTTTTATCACCGCCTCCACGGCATCACTTTCCTTCACCGCGAGTGTTCTTGAAGTAGGGACACTAATCGTATTGACCAGTGTTTTATTCATTATTACTTCTCCAAGTTATAATAATTTCGCGTAATTAAAATGGTCCCAGTATCTATAGATGTCAGTTCATCCAAGAGTCGCCAATATCTGTGCTAGATATTGTAGCATAACCACCTTTCCATGCTAAACTGGGGCTGCGTGTTTTTTCAACGTAAATAATCGTGACCTGTTTATAATATTCTTGATACTAATATCCCGGAGGTGGAATGGCCGACATTCACGACTCTGAACATGAACCCGCCCCTGCACCGGTTTTGGTACTTGGTGTCGGTAATATCCTTCTTTCTGATGAAGGCGTCGGCATACGTGTAGTAGAAGAAATAATGAAATACCACCTACCTGAATGCGTAGAAGTTCTGGATGGTGGGACATCCCAACTGGTTATCGTGGATTTGATCAGAGGCCGAAAGAAAGTAATCGTGGTAGATGCTATACGCTCTGACGGACCGCCAGGCACTCTTTATAAATTTGGCGTTGAGGACCTTCAGGCTGTAGCTGGCCAACTTGGCTCGGCGCATGATCTGGGTGTGGTCGAAGCTATATTCTTTCTTGGCCTTACCGGAGAAATACCTGATGATATCACCTTCTTTGGTGTTGAGCCTGCAAGCTTTGAACCTTCACTGGATTTGACTCCTGCTGTGGCTGCCGCTCTGCCACGGTTGACACAACTGGTTATGGAAGCTGCCGGAATAGAGCAGTGACCTGCAAATTCGTCTCACAGACACCGATGAAATTACTATGACTGTTTGAACCATGCATTTTTTACGATATAATAAGATTTAGAACAATTTAGGAGGTAATATGAGCAGCAGCTATACAGCGCAGGATTTCGGCAAGCTTTTAGGTATGGAGGGCTTCTCAGACACTCTCCTCAACAATCATTTCACCTTATATCAAGGCTATGTCAAGAATACCAACAAACTAGTTGAACTGATTGGCAGTTTAGCCAAGGACATTAAATCAGATAGCCCCGAATACGCGGAGTTACAGCGGCGTTTTGCCTTTGAGTGGAATGGTATGCGTCTTCACGAGTACTATTTCGGCAATCTTGGTGGCGGTGGCACTCCTTCGCCCACAAGCAAACTTGTTAGTAAATTAGTTGATACTTTCGGCAGCTTTGAGGCATGGCAGAAAGACTTTCACGCCACCGGCGCACTGCGTGGTGTCGGTTGGGTCGTGCTTTTTGTGGACTTACAAACGGGCCGTTTATTCAATAGCTGGATAAACCTGCATGAATCAGGTCATCTGATTGGCTGTCAACCAATCCTTGTTATGGACGTGTGGGAGCACGCTTATATGGTCGATTATGGTCTTAAGCGCGTTGATTATATGAATGCCTTCTTTAAAAATATAGACTGGCTGGTCTGCGAAGCCCGGTTGCAATAACAAAGACCAATACCATCTTTAATTAGCAATATACGGAGGGGCGTCTATGACCATAGCTTTTACACCAGCTGAACTTTATAACATAGCGATTTCAGTCGAGCGCCGTGGTGCGGCTTTTTATGATACACTTGCCCGAACCTGCACCAATGAAGGCATGAAGCAGGCTTTCTTGGCACTAGCCGCTATGGAACACCAACATATTCAGACTTTTCAGAAATTACTGGCCGCCGCCCCTTCGGGTTTCGGTGAAGGCGTTAACGATGAGGAATATGGCGCTTATTTTCAGGCACTGGTGGAATCCTCTGTCTTCAATGATGATTTGGCTACTTCAGAACTTGTCACCAAGATTGATACTGATAGTGAAGCAATTGAGATAGGCATGAGCGCCGAGAAAGATTCTATCCTCTTCTATGAACAGCTAAAGGCCATAGTCGCAGGCAATGCAGCAGATGATATCATCAGGATTATTCGTGAAGAGAAAACCCACCTGCGCAAGCTGGCTGAGATAAAAGCTGGTTTATCATCTTAACCGTAATAGGTCAATAGGCTATTCGACACTTGGAAATCTAGTTCCCTTCAGTGAGAGCCGAAAAAGTTTTGCACGTCCTCTTCACTTGGTTCGCTGTTATCGTTTGACCGCATTACGGAAGGCCGTAAGACTCCGGTAATCCATAAGTCCGCTCATGGCGCGGTTGCGGGTTAGGATGCCAATTTCTGCCGCCGCGGCGACCGGATTAAGCCCGCCACATAACACTAGCCCCACTTTATTCAGGCCAACTGGCACTTCACACACCAGTTTAGCGCTTTCACCAATAGCCACCAAGCCCCGAATACCCGCTATTTCCAGCTTCGCGATAAGCTCCCGCACAAGTGGCAGGCTCATAGCCGGCACTTCCCGAAAATTGGCTAATATCTTACCGGCTCCACGTTGGGCGGTCTCTGTTACAGTGGTCATGTGGCTCGATATGAATATTTCCGATGGATCGAGAGAAGAGCCGGAATAATGGATAATGTCGGTGAAACGCCAGGGACGGTTTTGTCTATATTGTAGCGTTCCTCCAAAACGGGAATCCATAGGCACCCCGGCCTTTAACAACGTGGCATTAATAACTATGCTGCACACCGTCGCCAAGCCTGTATAACCATCTGGCACCGCTACACCACCCAGATTACCACCGGATTCAGCTATGGCAATTCTATCCGAAACACAGATGCCAGCTTTAAATATTGGGGACATTGCCTCAATGGCGCTAGAAAAATCATCATCATGGAAAAATGAGATATTGACCGGAATCAATCCGTCCTGTCGTTCAGCATCATAGGTGCTCTGATAAGCTAATAGCTCAATCTTGTCGGATACAAATCCCACCTTCTCAGTCACCATGGCGTTTGATAGTTCATCAAGTCCGGCACTGGTTATGATCCGTCCACTGCGGCGGGAAACCTTGGCGGTTAAGCTCTGTTTATCCAACAAACCAAGGTGATATCGCACGGCCCGTTCTGAAAGCTCAATGCCATATTCATCACGTAATCGCCGGGCGATTACCTGGCTGCCCAGCGCACCACAGGCGCTGCTCAGCACCCTCAATATCGCTAATTTCTCACGTTCCACTTCCCGGCTGTCAATCTTGGCCATATGCTTTCCTCGTCTTTAATACGGCAATATAACGTTATTATTTGCCATTATATAAGTCAATAATTGCCCCGTCAATCAATCTCACCGTTAAGCATACGTCTTTTTGTTATAATAGAATTGTGACTCGAGTTTTGATTGAAACCCTTGGTTGTAAATTAAATCAGTCCGAATCTGAAACGATGTGGCGGGATCTTACAGCCGCCGGTTATTCAATGGTCAACCGGGGGGAATACTGCGATGTATTAATACTCAATAGCTGCACAGTTACTCAGATCGCTGACCGAAAGGCGCGCCAAACTATCCGTGCGGCAGCAATCTCCAATCCTGACATTAAAATCATAGTCACTGGCTGTTACGCCCAGCGGACAAAAGAATCACTATACACTTTGCCAGGAGTTATAATGGTGGAGGGCAACGCAGCAAAAGCCAAGATGCCGGAAAGTCTTAGACGCCTCGGTTGTACACCAGATGATATTCATTTCAGATCAACACTTTTTCCCCATAATCGCTCCTTGATCAAGATACAGGACGGTTGCGATCAACATTGTGCTTACTGCATCGTACCGCTGGTCAGACCAAAAAAGTCTTGTGTAAACCCCAAGAGCATTATCAACCAGATTAACCTTCGCCAAGCTGATGGCTGCCGGGAGGTGGTATTGACCGGAACAGAGATCGGGGAATACCAAAGTGATGGTCTTGATTTAACCGGGTTACTTGACCGCATCCTTACAGAAACATCAGTTGAAAGGATCAGAATTTCTTCCCTCCAGCCTAAGGAGCTTTCGGAGAAGCTTATAGATCTTTGGCGAAATACCCGTCTTTGCCGGCATTTTCATCTATCACTCCAAAGCGGTACAGACAATGTATTGCGGCGTATGCGGCGGCGTTACACTACCAACGATTATAGGCGGACTGTGGATATGATCAGAGCGGTGGTTCCCAATGCCGGTATTACCACAGATATAATCACCGGTTTTCCTGGTGAAACAGATGAGGATTTTGAGGCCAGTTTCCAATTCATTGATAACATTGGGTTCGCTCGCCTGCACGTTTTTCCGTTCTCGCCCCGTCCCGGTACTGCTGCCGCCACTATGCCGGGACGATTAAACGCTGAAGTCCTCAAAGCCCGGAGCGCACGTTTGAGACGGTTAGCTCAGCGATGCGAGACTGGCTTTAAGCAAAGTTGCAATGGACTGACATTAGAAGTGCTTATTGAAGAATATAAAGACAATAAATGGGTTGGTTACACAGATAACTATATCCGCGTGGCATTACAAAGCGACACTCCTCTTAATAACCAAATCATCTCTGTCCTTATGTAAATCTACAAAATATATTTTTATTATGTCACCTATCACACGATTGGTGAGGCTTACTTTTAACCAAAAATCAGTTTATAATATGTTGTAAGTAGCGTTAGAAAGAGTAAATGGAGGATATTTATGGCCGACCAACCAATAGCCAGTAGAATCATGTCCAAACCGCTGCCACAGATTCTTGATGAGATTGATGACAGTATCAGATTGGCAGATGCAGCCGCCAAGTCAGCCCGTGAAGCCGCCGCTGCAGCACAGCAAGCTGGTGAAAAAGCAGCCGGTGAAGCCGCCAGAGTTGCCGCAGAACATATTGCCAGAGTACAAGCCGTCGCTGATGAAGCGCTGGCTCTGGCCAGACAGATCCGCGCCGCCCTTCAGGATTCATCGCACACTCTCCAGGACAAACTGGTACCCCCCGTCGCCAAAAAATAATACACACTCAAAGTGGCTAAAAGTAAAACGCCCCGAATAATCGGGGCGTTTTACTTAACTGATTCTTAAATTACCGGTTGGAACCGACTTTTCGGAAACAATCGCTGCAGTAGACGGGCTTGTCGCCGCGGGGTTGGAAAGGTACCTGGGTGTTCTGTCCGCAAGCGGCACAGACGGCCGGGTACATCTGGGATGAGCGACCGCCGCCGAAACCGCCGGTGTTACCGCCGCGCTCGTTCTTGCGAGCAGCACGGCAGGAAGCACAGCGCTTGGGTTCATTGGTGTAACCCTTAGACTGGAAAAATTCCTGGTCTGCGGCGCTGAACGTGAAGGTGGTTCCGCAATCGGAACACTGGATCTGCTTGTCCTGTAGAGCCATTGAATGACCTCCTCTCTTAATACTCGTTGTGAGAGTTGCGGTCATCCATACTTGGGCTTATGGCGTGGTACTAATGACACGAACTGAACAACTATCAATCAGCATATATTATCGCAAATGCTTTGTCAATACCCATTTTAATAACAATGATGCCTGATTTTTAAACTGCGGAGGCGTATGGCATAATGACTAACATCAGTTAATATGAATAACAACGCTTAAAAGGACTACCAATGGCTATTATACCTGTTATCCGTCGCGCTAAAACTGCTGATATCCCCACTATTGTTTTATACAACATGGCTCTTGCCTTGGAAACCGAGGGTAAACAATTAGATGGGACAACCGTGACCGCTGGTGTGAATCATTTTTTAAGCAACCAGAAATTCGGTTTTTATATCATCGCGGAGATTGATGGCAAGACCGCTGCGCAAACAATGATTACCTATGAATGGAGCGATTGGCGCAATGGCGTCATCTGGTGGATCCAGAGTGTTTATGTTGCCCCGGAGTATCGCCGCCGCGGTCTGTACCGCAGCCTGTATCAGTACATAAAAGCTGCCTCTCAGGACGATGGAAGCGTACCCGAATTAAGACTTTATGTTGACCAGCACAATAAATCGGCACAGCGGACTTACCAGGCTTTAGGCATGCAACAAAGTCACTATCTTTTGTTTGCAACCGACCTTTGAATTCGTAGCCTTCGATAGACGTATTCGATCGAACATATTGTGTTAGAAGCAGTACCTGTTTTCTATGACAAAAGCCACCATGTACGGCTTTTATGAAACCATAATTCCAATTATTCTATACTAGTGGATATGCAGCACTTTGGAGAGGAACGCGCGCGACCGCTCCTGCTTGGGATTGGCAAAGAAATCATGTGGCGTCGCCATCTCCACAATGAGTCCTTCATCCATGAAAACCATCCGGTTAGCCGCCGCTCTGGCGAACCCCATTTCATGAGATACCACCACCATAGTCATGCCTTCCGTAGCCAGTGCGCTCATCACATCCAGCACTTCTTTTATCATCTCGGGGTCAAGCGCCGATGTTGGTTCATCAAAAAGCATGATCTTGGGATTCATCGCCAGCGCCCTGGCAATAGCTACACGTTGTTGCTGCCCGCCTGAAAGTTGTCCAGGATAGGCGTTGGCTTTCTCGGGTATGCCAACCTTAACCAGCAGTTGTTTGGCCACCTCGCGCGCTTCTTCTTTATTGCGCTTACGTACCTGCCGTTGCGCTAGCATGAGATTATCAATCACAGACAGGTGAGAGAAAAGATTAAACGACTGGAAAACCATCCCTACTTCGCGACGGACGGCATTGATATTTTGAGTACTGTCCAGTGAAATACCATCCACCACGATTCGGCCGGAATCATATTCCTCTAATCTATTGATACACCGTAGCAAAGTGGATTTTCCTGAGCCCGACGGGCCTATAATAACAACAACTTCACCCTGTTCTACTTTCAGGCTTACACCTCGCAACGCCTGCACGTGCCCAAAATGCTTGTGGACATCCTCTATATTTATAATAGGTTCAGCCATCGTTATCTTTCATACCGGGTCTTCTTCTCAATATAAGAGACCACGCGTGCCGCAAACAGAGTCATAATAAGATAAAGCAATGCCACCATCGCCCAGGTCTCAATAGGATTAAAATTGGCCGCCATGAACTCCCGGCCGCGGCGGGTAAGGTCAGCCACAGCAACCACGCTGACCAAAGAAGAGTCTTTTAGCAAGGCGATGAATTCATTACCCATCGGCGGCAGAATAACACGGAATGCCTGAGGTAGTATTACGAACTGCATGGCTTGAAAATGGCTCATACCCAGGCTGCGAGCTGCTTCCATCTGTCCCTTGGGTATACTTTGAATGCCCGCCCGGACTATCTCGCTCATATACGCGCCGTAACATACGGTGATGGCGAGAATTGCGGTAACAATGGGATTAGCCCGATACTCGATCAATGGTTGATAACTCAACCATGTCCCGATTTTTTGGATTATCACCGGGGAGGCAAAATACCAACCAATAAGCTGAACAAGCAGAGGTATCCCGCGAATGATCTCAACGTAAAGAGTAGAAATGCCGAATATTATTTTGTTTTTTGCCAGCCGCCCCAAACCACCGAACAGACCGGCTATCAGCATCAGAAAATAGGACACCACGGTCACTAAAATGGTTACAAGTACGCCGTCGCGAGCAAAAACAACGATATTCTTGAAAGGGTCTGGTTGGACAACCACCAGTAACAGTATCAACGCCGCCACCGCCGCCACCAGCCACCACCACGGATCCTGACGGATATTGACTTCTCCTCCGGTCACGAAACTCAGTTCCTTTTCCGGCGGAATTACTTTCTCAATTTCTTTCATCAATGCACATTAAAGAAGGGGCTCAAATCTGAGCCCCTTCTTTGTGATTAATCTAACCAACAAGCCATTTCAAAACCAGTTGCTCAATGGTGCCATCGGCTTTGACCGCAGCCAATCCTTGATTTATCTTGGCCAGAATAGCTTCTTTGCTTTTGGGAACAGCAATTCCGTATTCCTCGGTAGTTAATACATTACCAACTGTTTTCAATTGAGTTGAATATTTAGTGGTATAACCGTCCGCTACCGGAGTATCGCAAACCACAGCATCAATCTGATTACTCAGTAAAGCGGTAAATGCCAAAGTGATGTCGTCATACGATACTTTTTCAACACCGGTCATAGCACTGACTTCATCATCGCCGGTTGTTCCTGTCTGTACCCCGACCTTGCCGCTGATATTGGCAGCACCGGTAATAGTGTTGTTGCTTGCCCGGACCACTATGATCTGACCTGCAGTAAAATATGGATCAGAGAAATTCATCTGTGCCAAACGGTCAGCCTTAATAGTAATGGAGGAAATAGCGGCATCATAGGTTCCTTGAGCCATCCCGGCAAGGAGAGGATCCCATTCCACGTTTACATATTCAATCTCTAACCCGGCCTTCAACGCGATGGCATTCATCAGATCAATATCAAACCCGACAATCTTATTAGTTGCGGTGTCCACATATTCAAAAGGCGGCCAGGTCGCATCTGTCGCTACCCGAATCTTGGTGATACCTGTCGTTGGGGTTGGATCATCATTTTTGTCACTGCAACCCGGTAATATCAACCCGGCTACAAGCGCAAACATGACCAGCAGAATTGAGACTTTTTTCATGCTTGACTCCTCTCAAAAAGTATTGAATGTGGCAAGTTTACAGTAAGCGCCTAACTTCTGTCCATATTTTTTTACAGGATTTCGCCCGGCTTGCGCCTAAATTGTGTCTCGTACAACCTTGCGTAAAGCCCTTCAATCTTCATCAATTCCTTGTGAGTACCCCGCTCCACTATCCGCCCCCGGTCCAGCACCAGTATCTGGTCTGCCGCCAGTATTGTTGATAGTCGGTGCGCGATTACAATACTGGTACGTCCCGCCATGACTCTTTTTAAAGCATCCTGGATCAGTGCCTCAGATTCCGAATCGAGGGAACTGGTAGCTTCATCCAGTACCAATATCCGGGGGTTTTTTAGAATCACCCGCGCCAGCGCCAGACGCTGTTTTTCACCGCCTGAGAGCCGGTACCCCCGCTCTCCTACCACCGTATCATATCCAGCCGACAACCCGGCGATAAAATCATGGATATTGGCCGCCTTAGCTGCTGTTTCTATCTCTTCCTGTGTAGCGTCAGGCCGGGCATAGAGCAGGTTCACCTTAACCGTATCGTGGAAAAGATATGTTTCCTGGGTTACCATACCTATTTGGGCAGCCAGGGAGTCCAGTGTCACGTCTTTGAGGTTTATTCCGTCGATACAGATTTTCCCCGACATCGGATCGTAAAGACGCGGGATAAGATAAGTCACCGTTGTTTTTCCTGCACCGCTTGGACCGACCAATGCCACTAGGTGACCAGGCTCTGCCCGGAAAGTGATATGATCCAGCACTTGTTCCCGTGCTTGGGTCACCGGTTCGCCTTTGAGAGTTACGCCAGATTCACCATTGTCACCCTTAACCTCTCTGCCCCCGGATAGTACCGCCGTCACATCTTGCATATGTCCAAAACGTTTAACGTCTTTGAGAAGCACGCGATCATCGATAGTGTAGCGGAAACTGACGTCATCAAATTCTAAGATGCCTTTAACATTCACAATTTCAATGGCATCCGGCTTTTCTATAATTTCGTGAGGCAAATCAATTACTTCAAATACCCGCTCAAAGCTGACCATTGATGTGGCAAAATCCACCGGAGCGTTAGTTAATGTTTGGAGTGCGTTATAGAGACTACCCAGTAAAGCCGCCAGCGCCACAATTGTACCTATTGAAAGTGAACCATGTATCACCATATAGCCGCCGACGCCGTACACCAGTGCCACACCGATGGAGCTTAACAAGCCGATACTGACAAAAAAGAGCATACCGGTGACAGCGCGGCGCACCCCGGCGTCCCGTACCTCAGCGGCCCTGCCTTTAAATCGTTCGTCTTCAATACTGGCGCGGCCAAACAGTTTCACCAGCAGAGCGCCAGAAATATTCAGCAGCTCATGCATCACCGCATTCATTTTGGCATTAAAATCCATTTGCTCGCGGGCAATAATTTGCAGCCTTTTCCCAAGCCTCCGCCCCGCTATCAGGAAGAAAGGCAGCACTGCCACACTGATTAGGGTTAGCCGCCATTCCAGCGTCGCCATAACGGTGAGCAATACAACCGACTGGATAAAGCTGGTGAATATGGTCACAAAGGTGTTAGAAATGGCGTTCTGTGCCCCCACAACATCATTGTTAAGGCGACTCATCAATTCACCCACCTTGGTATTGGTGAAAAAGTTAAGCGCCATTCTCTGCAAATGAGCAAATAATGCCACTCTGAGGTCGTAGACTACCCCTTCACCAACGTTGGCGTTGAGGCGTCTGAGAATTACATTCAATACGCTGGTAACTACCGGAACGGCCAGCAAAGCGACGATGAGGAAACCTAGTGTGCGCAGGTCTTTGTTCGGTAGCGTCTCGTCGATGAGATTCCTGAGGATCAATGGTGTCGCCAGCGCAAGGCCGGTCGTTGCCAGTGTTACCAGCAACATGGCGACGATCAGCCACTTGTACGGCTTTGCATACCCCAGAATCCGTTTGACCAAGTACCGCGTTACCCGGGGTTTCTCTTCCTCAGAGTTTGTTGGTGCCCATGGAAAACCGTGTACCATTGACATTGGTTAGAAGGGACTCCTTAGTTTCGGGTTATTGGCCGCTGAACACAGGCAGCATTATTATACATGCTAACACAATCTACTACCTGGATACAGCATCAGCGATAGTAAAACAAAACCAACCACGGGCCGATGGGCAGCGGTGATTAGTGCAAAATGATAGGACAGCTATTATCCAGTTTTCGATTTTACATATCACCTCATTCATGGCTGAGGCTTATCCGCCATCTAGTGATGGATGCTCTTGTTCTACAAACCACCCAGCCGGGTCAGTGAGATATTCCTGGTAATCCAGGAGCGCCAGTTCATGCTCCCATTCCTCATTAGCGATGGTAGTATAAAATTCTTTCTCAGTTGGATACACTGCTTTATTGGCATGTTCCTTGTAGAACATATAGCTCTCTTTTTCCTTTTGAATCGCCGATCTTAATGCTTCGAATTCTCCGTCAGTAACGACAACGGCTATTCCAAGAGCCTGGCAGGTATTAGCCATGGTATTTTTTATGTGATTAATACTACGAGAGGATGGTTTAACCGCCGTCCACCCGTGACCTTTCGCAATAGTATCGTACAGTTCGGTAAACCTTTTCTTGTGATCTTCTTCTTCCTCTGCCAGGGATAATAGAAGTGTTTTCCCTGCATCGTTTTTGCTATTTTTACTAGCCGCTAAGTAGCACTTTTTGCCTTCTGTTTCCAACAAGATTGCGGCGTTTATCGCCTCAAGCATTATATTTTGTTCTGCTGTAGGTTTCATAATTTCGCTCCTAACTCTCCATACATTTATATTTCTTCTATTCAAGATATTGGCTTGTTCTCTTATTGTCAAGCATACTATGTGCTTACAACCCAGGTTGAGTGTCCGTATAAAAAGGTAACCCCCTCGAATATCGAGGGGGTTTATATATTATATATGATTAAAACTGGTGCGCCTGGAGGGATTCGAACCCACGACCCTTGGTTTCGAAGACCAATGCTCTATCCCCTGAGCTACAGGCGCTTGTTGTGAGAGACAGTTTGGGGTGGGTAGTGGGAGTCGAACCCACGGTCTTCAGGGCCACAACCTGACGCCTTAACCACTCGGCTATACCCACCGCGCAAAGCACAATTATAGCCGTTTTATGGTTTGATATTCAATCGGGCGGATTTTGGTCTGAATTACACGTTTCTATGGATTCGTTTTAACCACTCTCAATGCCGTTTTGTAGCGGTAGAACTGCGGGATGATCAGCAGCGCCGCCATTGATGAAATAACCATAGCCACCCACATCACTGCCGCCGCCTGGATGTGAATCAGCAGCGGTGATAAGAACAGGACGGACAGGCCGATGCTTAGACCAAGAGCATTAGCCAATACCGGACGGGATACCGATCCCAGAGCCGCATCCACCGCTTCACTGCCATCCATGCCCTCACGGCGAAAATAATAGATGCCAGAGATCAGGTGGATGGAATAGTCCACGCCAACGCCAATGACGATTGCCGACAGGTTGGCTGTCAGTATATTCAGGTTGAAATTGCTGACCACTAGGAAGGTCATCACCGCACCTATGGTTAGAACAATAGGCAGCAGACCAACCAACGCCGCTTTAAGGCTGCGCAAGGTGAACAGCAGCATCAGAAACACCAGTGCCAGAGCCAGCCCCAAACTGCGGACCTGGCTCTGGACAACAATCTTATTGAATTCATCAAACAGGATTGGCATGCCAGTGATCACACGGATCGATGGCTGAGTGCTCGTCCACTGCCGCAGAGCTCCGATGTCATCGGCTTCCAGTCCAGCCGGACGGATCATTAGTCGGAAGCCTTCGTCGCTTAGCCAGCTTTCGGCTCCGTCATCACCCAATTGACTGAGAAACGCCTGAATAGTCGCTGGATTATCCGGATAGGCTTCAGCCCCGGTGGTCATCCGGCTGAAACCGATAATCAGGTCAAATATGGATGTGACGTTTTTGATGCCAGATTGCGCTTCAAGTTCCCGCTCGACGAAAAGCAGACGGCTGGCCTCGGTAGCGTCGTAGATAGCACTGGGGCCTTCATCAGAGGTCATCTCGCCGATCAGCGGCTGGGCGCTTCCGAAGTGTTCCTCGATCTGAGCCGACGCTTGGCGGATCTCTGAACTTTCTTTGAAAAACATCAACTGGTCAGAGACCACTTCAAGTTTGGGTATGTAGATACCGGCGGCGATAGCCATAGCCGTAAAGACCAGGATGACCGGCAACCGTTGGGCCGAAGCCCAGCTCACCAGTCGACCAAGACGCTGTGATTGGGCCGGCGGCGCACTCATATTCAGTTTTAGATGACTCAGCACAGCTGGGAGGAAAAAGATGGCCAGCAGCCCAGCATAAGCAATGCCCAGTGTTACGAAGAGACCCATCTGCCGCATGGGCACAGCATCACCCCACATCAGAGAGGCGAAACCGGCCATGGTTGTCAGCGTCGCTAGTACCAGAGGAGTACCGACCATCTTCAGCGTCTGGCGAGTGGCCATTATGCTGTCGCCATATTTAACCAGGTTTTCTTGAAAATGGCTTACATAGTGCAGCCCGTAAGCCGAACCGATAACAATAATGAAAATAGGAGTGATTACCGTGACCAAGCTAAGTTCGTTGCCGCTAAAAAAGATGGTGCCAAATGTCCACAGAGCGCCGAAGGCCGCTGGCAGCATAGCCAAGGGCGTCAGCTGTTTGTGGCGCAGGACAAAATAGAATACCAGCAGAATCAAACCGACGGCAAATGGCAGAAGGATGAATAGAATACTTACCAGATAGCCAACGACCGTGTCCTTTATGATGGGATTGCCCGCTAACGTCAACTTGAGCTCCGGATGACCGTCGATGATAGAGCGCAATTTATCGACTACCGGACTGGAATCGGCACCGACCTCAATGCCGACAACGATTATGGCGCTCAGTCGGTCGTCAGACAAAAACTGGTCCGTCAGAAAATATTGCTGGTCGATGAATTGGCCTAGCAATGCCGCGTTATGACGGATAAAATCGGCGGTCACAGGCACTACCATCCCGTTGGTAGCTATCTCCGCAGGGATATAGCTCTGTACCTGCTTTACATCAGTTACCGGAGTAATCTGGGTCTGCAATTGATAGACTGCCAGCAGATTATCGGTAGTCAGTAAGCTCTGTTGGCCTTCAAGCAGTACCGTCACCGCTTCGCCGGTGTCATATTTGGCGTTGATCTCGTGGTAGGCCACTACCTCGGCGTCATCTGCATCGAAAAAATTGAGGAACTCGGTGTCCAGACTAAAACGGGAGAATGATACCAGAGCTGCTAGATTGGCCAGAATAACAATAGCAATAATTAATTTGGAGCGTCGTGTGACAAAGCTGGCGATTCTTTCCATCATTATTGATCCCAGCTCATTTCACATATAATTTCTGACTATCTTTTCACTAACATTTTATCATGTCAATTATTTCTTATCATTACGTACCCAGATGGATTTCAAATATCAGACGTCACTAAAAGACCGGCCACATCTGGTAGATGCGGCCGGTCTTTCTTACGATATCGCTACAGACAATCAGTCTATTAGACACGTCTCCTGAACAATAGGAACCCGCCCACAATTACCAAGAGCCCCGCGGCCACAATAATCACTATCGTTAACGGGTCTATGCCCTCACCATCGTCCGGTGGCGGCTGGGTGGTCGTCGTTACCGCGGTGAAAGCTGCGGTAACGCTCTTATTACCGCTCATTGTTATCGTGGTTGTTGCCACGCCGGTATTGGCTACGTCGCCGCTCCAGCTGGTGAACTGATATCCAGACGCCGGGACGGCCGTCAAATTTACCACCGCGCCGTCCTGATAAGCAAAGGAGCCTTCACCCGGTATGGTCACTGCCCCACCGGTGCCACTGGATACAGTCAGAGTACGGTTTACCACCGCTGTAATGAAGTTGGCAGTTATACTCTTATCACTGTCCATTATAACGGTGGTGGTCACTGATTGAGCATCAATCACATCGCCAGTCCAACCAGCAAACTCATAACCGGCCGCCATCGCCGCCGTCAGCGTCACTGCCGTACCTGCGCTATACTCAAATTGACCTTCACCGGGAGTCATTACCAAGCCGCCTGTGCCGCTGGTCACCGTCAGTGTGTAGATCTGAGGTGTCTCGATAAAGTTGGCGGTAACGCTCTTACTACCGTTCATGGTTACCGTGGTTGTTGCCGCGCCGGTACTGGCTACATCACCGGTCCAGCCGGTGAAGTGGTATCCGGACGCCGGGACGGCCGTCAAATTTACTACCGCGCCGTCCTGATAAGTAAAGGTGCCTTCACCCGGTATAGTCACCGCGCCGCCGGTAGTACTGGATACACTAAGGGTGTAGTAGTTTTGCACTGTTGGTGCTACATATGTGAAGGTTCCGGCTACGGCGGCGTCCACATATGCCGTTTGGCCGTACCGGCTGGTCACTATAACAGCCCTAGCGCCAGCGATGCCAGCCGGTGTGGTCGCTGACATACTATTGGTGCTGAACACCGTCGAGCTGGTCACCGAGCCACCGCCAATGGTAGCCGTGGCACCTTCGAGGAAGCATTGGCCGCTGATGATGATGTTGGTACCACCGGCAGTTGAACCGGAACCCGGTGACACGCCGTTGACTACGGGACCGGCGAAACTACTGTAATTCACGTGGTCGCTGACAGCATTACCCTGGCCGGTTACGTTGGTGTCGCTGTGATAAGGCCCTGTGATTTGCCCCCACCAGTTACAGGTGGCATCGATGAAATCTATGCCGTCATTGTAATCATAGTACAGGCCATACTCAGTGTGACCAGAGATGTAGTTGTAGTTGATGGACACATCGCCATACATCGCCCCACCAAGCTCAATGCCATAGTCTCCATTGTTCAGAATATCGTTATAGGTAACACTAAGGCTGCTGGTAGCATCCACCTGCTCTACGGCGATAGCGGTCTTGTAGCTTTGCGCATTATTATTGATGATATTGCCTCTAATTGAGACCGTGCTATCAATTATGTTATCAATATGTATACCGCCAGCATGACCGATTATTGTGTTGGTCTCGCCCACATCGCTACCGCCGATAGTGATGGTAGCCCCGTCAGATCCGACAATACTTATGCCGCGGCCTCCGTTGGCACCATAATTAACAGTGCCGTCATCGAACTCACCGATGTTATTGCCACGGATATTGAGCGTGCCGCTGACGCTGTCGATATGGATGCCGTCGTCATCATTATCATGGATAAAGCAGTTGACGATATTGAGCGTACCATCCATTGTCCCGACATTTATACCGTAACCGCCATTGTTATATATATTCGCATCTTCAATTGTGACAACCGCGCCGTCACTAATGGTCGGTATATATATACCGTCGGTACCGGGATCGATCTCAAGGCCAATGATAGTGACCGAGTGATCGCCGATGGTTATTACCGGACTATCCGAAGTGCCTTCGAGTTTAGCTCCATCTGGTGCCGATAGGATCACATCGGTTTCGATTGTTAGGTTGCCGACGTAGGTACCGGCGCTCAGCACGATAGTCTCACCCTCGGCAACATCATTGATGGCATCCTGAACGGAAGCGTATCCTGTTTCACCGATATAGACCGGGCAGAACGGCTCACCTTCAGTAGCAGCTCCCAGCCAAGGCGCGTAGTTGACATTATCACTGACCGCGTCACCTTGTGTATCAACATTATATGTGTTGCTGCTATGCGTCGGCCCGCTAGCCGAACCCCACCAGTTATCGGTAGCGTCAACTGGGCCATTAGATATTCCGGCTCCCTCAACTAAAACCCCGTAAACAGTTACCGATTCAAAGATATTGTTATTAATGGCCGTATCGGTAACATCCCCATCAAGTACTGCGACGCCTATGGAGAGACCAGTGAAGCTATTACCGGTTATATTTATATTCGCAGCTTCATTAGCATCATTGGCTCTTGGAATGACAATGCCAACCCCGTAGTTGTCCCCTACTCCATCATATATATCAAAGAATTCATTTCCTTCCACCAGAGCGGCATATGTATCCCCGGCAGTCGTCCAATTAGCCAAATCTTCGAGCATGATACCAAAACCCTGAGTAACCCCCTGTTCTCCTAATTCGTAGAACTTATTAATCGTGATCTCAATCCCTGTCACCGCACTGGTCCAACCTGACGGAAGATAAGAGTTAGCTCCCCAAAAATCAATGCCGCCAGTCATACCATGAAACCAATTGTCTCTGATAATAACTTGTGCCGGAGTTATATCAAAACATCCCTGCATTGTGATAGCGATATCAGTAGTACTGTCACCCTTAATCTCAAAACCTTTGATAACTACCACACCGCCAGGCTGAAGGGCGGAAGGATGAATTTTAAACACTCCATCAAACCCTGACCCATCAATTATAGGACGAACACCCTCAGCTGCCTTTATGGTTATGGGTTTAGTGATTTTGATTAAACCTGAAGGTGCTGGGGATCCTTCACTCACATAGCTATAGATACCATCGTACACAACAAGCGTATCACCATCATCTGCAGCCGCAACGGCTTGAGTGATGGTTTCATACGTAGTGTCTTGAGTTTCATTATGAATATTATAATTACGCGCCACTCCATCCGGTGCATCAAGCCATGGGGTGTAATCCACATTATTAGAAACGGTATAACCGGGACCGTTAGGCAAACCCCACCAGTTCTCCGTCGCATCAATAACCAGATCATCATCATCTGTGTAACCGGCATTGTCTTCACATGCTATCCCATATGACGTGTTCCCTGTGATGATGTTATTGTGGATCTCATTGCCACTTGAAACCAGCACCACCCAGCCTGCACCATAGTTGATATTACCACTCCGTATCAGAAACCCGTTCACACTGCCGCTGATAACATTTCCGGTGATGACATTGTTCTGGCTGCCCATCAAATGCAACCCGTTTACCCCATTATCACTGACCGTATTACCAGTCACCGTGTTGGTCCCCGATTTCCAGAAATAGATGCCTTCATTGCCGTTGAGTGTTATCTCATTGTCACTCAGCGTATTACTGTCACAACGTTCACCCAAATAGACACCATCCTGTCCATTGAGAGTGATGATGTTATCGCTGATCTCATTGCCTGTCGAGAAAGTACCGCCAACTCCGTCCAGCACGATCCCGTAACCGTAATCGGTAGTCGGGTAAATAACTGTATTGCTTGAAGTGTTATTTGTCACCGTATTGTTGCTGGAGCCCATAAGGGCGATACCGGCAACATAATTAGCGTTCATCAGATTGTTCTGAACCGTATTGTCATCTGATAGTTGCAGCCCGATGCCCGCGCTGGCATTGCTGCTGACGATATTGTTCTCAATCATGCAGCCAGTTACGCTTGAGAGTATAATCCCAGCGTGGCTGGACGGGTTGTTGCCTGAGCCAGTCACCGTGAAACCGGAAAAGGTAACGTTGTTTGCCGTAATCATCACCACGATGCCGCTACCACCGCCATCTATTATCGTGGCATCTCTGTCCTCACCGGTAATTGTAAGCCCCTCACTAGCGACCGTAACATTCTCTGCATAAGTCCCCACCGCCACATGCACAGTGCCTCCACTAACAGTACCGTTTATGCCTCCCTGAATAGTATCAAATGCATCCTGCCCAAATATGTAGCCAGCCCCAACAATATCGCCGTTATCGCTACCTGCCCAGTTATCATCAACATAGCTGCTCTCAACGCCGACATAAGTCAAATCAGGTGTAGTTAATGAATCTGCCACTACAGGCGTCCAACCACCTGGAGTTTCATTTGCTGAATATGTATAACCTCGCGAACTGGTCAAGGGGTTGATAAGGGTTTCACCCCGGTATATTTTTATCGCACGAGTCAACTGATATGACTGTCCGATTATATCTGAAAGATCATCAGCATTTTCTGCCAGGTTATACATCCCTGAACCGACGACCAGTGTATACTCCCCACCACCATTGTTTTCAATATATATCAGCCAGTTATTGATCGTATCGCCTGTGCTATGGCTATAGTCGCCTATCTGAACCCAGTATGGGTCCTGATCCCAATATGAATCGTATCCGGAACCATCGTTGTAAAAGCTATTATTGTCCACTTCCACGATATCACCGACCTCAAGCCCGGTAATTACCGTCTGTATATAAATGCATCCACCCCTATCGGTAACATATGTGGCCCCCCCGTCAAAGGATATCAGAGTAGCTTCCAAGGTTAGATAATCTGTATCAGAGACATAGCCACCCGCCGCGATGGTAGCAGCTTCGGCCTTATATGCGGCGACCGCATTGATATTATCCAGATCATACGGAGCACCACGGAAGATTCCGTAATTAATCGCAGGGGTAGCTGCAGCTACCCCTGGAACCTCCGGTACCTGACTCAAACCGACCGCCAGAGCCAGCGCCACTACCGCCAGGCATTTAAAACAGGTGGTTTTACTCATAATTTTCATTTCATATTTCCCCATCTAGACTAATTTATCATGTTAGATCTAATCATCATCAATGCTTCAGGTGATTATAGCAACAAATAACTCATAATTGGCTCATAGAAAATAGCAAGTGGGATATCTCAAATGAGATGTAGATGTAGAAGAGATCAGCCCAGGAACTTATAACCTACTCCGTGGATATTGGCTATCCAGGACTTGTGTCTGCCCAGCTTATTTCTCAGCCGGGTGATTACAACCTGAAGATAATGGTTATCGTAATAACCTTCACCCCAGACATGAGTAAGTAAAGTTTTTGTATTAACTATTTCACCCCGGCGGCTTACAAGTACCCTGAGAGTCTCAAATTCATGAGGATCCAGCTTGATCTCATTCCTAGAAACGATAACCTGCCGCTCTTTGAAATCTACTATCAAATCGTCAGAATAGTAGCCATCCGGCTCTCTTTTATATTCAGGGTTTGTCCGGCGGATTACGGCAGCGATGCGGGCTTTCAGTTCATTAATATCGAATGGCTTAGCCAAATAATCATCAGCGCCCAGTTGCAGCAGGCTAATCCTGCTGTCGACTTTGGCACGACCGCTGACCACTATCACCGGTACATCTGACCACTGCCGCAACCGCTTTAAAAACTCATCGCCATGGATACCCGGCAAGATTAAATCTAACAAAATCAGGTGCGGTTCGACTGTCTTTACCTTTTCAAGAGCTTCGATGCCATTGGCTACAGTATCAATTTGCCAGCCATCTGCTTTCAGACATCGCTCCAGCAAATGTCGTACTGCTTCATCATCTTCAATAATCAAGATTTTTTTCATAGCATCATTAATTAAGGAAACATTGTTATCTTGATACCATTGATATATATCATAATTTGAGTCCGTTAATTCATAAAGCTCAAATATAGAAGCAATATATCCCTCAACAACGAGTTTATCACTTGGAGTTTGTTTGTCAAAAAGCGGCAGAGCAACACCTTATTATCCCAACCATCTATTCCGCCGAAAAGAGCTTCTGCATATGAAAAATACATTAGATTAGATTGGCTATTTCTAGTTTATTTGCACACAAGTAAATATATAAGCCGGTTCCCGATAATTAATCGAAACCTAGAAAGTGTCCTGTAAAATCGTTGAATTATCATTCAATAATATGCTATAACTAACCAGTTTAGCTTGAGGTGTGCTTTAAATGTCCAATACTTATATTCCTTCCAAAAGTTCCCGCCGCGTAGTCATCACCGGTATCGGCATGGTCAGCCCGCTCGGTCTCGACACCGCAACCACGTGGGACGGACTTGTCAATGGCCGTAACGGTATTGAATTTTTAACACTTTTCGACGCTTCTCCTTTGGAGACAAAGTTTGGCGGTGAGGTCAAGAACTTCGAGCCTGCCAATTACATTAGCAAAAAGGACGTTCGGCGTATGGACCGATTCGCTCAACTCGCCGTAGCCGCCGCCCGCATCGCCGCCGATGACTCCAAGCTCGACATCGCAACCAAGGGTGACGACATTGGCGTTATCGTCGGCTCCGGCATCGGCGGCTTGACCACCCTATTTGACCAGGCGCGAGTCTATATTGAAAAAGGCCCCTCCAAGATCACTCCATTCCTCATTCCGATGATGATCTCAGATATCGCTGCAGCTCAGATCGCCATTTCCATGAGCCTCAAGGGCCCAAATTTCTGCACCACCTCGGCCTGCGCGTCCGGTTCCGACGCCATCGGCACCGCCTATGAGTTCATCCGTGCCGGCCGCGCCGATATCATGCTGGCTGGCGGCACCGAGTCCGGCATGAATCCACTAGCCTTCGCCGCCTTCAATGCCCTCAACGCTCTTTCGACCAATAACGACGACCCCCACCACGCCTCACGACCGTTCGACGCCGCCCGTGGCGGATTTGTTATGAGTGAAGGTGCCACCGTGGTCGTCCTCGAAGAGCTGTCAGTGGCTCTTTTGCGCGGCGCTGATATTTATGCAGAGGTTATAGGATACGGCTCCTCTTGCGATGCTTATCATATCGTACAGCCTATTGAAACCGGTGATGGTGCTGCCCGGGCCATCCAGATGGCGATCAACCGCGCGGATATTTCCCCCACTGAGATCGATTACATCAATGCCCATGGTACTTCGACTCAACTCAACGATAAGATGGAAACAGCGGCCATAAAGACCGTCCTCGGCGATCATGCCTACAAGGTAGCTATCAGTTCCACCAAGTCAATGCTGGGACACCTCATCGGCGGCGCTGGCGCCATTGAGGCTGCCATCTGCGCTCTGGTCATCAAAAATGGTATAATTCCACCGACAATTAATTATGAAACACCGGACCCGGATTGTGACTTAGATTATGTACCTAATACCGCCAGAAAAGCCAAGGTTCGCACCACCCTGTCCAACTCTTTTGGATTCGGAGGCCACAACTCCGTGCTCATTTTGCGGAAATTCAGCGAGGAATAGCGTTTGCGCGGCGCCCGCTGGCAGGTAGCTTCCGGCTCGGTTCCAGAGGAACTCGACCGGCGGTATCCTACGGTTATTGCGCGTATTCTGGCCAATCGCGGTATCGCCACAACAGAACAGGCTGAACTCTTTATCACTGGCGACACCCGGCTCTCCGGCGACCCAATGCTCCTGCCGGATATAGAGCAGGCCATGACTCGCATTTACCAGGCCATCCTCCGCGGCGAGCACATAGCCGTCTACGGGGACTTTGACACTGATGGTATCACCGCCACTGCCATAATGGTCACCGGCTTGATCAGCCTTGGTGCCAATGCGATCCCATATATCCCTCATCGCATCACTGAGGGCTACGGTCTAAAGACCGTAGCCCTCAGGAAGCTTGCCAACAATGGTGTCAGCTTGGTAGTCAGTGTAGACTGCGGCGTCACCGCCGTGGCCGAGGTAAAGGAAGCTCGGAAGTTCGGCCTCGACATCATTATTACCGATCATCACGCGGCTCTCTTAGAATTACCCCCAGCAGTGGCTGTAGTCAATCCACGGCGTACAGACTCACGCTACCCGTATTCAGATCTGGCTGGTGCCGGTGTCGCCTATAAAGTCATTGAGGCTCTCTTTAGCGGTATGGGCAAACCGTTACCTCAGGAACATTTCCTAGAATTGGCTGCTTTGGGTACCATCGCCGATATCATGCCACTTACCGGTGAGAACCGTTACCTGGTCAAAGAAGGATTGAAACACCTCAACGATCACCCCTCGCTGGGGCTGCTGGAGATCATCAACCTGTCTCGCCTCAAACCGGGTCAACTGGAAGCCGAAAGCATTTCATGGACAGTGGCACCGCGCCTTAATGCCGCAGGGCGGCTTGACCATGCCATGACCAGCTACAACCTGCTCACCGCCACCACCGCTGGCGAAGCCAAAGACCTGGCGGCGGTACTGGAAGAGCACAATGCCGAACGCCAGCGCCTGACCACGATGTATGTCACCAAGGCGCGGCAATTGGTGCTCTCCGGTCCGCTGAATCCGCTGCTGGTCATTGAAGACGAGGCGTGTCCACTGGGCATTCTCGGGCTGGTAGCCGGACGGTTGACCGACGAGTTTTACCGGCCGAGTGTCGTCATCCGCCGCGACCCCGACACCGCCATCGCCAGCTGCCGCTCCATCCCCGGCTTCAATATCACCGCCGCCATCGACCGCTGCGGCCACTTGCTTACCCATTACGGCGGCCACTCCCAAGCGGCCGGATTCAGTCTGAAGACCACCGAACTATCACAACTGTCGTCTCTGCTGACCGAAATCACCGCCCATGAACTGGCCTCACTTGATCTCCAACCCATTCTAAGCATAGACGCCGAAGCCACTTTACAGGAATTGGGCGGCGGGTTGTTCCAAATGCTGCAGGACTTGGCGCCCTTCGGCGAAGGTAACCGGCCGCCACTGTTCGTCTCCCGCTGTGTCAGCGTTATCGACTATCGCACCATGGGTTCCAGCGGCGAGCACTTGAAACTGCGGTTGAGTCAGGGAAACGTCTGCTGGGAGGCGGTGGCCTTCCGCCAGGCTGAAGAGATCAAAAAAATACTGCCCGACCCGCTGGATGTGGTGTATAATCTGGAACTGGATCGCTACAACGGCCGCGAAACACTGCGCCTTAATATTGTGGACTTCGCGCCGTCAGTCTAAATTTTACCGAGGTTGTAATGAACCAGACCTTAGCTATAATTCTGGCCCTGCTGGCCGCCTATATAGTAGGCAGTTTTCCGCTGGCTTATCTCATAGGCCGCTGGATTAAGGGCTTTGATATTCGCAAGGTCGGCAGCCACAACATGGGCACCATGAATACCTTCTACCAGGTTGGTTTCTGGCCAGGGATGCTGGTACTGGCGGCCGACATCGGTAAAGGGGCGCTGGCCGTAGCCATAGCCCGTGCGCTGGAAACACCACAACTGGTCGAACTGGCGGCTGGCCTGGTAGCGGTACTTGGCCACGTATTTCCGGTGTGGCTTAAATTCAAAGGCGGCAAAGGCGGGGCCACATGCATCGGCATTCTGGCCTTTCTCATGCCCTGGGGGATACCGTTTTATGTCGCTGCTTTCGGCATCTTTTTACTGATTACCCGCTTCCCCACCCTAAGTTACAGTGTGGCTTTCGTAAGCTTCGGTTTTATCGCCTGGTTAGTCTATCACTCACCGCTTTATATCATCTACACTGTCGTGCTGCTGCTCATCCCCGGCCTACAATATATTATGAGGGCAAAGCAGATCGGCGAACGTTCAACGAGTTTCAGGGATGCGGTATTCAGAAAAAGTATCCGGGACCGACGGTAATTACGTGAGCGATCCGGAGACTGTAGATTCAGATGGTAAACAGGCTTGGCCGCCGGTCTCGGAAACTAAACCGAACCGGTTTCTTTATCGCCCGCCAGCGGTAGCTTGCCTGAAATCCTTTTTTTGCCTGGCCCATAGTAACTGGGATAGAGTTTTTCCAGGCAGTCTGGGCAGATGCCGTGAGTAAACTCCGCCTCAGAATGGGTACTGATATATTTTTCGACGCTGCTCCAGTAACCTTTATCATCGCGAATCTTTTTGCAGTTAGCGCAGATAGGCAGCAATCCGGTCAAGGTTTTGACCTGGTTTAGGGCATCCCGTAATTCACTCTCGACCTGACGGCGCTCAACGATATCCTTTTCCAAAGCCAGATTGGCTTTGGTAAGGTCCATGGTCCGCACTTTCACCCGGTCTTCCAGCAGGCGCTGATTTTCCATGAGACGCTCCCGACCCTGTTCATAAGCGTTGATCAGTACCACCTCGGCCATACCAATAAAGCCGATGATGAGCATTTCCAGCAATAGATGCGGTTGCCAATTGTCAGTAAGGAAAATGGCGGCATAGGGGATGGTGACCAGACCGAGGGCAACCCAGAACAGGAAGCCAACTCTGAAACTGAAACGCCAGGTAGCTAGTGCCACCACAGATAGAAAGACCACTTGCTGCAGGGCGAATAGCATCAGTTGCAACTCGTTGCCCACCGGAGATTCGCCCCTAAGGAGGTCAGCATAGACTACAAGGCCAAAAAACAGGCCTAATCCAACAACCAGCCAGAACTGGCGATTACGCAACAAATTCACCGGCACTCCTGAACGGATATAGTTCAGCATTTAATCACACTGTTTCGGAAATAAGCAATGAAATATTGCACTTCTGGAAGAATCAAACTTCTTGGTTTCAAATCTATGATTATATCAGTAGAATTAATAACTTGTACTTAACTAAATTATACCACACCCCAAGTCGATCTACTCAATGTCGCTTCCCGAACGCCGTACTCCCAACAATCCCCGCAGCAGCACTTGGGCCGCCGCTTTATCCAGCGGTTCGTTGTTATTACCGCACTTGGGCGACTGGATACAGGCTGGACAGCCCGACTCGCAGGGACATTCGGCGACCGCCATGAGGGTAGCTTCCCATAGCTGTACTATTATCTCGAAGCCTTTTTCTGCAATACCCACACCACCAGCGTGAGCGTCATAAATGAACACCGTAGGGGCGTCAGTGTCCGGGTGCAGCGGCGTTGACAGTCCGCCGATATCGTTACGGTCGCACATGGCATACAGCGGCAGAATTCCGATAGCTGCATGCTCCACCGCATGCAGTCCGCCTGCGAAATCCAACCCCGCTGCCGGGTCCATCACCTCCTGAGCCAATCCCTCTGGTATCTCGAACCACAGGGCAACTGTCTCAACCTGCTGCGGTGGCAGGCACAACGCCTCTTCACCCAGCACTTCCTCGGTGAACTGGGCCTTGCGCTTAAAGCCGATGACTGTAACCGTAACCTGAACCTCGCCCAGGTGCACAGCCGCGCCGCGGATAAAGGCCGAGCGCAGCACTTTTTTCACCGCCAGGTCGGTGATATCCTTAGATTCGGTGTAATAGGTATCATCGGTGGCCTCGACGCGGGCGACGCGGCTGTCCAGGTCCAGGACGCGGACTATATAACTCTCGCCCTGATGCAGGTAAATGGCACCGGGAAACAACTGGAAGATGGCAGTTGCCGAATCCAGCACCTCAAGCAGCGCCCCGGTGGCACCGTTAACGACGGTGTATTCGTTGCCTCCCATACCCCGGATGCTGACCCCAGCAGCAGGATAAGACGTTTCGGCAGTCAGGTAGTAGCGGCCACGCCTCTCCTTGAGCAGCCCGCGGCAGACCAGTTCCGCCAGGCGTTCTCGGAAACCCGGACCGAAATAATTCTCCTCGCCCGGCGCCAGCGGCATCTCCCAGGCGGCGCACAGCAGGTGAGCGCCAGCGATATAGCGGTTGGCCGGGTTGACCAGTGCCGCTTCGCTCGGACGGCCAAAGAAGAAATCGGGGTGGCGCATAAAATACTGGTCCAGCGGGTCGTTACGGGCCACCATGATTGACAACGAGCGCTGTCGCCGCCGCCCCGACCTTCCTGCCTGCTGCCATGCCGAAGCCACCGATCCCGGATAACCGGTCAGTACTGTGGCATCAAGCGAACCGATATCCACCCCCAGCTCCAGCGCCGAAGTGGTCACCACACCGTCAAGTTGGCCGCCGAACAGCTCCTTCTCGATCCGCCGCCGGTCTTCCGGCAGATAACCGGCACGGTAGGCCCGGATGCGCCCGGCCTTTTCCGGCGCCATTTTCAGCAGCCGCTCCCGGGCATGGACATAGATCACCTCGGCCAGCCGCCGGGTTCGGGCGAAGACCAGACTGCGGATATCCCGAACAATAAGGTCGGTGAACAACACCGTCGCCTCTGCCGAGGCGCTGCGGCGCTGGTTCTTAGTCGGATCGGTCAACGGCGGGTTCCACAGGATAAAATCCTTGCCGCCGTAAGGTGAGCCGTCGGCGTCTATAACTGTAAATTCCAGCCCGGTCAGCGCCGTGGCGAATTCGGCCGGATTGGCCAGCGTCGCCGAGGCCAGGATGAACTGCGGCTGTGCTCCGTAGCGGTTGCAGACCCTCCTCAAGCGGCGCAACAGCAGCGCCAGGTGGGAGCCGAAAACGCCGCGGTACAGGTGCGCCTCGTCGATAACAACGTATTTCAGGTTAGCAAGGAAACGCCGCCAGTTGTGGTGGTTGGGTAAAATACCGGCGTGGAGCATATCGGGGTTAGACAAGATGAACCGGGCCTCGCGGCGGATGGCGGCACGGTCGGCTCCTGGGGTATCGCCATCGAAAGTGTCGAATTCACGGCGGCTGATGACCTCGGGTGAAAACAACTCGGCGATATGCCGCCGTTGATCCTGCTCCAGGGCCTTTGTCGGCGCCATGTACAGTACTGTTGCCCGGGGGTCGGCCAGCAGCGCCTGAAGCGCAGGCAGGTAGTAACCCAAGCTCTTACCGGAGGCCGCCGGAGTAGTCATGAAAACATGCTCGCCGCGCCGGGCAGCATTGACTGCCGCCGCCTGGTGGTGGTACAGCGGCCACATCTTATGGGTTCTAATGCAGCTTTCCAGCCGCGGCTCCAGCAGATTTTCCAGTTCACCATACTCTGCTTCACGCGGCGGGATAGTTTGCAGGTGCGCCAGCTGCGATGCCAGATCGGCAGTGGCTTGCAGGTAGGCGACAAACTCTTGTTCGTTCACTCAGATGTCGATAATTTCGATATCGGCCTCGACCACTTCCAGGTCGTAAGTCGCAGCAAAGGCTCTGGCCTTGTTGAGCACTTCATTGGTATGCGTTTTATCGTTAGACAGGCAGGCTACGGCGATGCCCGCCAGTTGCCACAGGTCATTGTCCGCCACTTCCGCCGCCGAGACGTTGTAACGGTTGTGAAGCTGAGCGGTCAGCGACTTCACCACCTGCCTCTTTTCCTTCAGCGAGTGGCTTTCCGGCAGTCTGAGGTTCATTTGCAGTATGCCAACGTTCATTTCCACGCTCACCTCTGCTTAAATCCAGTCCAAAGTTTAAGGCGGATCAATTAATCTCAAAATCAAACGGCTGCCACAGGTTCAACGATGCTCAATTGCGTATTAATCCTTCAACCGATATAAAATAATTCCGGACGGCAATTTGGGGTAAAAATAGGTGCTTTTACGAGGCATGCGGTCGCGAGCATCAGAAATGGCCTCTATGGTCTGCGGACGCACCGGCTTTAGAATAAAGGCAAACTGAAACTCACCGGACTGCACCCGTGATACTGTTGAATCTCTGTCATGATCATAAGCAACGCGCTCTTCATCCATGGGGTCCATGGCGATCATCTTCTCCAGCACCACATGATCAACAACGCTGACATCCATACCCCGGTAGGTTGCAGTATGCCCTTGGGGCATGAGTCTTTCGATCTGCGCCTGATCCTTAACCCGTAAACTTAGTAACTCATCACCATGCAAACCATAGATAAAAAAGCGCGAACTGTCCTCAGCCATCAGCGGTTCAATTTGCCGCCAATCACCATGAGCCAAATCGAAGTGTTCTATGTTGAAGTATTCGCCCATCTTAGCAGGAAGTGCCATTAAACTCTCGGATGAAATACCTTTGATCAACCGGTGCGTCGGCAGAATCAGCAGACCAGGGTCGGCGGTATCTACCAGAGACATCATTACGAAATTGAGCGCCGCACTCCGCGATATTTCAGGCCTGGCGGCATAACACTCATTGCGATAGGCCAAAGCGCTTTCATAGCGGTGGTGACCATCAGCGATATACAGCGGCTTAGCGGCAAATGCTTTCTCTATGGCAGCGACGGCGATAGCATCGTCCACCAGCCACAGCTTATGATACTCACCGCTTTCACCAGTGAACTCAAGCGTCACCGGCCAGCTGGAGACCTGGTCGATAATAGCCGCCACTGTTTTATCCGCATCTTCATAAAGACCAAAAACCGGGCTGGTATTGGCCTCCAGAGTACTAATAAGTTTAATCCGGTCACGCTTAGGCCCGGCCAGAGTTCGTTCATGAGGACGGACGATCATCCTGTCCCATTCTTCCAGCCTGACACGGGCAAAAATACCGCGCCGTTTGGCAGTCATACTGCCATAGCAAAACGACTGCTCGTGCAAGTAGTAGGCCGGTTTATGATCCTGCCGCAGCACACCTGCATTCAACCAGTCTTCCAAATAGCTAAGAGCCCGACTGTAGCGGTTGTTGGTATCATCATCACCAATAAGCGCTTTTGAGTACTCAATGCGAATAAAATTATGCGGACTGCTCTTCAACAGCGCTTCTTCCTGCCGTAAACCGATAACATCATAAGGCGGGCAAACCACCGATACCATATCCTCAGCGGCGGCGTTGTAGCGGATAGCATTAAAAGGACGAACTTCGGCCATTAATTTCCCTTTCCTGATACTCTTCTATAATGTGCCCGCCAGTCTACCCGGTATTTGAACCGTCTTCAAATCTATTGAAGAGGTTCATGGCGGCCTCTAAACCATTTTCAATAAACATCTCAATAGCCTCAACCGCCCTGGCGACTGTTATCTCAACTATTCTGCGCTCGGCGGCATCAAATCCGGACAGCACGTGACCCACCACCTCTGTCCGGTTATCAGATTCATTGTCCGGCCGTCCGATACCGATCTTCAACCTGGCAAATTCCATAGAACCGGTGGAGGCAATGATGGACTTAAGGCCGTTATGTCCACCGGCGCTGCCTCCTGCCCGCAGACGGATACGTCCCAGCGGTATATCCAGATCATCATGCACCACCAGCAGATCGCTGGTCTTCAGGCGATAGCGCCGCATCAAGGCGGATACCGCCTCACCGGACAAGTTCATAAAAGTCTGCGGCCGGGCCAGCGTTACTTCGGTGCTGGCGATATGACCCTCGCCAGCACGCGCATGGCAGCAGCGTTTGTCAAAATTAATGCCGTTTTTCCTGGCCAGAGCGTTGAGCACGGCGAAACCTATATTATGACGGGTAGTTGAGTATTCCCGTCCCGGATTGCCCAGTCCAACTATCAGCTTTCTCAAAACAACCTCGGTTGCGGCTGGACAGCATTTTTAATCTTTTCCAGTAATTCATCCTCGGAAATTATGGAGATACTCTGCGCTTTAGCCTTGTCCAGCTTGGAGCCGGCTTCTTCTCCAGCCACAAGGTAGCAGGTATTCTTGGTTATGTTATCCTTAGTGCTGCCGCCAGCCGCCCTGATCATTTCCCAGGCCTGCTCACGGGTCATCGTCTTGAGCCTGCCGGTAACAACGAACTCACTACCATCTAACCCTATGGAATTTTTGGTCTCAAAAGGCATCGCCGGAGTATCCAGTACCGCAAGCAACCGGCCAACGATGGCCTGATTTTGAGGTAGTCTGAAGAACCCAACAATACTGTCTGCCATCTTACCGCCGACACCCGGAATCCGGTCAAGTTGCGCCTTGCCCGCCTCGGCTAATGCTTTTAAACTGCCGAACTCCCGTGCCAGAATGACGGCGTTCTCCTCACCGATGTGTCGGATACCCAGAGCAAAAATAACGTTGGCCAATGGCCTAGTCTTACTCTTTGTGATAGCTTCAATAATATTGGCGGCGCTCTTTTCACCCATACCCTCACGGTTGGATAATTGGTTTGCCTCCAAATTGTATAGGTCAGCCACATCTTTGACCAGTCCTTCAGCTAAAAACGCGGTAGCCAGACGCTGGCCGATACCGCGGATGTCCATGCCCGGCCGTGATACAAAATGCTCCAGTTTTTCAGCCAGTTGCGCCGGACAGGCGGCATTAGGGCAATAATACATCGCCTCACCTTCTGTCCGCACAATCTCAGCGCCGCAACCTTCAACCGGACATCTGGCCCGGCCATCCTCAGCCCGCAATTTGTCCTCTATGCTGAAAACCGGAGGATTACCCTGCCGTTTAGACATAACCGGACCAACTACCTGCGGGATAACGTCGCCAGCCCGCTGAACGATGACGGTATCACCGATACGGATGTCTTTTCGGCGAATATCATCTTCATTATGTAATGAAGCCTGCCTGATAACCACACCGCCGACAAAAACCGGCTCAAGGATGGCGTAGGGATTAAGAGTGCCGGTACGTCCCACGCTGATACCGATGTCCTTTAACTGCGTTGTTGCCTGCTGCGCCGGGAATTTAAAGGCAATTGCCCAGCGCGGCTCCCGGCCGGCAGCTCCCAGACGTTCCTGTTGCCCCAGATCATCGAGCTTAACCACAATGCCATCAGCCTCATATGGTAAACTTTCCCGCTGCTCCAGCCAGGTATCATAATATGCTTCTATTTCTTCAATGGTATTGAACCGCCGGTTATGGGGATTTGTTCTGAAGCCCCAGCGCCTAACCAGTTCCAGTGCCTCCCAGTGGCTCTGTGGTCTATTGACAGCCTCAATCCAGCCGAGCATGTAGATAAAGATATCAAGAGGACGGCGGGCAGTAATCCTGGGGTCCAATTGCCGCAATGATCCGGCAGCGGCGTTCCTGGGATTGGCAAAAAGCGGCAGGCCGTCTGCTTCCCGTTCCCTGTTAAGCTTTTCAAAATTAGCCTTTGGCAAGTAAACTTCCCCCCGGACCTCAAAACGGCGGGGGGGTTCACCGGTCACTTTGAGCGGCAGACTACGGATGGTGCGTAAATTTTGAGTGATATTCTCACCTTCTTCGCCGTCACCGCGGGTGGCGCCGGTAATCAGCAGCCCATCATCATAGGTCAGGGCTACCGCCAGCCCGTCCATCTTGTGCTCACAGACGAAGTTGATCTCCTCATTTGGCAATAATTTAATCACCCGCTTGTGCCATTCTCTCAATTCCTCTTTGGTAAAGGCATTGCCCAACGAAAGCAGCGGCCGGACATGTTTTACAACACCAAAAGCCTTCAAAGGCTCAGCACCTACCCGCTGTGTCGGCGATTCAGGGGTGATAAGAGAAGGATGGGCGGTCTCTAATTGCTGGAGCTCCCGCAGTAAAGCGTCATACTCCTGGTCTGAAATCTCCGGCTGGTCAAGGACATAGTATAAATGGTTGTGATGATTGATCTGACGCCGAAGCTCAACGGCTTTTTCCTGGGCGGCTAAGAAGTTATTCATAAAATCGGTTAGGCAAAAAAAGAAACTCACATAGAGAATAATTTGGAGCGGGCGACGAGACTCGAACTCGCGACAACCTGCTTGGAAGGCAGGCACTCTACCACTGAGTTACACCCGCATGGAATGCAATTCTATCTAAAGACATACTAAACTGTCAAAGTCATGTAAGCGTCCATATCATACTGAATTGTGAGTTCCAAATCACAAGAAAATAAATTGTAAAAAATTTCAATTCCCAAAAGGCAAACGGAAAGTGGCGAATTGTTTTGACACAAATACCCATTTTCTTTGACCCAGAGTTTTGATTCAAAGCAACAATTCAGCTATTTGAGGATTTCAATTATTCAGTTTTAAAGGTGCGATTTTTGCATTCGAGGTATTCTGGTTGAGTAGCCGGGGGTTGTTTCCCCTGAAAATGAAAAATACTGAAACAACCTCCTTTTTATGATTGAAAACGGCGCAAATAACCGGTTGTTTGCCTAAAACAACCTCTAATTCAAATACTCTTTTTAATTACCTAGTGAATAGAGAACAGATGTTAACATAGAGTAGTTGGTGTGTCAATGGGGTTTTGGAACTTTTTGAGGTTAATTTTAGAAATACGGCCGATGGACGAGGTGATAAATACTCTTCAATATGAACCGATGCAAACTTAGCAACACACCCCTATCTCTGGTTTTATCGGGATAAACGGTAGGACTGAACTAGCAAAGTGCAATAGAGCCATATTGCTTATGTTATGATATATTACTGGGATCAAGATTCAATAAAGAATTGGTTTTTTAGGGAGAGTGAAAATGAAAATTGTAACCGACAGCGGAACCGATGTAGGTCTATCTGCGCAACAACTCACAGAATTTGGTGTCAGCGTTGTCCCTCTTGTTGTTTCACTTGAAGGAAAAAGCTATTACGAGGGGATAGACATCAAACCAGGTGAGTTTTATCGCCAGTTAGCAGCAACGAAATCCTTACCAAAAACCTCTCAGCCCTCAGTGGGCGCTATTTCTGAAGTTTATAAACGTATCGCTGCCACTGACCCGGAAATTTTATCCATACACATGTCATCGGGTTTAAGCGGCACATTCAACGCTGCTCAAGCAGCCGCAAAACTCGTACCAGAGGCAAATGTTACCCATATTGATACCAAAACCTTATCTGCTGCGTCCGGTTGGCAGGTTGAGGCAGCAGCAAGAACGGCAAAAGCAGGATGGGCCAAAGATCGGATTTTGTCATTACTGAAACGCATCGGAGAAGCCAGCGAGAGCCTTTACACTTTGAAAGAACTTAAATATCTGATTCACGGCGGGCGAATAAGCCATTTTACAGGCACAATAGCATCTATACTGGATATAAAACCACTTATTGGAGTAGAGAAGAAGGGCGGCACATATGTACAACTTGGACGTGTACGTACCTTTAATAAGGCTTTAGAAGGACTTGTTGACCTGATCTCACGTAAGCATCCTGACGGTAGCTCCCTACGTGTTCAGGTGCTTCATGCACACAATCCTGAAGGTGCTGAAGGACTGCATGATATGGTCAATAAACGATTTAATTGTACGTGGCTGCCGGTTGGCCCCTTATCCCTGGTACTTGGTGCTCATACAGGACCAAGTATGGTAGGAGTTGCTTATGCTCCCAACGAAATTTTTGCTGAAATACCATAGAGCGAAACCAGTCACTATATCTAGTCTTTGATGTTACTGGTCAGAAAATGAACTGTTTTCCGAGAGTATTAGACAATGAATGATAACTCTTCACAGCCAGATTCAGTTGAATGGGAAACAGCCCTGGTGCTAATTAATCGACAGCGCCAAATATTAGGGTCTAAGTTTGTTCTCCTGTTTTATGAACCATATATACAAAGAGTCACTGATATTCTTCGCAAAGAGTTTCCGTTGGAACTCCAGACTATAGCCGATGAAAATCTGCATAATTTAGTCTCATTTATTCATCTATCATGCAACCCATCGCGTGGATTAATGAAACGTTTGGAAGCCACCTGTGATGGCTGCGGTTGGTGTTGTTCCCAAACCAGCAAGATCGTAATTTCACAAAATGACGCTGAACAAATTAGCGCAAAATTACACCAAAAGACAGAAGAGCTGTTTTCATACAATGAGAATGAGTGGACGATCAAACGTGGTCAACCATGCCAATGGTGGAATCCTAGAAACGGACGCTGTATGATCTACAAAATACGTCCACAAACTTGCCGAACATGGCCTCAATGGACCAATGAAAAAGGACAACACGGGCTTCAAGCAAGGCCCGATTGCCGTTATTCAATTATGGTAATGGTATATCTAACAATAGAGTCAATCCGGGATGCTTCGTATCGAGCGAAGTTAAACCCAAATGCATCTGTTTATCCCACTACCGCGAAGTAAACATAGACTGGCAAACAGCCCATGATTGTTCAGATTTAATCAAAAATCGACATTTATTAAGCAACCAGCTTGTATAGGACGGTAGCTGCAGATGTTCAAAATCTCTCATTCAGATAAAATGGTCGGGGTGAGAGGATTTGAACCTCCGGCCTCAGCGTCCCAAACGCTGCGCGCTGCCAACTGCGCCACACCCCGCTACCGAAACACTAAATATAAAATACCTAAATCCTAAACAAATTCAAATATTCAAGCTCGAATATAAAAACAGTACCAATTATCTGAAAATCAGTATTCCGATATTATCTGGATTTAGGATATTACCAAGTTAAAGACAGAGTATTATATCACCAACCGGCTACGGGTCAATTCATGCGGCGGCAATCAGGACAAAGCTCAAATTCAGTTGGCGAAAGCTGTGATTTAGCCGCCATGAATTCCAGCTGTTTCACCGGAGCAAAATGGATACCGCAGCGGCCACAGGCCTTAAGCGCGAAATCTGCAGTGCCTTTAGGCCAACTGATAATTCGCTTGCTGGCGGTGTCAACGAGGGTGATAGCATCTGTGGGACAGATATAGGCACAGGAACCGCAGGCGATACAGGAACCGGCATCATCATAGAACGGCAAGGCCACTTCACGTTCAGTGCCGCGGTTAACCAGGCTGATAGCACTGGCGCCCACCACCTCAGCGCAGACGCGGGCACACATGCCACACAAAACACAATTATCTTTAGAATCTTCTTCATCAGATTTGAAACGGGATTCAGTAACGCCTAATTTCTCAGCCATTTCCCTTACGGCAGCGGAGTTGGGACAGCGCGCTAAAAGCAGCTCCATCACGGTCTTCCTGACTCTGACCACTTTCTCAGAATCAGTGGTTACCTTAAGGCCTTCTTCAACGGGATAAAGGCAGGAAGTTACCAGGCGTTTCCGTCCGCGGCGTTCTACTTCCACCAGGCATACCCGGCAAGCGCCGTAATCATGGATGGCCTCAGAATGACAAAGCGTGGGAATATCAATGCCGCCCTGCTGCGCCACCGAAAGCACCGTCTGGCATGGATCAGCTTCAAATGCATGGCCGTTTATTGTCAATTTAACCATTGTATTACTATTTAACCTCCACGGCATTAAGGCGGCAGACATCAAAACAGGCACCGCACTTGGTACATTTACTCTGATCCAGTATGACCGGCATTTTCTTGCCTTGTGAAGTAATGGCGTTAACCGGGCAGGGTTTTATACACAGATTACAGCCGGGACAATTAGCCTCAATGATTGAATAAGTGATCAAAGGTTTACAAACACCAGCCGGGCAGCGTTTTTCTTTGATGTGAGCCTCATATTCATGCCGGAAATAGCGGATGGTGGACATGACCGGATTGGCAGCACCACCGCCCAGACCGCACAGCGCACCCCAGGTCAGGGTCTCTGACAGGTCTTCCAACAGTTCAATGTCACCTTCTCTGCCCTTACCGTCAATGATCCGGCCTAAAATCTGGTTCATGCGTTTTAGACCTTCACGACAGGGCACGCATTTTCCGCAGGATTCCCCTTCAAGGAAGGAGACGAAATAGCGGGCGATGTCCACCATGCAGTTATCTTCATCCATGACGATCATAGCGCCGGAGCCCATCATTGAACCGGCGCGGGTCAGTTCATCAAAATCAACCGGCAGATCAAGCATACTGTCCGGCAGACAGCCCCCCGAAGGACCGCCGGTCTGAACAGCTTTGAATTTTTTATTCTTGGGTATGCCGCCACCGATATCATAGATAATTTCCCGGAGGGTGATGCCCATCGGCACCTCAATGAGCCCGGTATTGTTCACCTTGCCGACCAGCGAAAAGATCTTGGTGCCTTTGCTGTTAGCCGTGCCGATGGAACTGTACCAGTCAGCACCGCGGTTGATAATCAGCGGCACATTGGCCAGAGTCTCAACATTGTTGAGCACTGTCGGCTGGTCCCAAAGACCGCGTTCAGAGGTATGAATATATTTGGCTCTGGGTTCACCGACCCGGCCTTCAAGCGAGGCCATCAAAGCAGTGGATTCACCGCAGACAAAGGCGCCGCCACCCCGGTTAATCTTAATATCAAAATCAAAGCCGGAACCAAGGATATTTTTTCCTAACAGTCCCATAGCTTCGGCCTTGTCGATTGCCATCTCAGCATGCTTGACAGCGACGGGGTACTCATTGCGAATATAGATATAACCTACATGAGAGCCAACGGCGTAGGCGGCGATGACCATGCCTTCAAGAATAGCGTAGGGGTTGCCTTCCATCAGAGAGCGATCCATGAAAGCACCTGGATCTCCCTCATCACAGTTACAGATGAGGTATTTGGTATCACCATGGGCTTCTCTAGTGCTTTCCCATTTGGCTCCGGTGGCGAAGCCGCCGCCGCCACGTCCGCGTAATCCTGACTTCTTTACCTGGTCAATAACATCCTGTGGAGTCATATCAAAAAGCGATTTAGACAGGGCGGTGAATCCACCGGCACCGATATAATCTTCAACAATGGTGGGGTCAATATAACCGTTAGCGCCGAAAACCAGACGCATCTGTTTCTTGTAGAACGGCACATCATGTTCATAAGTGACGCGTTCTTTGGAGCCGGGCAAGGTATAAAGCAGCCTTTCAACCACTTTGCCCTGCTCAATGGTGCTGTCAATCACTTCCGCGACATCAGCTGGTTTTACCCGTTGGTACAGGATGTTCTCCGGCCGTATAACGACCAAGGGGCCGCGTTCACAGAATCCATGACAGCCGGTGGTCTTGACGGCTACTTTATCTTCAATACCCCGTGATTTGATCTCATCCTTAAAGGCCTGGGCGACCTTGGCACCGCCGTAAGCCAGACAACCCGTGCCGCAGCACACGGTAATCAGGCGCTGGTTTTTACCGGCCGCCGAATTGATCTCCGAGCGCAGTTTTTCCAGTTCAGCCACAGAATTGAGCCGTGTAGATGTGGTTGTTTTTAGTGCCATACTATTTACAGCTCTCCAGTATTGATTTCACTTTATCGGTGGACACCTGGCCGACGTACTCACCGTCAACAACGACTACAGGCCCCAGCGCGCAGGCACCGACACAGTTGACTGTTTCCAGTGTGAATTTCATATCAGCCGAGGTTTCACCGGCACAAAGACACATCTCAGTTTCCAGTTTATCCAGGACTTTCTCGGCGCCGCGTACATGACAGGCGGTGCCCATACAGACATGTATGCCGTGGCGGCCACGTGGTTTCAGGCTAAAAGCCTTAAAAAAGGTGGCCACGCTATAAACCCGGCTCAAAGGAAGATTCAAACCTTCACTGACCATTACCAGTGATTCTTTGGGCAGATAATTCAATTCAAGCTGAATATCCTGCAAAATGCCTACCAGCATACTGGCGTCCCGGTCATATTTGGCTAAGACATTGTTGACCACTTCAGCCGGGGTTTTGGTGGTGACGGTCATACCGCTTTCTCCAATAATTTCTCATATTCTGCAACCACTCTGGTCTGAATCTGCTGTAGTACATCTGGTTTAATATGCCGGAAGCGGCGCTGCAACTTCATGTAATCATCAATGGGCTTGAGTTTCTCCGGCACCAGACTCATCTTATACTTGCCGTTCTCGACTTCATATAGCGGGAAGATACCGGTCTCAACTGCCAAACGTCCCAGCATAATGGTAATCTCAGTGTCACAGCGCCAGCCGGTGGGACAGACTGACATGATATGAATATAGGCCGGGCCCTTTACCGCCAGCCCTTTTTTAACTTTCTCTATCAGATCAAAAGGGTAACTGGGACAGGCGGTAGCCACGTAAGGAATATTGTGGGCTACCGCAATTTCCGGCATATTCTTTTTCCATGAACTCTGTCCGGCCTGGACTTTTCCGGCCGGTGAAGTGGTGGTTGAGGCGCCGAAAGGGGTGGCGGAGGAGCGCTGAATTCCGGTATTCATGTAAGCTTCATTGTCGAAGCAGAGGTAGGTAAAATTGTGGCCGCGTTCCATGGCTCCGGACAGTGCCTGCAGACCGATGTCAAAAGTAGCTCCATCACCGGCAATGGCAACGACATTAATGTCTTCCTGAGGCAGTTTGCCCTTGCGCATCTGAGCCCGCAATCCAGCTTCGACACCGGAAGCCACGGCGGCACTATTCTCAAACAGGGTATGGATCCACGGCAATTTCCATGAGGTGTATGGCAGTTGTGAAGCCACAATCTCCATGCAGCCGGTGGCGTTAACCACAATGGTATTATGCCCGAAAGCCTTAGCCGCCAGCCTGACCGCCAAGGCTTCTCCGCAGCCGATACAGGCACGGTGGCCGGGAACAAAATTCTCCTCTTTAGTAACCAGACGCGAGGCGTAAATACCTAAATTCTGCATTATCCCCTCACCCCCACGATCTCATATTCCTGTTCCTGGCCGGTACTGGCTATCTCCATACCGTCAATAACCATCTTCTCAAAGCCGCTGACGGTAATATCCCTGCCACCCAAACCTCCGATAAAGCTGACTATTTTAGGCTTATGAATTTCATTGTATAAAGCTGCTTTAATCTCCGAAGCTACCGGACCGCCAGGTCCGCCGGAAGAGATGCAGCGATCCAGCACCAGCAAAGTCTCCACACCTTTTAAGGCCGCTCTGAACTCTTCAAACGGGAATGGCCGCCACAACCGAAGCCGGATCAATCCGATATCAACACCTGACTCACGAAGCTTGTCAACCGCGGTCATAGCGGTCTCGGAAAAGCTGCCCATGGTGAACAGCAGCGTTTTGGCGCCTTCGCACTTGTAACATTCCACCGGTTTATAGCTGCGGCCGAACTTTTGGGAAAATTCATCCCATATTTCCAGAATGATATCTTTAACATTCAACATGGCCTGTTCCTGGGCCCATTTGGCCTCACTAAAGACCACCGGCGGCGCAAAATCACCCATGGCAACCGGCCTGGATGGATGTAGCGTCATGGGGTATTTAGTGGCAGGCAGAAATTCACAAACGTCCTTTTCTTCCGGCATCTCAATAGGCTCAATAACATGAGATAGATTGAAGCCGTCCAGATGCACCATAACCGGCAGCAATACTTTATGATGCTCCGTAATCTTAAAAGCACAGATGATATGGTCTACCACTTCCTGGCCGTTTTCAGTAAAGATTTGGATCCAGCCGGTATCCCGCACCGCCATAGCGTCGGAATGATCACCCCAGACAGATAGAGGTGCCGAAAGTGCGCGGTTAGCCACGGCCATCACCATGGGTAGTCTCATACCCGAAGCAACATACAATACTTCATGCATCAACTCCAGACCCTGGCCTGCGGTGGCCGTAAAGGTGCGGGCCCCGGCCGCTGAAGAGCCGAGGCAGGCGCTCATGGCCGAATGTTCCGATTCAACCGGAATGTATTCAGCATCAAGTTCGCCTTCGGCCACCAGCTCTGCCAGATGTTCCACGATGTGTGTTTGGGGGGTAATAGGATAGGCAGCAATAACATCAACATTGGCCAGTTTTACGGCATCGGCCAAAGCTATGGATACTTCAATCCCCACTCTTGTCGTCATTACTTCTCCTCCTCTTCCCGCATAGCTATGACCCTGGTAGGACACTCATAAGAGCAAATCCCGCAGCCCTTACAATAATAAAAGTCGGCTTCATAAAAACCCCGCTGGTTCTGCCGTATGCAACCCTCGGGACAAAAGACAAAGCAGATACCGCATTTCAGACATCTGGAAAAATCATAGGTGGGTTTCTGCGAACGCCAGTCACCGGTACGGTAAATTGCGGCGTTACCCGGCTCTGTTACGGCAGCGCCGATTTCAATTTCCTGCCAGGTGAGTTCATTTTCAGGTTTAGCCAACAGTTTCAAGCTCCTTTACCTGAGTCTCTCCAAAAGCGCGTTTTAAAGCTTTAAGATTCTTTTCAGCCAGACGGCCGAAACGAGCCTTTAACGGTTCATTCATCGATTCCAGTTCAATGATTCCGGTAGCCTTGATCAAGGCACCAAGCATAGTGGTATTTACAATGGGGACACCAAGTTCCTCACGAGCAATACGGTTGGCGTCAATGACTGCTACCTGCCATTTCTCGCTAAGGTGTGAGAAGGAATCAATAGCTTTGGTAGTATTGATAATGATAATGCCGCCATTTTTAAGGCCTGAAGTCACGTTGCCGATCTCAACAAGACTGGGGTCAAGAACGACCACCACATCCGGCTCAAGGATCCCCGCACGATTACGAATAGGGTGGGTGCTGCTGACACGGTTGAAGGCCATGACCGGTGCGCCGCGGCGTTCCGGCCCGAAACTGGGAAATCCCTGAGCGTATTTTCCCTCAGCGATGGCTGCCTGAGCCACCAATTCAGCCGAGGTAACGGCGCCCTGACCGCCCCGCCCATGCCACCTAAGTTCAGTAAGTTCGCTTCTGATAGTAGCTCCTCCCTGACCATTATTCTGAATTTAAACTGCCCCTGGAGCGACTCGAACGCTCGCAACCAGCTTCGGAGGCTGGTGCTCTATCCGCCTGAGCTACAGGGGCGAAGGGTGGACTTGTATTTTAGCCTATTTAGGGTCTTCTTGACAAGAAAACAGCTTTAGTGAGGCGGTGGCAAGACTTCTGAGGGCGCCATTGAGGATTTTTTAAAGAATGGTTTGAGCAATGAAGGTGCCACAAGAGTAGTGACCAGACTCACGGCAACGGCAACACCAAAGATATCACGGCTAATAGCGCCAACTAAAAGACCGGCACCAGCAACGATCAGGCCTACTTCGCCGCGCGGCACCATACCCATGCCGATAATAAGGCTGCCGCGGTTACCACATTTGCCGACCAGACGGGCGGGGATGTAACAACCGACAATCTTTCCCGCAATGGCCAGCACAATAATCACCAGCGCCGGCACGATGACCACGGCGATCTCACCCAGATCCACCTGCATGCCCAGATAGGCAAAGAAGAAAGGCGCCAGGAAGAGCATGATAGGTCTGGTTTGATGGATGATTTCTTCACGCTCAGCGGTAGCGGCAAACATCAGCCCGGCCACATAAGCACCGACTACCGGATGCAACCCCACCAGCGTCACTCCATATGAAATCAACACGCCAATGATAAGCGCGGTAATCGGCATCAAACCGGAATCTTTGAACGGCGTAAGTAAAAAACGTGAAATATATTTGTGACCGTAATAACCGAGGAATAAAATACCTGCCCATACGGCAAACCCAATCACGCCGGTAATCAGGGCGCTGCCTGCTGAAAGTTCACCCGTTTTGGCCATAGATATGACGATGGAAAGAATCACCAGACCAATGATGTCGTCTATGACAGCGGCGACAAGTATAATCGTGCCTTCACGAGTACCCAGTTTACCCATGTCCATCAATATACGCACCGTAATGCCGATGCTGGTTGCGGTCAGAACAGCGCCGGTGAACAGCCAGCCGACAGTTCCGATATCGGGGAAGAAATACATGGCGGCAAAATAGCCTAATATGAAAGGCACTATCACACCGCCGATGGCTACCAGCGCTCCGGTAAAGGCATTTTTTACAAATGCCCTGACGTCAGTCTCAAGCCCGGCCACAAACAGTAAGGCGATCACAGCTATTTCTGACACTATCTGCAAAGGGTTGAAGTCTTCAACTTCAAGTCCGCCCTCAACAAAATGGCCGCTGATACTGGCAAAATTTAGTATCACAGGATCATTAAGCAAGCCGCCCAAGAGGAAGGGGGATATGATAATACCGGCGGCCAGTTCACCAATCACCGCCGGTTGTTTTAAATAGCGTTCCGCGATTTCGCCACCCAATCTGGCAGCTAACAACACCAAGCCGAATGTTAAGATTAACTTGAAATAAATCAGCTCGGTTTCCATATGGGCAGTAACTTTAGCAGATTTTAATAAATTTCGCCAACTAAGTTCAGTGTCAATAAAATTTACCGGATTACAGGTTTAAGTTTTCAGTTCATAGCTTTCATTTGGTAGGTATTTGGAGATTGCCACGCGCTACATTGTTCACAATATTCAGCGAGCGACTTTCAGTTTTTATTCTAGGTTTCACCGGGACAAATGCTGTAGGATAACAAGTCGGTAAACAATTTTAGCTTCACTTTACGATATTAATCAGGTAGAATACTCTTTTGGAGAGGTGTCCGAGTGGCTGATGGTGTCGCTCTCGAAAAGCGATCTCCGTTTTTGCGGAGCGTGGGTTCGAATCCCACCCTCTCCGGTTTTTGACATGAAAGACAAACCCTTAAATCAGGAATGGTTTTTTTATGTGGTAAGATGTTCAGATGACACGCTATACTCTGGAATCACCACTAACCTCGAAAACCGGGTAAAAAAGCACAATCAAGGTTCAGGAGCCAAATATACATCGGGGCGCAGGCCGGTGACTCTGGTGTACAGTGAAAACTGCGCCGATATATCCGCCGCCAGGATAAGAGAATCACAGGTTAAAAATTTATCGAGAAGCCAAAAAACTCATCTGATAAATGGACTTTAATATCCGGTTCACGAATCTGTCTTTTAATAGTTATCCCTTTGTTTGACTATCCGGCTTACTTTTATTATCATTGGCGGGCTTTAGCAAAATGGTGCTCACGTGGAGAGGTGCTGGAGTGGTCTATCAGGCACGCCTGGAAAGCGTGAGTCGGGGCAACCTGACCGTGGGTTCGAACCCCACCCTCTCCGCCAATCTTTATATCCGATGCACATCCGGTCTTTGACCAAAATGTGTTTAACTCTATTCCAAGACCGGTTCTCCTGTGGTATAAACAATATAAACAAACGGGGCGCGTTTCCGCGCCCCGTTTGTCTTTTTAATCTATCCAGTTAACTACGATTTACGCTTATCAAAATCTTCCAAGTCAAGATTATCGATAAAATCCCGGAAGGCACTCATTTTATTGATTTCGTCTTCACTGGCTTTTTTGCGCTTTTCGGTAATATCCCCAGTACCATCCAGATTCTCGATAACCTCAGCCCCTTCGCTCTCTCGCTCCAGCACAATACCAGCTTTGTCCAACACAGATTCATCAGCGTATATAGGCACATCTACTCTAACTGCTAACGCAAGGGCATCGGAAGGACGGGAATCTATCTCAAGCTGATTGCCGCCGAAGTTGAGCAGTATTTTGGCGTAGAAGGTGTCGTTCTTCAAGTCGTTAACGATTACGTGTTCCACCTTAGCGCCCAGCACTTCAATGGTGGTTGCCAGCAGGTCATGGGTCATAGGACGCTGCACCTGGATACCTTCCTGGAGGCGAATGGCGATAGCTTGAGCCTCTGCTGAACCGATCCAAATTGGAAGATAGCGAAGCGTGTTTTTTTCTTTTAGCATGACCACACGCTGATAATTAACCAGACTGACCCGAATACTCTCAATGGTCATTTCAATCATTCTGATGGGAGCCTCCACTGCGCGTTAGCTATGCTAGCTGCTCAATTCTACCTTGATGACCAGGGGGTGTCAATGAAAAACATACCACCAATTGGCGCTGAAAGATGCTAAAACGTATCCAAAAAGAATAGACTTTAACAATCAGGCCGGTTTGTTGTAGAATGTTAAGCCTTCGCCGACAAAGGTTGGCCGGAGTTTCTTAAACAGCATCACACCTTGATTTAGGCGTCTCAAAAACTATTGTTCGGTAAGGAGCCAAAAGGAATGCAGAAAAATCCGGAATCGATTGTCTGGTTTGACCAGGTTTCCAAAGAGGACATTCCAGTCGTCGGTGGTAAAGGCGCCAACCTTGGTGAAATGACAGCCGCCAAAATCCCGGTCCCACCCGGATTCATCGTTACAGCTAGTGCGTATTTTGATTTTATTCAAACTTCCGGCCTGCAACCAAAGATCAGAAAAGCTCTTGAAAATCTGGACCTTGAAGACTCCAAAGCCCTGTCTACGGCTGCCGGAATAGTTAAGCAGCTTATCCTGGACACATCTATGCCAGCTGAGTTGGCAACCAAAATTCTAAAAGCGTACATTGATTTAGGCGAAGGTCTGGTAGCCGTACGGTCTTCAGCAACGGCAGAGGATCTGCCTGAAGCTTCTTTTGCCGGACAACAGAGCACTTATCTAAATATTGAAGGCGGAGACGCTGTTGTAAAGGCCGTCCAAAAATGTTGGGCTTCACTTTTTGAGCCGCGTGCTGTTTACTATCGCGCCGAACAGGGATTCGACCATTTCCAGGTTGGCATCGCCGTACCGGTTCAGCGTATGGTGCAATCGGTGACCTCAGGAGTCATTTTTACCATTGAGCCAATCACTCATGACAATTCCAAGATAGTTATTGAAGCTATCTACGGTCTGGGTGAGGGTCTGGTTTCAGGAGAAATAACACCCGATCTATTCATCATGGATAAAACTGGACCTACCATTTTGTCCCGCCGCATCAGTCATCAGAACCGCAGACTGGTGCGTAACACCGGTGGCGTTGAAACCAGCACTGAAGGCGCCAATTACTGGCAAGCTGTCCCCGCTGGCAAACAGGAACAGCAAAAACTTTCTGATGATGACGTTATCAAACTGGCCGAATTGGCTATCCACATTGAAAAACACTACGGTGTGCCACAGGACATCGAATGGGCAAAGGAAAACGGAGACATATATATAGTGCAATCCCGCCCGGTGACCGCCATCAAGGAAACCACCGAGATGGAACCGGAGATCAAACGTCCGATACTGCTGGCTGGGGCTGCTGCCTCCCCGGGCCTTGCCTCCGGTCCAGTTAAAATTATCCTTGATCCCACCCAGATAGACAGAGTATATACCGGTGATATTCTGGTCGCCGAAATGACCACCCCTGATTTTGTCCCCGCTATGAAACGCGCTGCCGCTATTGTCACCAACCGCGGCGGACGCACCTCCCATGCAGCCATAGTCAGCAGAGAACTGGGTATCCCCTGTGTCGTCGGTACTGGGGAAGCCACTACACTACTCAAGGACGGCCAGATAATCACCGTTGACGGGGCGCATGGCAAGGTTTATAACGGTAAAGTAACCCGGCGCATCCAAACCGCATCCGTCATTTCATTGGTACGTGATGCTATTAAGACTAAAACAAAAGTTTATGTCAACCTGGCTCAACCAGAGTTAGCAGACTTGGTGGCAGCCCGCAACGTTGATGGCGTCGGGTTGCTCCGTGCTGAATTCATCATCAGCGCCATAGGCAAACATCCCAACTATATGATTGAAACCGGACGCCAGGAAGAGTTCATCCAGAAACTTTATGAAGGCATACTGCCATTTGCCAAAGCTTTCCACCCCCGGCCAGTGGTTTACCGCACCACCGATTTTAAAACCAATGAATACCGTGAGCTTGAAGGCGGCAGCAAGTACGAACAAGCGGAAGAAAATCCTATGTTAGGCTACCGTGGCGCCTCCCGCTATATCCGCGATATTGAGAGCTTCAAGATGGAGATTGAAGCCATCAAGAGGGTACGCAAAGATTACCCCAATTTATGGGTGATGATACCTTTTGTCCGCACAGTAGAGGAGCTTAAGCGCACCAAGGAAATACTTGAGGCCGAAGGCCTAAAACGCGGCCCTGATTTCCAGTTGTGGATGATGACTGAAATACCAGCCAATATTTTCATGATCGAAAAGTTTATTGATGCGGGAATTGACGGTATCTCTATCGGCTCAAATGACTTAACGCAGCTTATTTTAGGTATTGACCGTGATTCTGAGAAGCTTCAGGAGACCTTTGACGAACGCAACGAAGCCGTGATGGCCGCTCTGGAAATTGCCGTCAAGGCAGCTAAAAAGAAAGGCATTACCGCCTCCATCTGTGGACAGGCTCCATCAGTTTATCCTGAATTGACCGAAAAGCTTGTCGCCTGGGGCATCACATCGGTCTCGGTCAGCCCTGATATGATTGGTACCACACGAGAAATTATCGCCAAGGCTGAGGCAAAATTAAAACTCTGATACATGGTATTAAAGGGACTATATAGATTATTTTAATCCGTGCTGTTCCTCCATGATGTGCTAATATAGAGTGACGTGGAATTTAGCCCTGACGCTCCGAATGGTCGTTATATCCCGGGAGTGGCATATAGCCATCGATGGAACGTCATGATTATGGGGTGGGCTTTTTTGGCAACATGTCTCGTGTGGTGTCGCTCTTGATAAACGAATTACCAAATATCCGTATCTCCCTGGAAGAACGGGAGAAGCAGTGGTTATCCCCATTCGCCACACTATCCTGCGAAAGCCGGGGACGCGCTGTGACCGAGACGCCATGTAATGTTAGGACATGTTTCCAGCGTGACCGCGACCGCATCATCCATGCCAAGGCTTTCAGACGGCTGAAACATAAAACCCAGGTCTTCATAGCCCCCAGCGGTGACCATTATGTGACCCGCCTGACTCACACTCTTGAAGTGTCGCAACTGGCCCGTACCATTGCCCGGGCGCTACGCTTAAATGAAGATCTGGCCGAAGCCATCAGCCTCGGCCACGATCTGGGGCACACCCCCTTCGGCCATGCAGGTGAGGAGGTTCTGGCTGAGCTTTACCCCGGAGGTTTCAGGCACAATGAACAGAGTTTGAGGGTGGTCGATTTTTTGGAAAACAATGGCCGCGGCCTTAATTTAAGCTGGGAAGTTAGAGACGGCATTCTCAACCATTCCAAGGCCCGTGCCGGTATTTTGTCTGATACCACTGACCGGCCTTCCACACCAGAGGGAGACATCTGCCGTCTGGCAGACGCTTTAGCTTACATTAACCATGATATCGGAGATGCGGTACGGGCAGGAATGCTGAAAGAAGAAGAATTACCGGCACAAGCGGTGGCAATACTTGGTAATAGTCATTCTCAACGAATAGATACAATGGTGAATGATGTTATCCTGGCTTCCTGGGGCATGTCCGGGCAGGCATCAGAGCAGCCAGCGATTATCGGCATGAGCCAAACCGTGCTGGAAGCCACCAACCTTCTAAGGGATTTCCTCTTCGAACATGTGTATTGCCGGCATGATGCCGATACTGAAGATGCCCGCCGGATCGTCAGGAGTCTGTATAGCTTCTTATCTCAGTTCCCCAACCGAATGCCCGAAGAGTTCATGGTCGCTGACGACCTTGAACGAGGGGTTGTCGACTATATTGCCGGAATGACCGACCTGTATGCCACCAAAATGGCGTTGTCCTTTGGATTGAGTTAAATGGATTCAGTAACCGAAATAAAAAACAAGGCCGATATTGTAGAACTGATCAGTCAGTACACCACGCTGACCCGTTCCGGCAAGACACTAAAAGGTTTGTGCCCTTTTCACTCAGAAAAACATGGCAGTTTTTTTGTCTACCCTGATAATCAGACATGGCATTGTTTTGGAGCCTGCGCCACCGGCGGTGATATTTTTTCATTCATCATGAAAAAGGAGGGCTTGTCTTTTGGAGAAGCTCTTGAACGTCTGGCCGAAAAATACGGCATTGACTTGCCTTCACGTCATGAACCTTCACTGGCGCAAGACCATATGGGTGAACTTTACCGGCTTAACGCCACAGCGGCACAATATTTTCATGACCTGCTTCTGACTTCACCGCTGGCAACCAGGGCCAGAACGTATCTTGAAAAGCGCGGCGTCAACGCTGATTCAATCGCCGATTTTCAGTTGGGTTATGCGGCACCGGAGTGGCAGGCATTAATGGATTATCTAAATCAGGCAGGGTTTACCAACGAGCATATCCTGGAAGCCGGCCTTTCAGGACGCGCCGATTCAGGACGCCGTTATGACCGTTTTCGTGATCAGATCATGATTCCCATTGTTGATGTCCGGGGGCGTATTACAGGCTTTGGCGCCAGAGTGTTGGATGATTCACAGCCAAAATACCTCAACTCACCGGAAACGCCGACCTTTTCAAAAAGCGCCACCCTTTTTGGTATTAACATGGCGGCCGCGGCCATCCGTCAAGCCGATGCGGCAATCATCGTCGAGGGTTATTTTGATGTCATAATCAGCCATCAATTCGGTTTTAAGAATACGGTTGCCAGCATGGGCACCGCCATTACTGAAAAACAGATTATGATACTAAAAAAATTATCTCATCACTTGATTCTGGCGCTGGATGCCGATGCCGCTGGTGAGGAAGCCATGGTGCGCTGCGTTCCCTTCGAAAACCTGCTTGATACTGAAATCAGGGTCGCCTCAGCTCCAGCCGGTCAGGACCCGGACGAAGTGATCCGTTGCAACTCTAAAGATTGGACTGAATTAATTGCCTCGTCTGTCCCCTTAATTGACTTTGTCTTCAACCGTTATTCAGCCATTGAGGACCTCCATACCGCAGGAGGAAAGTCCGGTTTGGCACAAAATTTTTTACCTGTAATAGCTGAGATAAAAGATCCGGTCAGGCGAGGGCACTACCTGGCAGAATTAGCCGGCCGGGTGGGAGCCTCAACAGCTGACCTGCAGCATAGTCTAAATCAACTCAAAAAGTCACCGAGTTTTCCCAATACTGTATCAGGCCAGCAGCCACCAGTCGCGGCGTTACCCGTGACAGCCAGCGCCGTTGAGGATTACCTGCTAACACTCATAATAAAACATCCGGAATTGAAAATACACTGCCAGTCTGTTAAAACAGAGTATTTTGAGAACATAGAAAACAGAGAAATATTTAAATTATGCCTGACAACCGGTGATTCAGCCACCCTCCGGCAAAATTTAGACCTGGCTATCCGGGAACGCTTTGATTGGCTGTCAGCTTTGCCCGCGATGGATACCAAATTGCCCGAACGCCTGTCCGAGTGCGCTTCCCGTCTGGAAGAAAAATACCTTAAAATGACCGCCACAAAGATACATGAAATACTTAATACAGAAAGTGATCGGGGCAGTGTTGCCGAACTCCTCAGATACCGTGAGCAGGGACTGGCCTTAGACAGCCGCCTTGCCGAGCTTTTTAAGCGCAAAGAGGCACGACGCAACAATCCCGGGAGGTAAAGAATGGAAAGAGACAATGACATGGCTGAAAGTCCGAGTAACAGGGCGGAGAACATCAGTAAATCAATGGTAGTAATCGATGATGAAGAGCCAAAAGACGCCTCTGACATTAATCCGGAGGATCTAAACGAAGAGGATAACGGAACAGACTCAGATTCTATTCCTGAAGAAGCTGAGCATTTGCTGCCGGAAATGGACGCACCGCTGGAACAATTAGAGCACGGGATTGTAGATGACCCGGTGCGTATGTACCTTCATGAGATCGGCCGGGTTCCGTTGCTCAATGCCGAAACCGAGAAGATGTTAGCCAAGAAAATGGAAGCCGGCAAGCGTATCCGTGAAATCCGTGAAGTATGCAAGGAAAAAGACGGACACAACCCTTCTTCGGTAGAAGTAATGATTTGTATGCTGCAGGAATTAGTGAAGGCCGCTGAGACGGTCGCTATGTTGCAAAAACAACTGGGGCTGGAGGTATCCACCAATTTCAAGGATGCCGTGTTCTCTCCCAAATTACGTGCCAGTATTGATCAGGAAATTGACCAGGAACTGACCAAGAGTATCGCTGAGGAGCAGGGAGCGCCGGTATCTCAGATCGAACAAGCACTAATTGACCTGTCACTGAATAGCGAACTCTTGCCTAGAAAAGTCCTTGAAGGCATACCCGCCGAAACAGACTTGTCTGAAATCAATGAATTAGTGGCCGGTGCTGCCTTCGTCAACCGTTTGAATAACTACGAACACCAGTTTAAAAACTACCTTGACACTGTTGAGATCGAGGCTCGGAAAGCCGAACGTCATCTTATCCAGGCCAACTTGCGTCTGGTGGTCAGTGTGGCTAAAAAGCATATCGGACGCGGCATGCCTTTGCTTGATTTAATCCAGGAAGGCAATATCGGTCTCATCCGTGCCGTGGAAAAATTTGATTTTCATCGCGGTTTCAAGTTCTCAACCTACGCAACCTGGTGGATACGGCAGGCCATCACCCGGGCTATTGCCGATCAGGCGCGTACTATCCGCATCCCGGTGCATATGGTAGAAACAATTAATAAACTGCTTTCGATATCCCGCTCTTTATCGCAAAAACTCGGCCGTGAACCAACACCCGATGAGATTGCAGTGGAAATGGAACTGCCCCCTGAAAAAGTCCGTGAGATTGCCAAAGTCTCTCAGTTACCCGTATCGCTTGAATCACCCATAGGTGAAGAAGAAGATTCACACCTTGGTGATTTCATAGAAGATCAAAACGCTCTGCCGCCGCCTGATGCCGCTTCAAGACAATTACTCAAGGAGCAGATAGATAGTGTGCTAGGCAGCCTTACTCCCCGTGAACGGCGTGTTCTTCAGCTTCGTTTCGGTCTGGAAGACGGCCGCAGCCGGACGCTGGAGGAAGTGGGTAAAGAGTTCAATGTCACCCGTGAACGGATACGGCAGATAGAAGCCAAGGCGTTGCGTAAACTTCGTCATCCCACCCGCAGTCGCAAACTAAAAGACTATTTAGAGTAGTTACCAAGATTTGTTGGAATAAACAGAGAGGGGCTTTCAGCCCCTCTCTGTTTATTATGCTCTAGGCATGCCGCAACATAACATCCCCGGCAACAACATCGTGTTCTGAGCCGTCTTTTTTGCGAATTATCAAGGCGCCGTTGTCGCGAACACCTATGGCTGTTCCATCAATAACCTGATCGCCCAAGAATGCCCTGACCTCCAAGCCAATGGTAATCAGCCACTTGCACCAACTTTCATAAATACGCCTGCCATCGAAATTAAGGTAAAGGTCCTCCAAATTGACAATGACCGCCCTGAGCAATTTCAAAATATCAACCTGGCCGCCAGTCGCATCTGACAAACTAGTGGCAATAGCGGCGACCTCATGATACTGCGATATATCAACATTAACATTTACACCGATTCCTATGATCGCGAAAGGCTTATCAGCAACCACGCCGCTTTCGACCAAAATTCCAGCGACTTTTCTGTTGTCCAGCAGTACATCATTAGGCCATTTCAATCCGGTGTTTACGCTTACTGCGGCTTCGATTGCCTGGGTCACGGCAAGCCCGGCCATCATGGTCAAATACGGCAGGTCTTCTACCGGGGGATATAGTAATACTGATAGTGATAACGAACCTTCAGGTGATAACCAGTGCCGGGTAAGACGCCCTCTTCCGGAAGTTTGCTCAGCAGCGACCACAAGTGTTCCTTCCGGAGCCTTTTTATTGGCCAGTTCTCTGGCTTTATCCATGGTAGAGCCGATGCGGTCATAGGTTAGAAGCGTGTCTCCCCAGGCACACCCTGCCAGAGCGTTTTGAACTGTACGAAAGTTGATTATTCCCATGCCGAAAAGTATAACACTCAAATCAACGTTATCGCCATGTGATTGACACAAGGCAATAACCATACAATAATAGCTTTGGGAGAATGATTTATGACCAGTGATAAACTCCAGGAATATCGATCAAAGCGTGATTTCCAGCGAACCAAAGAACCCGCTCCGGAAATCAAGAGACAACCAACAAAAGAGCCTATTTTTGTTATCCAAAAACACGATGCCTCTCACTTGCATTACGACTTCAGACTGGAAGTTGATGGTGTACTAAAAAGCTGGGCAATCCCCAAGGGACCTTCGCTGGATCCTCAAGTTAAGCGTCTGGCAGTGCCTACCGAAGACCACCCAATGGCCTACGGAGGTTTTGAGGGCACCATCCCGCAGGGGGAGTATGGCGGCGGCACGGTGATGGTCTGGGACTCAGGTAACTATGAAAATATCCAGGCCGCCAAAGAAAAACCGTTATCCATGGCTGAGGCGCTTGCCGCCGGACGGATCGAAGTTTTCCTAAAAGGAAAGAAGCTTAGAGGCCTTTTTGCCCTGATTCGCACTACCCGCGGCTGGCTCTTATTTAAAATGAAAGACGAATACGCCAGAACCAATGACATTCTGGCGGAAGAGCCGAACTCAGCCGTTACCGGCCGCACTTTAGAGGAGATCGCCGCAGCACCATAAAGGAACATTACTTTTAACGTAATTCTACAGCCTGCCGCATTGCCCTCAGATTGGCATCCGGCACATTCATAGAGTAGGTACAACCCGGAGTTACCGCCAAACGGCGGGCTTCCAAGCTTTTAATACTATCCTTCGCCTGCGTTCTCACTTCCGCCGGTGAGCCGTACTGCAACAGTCGTTGCTGGTCTATGCCACCCATCAACATCCCAGAGAAGAGGCCGGCGGCGGTACCGAGGTCAATATCAGAGGTGCGGTCATGCCAGTTAACTGCTTGGACCGGATAATCAGCAAGCTCCTTCAACATCGGATGCTGACCATGAAGATGCAACACATTAAACCAGCCGCCGTCACCAGCATTAAATACCCGCAAGTCGTATGGCCGTCCAAAACAACGGTACTCATCAACAGTCATGGCTTCAAAGCTGGCAAAACGTGATGATAAAAACAGTCCGTCAGCTCCCATGTCAATACAAGCCCGGGCAAACCGGGCACTAGTTTCCGCTAAAGCATCTAAAGCCTGATGAACTTTTTCAGGATACTGCCGCAGGTGAGTAAGCAGCAGTTCATCTCCCGCTAAATACGCGGCCATAGCCAGCGGGTTAAACATGGTCATGATTACGGGGGTATTTTTGTCTGTTTCATTGATGACTTTTTTCAAAGTCTCAAGGTGCCACCCATAGGTACCACAATTGATATCCCAAGGCACAATTTTTTCCCAGTCAGATGGCTTTTGTACCACTCGCGACAAATACTCCCGGTCACCATTAAGACTGTCACGATACGCATGCTTAATCCCAAAATCATCAACACAATAAGTTGAGGAGACGGGAATCTTGATAAAATCCAAATCATAACGTTTTTGAAAATCCAGAGTAACGGCAGCTAATGAGGCAGGATATTGGTCATCCCCCGGCCAATGTCGCCAAAATCCAACCGGCACCCGGTCCACTTCTTGACCCGCTATTGAGGCAGTAAGGCGTTCCCTTTTTGTCATGTGATCTATTTTCATATTTCTGTCCTAATGAATGAGCTTTCAGAACTCACTAATCTTTTAATCTGCATGCACAGCGGGGATGATTAAGAAGCATTATGGAGCGGGCGACGAGACTCGAACTCGCGACAACCTGCTTGGGAAGCAGGTACTCTACCAACTGAGTTACGCCCGCATAAATGTGGGGCCATTTTAACCCGCCCAAGCGCGGTTGTAAAGCGTCTGTCAGGGTTATTTCGCTTCATTTTCTGCCTACGCCATGACTGAACTTGCGGTAGCCGCGGTACTGTTAATCTTCATTTTTGCCAAAAACGAGTGGACCTTTGGTGGAATAGCTCTATCTGGCGCAATATCATCTGTGTTAATAAGCATCATCCTGCTCATCAGAAACATGGATAACCCATTTTATTATGGCAAGCATACCTATGCTGATGTTGATCTATCTGTGTTGTCTAAATTAGAGACGCGGTGGCAAAACCAGGCCCCAACTGCCGAACCTAAACTGGAAGTATCGGCAGCACAAATCTACAAACATTTGACCCAGGCTGCTCTAGTCTTCATCATTGCTTGGGGGTTGAACGACGGCGCAATCAGGGGCTTTGTCAGTATCTGTAACGGCTGGGGTGCTTTTAGGCGCTGGTTTTCCGCTTACTGCTGACGTTACGGATTTAACTTCCTGATCAACGGTATCTTGCGCTTTTCTGAAAGACCTAAGCCCTTCACCTAGGGATTTCCCCAGTTCCGGCAGTTTACCGATACCAAAAATCAAAACAACAATCACCAGAACAATTATTATCTCTGTAGGACCGATTCTCATGTGCAGGACTCCTATTTAATCAATGCTTGATTATACCACAGCTATTTTACTTTGGTATCGCAATATTAACACCGGGCTAAGCCGGATCGTTCAGCACCAGGAAGATGCGCTTCATCGGATTGTCTGATAATATGGAATTAACTGACTATTCCTATTCAGGAGAGATGATTATGGAAACCGCAGTTTTCGGTGGTGGTTGTTTTTGGTGTCTTGAGGCAATCTTCAACCGTGTAAAAGGCGTAAGCAAAATAACGTCTGGATACGCTGGCGGCCACGACCATGATCCAACTTATGAACAAGTTTGCTCCGGTCGTAGCGGCCATGCAGAAGTAATCAGTGTAGAATACAATCCCGATATGGTCACTTATCATGATTTGCTTGAAGTCTTTTTTAAAGCACATGATCCAACAACCCTTAACCGCCAGGGTGCAGATAGCGGAACCCAGTACCGTTCAATAATACTTTACACAACCGCCAGTCAAAAAACATCCGCCGAGCAGTATATAGAAGTGTTAAAAAGAACCGGGGAATACCAACAAGCTGTCGTCACCGAAATAAAACCGCTAGATGTCTTTTATGCTGCTGAGGGCTATCATCAAGATTATTACAAACTACACAGCAGTCAGCCATATTGCCGCGCAGTCATCGAACCAAAATTAGCCAAGCTGTTCAACACAAAAAAGAGTTAAGAAGGTCTTAGATTCCTTTGGCATCCAAGTATAAATCAAATATGAATAACTGGCGTGTAATCACAAGGGACACGGGCAAATTTATTGATAGAGCTGAAGCAGGCAATTTGCTGGCAAAGCAGCTATCAGTTTTTACCGGGAAACAAGCGCTGGTACTGGGCATACCACGTGGCGGCATGGTTGTCGCCAAAGAGATAGCAAAACAGCTTGATGCTGATCTGGATATAATACTATCCCGCAAATTACGGAGTCCGGGACAACCGGAGTTGGCATTTGGTGCTGTCTCTGAGGATGGTCAGGTTTTACTCAATTTAGAGATCGTACAGTTGCTTCATATCTCTGACCAATATATCGAATATGAAAAAACCATCCAGCTAGAGGAGATTAACCGCCGCAGCCATTTATTCCGCAGCATTCGGCCTAAGGTTTCACTTGAGGGACGTACAGTTATCGTCGTCGACGATGGCGTGGCTACCGGCGCTACTTTCAAGTCGGCTCTTTCGGCTGCCCGCATCGAATCACCGGGACGTCTTATAGCAGCCATACCTTTAGCCCCGTTGGAAACTGTTGTGGAATTAGCAGCCATGGCTGATGAAGTGGTTTGTCTCCGCAGCCCGGCAGTCTTTAGTGCGGTAGGACAATTTTATGGCCTCTTTGAACAGCTTAAAGAAGCTGATGTAGAAAATATCCTCCGCGAATATACCGGACACTAATACACCAGTCAGCTATCTGGTGCAAAAATCCTTCCTCATGCGAAAAATACATCATCCAGATATCCCATAGGCGTAAAACGCAAACGACCTAGTTACTACTTGAAGAAGAGTTCACTTACCGCCGCCCGCGGCGATGCGTTTGTTCAACTCTTGCCTGCTCCGCTGTCAGTAAATTCCCGGGATAACCCACATAGCCACACTGGAAACACTGCGCAAAAGTCCCATATTCATCGTTGTCTTCAAATAAATCACCTTGGCAGCATCGGGGGCAACTTTTAAAATGGTACATGCTCTACACCTTTCGCAGTTTATTAGTGCCACACCTACTTTATTCAATTTTACGACCTAATTGAACCTTAATTCCTCCGGCCGGGAAATCCGTAAAATTACCTAATCTTGACTAAATTAACCCCTATTTTTACTGTTGTATACCTGCCCACTTTAAGTTCACATTTTCTCAATGTGGACACCAGACTTTGGCAATTAAGAATACCCTGAGATATAATCACCTCATGGTGAATAAACATGTCATAGTTCACTTCCCTAGTGGAGTATTATGACCGTTACTATTATTCTTGCGGATGACCACTCTATGGTACGTAGCGGCATCAAAGCTATGCTCGAAATACAGGCTGATTTTGAAGTCATCGGCGAATATGAAGATGGTTTAGATGCAGTGAAACTGGTAGAGACTCTCCACCCTGATGTTCTTGTTGTTGATCTTATGCTCGGCAGTATCTCAGGGATAGAGGTGTGCCATCAGGCGATCAAAAGATCTCCACGAACTTCGATCATTCTGCTTTCTATGTACAGTAACGAAATCTATGTACAAGGCGCACTTCGCGCAGGGGCACGAGGCTATGTCCTCAAAGAATCCACCGTCGATGAACTCGTCAACGCTGTACGTGAAGTAATGGCTGGCCGGCATTACCTGTCAACATCACTGTCACAGCGAGCGATAGCGTCCTATATTAAGCAAACTGAAACTGAAAGTGTCATCGATGCTTACGAGCAATTATCAACCCGGGAACGCGAAGTACTCCACCTGGTGGTTAGAGGTTGCACCGGTGCCGATATCGCCAAGCGCCTGTTCATAAGCCCACGGACTGTTGAAGCCCATCGGGCAAACCTAATGCGCAAACTTGATGTTAAGAATCAAAGCCAATTGCTCAGATATGCCCTCCAAAGGGGTATTATTCCCCCGGAACCAAACACCATACTAAAATCCACTGACACATCTTTTACGTAAAGAATGCCCTGCTATAGCCATAGTTTCCAAACATATCCAGTTGCGCCATGTTCTGAATTAAAGATATCATGACCCGCCTAGCATAGCTAACAACAGAATCCGATCATTTTGATATAATCCGATTTATTAATTAAAAGGGTGTTCTATGTCTCTACAATCCGGATGGAATAAATCACCCAAATTAGCCGCCGCCGCATTAATGGGTATCGCAGCTATATGGGGTTCAACTTTTATCGTGGTCCAGGACGCCGTATCGCGGATGCCGGTGATGGATTTTTTGGCAGTACGTTTTTCTGTCGCCGCTCTGGTTATGATTGCCATACGCCCGCAATGTCTCCGCGGCATGACCCGGTTGGGATTATTCAGGTCGACAATGCTTGGTCTGGCTCTAGGACTGGCCTATATAACTCAAACTTTTGGACTACAGCAGACCTCTGCGGCTGTTTCCGGTTTCATTACCGGTATGTTCGTAGTGTTCACCCCGATACTATCCGCAGTCCTCTTACGCAAGACAATCAGCTCCAGGGTGTGGTCAGCAGTGGTGCTGGCCACCATCGGATTGGCGTTGTTGAGTCTCTACGGCTGGAGCATTGGCGGCGGTGAATTGCTTACTCTTCTATGCGCTCTTCTATTCGCCCTGCATATCGTAGGCCTTGGAGCCTGGTCCGGCCAACATGATGTCTATGGTTTGGCAGTACTGCAAATAGCCTTTGTTGCCGTGATGTCATTGGCAGCCACCCTACCGGACGGCCTGACCATGCCTCCTGACACCGCCGCATGGGCGGCAGTTGGCTTGACTGCTATCTTTGCCACCGCCGCCGCCTTTCTTATCCAGACATGGGCGCAGTCTCTCATCTCGCCATCCCGAACGGCTATAATTATTACTATGGAGCCGGTTTTTGCCGGTTTGTTCGCCGTTCTTTTTGCCGGAGAACATCTTACAGTACGCATCATCTTCGGCGCCGCCCTGGTGCTGGCGGCTATGCTATTGGTGGAACTTAAACAAGCAACAGCCCCGCCAGCCTATCATGCAGGAGCGTTGGAGGCCGACGGCGACTTGAACACACCAGATGTTACAACTGTAATCTTCGATTTAACCAGTCCGACAGTATCACCTGACGAGAACACCATTTAAGAGTTAAACTGTTATATCGGGCGAATAAATCAATCAGTCTTATCGAATGTTGGCAAAGTCTTGGATTTCCATGGTTCCGGTCTTCGTCTTATTACGGCCCGCGCTGGCGCGCCATCACCCTTATAAATTTTCAAAGGTAAACAGGCCAAATCGTAGCTCCCTGCGCCTACTGCCGACAGGTCCAAGCCCTCAATGATCCAGATACCTGCGTTCAGTAATATGCGGTGGACTTCACAACCGTCATGATAGTATCCGCCGACCGAAAGATAATCAACCCCGATGACGGCGACGCCTTTATCAACGATATATTGAGCAGCTTCTGCAGTTATGTAAACATAATTTTCATAAAACGCACTGCTTTGACTCCATAAAGCCGAGTTACTTGTTTTGAATAGAATCCTCTCACCCCGGCGCAACTGATGGCGGCGCAGTTCCTCCAGCCTGATGCACTCCCTATCTCCAATTTCAATTACCCGGGCGCGTCCCAGCAATACACCCGCCAATTGGTCAACAGTGGCCGCTCCTTTGATGTAGTGCCCCGGTGCGTCCACATGGGTGCCGGAATGAGAGCCTAATGTAATCTGAGACGTTGAACAACTATCGCCTTTTTCCAAATCTTGAACGCGCCAGAGATTTACCGGGGGATCACCAGGCCAGGTTGTCATACCATCACACAAAGTGACCGAAATATCGACCCATTCCCCACAGTCTGAATTTTTCCCGAAGCAATCTTCCATCTTTTATCTCCAAACATCCATCATCTATATTAATATATCAAAAACAGCTTTGATACATATTTTTGGAAACCATTTACTTCAAAATCACTTTTTGCCTGAGATTAGAGCCAATGATATAATCCGCACGCATGAAACCACGTTATTTCATCTCGGTAATCGGCGCTTCAAAAGCCACTGCCGCTGATCTTAAAGTAGCTGAAGAAGTCGGCCGGGAACTGGCTGAGCACGGCGTCGCGGTGGTTTGCGGCGGTGCGGGGGGTGTCATGGAAGCCGTCTGCCGGGGAGCGGTGGAAGCCGGTGGTCTGACCATTGGCATTATACCTGGCGAGCACCGGGAACAGGCCAATCCTTACGTCCAGATTCCCATTGTAACCGGGTTAGGTTATAGCCGTAATTCCATCGTCGCCAAGAGCGGTCAAGCGGTCATCGCAATAGGCGGAAGTTACGGTACCCTGTCAGAAATCGCTTTTGCTCGTATCTCCGGCATTCCTGTTATCGGCATTGAGACATGGCAACTGTCGCGGTGCGGTGAAACCGATGACTTTATTATTCGTGCCACCTCCGCCTATGAGGCGGTGGCTATGGCTATAGCAAAAATACAAGAAACCGCAGAATAGCAGAATCGGGAGAAAACTCATGTTAACTATTAAAAGCGTCAAAGGCCATGAAATCCTGGATTCACGCGGCAATCCCACTGTGGCCGCTACCGTCATCCTGTCTGATGATACCACCGGCTGGGCGGCGGTGCCATCCGGCGCCAGCACCGGTAGTCATGAGGCCGTAGAATTACGGGACAAAGACCCCCATCGATACAATGGACAGGGGGTACTCACAGCAGTCCACAATATCAATTCCGCGATTGCTGCAGCTCTAATTGGAAAGACCACTGAGCAAAGAACTCTTGATACCATTATGACCGAACTTGATGGCACGGATAATAAAAGCCGTTTGGGAGCCAACGCCATTCTGGCTATCTCTCTGGCAACAGCGCGGGCAGCCGCAAATTCCCAAGGCATTTCATTGTTCCGCTACCTTAACCCCCAGGGCCGATATTCTCTGCCGGTACCACTGCTTAATATACTTAACGGTGGGCGTCATGCTGCCAACTCCACTGATTTCCAGGAATTTATGATCGCTCCGGTGGGCGCACCGACATTTTCTGACGCTCTTCGCATGGGTACAGAGATTTACCATACACTTAAAGCTCTGCTCAAAAAACAGGGTTACAGCACCAACGTTGGGGATGAGGGAGGATTTGCCCCGTCTCTCAAGTCCAACGCCGAGGCCGTTGAAATCATCATAAAAGCCATAGAGAAAGCTGGCTACATACCAGGGAGAGACTGTTTTATAGCTCTCGATTCAGCCGCTTCAGAGCTTTTCCAGAACGGCAGCTACCTCCTGGAAAGAGAAGGTAAAAAACTTTCATCCGCTGAATTGATAGAGTTCTATGCCAACTGGGTTGCTGATTACCCTATCATCAGTATTGAGGACGCTCTTTTTGAAGATGACTGGGAAGGCTGGAGCTTGCTGACTAAAAAGATAGGTGATAGGGTGCAACTTGTTGGCGACGACCTTTATGTTACCAACATCAAACGCCTAGAGCGGGGAATAGATGAAAAATCTTCAAACTCGATCCTGATTAAACCAAACCAGATAGGCACTTTGACCGAAACTATAGACGCCATCAATATGGCCCATCATCAAGGTTGGACAGCCATTGCCAGTCATCGCTCCGGCGAAACCGAAGACACCACTATCGCTGACCTCTCTGTGGCACTATCGACCGGGCAGATCAAGACCGGTGCTCCCTGCCGCGGTGAGCGTACCTGCAAATACAACCGGTTGCTGGCCATTGAGGCAGAGCTTGGAGCCGAAGCCCAATACGCAGGAAGAGCAACCTTCAACGGACGGTAACAATATGATGGCTGGCAACTAAGCACAGCGCTGTCTCCAAAATCAGGTTAGCGAGCGATAATTGTGGGATAACCGCTACTCTGTTTGCCGGTCATAGACCACCAGTTCAGCAAGCTGCCGCCGTGTCTTAGTTGGGGGTGTGTCACGAGGATAGCCCAGTGGGGTGAAGGCTATCGGTTCCCACTCTTCGGGGATATCAAGAATACGGCGGGCGGCATCTACATCAAAAGCCGCTACCCAGCAGGTGCCCAGACCCAGATTAGTGGCTGCCAAAACCAGATGGTCCATGGCTATAGTAGCATCAACATCGGCATAGTTTTTGCCGTCGCTCCGTTTCCAGGCTTTACCTGAGACACTGCATACACACACCAGCACCGGGGCCTGGGTGAACCACTGTTTGGGATAAATCTGCTGCAAATCAGCTTCCCGGCCTTTGGTCCGGATAACAACCATTTTAAACGCTTGGCGGTTTGCCGCTGTCGGTGCCAGGCGGGCGACTTCAAACACTTGCGCCAAGACATCGTCTGAAACCGGTTCTGATCTGTATGCTCTCACGCTGTAACGCCGCTTGATAACTTCCGTAAACTCCATTTGTCAGCTCCTTCGAATCACTCTAATTCATTAACCGTTTGCCGCACCTGAAAAATTATAGCCCGTCTGCCTTAAGTCTTACAATCAGCTGTCGGGTACCACAGCTGAATCAATTCGAAGAGAGATCCCTGAGTCAATTAGGCTATAATTGTAATTGTGAAGCGTATTGGCATAACCACCACCGTACCTGTTGAGGTCATCATTGCAGCAGGAGACGTTCCTGTAGACCTGAACAATCTTTTTGTCAGTGACCAGAATCCATTAGCGCTTATCACAATTGCTGAAAAGGCCGGTTTCCCGCTTAACACCTGTGCCTGGATCAAGGGCATTTACGGTGCCACGCTTAAACACGGTATTGATGAAGTCATCTGTGTCACCGGCGGCGACTGCTCCAATACATTAATGCTGATGGAAGTGCTACAGATACAGGGGGTTAGAACAATCCCTTTTGCCTTTCCAGCAGTTCCGCATAAAGCGGCAGTTGAGACCGCGATAAATGACCTGGCAACAGCATTCAATATCACCCTGCAAATGGCGGAAAGGACTCGCCGGGAGTTATTGCCAATCAGGGAACTTACCACGCAACTGGACCGGTTAACATGGCAACAGAATGTGGCCAGCGGCCAAGAAAACCATTCCTGGCTGGTTTCAGCTTCAGATTTTAACGGCGATATAGCTGATTATCGTTCAAAATTGAAGCTGGCAATAGATCATGCCGCTGTAAGAGACCCTTTTCCCAATGATGAATTACGGCTCGGACTTATTGGTGTGCCGCCGGTTTATGCCGCTGAACTCTATCCGTTTATAGAACGATACGGCGGACGGGTCGTATTCAACGAAGTGGCAAGACAATTTTCCATGCCATACGCTGTCACTGGGCTTAGCGAACAATATGCCAGATATACTTACCCGTATTCCACAAGAATGAGGCTGGAAGATATAAATTCTGCTGTCTCAGAGCGGGGTTTACACGGCATCATCCATTATGTTCAATCCTTTTGCCACCGAGCCATCGGTGATATAATGTTCCGGCTGGAACTTGGAGTCCCTATTCTGACCATTGAAGGCAACACGGACTTCGGTCTGAGCCAGCACCTGAAAACCCGATTGGAAGCCTTTCTTGATATGTTGCGCCTCAAGTACAACCAACCCCCGTAATAACCGAATAAAAAGGAGGAATCTCTATGGTGACCCGTATTGGTATCAATGGCTTTGGACGTATCGGCCGGCTGACTTTCCGCGCTATGAAAAAATACCACCCGGATGAACTCGAAGTTGTGGCTATCAACGATCTGGCTGACACCGCCACCAATGCTCATCTATTAAAATATGATACCAGTTACGGCGCCTATAACGGCACGGTTGAAAGCGGTGACGGCACCATCATCGTTGATGGCAAGACCGTTAAGGCTTTTTCGGTCAGAGAACCTAACAAAATCCCATGGCGGGATTACGGCGTCGATATTGTCATCGAATCCACAGGGCTCTTTGCAGACCGTGCCAAAGCCGCCTGGCATCTTGAAGGCGGCGCTAAAAGGGTGATCATCTCCACTACATCCGCCAACGCCGATATAACCATAGTCATGGGTGTCAACCAGCAAAACTACCGGCCAGAAGAACATGTAGTCATTTCAAATGCCTCCTGCACCACCAATTGTGTTACCCCTATCGTTAAGGTTCTATTTGACAAATTCGGCATTGAAAAGGCCCTGATCAATACCGTCCACGCCTATACCAATGATCAGAGCCTGCTGGATGTTTATCACAAAGACCTGCGGCGCGCCAGAGCCGCCGCGTTGAACATCATCCCTACTTCTACCGGGGCCGCCAAGGCGGTTGCTCAGGTAATCCCTGAACTGCAAGGACTTATTCATGGCATTTCCCTGAGAGTGCCAGTGGGCAGCGTATCAATTGCGGATGTAACGGCCATTGTCGGCCGTGACGTTACTGCTACCGAGGTCAATGCCGCACTTGAACAATCGGCGGCCAGCGATCTAAAAGGTATTTTAGCTTTTTGCAAAGAAGAACTGGTTAGCTCTGATTTTAAGGGCAATCCCTCTAGCTGTATCATCGATGCACCTTCAACCATGGTCATGGCAGGCAACATGGTCAAGGTGCTGGGTTGGTATGATAACGAGTGGGGCTATTCCACCCGCCTGGGTGACCTGGCTGCCTTCATCGGCAACAAATAATAACGCTCTGGAATTTGCTAACAAGCGGGTGCGATAATTCACCCGCTTGTTCTATGTAGCTTGCTATTACTAACCAATTACCGTAGTTATGGTTGACACTGTGGCCGCGTAAAACTAAAATGGCCTTAGAAGTTATCGTTTGGAGGGTTTAATGAAGCTGATAGTGGTTGGATTAGGCCAAGCTGGCAGCCGAATAGCTGATGAATTCGCCCGTATTAATAAAAGGGCGCAGAGCCAACGCGGCATTGAAATATGCCCAGGAATTTTTGCCGTCAATACCGACGCCGCCGATCTCACCGGGCTCACCACCATTGAACCGGATTATCAGCATCGGATTTTGATCGGAGGACGCAAAACCGGCGGTCATGGCGTCGGCAAGATCAATGAACTCGGCGCAGAGGTAGCCCGGGCTGATGCTGACAAAGTTATCGACGCCTTAAGGAGCGCCCGTCACTTCTATGAAGCAGATGCTTTTCTTCTGGCAGCCAGTTCTGCTGGCGGCACTGGTTCCGGCTCTATTTCTATCATCGCCCAACGCATAAAAGAGCGCTATCCTGACAAGCCTCTCTATTCACTGCTGGCGTTGCCTTTTGAACATGAACGAGACACTGAAGAGCGGGCCTCCTACAACTCAGCTGTCTGCCTCAAATCTATTTATTCTATCTCAGACTGTGTGTTTCTTGTTGATAATCAGCGCTATGTTATGAAGGACGCATCACTAGGCAACAACATGTCACGCATCAATGAGCTTATTGTTGAACCATTTTATGATTTGTTGTGCGCAGGTGAGGAAAAAAATCCAAAGTTTATCGGTGCCAAGACTTTGGATGCTGGCGATATTATCCAGACTCTTTCCGGATGGTCAGTTTTGGGTTCAGGTCAATCCGACCTCAGTAAATCATTCAGTTTATTTGAACGCAGCACTGACTTCCGTAAAAAAACTTCCGAGACTCACAGAGGTATCCAGGCCATGGATGAAGCCATCAGTGAAATGTCATTAAAGTGCAATCCCAAGGACGCCGGACGCGCTATATATCTGGTTTCAGCACCGGCCAAAGAAATGAACATGGACATGATGCGGGAACTTAATGAATGGATGCGGGAGTTATGTCCCAATGCCATTATCCGAAATGGTGACTATCCCCGCGGCTCCAACAGATTGACCGTAACTGTCATTCTTTCCGAACTCTCCGACGTGGAAAGAGTCCGAAACTTCTACTCCGATTCTCTGAGCCTGATCCCGATTATTAAACAACGCCAAGTGGAATTACGTCACAAGCTTGAAGATATAAACGATATGGGCAAAGATATCCCTTCGCTTCTGGAAGACTAGCTTCTTTTTCCTATTCAACAGCCTCGCCAATTGGCGAGGCTGTTTTTTTGGGGCGCATCTGATTGCCACTAGAGTTACAATATAATAAAATGCCGATATGCATAAACGTTATTCGTTTTCTACAGATACTTCATTTCAGATTCACGCGTTCTTTCTCATCTCGTTTAACATCCTGCTGATGGTCTTTTTATTGGCCGGATCACCCGTTTATGCCAGTTCCTTGCCACCCACCAGCCCCACCTGCTCATTGGAAACAAATTACACTTCAACTCACAATGGAAATCCGATATACCTTTTTGACAGCATGGATTTACCAGTACCCTCAGACTGGTGGGTAAACATGGTCGCCGCCACGCTTGGCGTTCTTATTGCTTACGGAGTTTATTACTTAAGACTCAGAACGATAGCACGGCAGCGGGAACTACTGGAAATCGAGGTCGCGGAACGAACAATAGCCCTAAAACTGGCCAACGATGAACTTGACCGCGAAATCCAGCGCAGGGCTGAATTTAATAGAGCCCTGGTGCATGAACTAAAAACACCACTAACGGCCATACTAGCTTCCGCCGAATTGTTTGTTGACGAACTGGTTGGTGATCACCGGCAGGACCTGGCAAAAAATATTTTCCGGGCAGCACAGAATCTTGACCGCCGGACAGATGAACTATTGGACGTAACGCGGGGTGAGATTGGAATCTTGACAATTAATCCTGTTACAACTGATATCCGGCCGCTGTTGCAAAATATTATAGAGATGCTCAAGCCAGCGGCGGCACGCAAACACCAATCACTGGACATCAATATCATCGGGGATATACCTCCAGTTCATATAGATGACGACCGTTTGCGACAGGTGTTGTATAATTATGTCATAAATGCAATAAAATACACTCCGGAGAAAGGCCACATAAGCCTTAAGGCATACGGCACACCGGAAGATTTAAATATTGAGGTAACTGATAATGGACCCGGTATCAGCCAGGAAGGTCAAAAGCGCCTGTTCGAACCTTATTACCGGGTACCGCAGAACGGCACTGAACGCCTCAGCGGCATGGGTCTGGGGCTTGCTTTGTCTAAGATGATCATTCAATTACACGGCGGCCGGGTTTGGGTTAACAGTGCGCCAGGACAAGGCGCGGTTTTTGGTTTTTCTGTGCCTTTGGCAAAAACAAGGAGCAACTATGAAAGCACTGATGATAGAAGACGATTCTCAGATCGTTGATTCGGTATCCTGGGCTTTCCGTATGCGCTGGCCGGATATGGAATTCATTTCAACTGATTCCGGTACCAAGGGCATCACTTTGGCCCGTGAGCACCGGCCGGATGTTGCCATTCTTGATCTGGGACTGCCGGACATAAGCGGTTTCGATACTTTGAAGGGTATCCGTAAATTCTCCGATCTCCCAATCATTATTCTCACCGCCCGCAAAGACGAGTTTGACATCGTCAAAGGTCTGGAAGCAGGGGCCGATGATTACCTGGCCAAGCCGTTTCGGCAGATGGAACTGCTTTCCCGCATAAAAGCACTATTACGGCGTTCTGCAATGCCAAGTCAGGATTCAGCCCTTTCCGCTGGAGGCCTACGGCTGTCGCCAGCCACCGGCATACTGCACATGCCAGATAAAGAGATATCCTTGACCCGCACCGAAGAAATAATTATGAATAAACTGATGCAACACAGCGGCGGAGTAGTGACTTATGCCATGCTCGCTGAAGCTCTTTGGAACGACTGTTATCCTGATTGCGTCGCCGCACTCAGGGTCTACATCAGGCAATTACGTCAGAAGATTGAGACAGACATTGATAACCCGCGAATCATACTAAACAAGCATGGTGTTGGCTATATGCTGATCGCCCCTGAGCCAGCTATAGATTAGCCGGTTCTATTACTGAAAACACAGCGGAGAAAATCATTTGAGCGTTACAAGTCTCATTATTGGTATTATCAGTTTATTTGCTATTTTTGTCGCTTTTTTGCCCTATCTAGGCTTTTTGCACTGGTTCATTGTTCCGTTGGCAGTCGTGGGTTTTTTTCTGGGACTGGCCGGTCGGACGCAATCCCGAAATAAAGGCTTGGCGACCGTGGGCGTTGTGTTGTGTAGCATTGCATTATTGGTTGGCTTAATAAAACTTCTTGGTTTTTTTGATATACTGGTCTAAACTGATGCGAGTTTTATCGCAGGAGGCAGTGTGACCACCTCTGATTCGTCAAACGAAACGTTAAATAATTATGATGGCAGGCATTTCCGCCGTGTACGGGTTCTCATCTACACCACCAGCGGTATTTTTTCCGGCTTTACTTTATGTCAGCCTCAACAGCGCCTGCTAGACGCGCTAAACAAAGGGTTTCACACCTCTAAGTTACAAACATCTCCGGATTTCCTACCTCTTTTTGAGGTGAATTATTCCCAGAACAACAATTCCAATCTCCACATGGACACAGCCTATGTCCGAAAGAATAGCATTCTCTTTGTAGGGGAGCAAAACGATGTGACTCCTGAGTCTCCGACACACATGCATCCGCTCCGTCGCAAAAAGCCGCTACAGGCCACCATAAATTTACCGCACATCGTCCTAACCGGTAATATGCACAGTGAGATGTGGGAAGAAATGCAGGACGCTCTGAACCACACCGACCAATTCATCCCTTTAACTGATGTGGATTTTGATCCGCCTTTGGAAAGCGGCATTGATCGCTTGAGTTTTGTAGCCATCAACAAAGACCATATTATTTACGTTGGCAAGTAACTATTAAACAAATTGGATATCTAACCAGGCCTTGCATCGCTTAGACCAAGTCGCCAGCAAAGGTTAATTAATAGTACTATTCTTGTTAAGACCTGACCATTAATTCAATCCAAAGCATAAAACTCACTTAACTTAGCATCCGCTGATCATCTAGCTAAACGCTTTGTTAAATTCCCCTTATTTTGTCAGGTCGTGCTTCATTTTAATATATTGCAGCAAATCAGCTCTGGACACGAATCCCTTAAAAACATCGTTCTGCAGTACTGCTACTTGGTTGAACCCTGTCGACTGCAATAATTCAAAAGCCGTCATTAGTTCATCTTCCGGAGACACTGCCTGTACTTCACTTATCGGGGTCATTATTCTAACTATAGTTTCATGCGGCCATGACTCTTTGGGCACTTTCTTTACATCAGTCAAACTTAACAATCCGGCCATTTTCCCATTGACGATGACGGGTAGCGCACGCTGCGCATGTCCCAGCATCATCGTCATGGCTTGTTCTATTGTCAGATCATCCGTCGCTGTTGCAACAGAATACTTGGATATCTCTTTAACTTTGGTGCCCTTCAAGGATTCTGAGAGTATCGATTGCTGATAACTAGCCGTCGCTGCCGAAGCCAGGAACCAACCGATGAGTGCCAGCCATAACCCACTGATACCGATGACAAAAGCCAGAGCGATACCGCCAAAGATTAATATATAGGCAATTACCTGACCGGTACCGGCGGCAATTTTTGTAGCCTTAGCTTCATCATTGCTGATCTTCCACAAGATAGAACGGAAAACCCGGCCGCCGTCCAGCGGGAATCCAGGTAGAAGATTGAAAACGCCAAGTACCAGGTTGATTTGAGCCAGGTAAATAACCACGGCGTTGAGTGCTGTAGCCTCCCGTCCGGTAGCAAAGAAAATCAAAAAAAGCAGGCCGGAGAGGATAAAACTAACTAACGGTCCGGTCAACGCCATCCGGAATTCTGCGCCCGGAGTCTCAGCTTCTTTGGTGATGTTAGAGGCGCCACCAAAAATAAAAAGGGTAATATTCTTGACCGGAATACCGTTGCGCATGGCAATAATAGAGTGGCCAAGTTCATGAGCCAGCACCGAAACAAATAAACTCAAGGAAGCCACAATCCCGAGAAGCCAATAGACAAAGGTGTCACGACCAGGTAAAACAGTCTCCAGAGGAAAATAGCCTTCCGCCAGCGACCAGGTTAAAAAGACAAAGATGAACAACCACGAGATATGAACATCAATTTCTATACCAAGAATTCGCCCCAAGCGGAACGATGACCGCATGCCAGACTCCTTATACTTTTAAGCTATTCTATGGCTTCTATCGTATACCGAAACGTATAGGCCGGCGCCACTACCTCAATGGTTTCGCCGATAGTCCGGCCTATTAGCGCCTTACCGATGGGAGAGGCAGGGGAAATTCGCCCACTCTTGGGATTCACTTCCCTGGGCATCACCAAAGTATAGACGCAAATTGCGCCCGTAGCTAATTCTTTCATGGTGATACAGCGGCCAAGTTCAGCTTTATTGCCAGCTGCATAATTATGTTCGCTATCTATGACCGCGTGTTTCAATAAAGTGGCCAATTCCTCGATTTTACCATCCAGCTTGGCTTTTTCCTCTCTGGCCGCATGATAGGGGGCATTTTCTTTAAGATCCTTGTCTGCCGCGGCACGTTTAATGTCGTCCAGAATGTGAATACGTTTTTCTTTTAGCAGTGCCAGTTCGGTTTCTAGTTCGTTCTGCTTTTCCGGGGTTAAGACCAGCTTATCTACACTTGCCGATCTTCGGGCAGTTCCAGCTACTTTTACAGGTGTCCTTTTAATCTTCAAGTGAGTGCTCATGCTAGTCTCTGTCCAACCCTGCTTACCAAAATAAAGAAACAAATCCTTTACTGTTCTAAGTTTAGAAGCCGCTTCTTCACCAGCGGGTTGCCCTGATGCATATTCTGACAACTTGAGCGCTGAAAGAGTGCCCACCGACTTATCGCCACCATACCAGCGGACAAAATTCATTATCGCAGGCGTAACCGACTCTCTCTTTGCAGCAGATAGTGAAGCCAGATAACGCAAGGCAGCGTCAACAAGTGTCGAAGGTTGATTGCTTTTTTCCGAAGTCATTTATTCCTCTTTTCTAATTTCGCCAATACACCCGGCCATAAACTTGTTAATTATTGCTTAAAGACACACTGCTTTTATTATATCAGCGCTCACAAAACCATAGTACTTATCAGTATATTACCCTGCCTGTCACCGGGCAAGACAGGGTAATGGCTGTGCGTACTAAGCCTGATTCTGTGCAGCACTCTTCATTTTTTGGTTTACCAGATCCACCAGACTATCTAGAAACAACAAACCTCGCTGTCCATTATGACCGATTACCACCGCAAAATCTTTATCAGTCTCATTGAACTCCTGGACAACAGTCAATAAACCCGTTTCAGAAGTAATCTCAAGAGCCGCCTCAATCGGTTGAGACAATTCTTTTATGGCTTTTACTCCGGCTAAATCTCCAGCTTCAGATAATAATAATACACCGGCAGTCTGCCCATCTTCTTCCACCCAGAAACTGCGGCAATTGGGATATTGCTGCTTTAACTCTTTAGTAGTAAGACCGCCTCTGACAATAGGGCAGTCCCAATTCGTTACATCTGAAATGTTCCAGCCTTTAAGCCAAAGTTGCATTTCAAACTGTTTAAGACTGGTACGGGCAGAGTATTCCAGGTATAAGCCGATTACCGCCAGCCATATTCCAGCCAGCCAGTCACTATAGTAAATGATGAAATATGCCCCTGCACCAACAATAATAAAACCGAATATCCTGCCGATAAAGATGGCAACCCTGGTGGCCTTTTCGTAGTCATGACGGAAATGCCACCATAATCCCCGAAATATCCTTCCGCCATCCAGAGGAAAACCCGGCAGCATATTAAAGACGGCAACGATCAGATTTATCTGACTCAGCCACAGAGCTATGGCCGCCAAGACATTTACAGTGCCCAGAAAATAATAATAGGTGCCATAAAACACTGCCGCCAACACCAGACTGGTCATCGGTCCGGCCAGCGCCATTTTTAATTCTGCCGCCGCCGTTTGAGGTTCACGAGTCATCTGCGCGGCTCCACCAAATAGAAACAGGGTGATACTCTTCACCGGTATACCGTTGTTTTGTCCAACCAGGGCATGCGCCGCTTCATGAAAAAGAACTGAAAGAAAAAACAGCAGCGCGGTCACTGCCCCCATCACCCAGAAGGTAACATCGGTTTCTTTTGGGACAGCACCGGGAAATACCTGCAAGGCCAGAAAAACGGTAATTAGAAAGTAAATAAATACCCAGGAATAATGAATCCTAAACTGGATGCCAAAGATTCTACCGAAATTAAATCCGTTATCCAATAAATCTCAACACCGGGGCGCTTTTATCCCTAAATATTTCTCCGCCGTCTCCATGGCACAAAACTCACCGCACATGGTGCAGGCGTTACCGGAGGAATACTGGGCAGCATGCCGTTTAAGACTAAGTTCAGGATCAATTGAAAGTTTAGCCTGGGTCTGCCAATCCAGGCTTTTCCGGGCCTTAGCCATGCTCAAATCCCATTCAGCAGCACCCTTTATACCTTTGGCAATATCGGCGGCATGACCGGCAATCCTTGAGGCCATGACTCCGTTCCTGACATCATCCACATCCGGCAATGAAAGATGTTCTGCAGGAGTGACATAGCACAGGAAATCCGCCCCGTACATCGCCGCCATGGCACCGCCAATGGCCGCTGTAATGTGGTCATAGCCTGCGGCTATGTCGGTCACCAGAGGCCCCAACACGTAGAACGGCGCTCCTTTGCAAATTGATTTCTGTAATTCTATGTTTGCCTGGATCATATTTAGCGGTATATGACCTGGTCCCTCCACCATCACCTGAACGCCCGCCTGCCGGGCGCGGTCAACCAGTTCTCCCAGCGTTAAGAGTTCTTCAATTTGAGCGCGGTCGGTAGCATCAGCCAGACAACCCGGCCTAAGTCCATCACCCAAACTCAAGGTAACATCATTTTTAGCACAAATTTCAAGCAAGCGGTCATATTGCTCAAACAGTGGATTTTCCTGCTCATGATAAACCATCCAGCCGGCTAAAAGCGCCCCGCCGCGAGAAACGATGTCTGTTATCCTCCCCTGCTGTTTCAGCCGTGCAACGGTGTTCAGAGTGACTCCGCAATGAACTGTCAGGAAATCAACGCCTTCACGGGCATGACGTTCAATAACACTGAACAAATCGTCAGCCGTAAGTTCAATCATGGATCCCTTGCTGAGGCGGGCAAACACCCCGGCCTCATATACTGGAACCGTGCCCAGAGCGACAGCACATTTTGCCAAAATCTTCTTTCGGATGAACGGCAGGTCACCACCAGTGGAAAGGTCCATTACAGTATCGGCCCCGGCATCCTGCGCCGCTGCCAATTTGGTTAATTCCAAATCCACATCAATACAATCAGATGAGGTACCGATGTTGGCATTTACCTTGGTACGCAACCCCCGCCCGATACCGCAGGGATTCAAATGAAGATGGTTGATATTTGCCGGAATAACGATAGTGCCTTCAGCGACGCCCTCAAGTATGAACTCGCTGCTCACGTTTTCAGCTGCGGCCACGGCCATCATTTGGGGAGTAATTATGCCCTCACGGGCTCGTTTCATTTGAGTGGTCATTAAAAAAACCAGAGCTTTATTCCAGACCCTGGCAAACACCTCCGCTTCCCTACGCTCGCATTACCGAGTTCAGGTGCCAGGGTTGTCCCCAATCCCGGAGACTCTCAGCGGCGCGCACCCCTAGCGGTCTGGTACCTAAGCATAACACAACCCGGCAGCCATGACCAAAATGTTATAATCTTTTTATGGTTGAGAGACTGCCGATATTACATAGCGGCGCCGGTGAACTCGGGCACTTGCTGGATGAAAAGCAATATGCACTTTTTCACACATACCTGACAGAACTGATTATCTGGAATGAACGTTTCAATCTGACCTCGATCACCGGCTGCGCTGAAATCCAAAGTCTTCACTTCCTGGATTCACTTACGGTCATTCACTCTGGTATTGATCTCTGTGACAAGAAAATTATCGATATTGGCAGCGGTGCCGGTTTTCCTGGATTGCCTATTAAAATCGCTTTTCCTAAGGCTGATATGTCACTTCTAGAAGCCACCGGGAAAAAGGCTGATTTTTTGTCTCATCTGATCAGACAGCTGGGACTCTCCGACATTTCGGTCATCAACCGCCGCTCCGAGGACGCGGCTCACCAGGAGCTTTATCGAGAGTTATACGACGTCGCCGTGTCCCGGGCAGTCGCTTCGCTCAACACATTATGTGAACTTGCCCTGCCTTTCTGCCGCATTGGAGGCCACCTCATTGCCATGAAGAAAGGTGATACTAAAGCTGAGTTGGATTCAGCCCAAAATGCTATAAAAATACTGGGTGGTCGACTCAAAGAGGTTATATCAGTCGAATTAAACTGCTTGCCGGATGAACGCCAGTTGATTGTAATTGAAAAAATTGCCGCTACGCCAGATATATACCCCAGGCGCAGTGGTCTGCCAGCAAAACGACCGTTGCGCTAAGGTGTTTGCCCCTCTCACGGCCGGATAGTAGAATATAACCGGAATTGAATTACAGCGGAGGCAGCATTTGGCCAATTTGATCACAGATGATCTAGGGACTCTCTTGGATATTCTGCCTCCCGAAATCCGCCGCCCATTGAACGAACACCCTGGTTTGACCCAGCTGCTGGAAGTCATTATGGATGTCGGCCGGGCACCGGAAGCCCGACTGCCGCACCAGTACGAAGTCATATTGCGGCAGGAAGAAGTCACAGAATCTGACCTTGACTATGTTATCGCCCGGATCAGCGATTTCGGCGGCGATAACCGCGCCGGTATAGAGCGCACTCTGCACCGTATCTCTGCTATCCGCAATCGTAAGGGCAAGGTCATAGGACTTACCATACGGGTCGGCCGGGCCGTTATGGGCACCATAAAAATCATTGAAGACCTTATCCAAACCGGTAGCAGTGTTTTATTGCTGGGTCGCCCGGGAGTCGGTAAGACCACCATGTTGCGTGAGGTGGCGCGGGTATTGGCGGACGATTTGAGGAAAAGGGTTGTTATCGTCGATACCTCCAACGAAATAGCCGGTGACGGTGATATCCCCCACCCGGCTATCGGCCGCGCCCGCCGCATGCAGGTAGCCATGCCTGATGCCCAGCACGCCGTAATGATTGAAGCGGTGGAAAACCATATGCCGGAAGTGATCGTCATTGATGAAATCGGCACTGAACTTGAAGCCCTTGCAGCACGTACCATCGCCGAGCGAGGAGTCCAGTTGGTTGGTACCGCTCACGGCAACACACTGGACAATCTAATGCAGAATCCGACATTGTCCGATCTTATCGGTGGTATCCAGGCGGTCACTTTGGGTGATGAAGAAGCTAAGCGCCGCGGCACCCAAAAAACGGTATTGGAACGCAAAGCGCCGCCGACATTTAACATTATCGTTGAAATCCAGGAGCGCGATCAGGTTGCCGTTCACCCTAACGCCGCCGAGGCGGTGGACGCAATATTGCGCGGTCATCCGGCGGAAACCGAGATCCGGTCATTGGATGAAAACGGTGAAGTTGTAATCACCCGGATCAAACCGGATTCAGTCCGCAACGATAGACATCCAAAAAACGCCGTTGTTGTTATACCTGAAATACCACGCCTTTATCTTTTTGGTATCAACCGCAGTCGGTTGGAAGAAATCGCTGAAGAGATGCAGGTTAAATTGAGTATTACTGAACGTCTGAATGATGCAGGCATGCTGGTAACCTCCAGAAATTATTTCCGGCGGCGGCCGCAACGTATCCGCGATGCCGAAACACAGGGTCTGCCGGTATACGTCCTCAAAAGTCACACCCCGGCCCAATTTCGCCAGTTCCTGAATATGCTTAGCCGCAGAGAACCACAACAGGCTCAGGAATCCGGCGCGCTTGACCCGGCATTACTGGAAGCTGAGGAGGCGGCACAACGTGTTAAAAGTGGAGCGGACAGCGTTGAACTCAGTCCCCAAGGCGCCTATATCCGGCGTTTACAACACCTGGTGGCTGAGCGGAATCAACTTGGTTCAAGCAGCAAAGGCCATGAGCCAAGACGCAGGGTCAATATATTCAAGGAGTAATTAATTTTGTCGCTTTTTATCACCTTTGAGGGTTGCGATGGATTTGGCAAAAGCTCTCAGGCCAAACTTTTAGCTGATCGTCTGGCAATTAATGGCTACCAGGTGTTGCTGACTCAGGAACCCGGAGGTACTGATCTGGGGATTGAAATTGCCCGTCTCCTCAAATGGAGCAGGCATGGTACTATCGGCCCCCTGGCCGAACTTATGCTTTTCAATGCCTCAAGGGCTGAACTTGTAAACACAGTCATCAAACCGGCTCTTGTTGCCGGAAAGATTGTCGTCTGTGACCGTTATATTGATTCAACTGTTGTCTATCAGGGATACGGACGGTCTTTATCCCTGTCCACTGTAAAAGCAGTTAACAGTATAGCTTCACAAGGTTTGATACCAGATTTGACCTTACTGCTGGATATGCCGGTGGAAAAAGGTCAGGAACGCAAGCATTTGCAGCAAGCCGACCGCTTCGAACAGGAAAAATTTGATTTTCACCAACAAGTCCGTGATGGTTATCTGGCACTGGCACAAGAAGAACCTTCACGCTGGCTGATAATAGATGCCGCACAGCCGGTATCAAAAATAGCGGATATAATTTGGGAACATGTCAAAACCAGAATGGATTCAAAAATAATATTACCACCTGAAAAACAGGGCTAAACCGTTTTCAAGCGCAATTAATACTGAAAGCCCGCGCATCACTAACCGCCCCGATGCTATAATGCTGAACCAGCATGGAACACCTTTATCCCCACTTTCGTGAAGAATCAGACTTCATCCGCCAGGGCTTAAAACTTGTGGCAGGGGTGGATGAGGCTGGCCGCGGCTCACTGGCCGGACCGGTTGTGGCTGGTGCCGTAATATTGGGCAAACAAAGAAAGTGCGGCTGGCTGAAAGATGTTCAGGATAGCAAACTACTGTCAAGTGAAACCAGAGAAGAACTTTTCCAAATTATTACCGCTGACGCCATCAGCTTTGGCCTTGGCATCGTTTCCCATACCTATATCGATACATTTGGTATCGTGCCGGCTACTCGTCTGGCAATGAGACTGGCGGTAGCCGAGTTGACTCCGGCACCCCAGGCACTGCTGATAGACTTCCTCCGCCTGCCTGATATTCCTTTGGCTCAAAAAGGCATCGTCGATGGCGACGCTATTTGTGTTTCAATCGCTTGTGCCTCTATTGTTGCCAAGGTAAGCCGCGACCGGCTTATGCGCCGCCTTAACGAACGGTTCGGTGAATACCGGCTGGATCAGCATAAAGGCTACGGCACACGGGGGCATCTTGAACTTTTAGTCAAACATGGCCCATCTTGTTACCATCGAAAATCGTTTGCACCTGTTCGTAATTTGAGATTACTCTTATGAACCGCATATCGTCCGGCAAGCAGGGGGAGTTAATTGCTCAAAAATATCTGCAACAGGCGGGGTTCAGCATAATCGCCACGAACTGGCGTTGTGAATTTGCCGAAGTGGACATTATCGCACTGAATAAGGATGAAATTGTATTCTTTGAAGTGCGTTCTAAATCAACAAAAGACTTTGGGACTCCAGCCGAATCGATAACCAGGCGCAAACGGCAAAAGCTGATATGCGCCGCTGAGCAGTACCTGAGCGAAAATCCGGAGGCGCCGGCCGATTGGCGAATAGACTTTATCGGTGTTGAATTTCTGGGGTCAAGCCATCAACTGGAACACATCCCATACGCCGTCACCCGCGATGACTGATTCGCTGGGCCAACATCTGGGCTATAGCTCCACTATCACTTTCCCTTTACGCTTGCGCGACGATTATGCTAAAATCAGGCGCTTTTTGATAATCTGGAATGAATGCCCAATCGGAAGTTACTTGACTCATCTCCATAGTCAAACACTAAGGATTATTGACGCCAACCTGAACCGCACTGCCGAGGGCTTGCGCGTCATGGAAGATGTTTCCCGTTTTTGCCTCAATTCTCCGGACATGTCACTGCAACTAAAAGCCCAGCGTCATCGCCTGCTTGAGAATGTGACTTATTCAACTCCTGAGTTGCTTTCAGCCCGGAACAGCGCGGGCGATGTCGGTAGAAAAACTCAGTTTGAAAAAACATCAGCCGGGAGCCTTTGTTCTACAGTTAGCGCAAACGCACGCCGGGCTGAACAATCCCTAAGGGTTTTGGAGGAAATGGCTCGTTTACCGGGGTCTGGTATTGATGGGATTATTATTGAAGAAATACGTTACGCCGTATACACTCTTGAAAAAGAACTTGTTTCTCATATCTCCCGTCAATACAAAACCAACCGTTTAGCCGGCCAATATCTTATTCTAACCATCAACGATGAATCATCGCTTTCCTTCCCTGATGATGCCGGCATCGTCCAATTGGATCCCGGGAACTCAAAACGCGGAGATTTCTTAACGGCGGCAACTGAAGCAGCCGATTCATGTAAACGCATCGGTGCTATGTTCATTGTGGGAGAATTTGCTGATATCGCCGTGGCCGCCAAAGCAGACGGCGTCGCCGTTGATGGCGGTTCTCTGCCGCCGGCGGTCCTTCGCGGTTTGCTCGGTATTGACCAACTCATCGGTTTTTCTGCTGCTAACATTGAACAGGCAATAGAAGCTGAAAAAAGCGGCGTTGATTACCTCATGTGTTCCGGTGAGTTGAAGAACAGGCTGGCAAAGAAGGTCGCTATCCCTATCGTCGTTCCAGATCGGAGCCATGCGGTATGACGCAAAGCTTCAATGAAAGGCTTGATCTAATCGCCGGCGGCATCCGGCTGTCATTAGCCGCAAAGGACACCGCCCGTGAGAAATCACTGCCTCTTTCACGTGAAGCCATCCGTTTGTGTTCACTCTCTATCCGGGCTATCCACCGGCAACAGTTCGACCAAGCCGAAGCGGATCTTAATAAAGCCCAGATATTGATCACCGGGGCCGGGGCCAGCATTGATGCCTGTGATGAACTTTCAAACACCAGTTTTTTCCGTGATGCCCAGAAGGAATACGCCGAAGGCCGCATCACTTTAGCCGTCATTACCGGTCAGCCGATTCCTTCACCTGAGGATTTAAAAGTAGACTCTGCCGCATATCTAAACGGCATGGGTGAAGTTACAGGGGAGTTAAGGCGTTATATCCTTGACGGCCTGCGCCAGGGAGATCTGTCGCGCGCTGAGGAACTTCTTAATCACATGGACGCCATCTATGAAGTATTGGTGACCATGGATTTTCCCGATGCCATCACCGGTAACTTACGCCGCACCACCGATATGGTACGCGGTATTTTAGAGAGAACCCGCAGTGATCTTACGCTTACACTGCAGCAGAAGCGCCTGGAAGACCAATTAGGCGCGCTTAACAACCGGCTTAAATAGAGAGCAAAATAATTAAAGGAGGGATCTGAACTAGTGGACCCAATTATTCTCGCCCTTGGCAGCGCTATCCTTGGTCTTGTGCTGGCCTACTTTCTGGCAAAGTTCGTACTTAGCCAGGATGAAGGCAATGCAAAAGTCCGGGAAATTGCCGCTGCTATCAAAGAGGGAGCTCTGGCGTTTCTTGGACGTGAGTATCGCATACTCGCCATCTTCGTCGCCGTGGTTACCCTGGTCCTTGTCGTCGTGCCTGATCTGGGCTGGAAAGTAGCGTTATCTTTCGTCTTCGGCGCTATCAGTTCCGGTTTGGCGGGTTTCATCGGCATGTCCATTGCTATCCGCGCCAACTCACGCACCGCCGCTGCCGCAGCGGTCAGCCTGAACCACGGATTGAAGGTTTCTTTCCGGGCTGGTTCGGTCATGGGCATGACCGTGGTCGCCATCGGCCTCCTCGGCTTGTCAATCCTGTATTTTGCCTTTAGCGGCGATGCCAATTTCCTGGCCATAATTCCCGGCTATGGTTTCGGCGCTTCCACTGTCGCCATCTTTGCCCGTGTCGGCGGCGGTATCTATACCAAAGGCGCTGACACCGGTGCCGACATCGTCGGTAAAGTAGAACAGAACATCCCCGAAGATGATCCGCGTAACGCCGCAGTCATCGCCGACTTTGTCGGCGACAACGTCGGCGACACTGCCGGTATGGGTGCCGATCTGTTTGAGTCCTATGTTGATTCCATCATCGCCACCATGACACTTGGTACTATCGCCGTTTTCTCCACACATCTTGATATGTCACTGGTGCCGGATGAAAAGACCGCCTGGTGGTTGCCAATGATGGTTGCCGCTGGCGGCATAGTCGCCTCTATCATCGGTATTTTCGCCGTTCGCGTCAGCGAGAAGTTACAGATGACGGCACTCCTGAACGCGCTGCGCCGCGGCACCTACGTCGCCGCAATCCTGTCAGTCATCTTTTCCTTCGCCGCGGTCAGCCTGCTCGGTGCTGATCTCGGATTGTTCGTTGCTATCGTTGCCGGATTGGCTGCCGGTCTGGCCATCGGTGAAAGCACCAACTACTTCACTTCTTACGTCTACAAACCGACCCTTAAAATTGCTGAAGCATCTCAAACCGGCGCCGCCACCAACATTATCGCCGGCTTTGGCAACGGTTTGATGAGCGTCGCTCCCCCGGTTATCTTCATCGTCATTGCCATCATCGTCGCCTATAATTTCGGCGATGTTTACGGTGTGGCACTGGCTGGTGTCGGCATGCTGGCCACCCTGGGTATTCAGGATGCCACCGATGCTTACGGCCCGGTGGCCGATAACGCCGGAGGCATTGTTGAGATGGCTGGCATGCCCCATGAGATACGGGAACGCACCGACGCGCTGGACTCACTGGGCAATACCACCGCCGCCATCGGCAAGGGTTTCGCCATCGGCTCGGCTGGCCTGACCGCCCTGGCGCTACTTTTGTCCTATACCATCGCTGTCGGCATCACCCCATCACAGATCAGTCTGCTGGACCCAAAGGTTTTGGTTGGACTGTTCCTTGGTGGCATGTTACCATCGGTCTTCAGCGCTATGACCATGCAGGCGGTCGGTAAAACCGGCTTCTCCATTGTTAACGAAGTCCGACGTCAATTCAAAGAAATTCCCGGATTGATGGAAGGCACCGGCAAGGCGGAGTACGCCAAGTGCGTTGATATCTGCACCCGTGAGTCCCTCAAGCAGATGATCGCCCCAGGCGTTATGACCGTACTCGCCCCGATAGTCGTCGCCTTCTTATTCGGTAAAATCGCTCTGGGTGGCTTCCTGGTTGGCGCTACGGTCACCGGCTTTATCCTGGCCGTCGCGTTCTCCAATGCTGGCGGCAGCTGGGACAACGCTAAAAAATGGGTTGAGACCGGCGCTTATGGCGGCAAAAAATCAGCCGCTCACAAGGCTACGGTCATCGGTGATACTGTCGGTGATCCCATGAAGGATACCTCCGGCCCATCACTCAACATCATGATCAAGCTGGTGTCCATCATCTCACTGGTACTGGCCCCGGTCATCGTCAATATGACAGGTATCTTCTAACAATCCCGTCTTGGCGGGTTAACTAAAAAAGGATTACCCCGGCGTTCGGCTCCGATAGTCGTATCGGAGCCGTGCCCGGGGTAAACTTTTATTTCATCATCCAAAACCATCAGCCGACTGTTAATACTGTCAATAATTTGTTCATAATCACCACCGGGCAAGTCTGTACGGCCAATACCAGCTTCAAACAAAGTATCGCCGGTAAAGACCACATCCTGACCGTAAAGAGCAATACCGCCCGGTGTATGCCCCGGAGTGTGAATAACTGTGAACTTGAGATTGCCAATTGATAGATTGTCCCAGCCTCTCAGGAGTATTTCAGGCTCCGGTACTTTCACGGTGACCATTCCGGCAAGGCGAGCCAGTAAACCATCGTTCAAGGTGTTGGAGTCAGATTCATGCACCGCTAAAAGGGCGCCGGTAGCTTCCTTGACCACAGATGTGGCCAATACATGATCAAAATGACTGTGAGTCAAGATGATATATTTAATACTTAATCCTAACTCAGTGATATGTTTGATAATTTTTTTGCCGTCGGCGCCCGGATCAATTACCATCCCTTCCTTACTGGCCTCATCTCCGATAATATAACAATTGGCTTCAATTGGACCGACTACCAGTCGCTCAATAATCATTAAGACGTTTCTCCAAGAATATTTGGCTCAAGGCGCATCTTTACTATATAGTATTCTGACACCTTAATCACTTTACGAGGTACGCTGTTGTCAGAACATGTCATGGCCGGGTTGGCGCTTATATTACTCCTGGGGATAGCCGCCCAATTGATCGGCTGGTTAACACGCTTGCCCTCTATTTTAATTCTAATTGCCGCGGGTATTCTGGCCGGACCAGTTTTTGGCTGGTTAGATCCTCAGGAGCTGCTGGGTGATCTGCTGCAACCTTTCGTATCCCTGGCTGTGGCCATAGTATTGTTTGAAGGCGGTCTCAATTTAAAAATCGGCGAAATCCGCAAAACAGCGCCGGTAGTTATCAAGCTCATCACCTTCGGGGTGATTATAACCTGGGCCATTGCCAGTCTGGGCGGCATCTGGATACTTTCTCTCGACTGGCGCCTGGCGATCGTACTTGGCGCCATCCTGGTCATCAGCGGACCGACCGTTATTATGCCTCTTCTGCGCCATTTGCGGCTGCGGGGTGATATCGGACCCATACTGAAATGGGAAGGCATACTGATCGACCCCATCGGCGCTACACTGGCACTGCTTGTTTTCGGCTTCATTTTAGCAAGCGGCCTGCAGGAAGCCCTGACTCAAGATGTCGTTATACTAGTCAAGATAGTGGCAATCGGCGTCATACTAGGCGGACTGGGAGCCTTATTGATAATTCAGTTATTACGCCGCTACCTCATACCTGATTTCCTCCAGGTGCCGGTGGTACTGTCACTGGTGATCGGCATATTCCTGGTATCAGGACTATTGCAGCAGGATGCCGGTCTGTTTACCGCGGTCATCATGGGAGCGATACTAGCCAATCAAAAACAGGTCAGCATCGGACATATCATCACTTTTAAAGAGACTCTGGGATTGATCCTCATATCCTTGCTTTTCATTACCCTGTCGGCCACTATCGATTTATCTTCAATAATATCAATGATTGTCCCCATCCTTGTTTTTTGTCTGTTACTAATTTTCGTTGCCAGACCTGTCGCGGTCTATATCGCCAGCCGGGGGACGAAACTAGGATGGAAAAACTATGCTCTGCTTGCCAGCATTGCGCCCCGTGGTATCGTCTCAGCTTCAGTGGCTTCCATCTTCGGTTTCCGGCTGGCGGAAAACGGCATTGTTGGCGCGGAGAAAATACTTCCGATAACTTTCGCAGTCATTATCATCACCGTTATCTCAAGCAGCCTACTTGCCACCGTTACCACCCGGAAACTCGGTATCTCCAACCCCAATCCACAAGGAGTTGTCTTTATAGGCGGTCAGCTATGGGTTAGAGATATTGCGACAGCCTTGGAGAAATCCGGTATACCAACACTAATCATTGACAAAAGCAAATCCAATATAGCGTATGCCCGTCGCAAGGACCTTAACGCTTACTACGGCGATGCTCTCTCTGCAGATGTCATTGATGATGTAGACATCAGCGGTTACGGCAATATACTGGCAATGACCTCGGATGATAACGTCAATCATCTGGTGGCGTTGCAGTTCGGCAAGGAATTTGGATCATCTCACACCTATCTGCTGCCTCCGGTGGACATGCCGGCTTTAGAATCCAAAAAGCATATCGGAGTCCATCTGCCGGGGCGTGTCCTATTCAACAACAAAGCTAATTACGACTATCTAAATGAGATGTATGTTGATGGCGCTCGGATTAAAACAATTAAGATTACGGACGAAACTCCTTATACAGCATTTCTCAAAGAGAATAAAGGCGCGGTACCGATATTCAAGATTTCCGCTGACAATGGACTTACAGTGGTAACACCTGAGACTAAATTTGAAGAACCTGATACTTTTATGTTAATCAATCTCGTACCATCCTTGTCAGACTAGCTGCAAAGTTCAAAAAAACGTTAGATTCTCCGCAACAGGAAATAAACCCTCAAAAAGTCCCAAAACCCTATTGACAGCCCACGGCTCTGGTGTTAACATGTGTTCTCTATTGAAATGGTTGTTAAGAAGAGTAAGTATTTGTTTCTTCTGAAAACAACCGGTTGTTTTTGTCGGTTGTAATCGTAAATTAGAGGTTGTTTTAGCCCTTTTCTGCAAAAACAAATCCACCGCTGCTACTTGGGACTGGATGCTGGATGTTGTGGGAAAATTCAGTATCTTTGTATGAATAATCAATAGGTCATAGATCAACTGAAAGGTTACGGACAATCTACTAACCAAAGTCCGCCCTGCTTTTCCTGCCTGTCCCGAGTGAGTACTCGGGGAGTAAAGTCGAAAGGATGGCTAATCACCACAATGAGGTGGATGGTGCAATCTAAACTGGCAACTGTAAACTTTTGACTGGGCTTCCACCACCTGAATTGTTGCTTTGAATCAAAACTCCAGATGCCAAAAAATGTGGATTTGTGTCAAAACAATTCGCTATTTTCCATTCGTCCTTTGGGAATTGAAATTTTTTTACTATTTTTTTCTTGTGATTTGGCACTCAATGGCAACCGATATAATAAGGACTCCTGCACTGGCTTTTATCCATCACCCGATTCAGGTAAAATATCCCGAGAGGTACCAATTGTCGCAACTTACCGATATTCGCCCTGATCCATTAAAGTTCCGTCTGAGTTTCATTATCCTGCCGTTGATTATTACGCTGCTGACCGCCATCTTGTCAGTGATCTTTTTCAACAGGCTCCCTGAGGCAGTGTATTACCGCTTCGACACCGGCGGCGTGCCCTCGGGAAACGCCGTGACTAAAGGCACTTTTCTCATCATGATGGTCGGAATTCAGGGGATTTTATTAGCCGTCGCCTACTTCGCCACCGCATCAATCAGCCGTGTCCAGACTTTTCGGGATAATGTCGGCAACTTCTGGTTTAATCCGACACGCCTTCTTACATTGATGGGAAACATGCCGGCCATCATCCAATTTATAATTGGATATGTTCTGATAGATGCCATCGTTTATGCCCTTCAGTCAGATCATCTCATGCCCTTGTGGCTGTTTGCCGTCATCACTCTGGTCATCGGCGCCATCTTAATACTCATATTCGGCTTGCCGATCATTATCCAGGCATATAAAGGTTTCAGCAATATCCAGGAAAAGAAGAAGGAGTAATCACTTGGCCGACAAAACCAATCCTGTGGATATGGATAAAATCGTTTCTTTAAGCCGCCGCCGCGGCTTCGTTTTTCAGTCATCAGAGATTTACGGTGCCCCCGGCGGATGTTGGGACTACGGCCCACTGGGTGTTTTGCTAAAAAACAACATCAAGCAGGCCTGGTGGCAGTCCATGGTCCAGGAGAGAGACGATGTGGTGGGCGTGGACTCCTCGATTTTGATGAACCCTAAGGTATGGGAAGCCTCCGGGCATGTCACCGGTTTTTCTGATCCCATGGCCGATTGTCTGAAGTGCAAGATGCGCTGGCGTCCCGGGGATTTCGAGGGTGCCGTCTGCCCGTCGTGCGGCGGTGAATTGACCGAACCTCGACAGTTCAATCTGATGTTCAAGACTTTCATGGGCCCGGTTGAAGATACCGCCAGTGTCGTTTATCTAAGGCCGGAGACCGCTCAGGGAATTTTTGTGAATTTCAACAATGTTCTAAACACCACACGGAAAAAACTTCCCTTCGGTATTGCTCAGATGGGTAAGAGTTTCCGCAATGAGATCACTACGGGCAACTTCATCTTCCGCTCACGTGAGTTCGAGCAGATGGAGCTTGAATATTTTGTCAAACCGGGCACTGACGATGAGTGGCACGCTCACTGGCTGGAGACCCGTCTCAATTGGTACAAATCACTCGGCATGAAACCTGAAAACCTGATGTTGCGTGCGCATTGTAAGGATGAGTTGGCACACTACGCCAAGGCTTGCTCTGACATACAATATCTTTTCCCCATGGGTTGGAGCGAACTGGAAGGTATTGCCAACCGCTGCGATTTCGACCTTAAGCAACACTCTCTGCATAGCGGAAAGTCACTGGAATATTTCGACGAAGAGACCAAGGAACAGATCACACCCTATGTCATCGAACCTTCGGCCGGCGTCGACCGCTCGGTCTTGGCTTTCATGATCGATGCCTATACCGAAGAACCAGATAAGGATGAGACCCGTACCGTCTTAAAATTACATCCACGATTGGCACCATACAAGGCCGCCATTTTACCGCTCTCCAAGAAGGAACCCCTGGCTAATCTGTCAAAAGAAATTTACGCCTCATTGAGGAAAGCCTGGATGGTGACCTACGACGACGCACAGAGTATCGGCCGCCGCTACCGCCGCCAGGACGAAATCGGCACTCCCTACTGCATCACCGTTGATTTCGATTCATTGAACGACAACCAGGTGACTGTACGAGAGCGTGATTCCATGACCCAGGTACGCATTCCGATTGAAGAAATAAAAGCCTACCTGTTTCCACGTATTAAAGGTGAATGCAAATAATCAACAATTTCCATCCCATCTTTATCCCTTTGGATCAGCAGTGAAGATAATACACTTTGCCGATTTACATCTGGGTGTCGAAACATATGGGCACATCGACGCAATCACCGGACTGAATACCCGTTTCCAGGATTTCCTGACTGCTTTCGATAAACTGGTAGATTATGCCATCGATAACAAAGTGGATCTGGTGCTGTTTTGCGGTGACGCCTTCAAAAGCCGCGAACCATCCCAGACCCAGCAGCGGGAATTTGCCCGCCGCATTAAAAAATTGGCAGACCACGCTATCCCTGTCTTTTTACTCATTGGAAACCACGACCTGCCGGCAACATCAGGCCGTGCCACCAGCACGGAAATCTATGATACCCTTAAAATACCCGGAGTGACGGTGGCTGGCCAGCCTAAACTATATTTGATCGAGACTGCCGCTGGCCCTGTCCAGGTCTCAGCGCTTCCCTGGCCTCGCAAGAGTGCCCTGGAAGGCCGCGCCCAGAGCGATGGGCAACCTCTTTCGACAGAAGAGCTTAAAACCGGCATGGAAAGCATTCTGTCATCGAAGATCCGCCAAATGGCTGACAATGTTGATTCCTCCATACCATCAATCATGGCGGCTCATATCTGGGTAGACGGAGCAAAGATCGGTTCCGAAAACAAAATGATTCTCGGCACTGAACCGACCGTGATGTTAGGGAACATCGCGCTATCCGCTTTCGATTATGTCGCCTTGGGTCACTTGCACAAGCGCCAGGTGCTCAACGAAATACCGCCGGTCATTTACTCAGGGAGCTTGGAACGCCTTGATTTCGGTGAAGAGAAAGACACAAAAGGTTTTTATCTTATTGACATCGCCATTATTGAAGGCAAGAAAAAGGTTAATTACGAGTTTCACCGGTTGGACGGCCGGCGCTTCCTCACTCTTGAAATAACTTTGGCCGAGGGTGATTTGGATCCAACTTCACCAATATTGACGCTACTCGATGCAAACAAAGAACACATTACCAATGCCGTCGTGCAGCTCAAGATCAAACTACCCGAATCATTGGTTTCTCTTCTGCGAGACACCGAGATCAAAAATGCCCTTAAAGATGCCCATTATTTCGTCATCGCCCGCGATGTTGAACGGCAGAATCGCAGCCGCATGGGCGGAACAGAAGGCGAAACACTTACGCCAAGGCAGGCACTGGAAAAATACTTGATCATAAGGAATGTAACCGAAGCCCGGCGCCTGGAGCTTATGGCTTACGCCGAGAACATCTTCGTAGAAACAACAACATTATGAAACCTAAAATAAGACCAACACACCCGGGTTCGACTGCACTGACCTTGCTGAAAAGTCTCCGAGACGGCGGTTTCGGCTCGCGTCGCGATCTGGCCGAAGCCATTAAAGCTGGAAGAGTCATGGTAAACGGTAACATCGCCGAAAGCTACAGTATGCCTCTTTCAGACACTGATGTCGTAAGTCTGGATGAAAAAGTAGTATCACTAGCTCCGGCACAAAAAGTATACATGATACTGAACAAACCTCTTGAGGTCATCTCGTCCACTGAGGATAGCCACGGCCGCCGCACCGTGCTCGACCTGCTACCGGATAGCTATCACAAATTCCAGTTATTTCCGGTGGGCCGTCTTGATGAAGACACCACCGGACTGATCTTGTTGACCAATGACGGTGAGTTGGCCTACAAATTGACACACCCTCGGTTTGAAGTGGAAAAAGAATATCTGGTGGCCATAAACGGCGGCCTTTCGGTAACTGACGTTGAGAAGTTATCCGCAGGACTAGAACTGGATGACGGACTCAGCGCTCCGGCCCGGCTAAAACCGGTCATAGAGCGGCCGTATAACTATAAAATCATCATCCACGAGGGGCGTAAGCGCATAGTCAGGCGTCTTTTTGCCAGTCTGGGGCACCAGGTTCGGGCGTTGAAACGTATTCGCATCGGGTCGTTAGACTTGGGAAATCTTAAAGAAGGAGACTATCGTCGTTTAACTCCTATTGAACTCCGTTCGCTCCAATCAGTCCGCGCTCCGTTGGTAAAACGCACAGCTAATGGAAATCCTGTGGAAACGTTTCATAGAGTGAAACCAACGCCGTCACCAAAATCTGATTAAAGCGGCTGATTGATAGACTTAAGGTTCGGTTTGTAGCGCCGGACTTCCCATTCCCTGATACATTTGAGACCATCATCATCAGTCATCTCATGCCAGTATCGGTAATAGTAAGAAACATAGAATTTCGGCACCAGTGCCGTATGCACTGTAACCACCCGATCCGCTATCTTTTCCACTTTTCTGACAGCCATCTCAGACGCCACCGGCACGGCGACGATAATCCGAGCTGGTCGCCGTCTTCTTACTGATTCCACCGCCGCCATCATAGTAAAACCTGACGCCAAGCCATCGTCAATTATTATTGCCGTCTTACCTGTAACCACGGATAACTGGCGGTTATTGCGAAATATAAGGCTGCGCTGCTGTATGTCATTCCTGACCTTGGCCACCTGATAGTTAATTTGGGATTGTGTGAGTCCCAATGAGCGGACAATCTCATTGTTAAGTATCATTGTGCCGTCGTCGGCAACCGCGCCGAATCCACCTTCCGGTCTCAGCGGGATCGGAATTTTACGGGCGATGACGACGTCTAATTCAGCAGCGATGGCAAGTGCCACCTGTAAACCCACCGGCAAGCCACCATTTGGGATCGCAAGTACAATCGCTTGTTCGTTCTTGTAAGCAGTAAGTTTTTCTGCCAATTGCTTTCCGGCGTCGAACCTATTTTCAAATAATGGCTGCGGTGCTGGTGCGCGATAAACCATAAATGTCAGTCCTGCTTCCCGATGATTTTAAAAGCCGCTACGTCGACCAATCCCAAATCGGTCAGTTTCAACTCAGGGATAACCGGCAGAGCCAAAAATGACAGCGCGGCAAAGGGTGCTTGCAGCTTGACTCCTGTTGCCCGGGCGTGAGCTTCCAGGTTCTCAAAACCAGCAACCACTTCATCCAACGGTTGGTCTGACATCAGCCCGGCTATCGGCAGCGGTAGGCTGGCAAGAACTTTCTCTCCATTGACCACCGCCAGACCACCCCCCATTCTGATAACTTCATGGACTGCAAGATAGATATCTTCATCGCTGGCACCGATGGCGATGATGTTATGAGAATCATGAGCAACAGATGAAGCCAGTGCGCCTTCCCTGATGCCGAAACCTCTCACCAATCCTTTTCCAATATTTCCGGTGGCGTGATGACGCTCAACCACGATCAATTTCAAGGTGTCCTTACCGATGTCGGGAATTGAATTAACCTGCTCTTTGAGGTATCGGGTGACTATCTGGCCAGGCACAATTTCTATGACCGGTGTCGGACCCTCTGCCGGTTCCATTTTTAAGTCGGCTACGGTAAAAGGTTTAACGTTCATGGTGCGGTGAAGTTCATCAGGGGCTTTGTTTTCAGTTTGAAACAAGGATTCACCGTCTTTGGCAACCAATTTACCATCGAAGTATACGTGCTTAATGTCAAATTTTTCGAGGCTGTTTACAACCACAAGGTTTGCCTGGAATCCCGGTGCGATAGCACCGGTGTGCCCTAAACCGAAATATTCTGCGGCATTGATGGTTGCCATCTGGATGGCAATAACCGGATTCAGCCCTAGTCTTATAGCTTTTCTGACTATGGCATCCATGTCGCCGTCCCGTTTCAGATCGGCGCAACTACGGTCGTCGACGACGAACATACAGCGGCGGGATACTTCCGGGGTTACCAGCGGTAAAAGTTCCTCGAGATTTTTTTCCGTAGATCCTTCGCGGATCATGATATGCATACCGCGGGCAAGTTTTTCCTTGGCTTCGTCGATTTTGGTTGACTCATGGTCAGAACCGATGCCTGCGCTAATATATGCGTTAAGGTCTTTTTCCCTTAAACCTGGCGCATGCCCGTCGACAATGCCACTCAATGTGGATTCAATCTTATTGAGCACTTCACCGACTCCAAACAGCACTCCAGGGAAATTCATCATTTCACCCAAGCCGATTACTCCCGGCTTTCCAAGGACCTGAGCGACACTTTTAGCGTCTAACATCGCCCCAGAGGTTTCCAAATGGGTTGCCGGTACACAGGACGGCGCCATAACGTGCAGATCAAGTGGCAGCTTCTTCACGGAATCCAGTATATAATCGATGCCATTGGTACCCGTGACATTGACCAATTCATGCAGGTCTGTTACCACGCCGGTGGTACCCCTGGCTACCACCGCTCGGGCGTACTGGGCTATATCCAGCATTGAACTTTCAATATGAGTATGACCATCTATCAATCCCGGTATGAGATACTTACCGCCCAGATCAATTACTTCAACTGCCCGGTCGTAGTCTCCGACTCCGGCGATTACTCCGTCACAAACGGCAACTGCTATTTCTTCAATCTCTCCATTAAACACATTGACCACGCGCCCATTGCGGAATAACAGATCGGCCGGTTCTTCTCCACGGGCAACTCTTATCCTGCGCCGCACTTGGTCAATCAACGTCTTTTTCCTCTAATGTATATATATCCGGCAGGTTGCGATAATGTTGGGCGTAATCAAGGCCGTATCCCACAATAAATTTATCAGGCACGATGAAACCCCGATAATCTATTCCCACAGATACGCGCCGGCGCGCAGGTTTATCCAATAAGGAACATAGTTTCAATGATGCCGGTTTACGGCTGGTTAGATATTTTAGGGCTGCTTCAACACACAAACCTGTATCCACGATGTCTTCGACGATCAGAATATGGCGGTTTGTGATTTCTACCGTGGGATAAGTTGTAATTTTTACATCGCCACAGGTCGTCACATCGTCTCCGTAGCTTTCCAGCCGGATAAAGTCGAACTCAATGGGTATAGTCATTTCCCTAACTAAGTCGGCCATAAAAATCGTTGCACCATTAAGTATGCCGATAGCCAATAGATCTTTTCCCTGATAATCTACCGAAATGTGTTTAGCAAGCAAACGCACTTTAGCAGTAATTTCATTTCTGGGATACAAAGTTTTGAGAATAAACCGGCTGGTCACAGCCCTGAATTATAATGATAAGAAGATACTGTGTCCACCGAAAAAGTGTTCCCATCCCTTGAAAGCCATGTTATAATTGGCCTCATATATGGACGATTTGAACATTGCCGATAGTAAATTAACCTGTTCGCGATGTCATACCATCATCGATATATCATCTTCCTCCTCTACGGTCAGATTTTGTCCCGGCTGCGGTAATCGATTGGAGATGCCACCTCCGTCGGCTTTTCATCAACGGGTCAGTTTTTGCCCCTCTTGTGGAAAAGGCCTTTCTGCCCCGTTCGACTATTGTCCTTCATGCGGTGTCGACCTTAGTAATGTCCGGGAAGCCAAACAGCCGGAAATGATTGCAGCCCCCCCTTCTGCTCCCGGCGAAGTTGCCGCATCAAAGACAGCACGGTCGCCTCTTCCTGCCCGATCGGTCAATGAGGAGCGCCAGATTATAACCGATCCCAAACTCAAGAAGCTTTACAAACAATGGGCAGTTCATTCCGACTTGCCGGAGGATGCTTTACCTATAATGGAACATCCGCGTCATGTCACCCAGGCTTTTGTTCCTCCTGAAAAAGTAGCTTCATCATTCCAGTTGTCCGCTTTTCTGGCCGGCATCCCGCCTGTCTATCTGTTTATTGCCGGTACTGTGTTTGTAGCCCTTATCTTAATCCTTGCCATAGTTATAGCTCTATAACATCGAATGTACTCTCTATCCTTTTTGTGTTGGCAACAGCCGAAAGATATAATTATCTCTGTGTTCGACAAAAACCGATAGGAGTATAACTTTTTGATCATTAAAGTCGAGAATCTGGTTAAAGTCTACGGACCGATACGCGCTGTCGACGGTCTCAGTTTTGAGGTCGCCAAAGGTGAAGTATTTGGTATGCTCGGGCCCAATGGTGCCGGCAAGACCACCACCGTGGAAATTATCGAAGGTTTACGCAAGGCAGATTCTGGGAAAGTTACTGTTCTCGGGATGGATGTCACTAAAGCACCAAATGAGATCAAGCAGAGGATCGGCGCACAGCTTCAAACCCCGGCTCTAATGCCGTCGCTTACCGTTGAGGAATTGCTCGACGTTTTCGGCGCTTTCTACACCCGCACTATCCCGGTTGATGACCTGTTGGATATGCTGTCACTACAGGAAAGTCGCAAAGTGCTGGTCAAGAATCTCTCTGGCGGCCAGTTACAGCGTCTCTCTGTAGCCATGGCCCTCATCAATGATCCAGAAATTGCTTTTCTCGATGAGCCGACCACTGGTCTCGACCCCCAGGTCCGCCGTGGCATGTGGGGAGTCATTGAAGATATGAAGAAAAAAGGCAAGACCATATTTCTTACTACGCACTATATGGAAGAAGCCGAGCGCCTGTGCGACCGAATTGCTATAGTGGACCACGGAAAAATTATTGCCATGGATACCCCGCAAGGGCTTATTGACAGTAATTTCCGCGAAAAAGCAATTCAATTTGAGTTGGAACCACGGCCGTCTGAGGAAATGTTACGGAATTTAACCGGGGTTACCAGCGTCGCCACTGATCTCAATGATGTAGTAATTTACTCAAATGACATTACCGCAACCATGTCAGCCGTCCTCAAATACGCCGAATCACAAAATATCACTTCCCAGCTTAAAGACCTCCACGTACGGCAGGCCTCCCTGGAAGATGTATTTTTAAAACTAACCGGGAGGAAGATCCGAGAATGAAAGCCATCAGCAAACTGATCCTATCAAATTTCAAACAGTTCTTCCGAGACCGGACAGCCCTGTTCTTCACTTTTGCTTTCCCGTTGATTTTTATCTTTATTTTCGGTTGGGTATTCGGTGGTACCGACTCCATAAACTACAATGTCGGACTGGTAAATAATGATGATTCTCCGGTGAGTGCAGGTCTGGTTGAGGCCTTAAATCAGGTACCCGTCTTTACTATAACCGAGAACACTCTTGAAGGTACTCTTGATGCACTCAAAAAAGGGGATCTATCAGCCGCAATCGTCATTCCCGCCAATTTCGGATCCATTATCTCCGGGGAAACGGTGGCACTCACTGTTTATCATGACCCGTCCCAAACACAATCCACCCAAATCATCCTGCCGGTCATGCGCCAGGTCATTGATGGATTCAATCGTGAATTTACAGGCGCTCCGGTTCTTCTTACCCTCACCGAAGAATCCATCCTGTCATCCAATTTGACATATATCGATTTCATCATCCCCGGTATCCTGGCCATGTCAATCATGCAAAGTGGCCTTTTCGGGGTTATCCCGCTGGTAGAATGGCGCGAAAAAAAGGTACTCAAGCGGCTTGGTGTCACTCCTCTAAGCCGTTCCACCGTAGTGGCAAGTCAATTAGTGTTCAGGCTTGTATTAGCAGTTCTCCAAGCTGCAATACTGTTGATCATCGCAAACTTGGTATTCAATGTCCCGGTACTTGGCAACCTGTTCTTACTCCTGGGTCTGGTTGTCTTGGGCACCCTGACTTTCATCAGCCTCGGTTATGTCGTCGCCGCCCGCGTAAAAACCGTGGAAGGCGCCACACCCATCGTCAACCTTATCTCATTCCCGATGTTGTTCCTTTCGGGGGTATTCTTCCCTGTTGATATGATGCCTGATTTCATCCGTCCTGTTATTACTGCCCTGCCGCTCACCTATCTCGCCGACGGTTTCCGTCAGGTGATGGTTCAGTCTCCGCCTTTGTATTCGATGTCGGTTGACGTGCTGGTGCTGTTCGGATGGTTGATCGTTTGCATCGCACTGACGGTGCGTTTCTTTCGCTGGGAATAATCAACGTTACTTCGTTAAAAGACAAAACGGTCGTCCCAATTGGGACGGCCGTTAGTCTATCCAAAGAACCGCTACGCTCAATTAATCAGCATCGCATCGCCAAAACTATAGAAGCGATATCCTTCGTCTATAGCTTGGTCATAAGCCACTTTAAGCCCGTCCCAACCTGCAAAAGCGGCAGTCAGCATCAAGGGTGTCCCCCGTGGCAGATGAAAATTAGTTATCAGTCGATCGATGACCTGATATTTGAACCCTGGCAAAATGAACAATTCCACCCAACCCATAAAAGGCTTGAGCGGCATCCCTTTCGTCAAGGCAGCCCATTCCAGTGTTCTTACCGCTGAGGTACCAACGCCAAAAACTCGGCCTCCCGATACCTTCACCTCGTTTATCGAAGCAGCTGTCTCAGCTGAAAGAACAGCATATTCTTTGTGAATCAGGTGAAGAGCCGGATCCTCTTCTTTTACCGGTCTAAACGTATCCAATCCAATATGTAGAGTGACAAAAAGTAGTTTGATCCCTTTATTTTCGATCTTTTTTAGAAGTTCCGGCGTAAAGTGCAACCCAGCAGTCGGCGCCGCTACGCTGCCGCTGACTCTTGAATACACTGTCTGATATCGTTCCTCTTCTGTTTCCGATAGCTGGTGATGGATATAAGGCGGTAACGCCAGAATGCCCAGTTGCGCCAGCCGGTCTTCGTTTGAAATCAAGATGGAGGCGGTGCCGTCTTCATCTTTCTGCATAACTTGTAAGGTAACACCGCTATTAACCCCATGCTTGTCGAACAATTCGACGATTGTGCCGGCGCTTAGACGCTTCGCCGGTTTAATGAGAGCTTGCCATTCGTTCCGTTGCCGACGCAGCAAAAGCAACACTTCGACATGTGCCCCGGTATTGAGTTTACGGCCGAACAGGCGGGCCGGTATGACCCGGGAGTCATTGAAAACAAGGGCGTCACCGGGCTGTAGATATTTAATGATATCCACAAATCGGCAGTGCTCAATTGTGCCTGTACCGCGGTTGAGCACCAGCAAACGGGAACTATCGCGGGGTTTGGCCGGGGTTTGGGCTATAAGTTCTTCTGGTAGGTTATAATCGAAATCAGCGGTTTTCAAAGCGGCTAATTATAGCGGTAAACATCTCAACGATGCCATCAGATTAGGCACTTGGTATCCACAGCCACACAGCGGGAATACAGACTGCTCTGTTTTACCCCCGGTGACGCTTGTGTTATCCTTTCTACTTATGAAAATACTCATCTCCAATGACGACGGTATAAATTCTCCCGGACTGTGGTCTCTGGCAACTCACCTGAGCACAGTTGGGGATGTCGCCGTAGTCGCCCCTGACCGGGAACAGAGCGCCACTGGTACGGCACTCACTCTTCGTCAACCTCTCCGTGTTCGCAAAGCCGCTTCACCCTTAAATGGCATCGAATGTTTCGCCGCTGAAGGCATGCCCGGAGACGCCGTTATCCTGGGGTTGGATAAACTTATCCAGGGACCTATCAATCTCGTCGTCTCTGGCATCAACAACGGCCCCAACTTAGGTGATGATGTCCTCATCTCCGGCACCGTCGGTGCTGCCTTACAGGGTTACCTCAGAAATATCCCGGCTATTGCCGTTTCAACCGTCAGCATTGAATCTGAATACCTGGAAGTACCGGCCAGCTTGGTCGCCATCATCGCCGCTGATTTCGATGCCGGCAGGCTTCCGGACGATATATTTTTGAACGTCAATGTTCCAGACCTGCCGCTTGAGAAGATCAAAGGCATCAGAATTACCAATCTTGCTCATAAAACGAATATTGACAGTGTTCAGGAAGGGCACGACGGCCGCCGCGAATTCTACTGGCTGGTACGCCGAAAACTCGATTTTGAAGCCGCCGCCGATACCGACATCAAAGCTATAGAACAAGACTGTATCTCCATCACAGAACTCCACGCCAACCTTTTCCGCAAACCGTCGGTCCCGGCGCTGGACATTCTTTGTCAGGAGTGGTTTTTGAAACTCAAAGGCATAATTTAAAATATACCGCGTGTTTTTCTGTATCGCACCCTTAATCTGGTATAATACTTTTACAACTAGCCCGCTTGTATCCATCTGATGGAACGAGACGGCAATAAGCCTAGAAGAAAATGCCTTCTCTGCTATTGCCGGGGAGGTATTAACTTTTTATGTCTAGTAAATATCTGAAAATCGGAATCATCGGCGCTGGCAAGACCGGCACCGCTCTGGCGCTTGGTTTGAATCAGGCCGGTTACTCTATAGCAGGCATATCCAGCCGGACGTTCTGCTCAGCCGAAAAACTGGCTGTAAAGATACCCGGTGCCGTCGCGTATGACAATCCTCAAAGCGTTGCCGACGGTGCAGACCTGATCTTCATCACCACTCCGGACACCGCCATCTCCTTGATTGCCGACTCGATTTCAACACACCCCGATCAGATGATTTGCCACGTTTCGGCGGCCGATCCGATTGATGTTCTTGCTCCACTGCGACAACAAGGTGCCGTCACCGGTATTTTTCACCCGCTACAAAGTATAGGCTCCATGGAAAAGGCATCAATCTTACCCGGCATCACTTTTGCTCTTGAAGCTGAAGAACCTCTGCTCGGCATACTACGGCAAATGGCTTCGCGCCTGGGTGGACATACCGTGGAGCTTTCGGGAGACGATCGCGTATTGTATCACGCCTCTGCGGTTATGGTATCAAACTATCTTGTAACCCTGGTGAGTCTGGCTTCGAGTCTGTGGCAGAGGTTTCAGAACAGGGAAAGTGCCGTGAAAGCCCTCCTACCCCTTATTCGCGGCACCGTCGATAACATTGAGACCATCGGCATACCTGCGTGTCTCACCGGCCCTGTTTCGAGAGGTGATGCCGGGACGGTGAAGCGGCATCTTGTGGCACTTGCTAAAGAGGCACCCGAAATTATGGACCTATACCGATTATTGGCTATTAAGACGATCCCTCTGGCCTCAACAAAAGGCGGCATAGATGGCCTGAAAGCCAAAGAAATGAAAGAACTTCTGGAGGCCGTTTAATGAGAACCATGTTGAAAAGCAAACTTCACCGCGCTCGGGTCACCCGCTGCAATTTAGACTACGAGGGCAGCATCACCATTGACCGGGACCTGATGAAAGCTGCGGACATTCTGCCGTTTGAACAGGTTCAGGTGCTCAACCTCAACAACAGCGCCCGTTTCGCCACTTATGCTATTGAAGGCGAGGCTGGTAGCGGGGAGATCGGCCTTAACGGCGCCGCCGCCCGTTGCGCCTCTAAGAGTGACATCGTCATCATTTTGACCTATTCCCAAGTCGCGGAAGAGAAGCTCTCCAGTCATATGCCCAAGCTGGTTTTTGTTGATGAGCAAAACCACATTTCTAATGTAACACATGCTATTGGGGCGATCTCCTTTTAGGAGGAATTTATGAGAACTACCGTTCAGCAGGTCAGGGATTTAAAATCGAGGGGCGAGAAGATTGCCGTCCTCACCGCCTATGATTACACCACTGCCCAAGTTGTCGACCGGGCCGGAATCTCCGTCATTCTCGTCGGTGATTCCCTGGGCATGGTCGTTCTGGGTTACGATTCCACCATTCCGGTGACAATGGAAGACATGCTGCATCATACCAAGGCCGTCGTCCGCGGCTCTCAAAAAGCCATGATCGTGGCCGATATGCCGTTTATGACCTATAATATCAGCATCAAAGAAACGTTACGGAATGCAGCCCGATTCATCCAGGAAGCCGGTGCCCAGGCTGTTAAACTTGAAGGCGGTGTTACCGTCGCCGATAAAGTCAGAAAACTCGTGGATTGTGGCATTCCGGTCATGGGCCATATCGGCCTGACACCTCAATCTGTCAACCAGCTAAGCGGTTATAAGATACAGGGCAAAACGCCGGAAACCGCCAAAAAACTTCTCGCCGATGCCCGGGCGCTTGAGGAAGCCGGTGCCTTCGCCGTAGTTCTTGAAACTATGCCGACCGAGTTGTCAGCTTATATCTCATCTAAGATATCCATTCCCACCATCGGCATCGGCGCCGGTGCCGGTTGCGACGGTCAGGTTCAGGTCATATCCGACTTACTTGGTTTATTCACCGATTTTGTGCCTAAACATACCGGACAGTACGCCAGACTGGCAGATCTGATATCAGACGCGGTAACCGCATACGGCCGAGACGTGCGCCAAGGAACTTTCCCCACTGCGCACCAGAGCTTCACTATGGATGAAACTATCATCGAAACCATACGGCGTGAAGATGAAAATCCTTAGGACAGTCTCCGATCTGCGGTCTTTCCGCACGGGCCTGTCAGGTTCCGTTGGACTTGTGCCAACCATGGGTTTCCTACACGAAGGGCACCTTTCACTTGTCTGTCAGTGTAAAACCAATTGCCACCATACGCTGGTCAGCATCTTCGTAAACCCCACTCAGTTCGGACCCAATGAAGATTTTAACACTTACCCTCGGGATATAGAACGCGACCTGACGCTACTCGAAGCAACCGGCGTCGATGCCGTCTTCTTGCCTTCTGTCGAGGAAATATATCCACCTGGTGCCGACACACTGGTCGTACCGGGCAAGGTAGCGGAAAGACTTGAAGGAGCGGTTCGTCCAGGTCATTTCAAAGGTGTTGCGACAGTGGTTCTCAAATTTTTCAATCTTGTACAACCGCATCGGGCCTATTTCGGTCAAAAGGACGCCCAGCAGGTGGCAGTTATTCAAAAGATGATAACCGACTTGAACCTCCCTGTGGATTTGATTGTAATGCCGACAGTTCGGGAAGCCGACGGCTTAGCCATGAGCAGCCGCAACAGTTATCTCAACACCACCGAACGGCAAGCCGCGGCCATTCTTTACCAGGCACTCACCAAAGCCGGTAATTTGATTTCGCTTGGCGAAAGAGACACGGAGATCATTAAGCGGAGCATGACCGAACTTATTAACACCGAAGCTTTGGCTGCCATTGATTACATCAGCATCGCCGATGCCGCCAGCCTTGAGGAACTACCCTTCTTTAGAAAACCTGCTCTTATATTGCTTGCCGTCTGCATTGGCAAAACACGCCTGATAGACAATATCAAACTTTCTTAGCCGGTTTTACCAGCACCATCAACCCAATCATCGCCAAACCCGCCATTACCGCGCCGAAATAGAAGGGGCTGGCCGGACCAACTTCCTGCCACAAAAACCCGGCGATCAAACTGGCTGGCAGTAGTAGCAAGCCGGTAGTACCATAAAACAGGCCAAAAGCAGTACCCCGTTTTGATTCAGGTACCAGGTCAGACACGAAAGCCTTGGCTACCCCTTCGACTATGCCGTAATAAACGCCGAAAACTGCAAAAAGCAGCCACATATGCCAGTTTACCTCAGCCGCGGCGAAACCCACATAAGTCAATGCGTACAGGCTCCAGCCAATGATCATTAGACGGCGGCGTCCCAACCTGTCTGATAGAATCCCCGCAGGCGTTGCCGCCAACAAGTAGGTAAAATTAAACACCACCAGCATGAGCGTGGTATCCAACACAGAATTCCCCAGGTTCTGAGCCCGAAGGATTGCAAAATAATTAGTAGAGTTACCCAGAGTAAAAATACCCAGTACCAGCATAAACAACTTAAATTCCCGGCTCATACCCTTGGCAGCGGCCCGGAATGATGTTTTTTCGCCTGCGGGTAGAAACTCGCGCCCCGGCTCTTTAACCAATGTGACCAGAATGATCACTGCTATCACCGCGGGTATTATCCCGATAAGTACCAGCATTTTAAAAGTATCTTGAGTCAGATCAATGCTGCCGCGTTGAGTAAAATAGATTACTGCGGCGGCCGCAAAAAGGCCCAGAAAAGCTCCAGCGCTATCCATGGCTTTATGTAAACCGAAACTCCTTCCTCTCTTTCCTGGTTCGGACGACATAGCTATCAGGGCGTCTCTGGGGGAAGTCCGTAACCCTTTTCCTAATCGATCGGTAAACCGGACACCCAACACCACCCCCCAACTGCTGGCCAGATACATGAAAGGCTTAGACAGAGTTGACAAACTGTATCCTGCCACAGATAGTGCTTTGTAACGCCGGAGTTTATCGGCCAGGCGTCCGCTATAAATCTTTCCCAATGATTCAGTGCTGTCTGAAATACCACCCACCAGTCCTATCACAGACGGCGGTACACCGAGTACATTAGCCATGAACAAAGGCACCAAAGTGAAAATCATTTCGCTGGAAATATCAGTGAAAAAACTTACTAATCCCAAAAAGAAAACATTTTGCCTGACACCAAGAAGGTTTTTTTCTGGTTTTAACCTATTTTGTTCTACAGGGGGGAGCGCATAACTCATGCGCAACATATTACCAAATTACAGATAAGAGCTAAACACCGGAGGTTATTCCCCAAAACGTCGTTTTCCCATACCGGTTCTAAAGTGCCGAGACGTGGTTAATATCCTCCTGTCACGATGTAATGATCGTTTCCCCATTCTGATTGGAGATTTACGGTTCAATACTATTACAGACGCTTACATACGATTGAGCTTTTCTACGTTTCGTGTTAATATAAACCAACATTTTCCAAGCGTTTTAGAGGGGATCGACGTCCCCTCTTTGGTTTATTGAAACATGACACAAATAGAAGCCGAACTCAAGACAGTCAACCCCGACCGGCCGATGATTCTTACCATTGGCGTCTTTGACGGTGTCCACCTCGGCCATCAAGCCCTTATCTCCGAAACCATGAAACAAGCCGCCACAACCGGTTATTTAAGCGGCGTTGTTACTTTTGCCGGACATCCCCGGCTGGTACTTGGTAAACACAAGGAACTGCCTCATCTGACTTCCCTGAAACAGCGGCTAGAATTGCTGAAGGATACCGGTATTGACAATGTCGTAAAAATGACCTTCTCGGAAGAACTCGCGGCGTTACCCGCCACTGATTTTATAGGATTACTGAAGAACCATCTAAAGATGAAAGGCCTTGTTGTTGGCCCGGACTTTGCTCTCGGCAAGGGACGTGAAGGCGACATCGCTGCTTTGAGATCCATGAGCGAATCTCTTGATTTTACCCTGACCGTGGTGCCACCAAAGTTGAAAAACGGACACAAGGTCAGTTCAACATTGATCCGTAAAGCCATGGCCGAAAGCAACATGCCATTGGTTCATGATCTCCTTGGTCGCTGTTTCATTCTGGAAGGTCAGGTGGTCAAAGGTGAAGGCCGCGGCACCACTTTGGAAGTCCCCACCGCCAACCTTGAACTCGCCCCAGATCAGGCTCTTCCTGCCGACGGCGTTTATGCCACTTTCGCCTCCGTGAAAGGTCGGCCTGTCCCTGCCATCACCAACATAGGTACCCGTCCTACCTTCGGCACCGGGCGCCGTACCGTGGAGACCCATCTGTTGGATTTCTCCGGCCAGCTTTACGGAGATATGCTTGAAATTGCTATAATAGAGCAGATTCGTCCGGAGGAGAAATTCTCGTCGGCGGAAGCTTTGAAAACCCAAATAAAATCAGACATATTGAAAGCCCGGCAGATTTTAAGTAAAACGGATTGCCCTGATGCTTGAACTTGATTTCATTTTAAAACGCGCCGTAAACGAGATAATCTCGGAGGAAGAGTTACGCAAACTCCTGGCTTCCGGCAAGAAGTTGCGGCTTAAAGAAGGCTTCGACCCCAGTTCCAGGGACATCCATCTGGGACACATGGTCGGCCTCCGCAAATTGCGTCAGTTGCAGGAATTGGGGCATCAGGTCGTCCTGATCGTCGGCGATTGGACGGCCCAGATCGGTGACCCCACCGGCGCATCAGTCACCCGCCCGTCCCTCACCGCCGAACAGGTGCAGTCCAATGCCGAGACTTACATGCAGCAGTTCTTCAAGATCGTCGATAAATCGAAGACCGAGGTCCGGTGGCAGAGCGAGTGGTTCGGCAATTTCTCTCTGGCCGACGTCATCAAGCTCACCAGCCGCTTCACCATCGCCCAGATGCTGGCACGGGATGATTTTAAAAAGAGGTTCGATTCCAATCGGCCGATCACTATTACCGAATTTCTTTATCCGTTGCTCCAGGCTTATGATTCGACAGCTATTAATGCCGATGTCGAATTCGGCGGCAACGACCAGAAATTCAACCTGCTAGTAGGCCGTGAACTTCAGGCGATGATTGGACAGCCGTCTCAGCAGGTCTTCCTGACGCCCATCCTTACCGGCACCGACGGCGTCAAGAAGATGTCCAAGAGCCTCAACAACTACATCGGCGTGGCCGAGCCGCCGGAGACCATCTTCGGCAAGGTCATGTCCATCGGCGATGACCTCATCGTCCAGTATTTTGAACTTCTGACCGACGTCACTGAAGAGGAGCTGCGCCATTTCGAGCGGGACATAACCGGCGGTCACGTCAACCCGATGCTCCTCAAGAAGCGGCTAGCCCGCGAGATCCTGTCACAACTTTATTCCGAATCTGAAACCGCTGAGGCTGAAGCTCATTTCGAACGAGTCCATCAGCGGCGTGAACTGCCTGGGGAGATCGCCGAATGCCGCGTTTCTTTTGCCTCACTGCGTAGCGGTGACTGCAACGATGTCGACCTACCCTGTCTCCTTGTGGCCACTGGCCTGGCTGCCAGCAAGGGTGAGGCAAAACGCCTGATTGCCCAGGGCGGTGTTTCCATCGGTGGCGAGAAGGTCGGTTCCGAAAAAGCCGCCGTTTCCAGTGGTTGCGTCATCAAGGCCGGCAAACGCCGTTTTGCCCGCGTCCTTGATTCAGATATACTTAGTGCTTCTTAATTAAGCGATACAAAAGGAGAGCTAGCTGTGCAGAATTTACGTATTCCCGGTCCCACCCCCTGCCCCCCGGAAGTCCTGGCCGCCATGGGTCATCAGATGATCAACCACCGTGGTGTTGAATTTTCTGAGATGGTCAAAGAAGTCACAACCAACATGAAGCAGGTATTCCAGACAAAGAATGATCTGCTGCTGCTTACCGGTTCCGGTACAGGCGGACTGGAAGCTGCCGTTGTCAACATGCTCTCCCCCGGTGACTCTGTTCTTTCCGTTTCCATCGGTGTCTTCGGTGAACGTTTTGCCAAGATTGCCCAAACCTTCGGCGCCACTGTTGTACCGCTGAATTTTGCCCACGGCCAGGCTGCCGATGTTGATGCGGTTAAAAAGGCTCTCGCTGACAACCCGCAGGTCAAGGCCGTGCTGGTTACCCATAACGAGACCTCCACCGGTATCACCAATGACCTTAAGGCCATCTCCACCGTCGTCAAGGACACCGGTAAACTGTTGATGGTTGACTGTATCAGTTCCCTCGGTTCGGTAAATGTCCCAGTCGACCAGTGGGGCATTGATGTCGCCATCTCGGGTTCGCAGAAAGGCTGGATGGTTCCCCCGGGCATGTCCATGATCTCAGTGTCGGAAGCCGGTTGGCAGGCATACGCCCAAGCTAAAATGCCGCGCTTTTATTGGGATCTCGGCAAGGCCAAGGCCGGTCTTGAAAAAGGCCAGACACCATGGACGCCCAACGTGTCTGTCGTCATCGCATTCCAGGTCGCTCTGAAAATGATGCTGTCGGAAGGTATTCAGAATATCTTTGCCCGCCACGAGCGGCTCGGTAAATTCACCCGCGACGGCATGAAAGCCCTCGGCTTGACTCTGCTGGCCGACGAGCGCTATGCATCTAACACTGTCACTTCTGTATTGGCCGACCGCGGCCTGGATGCCAAGAAGCTCAACAAGATCATGCGTGATGAGTTCGATATCGTGCTAGCTGGCGGCCAAGGACCGCTGGAAGGTAAGATATTCCGCATCGGGCACCTCGGCATGGTCAAGGAAGCCGACCTTCAGGCTGTGTTCGATGCACTCAAAGTAGCCCTGCCCAAGGCAGGTTTTATCCGATAACCTAAAGCGTGTTGTAAACAGGAGAATTTGTGTTGATGAAAAAAGTGCTTGTCGCCGATGCTTTGTCGCCCGCCGGTGTTGAACGCCTCAAGGTCGTCGCCGAGGTTAATATCAAGACCGGGCTCAAACCGGATGAACTGATCGCTATCGTCGGCGAGTATGATGCCCTGCTGGTCCGTTCTCAGACCCAGGTCACCGCCGCGGTCATCGAGGCGGGTAAGAACCTGCAGATAATAGGCCGGGCGGGCGTCGGCGTAGATAATATTGATATCAATGCCGCCACCGAGCGCGGCATCATCGTGGTCAACGCTCCCACTGGCAACACCATCTCTGCCGCGGAACACACCATGGCTCTGATGCTGTCACTGGCTCGCCACATCCCCCGGGCAAACTCCTCTCTCAAGAACTGCCAGTGGAAACGTTCCGATTTCATGGGCATCGAACTCAAGGGTAAGACACTCGGTATCGTCGGTCTGGGCAATATCGGCTCAGAAGTTTCTAAACGTGCCCGCGGCTTTGAGATGCAGGTCATAGGTTACGACCCCTACGTCACCGAAGAACGCGCTAAGAATATGCAGGTCGAACTGGCGTCGCTTGAGCAGATCTACAAGCAGGCCGATTTCATCACCCTTCACGTTCCGCTGACTGCCCAGACCAAGAATATGATTGGCGCTAAAGAGCTTGCCACCATGAAGCCGACCACCCGCATCATCAACGCCGCCCGCGGCGGCCTCATCGATGAAGAAGCTTTAGTCGCCGCCATCAACTCCAAAAAGCTGGCCGGTGCCGCCATCGACGTTTTCGTAAAGGAACCCTGCACCGAGAGCATTCTCTTCGGTGTTGATAATATCATCGTCACCCCCCACCTCGGCGCCTCCACCGCCGAGGCACAGGACATGGCTACGTCGGATGTCGTCGATCAGGTCATCGATGTATTTGAAGGTCGGCCTGCCCGTTACGCCGTCAACGCACCTTACATTCCGGTGGAAAGCCTGCCGGTGATCGCGCCTTATGTAAAGGTAGCACGGACCGCCGGACGCCTCTTACAACAGATGGCTGAAGGTCAGTTCAAGAGTCTGAATATCAAGTACGGAGGCGATATCGCCTCCTATGAAACCAGGGCGCTCAAGGCGACCGTCCTCGGCAGTATCCTCGAGCAGATAAGTGAAGAGCGGGTGAACGTCGTCAACGCCGACATCGTCGCCTGCAAACGCGGTATCTCCATTTCGGAACAGAAAGAGCCCGACTGTGAGAATTACCAGAGCCTCATCACCATCGAAGCGGTGACCACCGCCGGTCCGCTGGCCGTGGCCGCCACTTTCCTCCGCGGCGAGGTTCACGTCGTCAAGGTTAATGATTACTGGATCGATATCGTGCCCACCGGCGGATATTTCCTTTTCGCCGACCACCGCGATCGCCCCGGCCTTGTTGGCGCCGTGGGCAACATCACCGGCAAACTGGATGTCAACGTCAGCTACATGCACCTGTCGCGCCTGAAACCACGCGGCCAGGCCCTTATGGTACTAGCTCTTGATGAGGCCCTTACTCCCGAAGGTCTCAACCAAGTAACCGCGCTAGACGGGGTCCAGTCCGCCCGCCTTGTAAAAATATAGGCTGAGGGTTTAGGTATGTCCGCCCAATCCCAGACGGCAATACAAAAGTTATCGGATACCGACCGGCAGATGATTCTTCGTATTGTCAACGCTGCGGCAGAGAGATATGGCGGCGTCATACCGGAAGACTGTTACCATGAGCCATATATGACCGAAACTGAACTTCGGCGTGAAATGCAAAAGATGACCTTTTATGGTACCGTACAAGATGGAATAATCACTGGCGTCATCGGCTATCAGCCTGTAGACGATGTTACCCTGATCCGGCACGCCTACGTACTGCCGAACAACCAGCGTAAGGGTATCGGGACTCTTCTCTTCGAGCATCTAAGAAATATGACCAGTACCCGCCGCCTGTTGGTTGGCACGTGGGCTAACGCCTTTTGGGCTGTTGGTTTCTATCTCAAGCAGGGTTTCGAACTGTTGCCGGATAAGGACGCCCTTTTGTCTCGTTATTGGAACATTTCCCCGAGACAGACCGAAACATCGGTCGTGCTAGGTATGGAATTGGAACGATGACCTTGAAGATCGGTGTTTTGGCCCTTCAAGGCGCCTTCGCGGAGCATCTCATCGTCCTCGGCCGCTTGGGGGTTGAGGCCGTTGCCGTACGCCGTCCAGAGCAATTGAACGATCTGAGCGGTCTCATCATTCCCGGTGGCGAGAGCACTACCATGCTGAAGTTATGCGGTATTTTCAACTTCAGCGATAAGCTCAGGGAAATGTCGTCGAAAGGTTTTCCCGTCTGGGGTACCTGTGCCGGCGCTATCCTTCTCGCCGGAGAGGTCGGCAATACCAACCCCAACATGCCTGCCGGGCTCGGTCTGATGAAGATAACCGTGCGCCGTAATGCATTCGGCCGCCAGGTAGATTCCTTTGAGGATAAACTGAGAATACCGGCTCTAGGTGATCAACCATTTCCCGCTGTCTTTATTCGAGCCCCGCTGATAGAGAGCGCCGAACCTCCTGCCGAAGTGCTGGCGCGCCTGGGCAATGGCACTATCGTGGCGGTACTGCAGAATAATCTGCTTGCCACTAGTTTCCATCCTGAACTCTGCTCCGATGACCGCTTCCACTGCTATTTTCTTAAGATGGCAGAGGTATATCAGGCAGAACGCACCGCTAATTAAATGCCTGACTGTTTCATGCCCTACCGTTTCCCCAAATATAACCCTCATAAATTCAAAAACCTCATTGACACCCCACTGCTCATATGTTATCATCTGTTCTCTGTTATTATGGTTGTTATAAAGGGTATTTGTAATCATTTGTTTATTAGGTTGATTGTGGCAAACAACCGGTTGTTTTAGTCAGTTCTAATCGTAAAAATGAGGTTGTTTTAGTGTTTTTCACTTTTAAGGAAACAACCTCGCCAATACTTTGGGCACTGGAGACTGGCATGGGCGGTAAGCGAATAGCATTTTTGAATAATCGTTGGATCACGGGTCAACGGACAGAACACAGTACGATACGAATATAGACCGAAGGTGTTAAGGGATGCTTGTATTCTCTTGACAACGCGCCCGCAATGGACGATGATATGAAGCTGGAATGCACCAAAGGAGTCAATTGAATGGAAGCTTATTGCGTCAAGTGCCGTGCCAAACGTGAGATTAAAGACGCTAAAAAAGTCGCCCTCAAAAATGGCAAGCCTGCCACTCAGGGAGTATGCCCGGTTTGTGGTACCAAGGTCTTCCGCATCGGTTAATGGCACAGGGTGGTTTTGTTTCCACGAGGATGTCCATTAGCATAGCTTGTTTGATTTGAGCCGCGTCATGATGAATTATAAGTTTTTGTATTCTGTTTACTGGCTATTATTTGAAAGGAGTTCTAAATATCTTGGGTAAAATCAACGTCGCCATTATCGGTGTGGGCAATTGCGCCTCGTCTTTGGTTCAAGGGGTTCACTATTATCGCAAGGCCAAGGAGTCCGAGTTCGTTCCCGGCCTGATGCATGTTAACCTCGGCGGTTATCATGTCAGCGATATTGAGTTCGTTGCGGCTTTTGACGTGGATAAGAACAAAGTCGGCAAAGACCTCTCTGAGGCCATTTTCACCACACCGAACAATACCTTTAAGTTCACCGAAGTGCCGTTGTCCGGCGTTAAAGTTGAGCGCGGCATGACCCATGATGGTCTGGGCAAGTACCTTTCTCAAATTATCGAAAAAGCTCCCGGCCCTACCGCTGACATCGTTGGCATCCTCAAAGAAAGAAAGGTTGATGTCGTCATCAACTACCTGCCAGTTGGCAGTGAAGAAGCCACAAAATGGTACGTAGAACAGGTGCTTGAAGCCGGATGCGCCTTCATTAACTGCATTCCGGTATTCATCGCCCGTGAGAAATATTGGCAGGATAGATTCATCAGCAAGGGCCTGCCCATTATCGGTGATGACATCAAAAGTCAGGTTGGTGCCACCATCGTTCATCGCGTCCTGACACACCTGTTCCGTGAGCGCGGTGTCAAGCTGGAACGCACCTATCAGTTGAACTTCGGCGGAAATACTGATTTTATGAACATGCTGGAGCGGGAACGTCTGGAAAGCAAAAAGATTTCCAAGACCAACGCTGTTTCCTCTCAATTGGACTATAAGATGGATCCGGGTGATATCCATGTCGGCCCTTCCGACTATGTGCCGTGGCTTCAGGACCGCAAGTTCTGCCATATCCGCATGGAAGGCCGCACCTTCGGTGACGTACCGCTGCTGGTTGAATGCAAGCTAGAAGTTTGGGACAGTCCTAACTCCGCAGGCGTGGTCATTGACGCCGTCCGTTGCGCCAAACTGGCTTTGGAACGCGGCATGAAGGGCGCTCTTTTTGCCCCATCCTCCTACTTTATGAAATCACCACCCGAACAGTATTCAGATTCTTGCGCTCATGACGCCACCGAAAGTTTTATCGCTGAAAGTGTGGCAGAGCTTAAAAAAAGCCGGAAAATCGACGCCAAAGAGGCCAAATAACAAACGGCATTGTTTGTTAAGATGGATAGGGCAAGAGGTGACCGGTGAAAATAGCCCTGGTAGCGCCGTACGATTTTGCGTACCCGGGGGGCGTGGCTAATCATATAACAGCCTTGGAACGTCAACTAACGGCCATGGGTCATTATGTGGTAGTCATTGCCCCTGCGTCGCATCCGGTAACCATCTTTGGCGACCGGTTCGTCCATATTGGCACGCCACGACCGATGCCGGCATCAGGTTCGGTGGCACGCATCACCATATCGGTGCGGCTGGCTAACAAGATCAAAGCGGTGTTGGCTAAAGAGCAATTTGATATCGTTCATCTCCATGAGCCATTCATGATTATGCTATGTTCGGCAGTGTTGCGCTTTTCTAAAACAGTCAATATTGGCACCTTCCATGCCGCCGAAGGTAAACCTGGTTACAACCTTGGCTGGCCTATCAGCCGCTGGGTGTTAAAGCGGCGAGCCCGAAAACTGCACGGACATATTGCCGTATCCACGGCTTCACGTGATTACCATTCAAAATATGTCAAAGCGGACTATGCCATCATCCCTAATGGTATTGACCTGAACCATTTCAAAACTTCAGTTGAGCCTCTACCTCAATACTGCGACGGCAAGATCAATATCCTGTTCGTGGGAAGGTTAGAAAAAAGAAAAGGTCTGAATTATCTGATAGACGCCTTTAAAAAGGTGCATAAGGCTCACCCCAACACTAGATTGCTGATCGTCGGGCCGGGCACCAGATTAAGACCGAAATATGAAAGAATGGTGCAAAAAGCCCATTTGGAGACAGATGTGGTCTTTACCGATTGCGTCAGCTACGCTGATCTTCCCCGCTATTATAAGACGGCGGATATCTGCTGTGCCCCGGCTATCGGCCATGAAAGTTTTGGCATTGTCCTTCTTGAAGCCATGGCTTTAGGGAAACCCATAGTGGCCTCCAATATACCGGGGTACGCCAGTGTGCTGACACATGAGCAGGAGGGGTTACTGGTAAAACCTCGCAGCGCCCATGAGCTATCTAAAGCGCTCATCCGGCTGGTTGAAGATGAGGGATTAAGACAACAATTGAGCAACCGGGGGGCGGAGACAGTACAAAATTATTCATGGGAAAAGGTCGCCGGACGCTTGTTGGAATACTACCAGTCGGTATTGACCAGGTGTGGCAAGCAGCCTGTAGAGATCTCTAAACCTAGGGAACTGCTTCCGCTATAGATATGGAAAGCAAGATAACATTGAACGATACCCGACGCCGCATCGGTGATAATATGACCGCTAGTCTGTCGCGATTACTGGCAAAAAGCCGCCTTAGCCCCAATGCTGTGACCATTGCCGGTTTTTTAATTACCCTGGTTGCAGCCTATATTATCTCCACAGGCTCATTAATGGCAGGTGGATTTGCCGTATTATTCGCCAGCTTTTTCGATATGCTGGATGGGGCTTTGGCACGGGCATCGAATCGTGTCACCCGTTTTGGCGGTATCTTGGACGCTACTCTGGATCGCCTCTCTGAGGCAGCGCTATTTATTGGCATCATGGTGTATTTAGCGCCGGATGGCAATGCTTGGCCCATCATGCTGACCGGATTAACGTTAGCCGGTTCACTGACAGTGAGTTATCTGCGAGCACGTTCTGAAGCTAACGGCCTTGAGGGCAAAAATGGTGTTTTTACTCGTCCTGAACGGGTAATCACTCTTGCACTTGGCTTGCTCTTAAACTGGCTTATCCCCGCGCTCGTTGTCATCTGTGTATTAAGCTATGTCACCATTGGGCAGCGGCTGCTTAGTGCTTACCGTCAACTCGGGGGTAAATGACACTTGAAGTGTAGTCTGATAAAATAGCCTTCGGCTTTCCCACCAACAACAGGGAAAGTTCTTGATCAATAATGTCTGGGGGGATTCTATGCCGGTAACAGTCATCGTTGGCGCCCAATGGGGCGATGAGGGCAAGGGCAAAGTCATTGATATGATGGCAGAACGCGCCGACGCGGTCGTCCGTTTTTCAGGTGGTGACAATGCCGGTCATACAGTTATCAACCCTCAAGGTACTTTTAAACTCCACCTGATCCCTTCCGGCGTTTTCTACCCCGGTTGCATCTGTGTCATTGGCAACGGCGTGGTCGTCAACCCGGACATCTTCGTCAGTGAACGGGATGAACTCAATGGACGCGGGGTCAGCACAGACAAGGTCTTCATAAGTGACCGCGCCCATTTGGTGATGCCATACCATATCCTGTTGGACGGCCTGGAAGAACAATCCCGAGGCGTCAAGTCACTGGGCACCACCCTGCGTGGCATCGGTCCGGCTTTCGCCGATAAAGTTGCCCGGATGGGTATCCGCGCCGGTGATTTATTGGATCGTAACATACTGAGGACCAGGCTGGAATACGTCCTGGAGTATAAAAACCAGATACTGACCAAGCTATATGGCAAAGCCCCAATTGATATTGAGTGGCTTTATAATCTGTGTTGCGGATATGCCGAACAATTAAAGTCCAATATTTGCGAAACATCGTCGCTATTGAATGATATGGTTGATGAAGGCAAATCAGTTATTCTTGAAGGTGCTCAAGGGGCTCTCTTAGATACTGATTTTGGCACTTATCCCTACGCAACATCATCATCACCGCTGTCTGCCGGTGGCTGTTTGGGGGCGGGTATCGGACCCACCCGCATTGACAATGTATTGGGTGTTTTTAAAGCCTATTGTTCCAGGGTTGGTGCAGGCCCCATGCCGACAGAGCTTCTGGACAAAACAGGGGACCGGATCCGCGACCTTGCTCACGAGTATGGCACCACCACGGGGCGTCCGCGGCGAATAGGCTGGTTTGACGGCGTAGGGGCACGCTTCAGCACCCGTATCAACGGTATGACCGGAATGGCAATCACCCGTCTTGATATCCTTGATTCCTTCGACGAGGTCAAGGTCTGTACGGCTTACCGCCTAAACGGTGATATTATCAATAATTTTCCAGCTGAACCCGCGGTGCTCAATCAATGCAAACCAGTTTATGAAACACTGCCGGGCTGGCGTAAAACTACCACCGGTTTAACCAAGTTGGAAGATTTACCAAGAGAAGCCCGTAATTTCATTGTCCGTTTGGAAGAACTGGCATGTTGCTCCGCATGTTACGTTTGCATTGGGCCGGTAAGAGATCAGACTATCGAGCTTAGGTCATTATTATAACTAAAGAAAGCTAGGATCGTGGTTAATCGTAGAAAGCGGTGATTTAAGCGTTCTCTGAACTTGGCACAAAACAACGGGTAATGGAATCATCTACGAAGACTCGACGGCAACCACAGAATCAAGTATAGCTAAATCAATCTAAGCAGTATTAGGGTAAACCAGTAACTTACCAATATCATTCTCTATGCCTAAGTTGTAACTTCCATTAAAATATTTTCGAATAAGGTCAGAGATGGATTCAAAGCTGGTAAAACCGGCCGCGGCGGACGCATCATAGCGTAAAGAGGGTAAGGCGTCCCGGGTATAACAGCTTTCTCGTTTAGTACAAATCCAAAGCGACGGTACATTTCCACATTACGGATACTTTGGGTTTCCAGATAGCATGGCATATCTTCTGCATCCAGCCTCCGCAACATAGGGCGAATGAGCATACTCGCAAACCCCTGGCCTTGAAACTCTGGGTTAACTGCCAGTAACTCAAGCTGCATATATCTCGGAGGAGTGTGCCTATTTTTAAGGTTCTCACTTAGCTTGTTTGCTTCTACACCCCGTTTCATGGCCGCCCAGCCGCAGTGTAAAGGTAAAAAAGGATACCCGGCTCGCCACCGGGTCAACCACGAATCCTTTTCTTCAGATGAAGCCCAGCAGACAATACCTTCACAACTCTGAGAAGTCAGATAGACCTCATTACGGCCGAAATAGCTATAACGCAGATAATACTCAAAAGAATAGTGCAGGTTATGCCTCAAAGACTTATCCGGTACCAAATACTCATTCAACGGGTCTTCAGCGAAGGCTCGGGCGCAGGTATGTGACGCCGGTTTGGCTAATTTTAAACTGAGCGGAGTCAGTAGTGCTGTATCAGCGATCATACCTTGGCAGGTCAACGTGGATACCGGCAAGAGTATCACGTATCAGCGCTGCCGTCTTATCATCTGCCTCGGTCAGGGGCAGCCTGAGGCCGCCAACCCTGAACCCAATATAATTTAGCGCGTATTTTACCGGAATTGGATTGGCAACAGCAAACAGATTATTAAAAATGGGCGTCAAACGCCGGTGAATGGCGGCGGCCATAGCAATATCCCCTGAAACAAAGCTCTCCATCATCTGCTTGATCTGAGTTCCTACCAGATGAGAAGCCACACTAATGACACCGTGCGCACCGATAGCCATCATCGGCAGAATGTCTGAGTCATTGCCGCTCCAGACAGTAAAATCAGGCCGTATCTTCAGCGTTTCGTCAATGATGCGGGCAATCTCGCCAAGATTGCCGCTAGCTTCTTTGGTGCCAACGATATTGGAAATTTTTGACAGCCGGATAGTCGTGTCAGCGGACATTGAGGTGGCCGTACGCGAAGGCACATTATAGAGGATGATCGGAAGGGTGGTGGCATCGGCGACAGCCTTGAAATGACGGTACAGCCCTTCCTGGGTCGGTCTATTATAGTAGGGTACTACCAGAAGAGCAGCATCAACTCCGAGTTTCTCAGCTTTGATCGTATTCTCAACGGCTTCAGCAGTGGAATTTGATCCTGTACCGGCGATAACTCTGGCCGAATTGCCAACAGCTTCTTTGACCGCCATGAACAGAGCATGTTCTTCTTCCCAGGTCACTGTCGGAGATTCCCCGGTGGTGCCTGCAACCACGATACCGTCGCTGCCTGAAGCCACCAGCGCCCTGGCAAGTTTTTTGGTTTGCTCAAAATCAATACTACCATCGTCTTGAAATGGCGTGACCATGGCGGTGATAAGACGTCCCAGTTCTTTCATCTATGCTCTCAGCCAGCCATACCGCAGCATCTCTTCGGCAATTTGGATGGCGTTCAGCGCTGCACCTTTGCGAACATTATCAGCAACGATCCACATATTCAGTCCGTTGGCATGGGAAGAATCCTGACGAATCCGGCCAACATAGGTCTCGTCAGTACCGGCCACCATCCAGGGATGAGGATAAAGACTGACAGTGGGGTCATCTAACACCCTGATACCGGGGGCTTTGGCCAATATGACACGCGCGTCATCGGCAGATACAGGACGCTCAAACTCAATGTTCACCGACTCACTGTGACCGACAAAAACCGGTACCCTGACACAGGTGGCCGACAATGCCAACTTAGGCAGGTGCATTATCTTGCGGGTCTCCACCATCATTTTCCACTCTTCCTTGGTATAGCCGGTATCGAGAAAGATGTCTATTTCCGGCAACAGGTTAAAGGCGATTTGATGGGGGTAAACATGGGGTATGACCGCCTGCCCGTCCAACACGCTACGGCTTTGTTCGGTCAGAGCTTCAAGGGCAGCACTGCCGGTGCCTGATACCGCCTGATAGGTGCTTACGATCACCCGTTTAATGGGGTTGACTCTGTTTAGCGGAGCCAGAACAACCGCCATTTGAATAGTAGAGCAGTTGGGGTTGGCGATAATGCCATGGTGGTCTTTGGCATCTTCAATGTTGACTTCCGGCACTACCAGCGGGACATTTGTCTCCATGCGAAAGGCGGCGCTGTTATCGATTACCAGCACGCCTTTCTGGGCGGCAATGGGCGAGAAATGACGGCTGATTTCAGCTCCAGCTGAAAAGAGCGCCAGATCAACATCATTGAAGCTGTCGGATGAAGTCTCCTGAACCTGTAACTCTTGTTCTTTAAACCACAGCTTCTTGCCGGCGCTGCGGTCAGAGGCTAACAGAGAAAGGCTTTTCAACGGAAAATTTCTCTGCGCCAGAATTTTTATGAATTCCTGACCCACAAGACCCGTAGCACCAACGATGGCCACTCTCAGACCGTTCAAGTTTAGACTCCTTATAGGCCCAGAAGTTTGTCCAAGCCGAAAATGAACTGCCCGGGACGTTTAACAACCTCGCGGATAGCCATCAGCACACCCGGCATAAAGCTTTCGCGGTTTATTGTATCATGCTTTATTGAAAGCGTCTGACCCGGAGCTCCAAAGATAATCTCCTGGTTGGCCACCAACCCCGGCATCCTGACACTGTGTATAGGCACACCGTCAAATTTCTGGCCCCGGCTGGCATGTCCGTTATCACCGGGAAGGTTTTGAAAAGGTAATTCCCGCGCAGAACTCATGGCTCGAGCAGTAGCGATGGCGGTGCCGGAAGGGGCATCGGCTTTTTTCTCATGGTGCAGTTCTATGATCTCAGCCCAGTCAAAGTACCGGGCGGCGATACGCGCCAATTCCATCATAACGACGGCGCCAAGCGCAAAATTGGGGGCGATAACTGCCCCGATATTATACTCTTTAGTCAGGGCGGCTACTTTGGACAAGGCTTCCGGTGCCAGCCCAGTGGTGCCTATGACCAAAGAAACACCCGCTTTAGCCGCTGTCTCCGCCGTCTTCTGTACGGCCGCAGCCAAGCTGAAATCTATCACAACATCGGGTTGACAGTCAGCCAGGAGCGTAGCCAGATCTGAACAAAGGGGTATCTTATTTCCGTCAGATGAAGATATAAATGGAGCGACAGCTTTTGAATCACAACCGCCCACCAGAACAAGATCAGACGCCGCACCAACAGCGCGGATCACCTCTTGTCCCATTTGACCCAATGCGCCTTGTACGGCTACCTTAATAGGCATTTTTACCGCCTAAATGGAGGCCGATCACCTTGATTCAGGGGTGCCCCCGGACCGGAGCGCCGGAAACCTCCCTGTGGTGGGCCTTGATTGCGCATAGCTTCTTGCTCTTCTGCGGTCGGCGGTGCCAGCAGGGCGCGGATAGACAGGTTGATCCGGCCCTGAGAATCTATCTCGGTTACCTTAACGGTAACGGTGTCACCGTTCTTGAGAACATCTTCAACTTTCTCAACACGGTGATTGGCAAGTTCTGAAATATGAACCAAGCCTTCTTTACCCGGTAAAATTTCAACGAAGGCACCGAAACTCATTACACGGGTCACCTTGCCGGTGTAGACGGTGCCTGCTTCAACATCCTTGGTCAGTCCTTCAATCATGGATATAGCGCGTTTAGCCGATTCACCATCGGTGGCACCAATGATGACCGTGCCGTCGTCTTCAATATCAATGGTGGTTTTGGTTTCTTCAATGATGTTACGGATAACGCGGCCACCCGGACCAATGACGGCGCCGATCTTGCCCTGATCAATCTTTAATTTATACATTCGCGGGGCGTAAGGCGACAGTTCCGCACGGTTGGTCTTAAGTGCCTTGTCCATGACCTCAAGAATCTGCAATCTGGCAGTTCTGGCCTGCTCTAACGTCCGCTCAATGACCTCAAAACTAATACCTTTGAGTTTGATGTCCAGCTGAATGGCAGTAATACCGTCACAGGTGCCCGCCACTTTGAAGTCCATATCGCCGTAATTGTCTTCCAATCCTTCAATATCGGTCAAGGTAACAAACCGCCCGGGGTCAGTGTCATCAGTGACAAGACCAATCGAAATACCGGCTACTGCCTTTTTAATAGGCACACCGGCATCCATGAGCGACAGTGATGAAGCGCAGGTGCTGGCCATGGAAGTGGAGCCGTTGGAACTAAGGGCTTCAGACACCAGCCGGATGGAATAAGGAAACTCAGCCTCAGACGGGATAACCGGCAAAAGGGCGCGTTCAGCCAGTGCTCCATGCCCGATTTCACGGCGGCCGGTAACACCGACACGCTTGGTCTCACCGGTAGAATAGGGCGGAAAATTATAATGGTGCATGTAACGTTTGGAGGTTTCTGGTGAAATATTATCCAGTTTTTGCTCCATCTGGAGAGAACCCAGTGTGGTAATATTCAAAATCTGAGTTTGTCCGCGGGAAAAAAGGGCTGAACCATGAACACGGGGTAAAATACCGACCTCGGCGGACAGTTCACGGATTTCCTCTATACCCCGACCGCTGACCCGCTCTTTTTTATCCAGAATAGTTGAGCGGACAAGATGGCGGATTTTTTTGTCGTAGGCAGTCATCATCTCACCACTGTCATACTCATCGCTCAAGGCATTGGTGAGTTCTTCGCGGATATTTTCCAGATTTTCCTGACGCTGCGCCTTGTCAGCCTGATAAAAGGCTCCGGCCAGCTTGTTCTCAACGATAGCGGTAACTTTAGCCGCAAGTCCGGCGTCAGCAGCCGCTACATCAATTTGCCATTTAGTTTTGCCAATAGCGGCGATTATCTCTTCCTGAAGGGCGATGATTTCCTGGTTGGCCTGATGGCCGAAACGGATAGCCTCCAGCATCAGAGCCTCCGGCGCCTCGTGAGCGCCAGCTTCTAGCATAGTGACCGCTCTTTTGGTGCTGGCCACAACAACATCAAGGGTGCTGTCCGGCATCTGCGAAAAGGTGGGGTTAAGCACAAACTTACCGTCTATATAACCAACGTGAACGGCGGAAAGCGGACCTTCAAACGGCATTTCAGAGATACCAAGAGCACAAGAGGCTCCGATCACCCCAAGGACATCAGGGTCATTCTCATGATCAGTAGCTAAAACGGTAACGATGATCTGGATCTCACGACGCCAGTTTTTGGGTAGCAGTGGCCGAATGGGCCGGTCTGCCAGGCGGCTGGAAAGGGTGGCCTGCTCTGAAGGGCGGCCTTCCCGCCGGATAAAACCACCGGGAATTCTGCCCGCGGCATACATCCGCTCTTCAACATCAATGGTCAATGGCAAGAAATCAATGCCGGGCCGGGGTTCTTTGGCAATGACGGCGGTAACCAGTATCTGGGTATCGCCGTAGCGCAGAGTGACAGCGCCGTTGGCCTGCCAGGCCAGCTTACCGCTCTCTATGGTAAGTTTACGACCGCCTATGTTGCGTTCAAATGTTTTAATTAAAGGCAATGGACTCTCCTTATTTTTTTAAGTAGCAATCCGTCATTCCAATAAAAGAAGGAAGACTACTTGCGCAGACCGAGCTTGGCGATAATGTCCTGATAGCGGGTAGCATCCTCCTGCCGTAAGTAGGCAAGCATGCGCCGACGCTGACCGACCAATCTCAACAGATTGCGCTTGGTGTGAGAGTCCTGCTTGTTGGCCGCCATGTGAGCGGTCAACTGAACGATGCGGGCTGACAGGATGGCTACCTGTACTTCAGCAGAGCCGGTGTCCTTGTCATGACGTTTAAAAGCATCGATAACGTTGATCTTGTCCTGTTTTTCCAATTCTTTCCTCTTTATCTTTTATCAAAAAAGAAGTATATCATAATCTGGCGTGGTGTTAAAAGATGAAGTACTAATATCCAATATCTAAACCCGAAACAATTTCAAAATTAGAAGTTTCTAAATAGTAAATGACACCCGGTGGTAGCTGTACCGATCCCACGACCTGGAAAGCAGCGGAGGGTTGTTTCCCGAAAAGCAAAAAACACTAAAACAACCTCCTTCTTACGATTGAAACTGACTAAAACAACCGGTTGTTTGCCACAATCAACCCATAAAACAATTGATACAACCACTCTTTATAACAGCCATCATAACAGAGAACAGATGATAACATACGAGCGAAGGGGCGTCAATAGGGTTTTGAACTTTTTAGGGGTATATTTTTAGAGAGATGTGAGCGCAAAAATCCTCAACTACATTTCCATAGTTAGGAAAATTCCTTTTCATCTCTCTATGAAAGGAGAAAAAGGACCTGTCATCGCCATTATTGATATGGCGATGACAGGTCCTTTTAGCCACGGATGTGACATGTACGTTTAAAGAAACGGCAAAAAATCCGCAGGCCGATTCAATAATCGGAACGAAACTCTCAGTTATGCCAGCCTGATGAGCCTCCACATAGCACCCTTACCACAGGAGCGCACAGGGGGGAGGGTTTCACCTTTGGACACCGGAATTTCCATCTCGTTAGCCGAGGGTATGCATTCCACAGCATGGTCTTTTTCACCGCTATGTGAGACGTAGCGGTAAACACCGGAGACGGGGGCGATATGGCCTGTTTTGAACATTTGCCCCAGGTTGACGGTCTCATTATTAGGGGTGGCAGTGGCCCAGTAGGGTTTGCAGTTGAAATGATTATAAAGATCTTCCAACCAGCCGCTTTTGCTTTCCATGTAATGCGACGGCCATTTATTCTTGTCGATTCCGGGAGCCTTTTCCAGTTTTTCACGCGAAATATCGGCGATAAACTTGTTGTTCTCCGGCGACCAGCACAGGGATTCCATAGGCATGGCGAACCACTTATCGCTGAAACCAAGGATTCCACCAAAAGCGACGACGGCATAGGCAACACGGCCCGATGTAGCATCGATCATGAAATCCTGTACCTGCCCTAAATCCTCTTTATTTTCGTTTATTACATCAAATACCTTGAGTCTGCTAGCCGGGATTAGATTCATTTCCAAATGAGGTTTTCTCCTTTCGACTAAATTACTTAAAGTATACCAAATTTATCTGGTTATGGACATACGTAAAAATACGTAAAAATGATGAATTATATTTATAACATCATGGTAGGCGGTTTATCTTAACGACGCTACGGGAATTGCATCCGGGAGTCAGATATCTAGTTGATCAGGAAGATGAGGTTATTTAAGACAGCAAACACCGCTACTATCATGTACGGTATAAGAAGGAATACGAAAGCGGCGCGTCCGTAACCGGAGAATCCGTTTTTAGCATAAAGGTAGCGCGAACCCAGCGCGACCAGCGACAGGAAGACGGCGGCTAATAGATCAATAATAAAGAGAAGCAGAAACCCACCGTTGTTGAGAGCCCAGAGAGGAAACTAAGTTCGTGGGTTCCCCTCAAGATGGCGTTACCCGCCCGGAGGCTGTTTTTTTCTACTATACTAGGGATAAGTGCGTTCATCGCCGGGTGAAAGAAAGAATCGGCAATACCAAAGGAAATCGACAAGACATATAAATGCCATAGTTCAATGACCTGAGAAAATACCATCAATGCAATGACAGCCACAATGACAGACCTGCCAATATTGGAAATGATCATAATCCGGCGTGGTGAAAAACGATCGCTCAACGCACCACCAAATAACATGAATAAAGCGCGCGGAATCGCCCCGCTCATCAGCACTGTGCCCAGTACAAGGCCGGACCCTGTAAGTTGAAGGGCGAGCCAACTCAAAGCGATAAAATGAAATTGGTCACCAAGAAGGGAGATGCTTTCGCTAAACCATAATAAACGGAAATTCCGCTTAGATAATGGGGTAAGGATCGGTATCCGCCCGATAAGTTCGTATAAGGGCTTAATTTTTAGGTCGTCCGTCACAGTATAAAAATTTGATGCAAGTAATTCCAAGAATTCCGTAATAGTATAGCGTTTTTTGGGCTAAGGATGCGCTTCTGTTTCAGAGGAGAAGTCACAGTATCACCACACCAATAGCTAGAAATTACGTTGCAACCCCGAAGATTGAAATAGGACAGAGAAGACGCTAAATAGCCAACCTATTACCGACAACTGGATACTCGAATTGCGGTGGGGGTTCGTTCCAAACGCAATGAGATCAAAAAATAGCCAGTCATAAACTCTGCTCAGTTCATCTAGTGCACGTCCTGAGGCTGAGACGACATGATACACGCTTGTTCTCTTCATAGACCAGCAGTATCAACTTAACTAGTGATAGCAAGCGATACTGCTTGAAACGGCAGACGTTGTCAGGCTAAGCTAGCAGACGTCCACGCCCCTCTCACGTTCAAGTAAATCATAAGTCAAAATTATTTCAGCTTGCCGTTTGATTTCTTCTAAATCATGGGCTGAAATATGGTTCTGCTTTTTCACAAAATTTAAAACTTCTTCAAACCCGTATTTGTCAGTCGTCTCAAACAACCCAACCACTTTTTCTGCTGTATTCTGAACCACCGTAGAACTCCTTACCTGATTCTCTATTTTTATTACATTCTATTATACCACGGTTTTGCAATATATTATTTAATTTTACCCTACGGTAATAATCTATTCGGTATTGGTTGGGTTTTGATAGTCTAAATGCCTCTATATCCGGACGGTTAAGACAAACTAGCAAAATGTTATGCCTGTTGGGTAACTTACAGAGGGGCTCGGCAAGAGGATAAACGAGGCCGGTTAAGAAGTCGCCACAATGTTAAAAACTTTCAACCTCAACTCGTCACCGGTACTATCAGCAATTGCCAACAATCTACCTTGCCTATAGAGCCGGTAAGCGTTTTGACCGATTAATCTAGCCTTTATTTCCGTTGACACTACACCACAGGCAATTGAGGCCGCTTCTGACTCATTTAGCTCCAGAAGCGGCAGCACAGAAAGTGCAGTGTCCACAGACAGAATGTTAGCAGATATATCATCAAGCGACTGCAAGCTGCTCAAGTCTATGGCCTGCTTTATGTTAAATTGCCCGTAAACGGTACGCCTCAAGCTTTTTAGATGCGCCCCCACCCCCAGATTCTGCCCCAGGTCATAAGCCAGCGAACGGATATAGGTGCCGCTACCGCATTCCACTTCAATAGTGACCAGCGGTGAAGTGAAAGCAGTCAATTCCAGGCGGTAAATGGTAACAAGACGTTCCTTAACTTCAACTGCTTCACCATTTCGGGCCAACTCATATAATGGACGGCCATTTTGCTTAAGAGCACTGTAAATAGGAGGAACCTGCCGGATAATGCCCAGAAAAGGCTTTAAGGCATTTTGAACGGCTTCCAGACTGACTTCTGATGCATCAGCAGTGGCGGTAACGCGGCCTTCGGCATCATAGGTATCGGTAGTGATGCCAAGTTGGATGACCGCATGGTAAGTCTTGCTGCCCTGGTGAAGATATTCCACCGTGCGGGTGGCCTGTCCCAGCGCCACCGGTAGAACACCGGTAGCCAGAGGGTCAAGAGTTCCGGCATGGCCGATGCGGCTGCGCCCGACGAGGCGTTTCAGACAGGCGACAACCTGGTAGGAAGTCATGCCTGCCGGTTTATCAATATTTAACCAGCCGTTAAGGCTCATATTTCCTGGGTTGGAGGCGGAGTGGCAGGACGGTTAGCCTGGTCTATTAGCTGACTGAGCCGTGCACCACGTTCTATGGAATCATCCCAATAAAATGCCAGTTGCGGCACATGACGCAGGGTCAAGACTTTGCCCAGTTCACCGCGAAAATAGCTGGTGGCACCGCTTAAGGCCTTTAAAATCTCTTCTTTGTGTTCACTGGTACTCAAATGGCTGACATATATCTTAGCGAATTCCAGATCTGCGGCAGTGTCCACTGAGTTAACTGACAGCAAGGCAAAGCGAGGGTCGCTGACCTCACGCTGCATTATCCGGCTGATCTCTTCCCGGATCAATTGGTTCACCCGTGCCACACGGTGGCTCAAGAGCCTTTGTCCTTGCGTATGAATTCAAGCAGGTCACCGACCTGGAAGTCATTGAAGCTTTCCAGACCGACACCGCCCTCATACCCGGTGGCAATCTCCCGAACATCATCTTTAAAGCGTCGCAGAGAGATAATCGGGCTTTCAGCCAAAATTTCGCCACCGCGCATCACCCTGACCCGGGTACCTCTGGCCGCTTTGCCTTCAAGGATATACATGCCGGCCACATTGACCTTCTTGCCCGCGCTAAACACGGCGCGGACCTCGGCCCGACCTTCAATAATCTCTTTAATCTCCGGTTCTATCAAGCCTTTCAGCGCCTTGTCTACTTCATCAACAAGGTTATATATGATGTCATAGTGCCGGATGTCGATCTTTTCAGAATCAGCCAGCCGCTGGGCGCCAGCCTCAATGCCGGTGGAGAAACCGATAACCACACCATGAGAGGCGATGGCCAGCATCACATCATTTTCAGTGATATTGCCCGTGCCAGAGTGGATGATGTGTACTGTCAAATTATCAGTCGCCAGTTTCTCAAGTGAGCTGCGGATAGGCTCAATACTGCCTTGAACGTCTGTCTTTAAAACGATATTGAGTTCTTTGACCTTGCCCGAGGCAATCTCATCGTGTAGGCTGGCCAAAGTTACGGCGGCGGGTTTGCGCTTGGTCTGTTCACTAAGGAACTGCCGCGCCTGGCGTTCATTGACCACTACCGACAGAGTGTCGCCAACACCCGGTACCGCAGGCAGACCCAGAATAGCCACCGGCGTAGACGGCTCAGCTTTACGGATCTGTTTGCCTTGATCATTAAACATGGCCTTAACCTTGCCGAATATCTCACCGACCACAGCAATATCGCCGACCTTGAGCGTACCGTTTTGCACCAAAACAGTAGCCATGGCGCCGCGACTTTTATCCATCTCCGCTTCAATGACCACACCGGTGGCGGAGGTGTTGGGGTCGGCGTGCAGGTCCTCGATCTCCGCAACCAGCAGCACGTTCTCCAGCAAATCATCAATGCCGATTCTTTCCTTAGCTGAGGTACCGACGGCAATGGTATCGCCGCCCCATTCTTCAATGACCAATCCCTGATCAGCCAGTTGCTGCTTGACTTTATCGGCGTTGACGCCGGGTTTATCAATCTTATTGATGGCAACGATGATCGGCACACCGGCGGCGCGGGCGTGGTCAATGGCCTCCAGTGTTTGAGGCATGACACCATCATCAGCGGCTACCACCAGGATAGTGATATCAGTAGCGCGGGCGCCGCGGGCACGCATGGCGGTAAAGGCTTCATGGCCCGGCGTATCAAGAAAGGTGATCTTTTGTCCTTTGATCTCCACCTGATAGGCACCGATATGTTGCGTGATGCCTCCAGCTTCACTCTCCATAACATGAGTTGAACGGATGGCATCCAAAAGACGGGTCTTGCCGTGGTCAACGTGCCCCATGATGGTAACCACCGGCGGCCGTAAGGGCAGATTTTTTAGTTCTTCCTGTTCCGGCCTCTTGCGTTTCAGCGCGGCAGACCTTACAGTCTGCGGTTTGGCTTCAATACCAAAATCGGCGGCCAGGCGGGCGGCGGCTTCATAATCTATAACTTCATTTATATTGGCCATCATCCCATTGCGCATGAGCTGTTTGATGACCTCAATAGGATGCTGCCGCAGAGTGGCCGATAATTGCCTGACGCTGATAGCCGAGGGCAACTCTACAACCGGCCGGGCGGGTGACGGCGGCGAAGCATTGGTAGCGTTATCTTTTTTTTCTTCAGACACTGGATTGCTCCTTAATGATATCGCTTATGGCCGCTTTCAGTGCCTCCCGATCTTCGCTGCACATTTTGACCTTCAGAACGTGTTCGATCTGATTGCCTTTGACGGCGGTGTTAAGGCAGGCGATTTCCCTGCAAATATAAGCGCCGCGTCCGGCAACTCTGCCGGTGGCATCCAGCGTCACCCGGCCTTCGGGAGTGCGCACTACGCGCAGTAAACCTCTTTTGCCGCCAACGGTGCGGCAAGCAACACAGGTTCGTTGGGGTATCTTCTTAGAAGTAGTCATCACCTAAATCAAATTCGCCGGCGCCGCCGCTACGTTTCTTCTTGCCACGGCTGCCATCATCGGTATCTTTGCCCCGGCGTTTCTTCTTGTCAGCGCGTTCAGCCGCTTTGCCCAGAATATCCTCAGCAAAACGTACCCCGGACTTACTCTCAGCGGGAGTTTGCACCACCCGTTCTGCCATGTCAAGGGACAATTTAAGCCCGATTTCTTCTACCACCGGCGGTGCTGCCTCCGGCACGCTGACCAGTACTGGCTCCAAAATATCCGGCGTCAGTTCCGGCAATTTCTCCGCCGGTTTCTCGCGCGGTTTTTCTACCGGTTTAGGCTGCGGTCTGTCAGCGGGTTTATCTGCGGCCTTCTCCACCGGCTTCTCAGGCGTTTTAACAGCTTCAATGATTACCGGTGCCGCTTGCGGTTCCGGTGCAGGATGAGCTGCTTCATATTCTGAGACACTCTTAATGTCAATGCGCCAACCGGTCAGTTTAACCGCCAGGCGCACATTCTGACCTTCTTTACCGATGGCCAGGCTTTGCTGACGATCCGGGATAACCGCGGTGGCTGATTTTTCCGCCTCGTTGATAATAACACGGGTTACCTGAGCCGGGCTCAATGCGCTGGCGATCAGCGCCGCTGTGTCACTGCTCCAGGCAATGACATCTATCTTTTCACCATTTAGCTCACTTACAATATTCTGGATCCTGATACCGCGCAGACCAACGCAGCAGCCTACGGGGTCAACACCCGTCTGCCGGGCAGTGACGGCAACTTTAGAGCGGGCACCAGCTTCCCGGGCCACCGCCTTGATTTCAACCATACCGGAGTAAATCTCGGGGATTTCCATTTCAAAAAGCCGTCGCAGCAAGCCTGGATGAGAGCGGGACACCACCACCACGGCCCCTTTAACAGTTTTGGCCACCTCAACCAGATACACCTTGAGGCGCTGACCGGGACGGTAACGCTCAGTGTGAACCTGTTCTGAAGGCGGCATAATCGCCTCAGCGCGGCCCAGATCAATGACTATCTGCTTGGGTTCCGTCCGCTGAATCATACCGGACACAATATCCCCGGCCTTGCCGGCGTATTCGTCTACAATGGCGGTGTTCTCCGCTTCATGCAAACGCTGTAAAATAACCTGTTTGGCAGTTTGCGCGGCGATGCGCCCGGCGTCATGGGGGGTGTCCTCTACCAGCACCGGTTCTCCCAGTTGAATGCCGGGTTGAACGCGCCGGGCTTCAGCCATGGTGATCTCAGTGCGGCTGTCGGTCACCAGTTCAACAACGGTTTTTTCCGCCCAGACTTTCACCCTGCCGGTCAGTTGATCAATCTTGGCCTGGATGTTCTGGTTAGGGGCAAAACTCTCTTTTCGGTAAGCGGATACCAGAGCCGCTTCCACCGCCGCGATTACCACTTCTTTTGAAAGGTTTTTCTCAGCTGAGAGTTGAGTGATGGCGAGCAAAAAGTCGCTTTTCATCTCGTTTTTGCCCCCTCCTTCAATTTTTCATTGCAATAAAAAAGTGGGATTTCAACCCACTTCACAGGTTCTCTTCAACTGAGAAAACAGTATATCACGGCGATATGGCTTTTGCAATAGCTTGTAAGCGTCCATATCATAATAAATTGCAAGTCCCAAATCACAAGCAAAAAAATAGTAAAAAATATCAAATCCTAAAGGGTGCAAGGGTGAATAGGCGAATTGTTTTGACACAAATAGCCGTTTTTTGGTAACTAGAGTTTTGATTCAAAGCAACAATTCGGTGGTTGAAGTTCTAAAGTGCAGTTAAGTAAGATTGCCATGTCACTTCACTCCTTGCAATGACAGCATGGATTGTCTGTGGGAAAGAAATACCTTCTCTTCTTAAGACCACGGTATACATAGAACGCATGTTAACACTAGAGCTATCGGTTGTCAATGGGGTTTTGGTACTTTTCACAGATATATTTTCTGTCTTGCTAAGTCCAATATGCTTCAGAACCTTTGCAGCCTGACTAACCAACTCCGGCTATTAAAGATTGTTGACTAATATTGCTCTTTACCTTACAATACATGCTTATATGCGCATATATAATAATAAGTTAGAACGCCTGGCGGATCAACTCAAAGCTCTGGCGGATGAGACACGCCTTCGCATTATGAACCTTATTATCGAGCGTGAATGTTGTGTCTGTGAGGTTATGCAGGCGCTGGGTATTTCACAGACACGGGCATCACGTAACCTGTCGCAGCTTTACGATGCCGGACTACTGGAACAACGGCGTGATGGCTTATGGACTATTTACTACCTTGATTCCGGCTCTGGGACCGGTCACCATGCTTTGCTGGTCAGCGCCGTTGAACAAGGTCTGAAAAACGATGCTTTGTCCACTGCCGACCGCCGCCGTCTCCGGGAGAGCAAACGTCTTTGCCCACCGTCAGGTCTGCCGCATTCAAGTCAGGGAGATCTGGCACAACCAGAAAATGTCCGGTGCCCCTAAATCTCAGTAGAAGACATATCCGGCGGAATCGCCACAAAGGAGTAAATTGAGCAACAACGCTATTATTTTCGTTTCTGTGGCCGCCGTAGTATCGCTGGTGTCATTCTTGATGGACCGCGACAAGACCATCCTGGGATTCAAGAGAGGCTGGCAAATGTTCCGCAAACTGCTTTTGCCCTTTCTAAACATCCTGATAATCGTGAGCATCGCCCTATATCTTATCTCCCCCGATACCATTGAAAAGTATCTCGGCGGAGACTCCGGCGCCGTTGGTTTTCTTATCGCCGCGGTGGTTGGCTCAATCACGCTTATTCCGGCTTTCATCTCCTACCCCATTGCCGCCGGACTATTGCAGCAGGGCGCCAGCTATGCCGTAGTTGGCACTTTCATGACAACACTGATGATGGTGGGTGTGGTCACTCTGCCTTTGGAGATCCAGTATCTCGGCCGCCGGGTGGCTATAACCCGCAATGCCTTTAATTTTGTAGCCGCCATTATCATCGGTCTGGCCATTGGAGTTATCCTATGAAACAACTGGCCCGTAAATACCAGCCTTATATCTGGATAGCCGTTTTTATCATGGCTACCATTGCTTCATTTAGCCTGGGTTTTGACCCCGGCAAAACGGTATTCACCAATTTCCGGGTGTCACTGGTGGAAATGCTGTCTTTTCTGCCTTTTCTATTCATCATTGTCGGCCTGTTTGATGTATGGGTACCCAAGGAAAAAATCCAAAAACATATCGGACAGGAATCCGGTATCAAAGGTATCGCCCTGGTAGTCCTCCTGGCAATGCTGCAAGCCGGACCGCTTTACGGCGCTTTCCCCATTGCCTATATCCTTTATAAAAAAGGTATCAGTGCCCGTAACCTGTTCATCTATCTGGGTGCCTTCTCGTCGATGAAGATCCCGATGCTAGGCATTGAGATCGGTTATCTGGGCATTGATTTCACCCTGGTACGGACGCTGATTTCATTACCGCTATTTATCGCTATCGGTTTTTTGATGGAACGGTTTATGAAAGGCAAGCATTTTGAGGTATTCGACCCGGGTAATAAAGCCGCAGCCAAAACGGTGCAATAGTCAAGCTATAGTCACCATTCTAGAGAATAAAAATTAATGATGAGACAAGTTGACGCCGGTTGCCCCTCAACACTGTCGTTGCTTGACAGATTTCTGACATTGTGGATATTCCTGGCAATGGCCGCTGGCGTCGGATTGAGCTTTTTCCTGCCTGGGTTTGGCAAATTTATCGATTCTATGTCGATTGGTACCACATCCATCCCCATCGCCGCCGGCCTCATTCTTATGATGTATCCACCCTTGGCCAAGGTAAAATACGAGGAACTCGGCAAAGTGTTCCGCAACTGGAAAGTCCTGGCTCTGTCGCTTGTGCAAAATTGGATCATCGGTCCTATCCTGATGTTCGCCCTGGCAATTATCTTCCTGGCCGACTTCCCTGAGTATATGATCGGCCTTATCATGATCGGCCTGGCACGCTGCATCGCCATGGTCATCGTCTGGAACGAACTTGCTAAAGGTGATTCCGAGTACGCCGCCGGGCTGGTTGCTTTCAACTCCATCTTCCAGATACTCTTTTTCTCCGTGTATGCCTACGTCTTTATCACTGTAGCCCCGCAATGGTTCGGTCTTGGCGGTGCCATCATTGACATCACTATCGGAGAGATCGCCCGCAGTGTACTAATATATCTTGGGATTCCGTTCTTCGGCGGCATGCTCACCCGCTATGTTCTGCTCAAGCAGAAGGGACGTGAATGGTATCAAACACGTTTCATTCCCCGCATCAGTCCCATCACATTGGTCGCTCTTCTGTTTACCATCATTGTGATGTTCTCGCTCAAGGGTGATGTCATAGTTGAGTTGCCTCTTGATGTCGTGCGCATCGCCGTCCCGCTGCTAATCTACTTCGTAGTCATGTTCCTGGTCAGTTTCTACATGGGGCGTCGCATCGGAGCTAATTACCACCAGACAACCGCGATATCTTTCACTGCCGCTTCTAACAATTTTGAACTAGCCATCGCCGTCGCTATAGGTGTTTTCGGTATCGGCTCAGGCGTCGCATTCGCCGCGGTTATCGGTCCGCTGGTGGAGGTACCGGTTCTCATAAGTCTGGTTAATGTAGCCCTATATTTTCAAAAGCGCTATTTCCGTCCCGTACCTAACATAAGTTAAAACAAGAAGGAGAAATAAGATGTCCAAACAACTGGCAAACATCATCGTGTTCCCCGCGCCCCTTAGCGCCTCCTCATGTTGAGGGCCTAAAGGACAATCGTCGGAGACGATTGAAGAGATCAAAGAAATAGTCGAAAAGACTATCGGCGGCAGCGCTGCCGTCATTGATATTGAAACTATAGATTCGGAAGACCCGTCCTTTGCCCCGGTGGTAGATGCCTTCAACAGATTTGGCACCTGGGCATTGCCAATTGTCACCCTTGACGGTAACGTAGTTTCTGTGGGAAGCACCGCGCCGGAGCAGATCGCGGCGGCACTGACACAAGCAATGGGTAAGCCGATCAACTCTTAATGCTGGAGCACCATACCGATGCCTGATAAACTGAAATCATGTGACTGCGCCGACGGCACTACCCAGTCCGCCACCGGCAATAAAGGCTCCAGCAATAGCGGGTTGGCGGCTAAACTAATCTTTGGGCTGGCCGCCTGGGGACTCTTGTACTATTGGCTGAAGCCGGTAGCGGATTATGTCACCTACGACCTGTTGAACTTCGGCACCGAAGACCGCCTCGGTAGCGCCGTGGCTTTTTTCCTGTATGACGCCCCCAAAGTATTGCTGCTCCTTGTTCTTATCATCTTTGTGGTTGGTATCATCCGCTCATTTTTCACTCCGGAACACACCCGTCGCCTGATCGCCGGAAAAAGTGAAATAACCGGCAATGCCATGGCGGCATCACTGGGGATAGTTACGCCCTTCTGCTCCTGTTCCGCCTGTCCATTGTTCATCGGCTTTGTTGAAGCCGGTGTGCCGCTGGGGGTTACTTTTTCCTTTCTGATTGCCTCGCCAATGATCAACGAGGTTGCCCTGGTGCTGCTTTACGGTTTGTTCGGCTGGAAAATCGCTGTCATCTACATAGCGTCCGGTCTTTTTATCGCTATCACCGCCGGGTGGGTCATCGGCAAGCTTAAACTTGAACGGTTTATCGAGGATTGGGTCAGGGAGCGCCGCAGCCTTGGAACCAATGCCGATGTCACTGCCGTTGCGCTGTTATTTAAAGACCGGGTTGACTACGGACTGCAAGCGGTCAAGGATATCACCGGAAAAGTCTGGCCTTATCTCCTGGGCGGTATAGCCATCGGCGCATTTATCCATGGTTACGTTCCGGAAGATTTCCTGGCGTCGATTATGGGTAAAAACGCCTGGTGGAGCGTGCCAACGGCGGTGATCATTGGCGTTCCGATATATTCCAACGCCGCCGGAGTTATCCCTATTGTGCAAGCCCTGATGGAAAAAGGCGCCGCCCTGGGTACGTCACTAGCGTTCATGATGGCCGTCGTCGGCCTGTCACTGCCGGAAATGATTATTCTACGCAAAGTGCTGAAATGGCAACTATTAGCCATATTTGTCGGAGTGGTGGCTGTTGGGATTATTTTAGTCGGTTATCTGTTCAACGTGATAATTTAATAGAACCTGTAAAAAGGAGAATAAATCATATGATAATCAAAATTTTAGGTACCGGTTGCGCCAAGTGTAAGCAGCTTGAAGCGCTGACGCGTCAGGCGGTGATCGATAACGGCATAGACGCCGAAATCATCAAGGTTACTGAACTCAAGGATATTATGTCATATCCTATCACCATGACTCCGGCACTAGTGATAGATGAGAAAGTGGTTTTTTCCGGCCGCGTTCCCGGCAAAGTTGAAATTCTCGCCGAGATTAAAAAGCGACCTTAGTCAGATCTTTTCCGGCCAAGATGTATCATACAGCAAGCATGATACCATATGCCCGTCACCACAATCTCTCAGTAATGGTACGGTAGTGGAGCATGGTTCAAAAGCTTTCGGGCAGCGCGGGTGAAAGACACAACCGGAAGGCGGATTCAGGGGACTGGGGGGTTCTCCAGAAAGGATAATACGGCCACGTTTTCTAGTTGTGTCAATAATGGGTGTCGATTGCACTAGGGCTTGCGAATACGGATGACGAGGAGCGTGAAAAAGTTCGCTAGCGGTACCCAATTCTGCTATCTTCCCTAAATACATCACTGCTATGGAGTCACAGACACTCTCAGCGACTCTCAAGTCATGGGTGATATAAAGATATGTCAGATTTTCCTCAGCTTTTAGTTTTTTAAGTAGATTCAGTATCTGGGCTTGAACAGAGACATCTAACGCCGATGTCGGTTCATCAAAAACAAGAAAACCAGGCTTGGTCGCCAATGAGCGGGCGATGGCGATGCGCTGACGCTGGCCACCGCTGAATTGATGAGGATATCGCTGAAGGTGTTTAACATTCATACCGACCTGCTCTATCAGTTCGGCCACCCTATCCCGGCGCTCAGCTACATTCATCAGTTGATGAACAACCAGTGGTTCATTAATGATATCCTTGATTTTCATACGTGGATCCAGGGAGTTATATGGGTCCTGATGGACAAGCTGTACCTGACGCCTCATGGACTTAAGTTTTCTCCCAGAGAAAACAGCAGCATCGTTTTTAGCCCTTAGCTCATCAAATTTACCTGAATCACCATCCACGTCTTCTAAAAATTCAATCTCATTCTTCACATCATCCGACACACCAAAATAAATATGACCCGAAGTCGGGGAGTAAAGGCGCACCAAGGTCTTTCCCAGAGTCGTTTTACCACATCCAGATTCACCAACCAAGCCAAGCCATTGTCCTTTGGCAATTTTAAGGTCGACACCATCAACCGCCTTAATCGCACCGGCTGGCCGTCTGAGCAATCCTTTAAAGATGGGGAAGTGAGTCTTTAGGTGACGGGTCTCAACCAGTGTTTCCAAAGTCTTCTCCTATATTGTAACAGGCTACAAAGTGACCGGAAGTAACTTCTTTCAGTTCAGGGGTGGTGTTTCTGCACTCCGCCAACATCCGATTACATCTAGGATGAAAACGGCAACCAGACGGCGGGTCTATGGGGTCCGGCACACTGCCGCTTATTGACTGTGGTTCAATTCCTGGGCGTGGCACCGCAGCCATGAGAGCGCGAGTATAGGGATGAAGTGGCCGCTGGAATATTTCTTCCACAGAAGTCATCTCGACTATCGTACCTGCATACATCACACCTACTCTGTCACATATCTCAGCAGCCACCCCCAGGTCATGGGTGATATATAGAATAGAGGCATTAAACTCATGTTTGAGACGATTTAATAAAACCAATATTTGAGACTGGATGGTAACATCCAAAGCCGTCGTCGGTTCATCAGCCAGTAATAATTGCGGTGAATGAGACAACGCCATTGCTATAACCGAGCGCTGCTTCATACCACCTGAAAGTTGGTGCGGATAAGCCTTTGCCACCCGCACCGCATCCGGAATCTCAACTTCTTTCAACATTGCTACCGCTTTATTAAGCGCTTCAGCCTTGAGCCTCCAAAGAAGACCCCTAAGCATCGGTATCCGCCCGATAAAACGCGGCCATAATGCTTTGGGTTTTGAGCTTACCTGTTGGAGCAACTTTCTTTCTATCAACCGCAACGGCCTGAGCAATCTGGCTTTTAAGCCTTCCCGACACAAATCCGATTCCACGGATTCAAGGGCTTTTTGAGCAGTTTCACCACGGCCATGAACCAGAACCACTTCGGCGATTTGATCACCGATGGTAAATACCGGATTCAGTGCGGAACTAGGCTCCTGGAACACCATCGAAATATAATTGCCCCTGAGTTTCCTCACCTCTTTCTCATTTATTTTCAGAATATCTACCGGTTTTCCATCACCCTTGTCAAAGATAATGTTGCCGGCTTCTATTTTCCCAGGCGGCGGAATAAGTCTTAAGATGGAAAAAGCAGTCATTGTTTTACCACAACCGGTTTCCCCTACCAGCCCTACCGTCTCTTTGCGGCCGATGTTCAGGTTAACGCCGTTGAGAGCTTGTACTATGCCTTCATCAGTGTGAAACCTAACCGCCAGGTTTTCAATTTTCAGAAGTTCTTTCATCTGCCTTTACTCAACCTTGGGTCTAGAATATCTCGGAAGGCATCACCTAAAAGGTTCCAACCCAGTACGAATAAGAAAATAAACAAGCCAGGTATGGCTACAGTGTACCAATACTCAAAAACATTGTCGGGCGTACCAATAATCCAGTTCCTGGAAAAATTGATCATCTGACCCCAGTCAGCATATCCTTCAGGTACCCCCAACCCTAGAAAGCTCAGAGCAGCCGCCGATAACACAACTGCACCTATGTCCAAAGATGCCACCACCAAAGCGGGATAAATAGAATTTGGTAAAACATGCCTCAAAATTATCCTAAAACTGGAACTGCCTATCCCTCTGGAAGCCTGAACATAATCCTCCTCCCTAACCGCCAAAATATCACCTCTGATGAGCCGGGCATAGCTCGGCCACGAAACAACAATAAGCGCGATCATTATGGTAACTACACTAGGGCCAAGGGCCAGAGTGATAGCCATCGCCAAGATAAGCGACGGGAAGGCTAGAAAAATATCTGTAATCCTCATTATGATTTCATCAATGACGCCGCCGAAATAACCCGCAATGCTGCCCAAGAAGATACCGATAACCAACACCACGCCGATAACTATCAGACCAATCTGAAACGCAGTGCGAGTACCCCAGACGACGCCATAAAAAATATCATACTGCCCCTGAGTGGTGCCAAACTGATGCTCAGCAGACGGCGGCTGGGGAGTTATTGTAAAACCATCACGGGGTATCATGTATGAATCAATTTGCCCCTCCGGTGTTGGCGCAATAACCGGAGCAAAAACTGCAACTATCAAAAACCCCAATACCAGAATAATGCCAACCACTGACAGCGGGTTCTTTTTAAGAGTGCGTAGGAGCGCCTTAAACCTTGTCATTGTACGCCACCCCCCAATCTCACCCTAGGATCAAAACGAGCGTAAAGCAAATCAACGACCAAATTCGTAATAACAAACAAAACGGCACTGAACAATGCGAAGGCCAATACAGATGGGATATCCAGAGTGACTGCGGTGCGCCACGCCCACCAGCCTAACCCTTTATAGTTAAAGATACTTTCGGTTACAACAACGCCATTCACAATTGAAGCGAAAAGATATCCGGCAACTGTCAGAACCGGTATCATGGCATTACGTCTAGCATGTTTATTTATGACGTCATTTTCAGAAAGACCTTTGGCACGCGCCGTTATAACATATCCTTTGCCTAATGACTCCAACATACTGGAACGCATTAAGCGCATGATAAAAGCCAGATTAATAATAGTAAGCGTCATAACGGGCAACACTGTGTGCCTTAAACTATCAAATACTACGCTCCATTCCCAATTTAAAATACCGTCGATATAGTTGACTTCTGTATACCGTGTAAAGTCTACAGAATGGACGATAACATTGGCATCCGCCCCCAATCTTTCTGGTGGGAATAAACCCGCAAAATAACCGTAGAAAACCATCAATAGTATCAATCCGAACCAAAATGTCGGCAGAGACCAGCCAATTATTGCGCCGATGCGAGTGCCTTGGTCAATTAACTTGTCCTTATGCGCTGCTGCTTTAGTTCCAAGAAAAATGCCACCTATGATAATAATAGGAGTGGCTATAATCGCTAATTCAAGGGTGGCAGGAAGGAATTGAATAATTGCGTCGCTTACCGACATGCTGACAATCTTGGACCAACCCAGATTGCCCTGAAATATTTGTCCTATCCACGTAAAATATTGATCCCAAATTGGAGCATTCAGTCCATACTTTTCTATGATTTCAGCAATATTGCCAAGCTGATTGGGATTCTGCACATATAACATGGCTCTCTGTGTTGGTGAGAAAAACTGCAAAATACCAAATATCAATACCGACACGCCAAACAGCACAGGGACCAGTAATAGTAGTCTTCTTATTAAGTAGGTGCGAAAGTTCAACCCTTTCAGCCTCCTTTACGAACAAAGAAAACAGGGCCCCTTCCATAACCTGGTAAGGGGCCCTGTCTAAACAGCCACCACCGTTACCGCAATTTTACGGCTAAGTGTAAGCTATTTATAAGTTTTGCTAAGGGCGTATATGTTGCCGCAACTACTTGGTAGGGCAGGATTGAAATAGAATCCTTTTACCCAATCCTTGAAGTACCGATTTCCACTTGGTTGTACCAGCAGGATGCCTGGAGCTTGATCAAAGTATATTTGCGCCAATTGATCATAGATGGCTTGCCTAGTGGCTGGTACGTTAGATCCAATACCCTGGGCAATCAAGGCATCAATCTCAGGAGTACTCCACCCCTGGAACTGAGAAAAATATCCATATGTAGCCATCCACGGTACGATGAAGTTATGCGCATCCATGTAATCAGGCAACCAGCCTATCTGAAAACAAGGTAAGGTGTGGTGAACAAATTGAGCGGAATAACTAGACCACTCTTGAGCAGCCACCGTTATATGGAACTTTGGATTAAGCGCGTTAATATTGGCGGCAAGAATGTCGCATGCCGTCTTGCGACTGGTGTTGCCGCTGTTATACGCCAGAACCATTGTGAATCCTTTTTCCCAAATCTGACCGCCCCAGGCTGCCCTAAAGGCTGCTTCAGCCTTGACCTTATCGAAAGAATATTTTGTAGTAAGGGCTGGATTATAGTAAGCCAAACCATTAACGACCGGTGATGCAGGCTGAAAACCATTACCACCTAGAACATCGGTGATATATGTGGTCCAGTTAAAGGAATACTCAAACCCCTTCCTTACGTTTATGTCGGTGAAGAAGTCAGTAGGTATTCCTGCGCCGTCCAGGTTACCACTACCGATATACGGACTCGTCGTCGAGATGTCGTATACAAAGAAGAATCCGTCCAAACTAACATTGGGAAGCTTCTCATAGACGTTCATACCCTGGAGGCCAACCATCTCAGGATAATTCTCCATTGGAACATAAACCCAGTCAGCGTCGCCGTTTTGCAGCATCAGTTTCCGGGTTGTCCATTCTTCCACTGTCTTAATTACAACCCGATTGAAATTGGCCGGGGTTCGCCAGTAGTTAGCATTCTTCACAAACGATATCTCAGAAGCCTGATCCCAATATTCAAGGCTCCAAGGACCTGTACCCATCATTATCTTCTGCAACGGCCAGTCATTCGGGGCAGGATCATTTAATGTATCGAACGAAGCCTGCGTCCCATCCCAGTCTCCCTGTTGAATGCACCATTCTTTATCAACAATGCATCCCCATGATCCGCAAAGAATCTGCAGGAACGGTTCGTAAGGCGCCACCAGATTAAACTGTACCCATTCCCCGTCAACATTAATGGCATTCGTAATCTGAGCCAGAGTCAGATCACCAGAAAAAATTCCACTACCAAATATCGGCTCAAATATCATCCATTGTGGTGAACCGATATAGTCCTGAACCATACCTCGTTCAAACGAATACTCCACATCAGAAGGCGTCAAAGCATTTCCGTTGGAGAATTTTACATTTTGCCGAATATGAAAACGATACGTCTTGCCGTCGGGAGACACTGTCCACTCTGTTGCTAAAACAGGGACAAATTTTGTTGTATTTGTCTCATCATACATGATAAGAGTTTCATAGACTATCAGAATAGCTTCGCCGCTGGCATTGTCGTAAGCCGCAGCCGGGTCTAATGTGTCTGGACTGCCAATACTGGCAATCGTGAAGGTATCCGGATTCTTAATATTCGCATCCGGATCAACCGTAGTAGTGGGTGACGAGGTGTCATCGTTACTGCACGCCGGCAGGAACATAGCCAGCGCCAAGACTGCGGCGAGTACAAAACCCACCTTGGGGAGCCACTTGTGCTTCATGAGTCCTCCTTAAAATTCGACTACGGGCAGTTTGACTGTCCGCTTTGTATAACAACTATTATATCTTTCAATTGTTGTTTGTCAATAGTGAATAAAAACGCAATCTAAAGACTCGTCTATTCCCGCCTTGACCCGATACGCCTAACACAGTAAAGTTAAGCCCATGTGCCAGTTCTGTCATCAACACGGCGAGGGTAAAAAGTGGTACCTGCGGGCGGCTAATTACTCCGAGGAACTGCTGAACGATGTCAAACGCCGCCGTTACATAGAAGAGTTCTTTCAACACCCGGAGGGTCTGTCCAATGGGGCGGTAAATCTGGGTAAACTGCAGAAGATGCCGTCTATCGTCCGGGGTATGGTAACGCCTGTCATCACCGGCCGCCAGAAGGCTCACCATTATGGCCAGGTGCTGCCGCTGGAAGACGTCGCTGAGGTGCTGTCAATGACTGCCTCCGTGGTGAGACTGGCCTGTATCTGCCGTTATTCCACCCTCAAACAGGAAGCCCGTTACTGTTACGGTTTGAGTCTGACTCCGGGTGGTGGCAAAATTTTAGAAATCTTGTCTGAATTGGATAATAGCTTCTTACAGGGGCCGGATACCACCGGCTTTGAGGTTTTAACTCCGGAACAGGCATTCCAAGCCATAAAGCAGCATGATAAAGATGGCCTATGTCACACCATCTGGACTTTCCAGACACCTTTCATCGGCGGCATCTGCAACTGCGATAGAGCCGATTGTCAGGCACTCAATATCAGCTTAAATCTGAGAACGCCGGTGATGTTCCGCGCCGAGTACGTAGCCCGGATCAATGAAGACGCCTGCACCGGTTGCCGCGAATGTTTCAGCGTCTGCCATTTTGGAGCGCTGGAACACAGTCATACCTCACAGGTCACGCGGGTCAATCAGCGGCAGTGCTACGGCTGCGGCGTTTGCCGCACTACCTGCCCCACCGGCGCCATCGAACTGGTTGAGCGGTCTGCGGTTCCAGCCGTCGCCGACATCTGGTAAGGTCCACTCTATCGTTAACGCCCGCTATCGTATTGAGGTGAGAACGTCCCTGACTCGTGATATAATAGTCGGTTATGTTAGAGCAACTCGATAATATTGAAAAACGCTATCAGGAAATAGAGCAGTCTATTGCCGACCCGGCCATTGCCACCGATATTGCCGCCCTGACCAAACTGGCCAAAGAGCGTTCGTCTTTGGAAGATATCATCACTTTATTCCGAAAGTATAAGCACACCGCCAAAGCTCTTGAAGACACCGAACAACTGCTAAACACCGAACACGACGATGAAATGCTGGAAATGGTGCGTGATGAGCACCGCAACCTCAAAGATCAATGCGATACCCTGTATGAGCAGCTTAAATTAGCCTTATTGCCCAAAGATCCCAACGCCGAGCGCAATATCATCATGGAAATCCGCGCTGGCACCGGCGGTGATGAAGCCAAATTATTTGCCGCCGATCTCTTTCGGATGTATACCCGGTATGCAGAGGTCAAAGGCTGGAAGGTTGACGTCATTGACCTTTCAGAGTCTGCTGTAGGCTCTTTCAAGGAAGTGGTTTTTGAGATTGACGGCGAGGACGTTTACAGCCGGTTGAAATTTGAAAGCGGCGTTCACCGGGTGCAACGCGTTCCAGTGACCGAAGCGGCCGGCCGCATCCACACTTCCACAGCCACGGTGGCGGTGCTGCCGGTGGCGGAAGAGGTTGAAGTGGACATCAAACCGGAAGAATTAAGAGTGGATATTTTCCATTCCGGCGGTGCTGGAGGCCAGAACGTTAACAAGGTGGCCACCGCGGTACGCCTGACCCATTTACCAACCGGCCTGGTAGTAGTTTGCCAGGATGAGCGCTCACAACTGCGCAACCGTCAAAAAGCCATGGACGTTTTACGGTCCAGGATACTGTCTCTGGAACAGGAAAAGGCAGACGCCGAGATGGGTGATGCCCGACGCTCACAGATAGGTACGGCGGAACGCGCGGAGAAGGTCCGCACCTACAACTTCCCACAGGACCGGCTGACCGATCACCGTATCGGCCTGACCGTCCACAATCTGCCCAAGATACTTGAGGGCAATCTGGACGACGTTATTGACGCCCTGGCCACCGAAGAACAGGCCCGCCTGCTGCAGTCTATTGGTATATGACTCTCCTCGAAGCCTTAACCACGGCGATAGAACGCCTGGGAGGCGTGTCGGCTCGTTCAGATGCTGAAATCTTATTGAGGCATGCCGTCGGTCTGTCACGAACTGCACTCTATTCCAGGATCGACCAGTGCATAAACACTGACACCACCAGCGAATATTTTAATTCTATCGAACGCCTGAAAAAGGGCGAACCACTGCAATACATCACCGGTCATATGGAGTTCTTCGGGCTCGATTTTAGTGTATCTCAATCTGTGCTTATACCTCGACCCGAGACCGAGATTCTGGTTGAGAAATCCATCGAACTCGCCAAGACTTACCAACACCCGGCAATCGCGGATGTCGGTTGCGGGTCTGGAGCAGTAGCGGTGGCTCTGGCCAAACACCTTCCGGAAGCCTGTATTACTGCTCTCGACATTTCAGACGAGGCCCTGAAACTGGCCCGCACGAATGCGACGGTGCACAGCTGCAACAATATCGTATTTCACAAAAGCGACCTGCTTGAAGGAGTTTCTGCCGACCATTTCGATGTCATCTGCGCCAATCTGCCCTACGTCCCCACTGCCGAATCTCAAACCAATCATTTCGAGCCGCAACTGGCCTTAGACGGCGGCATCAACGGCTTGGATATTATCCGGCGTCTGGTACGGCAAATCGCTGGAAGAAACAATAAACCGGATTGGCTGCTCATGGAGTTCGGCACTGGTCAGGCCATGGCGGTCAAAGCGACTATTGAGGAATACCTGCCCCTGAGTCACACCGAAATATTATACGACCTCATCCCGGTTGAACGGGTTTCGGTGACCCGGCTTTGATTATTTGACCAGAACCGGGCTCCGGTGTTAAATTAGTCAAGTCATTGACCAATCGTTCAATATTAATCGGGAGACACACCTTGAATATCATAGTCCTCATTAAACAGATACCTGACCCTGAAATCCCACCAGCCAGTTTCAAGATTGATATCGCCAATAATAAAGTTATTCCGCCTCCAGGTGTAGCGCCGGTCATTGACCCATATTCCGAGAATGCCCTGGAAGCGGCCCTTAAAATTAGAGATGCCTGTGGCGGCACAATCAAGGCAATTAGCCTCGGGACCGGTCTCAATAAAGACCTCTTGAAGAAAGCTCTGGCGCTGGGTGTTGATGAACTCATTCTTATTGATGACACCGCCTTTGACGGCGGCGACAGTACTGCCACAGCCTATGCCCTGGCGTTGGCAGTAAAAAAGGCTGGTCAATTTGACATTATTCTCACCGGCCGCCAGGCAGCCGATTGGGACGCCGGTCAGACCGGCTTGCTGCTGGCAGGTTTATTGGGCGTGACGGCGGTCAGCCGTGCCTGCAAAATTGAGGTCTCAGGCAGTATGCTCCGGATGGAACGGGTAACTTCCGAAGGCTATGAGGTTGTTGAAACCTCAATTCCGGCAGTGATCACCGTGTCCAATGAAGTCGGCAAACTAAGACTGCCCAATATTAAAGGTATCCTGGCCGCCAAGAAGAAGGAACCGACGGTATGGCAAGCAGCCGATATTAACGCCGAATCAAGTCTAACAGGTAACGCAGGCCGCCGCCTCAGATTGGTGAAGCTTTATCAACCAAAACGAGAGACCCGGTGTGAGATTATTGCCGGAGATACCCCTGAAGAACAGGGTGCAAATCTGGCCATCAAAATTCATGCGTTAAAACTGGTCTAAGAGGCTGAATATGAATCATAACACAGGCATTTTGGTCATAACCGAAGCCAGGGAAAGCGCGCTGGTCTCAACTTCATCTGAACTTTTCGGCGTTGCTCAAAGAATCAACGCCGAGACTGGCGATCAAGTCAGCGCACTGGTAATCGGCACTGGCGCAAAAAAGGCCGCTATGGAAACCGGCAGGTTTGGAGCCAAAAAGGCCTTCTTTGCAGAACTGCTCGACTTGCACAGCGACAGCGTCACCGCCACCATTGCTCAGCTTGCCAGCGATATTAAACCACGCTTTATACTGATAATTGAAAATGATCTTGGACGGGATGTGGCACCGCTGCTGTCTGCCAGCCTCCAATCAGCAGCGGTGACCGATGCCGTGGCAGTCAGCTTCAATAATCAAGAATTGATTATTACCCGCCAGGTTTATGGCGGTAATGCCCTCGTCGATTTTATTATCGAATCTGAACCGCAGATCATAACTTTGCGTCCCAAAGCCTTCGGGCCGATGGCGGGTACTGATGGCCTGCAAGCCGAAATTACCGAGATAACCCCGGTTACTGTCTCACGTATCCGTATAATCGAACGCATCGTCAGCAAAGAACCAGGAGTACGGCTGGAAGATGCCAAGATCGTGGTTGGCGGCGGTCGGGGCATCGGCGGACCGGATGGTTTTAGTCAACTCAAGGAACTGGCCGATCTACTCGGTGGCAGTGTTGGCGCCAGCCGCCCGCCTTGCGATCAAGGCTGGTGGCCGGAAAACGGCCAGATAGGCATCACCGGCAAGATCATCGCCCCTGACCTTTACGTGGCTGTCGGTATATCCGGTTCAAGTCAGCATCTGTCAGGAGTTTCGGGTGCAAAAACCATAATTGCCATCAACAAGGATGCTGAAGCCAACATCTTTAAAGCAGCGACCTACGGCATTATCGAGGATTGGAAAAAGGTAATACCGGCTTGCGTCGCCAAACTAAAAGAGCTCACCAAATCTTAGAGCTAGACCGTTTGTCTAAAGCATAAATTTAACTTCATGGCGACAAACAAACTATCGGGAGATGGTCTACCCTTCCCGATAGCCGTTTAGATACTCTTTAGTGACTATTTTGACTGGTGGCCGTGACTTCCACCGCCCGCTCGGCCACCAATTTCTGCGTCAGATGCGCCGGTACCTGCTGGTAGTGATCAAAGGTCATGGTAAAATTGCCGCGGCCATGGGTCAAACTCTTCAAGTCTATAGCATAACGTTGCACTTCAGCCAGCGGTGCCTTGGCGTCTATCATACTAAAATCGTCTTTCGGATTGATGCCCTGGACTTGAGCCCGTTTGGTGTTGAGATCACCGATAACATCACCTACCACAGAGGAAGGCACGGCTATATGTAAGGACACCACCGGTTCAAGCAGAATAGGGCCGGCCGCCTCCATCCCTTTCTTGAGGGCTCCGGCACCAGCTATCTTAAAGCATATTTCAGACGAGTCAACCGCATGATAGCTGCCATCACACAGGGTAGCCCGCAAATCAACGATGGGAAACCCCAGACTGCCACCTTCATGCACTGCCTCTTTTATGCCTTTCTCAACTGCCGGAATATAATTACGGGGAACCGAACCACCCACCACTTTGTCCACAAATTCCACGCCAGTTCCGGAGGGCAAAGCTTCAACTTCAAGCACAACATGGCCATATTGTCCGTGGCCACCGGTTTGTTTCTTGTGTTTATATTCCGCCCTTGCTGAACCGGTGATGGTTTCCCTGTATGGTACCCGCGGAGGTTTAAGTTCCACCGCCACGGAGTATTTCCTGGCCATCTTGTCAGCCATTACATCCATCTGGGTATCACCCAAACCTGAAACTATTGTTTCAGCAGTGTCATGATCCCGATGGCTCTCAAGCGTCGGGTCTTCTTCCAGTAGTTTGGACACCGCATGACCCAGTTTATCAACATCGGCCTTGGATTTGGGATGCACCGCCACAGAGTAAGTCGCCGCTGGAAATGTGATCGGCGAAATAACCACTGGAGTTTCCGGAGCCGTGAGGGTATCATTTGTGCCTGTAACCGATAGCTTGGCCACAGCGCCGATATCGCCCGCGCCTACCTGTGAAACCGTTTCCTGATTTTTGCCATGCATAGAATATAGTTGTCCAATACGTTCGTCGGCATTCTTAACGCTGTTCCAGACATGGGAATTAGCGGTCAGTATGCCGCGGAAAACCCGGAAGTACGTCAATTTACCAACATACGGGTCGGCAGTGGTCTTAAACACCAGAGCGGCCAAGGCACCAGCATCATCAGCTTTAATCACACCTTCATCTTTAAGCGCCACTTCATGCTGCTCCGGGGATGGCATATAGTCCACAAAATAGTCCAGCAGGGAGTCTATACCTGTGTTAGTAAGCGCGGAAGCCGTCAGAATAGGCACAATTTCGCAGGAGACGATGGCTTTTTTCAATCCGCTTGTCAATTCCTCGTCAGTCAGTTCTTCACCGCCAAGGAACTCTTCAATAAGCTTGTCATCTTGTTCCGCCACTGCTTCCGCCAATTTTTCGTGATATTCTTTTGCTGAGGCCGCAAGATCATCAGGGATATCCGACTCTTGTGCAGGGTGGGGACCGGTAAATGCCTTCATCTTAAGCACGTTTATTACGCCATTAAAATCCTTGGAAGAGCCCATCGGAATGGTCAGAGGAATACACCTACTACCGAATTTTTCCCGCACCGCCGCCACCACTGCATCAAAATTAACGCTATCCCGATCCATTTTGTTGATTAGGATACAACGCGGGAGACAGGCTTCTTCAACAATAGCCCAAGCATTCTCCGTGCCAACCTCAACTCCGGAAGAAGCGGTCACTACAATTACGGCAGATTCGGCAGCCTTTACCGCAGCCCTGGCATCACCGGCAAAATCTGCGTAACCGGGGGCATCAAGCAGATTGATTTTTGTATTTTGCCACTTAAAAGGCAGAAGCGAAAGATTGATACTAATCTTTCGCTTCATTTCATCAGGGTCGTAATCTGAGTTGGTGGTTCCGTCATCAACTTTCCCCATCCGGTTAATGGCTCCGGCGCTAAAAAGCATCGCCTCGGCCAGGGTAGTTTTTCCGGCGCCGCTGTGCGACAGGAGCGCCACGTTTCGGATACTGGCTATGCCAAAGTTCTCCATGTGTCACCTGCCTGTTATTTAGTCATTGCTGGCTATTATAGCCAGCGGATGCGACTGGGGCAAATTAAAATACGCGATGAAATTGTCTCAGTGCGCGAAAACATTCCTTTTCCTGTAGTTATTTTAACCTACCCGAAAGCTGGAGCTATCCTCTAATTAAAATAGATTTAGTAATACCGGAGTGACGAAACTTTCGATAAATGCAGCCGGGATAAGCAGCATCACAGCAATGCCGAGGCGTCGTAAATTGGCTTTAAGTTCAGGCTTGACCCGGTCCCGGTAATCACTTTTGAAAAGTCCACGCAACACCGTAAAACCAAATCCGAGCGCCGCCGCCTGGACAAAAATATAGGCTGGTATCTCTATTATGCCGTGCGGCATAATACCAGCAATTAGAAAACCAACCGATTGGTCTTGAAGAACTAACCGGCTGACCACTGAAATAACAGCACCATTTAACACAAGCGAGCCGATAGGCACCAGTAGTAAAAGAGGGCTGAAGAAGAAAGCGGTCAAAAAGGCGATAATATTGCGAATCAGAATGAAAAAGAACAATCCCAACCCGGTTATTGAGGCCGCATCGTCAGCTACATTATCAAAAACGGAAAGTTCGTCAGCAATAGCCCCGGCGGGTAAAACCATGCCCAATAGCAAGCCGACCACAAACAGACCAACAGCAATATAAAGCCAGCGCCTAAAAGTCACGCAACTCGTTCCTCATAGCCACTATATATCAATTGACCATTCCAGAATGAAGATTGACTTGCTGCTCCATAACGCTACCAACTCCGAAGTGACATATTGCTGAACTTCAGAATTTTAATGCTTTGGGAATCAGTTCAACAGCAGGGCTGCCGCAACCAATACTACAACTAAAGAGCCGCCGATCATACCTACCCGCTTAAGTTCTGCTTTCAAATTGAGGGAATACCCGAATCGGCTATCAACCTGTGGCGCGGTGACCGACTTCGCGGCAACCTGTTTGGACTCAATGTGTTGCTGGGCTGATGCTGCTAGTTTCACCGGTGCTTCTGTCTCAACATTGGGCGCTGCTACCGGACGCACCTGACTTTTCTTTTTTTTGCTTTGCTTGTATGAATATTTGTCGGCCATAAGTCAATCCTATTCTCGGTAATTTATTTTCGGGCGCGGGGGTGGGCGTTATCGTAAGCACGGCGTATATGCTCCGAAGTCAGATGTGTATATATTTGAGTTGTCGAGATATTGGCATGACCTAAGAGTTCCTGAACTGAACGAAGATCAGCCCCGCCATTCAGCATGTGGGTAGCAAAACTATGGCGCAAGGTATGAGGCGTCACCAAATCTGACAGGCCAGCAGACTTAGCGTATTCTTTAAGTATTTGCCATAAACCCTGTCGTGTTAATCTCTCGCCGCGGCGATTCAGAAAAAGTGCCTGTTCAGCTTCATCTCTAAGCAAGCGGTGACGGACCTCATTAATGTATTCATCAACAATGCGCGCCGCCTGAGGATAGATAGGAATAATACGTTCTTTGCTGCCCTTGCCAAAACAGCGCACCTGGCATTCATTACAGTCCACATCCTGGACATTTAACCCGATAAGCTCACTGACTCTCATGCCGCTGGCATAAAGCAATTCCAGCATGGCACGGTCACGTTTGGCTTCCTGGCCCCCGGTCTTAGTCGGCTGCTCGATGAGCATTTTGGCTTGAGTAACAGAAATAGCTCCGGGCAAAGGCTTACCCACTTTGGGGGATTCAATGTTGTCAGTAGGATTTTGCCTGACTCTTTTTTCTTCAACCATAAACCCGAAGAAACTCTTGGCTGCTGCCAACTTCCTGACCACCGTAGTCACGGCATAATTACGTTCTTTTAGATCTAATAAGTATGCAAGCATATCTTGCCGATTGAAATTGTCCCACAAATCCTGAGCACCGCGTTGGCGTAAACACTTGACTCCAAAATCAGCCATTTGACCCAGATCATTGTGATAGGCTTCCTTGGTATTACTGGAAAAACCTTTTTCCACGATGAGATAATTCAGGAAATTATCGATGTCGGTTTTCATCCAGGTTACCTCGTTCACGCTATTTTATTGTTATGTATTCTAACATAACTACAGAAATGGTCAAAGGACTTTCTGCATCATGGTAAGACCACAATTCAACGCCAATCGTGTCCTAGCATCTTGTTGTTATGTTAAAATAGACTGTGACCACGCCCTATTATATAGAAGAACAGGTGCGACAACTGCCGATCAGCCCCGGCGTCTATTTGATGAAAGACGAACGCGGACGCATCATCTATGTCGGTAAGGCGGTGAACCTGCGCAACCGCGTCCGTTCCTACTTTCGGGACACCGGCAAACTTGACGGCAAGACACAACTCCTGGTAGCTGACATACGTGACTTGGAGTTTTTTGTCACCGCTTCCGCGCAGGAAGCGCTCATCCTTGAACTTAACCTCATTAAGCGCCACCGGCCGCACTACAACATCATGCTCAAGGACGACAAGAGCTACCCTTATCTGCGGATAACACCTGGGGAATGGCCGCGTTTGGAAGTGACTCGACGCTATGTAGCGGGCGAGGGAAGGTATTTCGGCCCATTTACCGATACCCGCAGCGTCAATGCGGTGCTGGAGTTGCTGCGCCGCATCTTCCCATTTCGTTCCTGTAATAAAAACTTAAAGACAGTCAAGCGACCCTGCCTGGAATACGATATGAAGCGCTGTCCGGCGCCATGTACTGGCAAGATTCAGGCTGATGATTACCAGAAATCAGTAAATCAAATCGTATTGTTCCTGGAAGGGCGGCATGAACAGGTAGTCAGGATACTAAAAAATGAAATGTCGGCGGCGGCTGAAAATCTGGACTTTGAGCGAGCCGCCTCACTGCGCGACCGCATCCGGGATATAGAAGAGGTCATCGCCGCGCAACGGATCGCCACTCGTGTAAAGGGTGAACTGGACGCTGTGGCTTATGTCCAAAACGGCGATGAGAGTTACGTAATGGTCTTTTTTATCCGCAGCGGCAAACTTGTTGGCCGGGAATACTTTCTGCTCAAAGGCACTAAGGATCAACCGCCCGCCGAAGTGATATCAAGTTTCATAGGCCAATTCTACAATGGGGCAACTTATCTGCCGCCTCAGGTACTTCTTGCGCATCAGCCTCATGACCAGAAGGTGTTGGAAACCTGGTTGTCCATCCGCCGGGGCAGTCAGGTCAAACTAACCGTGCCGCAACGTGGGCCGCGTCTGGAACTTATGGCTATTGTCGCAGATAATGCCCAAAAAGGGTTGGAACAGTATAAGCTAAAACGTCTGCTAACCGGCGCGGACGATGCTCAGGCAGCGCTCGGTGAATTGGCGGCAATCCTGAAGTTGGGCCGCCCTCCACATCGTGTGGAGGGTTATGATATCTCCAATATTCAGGGGCAACTGGCGGTAGGCAGCATGGTGGTATTCAATGACGGCAAACCAGACTCTAAATATTACCGCCGCTTCAGAATTAAAACAGTGCCCGGCGCCGATGATTTCGCCATGATAAAAGAGATCATTGGGCGGCGTTTCGCGCATAGTACTGATAATGACGGTGGCAAATGGAGCGTCCTTCCTGACCTGGTTCTTATCGACGGCGGCAAAGGCCAACTTGCCGCAGCGGTTGAGGCTCTCAAGGAAAAGAATGCCGGGGACTTGCCTATAATTGGCCTGGCCAAGGAACGAGAGGAAATCTTTCTACCGCGGCAATCCAAACCAATAACACTTGATGAACGTTCTCCTGCCCGCCGCCTATTACAACGTGTCCGGGATGAGGCGCACCGGTTCGCCTTGGGCTACCACGGCACGCTGAGACAAAAAGCGGCCATAGGCTCAGCCCTTGACACCGTTCCAGGCATAGGACCCGCCAGACGGCGGGCGTTGATCAAACAGTTTGGCTCAGTGGCAGGCATCAAAGAGGCCTCCTATGAAGAACTCGCTGCCATAAAAGGGATTACGGCTAGGCTTGCCCGTTTAATTAAAGAGAGTTTATAACCACACCCTGTCAGATACCGAGAGTCAAGACCATACGCAATCATAAGAACTAAAACACTGCCTTTATTTGAATCAGGAGGAATAGATGAACTGGTGGCTGGTATTCTTCGCAATTGATCTGGTTTTTGGCATCTTGATAACTGTTTGGATATCACAACAAGCCAATAAATGGTCTCAGTCCCAGCGCAAAGAAGAAAAGGATTTGTTATCTGCCGCAATTCCCAGCGATGCACGGTTTCAACCTAGAGATACCAGCCATTTGCCTGCGCCAGTTCAGCGTTACCTTAATAAAAGTATCAAAGAAGGTACACCTTACATCAGCACCGCCCGCTTGCGTCAAAGCGGAAAATTTCGTTTCAACAACCGCTGGATCAAATTTAACGCAAGCCAGTATTATTCGGTTGAGCCACCGGCCTTCAACTGGACCGCCAAAATGAAGCTCGGTCCAGCCTGGATTACCGCCCGGGACCGTTACATCAATGGTAAGGGGAATATGTTGATCAAAATACTTTCGGCTTTGCCGCTATTTGATGTCAGCGGCAAAGAGATGGATCACGCCTCATTAGTGCGTCATTTTTCGGAACTGCCATGGCTGCCCACCGCTTTACTCAGTAATAACATCCAATGGCAGGCAATAGATGACCGGTCAGCCAAAGCCATCTTAAGCGATGGCAAGCTTGCAGTAGCCTGCACCTTTCACTTCAATGAAAAGGATGAGATTGATGGTTTCGTAACGCCAAGCCGTTTTCGCTCCGATACCGGCAAGATGACTCCATGGTCAGGTACATTTGGCAATTATCAAGATTTCGGCAATGTTCGCATACCTACCACGGGCAGCGCCGCATGGAACACCCCAGAAGGAAATTTTGAGTATATAAACATTAACATAGAAAATGCCGAATTTAACACACCGGCCAGTGATTGTTTTGCTGCGCTGCAATGGAATCATCATCACATTGTCGTTGTGTCTTTGTGATCGTGCCCTACAGCATGACACCAAAATTAAACGCTAGACGATTGGACATTTTCTCCCGGGTCAATTGCTTTTTCTAGGAAATGAGCTGCTACCACCGCTGCGGTTGTCCGGTTGGCGGCCCCTAGCTTGGACATGATATCAGAGACATACTTTTTTACAGAAGCAACTGACACTCCGAGCTTGATGGCAATCTCTTTATTAGAAAGGCCTTTGCTTAAAAAGGCCATAGTTTCCAACTCTTTTGGTGCAAACTGTTCACTATTAATGCCTGATTTAACCATAGCCGCTTCAAGATGCCCGGCATCCCGGCTGGTAGTTCCGCCTCTCTTAAGATAACCAAGCCCTACCACTGCAGAATAGAGCAATTCGGGGTCCCAAACCGTTCCCTTATTTGCGACAGTCTTTATGGCATTGCTGATCAAGTCCTTGGAAGAATCTTTGGTAATGAAGCCAGACACCTTATTCTGAAGGGCTTCTGCCAGGTATATTTCGTTACCGTACCCGGTAATTATCAGCACGTTGATTTCAGGATGCTTGGCAGTGATCGTGGCCGCCATCTGTAGGCCATCCATCCCTTCCAGTCTGAAATCCATCAAAACAACATCCGGCCTCAGTTCTTCTATCCGTTCGAGTGCATCTTCACCGCCAGCAGATTCACCCGCCCATTCAAGTCCTGGTTCCTCTGATAAAAGCATCCGGAGTCCGTTACGTACAATTGGATGGTCATCTACAAGAAATACCCTCACATCTTTACTCTTGGTCACATAACTTTCGTCATTTTGTGTCTGAGTATCGTGTTCCATAATTCTGCACCAACCGTTATTCAGTATCAGCTTTACTTAACTGTAACGCATTCAACTTAATGAAGCAAGAACTATAACTAACCAATGATAGTTCCACATGTAGGAATTCTAGTAGACAACTGCGTACTTGGTTGTTATTATCCATATTTCTATCATCTAATATCTATGTGGCTATGATTAATATTATTTTGTCTATTATGCAATAGTCTATCTAAATCTACTTAATACTTAGTTTAATTACGTATAATGGCGGATATGCAAATATGTTTTCAAGTATTAAACTCTAATGTTAGTAAGATAACAATATGCAACACTCTTATTTCCGGCTCAATTGTTTATTTAGTTCCACGGCAAGCCTTGTGGTGGGGGAAACCGGGGTGTCATTGCTGCGCGACTCAGCCTGTGACTTTGTACTGTGAAACCCCTCCCGTGAGCTTCCCGGGCGTAATCGGGGTTCACCACCAGGCTTGCCGATTCTTTTCCTTCCCAATTTTGTATCAGAAGCCGCAACAACCGCTAAGGAGGTAATTAGTTCATGCACACTACCAGGCATAGTTTCAAGAAGTCAGCGCCAATCGGCGTCGTCTCACTACTGATCTGCATTGCAGCCTTGTCCGGCTGTAACGGCTTTGCACTTAACCTCAATTCCGATCCAAATACCAGTCTCCTCAATAATAATACCCCTATTATTGAGGAGATCACATGGATAGATATGTCAGCTGAAGAGCTTATTGCCAACTATGAACAATACATCGGTAAGGAAGTTTATGTCCGCAATACTGTTATCGTCAGTAAATCCAAGCCTTATGTGATGGTTGGCGGAGGTGCTATCCGTGCCGAACTTAAAGATGCGGATTACGTGAACTATCTGGCAGTCACTGACACTGTGGAAGTGCGCGGTATCGTGGCAGGACTGGATGAAGACGGCGCAATCCTGATTCCGAACGCTCACATGAATGTCCAATTCAGTTGCTTCCCACGCTTGCACGCCGGGAATGACATCGGCAATGACTACCCCGTCACCACCGGCGACAACGAAATAGCCTCTGAAGGTATAGGCCAAAATAGCTAGTGACACTTGGACCTATAAGGAGGTGATTGCCGTAGCAATATAAGCCGGATCATTGGAAATATCTATCTCACAACTGTAATTTAAAAGTTAAAAACAAGGAGAATCTAATGACAAAGTTCCACAGCACAGTAAGTCGTAGGGATTTTATGAAGCTCATGGCTGTCGCCACCGGTGGCATCGGCGCCGCCGCTGCCGTTACTCCCGTTTTCCATGATGTTGATGAACTCATCTCCACCGGTGCCACCATGCAGAAACGCCCCTGGTGGGTTAAAGAGCGCGAAGCACATAAACCAACCACTGAGATCGATTGGGACATCATGAGCCGCCCTAATCCCACCAACACCGGACAGCAGACCGAAATGTGGGCCTACTATCACGGCCAAGCCCGCGCCGATGCCGCTTCTTCCAAGGGCGCGGCTGCCAATGAAGCCAGTATAGCCGCCAACGATCCTGGTTTCACTTACCGCACTCGGGCGCTAAAAGCCACTGTAACCAGAAACTGGGGTGCCTATGTCAGTAAGTCCTGGGCTGGTGCAACTACTAATTCCACCTGGACCAAAGGCGGCGGTACCGTTTACAATGGTGTTGCCACTCCTGAGGATCGCGGTGAACCCAAATGGAACGGTACACCGGAAGAAAACAGCCACATGCTGAATGCCTATCAGAAATATGTCGGGGCCGCTATCAGCGGCTATGGTGAGTTCAGTGACCTGGACCGCAACAAACTGCTCTGCACCAATGTCAAACACAATGCCAGCCGGAAATTCCTCATAGATGACACCGCAGACACCGCATATGAGACTGCTAATGGCGACAAGGTCGTCCCGGGCAAAAACCAAATGTATCATCTGGTTCACTGGGAGCATATGTCTCATGAAATGTCCCGTGCCACTCCTTCCCATAGTGGCGTATTTAATAGTTCTGATTTCGTGGCCACTTCCCTTAAACCGTCTGTCTTTAACTTCCTGCGTTATCTCGGTTATCAGATGATCGGCGACGGCGGAGACTCTAACTACCCCTTCGTTGAAGTCGCTGTAGCCAACCTCACCGGCGTCTGTGAAAGCTCCCGCCAGAACCTTTATGGCCTGACACCGGAACTCGGTCCTATCGGCCGCATTCATTCCTACATCACCGATTTCCCGGTTGAACCCACCCATCCCATTGATGCCGGTCAGTTCAAGTTCTGCGCCGACTGCGGCAAGTGCGCCCGCGCCTGCCCGCCCAAGGTTATTAACTTTGACAGAGAACCATCATGGGATATCCCGGATATCAACGGCAAACCCAACCTGATGCATAATCGCGGCACTAAAGAATACTGGAGCGACGGCGCCCTATGCCGCCTGTTCCGCACCGAGGCCAACGGCTGCAATGTATGCTGGGGCAACTGTACTTTCACCACCAATAAGGGTGCCATGGTACATGAAGTCATCCGCGGCACCATTGCCAATGTTGGCATCGGACCACTCAACCACTTCTTCTTCCAGATGGGTGAGTTGTTCGATTACGGTGCTGATTCCCAAAAAGCTGAGGACTGGTGGGATCGTTCCTTCCCTGTTCTGGGTATGGACACTACCGTCACCTCTTTCGACGGTGGCTACAGAAAATAGCAGCTATTTGCGAGATATCATGTCATTTGCCTGAAAACACAAAAAGAGGGAGAGCATCAAAGCTCTCCCTCTTTTTGTTATACCGAATACTTATTATTGCATGATTCCACTAAGCCACTAATTTCACTTTATCCCCACCGAAACTGGCATAATTGGCAACCTGACAACAATTTTTGTCCCAGCACCCGGACGACCCGATATGTTAAAGGTACCCCCAATTATTTCAGCACGGCGGCGCATGCTGTCCAATCCACCATGTCCCCAGGCCGTATCCTTCCTGGTATTAAAACCAGGTCCATCATCGATTATTTCAAGTTTTATCCAACCTCGCCATTCCTTAATTTGCACTTCCACTTTATTTGCGCCTACCGCGTGTTTCTTTATATTGAGTAAAGCCTCATGTGCGATACGGTACAGCGTGGATTGCACGGTACCGTGAGGGTCATGTAATAAGTTATTCTTCAAGTCTGTTTCACACCCGATTACTTCGGCAATCGAATTCAAATCCCAACTGATAAGCTTTATAAGTCCATACCGTTCCAACGTAGTCGGGTAGAGCTCGGTCATAATCGTTCTTGTTTCATGAAGAATATCTTTTACTCCCCCTGAAAGTTCTTCGAGCAACGTACGTCCATCCTTGGAAGTGAATGGCATTAGACGCTGGGTTTGATGGCTTATAGCTGTCAGGCTCTGAACAACCCGGTCGTGAATCTCCAGGGCGATCCATTCCCGTTCTTCATCTTGGGCTTTGACATAGGCAGTTGCTATATTTCTGAGCTTCTGCTGGCTATTTTTAAGTTGGTTCTCCATCTCTTTTATCTTACCAATGTCTACAGATAATCCTAATACCCCTATAATTTCATTATATCTATCTTGTAACGGTTTGGTACGTACCAGATAAGTTGTCCGGCCTACAGGTGATTCATATTCGTATGTTGATGGAAAACCTTTCAAGGCTCTGCGATGAGCTTTGATTCCTGCTGAACTTCTGGGTGTTCGCCCTAATATATCTGCGTTATTTTCTCTCCAAAGGATTGCAGCAGACCCTGCAAAATGGGTATATACCAGATTTTTGTCCGTTGTCCAGATATATCCAGGCAATTCATCTAATATCAATTTTAACCGGGCTTCACTTTCAAGAAAGGCTTCTTCAGCTTGTTTCCTGACCGATATATCCCGAATAAATACTGCCAGATATTCATTCTGACCGGCCCTAAAATAGTGGCTTGTGATTTCCGTTGGCATGAGTCTGCCCGAGTTAGTTTTAAAAACCGATTCATCCTTCTGTGCAGTATCATTTCGCTTGAGCGTTTCCCACCGTAACAGAAATGCTTCTCTTGTGAAATTTACATCAATATCAGCCAGGCTTAATGAAAGACATCCTATAGGTGAATATTCCAGAATAGCTGCCATGGCCTGGTTCACATAGACAAAATGTCCGTTGATATCCAGCCAGCCAACAGGCACCCCTGCTTTCCCAAGCAGGGATTGGCAAACATCCATTACGACATCGGTATTCATTAAATAGCCCTTTTTAGAATTGTAATCAATAACAATAATTTGATTTACACGACAACGGCAACACCTGAGACCCCAGACCGACAGCCTGAGTTCAGAATATACGCGGCCTGTCTGGTTTGTCAATCACTTATGATTCAGTTTTTACAATATAAAGCGTTTGATAGCCGCCGCCACACCGGAATCCTCAACACTCAAAGTAACATAATCCGCGGCGGCTTTAAGTTCATCACGGGCATTACCCATTGCCACCTTAAAACCCGCTTTTTCAAGTAACGTCAGATCATTGGTGCCGTCACCAATAGCCATCACCTGGTCAAGCCCGATACCTAAATGTCCGGCCAGTTGCACCAATCCCGATCCTTTGGAGACCGCCGGGTCTACCACATTCACAAATTTCATATCAGGATAAGCCGGTGTACGTGCGATAGTCCCGCATAACAACCCTTTGAAATTATCCATAAATATGCTTGACTGGGCCTCTTCCTTATCATTATGGATCATTAATTCACACTTGATGATTATCTCCCGGGACGCAACATCAGCGAGGTCCGCCAAAGTGCTTTTCAGGCCAAAAAACTTGCGATGGACATCGTCTGCCCAGGTGATCTCTTTTACAAAGTAGCGGTCCAGCGCATAGAGTTCAAGATAGATATTATTCGCGCTGGCAAAAGCGACGGCGCTTTTTAACGTTTCCGGTTGGATCGGCTGGATATATACTGTCTCCCCGCGGCTCATGTCATAGACCAAAGCTCCGTCAAAGAAAATATGCGCACTGTCAAGCTCCAGTTCCTGAAGTTGTCTGCGGCAGGCATCAATGACCCGGCCGGTGGCAATGGCCACTCTGACCCCGGCGGCCTGCGCCGCCTTGACTGTTGATTTATCAGCATCTGAAATATTCCCACTGGCATCAACTAACGTGCCGTCAAGGTCAATTACCACCAATTCATATTTCCGGCTCAAGGCAATCACTCCGTATTAATCTAAAACCAAATCATATCAGAATTGCATTTTTGGGTTTTAGCCATGCTGACAGGTGAACTCTATTCAGGTACAATACCTGCATGAGTGACAGCAGCCTCACACCGCTACGCGCCCAATATCTGAACGTCAAGAAACTCTACCCCGACGCCATTGTCTTCTTCCGCCTGGGCGATTTCTATGAGACTTTCGACACCGACGCGGAATTAACTGCCCGTGAGTTAGAAATCGTACTGACCGGCCGGGAGATGGGCAAAGGTGTGAAAGTGCCCATGGCCGGTATCCCCTATCACGCCGTGGACAACTATCTAGCGCGGCTTATCAACCGCGGTTATAAAGTCGCCATTTGTGAACAAACCAGCCGCACGGGTGATGCCAAAGGCTTGATGGAAAGAGAAGTAGTCAGACTGGTCACACCGGGCACCGTGATCGAGCCGGGGTTGCTTGACGGCAAACGGAATAACTACCTGGTGGCCTTGGCGCCGGGGGTCGACGATGTTGGCATTGCATTCATTGACATTACCACCGGTGAATTTGCTGCGGCGCAAATCACTGCCGCACGGCTTGAGGCAGAACTCCACCGCCTGCACCCCGCTGAGGTCATCCTGCCGGAAAATTCCGGTTATTATCCTAAATTCAAAGCGCCGGTCACCCGGTTGGATAGCCGTGATTTTGATTTGGACTTCGCCACCGACATACTCAAGGAAACCTTCGGCGTAAGCACACTGGAGGGTTACGGTGTGGCCAACTTAGCGCTGGCTACCGCCGCAGCAGGCGCTATCATCGCCTATCTCAAAGAGACACACAAAGAGGTTATCAACAACATCAGTCACTTGAGCGCCTATTCGGTTAGCGATTACATGGCGCTGGAAGAAAGCACCGTCACCAACCTGGAAGTATTCCAAAACGCCACCACCCGCGCCGTCACCGGTTCATTGCTCGGCATACTTGATGTAACTCGCACACCCATGGGCGCCAGGCTGTTACGACGGTGGCTGGGGCAACCACTTTTAAACTTGGAAGCCATAACCGAGCGGCAGAACGCCGTGGAATGGTTATTCCAGAACCACCAGGTACGCTCAGAGATAGAGCGATGGCTCAAATCTTTCCCGGATCTGGAACGGTTGGCCAACCGCGTCCGCAGCTTCACTGCCCTGCCGCGGGAAATAATCGCTCTCAAACGTTCGCTGGAGGCGGTACCGGAGCTGAAACGGGCGCTAAACAACGCAGCGGTAATCAAACTCAAAAACGATCTAAAAGAACAACCGAACATCATCGCTCTTATTGAGAGCGCCATTGAGTATGAACCATCCGGCCTGGTCGGTGAAGGCGGTGTCATTCGCGCCGGATTTTCTGCCCAACTGGATGAACTCCGCAGCCTGGCCTCCGGGGCCAAAAGCCATATCGCCAGGCTTGAATCACAGGAGCGGGCCAGCACCGGCATCAAGAACCTCAAGGTAGGTTACAATCAGGTTTTCGGTTACTATCTGGAAGTATCTGCCGCCAATCTGACCCAAACGCCGGAGCGTTTCATCCGCAAACAGACCCTGGCCAACGCTGAACGCTACATTACACCGGAGCTTAAAGAGTATGAAGCCCAGATACTCACGTCCCGTGAGCGCCTGTCGGAAATGGAAACGGCGCTCTACCGCAGGGTGTTGGGTCAGGTCGGTGAATCCGCCGATGCCCTGCTGCTGCTGGCTGACGCGGTAGCGCGCCTGGACACGCTCAACTCCTTTGCTTCAGTCGCCAATGCTAATCGTTATGTCAAGCCGTCTATCAATGATGGTATCGGCACACATATAATTCAAGGGCGGCATCCGGTCGTTGAAGCTAATTTACCATTAGGACAGTTCATCGCCAATGATACTATCCTCTCCCCTTCTGCAGGTCAGTTAATCATCCTCACCGGCCCAAATATGGCTGGGAAATCAACCTATTTAAAGCAGACAGCCATCATCACCCTCATGGCTCAGACCGGCTCCTTTGTGCCGGCCGCCAGCGCTGAGATCGGCCTGTGTGACCGCATCTTCACCCGCATCGGCGCCCATGAAGACCTGGCAGCCGGGAAATCCACTTTTATGGTTGAGATGGTAGAAACGGCCAACATCCTGACCAACGCCACTTCCAAAAGCCTGCTGATCCTTGATGAGATAGGCCGCGGCACCTCCACTTATGACGGTCTGGCCATCGCCCGAGCCGTGGTGGAGTACATCCATGACCATCTGAACGCCAGAACATTATTCGCCACCCATTATCATGAACTGGTAAACATGGCTGACAGCCTGTCCGGGGTGCGTAACTGCAATGTGGCGGTGTCGGAGGACAAAGGCGAGGTGGTATTCCTGCATAAAATCGTGCCCGGCGGCGTAGACAAGAGCTACGGCATCCACGTAGCTAAACTGGCCGGGCTGCCCAAACCGGTCATCAAACGGGCCAGCGAGGTGCTTTTAGAACTTGAATCGGTCAAAGATAAAACAGCGGCCAAAAAACCCGCCCCGACACCGCAACTGTCCCTATTCCAGCCTCCGCCGCCTCAGGTGGTCAGCGAGTTATTGAAACTAGATATAGATTCGCTTACCCCACGGCAGGCGCTGGAGATGTTATACCAGCTAAAGGGGCAGATACAGTAAGGGGCTTTTCGACCCCTAAATAGCCGTTCGTTCCAGGCATGCGGAGTGGCAATGCTTCAAGTCTCTCCATTGTCATCCTACGCAAAAGCGAAGGATCCACGTTCCCACGTATCCACCCCCCGTCATTGCGAGGCGACGCCGCCTGTCCAGCCTGCCCCGAGTTAGCACTCGGGGAGCGAAGCGTGGGGAAGCAATCCCGGTCCTCTATTAGACATTTGAATTGGTATTATTTGAATATTGGCATTCTCTTAACAATGCGTTCGCCCTGTTTATCCCGAGTTTGCACTCGGGGAGCCTGTCGAATAATCCGTTAACAATACGTTCGCTCTGAGCTTGTCGAAGAGTCATCCGCTTTAATGGTGCCCCCCGTCATTGCGGGGTTACTACCGAAGCAATCTCGGTATAAATTACGCTACGTTACTCCGGTTCTCCATATCTTTCACCTTTTGTTTGAGACCATCTAATTCGTCTTTCATTCCCTTTTCTCGCCTTTTCTGATAAGCCCGTATCAGAAAAAAGACCAGTACCACCGGAAAGATGAACAGCAGGACATTTAAAACTATGATAAAAAATTCCAAAGGGCCGAAATGCATATCTGTACTCCCTTCAACCGGTATCCAGTACCAGGATTATATCCCCCCCAACATGAAGAAAAAGTGAATTGAGGTAAAACCTTAAAACCCATTGCTTGAGCACCGCAGCTTTCTCCCCTCCCCCTCCATCCACCCCGCGCGGACTATCACCACCGCCGCTATCAGCAGGACAATTCCGACGTATTTCCTGATTAAAGCGCTTTTCATCTCACCCATGATCTGTGGTGTCCATTCATGGTACCGGTATTCCTGCATAGACCGTGCCGTCAGCGGTTATGGTATAGGCAAATTTGGTATCCCGCACCAGGTACATTCCAGGGTCGTTAACGCCTCCCGTCTTCCCTCCCACTGGTATAATCTCGTTGTCATAAGCCACCACCGTGCCGTTGCCTTCAATCAGCGCCACCGTCACCGCCACTTTCACGTTATGCAATTCTGCCTGAAGTTCATCCATGTTAGGTTCCGTCGGCGGTGGTGGATTAGCCGGATCGGGGATACTGTCCGTAACGTCAATTGCCGCCAGCGCCTCGTCTGGCAGGGTGATACTTACCGGCTGGTTAATACTGGTGTAGGTGATTGAAGTGACCTGTGTCTGACTCATGTCCCCGCTGACAAAAACGAGTGATGTATCCATCCTGGCTGGAAGATAATTTTCAGTGTTCACCCAGATGGTGACCTGTACCTGTTCCGGCTTGGGCTGGTTCGGGTCTGCCATCATGTCGGCTACTTCCTCAGCGGAACCGCCCAGGTATTCCAGTATTTTTTCTGTGCTTGGCGTCACCTTGATTTTATAGGCCTGATTGCCGTTGACCGTTTCGGTACCCTGCAGTTCTACCGCCGCCCCTTCCGTCAGTACCGGAATTTGGCCGGAAGTGTTATAAGAGTACCAGACCTGATCCCTCTGTTCGGCGGACAGAACCAATTTTTCCCAGACTCCGGATTCATTTCCCAGGTCGGACCGGTCTACCTTGGTGTATATAATGCCGTCAATCATAAATGTGCGTCCCTGCAAATTGCCGTGGCTGGTTTCACTTGTTATGTCCATGAACAGCTTTTTACCGGGGGCATCTATAGTCATGGCGTAGGTTGTGACCATATGTTGACCGTCCATACCGCCGCCGGACAGGGTCGCTGTCATGTCATAAGTAACCTCATAAGTCTTTATTCCGGCGGCTGCGGTTACAAGTGATGCCATAATCTCATCAACGGAGATATTGTTAGACACGTCAGTGGGTGATGGGTCAGCTTCTACCTCAGCGCAGCCGCTTAGCAGCCCGGCCGTCACAATCAGAGCCGGTACTGTTCCGGCCATTACCTTATTCCATTTCATAGCCTGCCTCCACCTTTGGGATTCACTATTTTCCTGAATTATACCACCCCAACATGAACGGGAGATGAAGAAAGAGTGAATTTGGATAAATTTTTAAAACCCCTTGTTGGAGCACCGCAGTTCCTACATTCACTCAAGTGCCGAACCGCCACGACCAAAGAAACAATTATAATGTAACCAGCAAAATAACTATGCTGTATAGATACAGCATTCAGACTCTCCTATGGGTAATCGTTCCCATGGCGCTTTCTCACCTTTTCCCGTGATCTTGAACGGTATACCTACCTGCTTATCGGCTATTCGATAACCGCTTTATCCCCGCGTAAATTAAAAGAATGACGCCGATAAGCACAAATGTAAAATTGGTACTAACAAGAACGTTTAACGACGTTGATAAAACTTCAATCACAAGGGGCGTGGTGATCAAGGTTACGGCAATGACAATTATTTGTTCTAGGTTTGTATTAAATCCTGCGTATTTGATACTATCGCTCTTCTGACTAGTGTCTTTTCCCATGATAATCTCTCTTCCTATTTTGTTTTCGCTAGTTTTGCGGTGTTAATAATAAACTATGATCTGACTTAAATGAAGACTGAGGGAGCGGTAAACATACCGCTCCCTCAGTCTGGGGGTTACTGCCAATCTATCTGGATACTCGTCCACATTGTATAGTCTGGAGACCAAGAATGAACCGCCGATCCAGCAGCAAAAAGAGGAGATGATGCTTGACCGTAAGTCTTGACTCTTACTTGGTAAGTTGACCCGGGAGTGAGATATGCTCCAATGGCTTCATAAAAATATCCGCCATAATCAGACCATTCCTGATTAGTGGTTATATTATACGGCGTGTTAGTGTTTAGATGATACCATTGGCCACCTGAATATTCGTACAAAGACACCGTCACTGTGTATGTGGCAGACGAATTGACGCCACCAATTATATCAGCCCAAGTGAAGCCGTTATACCTTACGTATGCATATTGTGATCCACCTGATCCAGATACAGTGAAGGTCTCGCCGGTATATGCCCATGCGTATGCTTCACCTGAGGTGAAAAAACCACCTACCATATCGATTTTATTTCTGTTAAAATCAATATCAGCTTGATAGGCAAGATCAAACAAACCGATTTTTTCGCCATAAGCATCACCAATGGTTGCTACATATATCGTACGATCAACTCCTTTCTCAATCGAGACTGAACGCGTCCCGGCACCAGAACTATCTTTCAATGTCGCAGCATAGCTGGCGTCACTTGCTTTTTTCCCCCAAGTCTCTGAGATTAGTAGGGCGATATCAGCATCAACAGTTTTTGCTTCTTTCTCAGATATTTTTGTAAAGAAAACAAGGATGCTATGGAGTGTATCTATGTCCATTGAGAGGATTTCGTCTTTGCTAAGTTGGTTGATCTTGGAGGTTAGGTTATATATTACCATTAGAACCTATTTCTTATTCCCGCTTATCTTCATCTGTTTGCCGTTAAATACCCTCACCATAGAAAATATAAACATAGTGATTCCCAGCGGAAATAAATATGAGCCGAAACTTAGCGGTCCCAGGAACGAGATGCCGGTTATGACCACTCCTATGATAGCAATGGTCAACCATGGTGCCTTGTTTCTGGTTTTGATACTGGCAAGTACCCAAAACAAAAGGGCAATAAGTACGCCAGTTATAACTAAGTACAACAACATTTTATCTAACTCCTGTCTATCTTAAATATTTTTATCTTAATGAATAGCACCAGTGATGGACTTGCTACTCACAAATGACTCAGTGAAATCCAGTTTCTAAAACTATTCTATGCATTTCTATTTAAGTATTTCATATTTTGATTCATTCTAATACGGAAGATAGTAATATATCAGGATGGTGGAAGTAATAATCTTTCACTTCCACCATCCCTCTGATTGAAAAACTTACGCTAGTTCCCGATATCCATTAGCGTCTATCCATCCGCCTTGCACTAGTGTACCACTAAAATCGGACCAGTAATTCCAACCACCTGGCCAAGCGTTAACTTGTATTTTTTGCCAGTGGTTGTAATAGAGGTAACCACCTTCTCCAGGTGATGCAAAAGTAGCATCACAATTAATATGAACATCCCCATCAGAACCATTGGGATCCCATCCACTGCCTAATGAGTACCTTTGCCACCAAGGAAAAACAGGATTAATCCATCCGTCATAAAACCAATCGCTTCCACCCCAGACATAACTGCCGTCATCATAATAGTTCATTCCTGCTTTAACAGTAGTTATATCCCAAGAAACGACATCATTGTAGTCTTGTTCCGCATACATATGATAATGAATCGTGGAATCTAACATACTATTCAAACGAGCAGCGTTTGCTAGATTAGGTTGTTCTAGTTTAGGTTCTTTGAGATCATAGGCTTTTGTTTGATCAGGGATTGGAGCATTGTCATAAGTGATTTGATCAACAATTAGTTCTCCATTGTCATTTACCTTTAATCTAACACTGGAGTGGCTAGCAGCGTCTGTTCCTGGAACAATGATACGAACATATGGGAAATATACTCCTTCTTCACCTCCGTCCATCGTAACTATTTCTCCTGTTGCCACTACAGAACCGATGGTAACAGCTTTTTGCATACCGTCAACAATGATGAAGATATGATTTGTATCCGGGGATTTTTCATCCGCCGCCGCCACACCGCCCCCACCCATCATCCCCACCAGGAGACTCAGTGACATGAAAACCATTAGAAACCGTTTCTTGAGCTTCATGGTATTGCTTTCCTTTCGTTTATTTAATGCCATTGGTTGCCAATTGAAACCCATTACACATTCATTGGAGTCCTCGCTTTTGCCTGTCGTGTATCGGTTATAGGCTGGTTATTCCCTCTATGCCCAAATTGACGACGCCCGGTCATTCCACCCCTGGAAGGTGAGCATAGTCCATGAGGAACCTGGCGGCATGTAGAAAGAGGAACCGCCGTAGTTTTCATAGTCATAAAGCGTGACGCCGCGGCTGTCACATATTTTGGCGGATGAAATGACGTTGTTAAACGTGCCCAGGTAATCCAATTCAGTACCGGGAGAAACGATCAGAGGCTCGCCTCCCACATAAAACACATCGACATAAAATTTGGAGGAGGTCAAACCGGTTGAGGTGATAACAACATTATCCAACGGGTCAAAGACGGGCCCGTACTCACTCTCCACAAAGGCTTCGAGCGCCTTCGCCGTGGTGAAGGCGTAGAGTGTCCCACTTTTATCCACGGTGAACCGTAGCCGCTGCCCGTCGAAAAGGTTGATCTCTTCAGACTCATACCTGACGCCGTCTATGATGACCGGGTGCATCGGTGCCACGTGTACAATAGCCGCCTTCAGCCTCGGCGGACATGGGGTACATGGCCTCAACCCCAGATGGTCTGAGGGGCTGTACTTTGGTATCATTGACATGTGAGTCCTTTTGGGTGTAATTTTCTGGCAAGGTAGCGGCAGAGGTGATACTGGATGCGGGAATTGCCAGTAAAATTGCGGCGCACAAACTCAAGAGCAGTTTCTTCATTTCTAATACCTCCATCGGTTATCTTTTATCACCGTGAATAGCATAGCACCCCAAGATGACCGGGAGATGACCAACCCAAAGCTGGACTTAGGGTAAACTAAGGTACTGGTATGAAAATTCTACTGGTCGAGGATGATCAAAAGCTCTGCCTGACTCTCCGGAAATCGTTGGGCGAAGCCGGGCACGTGGTTGATTTTGCCCATGATGGCGAGACCGGACTCCTCTATGCCGCAACCTCGGAATATGATCTGCTCCTTTTGGACGTGATGCTGTCTGGTGAAAAAGACGGCATTGATGTATGCCGGTCTTTAAGACAGCAAGGGTTCATCTTGCCTGTTATCATGCTGACCGGCAAAACCCACGTCAGAGACCGGGTGGACGGTCTGGACGCTGGGGCAGATGATTATGTCCTCAAACCATTTTCAATCACTGAACTGAAGGCGCGCATCAGGGCGCTGCAAAGAAAGCAGTTGCCGGGCACATCAACGCTCATTGAAATTTCGGATGTCTCAATTGATACCGTCACTCACCTGGTCACAGCGGGCGGCAAGCCGGTAGACCTTCCGGCCATAGAATACCGGGCGCTGGAATATTTCATTTCCAATCCGGCCAGGGTGCTCACCCGGACAATGCTGGAGGAGCATGTTTGGGGCGGAGAGACTGATAATAGGTCCAATACTGTGGAAGCGCTTATAAAAAGGCTGCGCCAACACCTCGGCTGGGATGCCCTGACCGGCCCGCTTCAGACCGTACGTGGACAGGGTTACAGGCTAAAGCCGTCATGAGACTCTGGCTGAAAAGCGTCAAGTTCAAGCTGACGGTTTTATATTCATTAGTCCTCGTGGCTGTTCTGGTCGTTTTTGGCCTTATTTCCTGGGCGTTCTTATCCTTCGGTTTGTTCAATAACCTAGAGGACTCGTTGGCGGCAGATTTCTCCAGCGTTAAAGACAACATCCAAAGAAACACTGGTGACGACCTGCCTGAACTGCTTGCTGAACTGGAACATGGGCTTGCCGGTTCACTTTTTGTTTACGATATCGCATCGGCAACATTATTCGGAAACCATTTCGATACAGATGCTGTCCGAGCAGCCCTGATTGATTTTATACCTCTAGGCGAAACGGCTCAGATCAAAAAAAGTCCTGACGGTCAGTTTCGCATGTATATTGCGCGTTACGACCAGGAGGCGGCTCCAGACAGGCTCTTGATAATTACCCGTCATGCCGGTTACATCTACGACACGCTTGAGGATTACAAGAACGTTCTTTATACACTGATTCCTTTTGTCATCGTCATCGCCGGCGTCTCTGGTTACTTCCTTGCCAGCCGCTCTATGAAACAGGTGAAGGTGATCACCGCCACCGCCAACGGCATTGATCCCGCTGACCTCAAAGACCGCATCCCCGTCAGGGGCAATGATGAACTGGGGCAATTGTCGCGCACCCTCAACTCATCCTTTGACCGCATCCACGGCTTCATTGACCGGCAGCGGCAGTTCGCCGCAGACGCCACCCATGACCTGAAGGCGCCCCTGACCAATATCAAGACACAGACTGAGGTGGCGTTGGACCGGAACCGTCCGGGTGCAGAGTATCGGGACACCCTGCGCTCCATCGCCGAGGACACGGAGCAGATGGAGTCCATCGTTGAAGACCTGCTGACCCTGGCCAGTCTGGATACTGCGCCGGATGCCCAACACAGCACTCGCTTTGATCTTTCCAATGTTGCTGAGGACGCCCTTGACGGCTGGGAAGTCCCCTGCGCCGCCAAGGGCTTGACCCTTGCCCGCCGCATCCAACCGGATATTGAGATAACCGGGGAACCGCTGGACTTCCAGCGTGTCTTGGGTAATCTCCTGGAGAACGCCGTCAAGGCTACCAGCGCGGGTGGCGTCACCGTTACCATGAACGAGAGCGGCGGAATAATCACCCTGACCGTAACTGACACCGGTATCGGTATCGCCCCGGAACACCTGCAAAAGATATTCTGGCGTTTCTACCGGGTTGACCGTCATGCTAAGGGCAACGGTCTGGGTCTGCCCATCGTCCAAGGCATCGCGGAGATGTACGGCGGGCGGGTGGAGGTAGAGAGTGAGGTGGGGCGAGGCACGGTGTTTCGGGTGGTCATACCTGCTCAGGACAGAGCTTGAGCCAGCCGCCAGATATTTTTCTTTCTCTCCTTTCTTCTTTCAGCCACATCTACACTGTGAATGTTTTATGGATTTCCAAAAGAACAGAATCACCACCAACAACAGTTATGGCAATAACCAAAACTGGCTCACTCATATTATTTCTGGGGTTGTTTTTAATTTAGACCTCCTAATCAGTCTCTTTTTCCACGATAACCTCTTTCGTAGTTCTTTAACTTGTTATTCGGCGATAATGATAAACCATGATATATAACTAAAACTACAGAACTGGGACTGTTTATTTACCACTACCACTGCACAATAATTACTACCAATCTATTTGGACGGAACAACCAGATCACCAATCTTTACATCAAGTATTGGTGTGAAGGAAATATCCCCACTGGGTAGTGTATTAACAGAACTACCAGTATCGAAGATGACCACCAAAAATGGAATAATGGGTATTGAACCCCTTTTATTGCGGATTTCAAAATCAATATCTAATGTAATATTGTTGTTTGTAATACTAGCGGTGGTAATTTTGCCATCCTTGAAGGTGACGCTAACGCTGTCTATAGCCAAACGAATTTGTGAATATTTGGCATTTCTCAAGTTATCCGTTGCTATAGAAAACTGAGAGTCTTTAATTTCCATGAGGTTGAAGGTGTTGCGAGTTTCATTAATTTCAATTACAGTCCATTTTTGCGCCGAAACTTCATAAACTTGAATACTTGATAATGTCACTGCCACAGCGTCTATATCTTTATATAAAACATTTGAACTGACATAGATATCGATCTGTGACTTAGGAGAAATCAAACCACAACCTGAAAGAAGCATCAATGATAGTATTAGCAGTGTATGAATTGAAGAAAGATACTTGGACATTTTGTTACCTCCTTAATTGGTGTGCGTGAATTGGGCGGGTTATCCCCGCCCAATTCAATTTATGCCGTAGACTTGATGGGTATTCAGTTGTTCGTGTTCAATGTTACTGTGCTCCCCGACGTGGAAACGGACAAACCAGTGAGATTTGGGAAATTGTTACTGTTCACTGTTGTGCTGCAAGAGTAACTTACAGTTGAATCGTCATGTTTCAGTGCAATATTCGTAAAAACAGTGTCGCCTGGGACATCGCTATTATAGTAGATATTATACCCTTCGAGTGTCCAGTAATGGCGTAAACCAAATATACCATCATGTCCAAAACCTGTTTCGACGTAAAAACCCGATGTTTCACCGGTAGTGAGATTTTTGATCTGTACTCGCCATTCTTCCCACGGGACTATCTGATACATCCATCCTTCCATTTGGTCGTTAACACTGCAATCAATAGAAGAGGCTGCATAATCATTCCCAAATGTTTGAGCAAACCACGCTCTTCCTGTCCATGCATGACTTCCTCCTTGATTCCATTCCAACACTGGTTGAATTATTTTATCTCCTGCCCATGGTTCAATGCCACTAAATAGAAAATCTATTGCAGAGGACGAAGGGTTCTGAGCAAATGATGGAACAATCCATTTACAATAGCTTTCATCTATGCGAAGGCCTGTGTCATGCGCATCTTCTATCCACCCATTGCCCGCACTAGGTACTGTGAGACGGGAGACTTTACTTTTATCTCTAAAGGATTTAGGCTCGATAACCGTAAATAAAACCTCTCCATTTTTAATGATAACGGTACTATTCCCCGTATCCCGAATGTGAACGTCGTTTGGCACGGAAAACACATGTGTCGCTATTTTTTCTCCCTGTGGAGTAATTATTGATGTTGCATTTGCATCATTCGTCTTGAAAAGGAGTTGGCCGTCGGACGAGAAAACATTGGTAATACCGGATTCAAGTTGTTCAACAATAGAGCCTTTAGGTATCTTCACCCCATCATTACCAGTGCTAAATCCATTGTTAACAACAACGTATTCAGTGGCCGCCGCCACACTGCCACCCCCCAGCATCCCCGCTAGGAGTGTCATTGTGCAGAAGACTGTCAAGAACCTTTTTTTGAATGACATTTTAGCTTTCCCTTCGTTTATTTTAATACCGTTGGCTGCCAATTGAAGCATTTATACATTCATCGGAGTCCTCGCTTTCGCCATTCCCAGTTGACGTGATTTTGATTAACCAACATCATGGCTTTTAGGTCACGGAAGATCATAGCACTCCAACATGACCGGGAGATGACCAGCCCAAAGCTGGATTTAGGGTAAACTAAGGTACTATGGCCATTTTATACGCTGCCCTCGGTCCGCAGGGACGCGGCATGCCGTGTCCACCCGTAAACAGTGTTTTTCCACAGCAAATCGTAAGGTACCATCTCGTCCGCCCACCACATCATTCTCCGCGAAACCGGAGGGGAGTTGTAGTGTATTTCGTAGGGTCTCTCGTAGGGGCCGATCTGAGATCGGCCCTATCCCCAGCCCTGTCCGGCGCAAACCGAAGTGTTTTCTTCTTCTAATTCGTCATCTTGGAAGCTTGTCCCCCCTCTCCGTTGACGGAGAGGGGGCTAGGGGGTGAGGTTTCGCATCTGCCGGGTTAAACTTGAAGCCTGTCCCCATAGCGCGACATCGGTATGCTATTCCCCAAGTATGTCTGCCGGATTGATCTTCTTTACAATGTTATTGACCATGTATCCCCCCTCTCCGTTGACGGAGAGGGGGCTAGGGGGTGAGGTAGACTCCCCAAAAATAAATGCCCAAAAAGTTCCAAAACCCCATTGACAATCACAATCATGAATACTACTATATATCTATTAATTATTAGAACAGGAGAACACATTGAACCAACCAAACGAATCCCCGGTCAAACGCAAGCGCGGCGCTCAGCCGGGCAATAAGAACGCCAGAACCCACGGCTTTTACTCAGCATACGCCCGCTGCTGCCGTGCGGCTAAAGAAGAAAAGATCCACCGGGCCGCCGATATTGCCCGTATGGATCGGGATATCGCCGCCGCCCGGGCTAAGCTGGCGGCGGTCGTCCGCCACACCCCGGATAATTACCGCGTTATCCTGCTGGCAGTAGGCTCGGTCGCCCGGCTCTACTCTGCCAGATACCACCGCGGCGAGGCTATAAAAACTGCCGTCCTGGACGCCCTCAGAGAGTCCAGGCTGCCGCCGCGTCTAACCAGTGCGGCCCTGGAGGCGGCGGTGGTGGCGGCCAATCTTTCACCGGCGCCGTCATTAGATTCAAATATCCAATCCCACGATTAGGCCAAAGCTGAATTACGGAATTGTTTTATCACATTTATTTTTTTAGAAAAAAATCGTCATCCGCGCACCGCCGCTTATCGCTCCTATTCATACCTGAGCGCTTCCACCGGGTCCAGCATGGCGGCTTTATTGGCCGGATACAAACCGGCCAGCAGGCTCACCACCGTGGTCAAGGCTATCACTCCCGGAATCAGCCAGGCTGAAAAAGCCGTCAGTTCAAAGCCGGGATAGTCCGAAAGGAAGGTCCGTGCGCCGATATAATTGATCGCCTGGCCCAAAAGCAGCGCCAGTCCGCCGCCGATAGCTCCACCGAAAAATCCCAGCGCCGCCCCTTCCATTGTGAAAAGAGAGCGGATATTGCCCCGGGTAGCCCCGACGGCCTTCATGACGCCAATCTCACGGGTGCGTTCATGAATCGCCATCAACAGCGTGTTGATGATGCCGATAGCCGCCACGATAAGAGCGATAATGCCAAAGGCAGAAAGGCCTATCTGGATAACACTGAAGACACTGTTGATCTGCGCCAGTATGTCATCCGGGGTGGTGGCGCTGAATCCCAGGTCGCGCACCGCTTGAGCGACAGCCGCCGTCTGCGACGGGTCTGTCGTCTTTATCTGAAGGACATAACCCGGCTGTGACTCAGAATAGCGTAACGGATTGTCCTGATAGTAGCGCGCCATCTCTATTGCGTCCGCCTGCGGTATCAACAATTCAGCGCTGGAAACCTGTTTATCAATTATGCCAACGATGGTAAAAGTGTAATCCTGGGAGGCGAAATTATAAGCGATCTGTTTGCCAACATTGACCGTGACCTGCCGGCCTATAACCGACTCATCGTCGGGCCAGCCGAAAGCATCCAGATAATTATAAGCGATAAGGGCTACCCCTCTGTCGGAGTCACTAAAGCTGGAGCCCTGAAACAACGGACGAATATCAGCTTCATAAGCAGCCACCCCGGAAACATTAACCGTGTAAATTTTTTCGGAATCATCCGGTTTAACGTAACGGGCCGATACACTCACCAGGTAATCTACCCGTTCAACACCAGGTATGGCTTTCAATTTATCGACATCTGCGGCGGTGAAAGGAGTGATGATTGTCGTTTCGGAGGTATTAATCTCCTGCGGCCCGCCACCGCCCATGAAGCTATCAGCATCAGGACTGGATGAGGCAATAACGGCGGTATCCGGAAAACTCAACCCAAACTGACCAACGACGAATGACTGAAGACCGGTACCAAGTGAAACTACCAGGGAAATCAGCGTGGCACCGATGACTACCGCCGCCACCGTCAGTGCCGTGCGAAGTTTTCGGCGCCACAGGTTGGAAAAGGCCATGCTGAATAGTTCATTAATTTTCATTTTTGTCTCCAGTGATAAGTCCGTCACGCATGGTGATGACCCGCCGGGCCCGTCGGGCAAGCTCCGCATCATGGGTAGCCACAATCAAAGTGATATTTTTCTCACTATTGAGATTGCTCAACAAATCCATGATGCGGCTGCCGTTGGCGGTATCCAGATTACCGGTCGGTTCATCAGCAACGATGATACTTGGATCAGTCACCAGCGCCCGCGCAATACTGACGCGCTGCCGTTCGCCGCCAGACAACTGGTTGGGCAGATGGTCAGCGCGATGCCCCATGCCCACCGCTTCCAGAGCGGCTTTAGCCCGGGTCAGCCTCTCGGCTTTAGCGACGCCACTAAAGATAAGAGGGATGGCTACATTCTCCAGGGCATTATAGGTAGGATGAAGATGGAATGACTGGAAAACAAAGCCGACATTGTTATTACGATATTCTGCCAGTTCCTTATCAGATGCCCGGCTTAAATCTTTTCCTTCGACGACAATACTGCCGGACGAAGGTGTGTCGAGCCCTCCGACAAGGTGCAGCAGCGTGCTTTTGCCAGAGCCGGATGGCCCGACAAAAGCAGCGAATTCGCCCTTTTCCAATTCAAGACTTACTCCGGCCAGTGCGTGAACCGTTTCCTCTCCAAGGTGATAATCTTTTTTGAGGTCTTTAACTTCAATCATTTCATTCCCAATCTATTAATCGCGGCGGCTAAAAGCAACCGCCGCCAATGTCAGAAATATCACGCCAAGAACCACTACTACCATCATATCATCCAAAACACTCATCGTATGTCCAAATACGGTAACGCTGACTATTGAATCGGCACCCGGGGCGCCTAAGAATAGTTGACGGACCGCGTCGGCCCCATAAGTCAATGGATTGACTTTAGAAAGAGCCCCCAACCAGGCCGGCACATTTCCTAATGGGAAGAAGACGCCGGAGGCAAACATCAGGGGCAATAGAAGCACCTGCATGACCATCTGAAAGGCTTGCTGGCTCCTCATACGGGAACCCAGCAAAAGCCCTAACCCGGAAAAAGTCATAGAGATCAAGACCAGAACCGGGATGAGTTGAACAACCAATGCCACGTCAATAGAAACATCTAAAAACGGTGCCAGCACCAACATTATCAGCCCTTGGAACAGAGCGATCACCGCCGTGCCGATAGCTTTGCCGGCAATGATGCCGCCGCGGGGCAGGGGTGCGACCAGGACTTCCTTTAAAAATCCAAATTCTCGATCCCAAACAATAGTTAATCCGCTCATTAGCGATACCTGAAAAGCAGTCATGGCAATTATTCCGGGATACATGAATTGAGTGAAATTTACGCCCGGGATCAAAGCGCCGATGGTATTAGAAAAACCCGCGCTGAATACTATCAATAATAAAACCGGCATGCTAAACGAGGAAATCAGGCGGGTACGATTACTTAAAAACCTCAGCAGTTCACGATAGGCGGTAACCCAGATAGCTCTTAACACTAAACTCATCAGTGCATACCTCCGGTCATCTTGCGTCTCCGACGCACCATTGCCAGCGGGTCAGCGCTTTCCTCCCGGATTTCCCGGCCGGTATAGTTAAGGAACACATCATCAAGAGTCGGCCGACGGACTCCTATAGAGGTTAGTCGGCCGTGAAAACATTTTACGAATTCGGGGATGAATTCATCGCTGTTTGCCACGCTGAATACCACGCTTTCAGCCTTGACCTGGGCATCAATTCCATAATGCTCTTTGATTTCCTGGATCGCAGCCTGGTTGTCCGCGGCTTTGATGGTAACCACATCTCCCCCGATACCATCCTTTAAATGTTCAGGACTATCTAAGGTAATGATCTTTCCATGGTCTATAATTGCGATACGATCACAGTTCTCAGCTTCTTCCATATAATGCGTAGTCATAAAAATAGTAAGATTGGTTTGCTGCTGGAGCCGTTTAATATGGTCCCATATGTTGCGTCGCGTCTGCGGGTCCAGGCCGATTGTCGGCTCATCAAGAAACAGTACTTTAGGCTGATGCAACAGGCCACGGGCGATCTCCAGGCGCCTTTTCATACCGCCGGAGAATGTACGGATGGCGTCCTTGCGCCGGTCCCACAGTTCCACCATTTCCATCAACTCTTGTATCTTGGATTCCCGATTTGCAGCCGGTATGCCATAAGCGTAAGCGTGGAAACGTAAATTCTGCTCGGCATTGAGATAATCATCCAGTGTCGGTTCCTGAAATACCAGACCAATGGAACGGCGCACATCATCCATTTGGGTTTCAACATCAAATCCGTTAACTATCGCCTTACCGCCGGTCGGCTTCAGCAGTGTGCATAACATATTAATGGTGGTAGTTTTGCCTGCCCCGTTTGGCCCAAGGAATCCAAATATTTCACCCTGTCTTACTTCAAATGTGGCATTTATCACCGCCTTAATCTGCCCGAACGAGCGGCTGAGATCGGTTACCTCAATGACATTCTGGATATTATTAGTCTCAATCATCAAACTATTTCCTCCGTCAATCGAAAAATGAGTTACCGCTCCTGAAAAATGGTCTCGATATCACAGCAGGCTTTTTTGATTGTTTCCTTGATCCTGAGCATTTGCTCGCTGGAGAGATTCCCCATTTTCTGTCCAAAGAGTTGGCGTAATCGGTGTAATTCATCGATTATTTCTTTCCATTCATTCTTGTCGAAGTTTCTGGATCTGCGCTCGGCAATCTTTTGAAGATGTTGAATGATCTCCGAGCGTTGCCCAAGGAATTCAAGGCCGGATTTAGTAATAGTATAGGTTTTTTTACCTTCATCTTCGGTTGAAGTCACAAAACCTTTATCCTGCAACTTTTGTAATATAGGATAAACGCTTCCAGGGCTGGGAGAATAAAAACCGTGAAACCTTTCTTCAAGTGCCCGTATCAAATCATAGCCGTGAGTCGGCTTATCTTTCAGCAAATCTAACAATACGAATTTTAAAACGCCTTTTTCAAAAAAACGACGCGCCCGCACCGGACCGAACGGCGGCCAGCCAGGAACCATATGCCTTCTGATGCAAACTTTTTGCAGTAAACTCATACGATATATCGTAACATGTCGTTTTAGATGCGTCAAATACGACAACCGTAGCCCGAAATGTGAGAGGATGCACGGATGTTATCCGGCGCATAGATCATTCAGCTAAAGATGCTTACTGAGTGGAACTAAGTAACTTCCTGCACTTTTAGAAGATTGGTTGTGCCCGCCACCCCCAGCGGCGCCCCGCCGGTGACGATGATGTTATCCCCCGCCTTGGCCAGCTTAAGTTTTTTACAAACCTTTACCGCCGTGGCAAAAAGATCATCGACCGTTTTAGGCGTAGGAATCTGGCTGGCCTGAACCCCCCAATTCAGAATTAAACGGCGGCAGATGTCGCCATTGGGTGAAATAGCCAGTATCGGCGCGCTGGGTCGGTATTTAGCCACGCGTCCGGCTGTTGAACCGGATGAAGTAAAAGCAACGATAGCGGCTGCTTTCAAACGCCGGGCTGTCAGACAGGCGTTATAACTGATTAATTCCTCGGTCTGATCGGTCAGCCAGCTATCACGCTCGGCGATCCACAGGTCGTAGGGCAGTGTTTTCTCGGTTTCCATGGCCACTGCGGACATCATGGTCACAGCTTGAACCGGATATTTACCGATAGAGGTCTCCGCAGAAAGCATCACCGCGTCACTGCCGTCCAGAATAGCGTTAGCCACGTCAGATACCTCAGCCCGGGTAGGCCGCGCAGCATTGATCATTGATTCCAGCATCTGTGTGGCGGTTATCACCGGTTTGCCGGCGCGGTTGGCCTTATGAATAATCTCCTTTTGCACCAGCGGCAGCCGTTCCAATGGAATATCCACCCCCAGGTCCCCCCGCGCCACCATAACGCCGTCAACTTCAGCCAGGATGGCGTCAAAAACATCTACCGCCGCGCCGCGTTCTATCTTGGCAATAAGAAGAATATCAGCACCGCGCTTTTTTAGAATCTGCCTTACCTGGATAACATCAAGCGGGCGGCTGACAAATGAAAGAGCTACAAAATCAGGACGCTGGCTGATGGCAAAATTGATATAACCCTTCAGTAAGTCAGACATAAAGGGGATGCTGGACTTGCGTCCTGGTATGGCAATGCCCCGCCCGGCCGTTAATTTACCGCCCACCAGAATAGTGCAAACGGTGTCGGTTTCGGTAACTTCAACACATTTCAGTTGCATCGCGCCATCATCCAGGAGCACCAGATCATTGACCCGGACGTCCTTTGCCAATGTCGGCAAATTAACCGATACCTCTTTTTCATCTCCGATTACCGACCTGGCAGTTAAAACAATAGTATCGCCTTTAATCAGTTGAACACTGGGTTGCGCCAAAGCCCCTGTCCGGTATTTAGGCCCCGGCAGGTCAATCATCACCGCCACCGGCGTACCCAGACGCTTGGACTCAGCGCGGACCCGCTTTATCTGTTCTGTATGCTCCTCTAAATTGCCGTGGGACAGGTTGAACCGGGCTACATTCATCCCGGCGCTTATTAGCTCAGCCAGCGTTTCTGAGGAAGCGGTCGCCGGCCCGATGGTGGCGACTATTTTAGTACGGCGGCTTGCGGCTGTAGATTTATGTTTCATATTAAAATTATCCCACAAGCAGCGCTACTGCTCAAGGTTTAGGCGGAAAGGTTTTGAGTCACATGATATAATACAGGGGCAGATACCAAAATATTTGAAAATGAAGGCAATCAATGCTAAAAAAAGGCGACCGGATTTCCATATCGTACCGCAAGGGCAAGGACACAAAGGGCAATTATATTCTAGATACTCTTCCCGACGCAGAAGTTGAAGAATACACCGGGAGTATCCTCAGGGTAAGAACATTTGAGAAAGTGCCCGGTCCTCATGGTGATGAAGTCGAGATCAAACATTTTACGTTCGATGTGAATTCACCGGAATTCGTCGGAGCCATCCCGGACTAGCCGCTTTAACCCCGCTTTTATTAACCATCTTCACCCCGAAACCATTTGGCAATTTTCGTTCGATTGTTTGCCATCCCGCCACACTTAAAGAATTCGTCAGGATTATTAAAAAAGGACGGCAACCAGTCAAAATAATGATTGCCTCTCCGCCCGTTGCGTTATATAATCATAGACCACTTGATTTAGAACCGGAGGGACCTTCACTATGCGCTTGTCTTGTCTTCAGGAAAATCTGGCCAAAGGCTTAAGTGTCGTCGGCCGCGCCGCCGCCGTGCGTTCCACTCTGCCGATCACTTCCAACGTGCTCATCTCCACTGATGAGGGCCGTTTGAAACTGGCCGCCACCAACCTGGAAATGGCTATTTCATGCTGGGTCGGCGCAAAAATAGAAGAGGACGGCGCCACCACCGTTCCGGCCAAGTTGCTGAGTGAATTCATCACTTCGCTGCCTAATGACAAGATTGACATGACCCTTTCCGCCAAAAAGACCCTGACTCTTAAGTGCGGCCGTTTTGAGGCCCGCATGTCCGGTGTTGATGCCAAGGACTTCCCCCCCATCCCCCGGGTTGAAAACGGTATAACCGCCAAGGTTGATGTCGCTGAGTTCAAAAAAGGCGTCAGCCGGGTCGTCTTCGCCGCCGCTACCGATGAATCCCGCCCTGTCCTCACCGGTATTGACGCTGAGTTTGACGGTTCAGTCCTCACCCTGGCCGCCGCTGACGGTTTCCGTCTGGCGGTCTACAAAATGGCGCTGGCTGAGCCGGTATCACAAAAGGTGAAGGCCATAATCCCGTCCAAAACCCTGGCCGAGGTCAGCCGCCTTATCGCCGATGCTGATGATTCTATCGCCATCACCATTGACACCCAAAAAAGCCAGATATTGTTCAAACTCAAGAATATAGAGCTGGTTTCTCAGTTGTTGCAGGGTACTTTCCCTCAATACTCCCAGATCATCCCGCAGTCTCACACCACCCGCGCTGTATTGGACGTGCCCCAATTCCAGATGGCCGCCAAAACCGCCCAGATATTCGCCCGTGACGGCGGCGGCATCGTCCGGCTCATTATGACCCCCGGCGGCAAGGCCCCCGGCCGTCTGTCCATTACCGCCCGCTCAGAGGAGATTGGTGAAGACCAGTCAGAGCTTGATGCCGCGGTTTCCGGTGATGAAGCCAAGATAGCCTTTAACGGCAAGTACCTGCTGGACGTGCTGAACGTTCTATCTGAGAACCAGGTGGCGCTGGAAGTTACCGGTCCCTCCAGCCCCGGCGTTATACGGCCTCTGGGGACGGATAATTATATTCATGTGGTAATGCCCATGTTCGTGCAGTGGTAATTAATACATCATCGTTTGATAAGAAAGCCTGGCACAAAACGCCAGGCTTTCTTTTTGAAGGATCATCGTAAACTTGAATCGTGATTAACGAGGTGATTGCAAATGAGTTGGCATAGAAATCTATCTCAAGAGCAAAAAGAGAAAGCACAGCATTTCGGTTCACATGCCAGATTATTAGCTGGGCCAGGCACGGGTAAAACCCGAACCATGACTGCAAGAGTTGCATACCTTCTGGAGGAACGGGGGATTCCTTCCGACCAAATCCTTACTCTCACTTTTACACGAGCCGCTACAAGCGAGTTCAGAAAGCGTCTGGTTGAATTATTAGAACAACCAACTATCCCCAAAGTAAGCACTCTACATTCATTCGCTCTTCAATCACTTCTGCAACTTGGTGCAGGAAATCGCCTCCCTTCTCCCATAAGAATCGCGGATGATTACGAAGAAAGAGAAATTATTGAAGAGGACATTAAAGATATACTTGAATTGCATCGGGTGAAGGATGCACGAGACCTAATAGATCTCCTATCCGCTGACTGGGAGATGCTAACAGCTGATGCGGATGACTGGGATAATCGTTTCCCTGACCCTAGATTCCTCGGTGCGTGGAGAGAACATCGAACAATATATGGTTACACTCTCCAAGCCGAACTTGTTTATCAATTGAAACAAGCCTTAGAGGAGGGAGCAAGAAGACTTGTCAACCTTCCAACCCATGTTTTAGTAGATGAATACCAAGATCTCAACGCCTGCGACTTATCCATCGTTCAAAATCTAGCGCGAAATGGTGCCCAGTTATATGTTGCTGGGGATGATGATCAGAGTATTTACGGTTTTAGGCATGCCGATCCCACTGGTATTCGCCGATTTTTAACAGAATACAACGGGTCAGTGGGGTTGACCCTCTCGGAATGTCATCGCTGTGGCCAAAACATCCTTTCTATTGCAGAGTACGTGGCAGAACAAGATATACACAGACTCTTAAAACCCTTGACTCCTTGTCTTGGACGTCCAGGAGAAGTTCATCTATTGAGATTTGGTGATTTTCCTGATGAAGCCAATGCAATCGCGCAAATTTCCCGCTGGTTAATCGAAACCAAAGGCGTCACAGTTGACCAGATTTTGGTATTGGTCAGGTCCGACAATCATCGCAGATTCTCCAATCCGATTCGTACCGCTTTTCAAAATCAGGGAATTCCAGCGTCAACGATAGAAGACCCACTAAATGTGTTTGAACAAAAACAAGGCCGCAAGTTTATCTCCTTTCTTCGTTTAATGGTAAATCAAAACGATAATCTAGCTTGGCGAAACCTGATTATGATTCGCGAAAACAATCTTGGAGATGTCGCCGTCACAAGTATTTATGAAATTGCTCGAGATAGGGGGGGTACTTTCTTCGAAGCCATCTCTCTCATCGCTGACAGCCCTTCGCTCATACCCAGACAGGGTGAATTGATAAAAACAGAATTTGAGACCATAACGAACCTGCTCGGTAGACTCAACACAGAACATGAACGGCTTGAAAATCTTACTGAGTTCATAAATTGGATGATTAACGACTTACTCGCTCTCCAAAATGTCGAAGAAATAATGATAATCATAGAACGTATTCTTGCAGAGAACCCTGGCATCTCGCTTGAAGATTTTCTCCGAGCACTTACTTCTCCAATGCATGAGGCAGAACAAATTCGAGTAAAAGGAATGGTCAATATTATGACCATGCATCAGGCGAAAGGACTTGACGCAGAAGTTATATTTGTGGTCGCGGCAGAAGATGAGTATATTCCCGGACGAGCCCAAGGCAACGAAATCAATGATGAGCGTAGGTTGCTTTACGTATCCCTCACTCGCGCACGTTCTTTTCTTTACATCACTTACTGTAATCAAAGAACAGGGGTTCAACAACATACAGGTAATTCAACTTTCACAGCGCAACGCCATCTAACACGATTTCTCAGTGGTGGTCCTATTCGTCCCAAGTCGGGTGGGACATATCTCGCTACTCTTGTATAGCCTATAACTAATCGAACCTCCAAATCCAAATCTACAGCCACTTTTCTTTATCCAATACAAACACATATAGCTAAGCACTACAAATACACGTGTTGCGAATTGTAGTGCTTGCTAAGTGCATGCTTGCTTGCAAGCTTCTACTTTAAAATTTCAACATTATAGCGTTGAGGAGTGATAGAATATCCCTATGGAAATGTCATCCGGAGTTCGCGCTCTCTTCGAATCCCTAAAGGTTGAGTTCACCAAATTCGGCAAGTTCGACGTTGAAGAGAAGAACACATCCTATCACATTACTCATAAAGGAGCTTTCGCCGGGATTCACCCGCGCAAGAGTTATTTGATACTCAATATTGTCAGTTCTTCACCGATCAAAAGTCATCGGGTCGCACATCTGGAACAGGTCTCCAAATCAAGGTTCCATAACAAGATAAAGATCGAAAAGGAATCTGACATCGACGACGAACTCATTGATTGGCTCCGTCAAGCATATGAACTGATGTCATAACTCTAATACCCCCCCCGTACCCCTCCACCCCGTCTTAGTGGTAACATTACCCCATGCCCGCCGCTAAAGAAGACCTGTCCCATGTAGAACTCAACCACCAGTTTGTCCAGGCGCTGGAACTTATGGAGCGCAGTGATAAAAGTGTGTTCGTCACCGGACGCGCTGGCACTGGCAAATCCACCCTGTTGACCTGGTTCCGCCAGACCACAGCCAAAAAAGCTGTCGTACTGGCGCCAACCGGCGTGGCGGCACTTAACGTCAAAGGCCAGACCATTCATTCCTTCTTCGGCTTTAAACCTGATATCACCCTGGACAAGATCCGGAAACGCAGCGTTAGAGTCAACGTCTATCGCAAGGTGGAAACCATCGTCATTGATGAGATTTCCATGGTTCGGGCAGACCTCTTGGATTGCGTTGACAAGTTCCTCCGGCTTAACGGACGGGACCCGGAGCGGCCTTTCGGCGGCGTTCAGATGATCTTCATCGGTGATCTTTACCAGTTACCGCCAGTCATAACCAGTGCGGAGCAGAAGGCTTTTCAGGAACTTTATGAGACGCCCTATTTTTACAGCGCCCGGGTTTTTAAGGCCTTTGAGATGGAGCTGTTGGAACTGGAAAAGGTTTACCGTCAGCGTGACCAGAGTTTTATCGATATTCTAAACGCCATCCGTAACAACTCCATCACCCCGGAAGGACTTGCCCAGCTCAATGAACGCTACCTGCCGGATGCACAGCCGCCCGCCGATGCCGGTTACATCTGTCTAACTACCACCAATGCCGCGGCCGGTGACATCAATACCGCCAGGCTGGACGGGCTGAGAGGCAGGTCATATCAGTTTAGTGCCAAAATTGAAGGTGAGTTTGCCAAAGAGTATCTACCGACCAAAACCGAGCTTGAGGTCAAAGTTGGCGCCCAGATAATGATGCTCAATAACGACACCATCGGACGCTGGGTCAACGGCAGCATCGGGCGGATCACCGCCATTGAGCGGGATAATGAGGATTATGTCATCTACGCCGAACTTGCCAGCGGCAAGGAAGTGGAGATCAAGCCCTTCACCTGGGAGATATACCGATTCTTCGTCGATGGCGGCCAGTTGCAGTCAGAAGCCGCGGGCTCCTTCACCCAGTACCCGTTGATGCTGGCCTGGGCAGTGACCATTCACAAGAGTCAGGGCAAGACTTTTGACAAGGTCATCGTCGATATCGGCCGCGGCGCCTTCGCCTGCGGCCAGACCTATGTTGCCCTGAGCCGCTGCACCACGCTGGAAGGCATCATTCTTAAAAAGCCCATCCTTAAGAGGCATGTCATGACCGACTACCGTGTCATGAACTTCCTAACCCGTTACCGCTACCGGGAAGCGGCGGGGGTCTGCCCTGTTGATAACAAAGTGGCGATTATCAAAGCCGCCATCGAGGATGGTCTGGCGCTCAAAATCGTCTATCTCAAACCCAATGATGAAAAATCCTGCCGGACTATCATTCCCCGCGACGTCGGTGAAATGAGCTACCGCAATAAGCCATACCTGGGCGTGCAGGCATTCTGTCTGACGCGGAATGAGGAACGTGTTTTTCGGGTGGACCGCATACTGGAACTGGAGACAGTCGAGCGACCGGATTCATTTTAAGGACTCCAATCCTTTCATAGTCTTTCCCCGCTGTTTTGTGGAACTTCTAATCGGGGATATAATGACAATTATGAAAGGAGACACCAACATGTGCGATCATTGCAGAACCCACCACCCGGAACTTTTCACCAACAAACCGGCGGCCAAACCGGAACCGGAGAAGGTAAAGAAAGCGCCAGCCCCCAAAGGAAAATAAAACCCTCCGGCTAAACGGCAAAGCACCCTCACCCGGTAAATAACCTAGAAACGGGCCGTCTTGTGGTGTTGCCTGTTGTGAACGATGCCTTGCGACGGTAATAGTGCCTCAGGAAACCGGTTTCGTTCAACTGTTTGTCGCGGGTGTTGCACCGCAGGCATAACAAGAACCGCGATGGACACAGATAACACCACCGCAGTTGGCGCAGCGCCAGCGCTTGTTCTCACTCTCAGTGAAAGCGGTTATTCCGTTGTTTCGAATGTTTTCAAGATTCTCAATCATACTCATTGAGTATTTGGTGCGGTAACGGAGATCAAGCTGTTTCAACCGCCTGCAAGGGTACTTTGGGCATTCATAACAAAAGCCGGATTCGGTTTGTGCCAGCAACTCGCAGTTTTTAATACCGCAACGCTGGCAAGAGACTCGCTTTTGGGTATCTTCACTCTGGCAGCCGGGACAATGGCGTTTTTCTCTTAAGTATCCCAGACAGATGCCGCAATTCATCCCGCACGGAGCAATCAGTTCCGTTTTAATTTCTATATTCATCAATCATTTATCGTTTCTCATATGATTACCACACGTCCACAAAACATCATCACTATCAGATGCTAAAACTTGGGTTAACGGTCTTTTTTAAATTGTTTAACCATTTTGGAGAATCTCTTGCCGCGCATTTTTTCTTGAAGGCGCGAGTTCTGGTCTTCCTTCGCCGCTAGAAAAAGAAGCTCTTTCTTAATTTTATGATAACTCTCCAAGCGTGACGGATGAAGATGCCCATTATTCAAAGCCTCCAAAACAGCACAACCGCTTTCACTTTCATGCCTGCAATTGTTAAAACGGCAATCCAGAGCCATTGCTTCAATATCGCCGAAAGCACCTTGAAGGTCTTCTTCACTGCCCCAAATCTGTATTTCCCGCATACCGGGCGTATCAATAACGATGCCGCCGTCAGCCAGCAGGATGAGTTCTCTCTTTGTGGTGGTATGCCTCCCCTGACGATCATCTCCCCGTACTTCCCCGGTCTGCTGCCGTTCGCTACCCAGTAAGGCATTGACCAGCGCTGATTTGCCGGCGCCGGAAGAACCAAGGAAAGCCGCGGTGCGGCCTTCGGTCAAATATGACCTCAAAATGTCCAGGCCAAGCCGCTCCTTGGCACTCACAGGGTGAATGGCTACCCCCGGCGCAATAGACTGAACGGCACTGATGTAATCATTCACATCGTGACATATATCTATTTTGTTCAACACAATCACCGGCACGGCGCCGCTATTCCAGGCAAGGACAAGATAGCGTTCAATCCGTCTGAGATTGAAGTTCCGGCCGCCGTCCAGGCCGCTGACAATGAATACGTTATCCACGTTGGCAGAGACAACCTGTTCTGCGGTCAATTCACCGGCCACTTTGCGTGAAAACTTACTCTTGCGCGGCAACACCACCTGAATTATGCCTTTATCCTCACCGGGTAATGGTTTAACCGCCACCCAGTCACCGACGGCCGGAAAAACATTGTCCAGGCCGCCGTGCCGCCGTAATTTTCCGGCTATCACACCCGTCAACTCTCCGTCCGCAGTGATTAATTGACAGGAGCCTTTTGACTCAGAAATCACCCGTGCCGGAACCGTACCAGGTTCATTCAGCACATCAAATTTCTCCTGAAAAAAAGTCCCCCAACCCAGACGGGCCAACGGTTTATTTGTATCATCCATAGTGGATCATTATATCGCACACGTTAACTAACTGACATACGCATTTGTAACATCCAGCGTTACTGTCCCAGGATCACTCCAGTGCTTTCACTCTTTGTTATTGATTAGGGGAATCATGAAAATGATACAGGCGATGAAAAAGATTATTCCGCCTGTCAGACTGAAACCATCGCCATTTTTAGCCGCCGATGCGATAAAAAAACCGGCGCAAAACAGAAAAAGGATCCAGCCTGCCAGATGATATTTACGTTCAGAATTAATATCAGCCTCCTCTATAACCATCGGTTTCCAAAATAAATTAAGCGCCTGTCAACACCGTCTCTGGATATGATAAAAGCACGCTCCTTCAAGCAATGTCCCCCATAATAATCCGCCGGTAATGATGGTTGCAACAACCATGTTAATAGTATTGACCATAACCGTAATATGGTATATTGTTAACGCATAATTATATTGGAGGTGAGTCATGGATGACAGCTCTACCGGGTTAAAACCAAATGTCGTCGGCCTGTTGTGTTATCTTTTTGCCTGGGTCAGCGGCTTGGTATTGTATCTGGTTGAAACCAAGAGTCAATTCGTGCGTTTTCACGCTGCCCAATCAATCATCGTGTTTGGCTCTATCAGTATTGCCACCATTGTTCTCACAGTGATTCCTTTTATCGGATGGGCAATCAACGCCCTATTGGGTTTGTTGTTCGTCGTATTGTGGATAATTTTAATGATAAAAGCCTATCAGGGCGAAAAATATAAATTACCTATCGCCGGAGATTTGGCTGAACAATGGGCGGCTAAAAAAATCTAACAACGTAATTGAAGCTTTATATCCGTAGAGGACAGGTTTTTTACCTGTCCTCTTTTTTCATGATTATTGTCAGCTGGTTTAGCGTCGGTCCGGCAATATGTTTTAGTAACCCCTATCTCTCACCCCTTTTTACCGTTATATTTTGTGGAACCCAAATCAAATAAAAAAGGAGAAACAGACAATGAAAAATGGCATCAAGATTCTGGTCTCAGCGATACTGGTAGTAGCGCTGGGGATCGGCGCCATCGGATGGGCAACTGCTCAAGCCGGTGAGGTTATCAATACTACCCAGCAGGTCGGCATCTGGGTCAACGGTAGCGGTAAAGTTGTCGCCACTCCGGACGTGGCCATTATCTCTATTGGCGTGCAGGTTGAAGCTGTCACCATAAATGAAGCCAACCAGGAAGCCGCCGCCGCTATGGCCGCTCTGATAAATACCCTCAAGACCCAAGGCGTTGCTGATAAAGACATCAAGACCCAAAACTACAATATCTATCCCGTTTATGACTATGACAAAGACACGGGCAAAAGCTCAATCAGGGGCTATCAGGTTTCCAATACAGTTGAAGCTAAAATCCGTGTTATCGCCAACGCCGGTCAGATCGTCGATGCTGCCGTCGCTGTAGCCGGTGACGCCATCCGCGTCAACAGTATCTACTTCACCCTCGACGACCCCACTGCGTTGGAAGCTCAGGCCCGGGAACTCGCCCTCCTGGACGCTAAAGCCAAAGCTGAACAGATCGCCAGCGTAACCGGAGTCAGCCTGGGTAAAGTCAGCTATGTCAGCGAGACCACCAGCGGTACTTCCCGCATTGATGCCCCTGCTTATGACAAAGCCGGTATGGAAAGCTCAGTCACTCCAGTTCTGCCCGGTGAGACCAATGTGGTCGTCATAGTACAGGTGATTTTCAATATAGACTAAAAGCCATTCCCCGCCTGAAATATACGGCAGCGTTCCGCTCATCCCGGAACGCTGCCGCTGTTTTTTGCCTTGCTTGAGTGTAATCGAATGATCCTCTGTTTATCCCGCCTGTCCCGACTAGTCAGGGAGTTAGCACTCGTGGAGCCTGCCCAATGATCATCATCTCTAAACCGTCATTGCGAAGTTTCGCCGAAGCAATCTCGGTTCCCAATGTAGGGACACGGCATGTCGTGTCCTCTCTATCCGGAAAGCTTAAAAAGTATTTATTCCACGCTCATTCTCTGCATAAAATAAACCTTAAATAGTTCCAAAACCCCATTGACAATCACCTGGGGCTGAGGTATCATCCGTTCTGTATTTAGTAATTATTATAGAGAGTATTTGTATTATTTGGTTCCCACACAACCCTTACTGTCATTGCCAGGAGCTAAGCGACGTGATTTATGCCCGAGTGTTAGGCGAGGGTGCAATCTCACTTAAACTGCCAACCGAAACTGTGCCTGGAACTTCAACTACCAACTGAATTGTTGCTTTGAATCAAAACTCCAGATCAAAAAATGGGTGTATTTGTGTCAAAACAATTCACCCATTACATCCTGTGGAATTTGAGATTTGAAATTTTTTTACTTATTTTACCAGTGCACTTAGTCGCTCAACGATACGCACCATGCCCAGCGTATCCTGGCCGCAATATACAAGAAGATCATTAAAAATTTGCATTTTTTCCGCCTCCGCCATCCCGCCGAAGGCCGCGGCCACAAAACGCAGGCTGGCTACTTGTCCGTTGCTGATGTTCAGGTCTTTATAGCTTATGCCAGTCAAAGCCGGCAATACATATTTCAACGAAGCGCTACCGCGCTGCACCGGGTGATAATAGTGAAAGGCACGGAAAGGCACGATGAGATCAACCATACGGGTTACAACATCATTCACCCAGTCAATGTATTCCGGGAAGGCTTCTCCCAGTTTCCTGAGTACGCCTTCCTCAAAGCTCTGGTTGTAAACAATGACGCAGCCGCCCTCCCCGAGCATCGTTCTCAGGGCTGCCAGAAATGCCGGACGGGGATCATCTCCGCCTTGTGCCAGGAAATGATGATGCAGCGGTTCAATACCCGGTCCGTTAACGCTGTGGAGAGAAAATTGAAAGGGGATATTCTGGTACGGCCGGGTACCGTCAAACAGCGGTATCGCCATGGCGAAAGTCTCAAAATCCAGATAATAATGCGGGTATTTTAGAGTTTCTAGAAATGATGTTACTCCGTCAAAATCAACGTGGGGCTGACCACACTCGACACAACCCCGCTGGATAAGCTGCTTTTCATTCAGCTTGAAATCCGCCGGAATATCAATAATGGCACACACGCCGCTGTGAAGGAGGTCATCCATCTTTGCGCCGATACGGTACAGGTCGGTTACCGGATGTTCCGGCAACACTGCCCAGCACTCGTCTTTTAACGGACAATCGTAAGGGGCACCGCATGCTCGGCCGATACTTGGGGCAGGACATGGCCCGGCCATAGTCTCCAGCATGCCTTCCACCATATCGGACATACCTCCGGCCAGTTCAAGAACGTCCTCGGTGATGTCCTCCGTAACCAGCAGCGCCGCCGGGTCAATGTCACCCTGTTTAACAAAGTCACGGTTGATATGCGTTAAGAAGCAGCGGTTAACCTCAATGCCGGATTGGCCGCAAACATAGCGCTGGAAGGCTACATCGGCAATATTTTCATCCTTGACCGATGTGCTGCTCTTAACCTCGATGATATCCCAGGCGCCGTTATCCGACGGGTTGAGGATATCGATGCGGGCGTATAGTTGTCCGGACTGAAATGCCGCTTCAAAAATAGGCTTGCGATCATCCAGACGCACCTTGGTCTCAGTCAGCATCTCCCGAAAACCGAGACCAGCCATATCAATCCCGCCGGGATACAGCCTCTTGGCTATATCTCCGACCTCGTGCCCCTGGTCGAAGGTATGTTGGGTCACCATGTCGGGCTGAGGTATTCGCTGAGGCTCATTAACATACACCCATAGATAGCGCGGACATTGCAGCCCGGCCATGAATTTGGATTTGGTCAATAACTTAGCGGAGCGGTTTCTCATAGATTTAATCTCTCGTTGATCTCACCAGCATTGAACTTCGACAATAAGGCGATTTTGATTCTCGTGGGAACACGGACACCGCTTAGCCGATTTACACAAGGCCCTATGAGCCATTATAACATGAGCTCAGCTGCAAAGAGGGCGAGATTATATTTCGGTACGAACGTTGTTGATTGCCTCAGTAACACCGCGGGTAACAGCCCGGGCAATAAGCTCGCCCAGTTTGACCTGCCCGGAGACATAGAAACAGCGGTCGCCGGTACCAGGTACAATGCATATCTGGTCAGTGCTGGTGCCTGTCGCCTGCCACTGCGGGTTATAAGAACTCCTGATATCCAGATCCTGAAGTGCCGCAGTCTTGGCCTCGGTGATGGTAATAAAACTGGAAGCCATGGCCGCCTGCCCCAGGTCAGCGGAGGTAAATACAATGATATTGATGGTGCCAAAAGGCTGCCACAACCCCTTACGCTCCATGCCATATGCAGCATCACAACCAACCCGGATAGCATTGGTTTTAACCCCTGCTGTAACCCAGGCCTGCACCCACAGTTCCTCAAATCTCTCTTCCACCATGACATGCTTATGCATATCAACGCCGGTAAACAGCAAGGCTACTTTTTGACCAGGAACTATCTGTCGTAGCATTTCACGATGTACATTGCGGGTATAGTCCCAATAAGTTTGCTTCGTATTGTCTACGGCGTGCCATGATTCCTTGGGATGGTAGCAATTGAGAACGGCGGTTACTTTGCGGTAGCCCTGGTAGGCACACAGGACATGCCGCGGTTGCGGAAGACTAAATATCAGAGTGTTGGCCGGACACTCCCAAACCTCATGGTTAATAATTTCGGCTTTGACACCATGGAAATCCCCTAGTGATTCACGCGATGTTACCTTGGATATATTTCTCATATCTTTAACCATGCATCGGCCGGGTGACATAGTACCGCCACCAGAACCGGAAAACCCTGAAAAATTCTTTGGGACTCCAGTTGACTGGTATGTAAAAAGCCAACATTCCATGCCGGACTGCAAAACTCATTCGCCGCCAGAAATAATACTTAACCAGCTTGCGCTTGAACTCGGCAGTCATCTCCTTGGGAACTTCTCCCCACTTTATACCGCAATCAGGCTCAGATATGAACGCCGCCCACTCCTCGGTAGACTGGGGAGGTTCCAGGCCGTGCTGAACGCAATAATTATACAGCTCAGTGCCGGGGTAAGGCAGAAAACTGACGTATTGGTACGGTGGGTTGCCCAACTCTTTAATCAGTTGCTTGGTGTCTTCAAAATCCTCAATGGTTTCAGTAGGCAGTTCAGAGATAAGGTACAGTTTGGGCAATATCCGATATTTAACCAGTAGTTTGAATGTCTCTTTGATATCTTCCAGCCCGGCAGTCTTACGGATAAATTTAAGCAACCGTGGTGAGCCGCTCTCTACCCCAAAGCCCACCGAGGCGCAGCCGCTTTTCTTCATCAGACTTACGTCCTCTTCTGTCAGGCCTGCGCGGGCGTCGCAATCCCAGCGGATCTTCATCTTCTTTTCAATAACCAACTGGCAAAAGCGATGGAGCCGCGGCCGGTTGTGACAAAAATCGTCCTCGAAAAAACGAAAGAGGGTTACGCCATAGCGTTTCTTGAGAATCTCCATCTGACCCACTATTCGGTCGGCGGAGAACTCTCCCAGTTGGCCTTTATGGAAAGGTGGATTGTAGCAAAAAATGCACTTTGACGGACAACCGCGGGAGGTATTTAATGACTTTTCCCAATAGTCATCCATGGGCACAAGGTGCCAGGCGGGATCAGGCAGTTCATCCAGGTTCTTAATGAAAGGACGGTCAGGATTAATGATAACCTGGCCGCTCTTCTTGAATGCCAGTCCCTTGATATCTACCAGGTTTGCCGGTTTGCCTTTATCAAGATGTTCGGCCAGTTCCAGCAGCGTATACTCACCGGGACCGATTACCACAAAATCAACATATCCCTCACTTAAAGTTTGTTCGGTCAACATACTGGGATGGACGTTACCCCAAACAATCTTAATCTCCGGATTGAGACGTTTGAACTCCTGTGATTGCTCGATAGCCTCATAGATAATGCCACCCACCGAAACCGAAAAACCAACTATTTGTGGATCAAAGCTACTGTAGTAATCAGCGGCTTTAAGACTATGCACCTGCTGATCCCAGATACGCACTTCGTGTCCTGCCTTCTCCAGTACCGCCCCGATGTAAAGCAGTGAATTTGGCAGCACCGTCGGCTGTAAAGACCGGGTGCCGAAAAAGCTCTTGAAACGTTTGGCGGGGTTAACCAGCAGGATACGCATCAGCGTTAGACCCTTAACCCAAGACTAAAGTTTTTGACCAATTTCAAATCCTAAATTCCAGCAAATCATTAATATGGGTTAAAAATCATGTGTTTCAACCATATAATATCTCTCAGTCTATTCTCTTTATTAGAATAACATCTTGGAGAAGTCTTAAGAAATTATTGCACCAGAACGTCACCTGAGTTGTCCTCTTATGCTGCCTTCGGGCAGCGGGCGGGTATTAAAATAGAGCAAGAAACGTTTCAGTCCTTTGACCAGCGCCACAGGCGTTGGAGTGAGACGGGTAAAATAGAAAGGCATGTGTCGTAACGCAAAACGCAACGGACGGAGAAAGTAGAAGTGCCGCAGATCATCCAGTGCTTTATCCAACATCTCCGGTGGCACCTTGAGATATGATGGGTTAATTGCACGCAGAGTAAGCACACCAGCCCATTCAGCCAGGGTTGCAGGTTCTTTAATCAAGCCTTCATTAACAATGTAGTCATACAGCACCGTACCTGGGAATGGCATATATGGCATATACTGATAAGGTGGTCGATCCAGCCTTTTTATAAGGTTTTGTGTCTCCTGGAATTCCTCGATTGTTTCTGATGGTAATTCAGCTATGAAGTACAGGCGCGGCATGATCTTGTGGCGGGCGAGCCGTGCGATAGTCTCTTCCACAGCTCTAATGGTGATACCCTTTTTGATGAACTTGATGATGCGAGGCGAGCCGCTTTCAATACCAAGCCCGACAGATAGACAGCCGGCCTTGGACATCAGTGCAATATCTTCGTCTGACAGGCCGATACGGGAATCGCAATCCCACTGTACCGGCATCTTACGTTCAATCATCAGCTCGCAAAACTTGCGCAGCCTATCCCTGTTACAGGTAAAAGTGTCCTCAAAGAAACGGATAAATTTAACACCATACCTGGTATAAAGATGTTCGATTTGGCTAACGATACGTTCGGCGGATAGGTCGCCGGAGTAACCCTTGTAAAACAGCGGTGAATAACAAAAAGTGCACTTTGAAGGGCAACCGCGGGAGGTATTTAATGATTTTTCCCAGTAACTAAGTACATCAATCAAATGCCACGCCGGATCGGGTAATTCGTCCAGGTCTTTAATAAACTCACTTGGCTCATTGATGACCAGTTTGCCGTCATCTTTCCACACCAGGCCTTTGATCTCAGCTATAGACGGCGCGCCGGTTTCGAGATACTTAGCCAACTCAACCATAAGGTACTCACCCGCACCGACGCACAGGTAGTCAATGTATTCTTCTGCGATAGTCTGCTGCGGCAGAACACTGGGATGGACATTGCCCCAGATAGTCTTGACACCGGGCAGCAACACCTTGAATTCCTTGGTCTGCTGAATGGCCTCAACAATGTTAGGGCCGGAAAGCACCGAAAAACCTATTAATTGAGGGTTGAAATCTGCAATGTCTTTCGGCTCACGCAAATCCACCTGGTTATCATAAATGCGCACTTCATGCCCGGCTTGCTCCAACACTGCAGCGATATAAAGCAGGCTGTTGGGAAAAACGCTGTGACGGCCAAAAGCATCGAAGTTTTTACGCGCGGGATTAACCAGCAGAATTTTCAATATCGGTTCTCCGAAAGTGTCTAGGGCTGATGACAGCGGACATCGGTCTATTGCAAATGACGATAGACTCCGGCGATGATCCACATTGCCATATAAACGACAATAACAGCGGCAATTAAGAATTCCATACGTGTGTATTATGGCTTATCCAGCAAGGCGAGGCAAATTACACCACCAACCAAAAGCGAATTCCGGTAACTGACTGACCCTGAGGCACCGAAAATGCTATAATATACGGCTTTGAAAAAGGATTTACTTGAAGGCTTGAACCCTGCCCAGCGAAAAGCCGCCGAGGCTATAAATGGCCCGGTGCTCATTCTTGCCGGCCCCGGCTCGGGCAAAACCCGGGTTATCACTTTCCGGATCGCTTATCTGGTACAGGTGGTGGGCATAAACCCTCATCGAATACTGGCGGTGACCTTTACCAATAAGGCAGCGCGGGAAATGCGGGAGCGTCTGGAAAAACTGACGCCCGGCTCGGTAAACGACATGACCATGGGCACTTTCCATGCCATCTGCGCCGGTATACTCCGGCGTGATGGTGAAGCCATCGGCATCGGGCGGGAGTTCGTCATCTTTGATGCCGATGACCAGGAAAAACTCCTGAAACAGGCGGCCATCGAGAATGATATCGACCCTAAAAAGTTCCCGCTGAAAAAGATTGCCGGTGTCATCAGTCAAGCCAAAAGTCAAATGTTGACCCCCGAACAGTTCCAGAATCAAGCCAAGAGTTATTTTGAGGAAATCGTGTCCCGTATGTATGAGCGTTACGAGAAAATGCTCCATCAGAACAATGCGTTAGATTTCGATGACCTGCTCCTAAAGACTGTCTTTCTTTTCAAGCGCCAGCCGCATATATTGAAACGTTACCAGGAACGCTACCTTCATATCATGGTTGACGAGTTCCAGGATACTAACCTGGTTCAATATGAACTGGTAAAATTATTGGCCGCCCAACACCGCAATATCGCCGTAGTCGGCGATCCCGACCAATCCATCTATTCCTGGCGGGCTGCAGACCTCAGAAATGTCTTCAACTTTGAGCGGGACTTCTCTGACACTCAAGTTTATTATTTGGAACAGAACTACCGCTCCACAGCTAAAATCCTGGAGGCCGCTTCCGGCATTATCGCCGATAACCGCGCCCGCAAGGACATTAAGCTGTGGACCGAAAATGAGTCCGGCGCGCCAGTATGCCTCATTGAAGCCTACAATGAACAGGAAGAAGCTCAGATGGTGGTACGTGAGGCCGAACGTCTGACTGCCTCCGGGAATTATCGCCTGGCTGATTTGGCCGTTCTGTACCGGACAAACGCTCAAAGCCGCGCCTTGGAAGAAGCCTTTATTCGCTACGGAGTACCCTACAAGCTGGTGGCCGGTACCCGCTTCTATGAACGCCGTGAAGTTAAGGATCTTATTGCATATTTCCGCCTGATTCATAATCCCGCAGACAGCATCAGCCTGGCACGCATTATCAATGTTCCACCGCGTGGACTGGGCGAGCGTTCTATCCAGGAGATGCAGACCTGGGCCCGAGTAAAAGATATCTCCTTCTATGAAGCACTCAAACTATCTGCCTCTGGCATTGACAAACCACCGCTTAACTCCCGCGCTCTAGCCTCATTTGATATTTTTTTTAGCACTATCAGGTCATTCATAGATGCTAGTAATCACAGTCCTGTGCTGGAGTTATTTGACCTGGTGCTGGAAAAGAGTGGTTATCTGGCTTATTTGAAAACACAGCCAGATGGCGAGGAACGCCTTGAAAATATCGCCGAGTTACGCACCGTCACCGAGCAGTTCAATAATCTGCCACCGGGTGAAGCCCTGTCCCCCTTTCTGGAAAGCGTCAGCCTGGTTTCCGACGTTGACACTTTAGAAGAGACCGAAGGGGGCGTAACACTGATCACCCTGCACCAGGCCAAGGGACTTGAGTTTCCAGTGGTATTCATCGTCGGTCTGGAAGAGGGCGTGCTGCCGCACTTCCGCTCCCTTGATGACCCAACTCAGATGGAAGAGGAGAGACGATTGTGCTACGTTGGCGTCACTCGCGCCAAGCAACGGTTGTATCTTCTGCGCGCCTTCCGGCGCAGTCTGATGGGCAGCAGTATGACCAACCCGCCGTCGCGTTTTCTGGGAGCTCTTCCAGCACACTTAACAACAGAAATGGGTATCCGGGAGGAGACACCTAAACCGCAACCGGTACAACAAAAGAAACTTTATGAATATGCCGCTCATCCGCCTCAGCCTCAGGTGGAAAGCCGCCGCCCGGTGACTCCATCCGGCACTAAACCATCTGCACCGCCGCTTAAAACCGGGGATAAGGTCAGTCATCCTGTCTTCGGTGACGGAGTGGTTATCAGCACTCTTCCTGTCAAAAGCGATTATGAAATTGTGGTCTCATTTAAAACAGAAGGCTTGAAGAAACTACTTTTGAGCTTTGCCAGGCTCACAAAGCTATAGACCTTCAAGCCAGCAATTCAAATAATAATATCCTATCATCAGAAGTACTATTGACTACGGCTTATGTCCTTGTCATCTTAATCCTGTGGGGTAAAGAATAGATGACTGTGCCTTTTGAGAAACTCCTGGAATTCATCGTTGCCAGGAAGGCCACTGACCTCTAACTGACCGTAACTGTGCTGCGTATTGATGGTGAATTGATTCCGTTACCGGAAATTCCGCCATTAGTATAAAGCGAGAAGAATCGGACTTGCGAACATATTTCTCTTGCCTATAGTCGTTCACCCTGATATAATAATCACAATTTAATAAGCATCCTACCTTTAACAAACAGTCCTGTGAGGCTGGCAAGGGAGAGCGGAAATAACGTGTGTACCTCTTGCTGGCAAGGTTGGCGAGAGGTTTTTTAATGCCTTTAAAAACGGTAATGATCACTGAAGACATTCGGCGAACGCTGTCACGCATCGCCCACGAAATAACTGAGCGCAACAAAAACACTGAATCACTGGTGCTTGTTGGTATGCAGACCCGCGGCGTACCGCTAGCCAACCGCCTGGCTGCCCTTATAAGTGAATTCGAACATGTTAAAGTGCCGGTAGGTTCGCTTGATTTCTCCCTTTACCGTGATGATCTTAACCGCCGGAATTTCAATCCACAGGTTAAATCCACAGACATACCGGTCAACATTGATAATAAAATCATCATCCTGGTGGATGACGTGCTCTATACCGGCCGCTCTACCCGTGCCGCCATGGATGCGCTTATTGATTTTGGGCGGCCGCAAGTTATCCAACTGGCGGTACTTATTGATCGCGGCCATCGGGAATTACCCATCCGCGCCGACTATGTTGGTAAAAACATTCCTTCCGCCGCCACTGAAGAAATTAGGGTGAAACTGGCTGAAACTGACGAAATAGATGAAGTATTGATTGCAACAGGTGAATAGTATGAAGAACGATACACCAGCAGCGAGTGCTACAGGCTGGAGTCACCGCCATTTGCTAGACGTGGATGATTTCACGCCGCAGGAGTTTGAACTGGTGTTCAAAACCACCGACGCCATGAGTGAAATACTTTCCCGTCCCATTAAGAAGGTGCCGGCACTTCGCGGACAAACAGTGGTCAATCTCTTCTATGAGAACAGCACCCGCACCCGTGCCTCTTTTGAGATTGCCGCCAAGAATCTGTCTGCAGATGTCTTAAATGTCACTGCCTCTGCTTCAAGTGTGGCCAAGGGTGAAAGCCTTATCGATACACTTAAGACACTGGAGGCACTCGGGGCCAACATAATAGTCATGCGCCACCAGTTCTCCGGCGCGCCTAACCTGGCCGCCAGATACAGCAAGGCCAACATCATCAACGCCGGCGACGGCTGGCACGCCCACCCAACCCAGGCACTGCTTGACCTGTACACTATCAGGCAACACAAGAGGAATCTGAAGGGACTCAAGGCAGCTATTATCGGTGATGTCCGTCACAGCCGGGTGGCCCACTCTAATATCTGGGGTATGACACGCCTTGGTATGGAAGTTACCCTGTGCGGACCTCCGACGCTGTTACCATACGGCCTCAATAGCGGTGATTATTTCCCCCGGATAACACTCGAATCCAACATCGAAAAAGCTCTGGATGGAGCCGATGTGGTCATGGCTTTAAGGCTTCAACGGGAACGCCAGCAAAGTGGCCTCCTGCCGTCTGTGCGAGAATATGTCCAACGCTACCAGATCACACCTGAACGCCTCAAGCGTGCGGCTAAAGATGTCCTGGTAATGCACCCGGGCCCGGTTAATGAAGATGTCGAACTGGCTGCTGAATCGGCCTACGGCCAAAGATCGGTAATAAGTGAACAAGTCCAAAACGGCGTAGCGGTACGCATGGCCATCTTATATCTTTTAAGCGGCAGGCAGAGCGAACTATGAAAAACATCTTGATAAAGAACGGACATCTCATTGATCCGGCTCAGGGCATTGACGGCAAGTTCAACATAACTGTCACTGACGGTAAGATCGCCTGGGTAGGCAAAGGCGAACCTCCTCAAGGTAATTATGAGACCATTGATGTCATCGGACACACGGTCACTCCAGGCTTTATAGACCTGCATACCCATTTACGCCAACCTGGTTTTGAAAATAAAGAAACTATAGCCAGCGGGACAAAAGCTGCGGCACGCGGCGGTTTCACTACAGTCTGCGCCATGCCGAATACCAACCCTGTCATCGACAATCGCCCAACTATAGATTATGTCAACTCTGTCGCTTTAAATGAGGCGATTGTGAGGGTCTTACCCATTGGATGCATCACCAAAGGACGCCTAGGTGAAAGCCTGGCCAATCTGGCTGAAATGGCTGACGCAGGAGTCATCGGTTTTTCTGATGACGGGTCGAGTGTCCCAGGTGCAAGGCTGCTCAAGCAAGCCATGGAATACTGTACCGCCCTTGGACTACCGATCATCGAGCACTGTGAGGATCTCAGCCTCGCCGAAGGCGGTCAGGTAAATGAAGGCCTTATCGCCACAAGGCTGGGGTTAGCCGGCATACCCAATGCCGCAGAGGACATCATCGTTGCCCGTGATATCTCCCTGGCCAGGCTGACCGGAGCACGGCTGCATCTATGCCACATTAGCACCAGAGGCGCCGTCGAACTTATCCGGCAGGCCAAAACCAATGGAGTTAAAGTGACCGCCGAGGTCACCCCACACCACCTCACCCTAACCCAGGAGCGAGCGCTAGGTTATGACACCAGCGCCAAGGTGAACCCGCCATTACGGACACAAGCCGATATAGATGCCCTTGTTGAAGGACTTTCAGACGGCACACTTGATGCCATTGCCACCGACCATGCCCCCCATACCGATACTGACAAGTGCTGTGAGTTCGCATTGGCGCCATTCGGTATCTCGGGACTAGAAACGGCCTTTGGCAGTCTAATGAAACTGGTACACGGCGGCAAGCTGCCGCTGCCTGTGATCATTGAGAAATTGACCGCCGCGCCGGCACAAATCATCGGTGATAAACACGGCATCAGCGGCAGTCTTAAGTTGGGCGATCCGGCCGACATCGTCATCTTCAACCCAGATGTCGAATGGGTGGTTGATACAACCAAATTCGTCTCCAAAGGCAGGAATACTCCTTTAGCGGGAGAAACCCTTAAAGGTAAGGTTATAATGACCATCTTCGGCGGCAATATCGTATTTCAGGAAGAGTTGAAAGGACACTAAATGACCAAACGCGGCATACTGGTACTGGCCGATGGCTCAGTCTTTGAAGGCAACAGCTTCGGAGCAGAGAAAGACGCTTTCGGCGAGGTAGTCTTTGCCACCAGTATGACCGGCTATCAGGAAATGCTGACTGATCCCTCCTTTGCCGGGCAGATTCTGATACCTACTTACCCTCTTATCGGCAATTATGGCGTCAACCCTGCCGACATTGAATCAAACCGTCTCCAGGTGCGGGGATTTGTGGTGCGGGAGGTATGCTCCGAACCCAGTAATTACCAGTGCGCCGATACCATCAATGATTATCTTATACGTGGCGATACCCCGGGTATTTGGGGTCTGGATACCCGCGCTATCACCCGCAAGCTGCGCTGCCACGGCGTCATGATGGGCATGATCACCAGCGACAAGACACCAGGACAGGCTCTGGAACTGCTGAGAACCGCTCCGGATTATAGTGCCACTGATTTTGTGAAAGAAGTCAGCACCAGGGAACCATACGAGTGGGATGCTGAGAATCTACCCACCAGTGCCCCGCGCGTTGTCCTGTTAGACTTGGGCTGTAAATTCAATATTATGCGCATCCTAAAAGATCTCGGTTGCCGTGTAACCGTTTTTCCATGCACCACCACCGCCAGCGATATGCTTTCAATTAACCCCGACGGGATAATGCTTTCACCTGGCCCCGGTGACCCGGAACTCCTGGACTACGCCGCTGAGACGGTAAAAGGTCTCATCGATAGCCGCAAACCTATCATGGGCATTTGCCTGGGTAATCAACTTGTGGCCAAAGCCTTCGGCGGGCGCAATTTCAAGCTTAAATTCGGCCACCGCGGCGGTAATCACCCGGTTAAAGACCTGCTCAATGGCCGTATCCATATCACCTCCCAGAACCACGGCTATGCCGTTGACCCTGAATCCATCCAAGGCAGCGGTCTGGAAATAACTCACATCAACCTCAACGACGGTACGGTTGAAGGCATGCGACACCGGACACTACCAATCTTTACCATCCAGTATCACAGTGAGGCATCTCCCGGGCCGCTGGACAATATCTACTTATTTGAACAATTCATGCGTATGATGGGAGCTTCCTCCAGATGACCAAACCTTCTAAAGTCCTGATCATCGGCAGCGGTCCCATTATCATCGGCCAGGCGGCAGAATTCGACTACGCTGGCACCCAGGCATGCAAAGCCATGCGCGAGGAAGGCGTCATCTCGGTCCTGATTAACTCCAACCCCGCTACCATCATGACCGATGAAGAGATCGCGGATATCGTTTATATTGAACCGCTGACAGTTGAATCAGTGTCACGTATTATCGAACGTGAACGACCCGACGGGCTGTTGCCAACGCTGGGCGGACAGACTGGTCTCAACTTGGCTATTGAACTGTCAGATGCCGGAGTATTGGAAAAATATAACGTCCGGGTTCTCGGCACACCTATTGAAACCATCCGCAAGGCTGAAGACCGGGAGTTATTCAAGTGTTTACTGCTGTCAATTGATGAACATGTAGCACCGTCACGCACCGTGACTGACGTAGCCGCAGCCAGGCAAGTGGCCGTAGAGTTGGGATTACCCCTAATCATCCGTCCCGCCTACACCATGGGCGGCACTGGTGGAGGCATCGCCAGTAATATGGATGATTTTGATGAGATAGCCGCCGGAGGCATCGCCGCTTCTCCGATACACCAGATACTCATCGAAAAATCGTTGGCCGGCTGGAAAGAGATAGAGTACGAAGTAATGCGGGACGCCGCCAATAACTGCATTACCGTCTGTAACATGGAAAACTTTGATCCCGTAGGCATCCACACCGGTGATTCCATCGTCATTGCGCCATCGCAGACGCTCACCAACAAAGAGTACCAAATGCTACGGACAGCCAGTATCAAGATCATCCGGGCGCTTGGTATTGAAGGCGGCTGCAATATCCAATACGCCCTAGATCCGATAAGCGCCAATTATTATGTCATTGAGGTCAACCCCCGCGTGAGCCGCTCATCTGCCCTGGCATCAAAAGCTACCGGTTATCCCATTGCCCGGGTGGCGGCCAAGATAGCCGTGGGTAAGACGCTTGACGAGATACCCAACGCCGTCACCGGTAAAACAGCGGCCTCCTTTGAACCGGCACTGGACTATGTGGTAGTCAAGATCCCGCGTTGGCCGTTTGACAAGTTCGCCACCGGTGACCGTATTATCAACACTCAGATGAAAGCAACGGGTGAGGTCATGGCCATCGATCGCACTTTCGAGGCTGCTCTCCAGAAGGCGGTCAGGAGTCTGGAATTCGGTAAGAAATCAATACTGTGGGAAGACCCGGAATGGGAACTGGGTGATGACATCTCAGGTTATCCCCTAAAACCCACTGATATCCGCCTCTGGTCTGTCATGGCAGCCTTGAGGCGCGGCATCACCCCCCTGCAAATCTTCGACGTAACTAAAATAGACCTGTGGTTCCTTAAAAAGCTGTTGAATATCGTCAGCATGGAAAAACGGCTGCTATCGGAGACACTGGGGCCGGAACTGTTGCGCCAAGCCAAGCGTCTGGGCTTCGGTGATGAACAGATTGCCACCTTGGGCGACCGGTTGCCGGAACAGGTGCGGGAGCTGCGCAAGCAATGGAATATTCTGCCGACTTATAAGATGGTGGACACCTGCGCCGCCGAGTTTGACGCTGAAACGCCCTATTTCTATTCAACATACGAATCTGAAAATGAAGCGATACCGGATGATTGCCAAAAAGCCTTGGTTATCGGTTCCGGCCCTATCCGCATCGGGCAGGGTATTGAATTCGACTATTGTTCGGTACACGCCGCCATGGCCCTGTCCAAAGCAGGCTATCAGTCTATCATGGCCAACTCCAACCCGGAGACAGTGTCGACCGATTTCGACACTTCAAACCGGTTGTATTTTGAACCGCTTGACGCTGAAAGCGTCCGCGACATTCTGGATAACGAAAACCTTGGTTGCGCAAACCTCACCCCGTCAATTTGCCAGTTCGGCGGTCAGACCGCCATCAACATGGCTGGCACGCTGACTCAAACCGGCAATCCAATTATCGGTTCAAGCGCCGAGACCATTGATCTGGCCGAAGATCGTCGCCGCTTTGAAGCCTTCCTGTCGGAACTGGATATTCCCCAGGCGCCGGGTGCCGGCGTCACCACACTGGACGAAGGCTTGAACGTAGCCAGCCTTATCGGCTATCCGGTGTTGGTGCGCCCCAGCTACGTGCTGGGCGGACGCGCCATGGAGATCGTTTATGACGCCACCGAATTGGTGCGTTTTATGAAACTGGCTATGGATCTGCAAACTGGCCATCCGATACTCATCGACAAGTACCTCATGGGCAAAGAGGTTGAGGTGGACGCCATCGCTGACGGTGAACGGGTGCTCATCCCAGGCATCATGGAACATATTGAACGCGCCGGGGTTCATTCCGGTGACTCAATGGCTGTTTATCCCGGTCTCGGGCTGACATCGGAAGAGACCGGCACCATTGTGGACTATACCAGCCGTATCGGGCTGGCGATGAACATCCGCGGATTGATGAATATTCAGTTTGTCATCACCAAAGAAGAAGGACACAGCAAAGTATATATCCTGGAAGTAAATCCTCGCGGCTCTCGCACCGTACCCTTTCTATCTAAGGTGACCGGTGTTCCCATGGTAGATGTCGCGGTCAATGTGATGCTCGGCAAAAAGCTCCAGGAACAGGGGTATGATGGCGGTTTATGGCCACCGCAACCATTGGTAGCTATAAAAGCGCCTGTTTTTTCAATGTCCAAGCTTATCGGTGTCGATACTTACCTGGGGCCGGAAATGAAATCAACCGGTGAAGTCATGGGCATTGATCATGATTTCAACGGCGCACTCATCAAAGCGCTTATGGCTGCCGGTCTGTCACTACCGCCTGAAGGCAGTATGCTATTATCCATTGCCGACCGCGACAAAGCTGAAGCACTGCCTATTATTCGAAAATTGCATGCTATAGGTTATAATCTCTATGCTACCGAGGGTACAGCCGCCATGATTGAAGTGGCCGGGTTGCCCGTAAAGCGTATTTCTAAAAAATTATCTGAAGGCCATCCTAATATCGTGGACATGGTTAGAAACGGAACGGTTACCGGTGTCATCAACACCTCCACCGGCGGTCGCGTGCCGCTCAGGGATGGTTTCCATATTCGCCGCGCTGCCGCTGAGAAACGTGTTCCCTGCTTTACCTCCCTTGACACGGCCCGTGTAGCCATTGACGCCCTGGCCGACAGGGGCCACAATTACAGTATTAAATCAGTCCAGGAGTATCGTAATGGCTGAGGCCAAACCATTTCTAGGAACTGCCACGGTACTTTCAAACGATACCGTAATGCCCGGCGTCTTCCAACTGCGCCTCCTGTGCCCCAACATCGCCACAACCGCCAAACCTGGCCAGTTCGTCATGCTTAAATGCGGTGATAATCACTTGTTGCGGAGACCGATAAGTATCTCGGACGCTGACTCTTCCAGCGGTCAAATAGGTTTGCTCATTGCCAGCATCGGTAAGGGTACCGGCTGGCTGGCGCGCCGCTCGCCCGGTGAAGAACTGGACATCCTCGGCCCGCTCGGTAATGGCTTTATCATTAATGAAAACGCCGGTAAATTGCTGCTCATCGGTGGCGGCATGGGCATTGCTCCACTCAATTTCCTGGCTAAAAAGGCGAGAGCGTCCGGCAAAAAGGTAACACTGGTGCTCGGTGCCCGCACCGGCGAACTCCTCTGTCCATCATCTCACCTACCGGAAGTGACGGAATGCGTCTTTTACACTGAAGACGCCTCAACAGGTATTCAGGGACGCGTTACAGACTGCCCCGACAACTACGTCGCTGAAGCTGCCCAGGTCTTTGCCTGCGGCCCGCTGCCGATGTACCGGGCGCTGGTGAAAGACCCCCGTTTCAGCACCAAATCAATGCAAATATCGCTGGAAGTCAGGATGGCTTGCGGCATAGGGCTATGCTACGGCTGCACCGTCAACACAAAACACGGCTTGAAACAGGTGTGCCAGGACGGCCCGGTATTCAAGATAGGCGACATCATCTGGGAAGAATTAGCCGACCTTTAGTGCAAAAATCCAGAACATATTGGACTTCTCAAAGGCAGAGAATAAACCCTTAAAAAGTACCAAACCCCCATTGACAGCCGATAGCACTGGTGTTAACATGTGTTCTCTGTTTATTGATTTGTTAAAAAGAGTAAGTATTTGTATTATTTGTTTCTTCCGAAAACAACCGGTTGTTTTTGCCAGTTTTAATCGTAAAATAGGGAGGTTGTTTCAGTTGTTTTCACTCTCTGACCTGAAGACCGGACGTTAGTTGTAGTGACACACGGCACCTGTCCAGAGCGAAGAGTGGGATGCCGTATCCGCCTAGTCTGAAAGATTCAAAAAGTATAACCTATACATCGTTGCGAAGAGAAAAACAGAACCTGTTCGGTTCCCTTTTATCATTCCAGGCAAAAGCGGAGAATCCACCAATACGTTCGCTCTGCCTGCCCTGAGCTAGCACTTGGGGACCCTGCCGATGACTTTCCTCATTTATTCGTATTAATAAGGAGTGTAGCAAAGCGCTAGAATATGACAATACAAGCACTACAAAAACAGCACATCATTGTCATCGGCGGCGGCGCTGCCGGACTGATGGCTGCCGGACGGGCGGCAGAGTTGGGAGCGCCGGTCATTCTCCTTGAGCGAATGGAAACTCCAGGCAAGAAACTGCTGATCACCGGAAAAGGCCGCTGTAACATAACCAATACTGCCCCATTAAAAGAGTTTTTAGCCGCATTCGGCCTCAATGGGAGATTCCTCCACGGGGCTTTCCACCGTTTCTTTCGTGACGAACTACTGGATTTCTTTCACCACCGTAGTGTGGAGACAAAAGCCGAACGTGGTGGACGGATATTTCCAGTATCAGATCAGGCTTCTGATGTTGTTGATGCTCTTGCATCTTATGCCAGGGAACATGGCGTAGAAATCAGGCTGAACAGCCGTGCCGCTGCCGTCGAGCGTGATGAACATGGTATTACCGGCGTACGTTTGGAAAACGGGGAGTATCTGCCCGCTACCGCCGTCATCATAGCGGCCGGCGGCTCTTCATTTCCAGCCACCGGCTCCTCCGGTGATGGTTTCAACCTGGCAACGAAACTCGGTCATAAGGTAAACCCGCTCTATCCTGCGCTGGTGCCGCTGGTCATCAGGGAATTCAGTTTCGCCATAGCCTGTCAGGGCGTCAGCCTCAAGAATGTCCGACTGACCGCTTTCGCCTGCGACAAATCTTCGATTCCGGATACCACTATCGCACATGACTACGGACGCGGTACCGGTTGGGAGAAGTCGCCGCCGAAAGTCATCGAGAGCCGTTTCGGGGAGATGCTGTTCACTCACTTCGGCATCGGCGGTCCGATAACCCTGCTCATGAGTCAGGCAGTGGCCCGTGCGCTGGAGACAGGACCAGTGTCAGTGAGCATCGACATCAAACCGGCGCTGACCAAAAAGGAACTCGAAGCAAGACTGCAGCGTGAATTCTCGGCCTTCCCAAAGCGGCAGTTACCGGCCATCCTTCGGGAACTACTGCCGGACAAGATGGTCGAACTCATGGCCGGAGTATCTGGTATTCCCCTGGGCAGAACCGGCGCCAATATGACCGCTGAGAATCGCACCGGCCTGGTGAAGCTGCTAAAAGAACTTTCATTCGATGTGAAAACCACACTGCCCTTGGGCGCGGCGATGGTGACTGCCGGTGGTGTTGAACTTAACGAAATCGACCCACGAACGATGTCATCCAAACTGGTACCCGGCTTATATCTGGCCGGTGAGGTTCTGGACCTTGACGCCGATACCGGCGGCTACAACCTTCAGGCGGCTTTCTCGACCGGGTGGGTGGCGGGAGAATCGGCCGCGCGGTTTATAGGTTTCACAAAATCTTGATTTCACAACTTCCTGAGCTATAATAAGTCAAGCTTGCTATTAGGAGATATATGAAAAAAATAGCCGTCCTCACCAGCGGCGGAGACGCTCCAGGTATGAACGCTGCCATCCGCGCCATAGTGCGGTGTGGGATATCTAACGGGTGGGAAGTAACTGGTGTTAATCAGGGTTATACAGGCCTTATAAACGGCGATTTTCGTCCGCTCAGAGCACGCGATGTCTCTGGCATCATCCAGGCCGGGGGCACTATACTCGGTTCAAGCAGATCCCCGGAGTTTGAAACCGAACCGGGCAGACACAAGGCTTTGGATAACTTGAAAAGGAATCAAATTGGAGCTTTATTTGTCATCGGCGGTAACGGATCGCAGACCGGAGCCCACCTTCTTAACCAAATGGGGTTCCCGACTATTGGTGTGGCCTCAACCATCGACAACGACCTTTACGGCACCGATCAAAGCATCGGAGTGGATACCGCTCTTAATATTGCGCTGGAGGCTATTGACCGCCTCAAGGTGACCGCTACCTCTCACCACCGGGCCCATATCGTGGAAACAATGGGCCGGAATCAGGGTTACCTTGCACTCATGGCCGGTATCGCCGGCGGCGCGGAATACGTGGTCATCCCCGAAATTGAAACGACCCCGGAAAAAGTTGCCGAGGTCATCAAGTCTACCTACAACCGCGGTAAATCTCATTGTCTCATTGTGGTCGCCGAAGGTGCCTATTGGAATGCTGAGCGACTGCTGTCCCATTTCAGAGAAAATGCCGAGTTAGGTTTCTCATTGCGGGCAACAATATTGGGTCATGTCCAACGCGGTGGCGCTCCCACTGCCTTCGATCGGTTGCTGGCCACAAGGATTGGGGCTGCGGCCATTGATGAACTGGAAGCTGGAAATTCAGGCGTGTTATTAGGCTTGGCCTGCGGTGAGATCAAGGCAACTCCTTACTCAGAAGTGACAGGCCACCAGAAAACCTTTGATCTGACTTTCCTGGATACTGCCGAGAAACTTGCCCGTTAAGATCAATGTGATTTTTATGACCAGGAAAAATAAAATGACTACTCTCATTCTTACCCGGAAAGATATCTCCGGGCTTATCACCATGAAGGAAACCTTAAAAGCTGTTGAACGATCCTTCACCGATTATACTTTAGGCAGGGCAATTATGCCGCCAAAAGCATACCTTACCCTTGAAACCGGGGATTTCCGCGCCATGCCTGCCGCCATACCTGGTGCTGCCGGAATGAAATGGGTTAACGTCCACTCAGGCAACGCAACAAAAGGGTTACCCAGCGTTATGGGTATCATTATCTATTCGGATCCGTACACCGGATACCCTTTGGCTATTATGGACGGCACACAAATTACCGCCTACCGTACCGGTGCTGCCGCTGCTATTGCCAGTAAATACCTGGCCCTGAAGGATGCCAACAGTCTGGGACTTATTGGCACTGGTAATCAGGCTGATACACAACTCATGGCCCACCTTGAATACTTCAAATTCAATGAAATCCTGGTTTATGACCGATCAGTCGAGGCCGCAGAAAAATTCAAGGCACGTCACCCTAAACTACCGGTCAAAGTTACAGGGTTGGAAATTGCCTGCAATGCCGATATAGTATGCACACTGACACCTTCACGGACGCCCTATCTCAGAAGAGAATGGCTTAAATATGGGGCTCACGTCAATGCCATCGGTGCCGATGCCCCAGGCAAACAAGAACTTGAACAGGCGGTATTGGATGGGGCGATGGTCGTTGTAGATGATATTTACCAATCCACTCACGCCGGAGAACTCAATGTCCCAATTGCCCAACGATTGTTTTCTGAAAGCCAGATATTTGCCACCCTGGGAGAATTAACCTCCGGTCAGAAACAGGGCAGATCCAATGATTCTGACATTACCGTTTTTGATTCCACCGGCTTGGCCATCCAGGATATCGCCTGTGCAAAGCTAATCTATGAAAAGGCGCTTTCGCGCAATTTAGGCCAATTTTTCGATTTCATTCAGAATTGATGGTTTATATCTCTGGGAATTTCTTCAAGTTTTCTGACTCTAGGCAAAAGCAGAGAATCCACTAATCACCGTTCACCCTGAGCGAAGTCGAATAAACTTCAATCATCAAAAAGCGTGTATTTTTGTCAAAACAATTCTATCTACTCCCATCAGTTCAATATAATATGGACGCTTTTTCGGTGTTGTAAAATCGTATTCCAGAGACTACAATAAATAATAATATTAAGAAAACAGGACATCTAGTTGGGGGAAAAGATAATTCCAACCCATTTTAATAATGAGGGATTTTACCAGACCATTTTTGAGAACGCCACAGATGTTATTCTACTGTGGGAATATATTGAACGAGAAAATATATTCCGGATTATTGAAGCCAATCCCATTGCTTGTGAACGCTATGGCTATACACATGAAGAATTTATCGGACTTAGCGCAAAAGACCTGAATACAACTGAGAGTTATGAAACCAGCAAAGCAATAGCCACACGGCTGTTAGAAATTTGTCAGGCAAGATTTGAACTTGTTCATGTAACCAGAGACGGGCTTCCCATTCCTTCCGAAGTGTCATCACATCTTTTTAAATTTAATGGTAGGATTTTAGTTGTCTCGGTAGCGCGTGATATTGCGGAGAGAAAAAAACAGGAAGCTACTATCCGGCAACTGGCCAATTACCCATTATCTAATCCTAATCCTGTCTTAAGTGTCACATCTGAAGGTGAAATTATTTTCGCGAATCCCGCAACTGAACCACTTCTTGAATGCTGGGGAACGCAGCAGGGCGGAAAGGTGCCATCATCGCTGCAAAAAACTATCGCTGAAATATACAAATTGAATAGCAAGACAAATATTGAATTCTCTTGTGGTAGTCAGATTTTTTCCCTGACTATCCAACCTAATATTAACGAGGGCTATCTTAACATCTATGCTCTTGATATCACCGAACCGCGCCAAAAGCAGGCCGAAATAGAAAGCTATCAGCAACGACTTGAGGAATTAGTGGCAGTCCGTACCCAGGCTCTGAACGAAGAGATTGCCACGAGGCGCAAGACAGAAGATGAATTAAAGATATTGTACCAGCGGGAGCAGGAATTAAGCTCGGCTCTTAAACAACAAATTGATGAGCGCGTCCTGTTCACCCGAGCCCTGGTTCATGAACTAAAGACTCCGTTAACTCCCTTGTTGACTGCATCTGATTTCTTGGAAGACCACCTTACAGATGAAATATCTCTGGGTTTTGCCAGAAACATTCACGCTGGGGCTCTTAACATGGAAAAACGTGTTAACGAACTCCTTGACCTGGCTCACGGCGAAGTGGGTACTCTCAAACTTACCTATAGTAATTTCAACCTGGTAGATCTTCTGTCAGAGATTGGCGAATACGTAAAACCGGAGGCTATGCGTCGCGGTCAAAAACTTGAGCTTGATGTACCCGTCCAGCCAGTATTATTACAAGCTGACCCTGACCGTTTGAGACAGGTGATCACTAACCTGCTCTCTAATTCATTCAAGTTCACCCGCCGAGGTGGTCAAATCAAGTTGCGTGCCATCACAGAGCCTGATGCTGCCATCATATCGGTAACTGATACCGGTTCAGGTATAGATGCCGCTGATCTACCCTACTTGTTCCAGCCATACCACCTTGGTCAAAAATCAGAAAAAAGCAGGCTAAGCGGCCTCGGTCTTGGGCTTGTTCTCTCGCGGATGATCGTAGAATTGCACGGTGGACAAATTTGGCTCAAGAGTGCCAAAGGTAAAGGCAGTACCTTCAGTTTTAAAATACCATATACCAAGTGAGGAGAGAAAATGAAAATCCTGATCGTCGAAGATGATGTCGCCATTGTGGAGTTGGTTAGCCTGTGTTTAAAGGTCAGCTGGCCGGATGCAATAATAATATTCAGCGGCCTGGTGGAAGAAGGCATAGAGCTTGCCAAGGCTGAATCACCGGATCTTATTATACTGGATTTAGGATTGCCCGATAAAAGCGGCCTGGAACTTCTTAAAGAGGTCCGCAAAACATCTTCAGTCCCGATAATAATTCTTACCGTACGAAATGAAGAATCAGATGTCGTCCGCGGACTGGAACTCGGGGCGGATGACTATATTACCAAGCCATTCCGCCAGATGGAATTCGTTTCCAGAGCCAAAGCTCTACTGCGTCGTCAAAATACTAACGATAGCAACTCACCGGTTAATATCGGCCCCTTCCGTTTTTCAGGCTCCCGGCGTCAGGTTGGTATTGATGGAAAGACTATTAAACTCACTACTACCGAAGGAAAAATTCTTTATAGCCTGACTCAAAATAATGGTAAACCGGTATCGCATCAGGATCTGTCGTTAACGATATGGGGTGAGAAAACGCCGGATGCGGCCAACTCTATCCGCGTTCATATTCGAAATTTACGCCAAAAACTAAAGGGTGTCGGTCTTTCAGATATCGTGGCCACCAAGTCAGGAGCCGGATATTTCCTTAGAAAATTGCCCTGACCATGCGCGAATGTCTTTAACCCAGATGACAAAGGAAAAGTGAATTTCAATGGTTGCCATAAACCTGAGCTATTAGTTAATAGCAGGAGTTCTGTATTGTCGTTTGCCCCAGATATAAAACGCGAACCCTGCTAACATAATTACCCCGGCTATCGGCGCCCACAAGGCCATACGCCCGTCAGGTGCGGTACTGTCTAAGAGAACTCCCCCAAGTGTCGGTCCCAATGAAATGCCTAATGTTTCTGCCAAACCATAGAAACCCTGATACCGGCCACGCCAACTCGGCGGTGATAGCTCACCAACAACAGCCATACTCACTGGAGAAAACAATACTTCACCTAAAGTGATAATAGCCATAGCCATCAATGCCATGCCATAAGCACCCACCAATCCGAGCGACAGGTAACCCACAGCATAGACCATCATGCCTAACAAAAGCGCCGTAGCCCGCGTCATTTTACCCACCCATCTGGTCACAGGGTACTGCATAGCCACCACCAGGATAGCATTCAACGTCAGCAGCGAACCATACTGCACCGTAGTGAATCCGATCCGATCGACAGTATACACAGAAAGTGTGCTTATGAATTGGCCTAATCCCATAAAAGCGATAATACTGATTATTGTGAAACCTAGAAAAGTCCGATCCCGCGCGGTAACCAACACGGCGCTGAAAGATACCTTTTCTGTATTAAAACTAGCAGAGCTTTCCTTTAAAAAGAAGTATGTCAATCCCAGTGCAATTGCGCTAATGATCGCTCCACCACCGAATAACCAGCCGTAAGATGTCGCCAGCCAAAAATAGCCTCCGATGACTGGTCCGAAGCCAAACCCCAGATTCTGACCCATGCGAAGCAGACCATAGCCCTCTGCCAACCGTGCCTTGGGCATCAAATCTACAACCAATGCCGAGGTGGCCGGGCGTGACGACATAAGAGCACTGCGAACCAATATATATATTGCCACAATACTCCATACCGGAGCATCAATATTAACCATTACTGCCATAACAATATACAGGAATGCACTTAAGAACATGCTCCAGAGAATAAGCGGACGCCGCCCAAGACTGTCTGAAAGCATTCCGGCATACATCTGTACTGCAGCGGCAACCAGGCCGCTCCCAAGAATAAACAGCCCTACCATTGTCATGGGCACGTCGCGTTGTTGATGCAGGTACAGAGAGAGGAACGGCAGTGAAAGGGAAAACCCCGCCGAGTTTAACACCCCGATGAGAGTAACCAACCAGATACCAGGCGGAAAGCGCCGGAATAATGGGCCTGAAAACAGGCTTTTGGGGATGCTTATACCCAAGTCATTTTCGGGCAATTTTATTAGTCCCAATTTGTTAGTATGTTTGGAAAATATCCATCAATGTACTCCCAAATGGGTTTATTATCAAGGTACCCCATAGGTACCAATTTAATTATTCGGAGATGTCTTTACAGGTATCAAAATGCTTTGCGAGAAATGCAAGCACTTTTTCTCGTATTAACGGATAATCGTGCCAGTTATAATCATGTCCAGGAGCACCTATATATAGAAGAACGTTCCCGGGTGCTTTGGGATTCCTTCCAAAAATGGCGGCAATATTAGCCATGATAGCCCGACGCCAGTGTCCATAACTAAAGGCATCCGGTACGGTTCCATTACTCCGCAGATTCATAATGCGCCCATTCTGGTAGGCTTTATACCAGAATGGCGGTCCAAACTCGATACTGAAAAGTCTGGATTCATCAGCCATTAATCGCATTACCTGGTTGGACATAACTGTGCCATTACTCTCAGCAGTTAAAAGAACTTTTAAGTTAGGCAGGTGATTCCATAAAAAACGTAGCCGGAGTGCCAATTCACTCGGTTTGGCGATTGATTTGGCTCCGGCGTTCAATATTTCACTGATATAACCACGCAAACTGCGGAAAGCACGTTGGTAACTCAACACACTTACGGAACATTTCTTTGACACAAGATGTGACTCGATAGCGTTAATAATAGTCGCATATCCGGATGCTTTGTCCAGTGACGTCCAGCCATATCCCCCTGAGTTAAAGAGGACAAGTATATTAGTATTTTCCAGTGTCTGATATGTTGCCAACATGTCAGAGGCCAGCCGGAGCTGCTTGACCCGGTCGTGTCTGTGGAGTGTTTTCGCCATTGCCAGAGCATCTTCTCTTATAGGCTGTGGAATATTGGTCGGCGCACCGGTTAACAATGATAGACCATTACGTGCCTGCCGCATTAAACCGGGTTCCGGCATCTGCCAGGCCAAGACCACAACGACACCAATCACACCTAGGATAACCAATGCAACAAACATAATGGTTTAACCTTGTCGGGAGGAAATAAGCCGTCCCAGGGCTACATCTAATAAATTAACGGCTTCATCAATTTCACTTCGGCTGATAATTAATGCCGGCATCAACCTCAGAGCATTTGGCTTGACATCGTTAACTAAAAGTCCCTGTTCCAGACACTCAGAAGCAAGTTCTTTAGCAATATCCCGGCTAAACTGGACGGCTAAAAGTAACCCTTTCCCACGGATCTGAGTAATAACACCATCATATTTGTCTTTCAGATTTGTGAGTTTTCCCTCAAGATACTGCCCCATTTCACAGGCATTTTGGGGTATATTATGATCAATCATGAACTTAACTGTGGCATATGCGGCTGCACAGGTGACCGGATTTCCACCAAAAGTAGAACCGTGTTCTCCTACAGAAAAAACAGAAAACTTGTCCTTGGCCATAATAGCCCCAATTGGGAGACCACCGCCCAATCCTTTGGCCAGAGTCATAATGTCAGGGCAGAGATTGAAATTTTGATAAGCAAATAGTGACCCCGTCCGCCCGATGCCTGTCTGAATTTCGTCAAGAATAAGAACCAGGCCTTTTTCATCACACCAATCTCTAACCTGTTTAAGATAACCAGGCGATGGGGTGTTAACCCCACCTTCACCTTGCACCGGCTCCAGCATCACAGCGCAAACGGTTTGTGTCGTCGCCTGCTTAATGGCTTCAATATTGTTATATTCAACGTTTATGAACCCCGAGGGTAGCGGAGTATATGGTTGCTGGTACTTCAGTTGTCCGGACGCCGAAACCATAGCCAATGTACGACCATGAAAAGAACCAGTTGTTGTGATAACTTCATAAGCACCGCCGAGTTGCAGCTTCCCATACCGTCTTGCCAGTTTTACCGCCCCCTCAGAGGCTTCGGCTCCTGAATTACATAGAAATACCTTGTCAAGATCGCTATTTTTAACCAGGAGTTCAGCTAACTGTATTTGGGGCTTGGTATAATAATGATTCGAGGTCTGAATGATCTCGCCAACTTGATGCCTCACCGCCTCCACTACAACCGGATGACAATGACCTAAAGAATTCACCGCCCAACCAGCTACAAAATCAAGATAGCGTCGTCCGTGTTCATCCCAAACATAACTGCCCACACCTTTGACAATAGTCAGCGGTGCTCGTTCCACCGTATGCATAAAGTATCGTTTTTCCAGCCCCATCCAGTCCATATTTTATCCCTTCACTCTAGATAGTAAGTGTAGTTCCTGTACCGCCAAAAGTAATCTCATCATAAAGAATATGCGGTTTTCTACCGTCAATAATACTTGCAGTAGTACCTGCAGCGCTAGCACGTCTAGCAGCTTTGATCTTGGGTATCATGCCTCCGGTAGCTACACCGGTATTTACCAGCATTTCTGCATCTATAGTACTAATTGATTTAATATGGTTTCCGGCTGCATCTCTTATCCCAGCCACATCGGTTAAAAATACCAAACGCTCGGCTTGTAGCGCAGCCGCCAATTCACCCGCTACAGGGTCAGCATTGATATTTAACAATCGCACCAAGTCTTCATCTGTGTTGAGAGAAACTGGTGAAATCACCGGCACCATATCATTATCCATGAGTGTTTTGATGACAGTCGGATCAACTCGGGCCACATCGCCCATATAACCCCAATCAGTTCCACGGGGTTTTCCAGAAACCAGACCACCGTCAACCCCGGAAAGGCCTACAGCCTTAACCCCCAGACCAAGTAATAATGCTGTAATTTCTTTGTTTACCAGACCCGAAAGAACCGCAGCCACGACATCGATGGTATCTTCATCTGTAACACGCTCACCCATTACAATCTTGGTGGCAATGCCAAGGCGCTTCAACCAACTATTGACCACTGTGCCGCCACCATGGACCACTACCGGATACCAACCTTCCAGTTTAAGCCGGGCAACATCTTCAAGAGACGTATCGCGGCTTCCCAGTACTGACCCTCCCAATTTGATAACAATAGTCTTATTCATTGCAATACCTGTTATTGAACTACGTCGTATAATCTGCGTTGATCCTGATATATTCAGCGCTCATGTCACAGCCCCAACCGGTGACTGATGCTTGCCCCAATCCAAGGTCAAGGTGGATAAAAATATCTTTGCCTTGCAGTTGGGCTGCGCTTGTTTTCTTGTCAAAAGATATTAGTGTTCCGTTCTTTAATATCTCCACGTTGCCTATCGATAAATTGACACATGCCGGGTCAAAGCGGCTGCCACTTCTGCCTGCAGCAGCGAGGATTCGTCCCCAGTTAGGGTCACCGCCATAGACTGCAGTTTTAACCAGGGGAGAAGACAGTATAGTCCGCGCTACCTTTCTGGCATCCAATTTTGAAGCAGCACCCGAAACAACTAGTTCTATGAGCTTGGTTGCGCCTTCTCCATCACGAGCAATAGATTTTGCCAAATGCACACACACGTATTTAAGCGCCCTGGTAAAAGCCAGGTAAGCGTTTGTCCCTTTTTTTATCTCACTCCCCGACGCCCCGTTGGCTAGAATGAAAACACTGTCGTTGGTTGACGTATCGCCGTCAACTGAAATAACATTGAAAGATAAGTCCACCGCCCGCTTAAGAGTGGTTTTCAGTAATCTACTATCCATTATGGCGTCGGTGGTAATAAAAGCCAGCATGGTAGCCATGTCCGGGTGAATCATACCAGAGCCTTTGGCACAACCACCAATCGTGAAACCGTATTCAGGAACATTCACCGCTATTTCTTTGGCCACCAGATCAGTAGTCATAATCCCACGAGCAAAATCATGACCTCCATCGTCTGAAAAGTTCATGTTTTCGATACCGGCTTTGATCTTTTCCATCGGTAAGCGAACCCCGATAACGCCGGTACTGGCAACAAGAACCCTTGCAGGGTCAATTCTTAATTTGTCAGCAGCTAACTGTGTCATTAGCTGGCTATCAATGTAACCGTCTTTACCTGTACCAGCATTGGCGCAACCGGCATTGACGATAATTGCCTGCGCTTGACCTGAACCAATATGTGTTTCTGAAACCAACAACGGTGCCGCTCGAAAGCGGTTACAGGTAAACACTGCAGCAGCGTTCGCAAGTTGACTTGATGTCAAAAGGACTAAATCGAACTCACCCATCCTCTTCTTGATTCCAGCCGCAATTGCCCCTGCTTTAAAACCTGCAGCAGAAGTCAAAGAACCTCTGGAAATGATATCTAGTCCATTATCCATTTAAGTGATGATAGAATATAGCATAGCTTTACGAACAGGGCAAAAACAAAATAGGAAACACTCATTGTAATATAGACAATATTATTCAACGTTGTTGCTAGTGGAGACTTCTAGGCGGACTGCCAACCGTATGCTAAAAAGTTACGCTTTGATATTGGGTAGTATTCGACACTTTGATGTCGTAATAGATTGATGTGCCGTAACTAATCGATTTAACTTCCTTATCCAGCTGATTTAGTTTCAGATCGCACTTTATTTTTGCCATTGGTTGCCAAAATAATGCTAGTCAAGTACTAATACTTATGATATACTCATGGAACTATTTAACCCGTAAAAAATAGCGGGTTAATCTGCCTAAAATCAGAATGCGGCTACTATTCTTTAAAAGGGGGAGTTAATGCCGGAAAACTCAGTTCTTATCGTCGACAGCGATCCCGCTACCAAGGACACCGCCGCTTGGCTCAAAGGCGCTGGCTTTCGCGTAACTACCGCATCAACAGGTGAAGAAGCTCTAAACTTGATTGACAATCAGGATTTTAGCGTAATGCTTTTAGACATGCGACTACCAGGGAAACATGGACTGGGTGTGCTACGTGAAGTCAAAGTTAAACGTCCATGGCTACAGACTATTGTTACTACTGACCATCCCTCAGTTGAATCAGCGACTGAAGCCTTAAAACAAGGGGCTGTTGATTACCTGGTTAAACCGGTATCTCCCCAAGATCTAGCACAACTAGTTAAGGATACTATTAAATCGGCAGCCAAACAAAAAATGGCAGCCGTTCAAATCAAATCCAAGGCGGCACCTAGCAAAATGCTTCCTCAAGCCACCTTCGTGATTAGCTGTGACAGCCTTAAAAATTTGGTCAACAGTCTTATCAAAGAGCGTGAAGCTATCGGTGTGAAGACCAAGAATGGCAAATTCACTTATGGCAAGATCAAGAACTACGATGAACTAATGCTGGATTACGATGTCACTGTTAATCCCCCCACAGCCTTTTTTATCCCTGCCTGTGAGACCATTCTGAAATATAAACTCGGAGATAACCCTGAAATTGCACCAGTGACCGATATCACACCACGTGTCCTCATTGGTGTTCACCCTGATGACATTAATGCCATCAACCTCCTTGACGAAGTTTTCATGACTGGCAATCCTGATCCAAACTACACTGCCCGCAGGCAGAATACCCTCATCATCGGTGTGGACGTACTCACTCCGCAACCAACTTCTTTTGCCCCGAGTATGGGCTCACATCTGGCCGAAAGTGGTTTTGATTTACTGCTCACCGATATTGGTAATGTCAGTTATATGGTCACTGTTGGTTCCGATGCAGGGGCCCAGGTGCTGGCAAAATACGCTCAAGTACGTGAACCGACTATTGCCGAAACAGCACGTCAAAAACAGGTCAGGGATGAAGCATTATCCAAATACCGGCTCTTTTTGGATATGCCCAGAGAAAAGATCCCCCATCTTTTGGAAAACAATTACGACAATCCCTACTGGATGTCGCGGTCTGAGGGTTGTCTAAACTGCGGTTCTTGCATTATGGTCTGTCCCACCTGCTTTTGCTTTGATGTACAGGATGATATTTCACTGAACATGATTGACGGTGAGCGGGTTCGCAAACCCGATGGCTGTATGCTGGTTGATTTCTCAAAAGTGGCTGCCGGTGCCAACTTCCGGGGCGATAAAATGAGCCGTTTCCGCCACCGCATGTACCACAAAGGCAAGTATATCCTGGACCGGTACGGCAAATTCGGCTGTGTCGGTTGCGGCCGGTGCACCGTTACATGTCTGGCCGAAATCGCCAGCCCGCTTGAAGCATATAATTCCATCGCTGACAGCGAAAAGAACAAGGAAAAAGCGCGACGGACAATCACAAATACCCGCCCCCAGCCGGACCTTTATCTGCCGCACCTGGCCAACATAGTTAAAACTACGTCGCTTTCAAATCGGGAGAAGCTTTTTGAGTTTAAGCTCAAAGACGGCACTGCTCTCGGTCATCGGCCAGGGCAGTTCGTTGAGGTCTATGTCTTCGGGATCGGTGAATCACCCATCTCTCTGACTTCGTCACCCACTCGCGACCACACTTTTGAAGTGGCGGTGCGGAATGTCGGCAATGTCACCGGCGCACTGCACCGTCTTGAAGAGGGGTCTGCAGTGGGCATACGCGGCCCATTTGGTAACGGTTTTCCGCTGGAACAGATGGAAGGTAAGGATCTGCTTTTCATTGCCGGCGGCATTGGTATTTTTCCGTTGCGGTCCCTGATTCAATACGTCCTTGATCGGCGTGAAGATTACGGTAAAATCAACCTGTTGTTCGGCTCCCGTTCACCTTCTGAGCGCGTCTTCGCAGACGACATGGCTCAATGGGCCGCCGCTCCTGATGTTACTTTATTGGAAACTGTGGATAAAGGTGATGAGACCTGGACAGGCAACGTCGGCGTTATAACCACGCTTATCCCTAAAATTCAATTTGACCCCAGGCGAACAGTGGCTGTGGTGGTTGGGCCACCGATCATGTACCGCTTCGTCATCAACGAACTTAAAAAACGCGATGTGGCCGATGATAACATCATCGTCTCCTTGGAACGCAAGATGAAATGCGGTGTCGGTAAATGTGGTAACTGCCAGATCAACGGCGTATATGTCTGTCAGGAAGGCCCGGTTTTCAGTATGACCCGGCTACGAACTTTAAGGGAGGCCATCTAATGAGACCTAAAGTGGCTTTTTTCGATTTCACCAGCTGCGAAGGCTGCCAGCTTGACGCCTTAAACTTGGAGGTCGGCGAGTTGTTAGGACTTCTGGGCGCAGTGGATATTGTCAATTTCCGTGAGATAAAGACTGACCGCTCCGATGACTACGATATTGCTTTCATTGAAGGCAGTATAACCAAGGAATCCGAAATCCCCCGCATTCAGGCTATCCGCAACCAGGCAAAAGTATTGGTAGCACTCGGTGCTTGTGCCTGTACCGGAGGCATTAACTGCATGAAAAATGCCTATCCTATGGAAGACCTCCTTAAAGGGGTTTACGGTGAATGCGCCGAGTACTATAACACTATCCCGGCACGCCCAATCAGCGCCGTGGTGCCGGTGGATGCTTACATACGTGGCTGTCCGCCAACCACTGCGGAATTCGTTAAAGTAGTTAAATCTCTCCTATTAAGCAAAAGACCGGATATCCCCAATTACCCGGTCTGCACCGAGTGCCGTATGGCCGGTAACGTCTGCGTCTTTCAACGCGGGGGTACCTGCATTGGACCTGTTACTCGTGGCGGTTGCGAGGCACTATGCGTCAGCGCCGGACGTTTCTGCTGGGGTTGCCGTGGCCTGGTGGATGATCCCAATACCAACTCTGAGAAAGACATCCTGGCACGTTACGGCCTCACTATAGATCAGATACTAGAACGTTTCAAAATTTACAACTCCTATTCGGAGGTCTCTAAATGTCAGAGCTAAAAATCAAGGTTAACCAACTCACACGTGTCGAGGGGCACGGAAATATTCACTTGGAAGCTACCGATGGCAAGCTAGATAGAGTGCTGTGGGAAGTCACCGAATCACCCCGGTTCTTTGAGTGGATGCTCAAAGGCCGTAACTACGACGACGTGTCCACCATCTCCTCCCGCATCTGCGGCATCTGTTCCATTTCCCATACCACCGCCTCCCTCCAGGCCACCGAGTCTGCCTTCGGCGTTAAGCTGACCGAACAGGCATGGCTTCTCAGAAAACTTCTCTATAATGCCGAAATGCTAGAAAGCCACGTATTGCACGTGCTATTCCTCATCGCACCTGACTTCCTGGGAGCTGATTCGGTCATTCCCCTGGTGGCCACTCACGGCGATATTATCGTTATGGCGGTACGTTTGAAGAAACTGGCTTATAATCTGGCCGATATTCTTGCCGGACGCAAGACTCATCCCATCACCCCTATCGTCGGTGGCTGGAGCAAATTGCCAGACATTGACGAACTCAAAGCTATCCGCGAACGGTTGGAAAAAGCCATGGAAGATATGGACACCATGGTAGCCGTCGTCAAATCGGTGGCGCCAATGATCCCTGATTTCCAGCGTCCCACCGAATATATCGCCCTTAAAGACTCCAAGGAGTATTCCTTTATCACCGGCAAGATCGCCTCCAGCGATGGCGGTACTTTCCCCCTGGAAGATTATAAACAGATAACTAACGAGTTCTGCGTGCCTCATTCTTCGGCAAAATTTGCCAAGCACAAGCGGGATTCATATATGGTGGGAGCTCTATCCCGCTTCAACCTTAACTCCGAACAGCTTTTACCCAAAGCTAAAAAAGCTGCCAAAGAGTTAGGCATAAAAGCCCCTATCCATAACCCGTTCTTTATCTCCGTAGCACAGACGGTAGAAACTGTGCACGCCATGGAAGACGCTATCAATATCATCGATAAACTGTTAGCCAGAGGCCTCCATGAAGAAGAGGTCAAGGTCAAACCACGCGCCGGCCGCGGTGTCGGTATTGTAGAAGCGCCGCGCGGCATACTCATCCACGATTATACCTACGATGAGAGCGGCAACATCGTTTCGGCTAACTGCATCATTCCCACCGGTCAGAACCACCTGTCTATCCAGAAAGATTTCGACGCACTGGCACCTACCATCCTTGACAAACCCGAGGACGAAATCCGGCACACTCTGGAAATGCTGGTGCGCGCCTATGACCCATGTATCTCCTGTTCAGTCCATTAACGACCAGACAGCAGTTAAATGGGGGGCGTTCTGTTGAAACAGAACGCCCCCCATTTACTTTAATTTTCATTCCGCGTAATTGTGGCCTCCCCTTACTCATAATGATGAAGACTCTGCAACAGCATCACCGGCTTATCAAGACGGGTAGAAGGACGATTCTGGGTTCGGACTAAGCGAGTACTAGCGCCCCCAACCCTTTTTATAGCATAATATAGCTACTTCTCGATTGTAAGAAAGGTCTTCTATGACTGAAAAAGTGGTACTGGCCTATTCCGGCGGCATTGACACCTCAGCGGCAATCCCGTGGCTTAAAGAACACTACGGTATGGACGTTATCGCGCTTACCATAGATGTCGGTAATGAACGTGACTTCACCGTTATCCGTGATAAGGCGCTTAAAGTAGGCGCTATCGAAGCTATTGTCATTGACGCCAAGAAGGAGTTCGTAAAAGATTATATCTTTCCGGCACTGGCCGCGGGGGCTATGTATGAGAATGAATACCCACTGGCAACGGCATTGGGCCGGCCGCTTATAGCTAAGTTGATGGTTGATGTAGCCTTAGAAAAAGGAGCCACTGCCATCGCCCACGGATGCACCGGCAAGGGCAATGATCAGGTGCGCCTTGACGTGGCCACCGCCGCTCTGGCTCCCCACCTTAAAGTGATCGCCCCGGCAAGAGAATGGGGTATGACCCGCCAGGAGACCATTGAATACGCCAGGAAATTCAAAATACCGCTGCCAGTGACCGCAAAAAGCCCCTACTCAATAGACGAGAATCTGTGGGGCCGCTCCTGCGAATGCGGCGTTCTTGAAGACCCCTGGGTGGAACCGCCAGCGGATGTCTTTGCCTGGACGCGTGAGACAAAGGACACGCCGCAAAAACCATCTTATATCACCATCGGTTTTAATAAAGGCGTACCAGTGTCTCTTAATAATCGCCGTATGGACGGGGTTGCCCTGATATCAACATTGAACGATCTCGCAGGAAATCATGGCATTGGCCGCATTGACCATGTAGAGAACCGTCTGGTCGGAATCAAATCACGAGAAATCTATGAAGCTCCGGCAGCAACACTGTTGCTCAAAGCTCATGCCGCTCTTGAAGATATGACTCTGGCCAAAGACCAGGCGCGCTTTAAACAGAAGGTATCCCAAGAATACGCCGATCTTATTTATAACGGTTTATGGTTTTCCGCACATAAATCAGACTTGGATGCCTATATCACCAGCACTCAGCGTTATGTTACCGGTACAGTCCGGCTCAAACTGGAGCGCGGCAGTTTCCGGGTGGTAGGACGCAAATCTGCCTATTCTCTTTATAACCATGGTCTGGCCACCTACGAAACTGGCGACCAGTTTGACGCCTCGGCTGCAGTGGGCTTCATCAAGTTGTGGGGATTGCCGGTAAGAACACAGGCAAGAGCCCAGTTCCTGAGGCAAAAGGATAAGTAGTATGTGTAATAAGTTGGCGTTTGAGGATAAAATAGGCACATGAGTCACGTCCGAAGCCGATTCAATAAACCCGCCGATGATTTGGTGATCAAATACACCACCTCTTTGCCTTTTGACCAGCGGCTTTACCGTGAAGATATCCGCGGGTCATTGGTTCACGCCAAAATGCTGGCTAAACAAGGCATTATCCCGGTAGCAGACGCGGAAAACATCACCAAAGGTCTTCTGGAGATCGAAAACGAGATTGAGACTGGCAAATTCGACTTCAAACCAGAAATGGAAGATATCCACATGGCTGTCGAAGCGCGGCTCAAAGAAAAGATCGGAGAGGCGGCGGGGCGGTTGCACACGGCGCGATCACGAAACGACCAGGTATCTACTGATTTACGGCTTTATCTGAAAGATATCATCACCGAAACCAACGTATCGATCAAAGAATTACAGACCGAATTTATTGGTCTGTGTGAGAAACATATCGATGTCGCCCTGCCGGGCTACACCCACCTTCAGCCCGCCCAGCCGGTACTCCTGGCTCATCACTATTTGGCCTATTTTGAAATGCTGGAGCGTGATAAAGCACGCTTCCTCGACTGCCTCAAGCGCACCGATGTCCTGCCGCTGGGCAGCGGAGCTTTGGCTGGCGTGGCTTATAACATTGATCGCGAATTCGTGGCAAGAGAGCTTGGATTCCGGTTGGCAAGCAGCAACAGCCTGGACGCCGTATCAGACCGGGATTTTGTTATAGAATACCTGTCCGCGGCGTCAATAACCATGATGCACCTGTCACGTCTGGCTGAAGAACTGATCCTGTGGAGCAGCGCCGAATTTGGTTTCATTGAGATTGACGATGCTTATGCCACCGGCTCATCCATCATGCCGCAGAAGAAAAATCCGGATGTGGCCGAACTGGGGCGCGGCAAGACAGGCCGGGTCTATGGACATCTTATCAGCCTGTTAACCACGTTGAAGGGGTTACCGCTGGCCTACAACCGCGATCTTCAAGAGGATAAAGAAGGCCTCTTTGACACTGTGGATACACTCATTCTTTCGCTCAGGGTATTTACCGGCATGATGCAGACGCTTAAGATCAGACCAGAAAGAATGCTCCAATCGGTTGACCGCAGTTATTTATTAGCCACCGACCTGGCCGATTATCTGGTAAAAAAGGGCGAAACCTTTCGTAATGCCCACGGCATTATCGGACGGCTGGTAAGCCAGTGCGCCAAAGAACGCCGAACCTTCCCGGAAATGACTCTTGAGGAGTACCGGCAGTTTTCACCGCTATTCGGGCAGGATGTCCTTGAAATCACCATCGCCACCTCAATAGACTCCCGGAACAATCAGGGCGGTACCGCCCGAAAACAGGTTGAAAAAGCATTAGCTACCGCAAAGGAACTTCTACGGTAGCTAATTAAACCCGATACTGATAGACGTTAGGCCGCAGCGGTGCGGGACAGGGTGCGCAAGCAGCGGGTGCACAGAGAAAGCCGGGTGGATTTCCCGTTTAATAATACACGCGCCGGATGGCAATTTGGCTCGAAGCGACGATTGGTGCGCCTTTTGGAATGGCTGACATTATGCCCAAACATGGCCGTTTTACCGCAATAATCACATTTCATGGCCTGGGGTGGAGCTCCTTTGACTATTCATTCAACGATAATATACAATCCGTTTGTAGAATATAACATATAAGCCCCTTGGTGACAAATTAACAAACTACAGTGCCGGCACCCGGCGCTCTTATGAGGTGTAAATTATGGCTGTCCAAACCACTATGACCGGACAGGAAATGCGCGATATGCTGGCCGCAGCAGCTGCGTGGCTGGAGAAAAGTGCTTCGGACATTGATGCCCTTAACGTTTTCCCGGTTCCTGACGGTGACTGCGGCACCAATATGCTGCTGACCCTGCGCTCCGCAGTCGACGAATCCCAGCGGGTAGCCAATAACAATATTGGGTCTATCAGCAACGCCGTCGCCAAAGGTGCCCTCATGGGGGCTCGCGGCAATTCCGGGGTAATATCATCCCAAATATGGCGCGGCGTAGCGCAGGTGTTTAAAGATAAAGAGACAGTCAACGCCACCGACTGGGCTGATGCTTGGGAGCAGGCAGTGGAGACGGCCTACAAAGGTCTCTCAAACCCTGTTGAAGGCACTATCCTGACAGTGCTCAAAGATGTCGCCGCTGCGGCACGGACTGCCGCTGAAAACAATACCTCTATCCCGGAACAGGTTGAATCTGCCATGAACGCTGCCTGTGATTCGGTGGCGCGCACCCCAAATCTGCTGCATACCTTGCGTGAAGCCGGTGTGGTAGATGCTGGCGGACAAGGTCTATTCACCATCCTTGAGGGCATGCTGCACTACCTGCGCGGCGAAACAGAACAGATGCAGTTTAAAAAATCACGCGTCATTTCCAGTTCAGTACCACTAGCAGCCAAATCGGTACGATTATCACCAAACGATGAGGAACCATTTGGTTATTGCACTGAGTTTCTGTTAAAGGGAGAAAACCTGGATCTGGAAAAAATACGGTCGCGTCTGAAGCGCAAAGGAGAATCCCTGATCGTCGTCGGCGATAACAGCACCATCAGGGTTCATATTCACGCCATTTCGCCTGGTCGAGTCATCAACTTCGCCACCCGGCTGGGCACCGTCCACAAAGTCAGTATCCGCAATATGGACGAACAGCACGAAGATTTTCTGGCGTTGCAAAAGACCAGCCAGCCCACCATGGATATAGCCATTGTCGCCATTGTGGCAGGAGATGGTTTTGCCGATGTTTTCTGTTCACTCGGCGCCGCCGCTACTATCCCCGGCGGTCAGACTATGAACCCGTCAACCAAGGACATTTTGCAAGCTGTTGAAAGCACCGCCTCGGATAAAATTATCATCCTGCCCAACAATAAAAATATCATCCCCGCTGCCGAACAGGTCAAGCACCTGACCTCTAAAACCATAAGCGTAGTAACCACTGAGACCCTGCCGCAGGGAGTGGCCGCCCTACTGGCTTTTGACTATGAGGCTGACCTTGAGGCTAATGTCCAACGCATGACTGCTGCCGCTGAAGGCGCCCGCTCTATTGAGATTACTCACGCTGTCCGCGATACCAAGATTAACGGTCTGGTCATTAAAAAGAACCAGGCAATCGGTCTCTTAGACGGGCACCTGGCAGCAGTGAACGAGCTTTCTGAAGATGTTCTTTGCGATCTTCTGGCCAAAACAGACCTTTCCAAAATTGAGGTCATGACCCTTTACTTCGGCGCTGAGGTCACAGAAGAAGGCGCTATCAAGCTAGCTGAGAGTCTAAGGGGGAAATATCCCGCCATCCAGGTGGAAGTGGTCTGCGGCGGTCAGCCTCATTATGATTATATTGTTTCACTGGAATAGCCGGAAATCCGGTGTTAAAGTTACAAAAGAAAGGGGACGCCAACAGTGTTGAAAATAATCACTGATTCAACGTCAGACCTGACACCGGCGCTGGCCAAAGAGTTTGATATCAGCGTCGTTCCGCTAACCGTGTCATTCGGTCGTGAATCCTTTCTTGACCGTGTAGATATATCCACCGATGAATTTTACCACCGCCTTAGTACTCAGGATATTTTCCCAACCACTACCCAGCCTTCACCCAATGCTTTCTTAAATGTTTTTAAAAAACTCTCGCGGGAGACGGATGAAATTCTGGTCATCACCATATCAAAAAGACTTTCCGGCACTTTTGACTCCGCTCTATCATCAGTGCCTTTACTGGAAAAGCCCGGTTGCCGCATTGAAGTAGTAAACTCCGGGACAACCGCCGCCGCCCTGGGACTTTTGGTAATCTGGGCATCCAAACAGGCAACTAGCGGAATGCCTCTTGATGAGCTGAAAAAAGCCGTGGAAGACCGTGCCCCTGACAGCAAACCGGTCATGGCATTTGACACCTTGAAATACCTGGCCAAAGGGGGACGCATCGGTAGAGCACAAGGTCTGGCAGGCTCTCTGCTATCCATTAAACCGGTGCTGACTATCAGAGACGGAGAGGTGGCACCTCTGACGCGGGTGCGCTCCATGGCTGGTGGTATAGACGTTCTCTATAACTTTGCCGCTTCTCATAAAAATATTGACGAAATGGCAGTAGAACACGCTACAACACCGGATCTGGCCGATGCCTTGGTGGAGAGACTGGGCGCTATTTATCCTCAAGAAAAGATATACCGCACCACCGTTAGTCCGGTTCTTGGCGCCTACATGGGGCCGAGCGTGCTATCGGTATCGGTGTTGGGAAAAAGTTAAGACGCACCTTCAATATTTGGCTCTGAGGCTGATAGATGCCTATAAGAATCGTCACTGACTCAACAGCAGATATATCCACAGAAATTGTAGAGAAACTTGGTATTACAGTAGTCCCGGTTTATGTGCGTTTTGGCAATGATGTTTTCCGTGATGGTGTAGATATTTGCCAGGATGCGGTATATCAAAGGATGCTAGCCGAAAACTCCATCCCAACCACGTCTCAACCTACTCCGGCCGACTTCAGTAATACCTACAGCGAGTTATTGAAAGCTGAAGGCGATATTGTATCAATACACCTGTCCTGCAAGCTATCCGGCACGTATAATTCAGCCCAGACTGGTCGCGACCTGACAACAGCCAAAAATCGTGTCACCGTACTTGACTCTATGTCTCTTTCCATGGGACTTGGTCTGAGTGTGATTACCGCTGCCAGACTTGCTCAGGCTGGTGCAAACTTAGAATCTATTATTAATTCAGTCAAGGAAACTCCATCGGTTACTCGAATAGTAGCTGTATTTGACACCCTGAAATACGTCCTCCGCAGCGGACGACTGGGCGCCGCCAAAGCTTTGATCGGCGGTATCCTGAACGTCAAACCAATGATTACTTTAAGGGATGGCACCTTCTGGCCGGTCGGTATCGCCCGTACCCGCTCCAAAGCCCTGGATAGCCTTGTTGAAATGGTCAAAAAGTCTTCTCATATTGAAGACATTGCCATTGTTTACGCTACCACCCTTGATGAGGCTTTGTCACTTAAGAAGCAGTTGTCATCATATGTTGATGCCGGCCGTCTTTATGTCTCATGTCTAGGCCCGGCTCTAGGCGCCCACGGTGGACCAGGCACCATCATTGTAGCGCTGAGACAAAGAATGTTACCGGCAACCGTCTGAGTTCTCTTAATACCAGTTGTCGGCATCACCTTACGTAGAACCGGTATGTGGTAGGATACTTCAGATTTGGGTTATAATCCAGCCAGTGCTTGCACCAATAGATAAACTCCATGCTGTCTTAGCTTTAGAACGCCAAAAGGCTTATGGGAACACCGCCGTTATTGGCGGATTGGATCGTTTTCTATCTAATTGGGCCATTGAGGCAGCCGCTGATATTTCCAACCGTGTCGCCCTGACCAAATTCAAAAAATACTTCAGCGGCTTCAACTATGGCTCTAAAAGCATTCCTGAACGCGTCGCAGCCATCGAAGACCTGTTAAGATTCATGGAAACGTTCCATCAACCGGTCTCACCTATGGTGGCTGAAGCCCAGGTAATACCATATTCGACAGGAAATACTCCCGTAACAGCAAAAGTACCAGGAAGGAAAGGGAGCGTTGCCGCCATCCCAACTCCAATCCCTTCGCCGGCATCGTTTGACCTCCCCGTCACTTCCCTCAAAGGGGTCAGTGACGCTATTGCCGCCAAGCTCAATAAACTTGGCATCACCTGCGTCAGAGACCTGTTGCATCATTTCCCAGCCCGGCATCTTGATTACTCCAGAATGGCAAAAATCTCCAGTCTGAGCCCCGGCCCGGAGCAAACTATTGTTGCCAACCTTTGGGAAGTCCGTCTCACTACTCCCGGCGGACATCGCTCCACCGAGGCGGTACTGGGTGATGAGACTGGCAATATACGGGCATTGTGGTTCAATAATCCCTATCTGGTGCGGCAACTGCATACTGGAGAACAATTAGTGATTTCCGGTAAAGTGACTCTATTCAAAGGTACGCTGGTCTTTGAATCACCCGCCTGGGAGAAATTAGAGGATAAGGAACTGGTGCACACCGGACGTCTGGTACCGGTCTATCCTTTGACTGCCGGCTTGTATCCCCGCGCCGTGCGCAAGCTGATGAAAGAAGTAGTGGTCGGTTTCAGTCCGGCGCTGATTGAATATCTTCCTGATGATATTCTCAAGCGGCGCAACCTGATCGGTTTCTCACAGGCTATCGCCCAAGCCCATTTCCCAGCCGATGATACTATGAAGGACGCCTCCCGTGTACGCTTGGCATTTGATGAACTATTCTTCCTACAACTAGGCGTGCTGGCGCGCAAGCGCGCCTGGCAGTCTTCTCAACCTGGAGTACCGATCCCGATTGACACGGCTCTACTTGATAAATTCATCCGGTCGCTGCCTTTCCAACTTACACACGCCCAAAAAAAATCACTCAGTGATATCCTGAGTGATATGAGTCGACCTGAAGCCATGAGCCGTCTGCTGCAAGGTGAGGTTGGCTCCGGGAAAACTGTGGTAGCCACCGCCGCCACCCTTATGTCAATTGCCGCCGGTTTCCAATCCGCTTTTATGGCTCCAACGGAAATCCTGGCCGAGCAACATTTCCGCTCTGTCATCCAGATGTTGGAATTATTGGCTACTGAAAAACAGTCCGGCGACAACTCTATTAGCTTCTTGGGTATCCTGCCTGAACGGCCGCTCACTGTTGCCCTGCTCATTGGCGACACAAAAGAGTCCACCAAATCGTTAACCCGCAACCGCCTGAAAAGCGGTGAGATTGATCTTATCATCGGCACCCACGCTCTCATCCAGAAGGACATGAAATATAAAAGCCTGGGGATGGCTGTAATTGATGAACAGCACCGCTTCGGTGTAGAACAGCGGCAAAGCCTGAGGCAAAAAGGTACCAATCCGCATATTCTGGTGATGACAGCAACGCCGATACCCCGGACACTGGCCTTGACCCTGTACGGCGACCTGGACCTATCGGTCATAAATGAGTTGCCACCCGGCCGTCAGACTATCAAGACCAGATGGCTTAAACCGGAGCAGCGCAGTAGCGCCTATGCCTTCATAAAAAAACAAGTTGATTTAAAACAGCAGGCATTTATCATCTGCCCTCTGGTTGAGGAATCAGAAGCCATCCAGGCCAAAGCGGCGACTGCTGAATATGAGACATTGAAACTGGAAATTTTCCCGCAGTACCGGCTCGGGCTGCTGCACGGACGGATGAATGCCAAAGAGAAAGAGTCGGTGATGGCAGCATTTAGTGCCGGGAAGCTGGATATTCTGGTGTCCACACCGGTTATTGAGGTCGGAATTGATGTACCGAACGCCACGGTAATGCTGATTGAATCCGCCGACCGTTTCGGTCTGTCACAATTGCATCAGTTCCGGGGGCGGGTGGGGCGGGGTAAAGAACAAAGTTACTGTATGTTACTGGCAGAAAATCCCTCCGAGATCGCCAACACCCGTCTTTCAGTCATTGAAAATACCCAGGATGGCTTCATCCTGGCCGAAGAAGACCTTAAACTCCGCGGCCCCGGTGAGTTTTTCGGTACAAGGCAATCCGGCCTGCCTGACCTTAAAATGGCCCGGCTGTCAGATGTGCCGATACTGGAGATGGCGCGTGATGAGGCCACCCGGTTATTTGATGACGATCCTAAATTAAAAAAGCCGGAGCACCGGGCGCTGTATCAGGAACTTATCCGCGTCTGGCCACAAACGGGAGAGTGGAGCTAACCTATGTCCCGCCAGCTCTGAATTAGCGCCAGTATGGAATAATGATACTATTAAATCCAATCTCTGTGTTATAATCGTGGTCTGTTTTATGGATACTAATCTGGAGCACAAATCTTGAACGGAATTCTGGCAGTTAAAAAGCTGATTGTTGACTTACTATTAAAAGCAGCCGCTCAGGCGCAAGAGAGCGGTAAACTCCCGGCGGTCAGCCTGCCCCCTGTTATTGTAGAGCACCCCCAAAATACATCCCACGGCGACTACGCCGCCTCTCTGCCACTCAAAATGGCACGCTCAACCGGTATGAAACCGCTGGATATCGCTTCTGTTATTATCGAATTCATTCCACAGACACCGGAAATCAAGAGCGTTACCATCGCGCCGCCTGGTTTTATCAATTTCACTCTGTCGGACGACTGGATCACCGAGCAGGTAGAGTCAATCATCAGTTCCGGTGAATGCTACGGCAATATTGACGTCGGTGCCGGGCAAAAGGTTCAAATAGAGTACGTCTCAGCCAATCCTACCGGCCCCATACATGTCGGTCACGGACGAGGCGCCGTGTTGGGTAGCGCGCTGGCAACAGCGCTAAAGGCGGCGGGTTTTGAAGTCCAGCAGGAATATTATGTAAATGACGCTGGCAACCAGGTACTTTCCTTTAAGCGTTCTTTGCGCGTCCGCTACCTGCAGCAACTGGGCATGGATATTGAAATGCCGAGTGAAGGTTATTTCGGCCATTACATGGTCGATCTGGCTCGTGAGATAATCGACGAAGAAGGCCACCGCTTTCAGGATATGCCGGAAACTGAGGCGCTGGAACAGCTTGGATTAGTCGGCCTTAAAAAAATGCTCAGTGTCATTAAGGATGATCTGGCCGGACTTGGCGTTACTTTTGACCGCTGGTTTTCAGAGCAAAGCCTTTACGATAGCGGCGAATACGATGCTGTCATTAAGATGTTGCAACAAGCCGGTTATGTCGCAGAAAAAGAGGGCGCTACCTGGTTCACCTCTAGCGCGCTTGGCGAAAGCAAGGATAATGTCATCGTCCGCAGTGACGGTACGCCTACCTATTTTGCCTCAGACATCGCTTATCATTACGATAAATTCGTCCACCGCGGTTTTAACCTCGGCATCAATATTTGGGGCGCTGACCATCAGGGTCATGTCTCCCGTATGAAATCAGTGCTTCAAGCACTCGGTATAGACCCTGGCCGCCTGCACATCATTATCTCTCAATTGGTCACTCTGCGCCGTGGCGAGGAGTTAGTCCGGTTGTCCAAGCGCACCGGCGAGATCATCACCCTCAGGGAAGTCCTTGATGAGGTCGGCCCCGACGCCTGCCGCTTCAACTTCCTGGCCCGCAGCGCTGATTCACAGATGGATTTTGATTTGGAATTGGCAAAACAACAATCAGCTGAAAACCCGGTATATTATGTCCAGTACGCCCATGCCCGTATCTGCTCCATCATTGGCCTGGCCCGCGACCGGCAGATTGACTATATAGATGGTGATGTAACCAAACTTGTCGAACCGGCAGAGTTGGAACTTTTACGCAAAATGTTGCTGTTGCCCGAGATCATCGCCCAGGTCTCCGACACCATGGAACCGCATCACATCGCTTATTACGCCCAGGTTTTAGCCACCGCATTCCACGCCTTCTATAAAGATTGCCGCGTGGTTTCGGATAATGAGTGCCTTAGCCGCGCACGGCTTAAATTGATGATGGCAGCACGTGCTGTTCTGGCTCGTACCCTTCACCTGATGGGTATGTCAGCACCCGAAAGCATGTAGCGCCAACCCAACAAATTTGACTGAGAGAAAAGGGCTGGCTTGCGCCAGCCCTTTTCTCTATCGCCCGGTTTAATCAGGCGGTAATTTTGGCAAGCTTGCGTTCTTTCCGCATATCAATAGCCACGATAATCGTAGGCAACACTATCAAACTGGACACGAGTGCAAAGCCGACGTTGATCATGGTCACTACGCCGAAATCGGTGAGAATGGGGAAATCGCGGGCGAAAAGAAGCGCTCCGAAACCGCCTACCACCGTCAGGCCGGAGGTGATGACCGCCCGTCCGATCTTGGTCATGGCGGTAGTCATGGCAACCACCGGGCTTTCACCCTTCTGCCGCTCCTCATTGTAACGCATCATCATCAGGATAGTGAACTCTACACCGATACCGATAATCAGCGAACCCAGGGTGGCCGTCAGAGCAGTGTACTTAATACCGCCAAGGTACATCACAACACTCGACCAGCCGATGATCATGGCAATCGGCATGATAGCAATCAGCGCCCGCGCCGCATTGAACTTCAGTAGAACGAACAGGCCCAAGAAAACCAGGACGATACCTAACAGAGTCATTTCTACACGCCCTGAAGTCAGGGAGTTCATCAGTTCAATGCCGATAACCCCCTGGCCGGTGACCGTGGCCGTCACTCCAGCCGGCGGCGAGGCCAAATAGCCTTCAACCACTGTCTTCAGTTCTTGCAATTCCTCAGTATTGAGCCCTGCGCCGGTGCGGATGGTGATGTTAGCCATTGTCTGGTCGTCGGTGAGTAAATTGGCTTTCACCAGATCCGGCACCATTCCAAGCGCCTGATCAACCGCCTCCTGGCTTGGCGGTATCTGTCCATCTCCCATCTGAGCAACCGTATCGGCGATACCGCTGGCGCCTACCACCGGGATGACCGACTGGGTCAGGACTCTACCCTCCACCTCCAGCATCCAATTAAGAACTTCGGGGCTGCTGACGTTATCGGCTTTGATCAGGATATTGAATGCCGCTGAGCCGCCGGAAAGCGCGGCCAAATCATTAAAATCCTTCATCAAAGGCAGGTCCTGTGAAATGTACTTATTTTCATCGGTCTCCGTCGGGATGCGGCTGTCCAGTCCGACGCCAACAATAGTGAATATCGCGGCGACCGAAATGATCAGCAGCGGATTGCGGATGACCCACGGTGCTAATCTAGCCAACCCCCGCTCGACAATGCCGGTGTGGTTATCGGCCGTCCGAACGGTCTTTTGCTTCTTCTTTTCAACAGCAGAGTCCAGACCCTTGCGCCGGTCATGGGAATAAAGCACCGGCAGCAGTATGAAGAGCGACACCAGGTAACAGGCGATGACGCCGATGATCAATACAGTACCGAATTGCCGGATCATCGGCACCGGCGACAAGAACAGGGCGCCAAAACCCAGACAGGCTGCGATAATAGCAATGGCGATAGCCGGACCGATATGGGTCACCGAATCTATGATGGCTTCGGCGGCTGTTTCGCCGCGGCGAGCTTCTTCGTCGTAACGGTTATGGAACTGAACGGCATAGTCCACCCCTAGGCCGATCAGGATTGGCAGGATAGCCATAGAGACCATGGTAATGGGCACAGATAGCCAGCCCATCATGCCAAAGGCATAGACGCTACCGATGATCACCACTCCCAGCGGCAACCAGCGCCAGGTGAAGAAGCCCCTGATGGAGAAGACCACCGCCAGAATGACCAGCATCAGGAGCAGTGAAATACCTACCATGGTGCCCATGGTAGTGCTCATCATGGTCTGCATCTCGGCAAAAATGACCGTTGCCCCGGTGACCGAAGCTTCCATACCATCAAAACTGATGCCAGCGATAGCTGTCTTGGCCTCATCGACCAGGGCATTTACCTGATCCGTAGTCACCCCTCCCTCCATGGTGATGACAATGATGCCAAAATTATCGGTAGGGAAAAAACTTTTCATCTCGGGCCGCAGGACTCCATCTTCAAGCAGCAATGCCTGCAGGGTAGACTCATCAGTTGGCAGCACTGCCTCGCCGGTGAGTTGGGCCATCGCCTGCCGCAGAGCAAAGCCTGGACCGACCACCGACAACACGCCGTCCGAGGTGCTCAGCTGCTGCTCGATGGCGTCCAGTCCGGTTATATTGTCCAGTTCGACCAGTTTAGACAGGCCATCGGCCCGCGCCAGTACGATTACTGTCTCAGCACCGAAATGGTCATTAAATTCCTGGTAGTCCTTATAGACCTGAGAGTCGGCGGAAAGCATCGTCTCAATACCGGTCGCCCAGGTCAGCCGGGTTGCCCCGAATAAGGCCGCGACCAATAGTAGAATGCTGACCATGATGACCAGGCCGCGCTTATCCTCGATGAAATACCCCAGACGTTTAAAAAAACCGTTCACTAACCTCATAACCTCACTATTATTGTTTTACGATATATCGTAATATGCCAACCGCCGCTTGTCAACCCATACATAGTAACCTATATGCAACCCTGGTCATAATGGGGTCGATAGCGGCGGCGGCACTTGAACAATCTTTCCACGAAAGCCTATAATAGCCAAGTTCGTTGAACAACTGCTCAAAATCACCACAATCAGGAGTATAACGGTGGAATATTTTTTAAATGAACTTCAGACAACAGTTCAGGATTTGGCCCGCACCATCGCTGTAGAGAAGGTATTACCTGTACGGGCTGAACTGGATGAAAAAGAGGAGTTCCCCACCTCAATCATGCAGGATATCGCTGCATCGGGACTATTGGGCATTGCAATCCCTGAAGAATTTGGAGGGATTGGCGGCGGCGCTTTTGAGTTATGCCTGGCGACTGAGCAGATAGCCCGTGTTTGTGGCGGCGTTGCCGTCTCCTATGCCGCCAACTTTTTAGGCTCAGATATCATCATTGACAATGGTTCAGCGGACCAAAAGGCTCGTTTTTTGCCAGACATAGCCAGTGGTAAGAAATTATGCGCTTTTGCCATTACTGAGGAAATGGCTGGCTCCGACGCCAGCGCGGTCAAGACAACGGCAGTAAGAACCGATCAAGGTTACCTCATCAACGGATGCAAGCGTTTCATCACCAATGGCGGCGACGCTGGAATCTACACCATTATCGCACGTACCGAACCCGGTACAAGCGCCAGAGGTCTTTCAGCTATTATTGTCGAGAAGGGCACTCCCGGCTTCAGCTTCGGCCGTAAGGAAAAGAAGCTGGGCATCCGCGCTTCCTCAACCAGAGAGCTTTTATTCGATGATTGTCTGGTACCTTCTGAAAACCTCATCGGCAAAGCCGGCATGGGCTTTTTCTACGCTATGAAACTCTTTGAGAAATCACGCCCCGGCATCGGCGCCCAGGCGGTGGGTATCGCCCAGGGTGCCTTTGAAGCCGCTTTTGAGCACGCTAAAACTCGTATCCAGTTTAACGAGCCGGTCATTAATTTTCAGGCCGTCCAGCATATGCTGGCCAACATGGCCATGGATATCGAAGCGGCGCGCGCTCTTATATATGCCTCCGCCCGTACCATTGACTCCGGGTTACAGAAAAGCGGCAATATGGAATCGGCTATGAGCAAGGTCTATGCCTCTGATGTGGCGATGCGTGTCACTACCGATGCCGTGCAAATTATGGGCGGGGTAGGTTATACCCGAGATTATCCGGTCGAAAAAATGATGCGCGACGCTAAGATCACTCAACTTTATGAGGGAACCAACCAGATATTGCGCAATATTATCGCTGGTGAACTACGCAAGCGGTACTAAAACCGGATTTATGTTGTGATAGTTTCGAGTTATCAGTTCAGGATGCATACGGTTCCCAAACAACCGCAGTCATTCTATAACGACGGCAAATAAAAAAGCCCTGTCGTCTGCGACAGAGCTAAAACCGATTACTAACGCCGTTAATAATTGACCGCGGCAACCTCTTCAGAATTGAGTGAGGTATGTAAATCATCACGGCGATTTAATGAAAGGCTTTCAAGGGCTAGCTTATCCATTTCCAGTTGCACCGGCACCGGGTATTCCCCGGTGAAACAAGCCAGGCAGAACTTACTTCTGTCTGACCCGACTGCACGAATGAGACCATCCACGCTAAGATAGCCAAGAGAATCCGCACCTATATAATCTTTTATTTCCGGAATACTCATCCTGGCGGCAATCAATTCACGCCGGGTAGCCATATCAACACCAAAGAAGCAGGGATGCCGGATTGGCGGAGCACAAACACGCATATGAACTTCTTTTGCCCCAGCCCTTTTTAAGAGCTTGATAACTTGCGGTGTTGTCGTGCCGCGGACTACCGAATCATCGACCAAAACCACTCGTTTGCCGTTAAGCACTGATTGCAACGGATTGAATTTAAGTTTAACGCCCAAGTCACGGATCCGTTGAGTCGGCTCAATAAAGGTACGCCCCATATAGCGGTTTTTAATTAGCCCCTCAGCTGGCGGAATGCCACTTTCCAAAGCGTATCCTGCTCCGGCGGCTGTGGCAGAGTCCGGCACCCCAACTACCAAGTCCGCCTCCACCGGGTATTCCTTGGCCAGTTCGGCACCCATGGCCTGACGGGCTGAATAAAGCAGTCTGTTATTCATGATGCTATCCGGCCGTGCAAAATAAATGTACTCAAAGATACACAAAGCGCGCTTACCGGAATCCTCCCGGTAACTCTCAAGACCATTGGCATCAATACGGATTATTTCTCCAGGTTCTATCTCCCGGACGAACTCGGCGCCGATATGTCCCAGGGCACAGGTTTCTGAAGCCACCACCCAGCCATTACCGATTGTACCGAGACACAACGGACGCACACCTAAAGGATCACGCATGGCATAGAGTGCGTCTTTAGTCAACAATGCTACTGAGTATGCTCCGCGTAAACGTCCCATGGCATGACGGATCTGTTCAGTCAAGTCAGTATATGGGGCCGCCATAATAAGATTAGCCATGACTTCAGAATCAGTGCTGGTATTAAAATGGTATTCCATGCCGTCAAGTTCACGGCGCAACTCTTCAGCGTTGGTAATGTTGCCATTATGTGACAGCGCCATTTGATTATCTCCGCTGCCAACAATAATAGGCTGAGCATTATTTGAGCAACTTGACCCTGAGGTTGAATAGCGATTGTGACCAATTGCAATATGCCCTTGGAGCCGTTTTAAGGCGCTCTCAGAAAACACCTGGGAAACCAATCCCATACGCGCATAATGATGAATGGTCATTCCGTCAGAAGTGGCGATACCGGATGATTCCTGACCGCGGTGCTGTAATGCAAATAAAGCGAAGAAGGAAATGCGGGAAACATCTTCTGAGGGGGCGTATATACCAAAGACACCGCATTCTTCTCGCGGCGAATCATCCAGCGGGGTTATCGGCCCTGTCACTTGCTTAATTATATGCCCTTTACTGCGTTTGGTCAATCTCCTGTAAGCGTTTATACCATCTCATTCTGTGATGGTTCATTGACAGTCTATTTCGACAATCAATCACACCAAACAGATAATACTGCCATTGAACACACAATCACAACGATTTGCTTAAACATAGTTCATTGTCTATAATAGACCGCTTGTGGAGATGGAGACGTGTTAGAATTCAATGTGGCGCAACTGGAAAAGTCGCCCATCGGCACCGTCAGGGAATACAAACTCGATGACCGGTTGGACTTGGATGGTCGGGAGATTACTGTTAAAGGCATAGTACAGCTTATACGCACCAACCGTTCGGTACTGGTAAAAGCGAACCTGAAAACAGCTTCACCGTTAGAATGCTGCCGCTGTCTGGAAGAATTCGCCTGTCCGTTGAATGTTGAGTTCCAAGAGGAGTTCTTTCCAACACTGGACGTGTTGAGCGGGCTACCGGCGGAAACCGAGGACGAGGAAGAAAGCTTCAATATCAATGAGCACCATGTCCTGGATATAACAGAGGCGGTTAGACAATATGTCATACTGTCTCAGCCGATGAAACCATTATGCCGGCCAGATTGCGGCGGTATTGTACTCAAATCCAGTCTCTCCTGAAAATGGGAATTGACGTGAATATCTGTGCTATAGTAAGAAACCAAATATTTGCGGTAGTAATTTAATATACAGAAAATGGAGATTCTAGAAAATGCCTGTACCTAAGCGTAAAACAACCCCGTCCCGCCAGGGCGAGCGCCGCAGCCACCTCCATCTTGAGGAGCAGCAACTGGTAGAATGCAAGCAATGCCACCAGCCTAAATTGTCGCATCGGGCTTGCCCCGCCTGCGGCGATTATAATGGTCGGCAGGTTCTTGATATAGAGGGCAAGGCTCAAAAGAAAGCCGAAAAGGCCAAGAAGGAACAGAAATAACAACGCCTTCCGTGTCTCTTCATTAAAACTCAGGGGGAATCAGTGGACACATCCAAGCTGGCATATATTTTTCCCGGTCAGGGCGCTCAAACGCCAGGCATGGGACAAGATGTGTTTGATGAATTCGACGCCGCCCGTGCCGTTTTTAAAGCAGCTGATGAACGTCTGGGTTTTGCCATATCCCAATTATGTTTTGATGGTCCCGAAGAGAAACTAAAAGAGACGGCCATCGCTCAACCGGCAATAGTAACCGTGAGTCTGGCTTATCTGGCTGCTGTTCGTGATATGGAAGTATTGCCACAACCGGACTTCGTAGCCGGGCATTCACTTGGTGAATATACAGCTTTGGCTGCTGCTGGCGCGCTTGAATTCGCTGATGCCATTCAACTTGCGGCTCTCCGCGGCAGGTTGATGCAGCTAGCCGCACAGCAAACACCAGGATCTATGGCTGCCGTGTTGGGTATGGATGAAACCAGTCTGGCTGAGGTTGCCGCTGAATCAGGCGTTTTTATCGCCAACTACAACAGTCCGGGGCAACTGGTGATTTCCGGCGCTAAAGACAGTATGACAATAGCTACCGAGACACTTATTTCCAAGGGTGCCAAGGTAATCCCGCTGGCTGTTTCCGGCGCCTTTCACACCCCGCTTATGGCTCCGGCCGTCGAAGGATTAACCAAGGTTGTTGAGCGGCTCAATTTCAAAGACGCCAGCATCCCTATTATTGCCAATACCAGCGGTCAGCCGATCACTGCCGCAGAAGATATCCGCGCAGAATTATTAAAACAACTGACCACCAGTGTTTACTGGCAGAAATCAGTTGAATACATGGTCGGCTCAGGCACAGGCACCTTTGTAGAGATAGGCCCCGGGAAAGTCCTTACCGGTCTCATCCGCCGTATTAACCGTGACGTAAGGACGTTGAATGTTTCCGATGCCCAAACAATAAAAAATATGCAGGCCAATACTTGGAATTAACCACAAGACTGGAAGGTAAAACTGCAGTCATCACCGGCGCCGGTCGCGGCATCGGTCGGGCAATTGCGCTTCGGTTGTCAATTGAAGGCGCGTCGGTGGTGCTTAACAGCCTGTCTGGTAGTTGTGAAAAAGTGGCCGCTGAGATTGTCGCCGCAGGAGGGAAGGCTATTGCCGTCCAGGGTGATGTTTCCAAGGCCGAAGACGTGGCCAGGATTGTTGAAGCGGCAATGAACGCCTGGGGACGGCTGGATATACTGATCAATAATGCCGGGGTCACTCGCGACAATCTGTTGCTCCGCATGAGTGAAGATGATTGGGACACCGTTCTGGATACTAACTTAAAAAGTATCTACCTTTGTTGCCGGGCAGCTATAAAGCCCATGCTTAAGGTCCGCTGCGGCGGCCGGATTATAAATCTCTCCAGCATTATCGGCCTTACCGGCAACGCAGGACAGGCCAACTATGCCGCTTCAAAAGCCGGCATTATCGGCCTGACCAAATCGCTGGCCAAAGAGCTTGCTTCACGGCAGGTAACAGTCAACGCCATCGCCCCTGGTTTCATCATCACTGATATGACCGATAAATTATCCCAAGAATCTCACCAGGCCTTGATCAAACGGATACCACTGGAATCTCTTGGGATGCCTGAAGACGTGGCCGCCGCTGTCGCTTTTCTGGTTTCCGAAGAGGCCCGTTACATCACCGGCCAAACACTTACCATTGACGGCGGCATGACTCTCTAGGATGATTCACTGATTATATGGCTAATCGTCGGAATGCCCGCATCCTTGCCTTGAAAGTCCTTTATGAAGTGGACCTAAGCCACCATCAGATGGAGAAAGTGTTAGAGCAGCAACTTGTTTCGGGTGAACTTGAACCGGAGAGTGAATCTTTCGCCCGGGCGTTGGTAGCCGGAACCGTCAGGCAACAAACAGAAGCTGATGAATTGATCCACAGACTGGCCCCCAATTATCCCGTTTCTCAAATGGCTGCTATTGACCGAAACGTGCTACGGCTTGCAATATACGAGGTTTTGCACGATAATAACGTCCCGGTGAGAGTCGCTATTAACGAAGCGGTGGAACTGGCCAAGATTTTTGGCTCTGATAGTTCCGCCAAATTTATAAACGGAGTGCTGAGTTCGGTGGCAACACTGGTTCAGCGCAGTTAACAACAAACGGAGGATGATGAATGGCAACTATTTTTGAACGCGTAAAAAAGATCGGCGTGGAACAATTGGGAGTCGAAGAGAAAGACGTAGCCCTGGAATCCAGTTTCGCCAATGATCTGGGCGCCGATTCTCTTGACCTGGTAGAACTGATCATGGCTCTTGAAGAAGAATTCAGCATGCCGGATTCCAAGCTGGAAATTCCCGATGAGGATGCTGAAAAACTGCTGACTGTCAAGGACGTAGTTGAATATCTCAAGGGCAAAGGCATCAAGGACTAGAAACCCTTTTTTTCTGCCTTTTCGTTGGTCGTGCATTCATTCAATATGTCAGCATAAATCTATTGGGCGATTTCTGACATATGGAACATAACAGCGACGGTGTTCATCGCTTGGAAAATAGATGAATTGGCGGTGTCCTATTCTTCGGACACTGGCGTGTTGCGTCCACGGAAACCGATACCGCCTAACCGGCCGCGTCCGTTAAAGGTATACAGGAATCGCCCGGACTTGCCTTGGGGTGCACCGCTGGAGTAGACGAAAACCTCACCCCGGCTGCCGTCCTCAAACTCCATCACAAAATCGCCCAGTGTTCTAAGTTCCTTGTTGGCCGAAAAGTCACCCCACCACCGCATCCGGGTAAAGCGGGTGGCCTCAGTGGACATCATCTGATAACGAATGTCGGCAACAGACTTTTCGGTATCTTTACTATATAGTCTGGCAGTGCCACCGTTGTATCTAATACTCATTTAGCTTCCAGTCGGCTCACTCCACGAAAGTAATAGTAATAACGCGGTGGGATACCATGGACCGCCTTGTTCACCCTTTTCTTGATAGAGCAAGCGCCACGGCGGCCGTCGCTGAATTCAATGAAGTATCCCCCGCCATCCTGAACCCGGGTAAATTCCATAAAAATCAACTCACCCCACCAGCCGCTCTCATCGTCACTTTGAAGACGATATTCTATCTCACCAAGACACTCTTCGCCGCCGTGATTGAATAATTTACCCAAATTCATGATGACAATCCCTTCTAACAGCTTGCCAGATTATTATGATGTACCACCTCGTCACCGTAGCTGTGACCCAGCTTCTCAACGATACGTTCTGAATGCGCTCCCTTGATAATATCCACTTCTGCGGCATCGTAATTAGCGATACCATATCCTAATTGAACCCCTTCGTGATTGATTAAACGGACAATGTCTCCCCTTTTAAATGCCCCGTCCACACCTGTTACCCCGGCTGGAAGCAGGCTGCTGCAACGCCTGACGGCTTTGGCGGCACCGTCATCAATAATAATTCGTCCCTGCGCCGAAAGTCCCGACAGCAACCAGCGCTGCCGGGCATCCGGTTCCGATTGGGGCGGAAAATGCGTGCCCAGCTTCTCTCCACAAACAATGCGCTCAATGATTGCCGTCTCCATACCTGAAGCAATGACAACACGCACACCGGACGCTGTGGCTAGTTTGGCCGCTTCTAGCTTGGTCACCATGCCGCCGGTAGCGGCAGTGCTCAAAGTACCGCCGGCCAGCCTTTCAATTTCAGGGGTAATCTTTTCCACTAATGGTATCAACTGGGCATCTTTAACAATTCGTGGATTCGCGGAAAAAAGACCTTCCAGGTCGGTCAGAATCAGCAGCAGGTCAGCGTCGACAAGGTTCGCCACCATGGCTGATAAGTTATCGTTATCACCGAACTTGGCATCCCGTATCTCATCCACAGCCACAACATCGTTTTCGTTGACAATAGTGATGACACCCAGTTCCATAAGCGCCAACATCGTATTACGGGCATTCAGATAGCCTGAACGATCATTCAGGTCAGCCCGGGTCAGCAAGGCTTGGGCCACCGTCAGGTCATGAACACTAAACAGGTCATCATAAATATTCATCAGCCTGCTTTGTCCAACAGACGCCAGTACTTGTTTGTAAGGAATATCTTTTGCCTTCTTGTATACCCCACCCAGTTTCTCTTTGCCGGCTGCGATAGCGCCCGATGTCACCAGCAAGACCTCAACCCCGCGCCCGGCTACCACGGCAATCTGGGCAACCAGACTGGCCATGATTGTCGGGTCAAGCCGACCTGTGCCTCCGGTCAGGAGGTTGGTGCCCAGCTTAACCACAATTCGCCGGTAAATAATTTCGTTCGTCATAACGTTTGTTGATTTGTCCGACATTATAACAGCGGCTTCATATCGGGACAAGGTAATAAAAGAAATCCAAACCCGCCCTGCATCCAACACCTTGCCTCTCTCGCCCGCCTTAAACTATACTTGACCAATAAACACATCGCAGGTGATAAATGGACGCTGAAAGAGCACTGGAACTCAAATGCCGCCTCGCCAAAGAGGGCTGCCGCAAGCTGTCATATACCACCACAACAATTAAGAATGCAGCTCTAAAAAATATCGCTGATGACTTACTGCTGCATATGCCGGGTATTCTTGAAGCCAATGCCGCAGACCAGATGGCAGCCCGGACTGCAGGTATGAACGCGGCCATGCTCGACCGCCTTCTTCTCACCAAACCCCGTCTGGAGGCTATCGCCGCCGACGTACACAATGTCGCCGCCTTGCCAGACCCGATAGGTGAGATATTCGATATGAGAACACTCCCGAACGGGCTCACCATCGGTAAAAAACGAGTACCGCTGGGGGTCATTGCCGCTATCTATGAGTCACGGCCTAATGTTACTGTAGACATCACGGCTTTATGTCTCAAGGTAGGAAACGCGGTCATTTTACGCGGCGGCAAGGAGACTATCCATTCAAACAAAGCGCTGGTTGAGGTTATCCACGGAGCAGTCAAACGCGCCGGTATCGACCCCGATGTCGTCCAGTTCATCGACAATACCGACCGTGCATTGGTACCGCATTTGCTGAGGATGAACGATTACATCGACCTTGTTATTCCTCGCGGCGGCGTTGGTCTGATTAAATCAGTTAAAGATAATTCCACCATTCCGGTGGTGGCCGGCGGGGCTGGGGTATGCCATACATTTATAGACTCATGCGCTAAAATGGCAGACGCTATAGCCATAGTTTATAATGCCAAGGTGCAGAAACCCTCTGCCTGCAACGCCCTGGATACCGTTCTGGTACACAAAGATATCGCCGCCGCATATCTTCCCCTGATGGCCGCTGAGTTGGACAAAGCAGGCGTGGAAATGCGTTGCGATACGATCTCAATGGCCATTCTTTCTAAGAACCCTGACTTAAAACTTGTTGAGGCGAAAGAGGAAGACTGGGGACAGGAATACCTGGCACTTACTGCTGCCGTTAAGGTGGTGGATTCGGTGGATGAAGCTATTGAACATATTGCCACCTACGGCGATGGTCACTCCGAGGCTATCATAACAGAAGATTATACCAATGCGCAGCGCTTTCTTAATGAGGTTGACGCCGCTGCAGTCTACGTCAATGCCTCGACTCGCTTCACAGACGGCGCCCAGTTCGGGCTGGGAGCGGAGGTTGGCATCTCCACTCAAAAGATGCACGCCCGCGGCCCTCTGGGGCTTAAGGAGATTACCAGCTATAAATGGCTGGTATATGGCTCAGGTCAGGTCAGACCCTGATACAATTACCACAATGGCCTTTCCCGGCACAGCCTTTATCAATAAGATTTCCCGGCGCTGATTTCGTCTTCGTGTTATACTTGGCCCATCCGCTTACGATAGAAAGGTTGAACCATGCCCCGAATCGACGGCCGCGCTCCCGATGAACTTCGCCCAATCAAACTCACTCCCGGATTCCAAACATTCGCAGATGGTTCTGTACTGATTGAACAGGGCCAAACAAGAGTTATCTGTTCTGTTTCAATGGAAGATAGAGTGCCGCCATTTTTGAGAAATTCAGGGACAGGCTGGGTAACCGCGGAGTACGCCATGCTGCCGCGATCTACCTCCACGCGCACTCCCCGTGATTCAACTCAGGGCAAAATTTCCGGGCGCAGTCAGGAGATACAAAGACTGATCGGCCGCTCCCTCAGAGGCATAACTGATCTGTCAGCGCTGGGGGAACGTAGCTTTGTGGTTGATTGCGATGTTGTCCAGGCTGATGCCGGCACCCGCACCGCGGCCATCACCGGCAGCTATGTTGCCCTGTATCTGGCCTTTGACAAACTGCAGCGGCTGGGAGTTATTAAACAGATACCGTTAAAATCTCAGGTGGCAGCGGTAAGTGTCAGTGTGTATAAAGGCGATATCTTACTCGACCCTTCTTTCGACGAAGATTGCAACGCTGACTCTGATTTCAATTTAGTGATGAACTCAAAAGGTGAGTTCATAGAAATTCAGGGCACGGCTGAACGAAAGAGCTATACCAGAGACACCATTGATACGGTGTTGACCCTGGCGGAAAAAGGCATTCGCAACCTTTTTGAAATCCAATCGGCGGCACTTCAAAACAGATAAACCGGCCTCAGCCAATTTCGCCGTTGTGACAATCAACAGGAACGAAACCGGTCTATCTGGATAGTATCTCTACAACCCATTCAAGAGACGCGATAACGGCCGCCTCGCGTGTTTGATTGCGCTCGCCCTTGAAGACGAATTTCCGGTTCCAGATTCCCTTAGGGGTCGCCAGTCCGATATAGTACAGGCCAACCGGTTTGTCTTCCGTACCCCCATCCGGTCCGGCGATACCGGTATCGGAGAGACAAATATCAACCCCGAGTGCCTTCCGTCCACCTGTTGCCATCTGTTCCGCAACCTGTGAACTAACAGCGCCATAAGCCAAAAGGGTAGCGTAATTTACTCCGGCCAGGCTCATTTTAATCTCATTGTGATAAGCGATGATTCCGCCCATGCAATAAACGGATGCCCCGGGCACCGAAATGATACGTGCCGCCGTCAGACCCCCGGTAGCTGACTCCACGGTGCCGATGGTCAGCTTATGCTCCAGTAGAAGTTTACCAAGTGTCTGTTCTATAATTGGCAAAATAAGTATCGCCTTCCTTACGATTTCAAGTACAATAATTATAGCAAAAAAGTTGTGATCCAGAGTTAGGGCTCATTTCCGTCACTACAGCCGCATCCGCTGTGCTAGTATTGTCAGTCTGGCAACAACTCAATTTGCCCAATATGGAGGATTTCAATTAAATATGTTTAAGTCGGTAACCCCCAGGGTCAGCCTCTTTTTTATATCCCTTATTGCAAAAGCGGCATACTCTGCCCTTTCCGGTGATAGTTTCTCCGCCAGTCAAACAAAATCCGCCTGGGGTGTATTGTTTTGGATTCTATGGTTCGTGATGCTGTGGTTAGTTACCCTGCCACAAACTGATATCTACTTTGAGAGATTCAGCAGGCAACTCAAGTTTGTTGCCCGGAGCAGTGTTATTGTATCAGCGGTGGTCTGTATCGCTATTGCAGGTTCTTACTTTGGACTTAAAGCTGATATCATCCATGCTGCTGATTTCCCGGAACCGATCGGTAGTTTGTTTAGTTCCCTTGAAACGCAGCCCCGATACTCTGATGGTGCCGCACTAACTTTTCAGGCAACTGAAAGCATCATCAATGGGGAAAATCCCTATGCCCAGTCAAACGTGGTCACCGCTATGAACCAATTTGATGGCCCTTTTATTAATCTTACACCATTACAGGAAGGCCGATTCTCTGAAGTTTTCCCTTATCCGTCCCAAACACAATTGGCTGATATCTGGGCAGAAGCTCAGCTAAACACTGAAACCGTGCCTGTGGAACTGGAGACCCGTCTGAATTATCCGGCAGGGTCGTTCCTGTTAACCGCCCCTTTCGTATTAGCCGGAGTAGATACACTTCAAGTGATACTAATTATATTTATGCTGATTGCGGTAATCTACGCCCTATGGCGTATCCCCGGAGAACATAAATTGATCTTCGGCCTGGCTGTACTCA